>CAVQMC010000029.1:0-137124 GCA_963713505.1 uncultured Ignavibacteria bacterium | reverse complement strand
TGTCCGCCGAGCCTCTGTTCACGGTCATCCGCAGACATCCATATAACTACATCACATCAATCACATAACGGCCGCGATAGTCCACAGACGTCCGCTTCAATCCACGCTACACTTGTGGGTAGATTTGTGGGGACGCTTCCCCACCCACAAAGCCGGAGGCGGACATGGCACGCAGCATTCACCGACTGACGGACCGCGAGGTTCGAAACGCCCAGAAGCCGCTCAACGACGGCGGCGGCCTCTGGGTCTATCCGAAGGGAAACGCCCGGAGCTGGACCTTCCGGTACATGCTCAACGGCAAGGCGCGCTTCATGGGCCTCGGCGGGTATCCCGAGGTGTCGCTCGCAGAGGCGCGCGATCTGGCAGCAGAGGCGCGAAAGGTCCTCAAGTCCGGGACCGATCCCATCGAGCACCGGGAGGCGCAGAAGCGCGAAGCGCTCCAAGTGCAGACGAAACCGACCTTCACCAGCGTTGCCGCGGGCTACATCCGGGCACATCGGCGCGGCTGGGCCAACCGCAAGCACGCCCACCAGTGGGTGGCGACCCTCAGGACCTACGCGCGGCCAAAGATCGGGGCCAAGCCGGTCGACGCCATCAGCACCGAGGACGTGCTCGCTGTCCTCTCCCCAATCTGGACTGCGAAGCCGGAGACGGCCAAGCGCGTGCAAGGCAGGATCGAGAACATCCTCGACTTCGCGGCGGCTCGCAAATGGCGCGACCCGGTAAACCCGGCTCGCTGGAAGGGGCACCTCGACAAGCTGCTGCCGCGTCCGACGCGGGTGAAGACCGTCAAGCACCATCCGGCGATGCCCTATACGGAGCTGCCGGCCTTCATGGCTGAGCTGCGCGCGCTCGACAGCGTCTCGGCCCGGGCGCTCGAATTCCTGATCCTGACGGCTTGCCGCACCAGCGAGGTGCTACAGGCCGAGTGGCACGAGATCGACCTCAACTCGCGGGTGTGGGCCATCCCGCCCGAGCGGACGAAGGCGCGACGCGAGCACCGGGTTCCCCTGCCAGATGCGGCGGTTGCCGTGCTGCGGGGCCTGCCGCGGATCGCTGGGACGCCTTACGTGTTCCCGGGCGCGAAGAGCGGCCGGCCGCTGTCGGGCATGGCCCTCTTGATGCTCATGCGAGGTATGGGCTTCGGCGTTGGCGGCCACTGCGGGGACTACGTGCCGCACGGCTTCCGGTCGAGCTTTCGCGATTGGGGAGGGGAAGTGTCCAGCTTCCCGCGCGACGTTTGCGAGATGGCTCTCGGGCACGTCATTGAGAACAGGGTGGAGGCGGCTTATCGGCGCGGGGATCTGTTCGCCAAGCGCGCGGAGATGATGAGCGCCTGGGCCGCCTACCTCGCCACGGAGGCGAAGGATAACGTGGTGCCAATGAGGCGTCGGGCACATCAAAGGGAACCGATGGGGGCCGATCTGACTTAGCGTCCACGATGCGCTTGCCGGATTTGCTGGCATGTATATAGACTCAAAGCCACGCTGCTGAGCCGGCGTTGGCCTCTTGAGACGGACCTCGGACGGGCGGGATCAGCCCGGTATCACCTCAGAGGGGCGGGTACGGCGTCCGCGGCAGACTGTCGCGGGCATGATCGGCCCGCTCCGCTCCATGCATTTCCGAGCCGTGCGGGCCTTGTTATGAGGGTCCCCGCATGGCTCGAAATGAGATCCGCCGATTTCTCCGGCTTAAGGCCGTCCAGGACGCCCTTGGGTGCGGCCGGTCGACTGTCTATAAGCTCATCTCCGAGGGCAAGCTCCCGCCGCCTGCAAAGATCGGTAGGGTTTCCGTCTGGCCCGAGGATGACATCGCAGCGTTCCAGGCCGAGAGCCTGCGCGAGGCTGGCAGGGAGGGCGCCCTATGACCCTCTCCAGCGGCATCCATTTCGACATCCCCTTCGACGAGTACCGCGCCGCGCCCCGTGTCGGCTCGGCGCCCCGGTGTGGTGCCCCGGAGGACGAGGCGGCCTGGACCAGATTCCAGGCCGAGGCCGGGGCGCGGACCGTGCCGGGGGCAGCGTGAGACGCCCCCACGCCGGCCATCGCGCCTCGCGCTACCGCCCAGCCGGGGGGCGCCCCTATGCTCCGCCCCCACGACCGGCACCCGAGATCCCACAACTAAGCCAGGAGGATCGGCAAGCGGCCGCGGAGCCGTATTACCTGAGCCAGGCTCGCGCGTGGGGCTACCGTCCCGAGGACCCGGACAGCCTTCGCGCCGCCATTGAGCGGCTACGTGCGGCGGACCGGCCGGACCCTTATGCCAGATACAGAGACCGTTCAGACCCAAACGAACTTCTGCGCCGGCAGGACGCCCGCGAACTGGCCGAAAGGCTGGAAGCCATCGAGCAGCGCGGCACTGGGCAACCCCACCGGACCACATCAACAGAGGTTTCAGCCATGAACATTTCTCAAGCCTTTCCATCGAACTACCTCAAAGCCGGCGACCTAAACGGTCGCGCCGTGAAGGTCCGCATCAGCGGTTGCGAGCTCGAAGACCTGGACGGTGAGCACAAGCCTGTCCTTCGGTTTGAGGGCAAACAAAAAGGCATGGTCCTAAACCGCACGAATGCCGGTGTCCTCGCCGCCGCGCTTGGCGATGAAACCGACAACTGGACCGGTAGCGAAGTCGAGATCTATCCCGACCGAACGATGTTTCAGGGTCGCATGGTGGACTGCCTGCGGGTTCGGGTACCCGTGCCCCCGGCACCGTCGCGCGACGACTCCAATTCCGATGTCCCTTGGTAGTGGTTGAGATGGGAAAGATTCCTAACACTGCGGGGGATCTGACGCCGTGCCTACCGGGCGTTATAGAGCGGTGCGAAAGGCCACCCCTGCCCGCCTTAGAGGCGGGGCTCGTGGCCTCTCCAGCCGGCCCACCCCGCCGTCGCCCTGACCCACCGGCCGCCGACGCTTCCAGGGCAGCATGGGCTGCCTACTACAAGACCCTCGGAATAGTCCCATGCGCGATCCCGCCGGGCCGCAAGGGGCCAATCGAGACCGGCTGGACAGAGCAGGCCCTTTCGCCCGAGCACTGGTGGGAGCGCCCCGAGGATGGCATCGGCGCCGTGCTTGGTCCTTCGCGCCTTGTGAGCCTGGACCTGGATGCACTACCCGAGGCCCGGGCCGTGTTGGCCGAGCTTGGGCTGGACCTCGATCAACTGACCGCCTGCGCCTGCCTGATCCGGGGCAACCCGGCCCGGCTACGCGCGCTGTTCCGCGCACCTACGGATGTCGTGCTCTCGCGCCGTGCCCTGACCTGGCCGGCGCGCGAGAAGGGCGGAAAGCCCGTGACGGTCTTCGAGCTGCGCGCTGGCCCCGTACAGGACGTGCTGCCGCCGACCATCCACCCCGAGACCGGCAAGCCTTATGAGTGGGTGCGCGCGCCCTGGGAGCTGGACCACCTCGGGGAGCTGCCGCCGGAGCTGCTGGAGCTGTGGCAGGGGTGGGACGCCTGGCGGCCCGCCCTGGAGGCGATGTGCCCGTGGGCCAAGCGGCGAGGAGCCCAAGCCCCGGGCGCGGGTGGCCCGGCGCGGGCTATCCGTCATCGCCGCCTTGAACCGCGCCCACGACATCGGCGCGCTGCTGGAGGCACACGGCTACCGCCGAAAGGTGACGGCGTTTCGTCGCGCCGTCATCCAGCAGCGGCCTGCCGGGGGCGGTCCTCCTGCCCGACTCCGGACGGGTCTTCTCGCACCACGCCGCCGACCCGCTGGCCGATGGCCACGCGCATGACGCCTTCGATGTGTTCACCCTCCTGGAGCACCAGGGCGAGGTGCGCGCAGCCACTCAAGCGGCGGCGGAGCAGCTGGGGCTGACATCTGCCCCGGCGGCAACTGACAAAACTGCCAAAAGGGGGCTTTCGTCAGTTTTGTCACCTGGCCACCGGGTACTTTCTGAGATTGAACACCCCTCGGAGTGGCCGGACCCCGAGCCTCTGCCGGGGCTGCCTGCCAGTGCCCGCGTTCGAGGAAGGGCTCCTCCCGGAGGCCTTCCGCGGCTGGGTCGTGGATACAGCCGAGCGCATCCAGTGTCCGCCTGATTTCCCCGCTGTTGGCGCCGTGGTAGCCCTGGCTGCGGTGGTGGGCCGGCGGGTGGCGATCCGCCCCAAGCGGCGGGACGACTGGACCGTGGTGCCAAACCTCTGGGGGGCCGTGGTCGGCCGCCCGGGCGTTATGAAGACGCCCGCCCTGACCGAGCCGCTGCGCCCGCTCGCGCGGCTGGAGGCTATGGCTCGGGAGGAGCACGAGCAGGCGCTCCTGACCTTTGAGGCGGCGCGCCTGGTGGCAGACCAGCGCAAGGCCGTGAGCAAGGAGCAGATCCGCAAGGCGTTGAAGCAAGGCCGCGATCCTGACGCGCTCGCACGCGATGCCGTTGGCGATCCAGAAGAGCCGCCCCGGCGGCGCCGGTATCTGACCAGCGACACCACGGTGGAGAAGGCCGGCGAGCTGCTGCGCGACAACCCGCATGGCATCCTGGTCTTCCGCGACGAGCTGGTGGGTCTTCTGCGCGCCCTCGACAAGGAAGGCCAAGAGGGCGCGCGTGCGTTCTTCTTGGAGGCGTGGAACGGCACCGGGCGCTTTACCTATGACCGCATTGGCCGCGGGACCATCGACATCGAAGCCGCATGCCTGTCTGTTCTTGGCGGTATCCAGCCCGGACCGCTCAGCGAGTACCTGCGCGGCGCCCTCGCGGGAGGCGCAGGTGACGACGGGCTCCTGCAGCGCTTTCAGGTGGTCGCCTGGCCCGACGTGCTGGGCGAGTGGCGCGACGTTGACCGCTGGCCAAATTCGCAGGCCCGAACGACAGCCTGGTCTGTCTTCGAGCGGCTAGATGCCCTCGACCCGCGGCTATTGGCGGCGAGCGCGACGGAGACGGGCCGCCTTTCCTTCGCTTCGACGCCGACGCGCAAGACCTCTTCGGCGAGTGGCGGGCAGGTCTGGAGGTACGGCTGCGCGCCGCGGACGAACATCCCGCGTTCGAGGCACACCTCGCCAAGTACCGGAGCCTCGTGCCATCCCTGGCCCTGCTCCTGCACTTGGCCGACCACCCGACCGGACCCGTGGGCGAGCCTGCCTTGCTGGCCGCCTGCGCCTGGGGGGAATACCTCGAGGGGCATGCCCGCCGGCTGTATGCCCCGGCTGTGACCGGCGAGGTGGCCGCAGCACGCGAGCTGCTCCGCCATCTGAGCCCGCGGAGACCTCGGCGATGGGTTCACCTTGCGCGACCTTGTCCGCAAACACTGGCGGGGCCTGGACCGGGATAGCGCCCTCGGCGCCGCGGAGCTGCTCGCCGAGCTTGGCTATCTGAGGTCCCAGGCAGTGGAGACCGGCGGGCGGCCCGACCGTGCTCTACAGCGTGAACCCAAAGGTACGGAGGGCAAGACCGTGAGCTACCTGGAGCGTCTGCGCAACCGGCAACCCCAATCTGTCGGCACTGACAAAACTAACGAAAGCCCCACTCCCAGCGGCAAAAGGGGCCTAGACGGCACTGACAAAACTGACAAAAGCCCCCTTTTGGCAGTTTTGTCAGTGCGTCAGGGGGCACATTCCCAATTTGAAGACCCTTCGCCCGTGCCGGCCGAGCGCCCCCACCGCGCCCTCTACGAGCGCTGGCTCGGTGGCATCCAGGAGCGGTGCGCCTTCCTCACCCTGGACGAGCCTGAGGTGCATCTCGCGCTGGAGGCAGGCATGGTGGACGCAGCGACGGCCGAGGCGAGCGTCCTCCTCGCCTATCGCTCCCCGCGCGGGGTGTGCGGGATCTGCGCGATCCCGCGCGAGAAGTACGACGCCTTCCAGGTGATCGAGATCATGGGGGCGAACCGATGGGTGCATTGAACGATCGCACGGCGGAGGGCGCGGCATGACCAAGGTCAGGATCGAGGGGCGCGCGGTGGACGTGCTGGACCCGCTGTGCGCCTACCGGTCTTGCCTCCGGCCCTGCGAGTGGAAAGGCGTACTAACCCCGGGGCGCGGCTACCAGTATGCGCCGCGCTCAAGCTGGTATTGGATGTGCGGCCGCCGGGCAGATCATGGCTGCCCCGACCCGTTGCCGGAGCCAGACCCCGCAAAGGCCCGTTGCTGCGATACCCCGCGGGTGCGCGGCATCAAGCACTCAGAGCGCCCGCCCCGCCGGCAGCGGTGCATCAACTGCGGCGCCTGGCTTCAGGGGTTCGCCCTGGAGGTGGCCCGCAATGAGTAAGCTCTCTCGCAACAAAGGCGCCGGTGCCGAGCGTGAGCTCGCGGCCGTCATCCTGGACGAGCTGGGCGTGCGCCTGCTGCGACGCTTGGAGCAGACCCGCAGCGGCGGCTATGACCTCGATGTTCATCCAGACGAGACCGGCCCTGTGGCCGCCCAGATCCGCCGCTATGCCTTGGAGGTGAAGCGCCATACCAAGGCACTGCCCGCCCAGGTGCGGAGCTGGTGGGCAGCAGGCCGCCGCTCAGGCCGCCACCACCGGGCGGGTGCCTTGCCTTGCCTACCGTGCCGACCGGGAGCCGTGGCGCTTCGTGGTGCCCCTGCAGGCCCTCAACCCGGACATGCCGGCCGCCGTCGAGGACTCCCTCGACTACTGCGCGGTCCTGACCGTGCAGGGCTTCGCCGCCCTGGTGCGCGAGGGGACGAGCCTGCCGTGAAGGCCCTCTACACCTTCCAGGAGGAGGCCGTCAACGCCTTGCGTCGCGGCTACCGGGACGGGCATCGCTGCCAACTGCTGGCGCTTGCGACAGGTGCGGGGAAGACCGTGGTCGCAACTCACATGATCCGCAGCGCCGCTCAAAAGGGGCGCACCTCCATGTTCGTGGTCGCCCAGCTCGAGCTGATCGAGCAGACGGCCCGCCACCTGGACGAGCTCGGGCTCAAGGTCGGCGTCCTGCAGGGGGGGCAGACTGCGCTTCACCCGGACGATGAATGCACGGTAGCGTCCATCCAGACGGTGCGCAGCCGCGGAGCCCCGCCGGCCGGCTTCGTCATCATCGACGAGGCCCACGTGTTGCACCGGGCGCACATTGACCTGATGTGCGCGTGGGACGCGGTGCCCTTCATCGGCCTGTCGGCAACGCCACTGCGCCCCGACCTCGGGCGCCACTTCACCCACCTGGTGCGCGGCCCCTCGATTGCCTGGCTGACCGAGCACGGCTTCCTGGTGCCGGTGCGCGCCTTCTGCCCGAGCGCCCGTACCTTGGACGCGGTGCTCGGCGGCCTTGCCGTTCGACGCGGGGACTTCGTCGAGGCCGAGCTCGCGCAGGCAATGAACCGCACGGAGCTGGTGGGCGACATCGTGCGGACCTGGCAGGACAAGGGCGAGAACCGACCGACGCTTGCCTTTGCCGTCAGCATTGAGCACTCCAAGGCCATCGTCGCGGACTTCCAAGCCGCCGGAGTCCAGGCCGCGCACCTCGATGCCTACACCCCAAAGGAGGCGCGCAAGGAGACCATCGCCGCCTTCCGCGCTGGCAACCTGCGCGTGCTCTCCTCAGTCAACGTGCTCGGCATCGGCTTCGACGTGCCCGACGCTGCCTGCGCGATCCTGGCCAGACCGACCCTCTCTGAGGCGCTGCACATGCAGCAGATGGGGCGCGTGATCCGCAAGGCGCAGGACAAGGCCGAGGCCCTCATCCTGGACCATGCGGGCAACACCGTCCGGTTCGGCCTGCCCCAGCACTTCCAGGCCCCGGACCTCGGCGGTCAGGCCCATCAAACAGAACTTACCGAATCAACATTTAATTCGGATTCATCAACATCAACTTTTAATCTTAACGGAAATTTATTTTTAAGAGAAAAAATATTATAAACTACTGTAAATCTGTCTTTTCTTTTTGCCCAGTCAATTGCAGTAATATCATCGCAAAGTATAAAAGATAATTCCTCATCATCTTTTAAAAACCTGCAGACTTCCAAAATATGTTTTTTATTAAATATTAAAGAAAGATCTCCGTGATGTTCAACTTGTTTAAATTCTACACCGGGAAATTTTTCATTTAATTTTTTGAGAAGTGTTTCTTTAAATTCCATATTCATCAATTATTTTGTAGAACCGTTAATTCCGGCAATGGTTTATTTTGAAAGTCTCTTGCTTTTGTATTGTTTATTTTATCCTGAATTTGAATCAAAGCATTCAAAAGATTATCCGGACGCGGCGGGCAGCCGGCAAGATAAACATCGACAGGTAAGAACTGATCAATTCCCTGAACAACGGGATAAGATCTGTACATTCCGCCGGAAGAAGTACATGCACCCATTGCAATAACCCATTTCGGATCCGGCATCTGATCATATATTTTTTTAACTACATGAGACATTTTATAAGTAACTGTTCCGGCAACAATCATTAAATCGCATTGGCGCGGAGTAAATCTCATTACTTCCGAACCGAATCTTGCAATATCATATTTAGGACCGCCGACAGCCATCATTTCAATTGCGCAGCAGGAAATTCCCATCGGCATAGGCCAAACAGAATTTTCCCTGGACCATGCAACAAGTGCATCGACAGTTGTTGTAAAGAATCCGTCTTGTTTTAACTTAGCTTCTAATCCCATTTAAATCCGCCTTTCTTATATACATATAAGTATCCTAATTCAAGTACAATTAAAAATATCAGCATCGATAAAAACACCGGGAAACCTAATTCTGCAAATAATTTTTTAAACTCTACCGCCCATGGATAGACAAAAATTACTTCCAAATCAAAAATGATAAAAAACATTGCGACTAAATAATATTTTACGGAAAATCTTTCCCGTGTTGTACCGACAGGTTTCATACCACTTTCATAAGTAGAAAGTTTCTCTTTATCCGGTCTTTGCGGACCGAAAATTTCGGATGAAAAAACTGCTCCGCCGGCGAAAATCAGCGCAACAAGAATTACTATAAAAACGGGAATATATTGTTCGATCATTTCAGTTGAAAATTTATTTTTTAATCGTCAAATTTATCCAAATTTCAAATTATTGTCAATTTAAACAATTTGTCATATTATGCATTTTGAGCTGAAATGCACTAATTATATTAAATATTTTCACTTTTTTGTGTTGTTCATTCTGTTTATTTTGAAATATTAAGTTTCAATAAAATACCTTAAAATGAAAAGAACTTTATTTCTTAAAAAATTATTCTCTACTGCAGTTATTTTAATAACTCTTTTTTCTTTAAATAGCTGCAACAGGCAAACAAATATAAGCGGACCGGCTTCCACGCTTCCGCCCGCAGTTCCGGTTGGCGTAAGTATTTATTATGCAAGTGACGGAGAAATAACGGTTGAATGGCAGCAAAATCAAGATGTAAATTTAAATGGATATAATGTTTACAGAAAAACCGATTCAACAAATTTCAATTTAATATTTTTTACTCAGAATGATTACTATTTTGATGATTCTTTAGACTATAATACGAAATATATTTATGCAATTTCTGCAATTGATATTTATGATCAGAGAAAGTGCAAAAAGCGATACTGTTTCGGCAATTCCAATAAACAGATATCATCCGGATACTCCAAGAGGAGTTAACAATAAACGCAAGGAATTGGGTTGGAGATAAATATATTTATTTGGAATGGAAGCCGGATTTTGATACGGATGTAAGACGATATAATATTTACAGAAGTGTAAATTCAAATTTTACTGCGGATACTTCAACTTATATTGGATTTTCAAATAACATCAAATTATTCCGATTCACTTAAACATTCAGCTTTATACAGAATATTATTATAAAATAAAAGCTGTTGATAACGGCGGTTTGCAAAGCCAGGAAAGTTTCCAGGTAAATGATGAAGTTTTTGCAATTCCGGAAATAATTTTTCCTAAAGATAGTTTTACAACAAATTATTTCAGCAGTTTCTTGATTATGGCTCTGCAAACACCAGCTACATATAAAATTGTAGTTCAGCGGAATGAATATTTTGATGAGTTTTATGATAAAACAATTTTTTCAAATACAACAAATGATACACTTGCAATTGATTTTAGTCCGACATATTTATATTATCAAACATATTATTGGAGAGTAATTACATATTCTCAAAGCAGCGAACCGAACAGCATCTCGAAACTATATAGTTTTACACTTAAATCATTAAATTAAAAATTTATTGAAATTTTCTTTACCAATATTGTCAATACTTGATTTTCTTTTGCGTTTCAACTTTTGCACAGGAAGATATTGACAGTTTGAAAATCATTAATTTAATGAATCCGCCGAATCTTTTATCAACAAAGTTTGATAAACAGCTAAATACTTATTTTTTAAATTCTGCTTTATATCTTAACACAGATGTAGGCAAATTAAATCTTGATTTGGGTGAAAATTATAAATCAACTTTCATTAGATCTACTGAAAAAAGTATTAGAGATGAGCAGCAATTTTCTGCAACGGGAACTTATGATTTATTTCCATTCTTAAAATTTGGTTCAAATTTAAGCAGCAGTATTTTATCCGATAACAGAAAAATTGAAATTAATCAGGCTTCTGTTTCCAATGTATCTTTATTTACTCAATTTGTTCCTGAAAAACATATTATGCTTGCTCCTTATTTCGGATATTCAAACAACAGACAAATCGGAGAGAAAGATTACGGTTATGTTTATGGAACAGAAGGCGTTTTGAATAATCTTAATTTATCGGATTTTAATCTTTTTTCGGAAATAAAATTTAGGAATGAAGATATTTCTCCAAGAAAAAATACAATCAGACTTTTTGATGTTTCCGGGACAAATATTTTTAATGAAAATGTTTCTAATAATGTGCGTGCAAGATATTATCAAAACAGAAAAGATTTTTATTATGCTGCAGATTCAATTACATCAAAGAATTTTAATATCGTAAATAATATTCAAAGCAGAATTGAAACCGGATACAGTATTCAGGACAGATTAAGACACAGCAATTTTCTTAATTTATTCACATTGGATTTAAATGGAAATATTGCATGGAGATCAATAGACAGAGATACAAGATACAGAAGTACTGAAATTAATTCGCCTTCGGTTTTTGATACTCGAATTGATGAATTAAGAATAGAATTCGAATCCACAGCCGGTTACAATACTTCAAATTTTAACGGAAATATCAGATTTCAATATTCCGAAAGAGATGAGAAACATATTACTAAAAATTTTGATGGAATAAATAATATCTTCTTTGAAGAAAGGTCTCAGCTTGAAAGCAATAAAAATAATAATTCAGTAAGAGCATCTTTATCATTTCAAGGGAATTGGCTTTTATCGGAAAGCGATATTATATCTTTTAGTTTTCTTCAGAATAAATTAAGGTACGATACTCCGAGTCCGGAAAATTATGACGACAGAGATGAGCTTTTGTCAATTATCAGATTAAGATATACAAAAAAGTTAAATACATTTTTTCAAGTATTTTTAAATGCAGAAGGGACCATTAACCATACAGTTTATTTGTTTTCACAGAAAAGTTCAAACAATAATATTAACAGAATTATTAGTTTAATGGCCGGCGGATTATACAGCGGGAAAAATGTTACTTCATTAAATACTTTTGAAGTAACTGCAAATTATACTGTTTATGATTTTGAAGATCTTAATCCAAATTTTAAAAGTTTTTCATTCAGACAATATACCGCGACAGATTCTACAAGTATTAAATTTACAAACTCTCTTTTATTTTCTCATTCGGGTTATATTAAATTATCCGAGCAGGGGGATTTTAACTGGACTGATTTCAAAACAAAACCAAACAGATATTTGGCGGAAATTTATTCCGAACCTAAAATCGGGACAAAATATTTAGGTGCACTTTTTTTTAGTTGGATTAAGGTTATTTTCATTAAATACCTATAAATATAACGGAGATGCAAAAAATATAGATTCCAGATATATAAGCATAGGACCTTTAACGGAAATATATTATTATATTAATGATAGATTAAGCTTAAATTTGAAAGGCTGGTATGAATTTATCACAATTAACGATACAACCAAAAAAGAGACGGCAAATTTAACTATGAATGTAAATTGGAATTTATGATTGAAATGAAACAATTTTTTATTATTTTGAGCACAAAAATAAATCTGAATATTGGCTGAAGATAAATATACACTCGAAATAGAAAGCGATCCAAATAAATTAATCATTGTTGAAGAATTTGTAAATTATTTTGCAAAGGATCTTCGTATTGACGATGATAAAATTCCGGGAATAATACTTGCCGTTACCGAAGCAACTACCAATGCTATTATCCATGCTAACAAAAGTGATATAAACAAATTGGTAAGAATAGCCGCATATATAGAAAACAATAGTCTTGTAATTAAAATAAAAGACGAAGGACAAGGGATTTGATCCTTCCAAAATTCCGGACCCTACCGCTCCGGAAAATTTGCTTAAAGATTCCGGCCGGGGAATTTATTTAATGAAAGTTTATATGGATGAACTTAAATACGAAGTGCAGCCGGATGGTACGGAAACCATCCTGATTATGTATTTGAAGTAGCCTGCCTCATAACCTTTTAATTATTAATAATTTTTCATCTCGATTTAACGCACAATAAAACAATTAATATTCTTAATTATTTTGCATATGGAACGTCACATCTGTATTTTTGGATATAATGATTTTTTATTGAACTAATTCATAAAAAGTGGGAGAAAAAAAATGGCAAGAAAAAAAATAGCTTTAATCGGCGGCGGCCAAATCGGCGGCGTACTTGCACAATTAATCGGAATGAGAAATCTCGGTGATGTTGTAATGTTTGATATTGTTGAAGATATGCCTCAAGGAAAAACTTTAGATATTGCCGAAGCTTCAAGAATAGACGGATTTGATGCTAAAATTTCAGGAACAAATTCATACAAAGATATTAATGGTTCTGATTTAGTTATTATTACTGCCGGATTACCGAGAAAACCCGGGATGAGCAGAGATGATCTGCTTACAACAAATGCAAAAATTATGAAATCAGTTGCTGAAGGTGTTAAAGATAATGCACCAAACGCAACTGTAATTATTATTTCCAATCCTCTTGATGCAATGGTTACATTATTTAAAAAAGTAACCGGCTTCCCTTCCAATAGAGTTATGGGTCAAGCAGGAGTTTTGGATTCATCAAGATTTTCTTCCTTTATTGCATGGGAACTTGGTGTTTCCGTAAAAGATATTAATGCAATGGTTTTAGGCGGCCACGGCGATACAATGGTTCCGATTGTAAGATATGCTAATGTAAACGGTATACCGGTAATGGAATTATTGGAAAAGAAATACAACGACAAAGCAAAAGCCAAAGAAGTTATGGATGCAATGGTTCAAAGGACAAAAATGGCCGGCGGCGAAGTTGTTAAATTATTAAAAACCGGATCTGCTTTTTATTCACCTGCTTCAGCAGCAACTGCAATGGCAGAAGCAATTTTATTGGATGAAAAACGCGTTCTTCCAACATGTGCATTTTTAGAGGGAGAATTCGGAGTTAAAGGTTATTACGTCGGCGTTCCTGCAGTTTTGGGTGCAAACGGTGTTGAAAAAATAATAGAATTTGAATTGGATGAAACTGAAAAAGCTTCATTTAATAAATCTATTGATGCGGTTAAAAATCTTATTGCAGATATGGAAAGATTAGGATACTAATAATTATAAATTGGTTTAAAATTAAAAACCCTCCGTAAGGAGGGTTTTTTTATAGTATACAAAAACTTTTAATTTGTTTCGTTCGGATAAACATTAACGTATTTTCTGTCGCCTCTTTTGGTTTCAAATTTTACAACACCATTAGCAACTGCAAATAAAGTATCATCACCGCCTTTTTTAACATTTACTCCCGGATGAAATTTTGTCCCGCGTTGTCTTACTAAAATATTTCCTGCTAAAACATTTTCACCGCCGAATCTTTTAACACCAAGTCTCTGCGCATTACTATCTCTACCGTTTCTTGATGAACCTTGACCTTTTTTATGAGCCATTTTTCAATCTCCTATGAATTAACCAATCTTTGTAATTTCTATTCTTGATAATTGCTGTCTATGACCGTTTTTCTTTTCGTAACCGGTTCTTCTTTTCTTTTTGAAAACAACCAAATGATCATCTTTTACATGTTCTAAAATTTTAGCCGTTACTTTGGCATTTTTTACAAACGGATCACCAATTTTTGTATTCTTGTCATCTATGATTGCAAGAATTTTATCGAAAGTTACATCCGAATTTAATTCCGCATCTAATCTTGGAACATAATATTTAGTATTTTCACTGACTTTAAATTGCTGACCTAAAATATCTACGACTGCAAGCATTCTTATTACCTCTGATTTTCAAATTTAGTCTACAAATTTATATAAATATAAATTACTTGTCAAATTTAATCGGAAATAAGGATTTTTAAGAAAATGTCGAATTTTGCCTATATTTAAGCTATTTTTTTAGTTTGAATGAAAATTCCGAACCTTTATTCGACTCACTTTTTACTTCCATTTTAGAACCATGAGCTTCAATAATATGTTTTACAATTGCCAATCCTAAACCAGTTCCTCCAACAGCTCTCGATCTGGCTTTATCAACTCTGAAAAATCTTTCAAAGATTCGAGGAATATCTTCCGTGGAAATTCCGATTCCTGTATCTCTAATAATAATTCTACCGTATTTTTTTTCTTCTTCAATTAAAATTTCAACTTTTCCCTGCTCTGTATATTTAATTGCATTAGTCAGCAGATTACTCATGACTTGCCGTAGTTTATCTCTGTCGCCAAAAAGTTCAAGTCCTTCTCTGGTTGGGATATAATTTAACTCAATATTTTTTTCCTGAGCCATAGCATTTAAAATCTTGAATTACGGGTTTAAAATATTCATTAACATTAAAATATCTCAAACTCATCCGCATTTCGCCGGACTCAATCATTGATATGTCAATTAAATCATTCAGTAAATTATTTAGATTTATTGTATGATGATTTGCTTTTTCCAGGAAGTTCATATTTACCTGGCTGTCGTTTATTGCCCCGTCAAGTAAAGTTTCGATGTATCCTTGAATTGCAAAAATCGGAGTTCTTAATTCGTGCGAAACATTTCCTAAAAATTCAGTTCTTATTCTTTCCAGTCTTTTTAAATATGAAATATCTTCCTGGATTTTATTATACATCTGTTTTATATCTTTTTCAATATCCTTTAAATTATTGGTTAGTTTAATTCCTTGAGAATCGGAATAATGGTTTAAACGGATATTATTTATTATGGTTTTGATATCATTAATTTCATGTCTTCTATTTTTCCCGATAAAATATAATAGAACTAATATCGTTAAAAACAAAAGATATAACTACAAGGATTGTACGATGAGAATCATTAATTAAGAGGTAAGCAAAGAATGATAAGAATAAGAAATGTTAAAAAAAATTCTCTTAAATAAACTCTTCCGGATTTAAAATTAAATTTTATTTCATTCCACACTTTTGAACCTATAACCTACGCCTTTTACGGTTTCAATTAGGTCTGAATATTTATCCAATTTTTCCCGAATCTTTCTAATATGAACGTCAACAGTTCTATCGACAACATAAACATCAGTTCCCCAAACATCTTTAAGGAGCAATTCTCTGGTAAAAACCCTTCCGGGATTTTTTGCAAGATAAAATAAAACTTCAAACTCTTTGCGGGGAAAAACTTTTTCTTTACCGTCAATTACAACGACATATTTTTCCCTATCGATTTTAAGCGGACCAATTTGGACTTGCACAGGTTCATGATTATTCGAAGAAGATTTTTCAATATTTCTAAGGTTTGATTTAACTCTTGCAATTAATTTTCTTGGTGAAATTGGTTTTTGAATATAATCATTTGCACCTAATTCCAATCCGAGAATTTCATCCATTTCACCGGATTTTGCAGTTAAGAAAAATTATTGGAGTTTGACCAAATCCGGAAATTGTTCTAATTTTTTTGAATACTTCATAACCGTTAAGTTTCGGCATCATTATATCAAGAATTATAAGATCGGGCTTTTCTTTTAGTTTACTCTAAAGCTTCATCTCCATCATAAGCAGAAACAACACTAAAGCCCTCCTGTTTTAAATTGTACTGAAGAAATTCCACAATATCTTTTTCGTCATCAACTAGTAAAATTTTTTTCATAATTTTATTTCTTTATTTTCTTTTGATGAATTATACATTGCTTCAATTACTTTCATTCTTGATAAAGCTTCATCGCCGGAAGAAAAAACAGGATTCAAACCGCGAACAGCACCGACGAAACTTTTTAATTCATTTAAATAAGATTTCTTAAACAAAGAAAGTGCATTATCTCTTTGAGAAGGTGTTAAATCAAATAACTGATTGCCAACCTTTTTATAAACCTTTAACGGATTTAAGGTTGCATAACCTTCTGTACCTTGGACAACGAAATAAAATAAATCTTTTTCAGAATATAATGACCAGCTGGATTCCATTACAATTAAAGAAGAATTTTTACATTTCAAAAAACTAACTGATGTATCTTCTACATGTTTGGTATTATGCGAATAACTTTTGTTTGAAACCGTTTCGACTTGCGGATAATTCAACAGCCACAAAGATAAATCTAATAATAAAATACTTAAATCAATAATTACTCCGCCGCCGGATTCTTCTTTCTTTGTAAACCATTTTTCACTGCTGCTGGGTCTCCTTATCCAGCCGCATTTTATATAAAATGTTTCGCCGATTTCACCTGAGTTTATTAAACTTCTCAATATCATTGCATCCGGTCGGTATCTTAAATTCATTCCAACCATTATTTTTTTCTTATGCCTCTTAGCAACATCAACCATTTCTTTGGTTTCCTCATAAGTTCTGGCAAGAGGTTTTTCCACCAAAATATCTTTTTTAGCTTTTAAACAATCAATTGCAATATCCCGGTGAGAGTTTGTCGGAGTGGCAATAATTACCGCGTCAATATCGCTCTTTTCCAGCATTTCTTTGTAATCGGTAAAGCGTTCCTTAATATTAAATTTATCCGCAATTGTGTTAAGTCTGCTCTTTCGTACTTCAGAAACGGCTGTAACCGCAGCATTATTTATTTTAGAAAAATTAGGAAGATGAACTAATTGAACTACACTCCCGAGTCCAATTATTCCTACTTTGACTTTATCCATTAAATAGCAACCTGATGATTAAAACTGTTGTTTTCGCAAAACAATTTTACTTTCCCAGCTATTCCTTCGGGATCCATACCCAAAAGTCTGTGTAATTCCTGCTGAGTACCGTGATCAACAAATCTATCCGGCAATCCGATTCTTAAAATATCATTTTTATAATTTTGTTCAGCAAAATATTCCAAAACCCCGCTTCCGAATCCACCCATAAGTGCATTTTCTTCAAGAGTTACAATCTTCTTAAATTTAGCATGCAATTTCATCTAATCTTTCAGTATCAAGAGGTTTTATAAACCTCATATTTATTACCTCACAAGTTAATACCTTCTGCTTTTAATAAATGAGCAGTCTTAAGGGAATAATCGACCATAGAACCGACAGCTAAAAGCGCAACATCATGACCTTTAATTAATTCTTCACTTTTTCCGATTTCTAACTTTTCAAATTCTTCTTTTAGTTCAACACCCAATGCAGAGCCGCGTGGATATCTAATTGCAACAGGTCCTTTTTTATATTCAACTCCGGTATAAAGCATATTTCTAAGTTCGGCCTCATCTTTAGGAGCCATAATTACCATTCCGGGAATCATTCTTAAATAAGTTAAATCGAAAGCCCCGTGATGTGTAGGACCATCTGCTCCAACTAAGCCGGCTCTATCCAAAACAAAAACCACATGTAACTTTTGAAGACTTACATCGTGAACGATTTGATCAAAAGCTCTTTGCATAAATGTCGAATAAATTGCAACGACAGGAATAATCCCCTGAGTTGCTAATCCTGCAGCAAATGTAACAGAATGTTCTTCAGCAATTCCGACATCAAAAAAGTTTTTAGGAAATTCTTTTTGAAGCAATATTTAATCCGCTTCCGTCCGGCATTGCAGCAGTAATTCCAACAACTTTAGGATTTTGCTTAACAACATCAACTAAAGCTTGACCGAATATTTTTGTATAAGCAGGCGGAGCACCTTCTTTCTTTAATGCTTTTCCTGTTACTTTATCAAACGGAGAAGAAGCATGAAGCTTTTGAACATCACCTTCAGCAGGTTTATATCCTTTCCCTTTTTCGGTTATAGCATGAACCAGAATCGGACCTTTCATTTCTTTAACTTGTTCGAATATTTTTATTAACTGATGAAGATTATGTCCGTTTACAGGTCCGAAATATCTAAATCCTAAAGCTTCAAACAACATTCCCGGAGTAACAACTGCTTTAATTCCGCTTTCAAGTCTTGCAGCAATTTTTCTTAATCTGTCACCAAATAAATCAAGTTTCCCGGTTAAATCCCAAATCTGACCTTTAAATTTATTGTAATCCGGATGAGCAATCATTTCAGTAAAATAATTTGATATCTGCCAAACATTAGGAGCAATAGACATTTTATTGTCATTTAAAACAACAATTAAATTAGATTTAATTAATCCGGAATTGTTCATTGCTTCATAAGCCATTCCGCCTGTCATTGCGCCATCGCCAATAACAGCAACAACTTTTTTATTATCTTTATTTATATCTCTTGCAACAGCCATTCCCAAGTGCAGCAGAAATTGAAGTACTTGCATGACCGGCACCGAAAGCATCATATTCGCTTTCCGATCTTTTTAAGAATCCGCTGATTCCATTTAGTTTTCTAATTGATTTTAATGCTTCTTTTCTTCCGGTAATAATTTTATGAGGATAAGCCTGATGCCCTGTATCCCAAACGACTAAATCATTTGGAGTATTAAATACTTTATGTATAGCAACGGTTAATTCTACCGCACCCAATCCACCGCCGAAATGTCCGCCGATTTCCGAAATTGTATCAATCATATATTGCCGAATATCGGAACACAATGTTTTTAGCTGAGGTACGTCAAGATTTTTAATATCACTTGGCGTATCTACTTTTGAAAGAACCTCATATTTACCGGAGTCACTCATTTCTTTATTTTTCTCCTATTGTTCTTCAAATATATCTTCTTCTGATTTTGAAACTTCATCTAACTTCTTTTTTAATTCTATAATTTTCAATTCGGAATCTTTTAATGTGTTCAGACATTCTTTTGATAATTCTATTCCTTCTTCGTAAATTTTTATGGCTTCCTCAATACCAATATCTTCCCCTTCCAATAAGGCGGAAATTTCTTCAAGCCGGTTCAATTTATTTTCAAAATTCTTTTTATTCGTTTTTTTAGCCATAATAATATGATCTTATTTAATTGATTAATTTACAAATTTTTTTAATGCAAAATAGAGAAATCGGGAAGTCAATATATTAAATCACAGTAAAATTTCTAAGTCAATTATTGCTTTTAATTACTATTTCTTTGTCATAAAATATTCAATGATGTATCTTTGTTTCTTATCAAAATTTTTTGCTCTGGGTATAATTTTAGTTTCTTGTTTAACCAGTACAAATCCTCGTTTTAAAGGCCTTTCCATATTATGACCTTCAATAGCTTTTGTTAAAATAGATAATTTTCTTTCTTTAATTGAAAAAATCTTTTCTATATTCTGATTAATTTTATAAATAGAATTATCTAACTGCTGGGATTTTCTTCTGACTAAATCCAAAGGTATTCTGAATCCGTAGGAATTAACAAGATCTAACAACTTTTCTGCGGAATTCTAAAACTATTTTTGAAACAAATTGAGTTGAATTATATGAAAATTCATTTATAAAGGCAATTATTTCCTGCATATTTGGAGTTGCAATTTCCATTGCTGCAGATGGAGTCGGTGCTCTTAAATCTGCAACAAAATCTGCTATTGTAAAATCAATTTCGTGCCCAATTCCGGCTATAACAGGGATTTTAGATTTATAAACTGCTCTTGCAACAATTTCTTCATTAAATGCCCAAAGATCTTCTATTGAACCTCCGCCTCTTCCCAAAATTATTACACCAATATCATCTCGCTCGTTTAATCTTTCCAAACTTTCTACAATTGTTTCTGCGGCTCCCGAACCTTGAACTTTTGAAGGTGCGATAATTAATTCTGCTAATGGATATCTTCTTTTTGCAACGCTGATCATATCCCGGAAGGCTGCTCCGTCAATTGCTGTTACAATTCCTATTTTTTCAGGAAACAATGGAATTTCTTTTTTATGTTCTTTATCGAATAATCCTTCATCAGAAAGTTTTTGTTTTAATTTTTCGAATGCAGCCTGTAATTCTCCGACTCCAGCAGGTTTCATAGATTTAACATCAATTTGATAACTTCCGCGCGGCGGGTAAACAGAAATTTTTCCGTTAACTATTATTTTCATTCCGTCCTGCGGAGTGAAAAAGACATAACTATTTAATCCTTTCCACATTGTACAGGATATTACTGCATTTGCATCTTTTAAATTAAAGTACCAATGACCGGAAACATGAGCTTTGAAATTTGAAATTTCACCTTCAACACTTATTTGAGAAAAACCATCTTCAAGTGTTTGTTTAATTTGTTTTGTTAATTCGGAAACCGTTAAAACTAAATCGGGGAAAAGCATTTGTTATTTTTCTTTTGATTTTAAAATTTAACACTGAAACCGAGAGTCGGAATAATCGGAAACATTGTTGTTTTTTCTCTTCCGAGTGTTAAATCCGGTTTTATATAATAATCGTAACCAATTACATTTGAATGATTATAAACATTAATAATATCTAAATAAAATGTCCAATCCAAATTCCAGTAATTTGCTAAAGCGCTCAATCTCATATCAAGCCTATGATAAACAGGTTTTCTCGAATTGTATTTATTATTTCCAAAATTTACATCAAAAATTACTTGTCCTGGAGCGTTCGGATCAGTGAATGATTTTCTAGTAGCTATTTGCGGATCAGGAATTCCATCGCCATTAGTATCAGTTGCAATTATTCTTGGTTTAATTCCTATTGGTTCAGTGCTCGGGAACCCTGAACCATATTGAAATCTAAGTCCTAAATCCAGCCATGAATTAAATTTATAATTCAGCACAACATTTAATGTATTTCTTTGATCAAAACGAAATGGTCTTTCGATTCCGTTTTCAAAAGTATTGGCATAAGCCAACGCATAAGAAATCCAGCCGGAAAGTTTATTGTTGCCGTCAATATTTTTTTTTGATAAAAGGAATTCCATTCCGTATGCTTCACCTGTCATTCCGTTTATTGGAATTTGAGTGAGCGAATCGCCATAAATTGCAACCGGATTTGTCCACCCGGAAGCATAATGCTGATCTTGACCGGGAATTGGTTCTGTATAATATTGAGTGCCCGTAACTGATTTTTGTGTATATAAATCAGAAAAATCTTTGTAATAAGATTCTACTTTAACACTCCATTCACTATTTAACCAGCGTTCGATTCCTAAAATATAATGAATAGCTTTTTCCGGATTTAAATTAAAAGTATATGTATTGTTTAAATCGTAAAGAACTCCTTCGTCTCTCATTTTTTCATAACCCGGAGATTGATAATAAATTCCCCAGGCTGCTCTTAAAGTTGTTAAATCATCTAAAGCATAAGACATTGAAATTCTTGGTGCAATATAACCTTTATTTAAAATATCATAATAATCAAAACGAAGCCCGGCTTCTAAATATAATTTTTTACTAAGTTCAAAATTATTCTGTGCATAAGCTCTGTATTTATTATATTTTTTTACATCTTTTAAATTGCTTAGAACTGCTCTAAAATTCGGATTTGAATTTATTACGGCTCTAAGCTGAGGATCAATATCAAAATTAAAATTCATTACAGTCTGCATAAAATCCATTCCCGCGCCGGCTTCAAAAGTATTTCCATTCCATAAATAAGTTAATTTATTATCTATGGAATATTTACTGTAAGAAAAATCTCCGTTAAAATTTACATACACTAAATATGGAGCAAGTGTATCGGGAACTGCATCTTTAAATTTATCTCTATTTAAAGAGGGATCGAGAATTTCCGAATTTAAATTTCCTACTCCATCGTTTTTATACCATGAAAAAATTAACTTATTAAAAAATTTTGTATTAGGTGTATAATTCCATGCAAAACTTAAAACATTATTTTTAGTGATATTATAAACACCGATACTGTCAGGAGTTTTTCTGTTTTGCCCGCTTACAATATCAACTCCGTCCTGCGAATTTATTCCGGTTACAGTAAATTTATTCCCGTTGTACGGACCAATAACTAGTTTGCCCTGGAAATCATAAAAATTAGGGAAAGATGTATTTTGATCAACCAAACCTGCACTTTTTGCAAAAGGTTCAATAATAAGATCGTAATAAGTTCTTCTTGTATTAAACAGCCAGCTTCCTCTTAAATTAAAAGGATTTTGTCCTTCCAAAACTACATTTGCATCAACAATAGAAGCATTTACGCTTCCGGATACCGGTTTTGAATTATCACCTTCTCTATAAGTAACGTCCAAAACAGCAGAGAGCCTGTCGCCGTATTTTGCAGGAAATCCTCCCGTAATCAAATTTACTTTTGAAACTGCCTGCGGATTAAACATGCTTATAACGCCGTATAATCTGTAAGGATTAAAAATTTCAATATCATCCATAATTATTAAATTCTGATCCGGTCCGCTGCCTCTGATAATTAATTGAGATGAAAAATCATTCGGCGATAAAACTCCCGGTAAAGCCTGCAGAGTTCTGAAAACATCTTCAACTGCTCCGGGTAAAATTTTTGCACTTCGCGGACTCAAATCAATTAGACTGGTTCTGGTGTCCGATTGTTCTTGTCTTTTTTCACCGGTTACATTTACCTCATCAATTTGAACGGCCGATTCAGGAAGTTCAACATTTAATTCTAATGTTCTGTTTTCATTTATATTGATGTCAAACGTTTTTGCTTCATAACCGACAGCACTGAATTTTATTTTATATTTTCCAATAGGAATATTTCTTATTTCATAATTTCCTTTTTCATCGGAAGCAGTTCCGTAATCCGTATTTAATATTATAATATTAACCGAAGGGATTATATTTGATCCATCCGTAACTTTACCTTTAATATTTCCAGTTTGAGCAAATGCAAATCCGGTAAAAAATAATAATATTAAAATTGATTTGATCGGCATTAAAATCCGGGGAAATTAAATTTTATTGAAAACTCCAAAAACAACAATTTGCTTTAAAATTTCAATTCAATTCGAATTACTAAAAAATGAATTAAATTAGACGAAGATATTCCCTTAAAATAAAATAGGAATGAAATTTCGATTATTTTTTATAAATAAATAGAGAAGAAACTCGAATAAAGTCCAACAGATATTTCATGAAATTCGCTGTTCTTACTTCCGGGTTTAAAGTTGAACCTGTATCTTGTATAAACTGTAAATGCATCAAAAATTTTAAATAATCCGACAGAAAGCTCAGGACTAATTCCATTAAATCCATCGAAATTAGTAAAACCATTTAAGCCGGGAGAAATATATTGAATTCCCGGAACTTCAAAAATATGCTTATAACCAAGACGGAATATTTTTCTGTTTTCAGCATTAAATATGTATGAATATTCAATTGAGAAATAATCACTTGCATAATTAAAACTTGAACCGCGAAAGGAAATTATCGGGATTTCTTTTGTAAGACTGAAATAACTTTTATCTCCCATTTTTACATAAACCGGGTTGGGAAGCGCAAAAACTGCTCCGCCGAACAGACACAATAGCAAAAAATTTGAACCGCCTTTTACTTTAACTTCATAAGGCAAATTAAAATCATAAGTTTCACTTTTATATTTATTTCCGAGAGAATCTTCAACCTCAACATAAAACGGAATTTCTTTGCCGGATAATTTTAAATCAGTTATATCAATTTTAATTTTATGACTTGATGTAAGTTCGTTTGAAACCGGGTAACTATATTGATTATCTATTACAACTTGCGACTTACAATCTTCACTTGTAAAAAAAGAAAGTACAAAACTATGCGGAAGTTCCGGAGTTACAAAAGAGTCAATTATATAAACTTCAATAGAATCCGGTTCATCCTGAGCTTTCAACTGAAATTGTGTTAATAAAAATAAAGTAAAGATTATAATTAGTATTCTATTTAATCGCATTTCAATATTAAGTTGTTTGAAATTTTAATTAACAATTTATAAAAAGTAAGACATTATTCATATAAATAAATTTTAAAGAAAAGTTAAACCTATACATTGTGATTAACATCGGTTTTGTTCAAGCTGTAAACGGTTATATTCTTTTAAGAATAAAAAATGAAAGGATATAAAGATGGTTACGTACGGATTAATGGCAACATTGGAAGCAAAACCAGGTAAAGAAAAAGATCTGGAAAACTTACTAAAAAACAGCTTGGAACTCGCACGGAAGGAACCAAAAACAGTTAGCTGGTATGCAATAAAACTTAATGATAGAAAATTCGGAATTTTTGATTCCTTTAATGATGAAGACGGACGTGCGGCACATTTAAATGGAGAAATTGCAAAAGCGCTTATGCAGAAAGCACCGGACTTGTTATCTAAAGATCCTCAGATTGAAAAGATAGATATTCTAGCGGCAAAACAATAAAATATTTAATTGAGTTTTATGAAATAAGAAAGGCTGATCATTATTATTTTTGATCAGCCTTTTAAAAATTATTAATTTAATAACTCTAAATTTGTTTTAAACATTCATCCAGATCCATTAAGATATCTTCGGCTTTTTCCAATCCGATGGAAATTCTAATTCCGCCGGGGTTTATTCCAAAGTCTATTAATTGTTCAGGCGGAATCATTGAGTGAGTCATTGATGCCGGATGTTCAATTAATGTTCTGGTATGTCCAAGGCTGACAGCTAAAGTCATTGTATAAGTATTTTGAGCTGCGAAATTCATAAACTTTCTTCCATTCTCTTTACTTTCTGCAGCATTTTCACCTTTTAGTACAAAATAAATTAACCCGCCGGGAGCAAAACTTCCTTCAAAATCTCTCATTTGATTTTTTGCAATTTCATAATATTTAAATGAACGCAAACCCGGATAATTTACCAATTCAACTTTTGGATGACTTTCAAGATATTCAGCAATTCTAATTGCCGATCTCATTTGCTGTTTAATTCTAACCGGAAGAGTCGGCAATCCGTAAGTAATAACATTCCATGCACTTTTATTATTCAAAACAGCACCAAAATCTTTTCTATATAGAAGGAGCATGTCTTTGTATTTCATTTTGCCTATAACAACTCCGCCCATGTCAGTACCAAATCCGCCGAGACCTTTGGTTAAGGAGTGAATTACAAAATTAGCTCCCAATTCTATTGGTCTCTGGCAATATGGTGTAGCAAAAGTATTATCAACAAGAATTTTAATTTTTTCTGCTTCTTCCCTTTTCTTGTTTATTTCATCAACTGCTTTGCGTATTGCTGCAATATCAATAATATCTAAATTAGGATTTGCAGGAGATTCAAGATAAATAACTCTGGTATTTTTATTTATAACCGAATTCAATTTATCAAGATTTGTGAGATCAAAAAAATTGGTTTTTATATTATACCTTGGAAGCCAATTTGTTAATAAAGAATATGTACATCCATATAAAGTATGATGTGCAATAATTTCATCGTTGGTTTTTGTAATATTCCGAAGATTGCAGAGATTGCTCCCATTCCGGTAGCAAAAGTTACAGCCATTTCTCCTTTTTCAACATAAGCTAAGTTTTCTTCAAGTATATCCTTATTGGGTTCACCTAGCCTGTCATAAATATAAATCGGCATAGGATCTTCACCGGCAATCGGAGAATTAGCAAATTCCTGAAAACCTTCCGCTCCTCTTTCAACAGAATCTAATCTGAATAAATACGGATGATGAAATCGGCGGTAATATATGATGCGCATAATCCCATTTTTTTGTAAAATTTTTCCCGTAGATCATATGAGTATCCATAGCATACTTGGTATCATCAACCGGCTGGGAAACTTTTGTCGGTTTTTACTTCTGAATCCATATTAACCCCTTTTCTTTTAATAATTTTCCACTACAAAATTAAGAATTATCTTTGTTAATTGATACAGAAAATAATTGCCCAATTGAAAATTGAAGTAAGCTTAATTTTATGAGATAAATTTAGAAAATAATAAAAAAAATGAAGGTATTTTAGATTATATAATTCTCCCGGTTTAACCTGGGAGAAAATTAAAACAAATAATTAGAAAATGATTTTAGATAATAAACTTTATTAACTACTTTAATGCATTTTTAATATCTGCAACCAAATCTTCAATATCTTCAATTCCAACAGAGAATCTTACAAGACTATCCGTAATGCCAAGCTTTTCTCTTTCTTCCTTCGGAACTGCTCCATGAGTCATACTTGCAGGATGAGAAATTAAACTTTCAACTCCGCCGAGACTTTCGCCTAAAGTAAAAATTTTAACATTTTTTAAAAGTTTTTTTGCAGTTTCAGCATCACCAAAATCTGCTGAGATCATTCCGCCGAATCCGCGCATCTGTTTTTTTGCAAGTTCATGCTGAGGATGAGAAGGTAAGCCGGGATAAATAACTTTTTTAGCAATCTTTGAATCTTCCAGATATTTAGCAAGTTCAACTGCATTTTTGTTATGTCTTTCCATTCTGACAGCCAAAGTTTTTGTAGATCTTAAAACCAGCCAGCAATCAAAAGGAGAAGGAACTCCTCCGGCTGCATTTTGAATATATCTTAATCTTTCATGAATTTTTTCATTACTTGTTAATACTATTCCGCCAATTACATCGCTGTGGCCGTTTAAATATTTTGTAGAACTATGGACAACTACATCAATTCCAAGTGTAAGCGGATTTTGAAAATACGGACTCATAAAAGTATTGTCTGCAACGCTTATTAAATTATTTTTCTTACAGATTTCTGCGACTCCTTTTAAATCCGTTAAATTCAGCATCGGATTTGTAGGAGTTTCAACAAAAACTAATTTTGTATTTTCTTTAATTTCTTTTTCAATGTTTTTTAAATCAGTTGTATTAACCCAGGAATAATTTAAACCATAATTTTTCATTACTAATTCAAATAGCCTGTAAGTTCCGCCGTAAACATTATTCGAAACAATAACATGATCTCCTGCTTTGACCAAACTCATTATAGAATGTGTTGCCGCTAAACCGGAAGCAAAAGCAATTCCATATTTTCCTTTTTCCAGCACTGCAATATTATTTTCCAAAGAAGCTCTGGTTAAATTATGAGTTCTTCCGTATTCAAAACCTTTATTTTTGCCGAGTTCTTCCTGGGCATAAGTAGAAGTCTGATAAATCGGAGTAATAACCGCACCGGTTGTGGGATCCGGAATTTGTCCGGCATGAATTGCATCAGTTGAAAAGCCCATAAAATTTATTCCTTCTTATTTCAAAATTTATATGTGAAAAATTAACTTAAGTTTGTGTACTCAATAATATCATATCTTGTCACAATGTCAATTATTCTTCCATACTCAGCAACTAAAACCGCAGGTGAATCGCTTAATAATCTTTTAACAACATTTAATTCAGTTCTTTCATCTAAAGTTGGAAAACTTGGTCCCATAATTTTTTCTACATTAGAATCGAGCAGATCAGGATTATGAACTAAGACTTGCCATAAGCTTTGCTTCTCTTAAACTTCCAACAGATTCTCCATCATCAATGATTGGAATTTGAGAAAATCCCTTGTTGTTTAATAGTTCAACAGCAGCTTTAATCTTATCTTGAGCATGAAGATAAATTAATTCCGTGTGTCTGCCGTTGTTTTTAACTTTGCAAATATCACCTAAAGTTCTAACTTCAGTTGGCAATAATCTTTTTTCTCTCAGCCATTCTTCACTATGGAATTTAGATAAATATCTTTCTCCGGTATCACAAACCATAAAAACCATCACATCATTTTCAGAAAGATCTTTTGCAACTTGTAAAGCAACGTATAAAATTGTTCCGGTTGATCCACCGCAGAAAATGCCTTCCTCTTTTGTAAGCATTCTAGCATAATTAAAAGAATCAAGATCGGTTACATTTATTATTCTATCTATATATTCAAAATGAACATTGGAAGGCAAGCAATCCTGTCCAATTCCCTCAACCAGATAAGGAGTGCCTTCAATTAATTTGCCTGTTTCTTTATATTCATGAAAAATTGACCCGTAAGGATCTGCGGCAATTACTTTTATATCTTTATTTTTTTCTTTTAAGAATTTTCCCGTTCCGCTTATTGTTCCGCCGGTTCCAATTGAAGAAATAAAATGAGTGATTTTACCATCCGTTGCATCCCAAATTTCAGGACCCGTTGTGTTATAATGAACTTGAGGATTTGCAGGATTGGAATATTGATACATGAACAAAGTATTATCATTTTCAGCAGCAATTTGTTTTGCAACATTTACATAATAATCTTTGCTGTCGTGTTTCACTGCGTTGGAAACAACTATTACATCCGCACCAAAAGCTTTTAAATAATTTATTTTTTCAGTACTGACTTTATCGGTTACAACGAATATACAATTATAACCTTTAATCGCACACGCAATTGCAAGTCCGATTCCGGTATTTCCGCTGGTTGCTTCAACGATTGTTCCGCCGGGTTTTAGTTCGCCGTTTCGTTCTGCGGCTTCAATCATTGCAATTCCAATTCTATCTTTAACACTCCCGCCGGGATTAAAAGATTCCAGTTTTGCAAAAATCTGGGGTTTTAATCCTTTGCTTAAATTATTCAGTTTTACTAATGGTGTATTGCCAACAGTTTCCAAAATATTTTTCTTAAAGTTCATTCCTATCCCTTAATTTTTAAAATAAAGATGTGATTACTAGCCGGAGTTAATTAGTAATTGACTTAATCAGTAAAATATGTTCGTCTATAAATTCGCCCGAAAAAGAATAAGCAAAGTTAAGATTTTAACGAAAACATGGAAGTTATTTTAATCACTACAGACGGAAACCACGCAGAAATTCTTCAATTTTTAATCTTTTATGACCTTCCTGCTGAATTTCAAGAATTTCAAGTGAGCTTTTTCCGCAGCCGATTAAGAGAGTGCTTTTATCAATTCTCAACTCTCCCGGTTTGATATCATTTATTCCGCATACTTTGGATTTATAAACTTTAAATGTTTTGTTATTGTATTCAAAGAAAGCTCCGGGAATTGGAGAAAGTCCTCTTATTAAATTATGAATTTCTTCGGCAGATTTATTCCAATTAATTCTGCAGGTTTCTTTTTTGATTTTTGGAGCTGGAGTTGCGAGTGAATTATCCTGCTGAATTAATTTATAATCTTCTTTATCAATCATATTAACTGTTCTTAAAACTACATCAGCACCGAGTTCACTAAGTTTATCATGCAGTGATTCCAAATTATCTACATCATCAATTTTTATTTTTTCCTGCAGATAAATATTCCCTGTATCAACTTTCTCTTCAAGTGCAAAAGTTGTAACGCCGGTTTCTTTTTCACCATTTAATTAAAGACCATTGAATTGGAGCTGCTCCTCTATATTTTGGAAGCAAAGATGCATGAAGATTAAAAGAACCTTTTGGAGGAATTGTAAAAACTTCAGGCGGAAGAATTTTAAATGCAACTATTACAAATAAATCTGCATTTAATGATTTTAATTCACTTATAAAATTTGGATTTTTTAATTTTTCAGGCTGGAGAATTTTAATATTATTTTTTAAAGCAAATTCCTTAATTGGAGTGAATGAAACTTTTTGTCCGCGTCCCCTAGCTTTATCGGGTGCGGTAACAACAGCAATTACATTATGACTGCTTTCAACTAATTTTTTTAATGAAGGGATGGCAAAATCCGGAGTGCCCATGAAAATAATATTCATATTAATTCATCCGGAAAATCATAATGAATAATCCATGTCTTCGGTAACAGGATAATCAACTTCAATTTTTCTGTTTTTAATTTTATTTAGATCTCGTTTGAATTTCTTTTTAAGATCATCTGCAATTTTATCCGTAAACAAAATTCCCTGTAAATGATCATATTCATGCTGAAGTACTCTGGCTAATAATTCATCGGCTTCCAAAGTGTGGGTATTTAAATCTGTATCCTGATATTGAATTACAATTTTTTCAGGTCTCTCAACTTCGGCTCTAATATCGGGAATACTCAAACAACCTTCTTCAATAATAACTTTTTCTTCTGAACGATTTACAATTTCGGGATTTATAAGGGCTAGTGGTTTAGTATCTTCATAACCTTCTACAACAGAAATATCTATAACAAAAATTGATTTATCTGCTCCTACCTGGTTTGCCGCTAATCCGATTCCGTTTGCATTACGCATTGTATCGAACATATTTTTTATAAGCTCAATTACTTCAAAATCAACTTCTTTAACCGGGCTTGCTTTTTTTCTTAAAATTTTATCACCAAAAAGTGTTACTGGTAATAATGCCATTAATTCACCTAATTTTTTACTTAAAAATAGTTGATACATGCAAAGAATATAGCATGTAAAATCTTTACTAAAATTTAATTAAAAGTATTAGAATAATAAAGTATTAAAAAGTTGCAGGATACTCAAAAAATGTAATGTATATCAATATGATAAAATTTTTAATGAATTAAAAGTTTTCCATCTTGCATTAATAATTTACCATCCAAATAAACAGTGGGTTTTTTAATAACTCCGTCTAAGTGAATAGGAACATTTACACTTCCGCCCATAGAAATATTGTTACCAAGTGCAATGTGAACAGTTCCCATTACTTTTTCATCTTCAAGCAGAACTCCGCTAAGCTTTGCACTATCATTTGTCCCGATTCCGAATTCAGCTATATTTCTCGCTTCCCTGCCGACCGAATCTAATTGTTTTTTTAGTTTTGCTGCTAATTTAGAGCCGGTAATCTCTTCGGCAAAACCTTTGCGGACGTTAATTTTAATATTTGTGTTTTTAATTAATCCTAATCCGGCCATTGAACCGTCAACTACGAAAACTCCTTTGGCAGTTCCTTCAACAGGAGCCAAAAAAGTTTCACCTGTAGGCAAGTTTCCACTTTCGCCCGCAAGGTGGAATAACCCTTTACTTGCTATAGCTCTCCTTCCCAGAATTGAAAATGAAAGATCTGTACCTGCAGGTGAATAAATTTTTACTCTTTCTCCTTTTTCTAAAATCTTTTTTAATTTAATTGATAAACGAGCGATCTTTTTATAATCTGCATTTAAACCTCTAATCATTACATCTTTTGTAATTCCCGGAAAAGTTGCAACTCTGACTCCCTTTGCACTAGCAGCTCTTCTTGCATCTGTGTGAGTTAATGATTTAGCAGTCGGACAAAAAACAACATCAAACTTCTGCATTAATTCAGCAACTTCTTCCGGCGGTTCCTCACCATTAACTTTGCCGGATTTCATCTCAACAAGTAATGATTTATAGCCTAATCTCAAAGCATTTGTATATAATGAATAACCAATTTCTCTTTTTTGTTCATCTGTAATAACAAGAATTTTTTCATTCTTCTTAACTTTCATGCAAACTTTAATTGCAATTTCAGATGCCGAATCGAGTTTAGTTAATTTCATTTTTACACTAATTTAATTTTAATCAAATTTTTATAAAGGAAAACCAACATTCAATTGAACAACTGCACTGAATCCGCCGTTATCAATAAAATTTTTCATAACAGTTGAAGAATTTTCATTCACAGTTAATAATGCACCTTTATCGGACTGCATTTGATCAATAGTAATTGAAGTATATCCGGCAGTACCTTCTAAGCTGATATAATCTTCAATTAAAGACAAAATAAATCCAGTACCTATCGAATAACCGAGTGAAGAAGAAGTATTTTTATATTCGGTTACTTTTGTATCAACACCGGGAGCATTTTGAGTATCTGTAAAAGTTGCAGAGTTAAAATGAAGTGCACCATCGATTATTTTCCAGCTTAAACCATTAGTAATTGTTAAGCCGATATCAACCCCAATTCCCCAGTTTTTCAATCCTACTTCAAAAGTATTTGTTCTTGTACCGTTTACAAGTTTTTCAATGGATTCATGTTTTTCATTTAAAGTTTCGTAGAAACCTTTAGCAGTAAGAATAAAATTTGTGAATTTAGCTCTGAAAAAATTGAGACCGACTCTATAACCTTTTGCAGTTCCAAAATTCCCCATTGGAGTTGTAAGCGAATCATTCCTTATTTCATTAAAATTCTTAATATATGAATTAAGCCCGGAAGGGCCGTATTTTTGATAACTAAATCCTCCAAATCCGCCGACAAAGCCTAAACATCCAAATCCAAATGACTGGGCATAAGTTTGTCCGGAATAAAATACGGACACTGCAAAAAACAACAGAAAATAGTATTTAATCTTTACCATTGCTTACTTACAATCTTTAACTATCATAACATAATAATATTAAAATTAAAATGATACTGTATCTTATATTGAGTTAATTATTAAAAAAATCAGCAATCCATTTAATTTTAATAACCTTAGTACCTGCAATATAACAAAATAATATAAAAATAAGGAAAAATCTTATAAGAAATGAGAATTTCCCCTTAAGGTTCAACTACAGAATTATTATCAAAATTTGCTATAAAACTCTTCTTTTTAAATTTAAAAATAATTATCTATAAATGACAATACTTTTTATAAATCAACAAAATTTGATAGTTACCTTTTAAATAAAATTTTTTGAATTTTTACTCTCACATTGCTATTAAAGCTTTGCTGAAATAATATGTGAAGCCAATATTTAAATTGTGACTGTTGGTGTTCATTTGTTGATCACTATAAATGGAATTCTTATAAACTGAATAATACCAAGAATAATTTGCGTTTAAGGTTAAATTATCTTCAATAAAATAATTAATGCCTATACTTAACTGGTTACTTAAATTTTTTCCTTGAATTGTACTGTTGTAAAAAGTAAGATCAAATTGTTCCGTTGAAGAAATTAATAACCGATCTGTCAGTTCATAATGATATCCAACATCTGCAGACATTAAATATTTCTGCCTAATAGAAGGATTATTTAAAACATCGGGTCCGCCGCTTATTGAAAATTTAAAATTTAACTGTGATTTTAGATTAAGCTGATGACTATATTCAGCATAGAAATTTGCTAAAGCAAACAACTCTTCATCCAAAGTATATCCGTTCAGGCTCTGGTTAGAATAATAATTTTGGTAATTTACTTCTGCATTTATTCCCATCCAAAATCCTTCCTGTCTTAAAAACCTTATTTCGTTCAAAGTTTCCTTTAAATATGAATCTGCATATAAATTTAATCCTTGTAAAGAAACTCCGTCATTTTGTAAGGTTTTATCAATTCCATCCCAAAAATATTTTTCGGGTCTATCATAAACTTGGCCATAATATACATGTCTGGAAAATTGCTGTGCAATATCTTCAATTGTTTTATCTGATAAATTAGTGTTCAATAAATTTAATTGCTTAAGTCTTTCTTGAAATCTTATTGCAGAAACAACCGGAGTTACATCTCTTATTTTACCTAATCCAAAACCGAAATTAAAATTATATGATTGAGACTTATTGCTTTGATAAATATCGTAACTAGTTCCATTATTTGAATTATTCTGTTTAGTATCAGTAATGTTTACTAAAATATCAGAACCAATTGAATAATAAAAGCTGCTTCTATTTAGATAATTGTTAAGATCAAAACTTGAATTAATATTCACACTATACTGGTTTCGTTTATTAGTATTTATGAATTCACTGCTCGAACTTTGATTTTTGGAAAAATAATGTCCATATCCTCCGCTAAATAAAGCGTTTATTTTTAAATAACTTTTATCAGTTTCCTGCAGAATATAATATCGCGGGTTAATATTAAAACTAAATGAAGAATGGTAATAATTATTCAAATCAGTGGAATTGACTTCGTTATATTTATTAGTATTAAAACTTAAGCCGGAACCTAAAGAATATAAATTAAGTTTTGTATCTGGAATTCTATATTTAGAAAACAATTGAGGATTGGCATTATCCAAACCGTAATTTTGAGCGTTTACTTTTACTAGAAAAATAAAGATAATGAATATGAATAAGGAAAGTTTTAGTTTCATAATTCTCCCATTTGAATTAAGAACTGTTTATTAAAATGAAAACCCATTTATCAAAAGACGAACCAAATTGAATTTTGGTTACATGTAATATATTAATAATATTTATGAAATTAATAATTGAAGCTGAATGTGTATCTCCCAAAAACTTGGATTGACTCTGCTTAACATGCAGACGAAATTAAAAATTGTAATTGTCAAGATAAATTTTAATTTCAACTGATAATTTTAAGTCTTAATTATCAATTAAATAATTAAATCAATTTAAATATTGTAAACTTTAATTAATTGACAACTAACAACTGACCTCTAACATTTCCTCATGTTGACTCAGCAAGCCTTCTTCTATCTGCTTCAGCTTTGCTTAATTCAAGTCCATGTCCATTCGGGCCTGTTTCCGATTTTCTTAATAAGTATGCAAATATAAGTCCTAATACACCGAGTATAGAGAATATCCACATTCCCAAATGATAACCGGCAGGATTTGCTGCACTTGCACCTTCAAAATCATTTGCAGCGCCTACGACTATCGGGAAAAGTCCCATACCAATTTGCTGAATTAATGTCATTAATGCATAAGCAGAACCAAGCCGTTTTTCTTCGACAATATATGCAACGGCAGGCCACATAACTGCAGGAATTAAAGAGAAAGCGACTCCCATTAAAATTACAGGGAAATAAAGTGAAATGTTTGTATAACCCATGATCAAGTAAACAGGCAATAATAAAATTGAACCGAATGTCATAAGCAAAGCTCGTTTGCCAATATAATCAACAAGCAATCCAATTAAAGGAGTTGCAATCATTGCAGCTAAAGGTAAAGCAGAGATAAGACTTCCAGCCATTTCACGTGTTATATCGTGGCTTTCCATAAAAAACTTAACTGCAAAAGCTCTGAATGGAAATATTGCGGAATAAAAAGTTACACATAAAAATGTTATGTACCAGAAAGATTTATTAAACTTGAAAAAGTCCTTAAAAACAATTTTATCAGTCTTACCTCCTTCTCCAAGTACAAATAATTTTTCACCTCTATGTTCAATTGATGCATAAATAAGTATTCCGCCTAATGCAAATGTTCCGATTAAAGCTGCAATAAATAATGGTCCTGCATAACCGCCGCTGTAAGCACCGGGAAAAATTGAAGGAGAGTTATCAACTGCGTATGTGCCCGCTCGTGCAAGAAAAAGATTAACACCGAGAGCAAAACTTAATTGTTTTCCTTTAAACCATTTCGCAATTGCAACAGTAACTGCTACAATCATCGGTTCTGAACCAACTCCTAAAAGAAATCTCCCTGCAAGCATTAACCATAGATTGTCAGCAAATGCAACAATGAACCCTGATACAGTACATATTATTGCAAAAACAATTGCAGATTTTTTAGTTCCCCATTTATCAACCAAAATTCCGCCGAATATCAATACTAAGATCGCAGCAAAACTATAATAAGAATATAATTGTCCTATATCCAAATCAGTATAATTAAGCTGGGTTTTTAATTGGTCGGCAACTAGGGAAATTGAATCGTAAACATAATAATTGCCGAACATTGCTAAACTTAAAAACAGCAGAACCATCCATCTATAAAATGGAGTTGGTTCGTTTTTAGTTAAATTTAATTCAGGGTTGGTTGTTGACATTATAAATCCGTTAATATCTTATAATTTAAATAAGTCTAAAAAACTTATAACATTGAAGACTAATTGAAAAATATTTTTGTCATTTCAAAGGAATGAATTGACTGATAAACTGATTTTGTACTAATTAAAATAATCTATCCCGGCTCATAAATAAACCGGGATAGATAATTAATTCTAAATTTTAATAGTCACTAAAAATAAACAAATAAATTAAACTTTATCTTCTTTGCTCATTGCAATCTTATATAATAAGAATGAAAGCAATCCGAAGAAAATTAATCCTAATACATCACCCCAGCCGCCTAAAGAATCGGCTAAGGTTCCAGTTGTTCCGCTTGTGAATATTCCTAATATAGTTCTGTGAACTGTTTCTATAAATGAAATCGCATTACCCTGTGCATCGTGTCCTACAGTCCAGCCGATTAGTACAGCAACAATAATTCCGGTAATAGCACCTCCGGCAATAAGTCCGGAACTAAATAAAGCACCCGGGCCGGTTTCGGATTCTTCAGATTTTTTCCTTTTATCAACAAACCATTTAATTATTCCGCCGACAAAAATTGGAGTTGTTGTAGATAAAGGAAGATAAGCACCTACTGCAAATGCTAATGAAGAAACACCGGATAATTCCATAACTAATGATATTCCCATCCCGATTATTACCAAAGCCCAAGGAAGATTCTGACTTAATAATCCTTTTATAACTGTTGACATTAAGATTGCCTGGGGAGCAGGTAAAGGTTCGGGATGCTGCGGAGTTATTGTTCCAATTCCAACTGTTCTTTCAAGAAGCAAAAGAGTAAAACCAATTGCAATAACAGAAACTAAAACTCCAATAATTAATCCAATCTGCTGTTTAATCGGAGTAGCTCCTACCAAATAACCGGTTTTAAGATCCTGCGAAGTTGAACCTGCATTTGCAACCGCGATACAAACAATTGATCCGACAACTAAAGCAAGCGGTTCATAAACATCACCGGTCCATCCGATTCCAACAAAAATTAATGATGTAGCCATTAAAGTTGCAATTGTCATTCCTGAAACCGGATTTGATGAAGAACCTATTAATCCAACAATTCTTGAAGAAACTGTCACGAAGAAAAATCCGAATATTACAACCATTATAGATGAAAGAATATTTGTCGGAATAGTAGGAATCAGAGCCATGAAAACAACCAATAATAAACTGCCGCCTAATACTATTGAAAGAGGAATATCTTTTGAAGTTCTTTCTTTTTCTTCAACGACATTATTTTGTTTGTTTGCTCTGCTGGATTTGATATCCTTAAAAGAATCAGAGAATGCACTTACAATAGTTGGGATAGATTTAACCAACGTTACAAGTCCGCCGAATGTTACAGCGCCGGCACCGATATATCTAATATAATTATTCCAGATATCGCTGGCAGACATGTTGGAAATCAAAGTATCGCCGGGAGGAAATACCGTTGTTAATTTATCACCCAATAAAGTTATAAGAGGAATTAAAACAATCCAGGATAAAACACCGCCGGCAACCATTATTCCGGCAATACGAGGACCAATAATGTAACCTACGCCTAAAAGTTCGGGAGTTATTTCTCCATTTATTGTTCCATTTGGTAAAGCTGATTTTCTTCCGAATATATAAGTCGGTACATCCTTCCATAAACCCATTATTGACATAAAGAGTTTATATAAGAACGCAATACCCAATCCGTAATAAACTTTTTTAGCAAGGTTTCCGCCTTTTTCACCGGCAATTAAAACGTCAGCACAAGCTGTTCCTTCCGGATACGGTAAAACTCCGTGCTCTTTTACGATTAATGCTCTTCTTAAAGGAATCATAAAAAGAACGCCTAAAATACCTCCGGCTAAAGCGAGAACGAAAATTTGAAAATACTGGAAGTATGCCATACCTCCCGGCAAAAATAAAAGCGCGGGAATTGTAAATACAACTCCGGCCGCAACAGATTCACCTGCGGAACCTATTGTCTGAACAATATTGTTTTCCAGAATAGTTGCATTACCTATTTTTTTAAAAACTGAAATAGCCAAAACGGCTATAGGTATGGAAGCACTAACGGTCATTCCGACTTTCAAGCCCAAATACACAGAAGAAGCGCCGAAAATAATTCCGAAAATTGCACCTAAAATAATAGCTTTAATTGTAAATTCCGGGATTAAATCTTTAGCGGATATATAAGGTTTGAATTCTGAAGCCGTCGATTTAGTATCTGCCATATACTGCTCCAATCAATTTTTTGAAAAGAATCCTAAAAACGTTGCTTAATATTTGAATAAAACAATATAAATGCAAGGGAGTTGGAGAATTTCGGAGTTGCGGATTTGGGATTTTTAGATTTAATGAAGTTACCTTTTTGAAGATTTTCCTATAGAAGTAAAGATTGCAGTTAATTCGTCAGCTTCTTTCAACAATGCAGCTAATTTTGAATTATTTGTCAAATTTGACTCATTAATAATTTCCAGCCAAAATAAAGTTTCATCTGCTTCTTCTTCAACAATGTTTATTTTATATACAAAATCTACTTTAGATTTTGCCCGGCAAGCCGCTCTATAATTTGCACCAACAGAAGTAGAAGATTTTAAAATTTGATAGTTAATAACTTTTGAAGTTTCATTTTTTGGCAATTTTGTAACTAATGAAATTACATTTAAAGCAAATAATTTAGTTCTTGCCTTTAATTCTTCTGAATTCATTTCTACTCCTTTTTTAATAAAATATTTAATTTGAAGAAGAAATGAAATAAACGCTTTTGATTATTTTTCTATCCATTCAATCCGAAATCCGCAAATCCGATATCCGTAATCCTCTCCTTCCCTCAAAACTCCAACTTCCGCATCCCAATATGACAAATAGCAAAATCATATTTTACCGGGTCTTGCGGATCGAATTTTTTTAGGTTTTCAGTTATCTCTTCCGCCATTTTCCAGTTTACATTTTTTCTGTTTGGTGAGCTTTAATTTTTTGCAGATTTTTGCAACGTGAGTATCGACAGGAATTAATAATTTATTTGGAGGGATTTCATTCCATATTCCAAAATCCAGTTCATCTTTTCTTATCATCCATCTTAAAAATAAATTTGTCCTTTTACATGCACTTCCCTTTTCAGGCAAAGGAAACATGAATTTAAATCCAAGACTTAATTTCCCGGTTTTATTCCGTTTCTTTTCTGATTCCAGAAAATGATTAGAAAATTTTGAGACTGAATTTTTGAGGTTGGCTTCATCTTTATCATAATATTTTAAGAATAAGTTTTTGAGTGAACCAAATTCATTATATATTTTATTTAATATTGAAAAGAAATCCAGGATATCCTTTTCCGAATAAAACCTATGTTTAATTCCCTTTATTTTTTTTGCATCGATATTACGATTAAAATTTTTTACAAATATATAAGGATTATTTTCCGAAGCAGCAACAATTTTACTTAAAGTATTAATTATTTGTTTTACATTTCCATAAGCAAACACTGAAGCTATAAATCCCATAACTTCAATGTCTTTCGGATCTTCAAATAAATGAAGAAACTGCAGAGGATCCGGAGAGATTTGGGATTTATCAAATGCTTTGTAATGATATTCCAGTTTTTCTTTTAGCTGAATGGAATTTTTCATTAATGATATTTGCTGTCAATCCTTCGGAGTTTTATGTTTTTAATTTTTCAATTGCAATTATAATAATTTCACAGCTTCGGTGTTTGTTCTTTCTATACTTTATATAAAAGTTATAATAATTTCACGGCTTCGCCGTTTGGTTTGTCATTACGAGTGAAGCGAAATAATCTCACTTTAAAATAAAAATAAAAGATTGCTTCGTCCCGATAAATCGTGACTCGCAATGACTTGTTCTCTTCTTTTTGATTTGCTGCACTTATTCATTCTTTTGTATTTACATTTAAATGCTGTCAATTTTATTTACAGATTCTTTACAACTTAGAGACTTCGCGGTTAATTAAAAAAATTATTGCAAAAAAACTTTAACTTTTAATTTACTAAAATGGAATTTCTAACAGAATTCACCTACAAATCCCGTAGGGATTTGACATTTGTAACAAAGAAGTAATACATACTTCATGGAACCTCGTAGAGGTTCAACTTTAATAGTATGAAAATGAAGTATAATTTATCAGCAACTAATTTTAACAAGGCCGCTATGGACTTTGCATGGCAGTTTGATGTTTTTAATTTCTTTTTCCCATAATTATTACTGCTTTATCTCCAGTATATCCAACTGCTACAACTATATTTCCTTTAACCGACACATTAAACGATGATGTTGGAAGTTGAAGAAATTCATCATAAGACTTTCCATCTCATTCCATTAAAATGAGCTAAGAGTCCGAAATCTCCCGCCACGAATATATCATTAATTCCGTTGCCTCTTATTCTATTTGTATAATATAGCGGTATTGTTTTCACTTCTTCCCATTTGCCTGTTTTGTTATCGAATACTCCACCGCCGCTTGTGTAAAGGTATAACGGATTATTCGTCCAGATAGAATTTACTCTTCTTCCCGTATCCCAATGCAAAGAGTCTACTTTATTATTTGCATCTATTGTTAAAATTTTATGCTCGCTTAATTCAAGTACATTTGAAACAGCACAATAGATTAGAGTTTGATTATTCTCAGGATTTGTTACACCCCAAACATCATTTATGTTAGCATCCGTTCCGCTTTCTATTTTGCTCCACTGGCCGTTTTGGTAGTGGGCTATAATGCCATTGCCGCCAACAGCATATAAATTTCACTATCGTTCCCCACATTTTTTTAACATTGTCCAACCGTTAATAGCAGGTAAATTGTCCGGTTCCTGATATATTTGACCATTCCAGTGCAGACCTGGACCAAGCCAATATATCATTTTCGTTGATTACAGCAATATAATGAGTAACTTGGTCCATAAAATTTTTGCCCATGATATATTTATGGTTTGTTTTAATTCCCAATTATTCCCATTCCATTTAGCAAGGTTATATGGATTTGGGATCCGGCTGTCCTAGAGAATCAAGTAAATAAATCTCACCAACAGCCCAGATATATGTTTTCATTCACTTACTGCAACATCGTAAAGAGCGCAGCTTCCTGCCTGCCCGCCAAATGTCCAGGTTTGCCATGTAAAGTTATTGCTTGTTGTATCGAGAGTTGTGGCAGTAATTTCGTTGCTCTGGATGCCAGATTCCGGATTCCCGGTACCGGATATTTTGAATTTGTATGTTTGGTTTGGAAGAAGTGAATCAATATATAAAACTGAATCTGCGGTAGTTAAATTTATTGTTTCTCTTATGTTTTCGTTTTGGATTAGGTCAATGGCTGCTGGGAGTTGGAGGTTGGTAGTTGTTAAACTCAGCCAGGCTTCTGTGCAGGAAACATCTTCTAAGGTTAAGGCTACAGTGCTGTTGTTTGTAGGTTCAGTAGAATTTTTACAAGAATTTAAAGAAAGGATTACAATTAAAATTAAAAAGAAAAAAGAATGTTTTATGCTCAAGGTACAAACCCCATATTTAATTTATCATTTAGTAAGTTTAAAATAACAAACCAACTTATAATTAAAAAGTCATCTAAATTTATTAAGGTTGAACTCCTACGGAGTTCTATTTTTAGACTTAACACTGTTTTTTACAAACATAGAATTCCTAACGGAATTCAATTGCAAGTCCCGTAGGGACTTAACATTTGTAACAGAAATGAAACACAAACTTCAATGAACCTCGTAGAGGTTCAACTATTATATTAATAATTATCTATTCTTGAATTAACACCTTCGCAGCTAAAAAAAAGATTATAACCTTAAAAACTTAAACTCTTAATTTACAAACGTGGAATTCCTAACGGAATTCAATTGCAAATCCCGTAGGGACTTAACATTTGTAACAAAAAAGAAAATACAATTCAATGAACCTCGTAGAGGTTCAACTTAAAAGTAAATTTAGCAATAATTAATTTTTAACAAGGCTGCCATGGACCTCTGTGGCAGTTGATGTTTTAATTTTTCAATTTCAATTATAATAATTTCACACCTTCGGTGTTTGTACTTTTATTTTTTATGTAATTTGTTATAATAGATTCACGGCTTCGCCGTTTTGATTGAAATACATTTTGATTTACTTAAATGATTCATGCCTAATATTTACTTTATTAAAGTTTAAATATTTGCTATAGACTTAAATTAATATTAAGTCCGAAGGACTGATATTATTATAAAACTATTAAATTAATATTAGATTTAAAAACTCCGAAGGAGTGGTATAATTATTATAAATTTTAAAACCATTAATAAAAAAAGGAATGAGAAACCTCTCATTCCCTATTAAAAATTTTAGTTTATGAAATTACTTCAACAAAATCATCTTCTTCATTGTTGTAAAATTACCGGAATTAAACTTATACATATACACTCCGCTTGCAAGTTCGGAAGCATTAAAAATAACTTCGTGAACTCCGGCTTTTTCATTTCCGTTTACAAGAGTTTTAACTTCATTTCCAAGCATATCATATACTTTTAAAGTTACATACGATGCTTTAGGAAGTTCATATCCAATTGTTGTACTTGGATTAAAAGGATTCGGATAATTCTGTTCAAGCTTAAATGATTCAATTGAAAGATAATTTACTTCAATTATATTTGAATATTTATAATTTCCGTTATAATCAATTTGCTTTAACCTGTATTTATATAATCCGGATTCCGCAGGTTTGTCTGTATAAGAATAATTATGTTCTTCTGTTGAAGTTCCGTTTCCTTTTACAAAATTAATTGTCCTCCAATTTTCATTTTTAGGTTCGTTGGTTTCTTTCATTCTTTGAACTTCAAAACCCTGATTGTTTGTTTCGGTTGAAGTCTGCCAGTTTAGAATGACATCATCATTCCTGATTTCCGAAACAAAGTTTGTAAGTTCAACAGGAGTGCCGGCAAGTGAATCGTAAAATGAAGTAGTCCATACACTTAGTGTGCTGTTATCTAATCTCATCCAAATTGGATGAACATTTTTATCAAACGCAGATACGTTGATATAGTCTCCAAAGAATACGAAAGACTGAGGAGTAAAAGAACTTTCACTTACTTTAAAATTTTGGAAAGTATCACCGCCGTCTGTCGAGCGCGCCATATAAACATCTGTAGCAGCGCCGGTTGTGTTTCTTCTATCATAAAAAACAACATAAATTACACCGGTCTTGGGATCAACCGTCATCCAGGTAAAAAATTGTTGTCTATCCGTATTATCGTCATTAACTTTTAAAGGCTGCGTCCACGTATTTCCCCCGTCAGTTGATTTTACAATGAAAATATCGGTATTAGTAGCTCCGTTTCTTTGATCACTCCAATTAACATAAATATTTCCGCGGTAAGGAGAATTACTAATATCACATGCGGTTATAGGCAGGCCGTTGCATCTTGAAATACCCGAAACATCAAAATCCCAGCCGCCGGGGATATCCGTAATATGTTTATCAACTCCAAAAGTTTGACCGCCATCTAAAGATTTATCGAACATTAAACCTAAAGGACCTGCCCAGCTAATATAAATTTGTCCATCAGGACCAACAGCCGGCACGGCACCTTCATCTGTATTATCGCTGTCAAGACAGTCTCCCGATCTATCACTTACAATAATCGGCTGCGACCATGTTATTCCATGATCAACCGATCTTGAAAATAAAATTCTGGAACTGTCCGAGGAATTTGAGCTTCCATAGCTGTCAAATTCAGTCCAAGAAACATAAACATTATTTCTATAAGGAGAATTTGTCATATCTGCAGCAATCCATTCTTTATCCTGCTGTTTAGGATCATTAAATCCTATGCCTGCGCCGTCATTCCATGTAATACCGTTATCGGTAGATTTTTGAATAACAATTCTATCAATAAAATAATTTCCATTGGAAAGATGTCCGTAATATAAATTGCCTAAACTATCAAAAGTAACACAAGGATCTCCCCAAACCTGACCCAAAGTTGAGTTCATATAACTCTGTAGCCAGCTGCTTCCGCCGTTTGTTGTGCGGTAAGAATAATTAATATTTGCTCCGCCTGCAAGAATATTTGTATTTACAGGATTTACTGCAATAGTTACTTCTTCAGGATCTGTTGAACTTGGATTGTTAACTTGAACATTTGGATATTGAGCAAAAACTGTAAATGAAAAAAATATTGCAAATGTTAAAACAGTAAAAATTTTCCCGTACATTTCAACTCCCTTCGTAATCTATCCCCGCCAAAATAGAAGTTCAAAATTATTTAATAATTAATTTTATTTAATAAGTTAATTAAAATTCTAATTAAAAAATATTACAATCAGAATTAAGTAAGAATAAAGAAAAATCATTATTGATTATTTTTTAATGTTAAATTCTTTTGCTAATGCAAAACTATTTTTATGCTTTATAGATTAATAAAAATTAATTTTCTATATGCATTTTTACCCCAAATAAATTTTTCTAAATGTAATAAAATTTTTATTTTGAACGGAACCTTTTTGATTCGTTATCGTCAAAAGAAATTTGTTATGTATTAGTAATGAATTTTTTAAGTGTCATTAAATATAAATTAATCTTACCGAAAATTATAAAATAGATTATGAGCATTGTTGTAGAAAATCTTACCAAACAATACGGTGTACAAAAGGCCGTAAACGATATTTCCTTCCAGGTTAACACTGGTGAAATTTTAGGATTCCTAGGACCGAACGGAGCAGGCAAAACAACTACAATGAAAATTGTTACTTGTTTTATGGCTCCAACTTCCGGTGATGCTAAAATTAACGGTGTTTCAATTTATGATAACCAGGAAGAGATCAAAAAAAACATCGGGTATCTGCCCGAAAATAATCCGCTTTATTATGATATGCCTGTAATAGAATACCTGGAGTTTGTTGCAAGATTACAAGGTATTGAAAAAAGTAATATCGATAAAAGAATTATCGATATGGTTTTTACCTGCGGACTAAATGAAGAAAAATATAAAAAGATCGGAGAGTTGTCTAAAGGTTACCGGCAGAGAGTAGGACTTGCGCAGGCAATGATACACGATCCGGAAATATTAATCCTGGATGAACCGACTACCGGATTGGATCCGAATCAAATTATAGAAATTAGAAATCTGATCCGTGAACTTGGTAAAGAAAAAACAGTTATACTAAGTACTCATATTCTCCCGGAAGTTGAAGCAACCTGCGACAGAATATTAATTATTAATAAAGGTCAAATTGTTGCAGACGGAACTTCCGAGACTTTAAGATCTCATTCTAAAGGCGGAGGAGAAATATTAAAAGTTCAAATAATGGATGCTCCTTCCAAAGATGAAATGGTTTCAACTTTGCAGAGTGTAGAAACTATTGGTTTTGTTGACCCGATTGCTGATACAAATAACTCTTTTATTATTCACAGCAAAGAAAACCAATCATCTAAAAGAGAGATATTTAAAATGTGTGTTCAAAAAAATTGGATCCTTTCGGAACTAACTCCAATTGAAACTAAATTAGAAGATATTTTTAGAGAATTAACAACTGATTAATCATGCAAAAAATTTGGGTAATAGCAGTAAAAGAATTTAGAACATTTTTCGATTCACTCACCGCTTATATCTTACTTGTAATCTTTCTTGGTTTAAGCGGTTTTTTTACGTGGCTTTACGGCTCCGATGTTTTCTTTACCGGACAAGCTACTCTTCAGCCGTTTTTCTCGGTGGCATACTGGACTTTATTTTTCTTTACTCCCGCATTAACTATGAAAATGCTGGCTGAAGAAAATAAAACAGGTACGATAGAACTTCTGCTAACAAAAGCCGTTAGCGACTGGGATGTAATTTTAGGAAAATTTTTAGCCTGCTTAATGTTAATAGCAGTAGCTTTGCTTTTAACTATTCCATATTACATAAGCATTTCCTTTTTAGGACCCATTGATAATGGAGCAGTTATTTGCGGCTATTTAGGCTTGCTTTTGATGAGTATGGCATATATAAGCATCGGGCTATTTGCAAGCAGCGTCTCAAACAATCAAATTGTTGCGTTTTTATTATCATTATTTATAGGCGTTTTCTTTTTGATTTTGTTTAATGTTTTATCAACCGATTTAACCGGAACCATAGGTGAAATAGTAAGCTATTTAAGTATGTCTTCTCATTTTGAATCCATTGCAAGAGGTGTTGTGGATTTAAGAGATCTCATTTACTTCTTATCAATTTCATTTTTGGGTTTAATTTTCGCAGAATCAATTTTATCTAAAAGAAATATTATAGATTAAAAATCATGTTGACTAAGAAAAAAGTAATAACAGGTTTAGCACTAGTTTTCGGAATAGTATTATTAATTAACATATTAGCAACCAGGTTCTTTTTCAGGTTGGATTTTACCGAAGATCAGGAATATACTTTAAGCCAGGCAACTGAAAATATTCTTAAAGATCTTGACGGACCTGTAACTGTAAAAGCATACTTCTCTGAGAACCTTCCTCCTAATGTTGCAAAGGTTAAGCAGGATTTTAAAGATATGCTGATTGAATACAACAGCGCATCAGACGGAAAAGTTGTTTATGATTTTGTAAATCCGAATAAAGACCAAGAAACTGAAATGAATGCACAGCGAGAAGGAATTGCTCCCGTGATGATAAACGTCCGCGAACGGGATCAAATGAAGCAGCAAAGAGCATATCTGGGAGCCGTACTTGAATATGGAGGTAAAAAAGAAATCATTCCATATATTCAGCCCGGCTCTGCAATGGAATTTGCACTATCTTCCAACATTAAAAAATTAACTTTAAAGAATAAACCAAAACTTGCTCTTCTGCAGGGTGATGGAGAACCAACTACTGATGAATTGAAACAATTAAATCAGCAGCTTTCTATTTTATATGATGTTGCTCCCATTCACATTACAGATACAAGCGGAATATCAAATACATATAAAACTTTGTTGATAATTGCTCCGGCTGATACAATTCCGCCTTCTCATTTAAAGAAATTAGATGATTTTCTTGCAAACGGCGGAAGAATTTTAGTTGCTTTAAATAGAGTTAAAGGAGATTTTTCTACTGCAAGAGGAACCAGTGTTTACACAGGTTTATCAGATTGGCTTAAAAATAAGGGAATTGATGTCCAGGATGATTTTGTAATCGATGTGAACAGCGGAAATGTTATGGTAAGACAGCAGCAGGGAATGTTTGTAATGAATACTCCCGTTAAATTTCCTTACTTACCTATTATCACAAAATTTGCGGATCATCCTATAACAAAAGGAATTGAATCAGTAATTATGCCTTTTGCAAGTCCGATAAAAATAATGCCGAAAGATTCCACAATCAAAATTACTCCGATTGCAGAAACATCGAACAAAACAGGAATTCAAAAACCTCCTGTTTATTTTGATGTTTCCAAACAATGGACAAAACAAGATTTTACAAAGTCTTCCCTTCCGGTTGCCGTTGCAGTTGAAGGGAAATTAGATGGAAATAAATTTTCCAAAATGGTTGTATTCGGCGATGGTGATTTTGCAGTTAACGGAAAAGGTAATAATTCACAAAAACTTGAAGATGATAATGTAAATTTAATGTCCAATGCAATTGACTGGCTATCCGATGATACGGGATTAATTGCATTAAGAACCAAAGGCGTTACATCCAGACCAATAAAAGCAGGCCTTGAAGACAGTACAAAAACTTTAGTTAAATATTTGAACTTCCTTCTCCCGATATTTTTGATTCTCGGTTATGGTTTGTTCAGATATCAATTAAGAAAGAAAAAAAGAAATAAATGGATGAGTGAAGATTATGTTTAATAAGCTCTCTACAAAATCTCTGATAATTACATTCGGAGTATTATTAGCTGCGGTTATAATTTTTATTGTTATCGATTCCGATCACGGTGAGAGTACATTTAAACAAAACCTGGTTACGATCGATACTGCTCAAGTAACTTCAATTTCTATTTATCCGCAGGTCACTAAACATCAAGAAGTTAGATTATTTAAAAAAGATAATACATGGCAGGTTAAACTTGCTAATAATAACACCGCTCTTGTTCCTCAGGATAAAATAACAAATATGTTCAGACAGCTTCTTCAAATAAAACCAATGAGTGTAGCTGCTCAAAACCAAAATAAATGGGCTGAATATAAAGTTGACAGCAACGCAACACAAATAAAAGTATTTGAAGGGAATAATAATACTCTGAATCTTTATCTCGGCAAGTTTTCCTATCAACAGCCCAGAACTATGATAAGTTATGTAAGAGTAGGAAATGATAATAATGTTTATGCTGTAAACGGATTTTTAAATGTAAGCTTTAATCAAAGAGCAAATTATTTTCGGGATAATGATGTTATAAATAATTCTTATACAAATTGGGATACTTTAGTTTATAATTATCCCGATAGTTCATTCCAATTAATTAAAATAAATAAAGAATGGTTTATTAACGGCAGACATGCTGATTCTGCAAGTACAGTTAATTATTTAAGAGCTTTAAGTCATTTAAGAAGTACACAATATGCAGATAATTTTGATCAAACTTTACTTGTAAAACCAACTTATTCCGTAGAAATAAAATCTTCCGATAATAAAAATATAACCATAAATGCTTACAGAGATCAAAATAATTATATAATTAATTCTTCTATAAATCCGGAATCTTATTTTGATGCGACAAAAGAAGGATTGGGAGTAAAGATTTTTGTAGGAAAAAGTAAATTATTAAATCCACCGCCGAAGAAGAAAAAATAAATTTAATAAAGGCTGCTCAGCGAGGTTCCCCGGTTTAATTCGTATCCTGTAACCGGTTTAAGAGCAGCCTTTAAAATTTTAAATTGACTTTAAACATTTTCTAAGTGCTTCTTAGCGTACTTAGTTTTAAAATATTTAATCAATAAACATATCTAATGGAAAACTTAAGAACAGTTTCCCCATCTTTTTTTACCGGAACTTTGAACATAATATTTTGAGCATCTTTTTTAGTATACTTAATTGAAGAGCTCAAGATTTCCCAGTTAAGTCCTAAATATCTTTCAACTTCAATATCTATATCAGAATCTTTATGATTTCTAAAAGTAATCTGGTATGATTGTTCCCTGACCCTGTCGCTTATTCTTTTATTTTCTGTTTGAACTTCCTCTGCAGTTATATCAAATGCATCACCGATTTTAAGCTTAATTTTTTCATCTTTCGGCGTATGATCAATCATATCCTCACCGATAAATTCAAGTGCTTCGCCGTCGGATTTATAAACACGAACTTTACCTTTAGGCATTGGTATTCCAAGTCCGTCTTCCTTTTTATTTTGAAATTCAACAATAACGGCAACTTTTCCGCTGCTTGAAGAATTGCCGTAATAATAATTACTTCCGCTTTGATAATAGTATTTTTTAACTGCACTTATATTTGAAGCTTCGAATAAAGAAATTTGTTTTGTTTCATTGTTTGCTATTGTAGTAGGCCTTTGAAGATTATAAATATGATATTCAAAAAATTGTTTTTCCTGAAATTGCTGAGCATTCACTGTTGATTCTTTTCTCAATCCATCCATTGGATATGCATATGGCTGTTTATTCTGAATTAAATTTACATCTCCGGCAACTAATTTTAATTGTGCATTTTTATAAGAAGTTCCGGAAGTGTTGTCAATACTAACCCATGAATTAAGATCGAGTTGCGAATCATCTTTATTTAAAACTGCAACATATTCCGCATGCCAGTTTAAACCTTTTGTCTGGTATGATATTTCAACATCCTGTTTGCCGGATGAATTTGAATTTACCAGCCAGATTAAAGTTGGTTTTGTAATTAACCCTTCTGGCAATTCACCGACGGAAAAACGGTACTTATTTACATTTGGAATCATCAATAACCCGCCGTCTTTTTTCTGCAGTACAATTTGTCCGGAAAAACTAGAAAGAAGTTTTCCTTCCACAACTTCTCCTTTTTCGTCTAGAAGCTGAATATTTCTATCAATATATTTTTGAAGTATCTTATCTAATGAAACTAGATCATATTGATAATTCTGTTCAAGCACTTCCCCGTTCAAACTAATGTGAACACTTGTGGGATCAATCTGCTGTGCAACGTCTGTAATTTGAATTTGGGACTTTCCGGATTTTATATCAAGATTTCTTACGTCCTTAACAACTCCAAGGTTGGCATTATAAACTGTAACAACTAACGATTTATGTTCGGAATTCTGTGCAAACACAAGTCCCGCAGTTAAAATAATAATTAAATAAACTAACCTGGCTTTCATGGAAATTCCTCCCGAAATTTTTAATGAGATTTTCAGTTAGAAAGGATTATTAATAAGAACATTAATTTTTTGAGAAGCGCTTCAATAAAGAAAAAGATTTAATAATTAAATCTACAAACTAAATTGATAATCTGTTTACTTTTTGGAAATTAAAAGGTTCCTGAAAAATACAATTAATAATATTCGAATAGATTTAGATATTATTCGGGAATTAAAGTTTTTGTAAAATTTGGATTTCTTTAATGTTAATTAATTCAGAATTAATTAACTTAAATTATTACTTCTTAAACAGTTATCGGATTTATTAAATTTTAAAGCGGGAGGAAAAATGGAACAAAATTCCGGTTCACCAATGCTTCAAATGACATTAAATAAAATGTCCGGTGATATGAACTTTGTCGGAATCTTTTACATTATCATCGGTGCATTATATTCCATTTCTATAGTAGGACTTCCATTCGGCATTCCAATGATCATCAGCGGACTAAGGTTAAGAGAATCATCGGATTCTTTTTCTGCTTATATTGCTTCCGGCGATAGTAAAATGATGGAGAATGCTCTCGAAAGACAAAGCAGGTTTTTCTTTATCCAAAAAGTTTTAATGATTATTACAATCGTAATATTTGTACTTTATATAATTATATTAATTGCTGTCGGTGCTTCAATAATGAGCGCTTTCAGCGGCGGCAGAATTTCATAATAAAAATTATATTAAAAAACCCGGTATAATCTGCCGGGTTTTAATTTCCTTTACTATACTTTTAATTAAAACTATTTACATTTCTTTTTCATTTTCTTTTAAATTCATTGAAATAGTTTACAAAAAGATATAACTTCTATATAAACGGAAACCACTATAATTCACTTTGAAAAAACTATTTATAATTTTCGGAATTAATTGCTGTTTATTTTTTACAGCTTGCAGCAGAACAGAAAACCCTGTTACACCAACTTCAAAACCGCCTGCTGATATAAATTGGGTAAAAACCGGGCTGGATACAAATACTGTAATTTCTATTTTTCAAACCGATAACGGTAAAATTTTAGCAGGTACAAATTTCGGATTATTTGCTTCGTTAGACTCAGGTTTTACCTGGCAGAAAGTTGATCAATTTCCCTCTTCCGCTGCTGTTACCTGCTTCAAAAAATTCGATCAAAATAATATAATTGCCGGAACCAACGGAAGAGGTATGTATATTACTTCAGACAACGGAAAAACCTGGTTAAGTGCCGGTTCCGATAATTTAAATGTAACTGCAATTGTAGTTAGTAATGAAGGGAAAATTTTTGCCTCAACAAGAGGGAAAGGTATTTACAGTTCTTCGGGAATCAATTCACCATGGCAATCGATTAATGAAACTTTCAGCGCTCAGACTTTTTCTTCTCTTTTAATAGCAGATAATAATATTTTATTTGCAGGAGGAACAGGTGTGTACCGCTCAACTGATAACGGAGTAAACTGGGAGTTAAAAAATAAGGGATTGGGAAACTGGTCAGTGCAGTTTTTAAAAACAAATAAATTAGGCAATATATATGCCGGAACAGATAACGGTGGATTTTTTATTTCAAGTGATAAAGGAGAAAACTGGACAAAAACTAATAACGGTTTAACAAACACCGAAATTACCTGTCTTGCATTAAATACTCAGGGTCACATTTTTGCCGGAACATGGCGCGGCGGAATTTTCCGTTCGATTGATAACGGAAGCAACTGGGCTGCTGTTGATTCCGGTTTAACAAACAAAGAAATATTTACTTTATTTAGTTCAGATAATGATGTTTTATATGCAGGAACTTTTAAAGGATTTTACAGAACTGTTTCCGGAACCGTAAAGAATTAAAATGAACTTAGCGAAACTAAGTGTCCTTAGTGACTTAGTGATAAAAAAACAATAATTTAGCTGATTAATTTTAACCATACATCAAAAACTATAAATTCCTCTATAGATAAATTCCTTATCAATTTATTATAAAATTTACTTCCGAACTAAACTATTATAATTATTTATTCTAAATCAAAGCCCAATAATTAATTAGGTTTAATAAAAAATAATTTACTAATTTAGAATACAATTCATCTTAATTTATAAGCAATCAAAGTCAAACAAAACAGTTGTTAATGGAAAAAAATTCAAGAAGAAGACATAGACAAAAATTGAGCGAAAAAAAACTAAAAGATGTTACTTCTTATCTTATTCTCTTTATGTCTTTTCTAATATTTTATTTAACTGCCAACGGATTTATTGAAGAAATAACTCAATTTTATAAACCGTTCCTACTAAATAATATAGGGTTAACTAATAAATGGAGCAGTTCATACGGTCCGCAATGGTTTGTATATATCAATAGCGACATTTCAACGTTCGGCGGCCCGATTTTTTTAATTTTCTTACTTGTGTTTATAACCGGATATTTTTATTTCACTAAAAATATAATGAAACTTCTTTTGTTTTATTTGATTGTAATAGGCGGCGGATTTTTTGATCTAATTTTAAAAGTTTCTTTTTCCGGAACAAGTTCTCATTCATTTTTCGGATTAATATTAAATTCCAAACTTGGATATCCCAGCGGACATGCAATGATGTCCACAATAATATTTTCTACATTAGTATATCTATCAACTTTGAATTCGCATAATCATTATCTTAAACAATTCTTAACATTTTGTGCTGTGGTTTTTGTTTTTATAATTGGAATGAGCAGAATTTTTATTGGAGCTCATGATCCGAACCAGGTTATCGCCGGCTGGTCGGCAGGTATTTTCTGGATAACACTCTGCTGGTTGATATTAAGCAAAAGTAACTTCATAAAGGAAAAGATTTTTTCCAAACAGAATAACTAAATTTTAAATATAAAATGGATTAATTCTGTCTAAATAATACATTTCATATTTCGGTTTAATGTATTATTATTTTAATTATGAAAAAGTTAAAGATATTTTTTACAGTTTTGATAATTCTGCTTATAGTCGGTTCTTTTGTGTGGCAGATGAGTCATGGAATTTGCCCGGTTCCCTAAAATTTTTATAATTAATTCAGATATAAAAAAGCCGGATTAATTATCCGGCTTTTAATTTAAATATATATCTTTTAATAAGGAAAGTTTTAATCAACCAAAGAAATCATTGTTGATATTTCATCCACAAGTTGATCTTCATTTCCGGCATAACCAACTTTAGTAAATCTTATTTTTCCATTTTTATCAATAATAAATTTTGTTGGAATTCCTGTTACTTTATAGCTGTCAATTACTTTATTATCTTGATCAAGTAAAACATGAAATGGATATTGGTGTTCTTTAATAAACTTTTCGGCATTATCTTTTTTATTAGGAACTCTTTCCCAGGCGTCAACAAATAAAAATTTTACCTTTTCATTTTTTGAATATTTCTCAAGAGCTTTCTGCATTCCGGGAAAAGAAGCTTTACATGGACCGCACCAGGTTGCCCAAAAATCCAACACAACGGTTTTTCCCTTTAGTTCGGATAAGCTGACAACTTTGTCATTTAAATCAGTTAATGTAAAATCCGGAGCATCCTTATCAACCATTTCTTTTTTTAATTTTGCAATTAGATTTGATTTAGCTGCATCTTTTAAGCCTTCAAAATATTCTTTAAAACCTTTTTTACTTCCGTTTTTATTTACATAAGCTTCTTCTAAAATATTTGCCATATTAGGCGTATCATTTCCTTCTTTTATAAAATCCGGAATTTTCGAAAGTATTTCGTCATATTTTTTATTTTGAATTAATAAACTTGCATAAAGAGAGTTCACATCTCCATCCTGTTTCTTTGTAAAGTAAACAGCTTTATCCATTGAATTTAAAGCTTCTTTATTTTTATTTAGAATGTTTAAAGCTTTTCCGTAAGTATACAAATTCATACCAAATAAATATGCTCTGTCGTCATTCCATTGTTCTTTGGTTTGATAATTCGGTTTTTCATCAGTCGGATTTTCATATTCTTTCTTGCTTTTATCAACACCCATCTCCGCAATTTCCATTGCTGTATTCACATCGGCATTATTTTTTAACATAACAGCAGAGAGTGAATAATTTGTGTAGGGACTTGCTTTTTCCGAGTGAGCTTTTAAAAACTCATAAGCTTTATTAAATTGGTTATGATCACGAAAATAATTTGTAATTATTGCAATCATATTTTGAAGATAGTCGCTTTTAGCGAAATCTTTTTCGAATTTATTTTCAAGTTCAATTTTTTTATTTATATCCGGTTCATTTTGGAACTCTGAATATCTTATTCTTTGAGAAAACTCGCTCTGTGGATATTTCTGTTCAACCAACACTTTATATCTATTAGCTAGTGCTGCATTATGAATCCTTCCATACCAAATTGCTAAAGTTGATAAATATTTTTCCGATGTTGGATTTGTTTTTGCAAGATCGTTCAGTTGAGAATCAATCATTTTACTTGCCGGTTCTTTATATGCTCTTAAAATTGTATTACAATAACCATCTAGATAATCAAATTTTATATCAGGATTATCTTTGAAGTCAGTATTAAAATAATTTAATGCCAGATTAGCATCTCTATCAAGATTTGCATACCATGCACCCCAAGTATTTATGGCATTTCCAAAACCTGCACGGCTTCCGGGTAAATATTTTCCGTTACCGCCATAAAGAAATACAACATATCCTTTTGAATTATTGTTATCAATATTATCACCGTTTTTAAAATTAACTAAAACTCCTTTTGTAGAATCGGATAAATTAACCTTACCTGTCCAATGATTATTTTCTTTGACCATCGGTACGGCTTTAGTTGAATAAATATCTTCTCCATATTGATAACAAATCATATCTACACTGTCTGCTTTTGCTAAATTTGTACTGTCTGATGAATAATAAACTGTTAGTTCTTCGCCTGCCTTTGGTTTTTCAGGTGTTGTGTTGAATGTACCTTTTAGTTCTGGTTTCTTTGAACATGAACTTAATAGTACAATTCCTGACAAAATTAAAAATGAGAAAATAATTCTTTTCATGATTTCAGCTTTCTAGATTTCATAATATTGTGGAAATTTATTAAATAATCTGTATAAATTATTTGCTAAAGATAAATAATACAAGGTAAAAATAGTATTGATTTGAGGATAAAATTCCCTTTTTTAGTTACATAGAGAATGGATTTAATTTAAAGTTGAAATTTCTAAAAATTAATTATGTCGCTCCTTCGGAATTTTTATATTTCACTATCATTGCTCATTATACTAATATCACCATTTCGTTGTTTCCATTGATTTAACTCAATTTAAATATTTAATGTCAAGTCCGAAGGACTGAAATATTTTTAGTTGTTAGATATTAAATTAAACGACAAAACCTCGAAAAGGTGAAATTACCTTTCGGTTTTTTCCATAGCAGAAACAAATCCATCTCATTTGCATTTTTTAACGATTTTACTATTATGTTTCTATAATTATAGAAATCTAATCTTATTAAATCAGCTGACAAAAAAGGAAGCAATATTGAAAACCAATTTCAAATACATTCTTTTGTCTTTTATGATATTGCTTCTGAGTTCCTGCCATAGAAACAGATATCCGGAATCAAAAAACGGAATAATTAAACTGGAATTTTGGCATGGTATTGAATCACCGGAAAACCAGGCAGTATTAAATCAAAAAATAAGAGAGTTTGAAAAAGAAAATCCTAAAATCAAAATTGATGCGCAAAATTACGGAGCTGCAGATCAAGTAAACGGTAAAATTATGACTGCACTTGCCGGTCACACAGAACCGGACTTATTTTGGTGGGGTAACCAGGAAACAGGTCAATTAGCTTCTTTAGGAAGATTAGTAAATATTCAAAATCTAATTGAGGAAGATTCAACCTTTAATAAAAATAATGTCATTAAAGAAATCTGGAACACATGTAAGTATCAAGATACAATTTTTGCTGTTCCTTTTGATGCTAACAATTTAGCTCTATACTATAATAAAGATATTTTTAAATCAGAAAACATTTCACCCGATTCCTTGAATACATGGAATGACTTAATAAGAATTTCAAAAAAACTAACTAAAGATTTTAATCACGACGGAATAATTGATCAGTATGGTTTTCAAATTCCGATCGGTACAAATGAATGGACAGTTTGGACATGGCAGACTTTTTTATGGCAGGCCGGAGGAAACTATTTAACAGCAAATCATTATAAAGCTGCTTTTAATTCTCAAGCAGGAATAGATGCTGTTAATTTCTGGCTGGATCTGGTTTACAAATATAAATGTGCAAATTTTTCAGAGCCGGGAGCAGGTTATAAAACTGATGATTTTATTGCCGGAAGAACTGCAATGATGATAAACGGAGTTTGGAATTTTAAAGTCTTAAAGGAAGCTCATAAAGAAAATAATTTTAATTACGGTGCTCTCTTTCTTCCTAAAAAAGTTAAAAGAGCAACAAATATCGGCGGAGAAAATTTATATATATTTAAATCAATTCCTCAAAGAGAAAAAGCTGCATGGAAATTTGCAAAATTCATTATGTCCAATGAATTTCAAATTGACTTTGCAATTCAAACAGGATATTTACCGGTAACTTACAGTGCAACTAACAACAAAAAATATCAAGAGTTTATAGATAAAAATGAATTTGTAAAAACTTACGTTGAACAAATGAAATACGGAATAACAAGACCGCCAGTTGCTCATTATAATAGAATTTCAAAAGAACTCGGCAGAAAATTAGAATTAGCTTTGTACAAAAAAATATCTCCAAAAGAAGCTTTAAATGAAGCTGCAAAATATGCAAATGAACAATTAGCAAGAGAACAAAATCATTAAGTTAATATGATAAAAAAATTAAATGCCTGGATTGAAGCTGAAAGTATTTCTGCATGGATATATATTATGCCTGCATTTCTTTTGCTTTCTATTTTTTGGTTTTATCCAACTATAAGATTATTCTTTGACAGCTTCTATGAATGGAACGGAATTACAAACAGAATTTACATTGGTCTAGAAAATTATAAAAATCTTTTAGCCGATCCTGCATTCTGGCAGACAATTAAAAACACTTTCATATTTATTTTAGGAACTGTTCCAACAGGAATGGCTCTCTCGCTAGTATTAGCTCTTCTTACACAAAAATATATTTTAGGAAGATGGCTTTTTCGGACAGCGTTTTTTACACCTGTTGTTACTTCATTAGTTGCGGCTGGTTTAATTTGGGTTTGGCTACTTAATTATGATTACGGAATTTTAAACCAAATGCTCGTTAGTTTAGGTTTAGATAAAATTCCCTGGCTAACAAGTGAAAAATATGCTATGGTTTCGGTAATTGTAATGACTATATGGAAGGATGCCGGTTATAATATGATAATTTTTCTCGCCGGATTAAACAGTATAGATGAAAATTTATATGAGGCGGCAAGAATAGACGGGGCGAATAAATGGCAGCAATTCAAATCAATTACATGGCCGCTTTTAATTCCGACAACTGTTTTTATTTTAATTACTAGAATAATTTTTACATTCAGAACTTTTGAGCAGGTTTATGCAATGACTAAAGGAGGTCCGGCAGGAAGTACAACAGTTTTTGTTTATTATATTTATGAAAAAGCGTTTCAAAACTTCGAACTCGGTTATGCTTCGGCTGCTTCAATTTTGCTTCTGATTATCGTTTTAATTTTCACCGTTCTTCAATTAAAATTTTTAAAGGTCAGATATTAAAATGAACATCGGCAAAAGAAAAATAAAATTTACAGATATAATTAAGTTTACTGTATTGTTAATACTAGCTACAATTTTTCTTTTCCCATTTTTATGGATATTGCTGACATCTTTAAAATCAGAAATAGAAGTTCGAACAGGTTTAGATTTTTTTCCAAAAGTCTGGTTATTCAAAAATTATATTGAAGCATGGACTGCAACAAATTTTCCAAGACAGTTTCTCAATTCATTTATAATGGCAAGCTGCGTAACAGCCGGACAAATATTAACATCATTTTTAGCAGGTTATGTTTTTGCGAGATTAAATTTTAAAGGAAAGCATTGGATTTTCCTTGCATTTATTTCTACTATGGTAATTCCCTATCAGCTTTTGGTTCTTCCAATTTTTGTTATGTTTAGTAAGATCGGATGGATTGATACTTATTTTGCATTAATATTTCCAACTCTTGCAAATGCATTCGGTATATTTTTATTCAAACAGCACATTGAATCATTACCAAATGATATGGAAGAAGCTGCAAAGATTGACGGGGCTTCAAGATGGCAGATTTTATGGAAGATTATTTTCCCATTGTCAAGAGCCCCTGTTGTAACTTTATTCTTGCTTACGTTTATTTTTGAGTGGAACGATTTATTTAAACCTTTAATTTTTACAAGTTCTGCATCTATGAGAACGGTTCAGTTAGGCTTGACTACTTTTCAAGAACAATTTCAAACTAATTACACTTTACTAATGGCCGCAGTTATTTTTGTTACTGTTCCTGTTATTCTTTTATTTCTTATCGGTCAAAAACAATTTATAAAAGGAATTGCTTCAACCGGCGGGAAATAAATATTTTTCAATATATTGATAGTAAAGTTTTAGTATATATTATTAATTCATTTGGTTTGTTCTAACCTTATATCTCCATGCATCCAAAGTTTCATTTGCAGCTATCGGAATTTCCGACTCATCCTCAAAATTAATTATCTTATCTAATAGTCCGCCTGTATCGACAAATTGACCTCTATCTTCAAGTACTTTTAAGACATGATGAACACCCATTCTTAAATAAACTGAAGGATAATGCTCAATCAATGTTTTCAGTAAAGGTTCAACAGAATCTTTACTTAAAGAAATTAAACCTTCAGCAGCAAGCCATCGAATATCATCATCTTCATCTTCCATTGCATTAATTAAATATGGAATTGAAAGGTGATTATGCATTTGCGACAATGTTTTAACAGCTTCCCATCTGGTAATATGTTTAGGTGCTTGAAGCAATTCTCCTAAAAAACCAATTGCAGGTTTTCCAATTTGAGTTAAAAGTTCTCTTGCACTTTTTCTGACAACTCCATCTTCATTTGATAAATTTGTCAATAATAATTTAAGAGACTTTTCACTCTGCGATAGATTATCTCCGTTGTTATCGGACATTATCGACTCCTTCCTGATAAATTCAAGAGATTAAAATTTTTAATAATATAATTAAACCTTTTTTAATAACATAACGTTATAAAAATAAACTTTAAGTAAATCCGTTATTACAAATGTAACAATTGCATAGGCCCATACAATCAATGCCAAATTCCAGCCGATGGGCGAAATAAACCATCCGTAGACTGCAAAAAAAGTAGCTACAATTTTAGTAATAACAGCAGACCAAAATAGTTTTGACGAAGGTTTTACCGACCAGAACGGACCTTTCGTTCTTGAAAGGAAGATTGTAAAATGACCGGCAATTACTAAATTAAGAAAAATAAATGCCTGTAATGTGTCCGTGCCCAAATGCAGAATATCTTTTCCTATATAAAAGAAAAGAAATGAAGAAACTACTCCAATTAAACCGAGAAAAGTTCCAATACTTAAAATTGTTTTAGTATTCCATCGTTCCGGTTTTTCAGAATATTTAACATTGTCTTTTGCAATTGTGATGATTGGTGCATCATTAAGAAGGATTAAGAATACAATCATCACCGCAGTAACCGGATAAAAATTAAAAAACAAAATTGAAAGTGTAATAAACAAAAGAACTCTTATAGTTTCTGCAATTCTATAAATTGAATAACTAGAAATTCTTTGAAATATAATTCGACTATCTTTTACGGCATTTATAATGTTTTCAATTCCAGGCAAAGCCAAAACAACCGAAGCAGAAGATTTTACAATATCCGGCGCATCAGTAAAAGAAATTCCGCAGTTGGCTTTTTTTAAAATAACTGCATCTTCAATTCTATGCCCGGTTATTCCGATATAATGTTTTAGTTTCTGCATTAATTTCATTACGGAAAATTTTTGATCGGGAGATACCTCAGAAATTCCTCCGGCTTTCTCAACCAGTTCTTCTATAAGGTGAGATGGATAATTAATTAATTTATCTGCCGGTAAAGTATTGGTTTTAAATCCTATCTTTTGGAAAACATGCTTGGTTATAGATTGATTATCACCTGTTACAACTTTTACATCAATACCTAACAAATTTGCTTCTCTTATCGCATCAGCAATGTTTTCTTTTATCGGATTAAACAAAGGAATAATACCAACGAGCTGCCAATTTTTACCGGCAGATTTTTTTGCAACTGCAATTACATTATATCCCATTTTAGCAAAGTCTTCAACTTTTTTATCGTAATCAATTTTATATCCGTTTATTGATTTGACAAGATCAAATATTATGTAAGGAGCTCCTTTTATTACAGTTACTTCTTCTTTATTGTTTGCTGCAATAACTTCTGTTCTTTTTATTTCTGAATTAAACACATTAAAATTTTTGATTTCAAATGAATCTAATTTTTGTTTTACCGAATCAATACTATAAGCCTTATTTAAAATTGCATCATCAATATCTTCATTATCATTTTTACGCGAAGCTAATGCAGAATAAAAAATAATTTCATTCCTGCTGAAATTGTTAAGCGAGAAAGGTTCGCCTACTGTAATATTATTTTCCGTGAAAGATTTAGATATATCACACATTATTGTGTCTATTCCAGCTAAATCTTCAATTGCGGATAACTTATTTAATATTATTTTTTTCTTTGATAAACTTATTGCACCTAACGCAAGTGTAATTGATAAAACTACCGGGAGTGCAACGGGAATTGAAGAAACAGTTAAAATCAAAACAAATCTTAAAGTTTCAATTAGATCATCATGCCTGAACATTGCAACAACTAAAATAAGAACTACTAAAAATACCGCAAGCATTATAAGATAGTTTCCAATTTTAGTTACTGATCTTTCAAAACTGCTTTTTGATTTTTTATCTAATTGATTATCATTTTTTTGATTAGTTTTAGTTCCGATTTTTTTAACAACTGCTGTCATTTCTCCTTTTTTAATTACAGTACCAGGAAATAATTCACCTAAAATTTTATATTGCTTTAAATTAAAATCATTTGAGTAAAGTGAATTATCACATTCAATAAAATCTCCTTTTATAAGTAAAATATCCGCTGGGACAATATTGCCAGGCTTTAGTTTAATTATATCACCGGGAACTAATTTTTTTGAAGGAATATTTATCCATTTATCATCTCTTAAAACATTAATAGACGGCTGGAGTTTTTGCTTTAAAAGGTTAATAGTTTTGCTGGAGTTTTTGTCATTCCAAAATTTTACAATTGCATTTAAAACCAGCAAAATAAAAATAATAGTAAAATCTACATAACGAACTGCAAATATTGAAAGTAAAGCAGCAATTTCTATCATAAAAGGAATTGGTCCCATGAAGTAACTGAGAAAATTTATAAATGAGTTTTTCTTAATTTCAGTTGCTTCATTGAGACCAAATTCCGCTCTTCTCTTCTCGACCTCGTCGTTACTAAGACCTTGAAAACTAGAATTAAAATCTTCTAAAATCTTCCTGGCTTTTACATTTTCTGCTTTTGTGTTATAATTATTTATCGACATTCATCGACCTCAAATCCAAAATATTTATCCAATCACATTTAATATTAACTTTTTATGATGAAGATTTTATGAATTTTAATTAAGTTTTATTAAGCATTTTGCGGCTCAACTTTTAAGTCCTCCACAACTTTTTTAACGCCCAAAACCTTCGAAAAATCGTCTTTTATATGTTCAACATCCCAAAGCCTTACAACATTGCCGGAAACATTTACTACGCCGTTATCTACTTTTAAATTTATATTGTTATCCAGAGGAAAATCTTTATTTAAAATTTCTCCTAAGATTATTTTTATATTGCTGTCGCTTTTTGCTTCTTTGGGAGGAAGCACTGTTATATTATTTTGAATTCCCTTGGCTCCGTGCTGCCATGATGCAACAGTTTCTGCCATTAATTTTTCACGGTAAAAACTTACATTTCCTGAAAGAAATACCATTCCGTTATCTACATGAACTTTGATCCTATCAGGCTCCAGAATTGAATTAACCAAATGTAATTCTTCAATTATATTTGCTTGAATTTCATCGTCGGGAACAATAGCTGATTTTACATCAACGAAATCCTGAATTGATTTAACCCCCTTAACCTTTGAAATAATATCAAAAACATTATACTTGTCATATAAAGTATGAGTAGAGCCTGAAACTTGAACATCGCCGTTGTAATTTGCACTTATATGAATATGGTTTAAATCATTATAATAACGACCGATTGCATCAATTACTCTATTTTTTAATTGTGTATTAGTTTGTGCATATACAATATTATTATTAGAAATTACAATCATTAAAACTAAAGCAATAATCATTGATATTACTTTTACATTTATCTTTAACTTTTCCATTTTGTTACCTCCTTAAATTGTTCTGGTACAAAAATATTTTTAGCTAATGAAGAGAATATGAAGTAATATTAGCTATATTCTTTTAAATCACAAAAAGATAAAATGTTGAAGTGTTTTTAATTATAGAAATGCTTATTTGAATTTCTAATATATTGATGCAAAAATAAGAAAGTAATTCGGGTTACTTATTTTCAAAATTTTCCAAATCCGCATTAGGAAATTGAGTTGATAAGATATGGTATATATTAGACAAGGCTAAGTTTTGTGCTTCAAGATGTTCTAAAATTGCCCTAACTTCTTCTTCGGCTTTTTGATTAATTTGATAATCATTTCTTGCTTCAATCCTGTCTCTCTCCGATTGACGATTTTGACTCATCATTATAATAGGCGCAGTATATGCAGCTTGTAAAGAGAGCATTAAGTTCATTAATATAAATGGATAAGGATCCCAATGGTTTATGTAAGCAGTAACATTCAATACTACCCAAATAGCTAAAAGAATAGATTGAATAATTATAAATTTCCAGGATCCCATGACAACTGCAACCTGGTCCGCAAGCTTTTGACTAAAAGTTGATTGTTTTTCTATAAATTCATTAACATTAATTACAGGCTGATGATTATGTTTAAACGGAATCGGGAAGTGTAATTTTTTCATTGTTTACCTCAAAGATTTTTTTTCTATTTTCAAATATTAATATCCCATTTCATGAAGATTTTTCATGAATGAAATTAAACTGTCGCGGCTTAAAATTCCAATTACTTTTCCATCATCAAAAACAGGAACTTGATTAACTCCATCTATATCCATCTTTTGAATTGTCTCCCAAAGATTATCATCCGAACTTGCTTTAATCATATCCGAATTAGGAATCATTGCTTCTGTTACATCGGCTGTTAACCATTTTTCCCTGGGAAATTCTTTAATTCTATGAAAAGTTAAAAGTCCTTCAATCTCATCATTTTTTTTGACTAATAAACTTCTTCTTCCTATTCCTAAAAAATGATTATCTAAAACTTCCTGCAATGTTGTTCCTTCCGATACAATTCCAAAATCGGAAGTCATTGCTTCATAAACTTTTCTTGACGATAAAATTTGATGCATGTGTCTTTGCTGTAATTGTGAAGCCGCTGCACTTTCTAAAAACCATCCGATAAATGCAATCCACATTCCATTAATTAAATTGCCGGTTAAAATTTGAAAGACGCCGAACAAAATAAACATGAAACCGAAAATTCTCCCGGTAGTAGCAGCAACAGAAGTTGCTTTATCCAAATTTTTAGAAACTCCCCAAATAATAGAACGAAGTATTCTGCCTCCGTCAAGAGGGAAACCGGGAATAAGGTTAAACAGCGCCAACACAAAATTTATTAAAGCTAAGTATTCAAATAGTGCTTCAACCTGTACAATATGTTTAAATGCAATAGATAGTAATTCAAAAATAAATGCTAATAAAAAACTAACAATCGGACCTGCAATTGCTATCCAGAATTCTGCAGAAGCTTTGGAAGGTTCCTGCGCAATATTTGATATTCCGCCGAAAATAAATAATGTAATTTCTTTAACTTTTATTTTATATCTAAGTGCAATAAAAGAATGACCTAATTCGTGAAGTATGACGCTGATAAAAAATAATATTGAAGTGAAAACACTTATCGACCAATATTGAACCTGGCTCCATCCTTTAAATTCATTTGGAAAATAGCTAACAGCCAAAATCCAGGTTATTAAAATAAAAATTAAGAACCATGAATAATCCAATCCAATAGGAATGCCTAAAATTTTACCAAGAGAAATTTGATTTTTCTTCATCTTTTATCTCCCCGATTTATCGAAATATTAAATAAAAAATCTGTTTAAAGTAAATATAATTTTCTTTTTAGGTAAACTAATCAGCTTTAATGAAAAGTTAATGAAGTGAATGAAAGAATTAACCTAAATCAAGGATTAAATAATTTGTTTACTTTTGATTTTGATCATTTACAGGTAAAGTAATTACAAATGATGTTCCCGAACCTTCACCGCTGTTTACGGTACAAGTTCCATTATGAGATTCAGCAATAAGTTTGCATATTGATAAGCCCAGTCCGCTTCCGCCTGTTTTTCTGTTTCTGTCTTTCTGCACTCTGTAAAATCTTTCAAAGATATGATCTATATCTTCCTGCGGAATTCCAGGTCCGTTATCTCTAATTTCTACAATTGCAGAATTATTTTTTTCTCTTAATGAAATCCAAATTGAGCCGTCTTCCTGCGTATATTTAATTGCATTATCTATAAGGTTAAAAAATAATTGATACAGCCTAAGTTTATCTCCTTTCATTTTAATATGCGGCATTTCAATTACCTCAATTTTTTGGTTTTTCATTTCGGATAAAATTCCAGCATCAGAAATAACTTCTTTAAGAACTTCATCAAGGTTCATTTCTTTAAAATCAAAATTAGATTGTATGGTTTCGGTTTGAGATAAAAGCAAAAGATTATTTATTAAATGATTTAATCTTGTAATTGTTTCTACATCATGAACCATTTTTTCTTTCATATCCAATGATATTTCAGGATTATTAAGTTCACCTTCCCAGTGACTCCGTAAAATAGAAAGAGGTGTTTTAAGCTCATGTGCAGCGTCGGCAAGAAAATTTTTCTGACTTTCGAATGCTCTTTGCAGTCTTTCCAATAGATTATTAAGTACTCTGGAAAGTTTACCTAATTCATCTTCTTCGTTAACAATATTAATCCGATCATTTAAATTACTATGGCTAATTTGATTTGCTCTTTTAGTAATAAGATCAACAGGCTGTAATGCTTTTCTTGTTAAGAAATAACCTCCGGTCCCAATCAACAAAACACCTAAAATATCAGCTGCAATAAGAACTTTCAGCAAGTTATTCATCGATTCTTCAATTCGTTCAATAGATATACCCGCTGTTATCCAGCCAAGATTTTCTCCATTTATAAAAAATTGTTTATTAATAGTTCTGAAAGTAATTTCACCTTTTTTGCCAGCATGGATGTAAGGAACTCTGCTTTTAATAGTTTTTTTAATTGTGAAGCTTTGCTCTTTACCTGATTTGCTAAGAGGTACATGAAGATCTATTCTTTGAGCAATCGGGGAACTGTAAATAGGAATTCCATCGGAATTATAAACCACTAAATAGTATTGAATATATCTGTTTACAATATCATCTACATCATCAAAAGCATTATAGCTTCCTGTCAGCGGATCGTAGCTTCTTTCAATGCTGGTTACGAGTATATTAATTTCTTTATCAATAGCTGTATATAAAAGACTTTTCATTCCGAAATAAGTTCCGAGACTGAAAGCCAGTAAAATTGTTAATGTAACGGCGATGTACCATATTGTCAGTCTCGAACGAATTTTCATTATTCTTCGTCTTTCATAATATAACCAACACCGCGGACAGTTTGAATTAAACTTTTATCTTGTTTTGTATCGATTTTTTTTCTGAGATTTTTAATATGAACATCTACAAAGTTAGTCATATTAAATAAGTCGAAATTATCGCCCCAAACATGCTCGGCAATTGAAAGTCTGGATAAAACCCTATTCTTGTTATAAAGAAGAAATTCTAAAACAGAATATTCTTTTGATGTCAAATTAACTGGATTATCATCAACAGTTACTTCTCTTGAATTAGTATCAACTTTTAAATTTCCAACTCCAATTTTTGATGATTTAACTTCGCTCTTTCTTCTTAACAATGATCTCACTCTTGCTAACAATTCCGGAATTGCAAATGGTTTTGTCAAATAATCATCTGCACCGGCATCAAGCCCCAGCACTTTATCTTCAATTTGACTTTTTGCTGTTAACATTAAAACAGGAGTGGTTTTAGATTGTCTTCTTAATTCTTTTAAAATCTGGACACCATCTAATTTAGGTAAAAGCACATCCAGTAAAATTAGATCATATTCTTCAGTTGCAGCCAGATCCATTCCATCTTGACCATCAAAAGCTATTTCTACTTTATATTGTTCACTTTCCAGCAGGCTTTTAATACGAAGAGCAAGCGATTCTTCGTCTTCCACTACCAAAATTCTCATAACTCTCCTTTTTTATTCAAAAAATATCGAGTAAAAATGAAAAATCAGTGAAGAAAAGTTATTTCTAAAATATTTGCAAATAACAACTATATAAAGATAAATAAATATTTGTACTTATCTTTTGGAAATTGTGATATTAAGACATGTTCTTCAAAAAGTTGATATTTTTAATTTCCCCTGCAATAATTAATGTATCATTATTGGTAATAATATATTCCGGATTCGGAATGGCATTAATTTTTTCGCCTTTTTTAGTTTTAGTTTTGATTGACAAAACATCAACTCCGTATTCCACCCTTATATTTAACTGCCGGATAGATTTACTGATGAAAGATTTCGGAGGATTAATTTCCGTAATCGAATAACCTTCCATAAAATGAACCTGGCCTTCTTCTTCTTTCATTGTAATTCTACTAGCAAGATTGGAAGTTAACTCCATTTTTTCAATTTCTTTATCATAAGCATCCTGAATGTCTCTTCTCCAAATCATTCCGATAATTTTGTTAGAGTTAGAAGGCTCAACAACAGGAAGTCCTTCAAATTTATATTTTTTCATTTTGTCAAGAGCCGTTGCACAATTATCTTCGGTATAAAGTGGTTCATAATAAGGATTGGAAATATCCCCGGCAATAAGAATACTTGATAAGGAATCTCTTTCAAATAAATGATCTTTAATATCGTTCAAAGAAATCATTCCGCTAATATGCCCCTCCGAATCAACTACAGGAAAATCCCAATCTTTAGCTCTAATTACATCATTTACAATTTGGCTGAAATTTTCTGTAATGCTTATCTGTTTAAATTCTTTTTTATAAACATCTTTAACAAAGACTGATTCCATAACATTAGTTTCTAATCCTTCTTTTATCCCAATATTTCTTAAAACAAGTTTTAAAGTATAAATAGATTCTCTCGAAAGTTTTGAAGAAAGAATCATGCTTATAATGCAGGTAATCATTAATGGTAAAATAATTCTATAGTCGTTTGTTAATTCAAAAACAATAATTATTGCAGTAATGGGAGCCCTTGTTGTTCCCGCGACCAAACCTCCCATTGCAACCAAAGCATAAGCGCCGGGAGTTGCCGTAATTTCCGGAAACGTTATATGTACAAAAGATCCGAAGAAATACCCGAGCATTGCTCCCATAAATAAAGAAGGTGCAAAAATTCCACCGGAACCTCCCGAACCCAAAGTGACCGAAGTTGCCAATATTTTTGCAAATATTAATATTAATGCAACATACCAAATCATCCTTCCATACAGCGCATTGTTTATAGAATCATAACCCACACCCATAACTTGAGGAAATGCTAAAGCAACTATCCCGATTATCAGTCCACCCACAGCAGGTTTTAGATATTCCGGAATATTAAATCTATTATCAAAAAAGTCTTCGGTAAAGTATAAAGATTTAATAAATGCAAACGAAGCTAATCCGCATAATGCACCAAGCACAAAGTAAAAACCGATTTCGTAAGGTGAAGCCAATTGATATTTGGGTACTAAAAAAGCAGCAAAGTCTCCCTCGAAACTATGCGAAATTACTGTTGCCATTACAGAGGAAATAACAATAGGAGAGAATTGAGCAACGGCAAAATCCATTAAAATAATTTCAACGGCAAACAAAGCTCCGGCGATTGGTGCATTAAAAGCAGCCGCAATTCCGGCAGCGGCTCCGCATCCTACTAAGGTTTTTAATCTTTTTGTAGAAATTCTTAAGAATTGCCCAACCATTGATCCTAAACTGGAACCAATTTGAATAATCGGTCCCTCTCTTCCGACGGAGCCACCGGTTCCTATAGAAATTGCTGAGGCAATTGCTTTGATGAATGCAACACGCGGTCTTATACTTCCCCCTTTTAAAAGAATAGCCTGCATTACTTCCGGAACACCATGACCTTTAGCTTCGGGTGCGAGAAAGTAAATGATCGGTCCAACTATCAATCCGCCGACTATTGGGGCCAGAATGACGATAAACCAGGGTGAATGCATCACATTTTCAAGAAATGAACCTGAGCCTGGAAACGACAATTCGGAAAAGCCTTTAATCATTGCACGTATTCCGATTGCAGAAAACCCGCCGAGAATACCAATAATAATCGCAACGATTATCATAAAAGTATGCTCGGTCATTTTTGCTCTCTCAAAAAGAGTAGTAGTCTTTATTGATAATCTGGTATAGTACTTTTTAAGAGAAGAAATTCTCACTCCTGAAGCTCCGGTTGAGTAGAAAGTAAGGAATTAATTTTAATATTTTAGTTAAATAAAGATTATAATTATTTAAAGTTTAAATGAAATTCCCATTATAAATGATTTTTGAGAATTAGTAATAGCATCTTGTTTTAAACCAACATAAATAACAAAAGGCATTTGATCTCTTGCTTTGTCTATTTTGCTTGCAAAATTAAGAGAATTTGATTTTAAAAGATTAATATTAAAAGAATTATTATTTGATGTCGAATCCGGTTCTCCTTTTTTTACATCCGGTTTTTCTATAAATAATTTGTAAACGGCGAATCCTACCACTGCCGCACCGGCAGCTATAAATAAATAAGTTGAAAAGTTTATATTAGATTCCGAATTCGTAGATGAATTATTTGTATTACCGCCAATAGTATCCTCTACGTGTTGTAAAGATTGGGCATATATATTTGTTGAGAAGGAAAATTGTACTGCGAATAGAACAATTAAACTTAATCTTAGAAAAGATTTCATATAATTCTTTAACATTTTGATCCTCCCTTAAATAATTACCCGCAGTATTTATTAATAATTAAAGTACTTTTATTTAATTTATTAAGCAAGTACAATAAAAAATTAAAATTACAATTTGAATTGAATCTACTTAGTGTAAGATTCAATAACTTTTTTAATTGATGCTTCGCAGACTTTGCAGAAAGGTTTTACACCTTTAGAAAACATTATACAATCCAGCATAGGTCTGTACAATCCTTTAGCAGAATAACCGGCTCCTTCAAAAGCACCGACTTTTCCCCAAAATTTACTTGCATGGAAAAACTCATCAATTTTAGCCTGATGTTCTTTATCCGTCTCGTTGTATTCTTTTTGAAGTTTATTAATTTCTGCTTTGGGAGCGTCATTTCTGGTAAGTTCGGCAATTTTGCTGTTCATTGCTCTTCTTTGTTTTTGCCATGCATAATCCATACTGTCAAATTCAGCTTTTTTCCATGGAGTCGGAATTTCAATTCCAGGTGAGGCTAAATCTTTCCACTTTAAATTTTTTGGATTTAATAAAGCAGTTATATTTGGTTCAACAGGTTCAACTCCTTTTGGATAAAAATCATTGTAAGAAACATCAGAAGTATAATATTCATCTGCTAAGCCGGTAAAAGAATGCCCGAACTCATGAAGAAATACATAAGCAGCCCATTCATTATCTGATGTAAAAGTGCAATAAAAATTATAAATTCCTCCGCCTCCGTAACGTTTATGATTTACCATAATATAAATTGCATCATAAGGAACGTTGCCGGCAACATCATGAAGTTTAAAAACATTTTCCGTTAATAAATATCTTTCCGAACCAAGAGAATTAAATGTTGCACCAAGCAAAGTATTTTTAAATGAACCATGTGTCGGTTCGCTTACTCCGCTTTCTTCAGAGGCTTTAAATACTCCATAAATATTAAATTTATCTTTCATGGATTTATAAGGTTCCTGGCTGAAAAATATTTTTGTAAATCTTTCTAAATCTTTATCAAATTTTGCTTCATCTTTTTTTGCATATCCCTCTCCGATAATGGCAACATCAACTTTAACATGCGGATCACCGCTGTATAGCACTCTTTGTTATTTTAACATCTTTTTCAGGATAATTCATTTTAATTACTGAAATACTTGCAGGATCAATTTCAGTTGAATATACTTCTTCAAGTTTGTTTTGTCTGTTTCTTCTCTCAAGTGTAAATTTAATTTTTGCTTTTGGATAAGGAATGATTGCAGATTCCTGATAATGTTCTTTTTATTCCATCCAATGCTTCCTGACTTGTTACATATTCTCCAAAATAACTGTCGAATCCTTTTGAATAAATCAAATCACCGGATTTTAAATCATAAATTTTGTAATAAAATTTTCCGTTGTTAAATTTATCGATTAAATTGGTTTTACTGCCGGCCCAAATTCCGTATTTATAAACTTTATCAATTGTAATAATTTCAGTTTTTGCATCGCCGATATGATAATAATCTATTCTCATTGTCTGATCTTTAAAATACTTATCAAACATCGGATCATCTTTCGAAAATGTAAATATTGAAGTAACGGAAATAGTTAACAGAATTAGCAGCAAAGATTTCATTGTGTATTTCCTTTTTAAAAGAAATTAATTTTTGTCAAGAATAATTCTAAATCTAAGGAAATTTATAAATAAAACCACGAATAGTTTCAAATATCTTGCGTATTGTAATGATATTCTTTACTTAATTTTCTGTTTGTTAAACAGATTGCAATTTATTTATAAAATTTAAAATTACCGAAAGTTTTGAATAATAAAATAAATTCTGATTTAATATGATAAAAAGTTCTAAAACAATAAGAATTTGAGGGGAAAAAGCTTTAATTTAGTTAATATGATTTTTTAAATTTTTAATGAAATTTTTATAACAATCTAAAAAATCAAAACAAAAAATTTACTGAAACAAAGGAGAATATTTTATGCCTCGGAAAAATGTTTTAATTATGGGTGCAGCCGGCCGTGATTTTCACAATTTCAATGTTTACTTTAGAGATAACAAAGATTATGATGTTAAAGCTTTTACGGCTACTCAAATTCCAAATATTGAAGGTAGAAATTATCCCGCAGCTCTTGCCGGAAAACTTTATCCAAAAGGGATTAAGATCTACGAAGAATCAAAATTAACCGAACTTATTAAGAAATTTAAAATTGATGAAGTTGTTTTTTCATATTCCGATCTTCCTTTTAATTATGTTATGACAAAAGCATCGATTGTTAATGCTGCCGGTGTTTCATTCAGATTAATGGGTGCCGAAGAAACAATGGTTAAAAGTACAAAACCTGTTATTGCAGTTTTAGCAGTTAGAACCGGTAGCGGCAAATCTCAAACTTCCAGAAAAATTGTTGAGATACTTCGCAACGCCGGCAAAAAAGTTGTATCAATTCGCCACCCAATGCCTTACGGCGATTTGGTAAAACAAAAAGTTCAAAGATTTGCAACTTATGCAGATCTTAAAAAACATAAATGTACAATTGAAGAAATTGAAGAATACGAACCGCATGTTGCAAGCGGCGGAGTTATTTATGCCGGTGTTGATTACGAAGCTATTTTAAGAGAAGCCGAAAAAGAAGCTGATATTATTTTGTGGGACGGCGGAAATAACGATACTTCATTTTATAAAGCAGATCTTACTTTTACAGTTGTAGATCCTCACAGACCCGGACACGAAATGACTTATTATCCAGGAAATACTTCTTTAAGAATGGCTGATGTTGCAATTATAAATAAAATTGATACTGCTGATGCAGAAGATATTTTAACTGTAAGAAATAATATTAAAGCTGTAAATCCAAAAGCTACAATTATAGAAGGTGCTTCACCGGTTTCTGTTGAAAAACCGGAAGTAGTGAGAGGTAAAAAAGTATTGGTTGTTGAAGATGGTCCTACTTTAACGCACGGAGAAATGAAATACGGTGCCGGAACAATCGCAGCACAAAAATTAGGCGCTTCGGAAATTGTTGATCCGAGACCTTATACCGTTAAATCAATAACTGCTACTTATAAAAAATATCCTAATATCGGAGTACTTTTACCGGCAATGGGATACGGCAATGCACAGATGAAAGATCTGGAAACTACAATTAACAGAACAAAATGTGATTCTGTAATTATAGGAACACCGATTGATTTAAGAAGATATATTAAGATTAACAAACCTTCTACAAGAGTTAAATATGATCTTCAGGAAATCGGTGATGTTACTTTAGAAAGTATCTTAAGAGAAAAGAAATTTATAAAGTAAAAAACTGAAAATAATTATAAAACCCGCAGGAGATTATATCTTGCGGGTTTTTTGTTTTAAATCGAAATTTTATTTAAGCAGAATTAATTTTTTAACAGATGAAAAGTTACCTGCTTTCAATCTATAAAAATATATTCCACTTGCCAGATTTGATGCGTTGAATTTAACTGTATAATTTCCCGATTCTTTATTTTCACTTACTAATGTTTTTACTTCATTTCCCAATACATCATATATCTTTAAGGTTACAAACTGCTTAGAACTTATTGAATATTTTATATTTGTCGTTGGATTAAACGGATTCGGATAATTCTGTGAAAGTGAATATTCTATCGGCTGATTAACATTCACATTTATTATTTTAGAATATTTATAACTTCCATCAAAATCTATTTGTTTTATTCTATATTGATATTCCCCGTTTTGAACTCCTTCATCTGTATATGAATAATTATTTGCTTCAGTTGTGGTTCCGTGTCCGTTTACAAAATCAATCGTTTCCCACTTTTGATTTTTTAATTTTGACTTTTTACTTTTTTCAACTTCAAAACCTTTATTGTTTTCTTCTGTTGCTGTTGACCAATTTAATTGTACTTTATTTCCATTTGATACTGCTGTAAAAGAAGTAAGTTCAACGGGAAGAACAGCTCTATTCAGTTTAATGTTATCGATAAATAAATTATTGCCATTAGCACTTATTGCAGTAAATTTAAATCTATTAGTTCCTGATGGAACAGCAAACTTTAGTGTTCCCCACTCACTGGAATCCGGATCAAAGAAATTATTTGTCGGTGGTGCGGTAACCAAAACTCCGTTTGAACCTCCATGCAGCAAAACTAATGAAGTCCAGTTTTCACCAGCATCAGTTGAATAATAAATCTGTAGCTTATCATCAGAATTAGTTAAATCAGTAGCATAAGCATGATCAAAAGATAAAGTATCTCCCTGTCCGGTTGAATTAAATGTTTGTGTCAGCAGAGAGTTTTGATTTCCTGCAGGATCACTATAAAAGCTTTGAATCGCAGAATAATTACCAATTCCGTAAGCACTGTAATATCCTAAAAACCACCAGTTTTCACCATCCATTCCATATGACCATCCTGGTGCCGGAAATATTTGATCTTCAAAATCCGCATTTAAAGGTTCATTAGGATTTAGTATAGTTGTAAAATTCCATAGGAAAGCAGTGCTCCTTCCGTTATCATTTATTTCAGCAACTTTCCAATAATATTTTGTATAATAATTTAATGAACCCGGATCGTATGAAGTAATCGGAACACCGGAATAAACAGAAGTTAAATTATTAGGATTACTTCCCCAATAAACTTCAATCGAATCGCTATTAGAAGGATTTGTCCATGAAATATTTTTATCAAGATTTACTGCAAGATCATTATTTATAGGATCAGGATTAGAAGCAGGTGTTCCCTTAATTCCCATAATTGCAAAAGAATAATCCTTTTCAGTTGTTCCGTTAAAAACAGTTGTAATGGGAGTCCAGGTTGTATAACCGGTTCCAAATCCGTCAGCGGGATTTTCCCAAACAGCTTCGTTATAGTTGGTGCTTGATGAAGGTTTCCAGCCCCACTCTGCATTTCCCAAAACAACTGAAGCTGCAACAGAGATCCAATAATGGCCTGGGGGCAGCGTTAAACTATCACTTAATGGAATTGTAATTATACTATCTTCAACATTATTTAAATAAGTTCCACTTTCATAAATTTGTCCTCCAGGCAAATTGCTGCCCGGGTTATTTGCATAAATATATACTTTAAAATAATGGGCAAATGTTGAACCATTATAAAAACCACCGATTACAGCAACTTCTTTTAAAGTCCATTGATCATTCGATACAAAATCATCGGCTCCATAACTGCTGTAATTAGTTTCGAAACCACTTTCACTGATGATTGAAGAAAGCTGTAAATTTCCGGACGGAGATGAAGTTTGATTATAACAGTGTATCATAATTCTGACTATAAAGTGAAAGACAAAAACCCGCAGCAATCACTAGTAAAAAAACTTTCTGTAATAAATTAAACATTAATTCCTCCGATGATTTTTCAACAAACCGCGAACAAAAAAGTAATAAATTATTAGAATTTATTCTGATTTGGTTTTAATGTATAAATCCGGTGGATAAAAATTATCACGAAAGTGTAAATAATTGATGTTATTTGATTTAGATTAATTTTAATGAGCGGATTTTTTCCATGGAAAGATTAGACTAACAAACTTTTTACAATTAACGCAACTATAAATGCAAATGCGCCCGAAAGTAAAGTTCCAATAAGGACATATTCTGCAAATTCTCTTTTATCCAGTTCTTTAAATCTCGTAAATCCTTTGGCAGCAATTATAAAACCTATCGCGGTATACTGGCCGAATAAAACAAATAAGAAAATCAAAAATCTTTCAAGCATTCCAATTACACGACCGGCATTATATTCTTGAGTATCAATTTTCTTTTTATCAGATTCATTCTCTAAACCGCCCGGGAATAACGAAAGTTTTTCGAAAAAATATCTTATTAGAAAATTGATTTCATTTAAAAGTATAAGGACACCAAATAAAATTAAATTCAAATGCAGCCAATTTATTTTATGAATTCCGTTAAACAGATAATTAATCCGGCCTAAACTTTGTATCCAATTAACAATATTTGAATTATAATTAAGCAGAGTAACTGAAGAATTAAAAAATCCTCCAATAATTATAAATACGGTTAAAGATAAAAACCTAACCGAGTTAAGATTAAATTCTTTATTTTCAAAGAAGTATAAAAGAAGATTGATCAATAAAATTAAAATAAATAGTAAGAATAAAGACGCATTTAAATCAAAAACAAATAGAGGAATAATTTGGAGAACTATCATCAAAATTGTTTTCCCTTTCGAAACAGGGTTATCTCTGAAAAGAAAAAACAAACGAATAAAAATTATAATATTTAATATGTAAAAGAAATTCAAACTATTTCTGTTTCTGAGTTATATTTATTACAGATTCAATCTCATTTGTTAAATTGATTACAACATTAAGTGCACCGGCATTAATGTTTTTATAAACTGCTTTATCAGATATCTTTATTTTTTTGGCAATTTTTTTTACTGTCAAACCATCATACATTAATTTAATAATTTGCAATCTTGTTTTCTTCCAGCCATGAGATAAAAATGAAATTAAATATAATGATTGCCTCAATAAATTTTCATTTGGAATTTTATCACCTGAGATGTTGATTGTGTATGATGTTTGTTTAATTTCCTCTAAACCGTTTCTTGCTGAGTAAAATGCCGGGCCGTCCATTCCAATTGCCTGCTTTTTATTTATTGGAGTGCTTAACTCCCCTATTCCGATTGAAAATCTTATTTTTTCAGGATAAACTGCTAACAATATTTCCCATATATTTTTAAATAGACTTTCCGGGTTTTTATACACCGCTTGAAATTCGTCGCCAAGAGTAATTGTGTATGGAGATTCTATTGAACCGGATTTAGCATTAATATTTTTAAAGAGTGCTTTTAGTTTTTTCTGTATTTCGGCTCTGTTTTTGATTTTTTGGGAAGATACAATATCACCGATTAATGCTATTTTTTTTGCCATCTGATTGAGCCTTAATATTGTTAGTTATTAAGGTAATCAAATAAAATCATACTTTCAACTTATTTAGTTGAATTTAATATTTTCAACCATAATGGTTTAATTATAATTATTCTACCATAGTGGTTGAATTCATTTATCCAATCAATCTAATCATTTCCCGGACTGCTTCCTTCAGACCCACAAAAACTGCTCTGGCAATAACTGCATGCCCAATGCTTACTTCGTCTATATCTTTTATTTCTTTAAAAATCTTTATGTTTTGATAATTCAATCCATGCCCGGCATTTACACCGAGCCCCAATTTTTTAGCATGTTTAACGGCAATACGGATTTTTTCTAATTCATCAAATTGCTCTTCTTCCGAAACAGCATTTGCAAAAACACCAGTGTGTATTTCAATAAAATCAGATTCGATTTCCGCTGCAGCATCAATCTGATTTAAATCAGGTTCAATAAATAATGAAACTTCAACCTCAGCATTATGAAGTTCTGAAATTGCATCTTTTAATCTTGAACTGTTATCAATAACATTAACTCCCCCTTCTGTTGTTAGTTCTTGTCTTTTTTCCGGAACTATTGTAGAAAGTTCAGGACCGACATCGCAGGCTATTTTAACTATTTCATCTGTGGCTGCCATTTCCAGATCTAATTTTGTTGTAATTAATTCTCTTAATAACCTGACGTCTCTTTCATTAATATGTCTTCTATCTTCTCTTAAATGAACAACAATTCCATCAACGCCGGCTTGTTCTGCAAGCAAGGCTAATGCAACCGGATCCGGAGAAAATTCGCCTCTTGCATTTCTTAAAGTTGCAATATGATCGACATTTAATGAAAATCTCATTTCTAATTTCCTTAAAAAAGTTTATGAAGAATATTAATTAAAGATGAAATACCGACTCCGTAATCTTCTGCTCTGTATCTTAAAGTTGTAATTAAATCTATACTAAACATAACACTCATATGAGTAAGAACGCAATAAAAAATTGATCTTGTTCTATAAGCTAAAATACCCAATGCAATTCCGCCTAGAATTGCTCCGAAAGTTTCTGCAGCAGGTTTTCCGTTATGTAAAATTAAAAACGGAATCATCTGGATTAACACCGCATAATAGCCAAATTTTTTTTCAAGCCCAAACAGCATGAAGCCGCGCCAGATAAATTCCCATGCTACAAGATAAATTAAAAGCCCTGCTTCAAAAATAAAAAAAATATTCCAGGAATTTCTTGCAGATACTAGTTGAGGATAAGTATTAACAAAACTTGGCTCTGAAGATACAAACCAAATTATCGGAAGCATAATTATAATAAAGATTATAGATAATTTAATTCCTGTTTTATAATCACCGAATTTTAAACCGTAATCTTTTAATTCTTCTTTGAATAAAAATTTGATGATCAATATTGATAAAACAAAGAAAGTAAAAAAATCACCGACAAACCAGTAAAGAAATTCATATAGATAAACATTAGGATCAAATTGATAATGATTGAAAAGATTTAACCGGAAAAAGTTCCTCGAAGTATAATACCAGGAGATTGTCTGCAAAACAGCAACTGATAAGAAAATATAAATAACTTTTTTATCCAAACCGCGGATTATTGTGATAAGTTCTTTTAACTCATTCCGTAATTTGAATTTTTTATAATCCATAAATGATTTTGGTTTTAAAATATCTCTTTAATTTCGCTCAAAATATACAGAATTAAAACAAAGTATTCATTTTTAATAAAATTCCTCTTCTCTTGATTATTCAAACCAAAAATTAGAGCGATTTTAATCACAAATATTTGATATAAGCAATTAATAAGAACTGTGATTCTTGACAAAATTTCCCAATGATAGTATATTAGCACTCGCTATTTAAGAGTGCTAATAATTTTTTCAAAAAATATAAATAGGAGCTAAATTATGGCAAAAATCAATTTAAAACCATTAGCAGACAGAGTGATTGTTCAGCCTAAAGAAGCAGAAGAAAAAACCAAAGGCGGAATAATTCTTCCCGATACAGCAAAAGAAAAACCAGTTGAAGGAACAATTGTAGCTGCCGGCCCAGGCAAGGTTGCTGACGATGGTAAAACAGTAAAAATGGAAGTTAAGGTTGGAGACAAAGTTCTTTACGGGAAATACAGCGGTTCGGAAGTTACTATTGACGGAAAAGAATATTTAATTATGCGCGAGAGCGACATTTTTGCAATTATCGAAAAATAAAGTTTGAAAATAAATTAACGGAGGAAAAATAATGTCATCAAAATTAATTGAATTTGATGTTGAAGCAAGAAATAAACTTAAAAAGGGTGTTGATAAATTAGCCAACGCCGTAAAAGTTACACTAGGTCCAAAAGGACGTAATGTTGTTTTAGAAAAAAAATTCGGTGCACCGACTGTTACTAAAGACGGTGTTTCCGTTGCTAAAGAAATTGAATTGGAAGATGCAGTAGAAAATATGGGCGCGCAAATGGTACGCGAAGTTGCTTCCAAAACCAGTGATGTTGCCGGTGACGGAACTACAACCGCTACTGTTTTAGCTCAAGCAATTTACCGTGAAGGTTTAAAGAATGTTACTGCCGGTGCAAACCCTATGGATCTTAAAAGAGGAATTGACTTAGCAGTAACTAAAGTTGTTGAATATTTGAAAAAAATCAGCAGAGATGTTGAAGGAAGAAATGAGATTGCACAAGTTGGTGCTATTTCCGCAAACAATGATAAATCAATCGGCGATTTAATTGCAGATGCAATGGAAAAAGTCGGTAAAGACGGCGTTATTACTGTTGAAGAAGCAAAAGGAACAGAAACCGGTTTGGATGTTGTAGAAGGTATGCAGTTCGACCGCGGTTATCTGTCTCCATATTTTGTTACAAATACAGAAACAATGGAAACAGAATTAGAAGACCCTTATATCTTAATTCATGATAAAAAAATATCCGCAATGAAAGATCTTTTACCTGTACTTGAAAAAGTAGCACAGCAAGGTAAAGCAATGTTGATAATTGCTGAAGATCTTGAAGGTGAAGCTTTAGCAACTTTAGTTGTTAATAAAATCCGCGGGACATTAAAAGTAGCTGCTGTTAAAGCTCCCGGTTTCGGCGACAGAAGAAAAGCTATGCTGGAAGACATTGCAGTTCTTACCGGCGGAACAGTAATCTCTGAAGAAAGAGGATTTAAATTAGAAAATGCAACTGTTTCTTACTTAGGTTCTGCTAAAAAAGTTGTTATTGACAAAGACAATACAACTATCGTAGAAGGTGCCGGAAAATCAGCGGATATCAAAAAGAGAATTAATGAAATTAAAGCTCAGATTGAAAAAACCACTTCCGATTACGATAAAGAAAAGTTACAAGAAAGACTTGCTAAATTATCAGGCGGTGTTGCTGTTTTAAAAATAGGTGCTTCTACAGAAGTTGAAATGAAAGAGAAGAAAGCCCGTGTTGAAGATGCTTTACATGCAACCCGTGCTGCAGTTGAAGAAGGAATTGTAGCCGGCGGCGGAGTAGCTTTAATAAGAGCAATTTCTGCTTTAGCAAAATTAGAAGGCGACAATTTAGATCAATCAACAGGAGTCAAAATAATTGAAAAAGCTCTTGAAGAACCATTAAGACAAATTGTTGATAATGCAGGTCTAGAAGGTTCAGTAGTTCTTCAAAAAGTTAAAGAAGCCAAAGAGGATGACTATGGATTTAATGCAGCTTCTGAAACTTATGAAAATCTTGTAAAATCAGGAGTCATCGATCCTACTAAAGTTACAAGAACAGCTCTTGAAAATGCAGCTTCCGTAGCAGCATTATTAATCACAACAGAAGCAGTTGTTTACGAAAAGAAAGAAAAAGAAGCTCCAATGCCTCCAATGCCAGGCGGCGGAATGGGTGATATGGGCGGAATGTATTAATATTCCGGTAAAATATCTTACCTAAAAGTAAACTTACTTGTAAAATTAAAGGCGGGATTTTTCCCGCCTTTTTTATTTTTAAAGGTTAAAAATTCTTTAAAATTTTCATTTTGATTTTATATTATTTCTAAGATATTTAACTTTAATGGCTTAATTTTTGATGATTATTGGGAAATTATGGAGTTTTTGTTTGGTTACGGATGAAATAAAAGAACTTGTAAATGAAGCTTTAGAGCATTTGAATCATGGCAGAAGCAGAATGGCTCTTACTTCTGCTGTTAGAGCATATAATGAAACCCCTGACGATCCAAAAGCCGCAATTTGCTTAGCATGGGCTACTTTAGAAAATGGAAATCCCAAACGCGCATTAGAATTAGCCGATTTATCAGTTAAATCCGACAATTTTAAATCAGAATCCAAACTTTACAGAGCTTATTTTTTAATAAGAATGGGAATTTATGCCGGAGCTCTGGAAGATTTAAATTCAGTAAAAAATGCCGATGGAGAAATGCTTACATGGAAACTTTTAAATATTTCCAGAGCTTTGGCAGGCTTGGGAAAATTTAATGAAAGTCTGGAAGAAATAAACAAAATTCAAGCTTTTGATAAAGCTGAAAAGACTAAAATAAATCAGATTAAAGAATGGATAAAAATCTGTAAAGATTATAAACCTGAAACATATTTTACTTCCAGAAAAAACAATATACCTTTATTGGAAGAAGCAGAAGAATCTTTTAATAAAAAAGAATTTTGGTTTACAATTTGGGCCTCTGAAATAATTGGAAAAAACTCCCTTCTAAAAAAAGAAAAAGAAACGGCATCTCTACTTAAATTAGAAAGTCTTGCCGCAACATTTCAATACCGCAATGCTTATGAAGAAGCATCACAGCTAAAAAATAAATTAAGTGATAACCAGGCATTTCAAAAACTTTATAAAAAAATTACTTTTTCATACAATCAAACAGATGAAAATATTAAATCTGTTAACGAGACTTCAAAAACAAGTTTTGAAATTTTAGATGATTCAGACTTCAAAATTATTCATGCAAAAACTTATGATGTTCTGGATAATTTAAGATCAAAACGAAGAACCTATCTTTTAAAATTTAATGAAGAAAATATTCGTTACATAGGAATTGAAGTGGTTGTGAAGAATCCTTTTTATGGAAAGCGAACTCTTGAGGTAAAAGGCAAAGCAATTTGGTATTTAAATGATAAAGAAGTAGGAAGAAATAATTTTATTCTAAATCTTCATAAAGAATGGAGAATGGTAGAGTTTGTTCAAAGCTGGGGAACAGAAGTTCCCGGTTTTTGGAACAGAGGCCAAGGAAAGGTAGAAATTCATTTAACAGGCAAACCGGTTTTTTCAAGATGGTTTTTGGTAGGAAATTCAGAATCAGTAAATTTTGAAAAAACAGATGAGTTTGATATTCCTAAAGAAGATACTGATAGGCCAAAAACAGAACAGCCGTTTTCTGTTGTTGATGCTTCAAATAAAATGTCTGAAGATCAGCCGCTTGAAGAATTAATGAGTGAACTGAATGAATATATAGGATTAGGAAAAGTTAAACAATCGATGAAAGATTTTATCGATTACCTTCAATTTGTAAATGAGAGAAAAAGACTTGGATTGCAAGAAGACGAAAAGACCTCATTTAATTGTATTTTCTTAGGAAAACCAGGAACAGGCAAAACTTCTATTGCAAGACTTCTTGGTAAAATATTTAAGTCAATAGGATTATTAAAAAACGGACACGTGATTGAAGTTGACCGCGCTGCCCTGGTTGGGCAATATATAGGCGAAACAGCTCAGAAAACCGAAAAAGTAATTAAGGAAGCTTTAGGAGGTTTACTATTTATTGATGAAGCTTATACATTAGTTAAAAATAATAATGGACAAGATTTTGGAAATGAAGCTTTGGAAATCCTTCTAAAAAGGATGGAAGATAACAACGGAGAATTTGCCGTAATTGCTGCAGGTTACCCGGATCAAATGACATCATTTATTAATTCAAATCCAGGGTTAAAATCCAGGTTTAACCATATTTTTTATTTTGATGATTACAATCCGGATGAACTTGCCAAAATTTTTAATTTAATTGCTTCAAAAGAAAATTACAGCTTAGACGAAGATGCTTTAAATTTACTTAAATCGAAATTTACAAATAATTACAAAAACAGAGACTCTTCATTCGGAAATGCAAGATTAGTTAGAAATTATTTTAATGAAGCAAAAGTTAATTTAAGTAAAAGATGTTTGAAGTATCCTAAAGATGTAAGGACAAAAAAACTATTAACTACAATTACAAAAGATGATTTAGAATTAACTTTAGGTTCATCGTCAGATTCTAATTATCAATTTAAAATCGATAATGAAGCCCTGAATGAATTACTGAAAAAAGTAAATGACTTAGTTGGATTAAAGAATGTAAAAGAAGAGATTACTGAAATTGTTAAACTTGCAAAGTTTTATTCGGATCAAAATGAAAATCTTTACGAAAAATTTAATTCTCATTTTGTTTTTGTAGGAAATCCCGGAACAGGAAAAACAACAGTTGCTAGATTATTTTCTCAAATATATAACGCACTTGGAATTCTTCCCAAAGGTCATTTGGTTGAAGTTGATAGACAATCTTTAGTCGGCGGATATGTCGGTCAAACTGCAATTAAAACTTCGGCTTTAATTGATAAGGCTATAGGTGGAACTTTATTTATTGATGAAGCTTATTCGTTAACAAAAAAATCCTCTGGAGATGATTTTGGTTCGGAAGTCATAGATACTTTGATAAAACGAATGGAAGATGATAGAGGAAAATTCTTAGTTATTGCTGCCGGTTATACTAATGAAATGAATCAGTTTCTAAACAGCAATCCCGGAATAAAATCTAGATTTTCAAAATTAATTACTTTTGAGGATTATTCTCCCGATGAATTATTTGAAATTGCCGATAATCAAATAAAATCTAAAAATCATTTATTAGATGTAACAGTTAAAGAGCAATTAAAAAAATATTTTAATAAAGTTTACCGGAACCGTGATAAAAATTTTGGAAATGCAAGATTTATTAGAACAGCAGTCGAGGATACTTTAAAGAATCATTTATTAAGAATTGCAGATATTCCTTCCTCAAAAAGGACAGAAAAAGAAATACAGACAATCAGAATAGATGATATCAAGGATTTAATATTTTCAAAGAAACAAAAAGAAAATGTAACTTCGGAGGGTGATCAGGAATTATTAAATCAATATTTAGATGAATTGAACTCTCTTGCAGGAATTGATTCTGTAAAAAAACAAGTGAATAAACTTATAACTAGTTTAAAGGTTGCTAAAATCCGGAGATCCCGCGGAATGAATGTAATGACTAAAAACCTTCACTCTGTTTTTGTCGGAAATCCTGGAACAGGTAAAACAGTTGTTGCGAGATTATTAAGTAAAATTTTCAGAGAGATGGGATTGCTTGAAAAAGGTCATCTTGTTGAAGTAGACCGTTCTGCACTGGTTGCGGGTTACGAAGGTCAAACATCTGCAAAAACTATATCTATTATAGAAAAAGCAATCGGCGGAACGTTATTTATTGACGAAGCTTACACATTATCAAAAGGAAGCCTGGATTTCGGTAACGAAGCTATTGAAACTTTAATTAAAAAAATGGAAGATTACCAGGATAAATTGATAGTTATAGCAGCCGGACCGCCCGATGAAATGAAAGAATTTTTAAATTCAAATCCTGGACTGCAGTCAAGGTTTGGAAATAATTTTACATTCAATGATTTCACTCCACGCGAAATGCTGGAAATAGCTCTTCATATATCTGAAGAAAACGGATATGTACTTGATGAAGGTGCCTGGCAATTAATGCTTGATCTTTGTTCTGTTCTTTATAATTATAGAGATAAAAATTTTGGAAACGCAAGAACAGTAAGAAATATTTTGTACAAAGCTATAAGCAATCAGGAAGAGAGACTATTAACGCTCGCTGATATTAAGGACGAAGATCTCGTTACAATAACAATAAATGATGTTGAAAAAATTGATTTTAATGAGTTATAATCATTTATTTAATATTATAATTTAATAATTTCCAATTGGAATTTTCTACCGGGCCTAAAGAAACTTCAAATTTATTCTTTTTAACTATTCCAACTCCTGGAACCAGCCAAATATCTTCTAATAATTGGAAATTTAAACTATAAGCATTCCTGTTAATATGGTAAGCATTACTGAAATTTCCAGCTTCCACATCAATCATTTCAACAGATTTAACTCTGCTTGTGTCGCCGTAGCTTCCCCAAACTTTGTTTGGGAATAACGGAAATATTATTTGTTCTGCTGGATAAACGAGATCATCTTTCTTGAAAATTTTTAATGTGTCACCATAAAATGCAAAGTAGTTTGTATCATTAAAATTACCGCCTTCAAAAGTCCAAATTTTTGAGATAACAGAACTAGGTAAAATCTTTTCTCCTGCAATATTCACATTTACCGTATCTAATTCATCTGCAAGACTGTCATAAACAGAATAAGTCCAACTGTCACCGATCATATTGGGAAAATCAGTTTTATAAAATGTTGAGGAAGATTGTTTTGCAACGAATACAACAGTTAGACTTCCGGAAAACCTATTTAAAGAAATAGAAACTTGGGAAGGATGATTAATATTTAAATTCACATTAGTTAATACAGTATTGGAGGTTACAGAATCAACCCTAAGTACATTTTTTACTGAATCTAAAATTTTAAATACAGCATAACCACCGGAATAATTTGAAACAGTTAATGCATATACCAAAGAATCTAATGAAAAATTTATGTTTTCAGTTTTAATATAATCAAAGGATTGCGCATCAACAGTAAAACTAAATGTATTTGCTGTATTTACTAATGTTGGATTATTTGTTTGATTTGCCGGAGGTGCAACAGGAGAATTATTATCGGAACAAGATGACAAAATAAAGAAATAACAAAATGAAATTAATAATATTATACTTAGCTTTTTATTCATTACCTAACCCCCTAAATTAAATTATAAATAATTTACACATGAATTAAATTAATGATAATCTAATTGTTAAAAAATTAAGAAAAAAGATAAATATTATTCAATATCTTCAGGAATGGTTGGAACTGATATTGTTTCAACAACAAGATTATCTTCAATTATTACAGCACTTAATTTATTTCCGGTAAAAGCTGAAGTATCTATGTATGTTACATTATTAGTTTTATGGTAAAAAACACTAGAATGTCGTGTATGCCCCACTAACTGCAATTTACCCAAATCTATTAACTTATCTCTTGTCCACAAAACTCCGTGTTCACTTTCTATGTCGGTTTTCATTACAACTTGAAGATATTCTATGTCACTTAATGGATCTTGTGAAAGTTTCGATTCGTAATATCTGCTTATACCTGCATGGGAAATAAAGCAATCATTTAGATTTAAGAATAGAGGAGCTTTAGATATTACCTTTAGATGATTTTTAACTTCATCGATTCTAGTACTGTAAGATAAAAGAGTAGCTTCTGCTCCATTAAAATTCCAGGCTCTTCCCATTTCACTATTAGGATTATTTATATATGCATTAAACATATATTCATGATTTCCCATTGTGAATTTAATATCGTTTTTAATAAAATAATCTACTACTTCAAAACTAAATTTACCGCGATCAACTAAATCACCAACCGAGTATAATTTAATTCCAGGATGCTTGCTTTCAATTTGATCTATCAATTCCATCAAAGTGTGAAAGCAGCCGTGTATGTCTCCAATTACTCCGATCATATTTTATTTTTTTTCGATCTTACTAATTTAATGTAAAATTAATTTTAATCAATACAATGGGTTAAAAAAGAAAAATTAACAGCAAATCTCAAATCTTATAGATAGGAACCCATTTAATTAATGAACTTATAAATTCAAGTTCTTTTGGGCATAAGCTAAAAGTTCATCCCTAAACTTAGGGTGAGCAATATTGATTAATGCCTTCACTCTTTCTTTTACACTTTTACCGAATAATTGAGCAGTGCCAAATTCGGTTACTACATAATGTACATCTCCCCTGGAAGTTACAACTCCTGCCCCGGGGTGAAGCATTGGCACAATCCTAGAAATTTTTCCATCTTTTGTGGTAGAAGGCAGTGCAATTATGGGCTTTCCATCTTCGGAGTGAGCAGCGCCGCGAATGAAATCAACCTGACCGCCAATTCCGCTGTAAAAGCGCGTTCCAATTGAATCCGAACAAACCTGGCCTGTTAAATCAATTTCAATAGCAGAGTTTATTGCTACCATTTTTTTATTTTGTGCAATAATAAATGGGTCATTTACATATTCTTGACGATGGAACTCTATTATAGGATTATTATCTATAAAATCATATGTTTTTTTAGTTCCAAGCACGAAGCCTGCAATTATTTTACCTGGGTGTAATGTTTTCTTTTCGCCATTTATAATACCCTCTTCAACCAATTCAATTACACCATCCGAAAACATCTCTGTATGAATTCCAAGATCTTTTCTATTCTTTAAATATTTCATTACAGAGTCGGGAATTGCTCCAATTCCCATTTGAAGAGTAGATCCATCTTCTATCATATCGGCAATATAAAGTCCGATTTTATCGTAAATCTCAATCATTTCTTTACCAGAGTTTGGATCAACTTGAGGAAGTTCCTGTATGGGCTCGTCACATTCTACTATATAATTAATTTTATTTATATGAATGAAACTATCCCCTAAAGTCCTGGGCATTTGTTTGTTAACCTGAGCAATTATTATTTTAGATTTTTCAGCCGGAGTTTTAATATTTCCTACATCAACACCGTAACTGCAGAATCCATGTTCATCAGGCAGAGAAACATGGATTAAAGCAACATCAGGTTTAATTATTCCTTTTTTAAATAATAATGTTACATCAGATAAAAATATTGGAATAAATTCAGCCCGTCCTTCATTTACTGCTTTTCTTGTATTGCCGCCGATAAAAAAGGCTTTATGTTTAAAATGCTTTTCCATTCCTGGTTCAGTATATGGAAGGTGTCCGACTACAAGAATATGATAAATTGTTACATCAAAAAGTTCGTCTTTTCTCCGAACCATTGCTCTAATTAATTCAAGAGGAACACCGCATCCTGGCTGAACGATAATTTTATCACCGGATTTAATAACTCTCACTGCTTCGTCTGAAGTTACAACCTTCTTTCTATAAATTTTTAATAAATTGGAAGGTACTTGAACATTCGATTTTATTTCTTCGATATCTGTCATATTTTCCACGCTTCTGATACTTTTTACAAATAAAAATTAAATATTGTTAATAAATTAAACCAGGCAATAAAAATTAATTAGTAGAGAAAATCCTTAACCTTCTATATTCAAGGTTGAAATTATTAGCTAAAGATTCATTACTGCAATAGCCTTTATAAGTACATACACCTTTTGCGAGACCCTGATCACCAAGTAAAGCATTTGCAAGACCGTTATCTGCAATATCTTGAATATAACCAAGAGCTGCATTATTCAGGCCATAACTTGCAGTACGGGAAACTAATGCAGGCATATTTGAGACACAATAATGAGTCACATCATATTTTTCAAAGACAGGATCCGAGATAGTAGTAATATGGCTGGTCTCAATACATCCGCCCTGATCAATAGATACATCAACAATAACTGCACCTTTTTTCATTTGGCTAACCATCTCTTCTGTAACTATATGAGGTGTTTTTTCACCTTTAATTAGAACAGCGCCAATTAATACATCAGCAAATTTAACGCCTCTGGAAATTGTATACGGATTTGCCATTACCGTTGTAACTTTTTTCCTAAAATTAGCATCAATTTTTCTTAGTCGATTTAAGTCTTTATCTATTACAATTACTTGAGCTCCTCTGCCTAAAGCAGCTCTTGCAGCTGTTGTACCTACAACACCTGCACCCAAAATAACCACTGCTGCAGGCGCAACGCCTGTAATTCCACCCAGCAAAATTCCTCTTCCGCCAACTCTGTAACTTTCCAAATATTGTTCTGCAACCTGAATTGATAATTGTCCGGCTATTTCGCTCATAGAATGTAAAACAGGGAGTCTATTCTCTTTTTCAATTAATTCATATCCTATAGCCGTAATTTTTTTATCAAGTAGTTTGTCTATTGTATTCTTTTTACCTATTGCAAGATGAAGAAAAGAAAACAGGATCTGGGTTTCTTGCAGCATATCGATTTCGGAATCAGTTAAAGGCGCAACTTTAACAATCATTTCAGCTCGTCGAATTGCTTCTTCCTTTGTATATACGATTGTTGCTCCGGTTTTGGCATAATCTTCATCACTAAAATGACTGCCTTCTCCCGCACTGCTTTCGATATAAACGGTGTGACCGGCGCGCACTAATGAATCCACACCAGCCGGAGCTAGCGCTACTCTTTTTTCTTCATTTAGATTTTCTTTTGGTATTCCAATTCTCATAAAATTTCTATTTTTTCTATATTAAAACTACCTAAACCAGGCAAGAGATTCAACAAATTTCTTACAGTTTAGTTGAGACAATAATTGCTTAAACAGGAGTAATCGGTGATTTTTTCTTCAAAACATTTACAACGTTTTTAGCAGCCAGTAAAGACATTTCATTTCTTGCTTCAAAAGTTCCACTACCTAAATGAGGTAATAAAATTACATTATCAAGTTTTAATAATTCAGAATTAATTTGGGGTTCATTTTCATAAACATCAAATCCGGCAGCAAATATTTTTTTGCTTTTTAATAATTTAATTAATTCTTTTTCCTCTACAATTTCTCCCCTTGCAGTATTTATAAAAACACATTTTCTTTTTAGTAATTTTAAATTCTTTTTATTTATTAAATGAAATGTTTTGTCTGTTAATGGAACATGAAGAGAAATGAAATCCGAATTCTTTAATAAATTATTTAAAGTGACTTTTTTAGCTTTTAATTCTTTTTCTAATGAAAGATTTTTTGTTCGTGAATTATAGATTATTTTCATCCCGAATGCTTTGGCTCTTCTTGCAACAGCTGAACCAATTCTTCCTGCACCGACAATTCCCAATACTTTATTATTTAATTCAATCCCCAGAAGAAGTTTAGGCTCCCAACCTTTAAACTTCTTTTCGCGGATAAGTTTTTCCCCTTCTTTCATTCTCCTGGCAGCGGCAAGTAAAAGAGTAAATGCAAGATCGGCGGTTGAATCAGTTAATACATAAGGAGTATTTGTAACAATAATATTTTTCTTTTTAGCATATTCAACATCTATATTATTGAAACCAACGGCATAGTTAGCTATTATTTTACATCTTTCCATTTTACCAATTATTTCTTTATCGATTTTATCACTAAGTAAAGAAATAACTGCATCAGCATTTTTAATTTTTGAAATTAATTCTTTTTTTGATAATGCTTTATCATTTTTATTAATAGTTACTTTAAAACCATTTTTCTTTAAGTAAGAAATTCCAATCTCAGGAATGCTTCTAGTTATAAATACTTCCATAATAATAACTTCAGAAATTAGATAATTTTATAATATTAATTAACTTCAGCCAAATAATAACCGGACAATGAAAACCGCTCCCAAAATTCCAGCTATATCAGCAATTAAACCGGCAGGTAAAGCATGTCTTGTATTACGAATATTTATTGCTCCGAAATAAACTGCCAACACGTAAAAAGTTGTTTCCGTACTTCCATAAAAAGTTGAAGTCATAATTCCTATTAAAGAATCAGGACCATGGACAGACATAATATCAGTCATTATTCCTAAAGATCCGCTCCCGGATAAAGGTCTCATCAATGCCATAGGTAAAGCCTCTGCCGGCATACCGATAAAATCTGTAAATGGTTTTAAAATTACTGCAAGCCAATGCATTGCTCCGCCTGCCCTAAATATTCCTATTGCCATCAACATTGCAACTAGATATGGAATTATTCGTACGGCAATATTAAATCCTTCTTTTGCTCCTTCCACAAATCGTTCATAAACTTTAACTTTTTTAATTGCACCATATGTAATAAAAACTAAAATTAATACAGGGATAGCTAATGTTGAAAATATTTGAATAAAATTTTTAAATGAGTCAGGATTAATAAAACTAAAAATATTACTGACTATTTTTCCAAATCCAGTAAATACATAAAGCAGGACAAATAATATTATTCCGGATAAGGTAAAAAATATTTTACGTATACTTTTCCACCAATCTGAAAAGCCGCCTTTTTTAATGGGAAATTTTTCTAATATTTTTGCCGCAGCAATTCCGGCAATTGTAGCACAGCCTGCTCCAAATATTGATGTGCCAATAATTATTGCAGGTTCTGAACTCCCAGCAGCTGCTCTTACAGCAATTGCAGTTGCAGGAATTAAAGTTAAGCCCGCTGTATTTATCGCTAAAAAAGTACACATTGCGTTGGAAGCTGTATCTTTTTTAGGATTAAGATCATTTAATTCTTCCATCGCTTTTAATCCAAACGGAGTTGCAGCATTTCCCAATCCAAGCATATTTGCAGACATATTCATAATCATCGAACCCATTGCCGGATGATCTGACGGAACATCCGGAAATAATCTTTTTGTTATCGGTTTTAAAAGTTTTGCGATTACTGCAATTAATCCGGCGTCTTCAGCTACTTTCATAACTCCAAGCCACAAAGCCATTATTCCAATTAATCCTAATGCAATTTGGACTGCAGTTCCGGCATAATCTATTACAGAATTAGTAATATCCTTTAACTTTAAAAAAGATACTTCTTCAAAAACAATAGAAGCATTAGCTGAGTTGTTATTTATTAAATTTAAATTTTTAATAGAACCGGCAAGATCATTTTTTTCACCGGAAGCACCGGCCATTTCATTTAATATTTCAGGATCATTTTTTGTAATTGTTAAATCTGCATTTATTTTTTTATCATTTTTATTGTATTTAATCTTAGCGGGTATTTTTAAGCCTTTGACAATATCAACTTTGTAAAATTTCTTTAAGATCGATTTTGTAAGAATTATATCAGCATTATAGATTTGGGATGAATCCGAAGTAAAAGCTTTGTTAAAGTAAATCTCAATTGGAATTGCTTCATTGTTCCGGTATTTATTTTGGTTTTGGTTTATAAAGTCGGTTGTGACTGCAGTACCAATTCCTAAAATAATTAACGCCAGCCAAACATAATTCAGCAATTAATTCTCCTGAAGATTTTCTTTTTTAATATTAATTTTTATTTGATAAGGAAACGAATGTATTCCATTTTTATTTGCAGCAATAATTCTCAAGATATGATCACCATCTAGTAAGCTCTCCAGATCAATGCTTAAAATATCATTTTTCGTATCAAAATTATATGAAGTTATATTCAAAGAATCAATCATAACTTTAAAAGCACCAGAATCAATTCCGCTTGTATCTTGAACTAAAAAAGATAGGAATTGTTTATCATCATTAAAACTATCAACTTGATTAAGATAAGTAATTTTAGGAACTCCGTTTGAAAAGTATCTGCAAATTCCGCGGAAAATTCCCCAAGCTTCAATTTTGTTAAACTCATCTATTATTAATCTGTTCTCTTCAAAAGTGCTTGTATGAAATCCGCATTCAACAAGTACTGCAGGAATATTAGTTTCTCTTAATACTGAAAATCCTTCGTCCGGATAAACATTGTAGTCAGAAACTGTTCCATCAAAAGAATATGGACCGTTTGAATTTCTCATTGCATACGCCAAATCTCTTTGAATATACTTTGCAATGTCATGGCTGCATGGTTCATATTCATAATCTCCTTTTTGAGCATGAAAATATGTTGATGTGTAATCTGTCCAATTATCATTTCCATTTGCAGTAGCATTATGATGAATGCTTATGAAAATATCAGAGTTACTTTCGTTTGCTAACTTAGATCTATCTTTTAAATCAACAGTAGTATCTTTGGTTCTAGACATTTGAACATCTGCACCGGCTTGTAAAAGGAAATTCCTTAAATATAATGCAACTCTTAAGTTTACATCAGCTTCGATTGCAAGATTTTGATAACCTCTATTTTTTCGATCAATTCCGCCATGACCGGGGTCTAAAAATATTTTTCTTTCTTTAATAAAGGGAGAATATTCCGAAATAAATTCATTTTTTAATTCTGGTTTTTGAAATTCTTGCGGGATGATGTAAAAAGTTTTCCGGCTGGATGAGCAGCCGGAAATTAAAATTACAGCAAAAATAAAAAATAAGCAGGATTTTAAGTTAAGCACCAACTTCTTCAAAGGCTTGAATTTCTTCAGTATCAATAAGTATAATTTTTTTTATAACACTAAAATCTAAATTTTCCTGTTTACTATCTGACGAATATTTTCTGGAATAATTTCGATATAAATTATCTATAACTTTCGCATCCTCTACTTTTTTAATTATTCCGGTTACGGTTATAGAAAACAAATAATAAGAAGGAATAAATTTGGGTCTTTTTGTCTTTTTAATTTCAGAATTTTTTATAACAGTAAAATTAACATAATGATCGAAATTGATTTTTTCATAGAATTCATCTTCTTCACCAAAAAATATATAAACATTTTTGTCAAGGTATAAAAAATTTGTTGCACGCTGAACAACATCGTCATCATTATTTCTTAAAGCTAAAACACCGGATGGACTTTCGTTTAATTCTTTCTCAATCAAATTCATATCTCTGATTGGATTAACTGACTTCTTCATAAAAATCTTTCTTGAGAGTTTATTTATTAACTTTAAAAATACTAATTATTTTTAACACAATTACCGGAATTAATCGAAAATTTACATTGCTCGCAATGTGCTAAATTTTGTTCAAAAATGCCATTTCTAATAGAATTTATCATTTCAGTCAATTCTGTTTTTGTTTTATCCAGGTCTTTTAAGGATATATCCTTTGAAACAAATTCATCCGGATATTTAATAAAAATTAAACGAATCTCAAATGATTTAATTTTAGGAAATAACTTACTTGTAATATAACCGTAAAATTTTAATTGAGGGAAATATTCATCAAACCTTTTTTCAATATTTTGTTTTTTTATATTATCTGTTTTATAATCAATGATAGTAACTCTATCGTTTTCAAAGATTAGCTTGTCTATTATTCCATACAAATAGAAATCATTTTCTTTAGCATAGACTTCAAACTCATTCCGGTAGTTTTTGAATTTATTAATTTCCCTATAACAATTTGATTTATAAAATTTATCCAGATCAGATGATATTTCTTCTTTTAAATTATCTAATTCCTTTTTGCTTATTTCGTTTAGATCAATTTCTTTTTCTAATTCTGAATTTAAAAACTCGGACGTTGAATCAGGTTTAATTTCTTTCTGTAAAATTTTATGAATGATTCGTCCTTTTTTATCTGCATAAGAGTTTATTTCATTATAATCAGTTTCATTATATTTTTTTAAAATATTCTCTTCATAATTATTAAAATCATATTGTTCTTTTATTTCAGGGTAAATTATTTTTTTCTTTACACCCAGTTGATCAATTAATTTTGAATAACCATATTCATAAGTAAGCTGATATTTTAATGGACATTGTTTGAACTTGGAGAATTTACTAGCGGAAATTATTTCCCCTTGTGAATGATCATTAATCACATCTAATAAAATTTCTTTTTGAGAGATCTGATCTTTTTCGATTTCAGATTTTAAATTCGATTGTTCTAATTCTTTACAAATTGAAATTACTAATGAAAGATTTTTCGTTTCGGTTTTGAAATCGCCAGAACTATTTTTTAAGAAAGCTAAATCATCTTTTATTTTGATTGAATTGTCTTCAAAATTAATATTTAAAGCTTCAATAAGTAATCCTAAAAAAGAATCTTTTGAATAATTATAATCTTTCTTTTTTTCTCCGCTTATGATAAGATAATTTTTTGCTCTTGTTACACCCACATAAAAAAGTCTTTTTATTTCAGCAACATTTTTTTTATCGGAAATTAAATTATTGATTCCAATAACCGGAGCAGATTCATAATCTGCAAAATAATTTTCATTTAAAGGAACTTTGGCTAAAATTCCGAATTTTTTATCAATTGTAACTTTTTTAGCTTTTACAATATTTCTCTGTGCTGTTTCATCGGATTTAAATAAAATTACAACCGGAAATTCCAAACCTTTCGCCTGGTGAAGTGTCATGATTTTCACAGATTTCGATTCTTCGCTTACAGCGGCCTGCGATTCATCTCCTCCTTGTTCAATTGATGAATGCAGAAAATCAACATAATCGTAAAGAGTATTAAATCCTTCGGAATTAAAATCATTGGTCTGTTTTATAAGTTTATTAATATTTGCAATTTCCTGAGTTCCGTTTGGTTTTGCACTAATAACGGATAAATATTCGGATTCAGATAATATTTTTCTTAATAATAAAGTCAAATTTGAATTGAAGGAAAGTTTAATATTCTCTTTTAAAGTAATTATTATATCATCATATAAATTATTTTTTTGATTGTAACTGATTAACTTTTCATAAAAATTATCTTTTTCCTGAAGAGATATTTCAAATATTTTTGAATCAGGAAAATTAAAAAACGGCGAACGTAATGTTCCGACTAAAGCAGCATCGTTATTTTGATCAAGCAGAAAAGCAAAGTAGTTGTAAACATCATAAATAGTTTGTCTTTGATAAAAACCTTTTCCGCCTACAATAACAAATGGAATTTTATATTTTATAAAAGCTTTTTCCAGATCAGAAAAAGATTTTCTTTTTCTTACAAGAATTGCAATATCATTCCAGTTTAAATTATTTTTTGAGTTTTTATCATTAACAATTTCTAATATTTTTTTTGCGGTTAATTCGGCTTCTGCATTTTCCTTTTCTTCAGAATCTGCAATTAATATTTCAACTCCGCCGAAAAGGTTATCCTGTTTTGCACAAACAAGGTCAGTATGGTCAACTTCGTTGTATAAAGAATTCGGGTTTTCAAATAATTTTTTGAATATATGATTTGCAAAAAGACAAATCGGAGGGGACATTCTAAAACTATCCGGAAGCGACAAAAGATATTTTTCTCCGGAACTATCTTTTATATTAATTTTAGTTTTATCAAAAACTTCCAATTCCGCATCACGAAACATGTAAATACTCTGTTTTTCATCTCCGACAACAAACAAATTTCCGGTTTTCAAATAATCCAAGATCGGCAGAAATATTTGATACTGTAATTCATTTGTATCCTGGTATTCGTCAATCATTAAATATTTAAATTTTTCATTCAATGCTTTTTGAACATCATCATTACTTAGAATATTTTTTGTTAGAATCAAAATATCTTCATAATCCAAATATCCATTTTCTTTTTTCTTTTGATTGTATATGCTTAATGCCTTATTAAAAAAGTAGAGAATAATTTTACCGAATTTTGCTAATTCAAGTTCTATCTGTGCATGATTTTCAGTTAAATCTATTTTATTAAAATCATTATAAAATGATTCAACAAATTCAATTGAATCAGCAAGCATATCGGAATTTTTTAAATAGCCTCTTTTCTTAACTGTTCCGCTTGAAGTTAACAGTTGATTTCTCAATTCTTTCATTGAAATAATATTAGCATCATCAGATTTTTCTTTATTTAATTTTAGGATTAATTGTAAAATTTCCAGAGCAGTTGAATTATCCGGTTTATCGCTTAAAACATTTTCATTAATTAAAGAAATGTTTATTAAAAGTTCTTTTTTACTTTTTAGGAATATTTTTTCTGAGTAATCAAGAAATGTTTTATAAAAATATTCTGCGATTTCTTTTTCAGATTTAGAATAAATTTCTTCCGAAATTACAAGAACATTTTTTCTATTTTTTATTAAAGAAGAAAGCTCATTTGAAAAATTAGTTTTAGATGCAAAAATTCTAATAAGATATTTTAACTTATCTACATCTTCATTGTTTTCTTTAATAACACCTTTAATTAATTCTTCAACGGAAAGTTCAATTAACTCGGAAGATAAATTTTCATCAATCGGAATAAAATTGGCATCAAGATCAGCTTCAACAGGAAATTCACGTAAAATATCAATACAAAATGAATGAATTGTAGAAATATTAGCGGAAACTAATTGTCTGCGGATTTTTTCTAATTTCCTAATTAATTTCGCATCTTTTGCGGAACTTATTTTATCGTCAATTTGCCCGGCAATTTTTTTGTAAAGTTCACCTGCTGCTTTATCCGTAAAAGTTATTGCAGCAATATTTCTTAAATCAATATTTTCGTTCAAAGCTATCTCCAAATACCGTTTTGATAAAACAAAAGTTTTACCTGAACCGGCATTTGCAGTAAGCGAAATATGATTTGAATAATTTAAGGCGGCTTCTTGATGAGGTGTTAAAATTTCCATTAACTGATATTTTTTATTTCATCATTGTTATTGTATTTCGGAATTAAAATTCTAAATAAAGTTCCGTTTTCATTGGATTCAATTAATTGAATGTTTCCATTAATTCCTTCTAAAAATCTTTTTGCCAATTTGAGTCCGATTCCCATTCCTTTTTCTTTTGTAGTAAAATTAGATTCGAATATTTTTTCTTTATAATTCTCCGGGATTCCTTTCCCATTATCTTTGAAATCTATTTGATAATTTTCAAAAATCTCAGAAATATAAATTTCAATCTGTGTTGAATCAGCCTGGATTGAATTTCTTATCAAATTTATTACCAAACGGCGAAGCTGGGACTTATCTGCTTCAATATAGGCTTCATTTATAAATGTGTTTAGTTCTATTTTTATTTTTTCATCGACAAACAAATTAATGGAGTCTTTAACCGCTGAAACCATTTCTAAAACTTCAAGTTTTAAACTCGGCATTTTAGCAAACCTGGAAAACTCAGAAGCAATTGAACTTAAACTTTCAATTTGATTTAAAATTGTACCGGAGACTTTTTCAAAAATAGAATCGAAGTTTTTATTTTTATCTTTATAAGCAATAATCAGTTGCTGAACTGCAAGTTTCATCGGAGTTAAGGGATTTTTGATTTCATGTGCCACTTGTTTTGCCATTTCTTTCCAGGCATTTTCCCGTTCTAATTCAGCTAATTCATTTTGATTTTTTTGCAGTTCACTTGTCATTGAATTGAAACCTTCTATTAAATCTTTCAACTCACCTTTTTCATTACTATCTATTTCTACATTCAAATCTCCATGAGCAACTGAGTCAGTTGCTTTTGTTAATCTGCGAATTGGAGAAGAAATTCTGTTTGCTAAAATAGTACTGAGAATTATTATCAATATTACAGCAAAGGAATAAATACCAAAAAGAAAAACATCAACATCCAATGTAGAGAAATTTAATTTTACATTATTGAAAGCATCGTTAACTTCTATAACAAAATTTTTACCGTCAAAACTTACTTTTTTATAAAATGCATCATACTTATAATTACCAAAATTTTCATGAGCCAGAAATTCCCGGTAACTTAAATAATATAATTGATAATAAGCTTCAGTATTTAATTTTCTCGGAAATAGTCCTGAGAAATAATATTCATTTTGTGTACTGTAAACCAAATCGGAAGATTCAAAAACTGTGAATGAAATTCCAAGTTCTCTTCCGGCATTTTTAAATGCTGTAAGGATATCCTGGTTTTCATTTTTTTCCAACTGAATTCTTATATGCTGTTCTATATGAGAAGTACTTTCATCAAGCTCGTTAAAAATTGCAGATTGAGTTCTTTCATCTACCACTTGATGATTATAAACTGCAAGTATTACAAGAGGTACAATTGAAATTATTAAGAATGCAATTAAAAGCTGAGTTCGGAATGAATATTTGAACTGTCTTATATTAATTATAAAAAAGAAAATAAATAAAATTATTATAAATAAACTTTGAATTATAAATATCTTGAAGAAGTTAAACAGGTTCCAAGTAAAATGTTTCTTCATTACGGAAACAGCGGTAATTTGTGTCTGTCCGTTGTTTTGAGTTTTCAAAACATAGGTTAAATAATTCTCACCATTAAAAGTAAGATTAAGCCAAGCTTCATTGAACTGAGAAAAATTAGCATTTAATATAGGCTTTATTTGATCGCGAGAAGGATAAATATCACCATAAACCTGTGCTATCTTGGAATTGGTAAACTCAAATATTTTTAACTGATTAATATCAATAACAGAATTAACAAGATTTTTGTTGCTCTCTAAAAAATCAGGAATATTTTCAGTACCTAAGTTTTGAATATCAAATCCCAGTGAGGCAGAAATATATCCAATTGTAATTCCCATGTTCTTAACAGGTTTAACTCCTAATATAAATTTATCAAAATCTGAATTAGGCTGATCAATTTCATTCACTCCCGCAAGTGAATCGGAATATTGGTTAAAGTCTGTAATCTTATCTAATGAACTATCAATACCGACAGAAAATCTTCCGACTAAAGATTTATTTTTATCATATAATGAAATTGAAGAATTAAGAGATTCTTTTTGGAGTGCACTTCTACTCCAAATTACAAATGCAACAGCATCGTAATTTGTATTTTCTTTTAAGAAATCGTCTATAACTTTCCTATTTTCAGATGACTTTCTTAAAGTTTCATTAATTAAAAATCTTAATAAATTATCATTTGGTCTATTAATTTCTAATGCGGTAGTTTTTAGAGATTCCCTTTCTAATTCCAAGTTGAAATAATTTAAAAGTGTAACGGTAATTATCGAAGCTGCAATAGCCAAATAAACATAACTGTAAAATGTTTTATCAGTATAAAATAAAATCAAAAATCCAATTGAAAAAACAATTGCAACAAATATTATACTTAATAAAATATTAATTAAAGGCTGGTTCTGGATTTGAATATAAATAATTCCGAAAATTTGAAAGAATAAAAATGCTATCCAATATAATCTTTTTTGAACACGAGCATTTTTATTAGGCAATAAAGCAGAGGTAAAAAAAAGTAATGCGGTTAAAACTAATATTATAGTAAAACCAAGCATAAAAATATTTAGATTCATAAATACAGAAAGAATGCTTGGAATTAAATCGGGTTCTTTGAAATATCTTAAAGTTGAATCAAAAATAACGCTTCTTAAAGAAGCACTTAGGCCTCTTATAATTACTAAAAATAAAAATGCAACGGGGATTAATAGAATTATATTATACCATTTAAAATCCGAACCAAGTTTTGATTTAAAATATTCACGCAGATACCTAAATGATTGAACAGCAATAATTAAAAGAAAAATATTAGTTATAAAAAATTCCGCCGGAGATTTTACAAATCCAAACGCAAATGTTGATGAAAAGTATGAGGGATCAATTAATGATCCTTTAAAAAAGAAAGAAGTAAAACCAGTATAAAATAAAATTATTCTAAATGCTGTGCAGTAAATAATAATTGCTAATAATCTTAATAACCTTGATTTGATTCTTAAAAAATCTTTTCTTAATCCAATAGATAAAAAAATTAAAGCAGCTAAAATTAATAAAGATTGTATCTCCTTTGTCGTTTCATAAATATTATTAACGGAAGTTGTTAACGAAGGCTTGTTAATAGTTACGAGGGCAATTTTGTTGTTTTTATTATTAAGAATTTCAAACGAATATTTCCTTCCGTCTTTTGTTTTCTCCGTATATGAATTATAATCAATTTGGAATTGAGTAGAATATTTATCGGAAAGCATTTTAGTATAACTAATTCTTTCGAAATAAGAATTTTGAAATGCAAAATGATATTGAACCGGTAAACTTACAAGCAGATAAAAAATATCATTTTCAACATGTATGGTGTCGGTGATCGTTAAATATGTATATAAATTGGAATTATAAAAATAAACCTGGCCAATCGGGTAAGATAAAGGAAATATTTCTTCCTGAGGAATTGCAATTTTATCATTCCAGGATATAAGTTTTCCGTTGGGAGCTAATACTTCAATTGAATATTGATCATATCTTTCTTTGTTAACCAATTCAACCAAAGAACGGAAAGATGTATTTTGAGAGCTTAAAGTTTTGTAAAGTCTATTTTTGATTTGCTCTTTTAGTTTTAATAGATGATCTTCTTTGGAAATGAAATCGCTTTTTACTGAATTTTCTATATAAGTAATTTTTTCAGAAAGTTCTTCTTTCCAGTTGCTCTCTTTATTTTTAATTATAACCGGCGTTATTATACCTGTTATTAGAATCAATATTAAAATAAAAAAGACGATAGTAAAATATTTTCTATCGCCTTTAAATAATTGTGATAATTTTTTAGACATCAATTAATACTGATTTGACTTATTTTCCAATTGTTTCCTGTTTTCTTTTAAAGCTACATAAACTTGTGCCTGATTTCTTTTTCCATCCAAAATATAATCATATGTTCCGGTTGCATAAGGTGTATTTTCATCAGTTACGATTTGCTCAAATTTGAATTCGGTAATTTTATAATCTTTAAAAAAATCTTCCAAAACATAATAAGCTTGATTTGAACTATAATATCCGCTGACTCCGTTTGATAAATTCAAGTATGTTTGTGCACTTAAATAATTTGCAATTTTAGAAACATCGGATTGAACAATTCCTTTTTCTATTTCACTGAAAATTAAGTTTTTGTGATCTAATTGTTTGGAGTCGATTAGACTATTATCTCTTCCATTATCTTGAGCATATGTCTGAACAGAAAATAATAATCCTAATAATATAAAAAGAAGAAAAGCCGATTTTTTATTTACTTTGTGAGTATTCATTATTTCAAATTTAACTAATATATTTTTCTAAATCTATAAAAATAAACCGGTAATAAAATTATTACCGGTTATCCCAAATCGGTTATTTACTTTTATTAGAAACCAACTTTGCTCTTTTACCGCCAACTACAGGTTTTAATTCTCTGTTTCCGGTAACTAATTGATATGTCCAGTCAAAAACTACTCTGTCCGGTGTTATAGAAGTAATTCTAATTTTTGCATAGTGATTATTCCATGTCCAGATTACATATGTGTGTCCAACTTTAGCAATTGCATCTTTTGTACTGGACCATCCGGAATTAGGTGCATAAGGAATATCATAAATATCATTTGTGAAACCCATATCCTGAATATCCGTATCTTCATAAACATCCAGATAAAATGTTCCCTGATAGTTTTCGAAATAAATATCTGCTGAGTTAGAATTATAAGGAACTACGCTGTAATCACTAAATGAATAGCCCGAATTATTTGGAAATCTATTATAGTCAAATATCGATTGATTATATCCTTCAGGACGAGGAGTTGCATAAACTACATCATGACTTAATTCGCTTTCATTTCCGTCATAATCATAAGCTGTAATTGCATAATAATATTTCGTTCCGTTGACAGCACCGTTATCAACAAAATAGTTTGAAGATGTAGATCCTATTAAAGTGTATTTTCCGCTGTAACTATATGCATAATAAACATTATAACCGGCAACGTCATTTTCATAATTATCATTCCATGAAAGATCAACTTGATTATCACCGTTTAAAACATAAACACCTGTTGGAGGAGAAGGTGGAGTTGTATCTACATGATAATATGGGTCATTGATATTACATGCTTGAATTAAAAGTAAAAAACCTAATGGTAATAATATTGTTAATAGCTTTTTCATTTTAGTGTCCTTTTCAATTACTTCAGGACTATAATTTCAAAATGAATGCCATTTAAAATATTGGAAATGATTAGATTTTAAGCGGTTTTTTAAATATATTATGTATATTTAATTATACAGTGAGTATAAAAAATATTATTATATCTTTGAAAATTCTCCGTTGAAATACATCATACCTTTATTGATAACTCCAACTGATTTTCCGGTAAGCAGTTTTTTGTTAAATGGAGAATTTCTGGATTTAGATTTGAATTTGTTAATATCAACTGTCCAGACTTCATCGATATCTAGAATTGTAAAGTTAGCTGTACTTCCCTTTTCAAATTTTGGTACAGGAAGATTTAGAACTTTTCTTGGATTAATTGAAAGTTTATAAATTATTTCTTCAAGTGATAATATTTTCTTCTGATACAATTCTGTTAAAGAAAGTCCTACTTCTGTTTCTAATCCAACAATTCCATTTGGAGCAAATTCAAATTCCACTTCTTTTTCTTCAGGAGAATGAGGAGCATGATCGCTTGCAATACAATCTATTGTTCCGTCTTTTAATCCTTCCAGAATTGCATCAACATCTTTATTAGTCCTCAGCGGAGGATTCATCTTTGCATTTGTATCATAGGTTTTGACAAAATCATCGCTTAAGGAAAAATGATGAGGTGTAACTTCCGCCGTAACTTTTATTCCTTTTTTCTTTGCCTGCCTAACCATGTCAACCGCATTTTTAGTGCTGATATGTGCTATATGAAGTTTGCCACCGGAATACTCCGTCATTAATATATCCCGCATTACAATTAGATCTTCCGCAACAGAAGGAATTGGAGATAAACCTAGTAAAGTTGAATTAATGCTTTCATTCATAGCTCCGCCGGCTAAAGTTTCATCTTCACAATGTTCAATTATCGGAACATTATACATACTTGAATATTCCAAAGCCCTTTTAACTATAGAAGCAGATTTAATAGCAACACCGTCATCCGAAAATCCAACTGCACCGGAATCAACTAATTCAGCCATAGGAGAAATTGTTTCTCCTTTTCTTTCCATTGTAGCAGCTCCGATTGGATGAACATCAACCAAATGATTTTTTGATTGTTTTTTAATAAACTCAACAACTTCTGCCGAATCAATTGCAGGTTCAGTATTCGGCATACACGCAATTCCCGTAAATCCACCGTTTGCCGAACTGTTACAACCTGTAACTACAGTTTCCTCATCTTCTCTTCCAGGTTCTCTTAAATGCACATGCATATCAAATAGACCAGGAACAATATACTTTCCATTCAATTCTATTTCTTTAGCTTGATTTGATTCTTCTTTTGAAACCGAACCGATCTTTTCAATTACACCATCTATTATTAGAACATCAACATTTTTTTCAAATATTTTTTCTTCTGGATGAAGAACATTTACATTTTTTAATAAAACTTTCATTTTAAAACCTGTTAGTTTAAAGTTCCTAATAAATAAAGTACTGCCATTCTAATTGCCACTCCATTTGTAACCTGTTTTAATATAATTTGATTCATTCCGTCGGCAACTTCAGATGATAATTCAACTCCTCTGTTAATTGGTCCAGGATGCAGGATTAAAATATCTTTTCCGTTTTTTTCAAGTCTTTCATTTGTTATCCCAAAATAAGTTGCATATTCTCTTATCGATGGAAAATATTCTCTTGCTTTTCTTTCAAGCTGAATTCTTAAAACATTTAAGACATCATTTTCCTGAATAGCTTCATCAATATTGTGAATAACATTTACACCTAAGATCTTCAATATATTTTGGAATCATTGTTGAAGGTCCGCATAACGAAACTTGAGCTCCCATTGCTTTTAATCCGAAAATATTAGAAAGAGCAACACGGCTGTGTGCAATATCTCCAACAATACAAACTTTTAGTCCTTCAAGTTTACCAAGTTTCTCTCTTATTGAATACATATCCAGTAAAGCTTGCGTTGGATGTTCATGTTTACCGTCTCCGGCGTTGATAATGTTTGAATCGCAAATTTGAGTTAAGAATTGAGGAGTTCCGGCTGCTGAATGTCTTACAACAACCATATCAACTTTCATTGCTTCAATATTTTTCATCGTGTCTTTAAGAGTTTCGCCTTTATTAACACTGCTTGTTGATACGGAAAAATTAATTGCATCTGCAGATAATCTTTTCTCAGCTAATTCAAATGAAATTCTTGTTCGTGTAGAATTTTCATAAAAAAGATTAACAATTGTTTTACCTTGTAAAGTTGGAACTTTTTTAATTGGTCTGTCCAGAACCTCTCTGAAAGTAGTTGCGGTATCTAAAATTAATTGAATATCTTCTTTTGGAACTCCTTGTAATCCTAAAAGATGGCGGCTTGATAATGGCATTTGTTTAACTCTTTCTGATTATTTTTCACCGGTGAACTCTGCTAAATAGATTGCATCTTCACCGTCTATTTCTTTCATTTTAACTTTAATCTCCTCATTCATAGAAGTAGGAATATTTTTTCCAACATAATCCGCTCTAATCGGTAATTCCCTATGTCCTCTATCAACCAAAACAAACAGTTGTATTGAACTCGGTCTGCCTAGATCCATTAAAGCATTCAGAGCTGATCTAACAGTTCTTCCTGTATAAAGTACATCATCAATTAAAATGATATCTTTTTCATTTATATCGAAAGTTATATCAGAAACTGAAACTTCCGGCTGTTTTAATCTAGTTCTGAAATCATCTCTATATAAAGTAACATCTAGAATTCCAAACGGAAGTTCGATTTTTTCAATTTCTTTAATTTTCTGGAAAATTCTTTTTGCCAAAAACTCTCCACGGGTTCGCATTCCAATTAAAATTAGATTTTTCGAACCTTTGTTTCTTTCAAGAATTTCGTGAGCTATTCTAACTAAAATTCTCTCCAGTCCCTCTTGATCTACAACTTTTGCTTTTAAACTCATAGATATAAAAAATCCTCTATGGAAATATTTCCAAGAGGTTCCTTCTGTAATTATTATTAAGTGATTTTTTGTTTAATGCGGTCAATTTTTCATCCTTTTCTATCTCTCGGACAGATTTAAAGGTTAATTATTTTCGGATCAAACTTAGTTGAAAAAATATTTAAAGTAAAGGTAAGCTATTTTTTTTATAAAGTAGAAGTGACCTTAAGAACTATATATAATAACTTGGAATTTTATATTAAAGAATATATTTTAGTTTTTGTTAAAAATTTAAATAATTCGGGGTGTAGCGCAGCCCGGTTAGCGCGCTTCGTTCGGGACGAAGAGGTCGAGAGTTCAAATCTCTCCACCCCGACAAGTTTTCTTTAATTTTAGTTTGAAAATTTCAGCGATATTTGCAGGTTTCCGATCTTCGTTAATCCTTATAGTCAAGAGCCTGACTTCAGTCAGGTAAATTCAAATCTCTCCCGGCAGTTAAAAATTATAATTGTTGGAACTACAAAATTCAAATAGAATAAAGGCTCTCCACCCCCATAAAAATTCCGGCTAGCAAGTTTGAAAATCTCGATAAATTTCAAAACTCACTACCCCCATAGGAACTTTTTGTCAAGAGCCTTTATCGAAAACTATGATTTTTAATTTTGATGTTTATTATTGTACTCTTCAAGGGCAATTTTTTGAAGATTATTCTTTAAATCTCGCGGAAGCGTTACTCTTTCATAATAATTTCCGTCTTTCCCTTTTTCATCAGGCGACGAAATAAACAAACCATTTGAACCGTTTATAATTCGAAATCCTTTTATAATGATTTCATCATTTGTTTTTATATCAAAAAAAGCAACTGTTTTACCGCCGTTTCCATTTTCCAACGGATTCATTCTGACTATCTCCATACTACTCTCCTTTAATAATATTATTTTGGTTTAACTAATGATGACTTAGTTATGAAGATAATACAGAATTAAGAAATTTCAGTATCATTTAAAGATACTTTTAATTTTATTGTTTATAATTCTTTAATACTCCTTCAGCAATTTTTATTACTTTATTTTTTAATTCTTCCGGTTCAAGCACAACCACGCCTTCTCCGCGACTAACAATCCATATGGCAATTTCTTTTAAAGAATTTACTATTGTTTCATATTCAATTGAACCATCAGGATTTTCAATTATTTTTTGAAATTCCATTAACTGTCTGGGTTTTACCCATTCCGGCCAAGGCGGAAGAAATTTTAATCTAACTTTATATCTTTCATTCCCCAACCAGCTTTTAAATGAAGTCGAAAAAATTTCATCTATATATTTTCTTGGAACCTGTTTAAATTTTTTATCCAGCTGATTTAAACTTATTATTTTATTTATCAGAAATTGTTTTGTTCGCCCTTCGTGATTTGCTAAAAGTCTCCAGTTTTTATCGCTTTGAAAAATACAGTATGGTTGAATTACTCTAACTTCAGATTTTTTTTCTTCTGATTTCTTATATTCAATTTTAATGCAAAAATTATTTTCTATAGATCTCTGCAAAACAGTAATAAAGGAAACTGATTTCCGGTGAAGTTTTTTAACCAGAAGATTTGTTGCTTTATCATATGAGTTTTTATTAACAGTCATTCCTGTGTAATGCATTACAAGATCTTTTAATAACTCATCATTTATATCAGAAAATATTCCAATGCCTTTTCCTTTTATAGAATGAATTGCAATTCCTAAATTTCTAAGGCTTCTTAAATCTCGTTTAATTGTAAGATTATTAACCTCATACAGATCTTCAAAATACTCTATTTTGTATTTGTAGTTATTAGATAACACCATCCCTAAGATTTCAAACCGTCTTTTAAATTGAAGTCTATAATCTTTCATATTAAATCCAATGCTATGGATTATTTTTTACGAATTCTTAAGATGAATCTTGATATGATTAAAATTAAAGAGCTTACAGAACTGCTGGATTTTTTAAAATAATAACTAAGATTTGGATTGTAAAAATTTTTCTAAAAAATGAATTATTTTAGCTATTTATTAATTGAAGTTATTTAAGAATTTTTCAGTATTTTTGAATATGATTTTTTGAAATTTTTGTTAAATAAAGCTAAGAAATTTAACTTAAAATAAAATAAATGTTTCTTATTGATACGTTTTGTTGTTTATTTTATAAGTTAGATTATAAAGTATTGGAGTATTAATGCGTTTTTTTTACTACGTAATTTTTATTGCGTTTTTATCTAGTTCTGTGTATTCTCAATCATTATACAGATTAGAACAGAAAACCCATAACTATTCCGGTACTTTAGTGCTTTCACTTCAAGGCGGCTTCACAATCGGCCAAATGGATTACCAGGATTTTATTCCAGGTTATAATATTTTAGGATTAGTAGAATATTACCTACCTACAAGTAATGATAATATTTTCGGATTTAGACTTTACGGCGGATCGGAAAGCGTTTTAGCAAAAGATAATCGAGGAATAATTTCGGTCCCTAACAGTGAAAGTTATAAACTTAAAGGAGAAATAGTCACTCACATGGCTGTATTAGGAGGCGGGTTTACTTATGCTTATTCTATAAATGATAAAGTATTTCCTTATGTTTTTGGTGGTATTTCAAATATTTGGTTCAATCCAAAGGATCAATATGGGAATGAATTAGTGAATAATACTGCCAAAAAATATGTTAAATCAGCATTTTCATATGACTTAGAATTCGGACTGAAATATCAAATCCAAGATAATTTAAATGTTTTTGCCGGCGGTGCATTTCATTTTACTCAAACTGATTATTTAGATGATATTGCATTAGGAAAAGGAAATGATTTTTATGCTACAGGATTTTTAGGTTTCTCAATTTCTTTATTTGGCAAAAAAGATTCTGATGGTGATGGGATTTTTGATAGTGATGATAAGTGTCCACATCAGGCAGAAGATTTTGATGGTTTTCAAGATGATGACGGATGCCCGGATTTAGACAATGACGGAGATGGTATTCCCGATTCTATAGATAAATGTCCGAATGATGCTGAAGATTTTGATGGTTTTCAGGATAAAGACGGTTGTCCGGATTTAGATAATGATGGGGACGGAATAGTAGATTCTTTAGATAAATGCCCAAATCAACCCGAAGATTACGATGGTTTTCAGGATAAAGATGGTTGTCCTGATCCTGATAATGACGGAGACGGAATTCCCGATGTAAGAGATAAATGCCCGGATCAACCGGAAACATTCAATGGTTATCAAGATGATGATGGATGTCCTGACAACGGTGCACCTTCTGAGTTAAAAGAAATTACTTTAGAAGATGGAACTACGTTTATTGGCAACACTTCTGAAATTAGTCAAGATGCATATTCCTGAATTAAATAGAATCGTAAGGTTGTTAAAGTCTTATCCTCAATATACCTGGCGTGTAGAAGGACATATGGACAGCCAGGGTCCCGAACAATTTATAAGAAATCTTTCTTACAGACGAGCCGAAGCAATAGTGAGTTATTTTGTTCAAAAAGGAATATCCATTTCTAAATTTCATGTATACGGTATGGGTGATAAGTTTCCAATTGCAAACAATAATACTGAAGAAGGCCGTATGAGAAACAGAAGAGTTGTTATTATCAGAGAAGAATAAATATAGAGGAAAACTTTACTTGAATTTCTATTGAAGTATTTTTTTATCGTAATTTATGCCGGTAAATATTACTTTAAATTAACACTCACCTTCAATTCGCTCCAAAATCAAATTAAAATTCAGTTTACAAGATTGGCATAATTCTTTCGCTTTTCTTATAAAAAATTCACTTTTTGAGGCTTTATTTAGAGGGAAAAATGCTGATTCATCAAAAGGGAATGGTACTAGACGATATAAATTTATATAAAGAAAATTATCCGGAAACTGAATCCGAAGTATTAGTTATTGATAATGACGATAACAACATTAGTTTAATTCGGAAATCCGGGAATAAAAAGAAATTAAAATTTAAAATAGGTGTAGCTTACTTCGTCACTTTAACAATAATGATTACTATATTGTTGCTTTCATAATATAAGTAAAGGGGTTCCTACTAAAATAGACTTTCAAGATTTAAATTAAGCCAGCTGATTTTCAATTCTTTTAACCACTTTTGCAGGAACTCCTGCAACAACTGTATTTGCAGGAACATCTTTTGTTACCACTGCCCCGGCACCAACAATAGCATTTTCACCAACTGTAATTCCGCATAATATTGTTGAAGAAGAACCGATTGATGCTCCCTTTTTAATATAAGTTTCAACAACGCTCCAATCACTTTCATTTTGCAAGGAACCATCTGAATTAGTGGAACGCGGATATTTATCATTTATAAACGTAACATTGTGGCCAATGAAAACGTTATCTTCTATATGAACACCTTCACAAATAAAAGTATGGCTAGAAATTTTACAATTTTTCCCTATAAACGCATTTTTTTGAATTTCTACAAATGTACCAATCTTTGTGTTATCATCAATTGTGCAACCATATAAATTTACAAAATCAAAAATTTTAACATTCTCACCAAGTTTAACATTGTTTATATTTTTCTTTTCCATATAGAATTTTTCCTAAAAAATTATTTTATTAAACACTAGCAAAAATACTGGATTTAAGTTCTACTAATTCACCTCTGTTTTTAATAGATTTTTCACTAGCTTCTAAAATTCTAACTACATCAAGACCATCTTTTCCATTAGTTAGCGGTTCTCTATTATCTTTAATAGAAGTAATAAATTCTGTTACTCCAAGTGAAAGAGCTTCAGTTTGTAATACTTTCGGTGAATACATATCCCCTACTCTATATTGGACTAAAGCTTCGTGAATGCTTTCTGTAGTTTTCATATCAATACCGGAATCATAAACTTTTATTTTCTCAAAGTTTTCCATATCATCAAAGACCAACATTTTTTTATCACCCCCGACCATCATTCTTCTAATTTTAACCGGGGAAGTCCAATTAACATGAAAATGAGCAAAACAATTATCTTCAAAATAGACTGTTAAATGAGCAATGTTTTCATGCCCATTATAATTAGCAATTCCATGAGCAGAAACCGCACTTATTTTTTGATTATTCATTACATAATTCATAATTGAAAGATCATGCGGTGCCAAGTCCCAAATTACATTTACATCTCTTTGGAAGAGACCTAAGTTTATTCTGACTGAATCAAAGTATAACAATTTTCCAAGTTCACCCTTTGATACAAGTTCTTTCATCTTTTTAACAGCGCCTGTATAAATAAAGGTATGATCCACAAATATTCTCAGATTTTTTCTTTCTGCAATTTCTATTAATTCTTCCGCCTGCTGTGAGGTTGCGGTAAAAGGTTTTTCTACCCAAATATTTTTACCGTTTTCTAAAGCTTTTTTTGCAAACATGAAATGCGTATCAACAGGTGTAGCGATAGCAACAATATCTAAATCGCTTTCAAATAATTCTCTGCAATCATTTAATAGTTCAACAGATGGAAATCTGGATTTAATAAATTGAAGTCTTTCTATTCTTTGATCGCAGGCAACAACTTTTTCTACTTCTTTATGAGCTAGAAAATTTCTGACCAAATTTGGTCCCCAGTAACCTAATCCAAGCACACCGACTTTCATTTTCAACCTCTCTTTATTTCAAATGAAATGTATTAAAACAAATTTTTAAATCAAACACAACTGAAATTATTTAGCACCCCTCAAGAAAAATACCGCTGGAATGGTTTGCAGGATAATTTGTAAATCAAACCAGGGTGACATATTATTTATATAATATAGATCCAGGACTACAGAATCTCTAAATGAAACGGAACTTCTACCCCAGACTTGCCAAACACCCGTACAACCCGGAATAACACTTACTCTTCTTTTTTGCCATTCGTCGTAATTTTCATATTCATAAGGAAGACATGGTCGTGGTCCAACCAAACTCATATCGCCTTTAATTACATTAAATAATTGGGGAAGTTCATCCAATGATGTTTTTCTTATAAATCCACCAATAGGAGTTATTCTTTTGTTATTGATAATTTTAGTATCAGTACTTTGCTGCTTACCTTTTTTCATAAACTCAATCATCATTTTCTGTCTTTCAGCATCATTATCATTAGATACATACATTGATCTGAATTTATAAAACTTAAATGGCTTTCCATCTTTGCCGATACGCGTCTGATGAAAAAAAATCGGACCTTTGGAAGTGATTCTAACTAAAAAAGTTAAAGTAAAAAATAAAGGTGAAAGTAATATAACTCCAATAACAGAAGCTGTAATATCAAAGCTTCTCTTTAAAAACAATGTTAGACTGTTATTATAATGAGTCGAAACATCAATAACTGGAACTTCCGCATATTTTTCAGTTACAACTTTCTTGGAAACTATATTGAACAGTTCAGAAGTCAGCCTAATGTTTACATTTAAAGTTTTACATTTATCAAGAACGACTAATAATTTTTCCACATCTTCATCATCAATAGCAATTAATAGTTCATCAATGTCATTTTCTATTATTATTCTTTGAATACTTTCTATGTGTCCCAATACCCTTTTACCGCTAACGATTTCTGTATTTATTTCATAATCATCATCAACAAAACCTTTGATATCAATTCCAATAGGATTTTCAAACATTAATTTAGTGGCTAAGATTTTTCCTGCTTTCCCATCGCCTATTATAATAACATTTCGTTTAAATTGTTCGTTTTTAAGTTTTACAAAAATTGCTCTTAAAAGTTCAACTCTTACTATATACAACAGCGGCAAAGCAATCAATACAAAAGAAAATATTATTAAACGTGAATCAACAATATTTGAAGATTTAATTAAGAATGAAATTAATACAATATTCAATGCTCCGTAATACAATGCTTTTACTATTCCCGTAATATGAGCCGCACGGTTAAGTATAACATTTAATCTATAAAGATTATTGAATTGAAAAATGAAAAGGAAAATCAGAGAGAGAATAAATAATATAATTAATATTGGCTGTGAAAGATTTATAAAATCGATCAAATTTATATTCTTATCTCTTCTTAGTACAAATACAGAAAAAATAAATGAAACGAATAAAACAAGAACATCAGCCACACCAAAGAAATATTTATATAGTGGAGTTTTTTTCATGTTTATTATTCGCATTTTTTTATTCTGTTCTTTTATTTGATTCATTAATAATGATGTACATATAAATTTCTAAAATTGTGCCAATAAAAAACTGCTAATACGTTTAATTTTCTAATGATTTTGTACTAAGTTAGTATCAAAATGAGATGGGCAAAAATTCTTACTTTAAATTGATACAAAAAGGTAATTCTAATTAAAATCTCAAATTACATCGAATAAATAAAAAATAGCTGTATTTCAATGTGAGCAATAAAATTAATTCCAAATAGTAATAATTCACTGTAATATGAAATATTATTAATAATAATTTTTCATATCAATTTAAGTAATGGTAATATTTAGGGAAGATTTAAATTGCTTAACAAAACTAATAAAAGCCTAAGCAGTTTAACACTCATTTTTTGCCCTCTAAAATAACTGTCTAATATAAGAAAATTTTATTTATTAAAAAATTCTTTTATTTTATTTGAAACAAATTCAATCTGATCGTTATTCAATTCCGGAAACATAGGTAAAGACAAACCGGTTTCAGCTAATTTTTCTGTAACCGGAAAATCTCCTTTTTTATAACCTAAATTCCCGAAACAAGGTTGTAGGTGCAGAGGAATCGGATAATGAAGACCGGTCGAAATTCCTTCTTTGTTTAGAAAAGTTTGTAATTCATTTCTTAATTCATTTCCGCTTTTTTCTTTTTGATCTTTTACCTGAATTACATATAAATGATAAACATGTTTTGCATATTCCATTTCTTTCGGAAGTATAATTTGAGATAAGTCTCCTAATTGTTTTTTATATTCTGCAGCAACTCTTCTTCTACCATTTGTCCAGTCATTAAGATATTTTAATTTAACTCCTAATACTGCGCCTTGTATTCCTTCCATTCTATAATTATGACCAAAAGTCTGATGATGATATTTTTCGGACTGACCATGTTCTCTATACATTTTCAATTTTGCTGCAAGATCTACATTATTAGTTGTAACAGCACCTGCTTCACCATAAGCACCTAGATTTTTACCCGGATAAAAACTGAAAGAAGCGGCATCAGCTAATCCGCCTACTTTTTGTCCATTGTATTCAGCCAAATGAGCTTGAGCAGCATCTTCAACCAAAATTAGATTATGTTTTTTAGCGATTTCCTTTAAAGGATTTAAATCTGCAGGCTGACCGTATAGATGTACAGCCACAATTGCTTTGGTTTTAGGTGTAATTGCTTTTTCAACTTTAGAAGGATCTAGGTTATAACTTTCAGGATGGCAATCAACAAATACTGGTTTAGCTCCGCATAATGTAGCTCCCCATGCCGTAGCAATAAATGTATTTGCAGGTATTATTACTTCGTCTCCAGGCCCTACACCTAATGCCCAAAGCACAAGATGATTTCCATCCGTACCGGAACTTGTACCGTGGCAATATTTGACATTATGTGCTATTGCAAAATCGCTTTCAAAATTAGAAACAGCTTTACCCAATATAAAAGCGGTATTATCTAAAATTTCCTGTATAGCTGGATTTATCTCATCTTTAATAGATTGATACTGTGTTTTTAAATCTAAAAATGGTATGTTCATTTTAATGCCTTATTAAAATTTAATGATCTGAGGAAATAATAAAAAGATAGATAGAAACTTACTAAATATTTTTGAATTAAAAAAAATACCTTTGTATTATTAAATTAATAAGCAACTGTTAAATATTTATAAAGGACATGATCTGAAAAATGATGACTAATAAATATATTGTAATTATCTAAAAATATTTAATATGTTGTTAAAGTAATTAATTACAATTTTAACTATATTATTAAATTGAAAAACAAAATTAAATTAATACTAATAATTATTCATTTTTTATCCGTATATTATTAGTAAAGAATGTAAGGGTTAATAAAAACTTAAATTTTTTTCCTATTTAATTTCCCCAATTGATTCAGAAAATATGTCATATTTTGATGCACAATTAATTATTTTTCTCAATATAAAATGAAGAGAAAATCATAATAATTGCTAATATGAAAAAATAATTTATAAATTGGTGGCATAAAAATTGTCTCAGTATGAAATTGGAGTTAGAATGAGCTTCCCTAACTACAATGCCCGTTATACAAATATTAATATTAAATATTATGATAAAGTCATGCAGTTAATTTTAAAAATAATAATGTGACTGATGTGGCGAAGCTATGTTTTTTGAAAAAAGATAATTGAGTTCTACAGAGGATATAATGAAATTAAAAATATTGGTTTTCTTGGAATTACTTTTTTTATGTGGCAGTTCAATTACCAGTGCGCAGCAATTGAACCCCGGAGATGGTGTTAGAATTACATTTTTTAACATATCAGATAAAATATCCGGAGATTATTATATTCAGCAGGATGGCAATTTACAACTTCCTTATCTCGGATTAGTACCGGCTACTAATATTGATTATGAAACTTTGGAATCTCAAATTACTCAAAAATATGATTCACTTTATCGTAACCCTGAATTGTCTGTTCAGCCTTTATATAAAATAAATATTCTTGGAGAAGTTAAATCTCCAGGATATTACTATGTTACCGATGTAGAAAAGTTATCAGGTATAATTGCTTTAGCAGGCGGAGCTACCAGCGATGCAAATCTTGACGATATATACATTGTCCGGGGCGATAAAGAAATTCAGCTTGACGCAGCAAATATCATTAAAAAAGGAAATACGGTCAGCGACATCGGATTGCAATCAGGAGATAGGATATACGTACCTCGTTCATTTTGGGCTGATGCCAGAAATTATACAATAATTATTTCAGGTTTAGCACTTCTAATTACTATTTATGCTGTATTTAAAAAATAAAATTTTAATGAAAGAAATTCATTTAAGGTAAAAGGCTTTAGTATGTCTAACGATATAAATAAATCATCGCATCGATCAAACGGTCAGAATATCAAAAGAGATGAGAAAACACTTGGTGAGATTTTTCAAATTATTAATAAAAGAAAAATACTACTGTTTATTTCAGTTATATGCACTTTAATTTTAGTTTTCATTTATAATAATATAGCTACTCCTGTTTATGAATCGAGCACACTTTTAAAGAAAGAAAAGTCTGATAAAAACCAAATGCGAAGTGATTTTCAATCATTTGTTAATTTACAGTCCCCCGATGAAATTGAAACAGAAATGGAACTAGTGAAGACATGGAGTGTAATGAGTAAAGTTGTTGATGAATTAAACCTGTTTTTAAAAGTAGATAAAATTGTGAGTCCAAGCGGAAAAGAAACCGAAATTAATAAATCTCTTATCGACTACAACCATGATTTTCTTGAAAACTCAGCTATTTCAAATAAGCTACCGGAATTTGTTGAATCAAAACTTGAACCTTCAGATAATGATTATAAGTTTTATGTTGAAAAAGGTGAAAATAATATTTTCAACATCTATGATGCAAAAACCGATAGTCTACTTCAGGTATCAAAAGATTCTTCTGCTGCTGTATTTAAATTTCCAAAATTAGATTTAGTAATGTATTGGCCCAGTTCTTCAACAGGAAGCAGAGTTTATTTTGATATCAATAGTTATTATGATACAATAGATAAATTGAAAAAAAGCATAACTGTTGATAATAAACCTAAAACAGATGTATTCGAAATTTCAGTAAAATCCTCTTCACCCCTTGGCGTCAAAAGTAATTGCAAATACAATTACTGAAAAATATAGAGATACAAGAATTGATCAGCAAAAACAAACTATCAGATATTCTTTCAATTTTGTTGATAATCAATTACAGGAAATGCAGGAGAAATTAAAAACTGCTGAAAATAATTTAAGTCAATTTAAAGCCAGCGGACAAATAATGACGATTGACGAAAGCAGTAGGGACCTGGTGCAATTTTTAAGTAATCTTGAAGCGGAAAAATTAAAAACAGATTTAGAATTGACTGATTATAAAAATAAACTTGCCAGTATGCAGGAAGAATTAAAAAACAGCGGTTATTTTGATCAAAGTTATCTTTCACCTCAAAATACTTCCTGATCAAGGCAATTCACCTTTTGCAAATTTAATGAGACAATTATCTAATTTAGAATTGCAGAGATTAGAATTACTTCAAAAAAGAAAAGAAACTCATCCCGATGTGGTAGCAGTTGACAAACAAATTGCATTGGTAAAAAAACAGCTATCCAGTTATAATGAAAATACATTAACTGCATACCAAATTATTATTGATGCACTTGAAAAAAAACTTCTTAAGATTACTAATTTAATGTCAAAGTATGAAGTTAAAATGGAAAACCTACCCGCACAGGAAAATAAACTAGCTAATTTACTGCGACAAAAAAATGTATATGAAAAAATATTTACAATGCTGCTGGATAAACGTGAAGAAATGAGAATGGCAGAATTATCCAAACTTCAAGATATTGTTGTTGTTGATCCGGCTCATGAACCAATAAAACCATCTTCTCCTAAGAAAATTTTTTAATCTTATTGCTGGATTATTATTTGGTTTGTTTGCAGGACTAATAAGTATATTTATTGTTGAGTTAAAAAATCAAAAACTAGTAACTTTAGATGACATTGAAAATGATTTTCATATTCCAATTTTGCTATAATTCCAAATTATCCAAAAGATATTAAAAAAAGAGTATTATCAGCAACGATTCTGACGAGTAAAGCAACGATTCTGATGACCGATTTGTACATTAATGGAAAATCAAGATGGATTTAAAGAAACTTATAGAGTTTTAAAAACAAAACTTGCGTTAAAATTAGAAGGAAAGAAAAAAATATTTATGGTTACGAGTTGTGAAGAAAACACAGGCAAAACCAGTATTGTTGCTAATTTAGGAATTTCATTAGCACAATCAAGAAAGAATGTTTTATTAGTTGACTGCGATTTGAAAAAAGCTACCTTATCTACGTATTTTTAATATTCCTACTGATTCACCGGGTTTAATCACTTTCTTAAGTCAACATGTTACCACACCAAATATATATAATAAAGTAGTAAGAACATTAGATATTCTACCTTCAGGTGGAACAGGTGATGAATCTGCCGATTTACTTGGTTCCGAGAGAATGATAGAACTACTTATCGATTTTAGAAAATAGTGCATACGATTATATAATTCTTGATACTCCTCCTGTTACAAGAGTTGTGGATACTTTGGTCATAGGAAAACATATTAAAAGACTCTATATTAATTTTAAGACCTGAGACATAGTTTTAAAGAAAGTGTTTCTTGGGGAATTCAGGAAATGGAACAAACAGGTATTAAAATTTCAGGTATTGTAGTTAATGCAGGCGAAATTGAAGAATCTTCATTTAAATACAGATATGGTTACGGTTATGGATATAGTTATTCAGTTGAACCTTATAAACTTGATAATTTGTCACAATAAATTTTCAAATAATTCGTTCTTATGAATAATTTATTTAAATTAATTAACCCTCTTGAAATTAATGATTGGGACAAATTAGTACTTGCTCATAATGACTACACTTTTTTCCATTCATCTGCGTGGATAAATGTTTTACAAGAAACCTATGGTTATAAACCGCTTGCTTTTGTAAATATTAATAAAGATAAAATGAATATCGCAATTCCTGCAATGGAAATTAATAGTTTTATTGACAGGGAAAAGAGCTGTATCTCTTCCTTTTTCAGATTTTACTGAACCACTAGTTAATCAAGATATTCACATTTGATACTTAATTAATGAAATTAAAAATGTTGGAAAAATTAGAAAATGGAAATCATTTGAATTAAGGGGCGGAAGTAAGTTTCTTAGGTGAATTTTCAAATTCTTATGTTTATGAACATGTTTTAGACATTTCGGAAAATGAAGAAAATGTTTTTTCGCAATTTAGGAGTAGTACAAAAAGAAATATAAATAAAGCATTTAAAGTCAGATGTTGAAATTAAAATAACAAATTCATTAGATTCTGTAAAACATTTTTATAAACTAAATTGTATTACCAGAAAGAGGCATGGATTACCGCCTCAGCCATTTAAGTTTTTTGAAAATGTTTATAAAAACTTAATTGCTAAAGATAAGGGATTTGTTGTTTTGGCGGTTTTGAATAAAAATATTCTTGCGTCAAATATATATCTTCATTTCGGTGAAAAAGCACTTTATAAATATGGGGCATCAGAATTAAAGTATCAAAATTTAAGGGCAAATAATTTAGTAATGTGGGAAGCTATTAAATGGTATATTAAAAACGGATATAAAACATTTAGCTTTGGAAGAACAGAACCTGAAAATGAAGGATTAAGACAATTTAAAAACGGATGGGGAACTAATGAGATAAAAGTAAATTACTATAAATTTGATTTATTTTCTGATGAATTGATTCAAGATAATTCTAAAATGTCTACATGGCAAAAAGATGTTTTTAATAAAATGCCGATCCCTTTCTTAAAAATTTTCGGAAATTTAACTTACAAACATTTTGGATAAAAATAATTTTTCGAATAATTTTATATGGATTATAAAAAAATATTTATTGTAAACATCTATAATTATTACCTATTCCCCTACCAATTAAGTTTTAATTAAAAATTTAAATTTGTTAATCTTTTCATCTTGTCTAAAATGAGATAAGTAAAATTACATTTGTATCAAAATTAGAATATAAAATTTATACTAATTTATTTCAAGAAAAAAATTAAAGAAATTTTTGGCTTAAAATTTGGGTATTAAACTTCAAATCCAAAATTTTAAATGTAATATCTAATAATAATTTGAAGGAAGCTTTATGGCAAAGCTTAAATACAATTTTTTAGTTTTATTTTTAATGTTCGCTATTTCTGGTTGTCAAAAAAATCAGAACCCTGTCACACCCGAATCTACTAATAGTACTCCGGAATCATTAGATAAGATTACTATTAACAGAAATTAATATGGGTGAACCCTGGAGCAAATACTTCCATTGAACTAGTTGCAGGAAGACATTTAGTAATTGGGAATGTAGCTATTGATTATCTTGAAAATTTACATAAAATACAAGTTACTTATAATATTACTGAACCAGGCTGGTCAATAACAAAAACTCATCTTGCTGTTGTTAGAAATCCAATATTTCTTTCCAAGGAAATGGTTTTTACAACCTTGGTTAAATCATTTCCCATATAAAGGGCACACATGATCATGTTACCATCAGTACAATATTTAGTGAATCCTCCAATTTACACTAATCATGTATATCTCGCTATACATGCGAAAGTTGAAGGTGTCATAAACAATGGTGATCCAAATCTTACACCTGAATTCACCAAACAATGATAGTATGACTCCCAAATGGATCACCTGCAGATACAAATTTTATGGTAAAAAGTGACTTTAATTCATTGGGTTCTTATTTTGGATGGAGTATTGATAACTACTCGTTATATTAGTTCCGATCATGATAGAAATGTACAATTTATATCATCCTACGATGAAGATTTCCCTGAATGCGAATCATTCATAGAAAACCCACAAAATCTTAATTTAGTTAATTGGATAATTAATAATAGGCAACCAAATTGGGATAGAATTACAGTTCAGGCAGCCATTTGGAAATTATTAAATCCTTCTGGTACAATTGCAAATTTGGATGATCCATCCGCTTCAAATTATTTTGCTCATAATGCGCAATTAAGAGATGAAATCATTAATTTAGCGTATGCAAAATGGAGAAGATTATGAACCTGGGTGTGGTGATAAAGTTCTTATTCTTGCATATGGACCGGAAACTGATCCATGCAGCATTTCTAATGAAATATCGTCGGTTTTGAATATCCGGTTGATTGCAATACACAAAACGTTGTTAAAAACGCCTGGGCATTTCCTTTTTACTGATGGTCATCCAACTCCTAATTTAAGTAAAAAATTCAGTTGGATTGGTTGGGCACGATATGTAAAATATCTTAAATAAAATTAATTAATATTGTATTCTGCGGGAATTTTTTTAGAAAATTCCCGACTTTATTTTATAGTCAACTAATTTAATTTAAAAAGAGCTAGTATATAATTGCTTTTGTAAAGCTATTTATTCTCAAAAGATTTAATATAAGGTGGTGAAACCCCATAAATTAAATAGAATTGGATATATTAGATTTTTAAAAAGTAGATTTAAATTTATATTTAAAGTCGTTTACAACTGAATTTTAAAAAATTTTAGTTTGGAAATAAATTTATTAAATATTAAAAATTTCTTATATTTTTAATAATTATTTAATATGAATTATAAAAAATTATTTCATCATAAATTTAGCATTAACTAAATTGGGGTATATTTTGAGGATAAATTTACCAACAATATTTTATTTAATTAAACCCTTAGTCCCGAGAAAATTTCAAATTTATTTGAGAAGGATTTTAATTAAAAGGAAGCAAAAAAAATTTGTTTCAATATGGCCGATACTTGAATCCGCTTCATACAAACCTAAAAACTGGAAAGGCTGGCCAAATAATAAAAAGTTTGCACTTATATTACACACGATGTTGAACATCAAAAAGGATATAATAGAGTTTTACAACTTGATGAAGCTGGAAAAGGAATTGGGCTTTGTGGGTTCATATAATTTTATTCCGGAAAGAGATTACAGAGTTGATATTTCATTAATAAATACTTTGAAAGAAAATGGTTTTGAATGCGGAGTACATGGGTTACATCATGATGGTAAATTATTTTCTTCTGAAAAAGAATTTTTGAAAAGAGCTGAAAAAATAAAAAAATATGCTAATGAATGGAATGCATTAGGATTTAGAGCTCCGGCTATGCACCATAATCTGGATTATATCGGTGAACTTAATCTTTTATATGATTTATCCACATTTGATACAGATCCTTTTGAACCTCAACCTGATGGAGTAAATACTATTTTTCCATCTATGGATTACAAACAAAAGACACAAAGACGGCGGATATATTGAAATGCCTTATACTTTAGCTCAAGATTCTACTTTATATTTATTAATGAGAGAAAAGAATTACAATATTTGGCAAACAAAATTAGAATGGATAATTAAAAATGAAGGGATGGCTCTCATAAATGTTCATCCGGATTATTTAGATTTTAATGACACGAATGGTAAATTTGAAGAATTTCCGATTAAATATTACTTAGATTTTCTTAAATATATAAAAACTAATTATTCAGACCAGTATTGGAATGCCTTACCAAGAGATGTGGCAAATTATTCAAAGCAATTTTTAGTGTAATTTTTTTATTTAGTGTGATATAATTATATTTTAATGTTCTTTTTTCCTTTTTAATACCACAAAATTGTCTGATTAGAGTTAGATAATTTTCTTCATTAATTAAAATTTTACTTAAACTAATTCAATGGTTTTATAAATGACGATTAACAATAATTATGTTGCAGTAGACTTTTTTGAATCAAAAAAATATCCTAATGAAGTTCCCTTTAATCCGCCTGTTAAATATCCCGAATATGAAGGCACTGAAATTGATCCAAATAATAAAATATATGACCATGTAAGACAGATACTTTATAAATCCGGACTTGATAAAGAAAACTTTAACAAACCAGAATGGAATCCTTTTAAAGACATAGTAAAACCAGGAATGACGGTATTTCTAAAACCTAATACTGTAAGACACTATCATATGGACGGTAAGGAAGTATTTTCAATTATAATACATGGCTCAATTGTACGTCCTATTATAGATTATACTTTAAAAGCCTCTAAAAGGGAGCGGGAAAATAATTATTGGCGATTCCCAAGTTTTATTTGGAAGATTTAAAGAAGCTTATTCAATTTCTCAAATAGATAAAATGCTTGATTGGGTTCGCGAGAAAAATCCGAAGGTCCCGATTGAATGCTTTGATCTTAGAATTGTTCAAGGTGTAAGAACTTATATGTATGGCAAATGGGGCCGGCAGAAAATTGAACAAGATCCTCTTAGGATATACCTGGGTCGACTTAGGGAATACGAGTAAATTTAAAGACATTGATCCTAAAAAATTAAGAATAGTTTATTGTAATCCCAAAGTAATGTATGAACACCATTCCAACGGAAAACATGAATATTTAATACCTAATTCTTTTTTGCAGGCTGATGCAGTTATTGGAATTGCAAAGTTTAAAACTCATAGAAGAACAGCAGTTACACTAGCACAAAAAAATTACTTTGGAATACCTGCATTAAAAGATACTATGCCGCATTTTATTATTGGCTCCCCTTCTGAAGGTGGTGACCAATATATAAACCCATCCTTTAGAAAGCGAATTGCCGTTAAATTAAATGACAGAATACATACAAATGCATTTGTCCCAGTAAAGTTCTTTTTTGCAACCGCTAAAAAATTATGGTGGAATACACATTATATCGTTCCATTTAAAGATGATGTTTATGAAGCTATGTGGTATGGAAATGATACCTTGTGGCGTACACTTCAAGATGTGAATCGAATTGTTTTCTATGCCGATAAAAACGGTAAAATACAGGATACACCTCAGAGAAATCATTTTCATATAGTTGACGGAATTATTGGAGGAGAAAAAACCGGCCCTGTTAATTGCGACCCTGTATATCCAGGATTATTAATGGCAGGATATAATGCCCTAGCCATTGATACTGTAGGAGCAACATTAATGGGATTTGATTATAAAAAAATTCCATTGATTGCAAATACATATGAAACAATTAATCAATCAAATCCTTTATTTTTTGGTAAAGTTGAAGATATTAAAATTAAAGACGGTGATAAAGAATTTGATCTTAATTCATATGCTGATTATAGAAATCTAAATTTTGAACCTCATCCTAATTGGAAAGGACATATTGAAAGGTAATTTATAACCTTTAAAATAAGAATCAAAAATGTTAAAAATATTAATCAAAAAATTTAAGAGAAATCTTACAGATTACGGTTTTTTAATTGCTGTAAAGAAAATGATTTTATATCCTTTTGAAAAAGTTTACAAAAAAAAGGATTATCTTATTTATAAAAAAGATCTGAAACAATATTCACCAAACAATAAAACCAATCCTTTATTTCAATATAAGTTTTACGACAGCCACAATATGGACGATCAAATAGTAAAACAGATACTTTCCATGGAAGAATGGCTTGTGGATAAAATGGAGAGTATTATTAAAAACGGAGGTTTGTGTGTAGTTGCCTTAGATGGGACTAATGTTGCCGGTTTTAATTTAGTTTCTTTTAATAAAGTTTACATGCCTTTAGTTGAACTGAATAAAAATTTCAGAAAACACCAGGCCTGGTCAGAGCAAATTACTGTCTCTAAAAATTACAGAAAACAGGGATTAGGATCTATCCTGCGTTATAAAATGTTTAATGAATTACAAAGCCGCGGTTATAAATCGTTATACGGCGGAACCATGTGGGATAATTGGTCCAATATTGAATTATCAAAAAAAGTCGGATTCCAAATTTTTGCTAAAATTAGTTTTAAAAGATTATTCAATAACAAACAATATACTTATCATAGAATCTACTCTAACCAGGCTTAATATTCCTAATTTGTATTTCCTTTTTTTAGTTAAACCATTATTGAAAAAATATTAGTCCATAAAAAATATTATTATAATGACAAAACAATTGTTCTTCTTTTCAAATTTTCTATTAAATAGAAGAAATATATCTTCTACTTATAGAAGCTTAATGAAAACTCAATGGTATTCTCAAGATGAATTATCTTCTTTACAATTAAAAAAATTGCAGAACATTCTCAATTATTCTTATCAATACGTTCCTTTTTATAAAAAAAGATTCGATGATTTGGGAATGAAGCCCGAAGATATTAAAAGCTTCGATGATTATAAAAAAATCCCATCTTTAAAAAGACAGGAAATTATAGATCATCATGAAGATATGCTGGATGTTCGTTTTCTCGAATCACTTAGAAAAATCAACCCTGATAAACAGGCTCCTGGAAAACCAAGAGGATTATCATTATTCAGTAAACATAAATTAATTATGAATACTTCCAGCGGTTCAACAGGTGCTCCTACCGTATTTTATGAAGATGGAACACAAACAGGATTAAATTGGGCAAACGAGTTAAGGTTAAAATCGTGGTTTGGGGCCGATCCCGGAAGCAAAGAAGTTAGGTTCTTAAGGGCTTCAAGAGAAGAGTTAAGCAAAAATTTAATTGCTTCTTTTAGAAGATATGTTTGGGGTCAATTATTATTGCCCGGAGTAAATCTAAGAGAAGAAGATCATGCCAGATCTTATGAACGCATAAAAGAATTCAAACCAAAAGTTTTGTGGGGATTCACATCAGCAATGTCTGAATTAGCTAAATATATGATTGATAATAATCTGGATATTGGAAATGCAGCCCCCAAAGTTGCACTTACCTGGGCTGCGCCACTGTATGATTTTGAAGAAAAAAGAATTGAAACAGCATTTAAATGTAAAGTTACTAATATATACGGAACGCGGGAAGTTGGTCATATTGCAGGAAGATGTCCCCAGGGTTCAATGCATATCAACCAGGAAACTCTATATGTTGAAAACAAATTTGAAAATACGAATTTATTAGATGCTGAAAATGAAATTCTATGTACTACTTTGGTTCAGGTGCCAATGCCCTTTATTAAATTTGAAACCGGGGATGTCGGACAAATAGCTGATCAAAAATGCAGCTGCGGAAGACATTCAAAAGTAATTAATAATCTTCTAGGAAGAACCGGAGAAGTTATTTTCGATAAGGAAGGGAAAATGATTGCTCCTAATGTATGGTGCCGTTTTTTTATGGAAGGAAAACTCGCATCCAGAATTAATCGTTTTCAAATAAGATATATGAATAATAAAGATATTGAAATTAAAATTGAAAAAGGGAAAAACTTTAATGATGAAACAGATCAATTAATAACAAAGAAATTTTATTCTCAATTTTCAAGCGATAATAAATTAATAATCAAATATGTTGATAGAATTAAAGCGGAAAAATCCGGTAAATACAAAATGATAATTAATGAGTTAAACGATTAAAAAAGGGAAAATAATGAAAATTGAAATCATAGATGAAAATAAAAAAGACGCATGGGAGGAATATATTGATAAACAACCGAAAGCTATTGCCTGGCAAAGCTACAAATGGTTTGATGTATTAAAAAAACATTATCAAGTAGATTTTTACCCGATTGCAGCTTTTGAAGATAATGAAATTAAAGGAATTTTACCTCTCTATAATTTGAAAACTTCATCTAAAAAGAATTTATTGATTTCTGTTCCCTATGCCGTTGCCGGTGGTATTGTATCCGATAATTCCGAAGCAGAAAAGTTAATATTGGATAAAGCTATTGAATTTGCGAATAAATTTAACCAAAACCGTATAGTCTTTAAGCAGTATAAGCACAAAGTAGAAGGTGCATTAACTACGGATGAAAATTATTGTAATAAAGAACTTTCACTTAGTAAAGATATAGATTCTGTATGGAATTCAATTTCTGAATTTAACAGAGGAAAAATTGAGTCGGTAAAAAATTTGACATATGAGATTGAACACCCTTCTAAAAACATAGATGAGTTTTATAATTTTCTTTTCAAACATCATCAAAGAAAAGGAATTCCTTGTACAGGAAAAAGCTGGATTCGAGATTTGGTTGATTCCGGAATGTATTCAATTTCAGTACTAAAATATAAAAAGAAAGTGGCTGCTGCTACAATGATTAAAGAGTTTAAAGATACCATTTCATTGCCTTTCTCTTGCACTAGTGATCCGAAATCAGAAGTATTTGATTTAATTTACGTTTTATATTGGGAATTAATTAAAAAGTATGCTTTGGAAGGTATAAATATATTTCATTCCGGCAGACTGCCTAAGTCCGGCGAAGCAGACCAATTTAGACAGGGCTGGGGCGGAACTACATATAATTACTATTATCAATATTTTCCTCAAACTAATCAAAAAACAGAGTTTAATGTTAAAAGAAGCTCAAAAAGACGTTTATTTGAAAAGGTCTGGAAAATTACTCCAAGTTCAATTACAAAAATTATTGGACCTCAAATTGTAAAAAGGTTTCCTTGATTTGCTTTTTATCATATTAACAAAATATAATTTTAAGCTATTAATTTATTTTAAAAGGTATATTTATATTAACAAAACCAATAATTTCGAAAAAAGATATAATACCTCAATTTGCTGAATGGTATAATAATTTTGACTGTGCAATCAGTTTAAGATTTGATGATAATCTTGATTCTCATGTTAATTTTGTTATTCCATTATTAAATAAGTATAATTTACCCGCTACTTTTATGGTGAATCCCGGCAGAAATAATTTCTTAGTAAGTTATAATAAGAATAAGGATTTTTGGGAAAAAGAATTGCCGCAAATGAACCATAAAATTGGTAACCATACCTGGAATCACAAAGGCGCAGAAAATCTTGAAGAAGCTGATTTTGAAATTGGATCAGCTTCAAAATTGATTTGGAAACTTTTTCCTAATGATAGTAAACTAAATGTATTTGCTTCTGGCGGTAGAGAACTTTGGGGTGGAAAAAGGTGGAGTAAAGCAGACAGCAGTTTTAAAGAAATACCGAAGTTATATAATTTAATAGATTTATACAGCGGAAATCATGCTTATGTTGAATTAAATTCTGATTTTGATCAAAATAAAATTAAAGAAATTATAAGTGATATAATTTCTGAGAAAAAACACCAACAATTAGTTTTCCATAAAATAGGTAAAAAAAGTATTTTTGATTACGTACGTTTACTGCTTAAAAATTATAACTATACATTTGGAAAAAGACAATTTTTAAATTTAATTGAGTTCTTAAATTCAAACAAAAATAAAATTTGGATTGCTCCTATAATAGATATAATAAAATATGAAACCCAACGTAAATCATCTAAAATTGAATTTATTAAAAGATCTGATAAATCTATTATCCTAGATTTTAAGGTTAATACTGATTCAAATCTTTATAATCATGAATTGACAATGATTATACCTTCTTTTAATAAATTAAAACCTAATGAAGTAATTCAGGATAAAAAATCATTAAAAATTATTAAATCAAGAAATAATACTGAAATGGTAAATATAAAACCAATAAATAGTAGAATTTTCATAAATTATTCTTAAATATTCCTGTAAAATCCAATATGAAAAAACCGAAAACAAAAAAAGTATTAATGCTCATTTATTCATATTATCCACACGATCCGAGACCTAAAAGAGAAGTTGAAGCGCTGTATAATTCAGGCATACAAGTAGATATGATTTGTCTTATGGATAATGGACAACCCAAGAAAGAAACAATTTTTGGTGCAAATGTTTACAGAGTAAAACTTCAACGTTCGCGCACTTCAAAATTTAAATATATTCAACTTTATTTAAGTTTTTGTGTTCGTTCATTTTTTGTTCTTAACTGGATGGCACTTAAAAATAGATATGATGTTATACATGTTCATAATATGCCGGATTTTCTTGTTTTTCTAACAATCTTTCCTAAAATCTTCGGTACTAAAATTATTCTCGATATGCATGATCCATCACCGGAATTACTAATGACTATATTTAATTACGATGAAAATAAGTTATTTCACAAAACTTATTAAATGGATTGAAAGAAGAAGTCTACATTTTGCCCATTTAGTTATTACTACAAATAAAGCATTTGTAAATACAGTTTATATCTCGCGGCTGCCCTCCTGAAAAACTAAATATAGTAATGAATTCACCTCAAACATCAGTATTTACAAAATATCAAAATTATGTAAAAAGTGAATCAGAAGAAAAAGAATTTATTTTAATGTACCATGGAATTATAGTTGAAAGGCATGGATTAGATGTTTTGGCAAAAGCATTGCAAATGATTAAAAATAAAATACCTAAATTAAGATTAATTGTCTGCGGATATGGAGAATACGAATCCAGATTCTTGGAAATAATAAATGAATTAGATCTAAATGATGTGCTTGATTTCCATGGCGAAGTTCCAATCGATGAAATTGCAAAAACGATACCTATAATTGATCTAGGAGTAATTCCAAATAATATGACTCCTTTTACCAATATTAATTTCCCAACCAGAATATTTGAGTATTTATATTTTCATAAACCCGTAATTGTGCCTAAGACAGATAGGTATTAAAGATTATTTTGATGATAGTTCTATTTTCTTTTTCGAAGCTGAAAATTACGAAAGCTTAGCATTAAAAATTCTAAGTGTATACAATGACCATGAAAATGCGAAAAAAATAACTGAAAAAGGTTATGAAGTTTTTAAAAAATATAACTGGGAAGAAGAAAGCAAAAATCTTATCAAAATAACAAATGATTTAATTGATAAATAAACTCTTCATATATTAAATTAAATTTTTAAAAAATTTACTATAGAAAATGATTAGAAAAAATACGTCTTAATAACTCCGGCGAGAAATGAAGAAGAATATATTGAAAAAACTATAAGTTCAGTACTAAGTCAAACAATAAAACCTGTTAAATGGATAATTGTAAGTGATTGTTCTACTGATGGAACAGATGAGATAGTTAGTAAATATGCTGCTGAAAATGAATTTATAGTTTTTCGTAAAACTAAAGATGAACCAACAAGGAATTTTAGTTCTAAAGTAGCTGCTTTCAATTTTGGATATGAATCGTTAAATGGAACTGATTATAATTATATTGGGAATTTAGATGCTGATATGGGATTTGAAAAAGATTATTATGAAAATATTCTTAATAAATTTGATGAAAATCCTAAATTGGGAATTGCTGGCGGTGTAAGAATGGAATTTTACGGAGGTTCATTCTATTTAAGCAGAAGTTCAAGACACAGTGTTGCAGGAGGTTTCCAATTATTTACCCGAAAATGTTTTGAAAAAATAGGCGGATATAGACCGTTAAAATTTGGAGGTATTGATGCGGTAGCTGAAACTATGGCTAAAATGAATGGCTGGGAAGTAGAATCATTCGAAGATATTAGATTATATCATTATAAGCCAACCGGTTCAGCTCATAAAAATTATGTTAAATCAAGATTTATTTTAGGTATGCAGCATTATTTAATTGGTTATCATCCTGTTTTTTCCATCCTACGCTTTGCAAGCAGATTCAGACAAAGTCCAGTTATTATAGGTAGTATCTCTGCAATTTCCGGTTATATTTGGGCTTCAATTAGAAGATATGAACGCCCAGTTTCAAAAGAATTTGTAAAGTACTTAAGAAAAGAACAAGTTAAGAGAATAAAAGAATTTTTTGTAAAAGGTAAAGATCCTTCGGGCAGGGTTGGCTAAAATTAATTTATGAAAAGTTAGTAATTTTTTTGTTACATGGATAAAGCACTAAAGAAAAATATACTTAAAGGTTCGGCAGCTACTTCAATAGGAACAGTTAGTGGGATGATATTTCAATTTCTCACTATAATGTTAATGACCAGATTCGTTACAAAGGATGATTTTGGTATTTATGTTTTAGTTATTGTAATAGTAAATATGTTTAACCTATTAGGAGGATTAGGATTAGAACTGACTATGGTTAAATTCATAGCCAGTGATAATAAAGATGAAAATCAAAATGTATTAATGCCGATTCTATTTTTAAGAAGCATTGGGCTAATATTTTTTGGTTTAGTTTTAATATTTGCATCCAGGTATATACTAAATTATTTTGATCCACGCATTTCCGAATATATATACTATATTGTTATCATTTTCATCCTTGCAAATTTCCGAGATCTATTTTACAATTTAATGCAGGGATTAAATCAATTTAAACATTACTCTATTGTGAATGTCACTTCTTCTGTTTTTAGAGTAATTTTAGTGTTCTTGGCATTATTGTTCTCTAAACTTGATCTTAAAAGCTTATTAATAATTGAAATCTTATCTACTCTTCAACCTTTAGTACATCAGATTAGTTATAATTCCTTTAAAAAATTAACTTCAATTAAACCAACTATAAATTCTTTTAAAAGAATAATCAAATTCAGTATTCCGCTTTATTTAAACAACCTGGTGGTTTTTGTAAACGGTAGGGTAAATATCTTTATTATTGGTGCTTATTTATCACCTGTGAGTATAGCAAATTTTGATGTTGCTACCAAAGTTCCAGATGCATTAAAGAAAATTTTCCAATCCTTTATTATTGTATATTTCCCCAACTTAGCAAAATTATTTTCTCAAGGAGATAAAGACTCAGCACTTAAACTAATTGAAAAATCTATAAGTGTTTTTTCAATCATAGTAACTTATATAATTATTTTTACTTTTCTATTCAGAAACGAACTAACTCTATTGTTATTTTCAGAAAAATATGTTGAAGTTTCTCTGGCATTTGCAATATTAATATTTACATTTTTAATAAAGGGTTTAAGTGATCTAATGGGATATCCTTTCGTTCCGGCAGGTTATCCTTCTGTTCCTCCTAAAATAAACACTATTTCCAGTATAATTAGTATTTCTTTAAGCTTAATATTAGTACCAATTTATGGATATATGGGAGCAGTATATGCTTTACTAACAATGAACTTGACCTCCGCAGTTCAATTTTATTATTTCTTAAGTAAATATAATATAAAACCCCATCTGTTTAGTTCATTAAAACCTGCGATTTTGATTTTATTAGCCCCTATTTCGTTATTATTTTCTGGTCAGTTCCATATATATATTGACATTTTTCTTTTTATAATATCGTTAATTTTGAGCTGGTACCTAGTGAGTGATGTCAGGGACTTTACAAAATTCCTAATGATCCAAATACGTAAATTGTTTTTAGAGAAAAAATCAGTATAATAAACATTAAAATGAAAATAATAATGGTTGATTCCCTTGTGGGTAATGATTATTCCATTTGTTTGTGTAATAGTTTATACGAAAATGGAATTGATTTACATTTAATTGTACCTAAAAATAGAGAAATACAAAATAACAATACCTTTAAAACTCTTTATTTTTCTCCTTCAAAGAGTAAGGGACAAAATAAATTATCTAAAATTTTTGAATATTTATATTATATGGTAAAGGCATATAAATATATTAAAAATACTAAACCTGATGTAGTACATTATCAATTTTTCAGAAGAAAAAGTGAAATTTTCTTTTATAAATTTTTGCAAATAATGGGAATAAAACTCGTTTTTACTGCTCATAATGTTTTGCCTCATGAAAAAAATAGATTAGATTACCTTTTAAAATACATTGTATATAAAAATTCACAAGCTATTATAGTACACTCCCAATATATAAAGGAAAAATTACTAAACAATTTCAAAATAAATAAAAATAAAGTTTCTGTAATTCCACACGGTAACTTTGATATTTATTTACCCCAAAATGAATTGTCAGAAAAAGAAGCCAGAGATAAATTAGGATTATCTGACAGTGACAATGTTATTCTGTTCTTTGGTTTTATTAGAGAGTATAAAGGTTTAGATTTATTATTAGAAGCATTTAATTTAGCGGCTGCAAATGATAAAAGATTAAAACTGCTGATTGCCGGGAAAGCTCATACACCATTTTTGGAAAATAAATATAAAAAAATTATAGACAATAGTAATTTTAAAGATAGAATATATCGCAGCTTTACTTATATAGCAAATGAAGATATCCCTACTTATTTTCTTGCATCAGATACTGTTATTCTGCCTTATACAAATATTGATCATAGCGGAATTATTCATTTAGCATTTACATTTGGAAAACCCGTAATTGCAACAAATGTAGGTGACTTTGGTGAAGTTATTGAACAAAATAAAAGTGGTCTTATTCTTAAATCAAATGATACAAAAGAACTAGCGGAAAACATTAATTCCGCTTTCTCGAACAAAGATGATTTAGTTAAAATGGGCATATATGCGAAAAAATTAAGTACAACAAAGTATTCATGGGGAGATATTGCAAGGAATACTATTAGCTTATACAAATCTCTTAATTAAAATGATGATTATTATTTTTTAGTTTAGGAAATAATATGTTATGCTCAATTTGCATAGCCACTTTTAAAAGACCTAAATTATTAGATAAGCTTCTGGAAAGTCTAGTCACTCAAAATATCAGATCCGATTTAAACCTGGAAATTATAGTTGTTGATAACGATAATAATAAAAGTGCAGAATTAATTTTAAAGAACTATATAGATCAATATAATATTATCTTTAAATATTTAATTGAGCCAATTAAAAATATAAGTCTGGCCAGAAACAAAGGTGTTGCTAATGCAAAAGGTGAATATATTTTATTTATTGATGATGATGAAATAGCTTCACCAAATTGGATTAATATTAATGCTGGAAACTATTGAAAAATATAATGCAGATGGAGTATTTGGCAGAGTAATTTCGCATTTTAGTGAAGCAACTCCTCGCTGGATACAAAAAAGCTATATTTTCAACAGACCATCTCCACCTACAGGAACAAAAGCAATTTTCACCAGAACCGGAAATTGCATAATAAAATCAAACTTACTAAAAAATGTTGCTCGGACCTTTCGATCCGGCATTTGGAATAACGGGTGGTGAAGATACTGCTTTGTTTGAAATACTCAAAAAAAGCGGGGCATATTTTATAAACTGTTATGAAGCATGGGTTTCTGAATACCAATCTCCTCGAAAGGACAAAAGCTTCGTATTTATTGAAAAGAGCTTATTTTACTGGAAATTTATATACACGTAGAAAAATATTATATAATGATAGCAATAGTTTTTATTTAAAGTTTATAGTATTTACAAAAGCAATTTCTTTTTTAATATTAAGTATATTTTTAACAATAGTGTTTATTCCCAATAATCATTGGAGGATTCATTGGTCATCAAAAGTTGCTTCTAATGTAGGACATATTTCAGCAATTTTTGGGGTTAAAATTAAAGCCTACCGATAATATTGTTATATTTATAAATAATTTTAATTTTTAAAAAGAATGAAAAATAAAAAAATAGTTGTAAATGCAGATGATTTTGGTATGGCTTACAATTCAAATCAAGCTATTCTTCAATCATTTCAGCTTGGAATTATTTCTTCTACTACAATAATGTGTAATATGCCCGGATTTGAGGAAGCTGGCAGTATTGCACATGATAATAATTTAATTAATAGTATTGGAGTCCATTTAAATATATCCGAGGGACAACCTCTAACCGAAAAAATAAAAAAATTTCCAAAATTTTATAACCATAAAGGTGTAATGTATAAATCCTTTAAAGGACATTTATTGAATAAGGATGAAGCAAATGCAGTGTATTCAGAGCTGGAGGAACAAGTAAAAAAATGTATTAAAATCGGAATAATACCTACACATTTTGATTCCCACCATCACATGCATCATTACTGGGGAATCGGTACTGTAGTTGTTGAATTAGCAAAAGCTTACAATGTTCCTGCTGTAAGATTAAGGTTTAACTGGGGTAAATTATCCAAACAAAGAAGATTTTATTCTGAATTATACAACTATAAATTAAAAATTGCTGGACTAGCAAAAGCTAAATACTTTTGCGAAATAAAAAGTGTTAATGAAAAACTCTTAAGTAAAAATGTCCCTATGGAAATAATGGTTCATCCATGGTTAAATTCTGAAAAAAAAATTGTTAATTATGTTAATGGAGAAAAATTATTAAATTTGATGGATTTAAAATTCTCCGAAAAATATTTTATCAATTATCAATCTCTAGGTTAAACAGTTTTGGAATATACTGTTGAGTATAAAAATATATATTACAAACTTGCAGTTTTAACGTTTACGATCTTCATATTTTTTGAATTTTTTGGGACTGCCTTGCCATTTCGGCCAAGAGTTGAAGAAATTGAAGACATTGGTACAACAAATATCGTTAACCAGATAGTTTATTCTATTTTATTTTTGGCGTCATGCTTTACTTTGTTTAAGAAAAGAAAAGATTTTTTAAATTTTATTTTAAAAGAAAAACTTTTAACGCTTTTTATTTTGTGGTGCTTTGCAAGTATGATCTGGTCTGTTGATTCATTTGTCACTTTTAAAAGACTTTTCAGAACACTTACCTTATATACTGTAACAGTTTCATTATTACTAAACGCTAGTTCAACTGACGAAATACTTAGTTATATAAAACCAATTTTATACTTGTATGTATTTTTATCCATTATTTCTTGTTTGGTAATTCCCGGGGCAATCGATCCGCAATTTCATACATGGAGAGGATTAACTTCTCATAAAAATGATTTAGGCCAGGTAAGTGTGATATGTATTCTATTCAGTTTTTTTATTTACCAAAGAGAAAGCGGATATGCAAAAATGTATGCCGGGCTTTCTCTGTTTTTCTCTGTTGCTTTATTGTTCGGCTCATTTAGCATGACGTCCATTACAAGCTTTATGTTTTTAGTGGTAATTGGCAGCTTTTTTTCTATAGATTCAATATTTAAACCGATTGGTTTAGGCAGAACTGTTTCTGCTCTTATTATACTTTTCGGTGCCAGCTTTATATTAAGCATTTTATACTTTGATCCAAGTATATTATCGGTATTAACTGGATCAGTAGGTAAAGATATTACATTTTCGGGAAGAACCGATCTCTGGACCAGTATGTTTAAGGAAATTTCCAAACATCCTATTTTAGGTGCCGGATATCAAGCTTTTTGGAATATTAATAATACTGCAGTATTAGATTTGTATAAAGTTTTTGTCTGGCTTCCAAATGAAGCTCATAACGGATATATAGATATTTTGAACGAAGTTGGTATTGTCGGTTTAGTTATTTTTATTTCTATGCTGATTCAATACTTTACCCGAATGAGAAAATTGAATAAACCAAATCCTTGGAAATGGATTATTATTGTATCATTAGTAATTAATCTGCAGGAATCTACTTATTTTAGACCGGGGCATTTAGTAGGAGGAATGGTAGTACTTTCATATTTAATATTATTTGGACAGTTAATTGCTCAGAAATATCACAATGAAGAAGAAGATGAATTAGTTAATGAAGAAGCAGAGCAGCAAATAATAATAGAAAATTAAAAGTATATTTTTAATGTTAATTAGATATTCCTTAATTAAAGTAATTAATATCATTTTTCTAACTTTTGAATATGTTTGAGTTTTTAATTTGTAAAAATATACTCCGCTCGGATATTCACTTCCATCAAACTTTTCTGTATAACGTCCCGGTTTCATTTCTTTGTTTACTAATACTGCTACTTCTCTTCCCAATACATCATATACCTTCAAACTTACAAATCCGAATTCCAAAATCGTAAATTCGATATTTGTTGTTGGATTAAATGGGTTAGGATAATTCTGACTGAGTGAAAATTTATTGGGGATATTTACATTTACTTCAACTTCTTTTAATATTTATAGGTTCCATCATAATCTATTTGTTTTAATCTGTAGTTGTATTTTCCAGATGTTATATTTTTATCAGGAAAAGAATATTCTTGTTTTTCTGTTGTTGTTCCACTTCCTTCAACAAACCCAACCTTCTCCCACTCCTTTTTACTTTTTAATTTTGACTTTTTACTTCTCTGTATCTCAAACCCTTTATTATTCGTCTCTGTTGCAGTTGTCCAGTTTAATGTTACTTTATCATCATTTGCTGATGCTGTGAAGCTTAATAGTTCCACCGGTACTATGCTGTCTGCAATCCACACACTCTCATCTGTGCACAGATACATTTTATTATCCTGATCGAATCTTATATTATAAATTTATGTAAGTTCAAGATTGTCAGTTACGTTTATCCAGGTATCTCCATCATCTGTGGTTTTATAGAAAATATCACTGCTGCCAGATGAATAGACTTCTCCATTCTGGGCAGCACCTAATGAATAGTTATATTGATTTCCTGCATCTGCCTTTACAAGTACTCAATTATTTCCATTATTTGTTGATCTTAATACACCTTCATAAACATTGCCGGCAAAGATAGTTCCGTTTGGAGCTATTGATATTGTTCCTATTGCTGTGCTTGAATTATTGCTAAGATATTTTATTGACCAGCTATTTCCGTTATCTGTCGATTTATATATTGCTCCGCCTCTGGTGCCTGCATACATAATACCTGTTTTAGCTATTGCAAATCCAAATGTGTAGGAGCTTACAAAACCCTGATCCAGCCTTGTCCAGCTATTTCCTAGATTTGTGGTTCGGTAAAAACCTGTCCCGTAAGTAAAAACATAAATCCTATTCTGTGTATCTTTATATAAATGATATCCATAACCATTACCAGGTGCTGTTATCTCCGACCAGTTATTACCTAAATCCGTAGAAAGGAACATTCCCTGGTCGGTGCCTGCAATTAGATTGTCATTATCATCTGCAATGATTGAATAGAGATATGAGTTTGTAAGTCCGTTATTTATTACTTCCCAGCTATTTCCGTTATCTGTTGATTTTTGAATACCGTTGCTCCAGTTTGCAGTATATATATTACCCTGACTGTCGAAAGTAATATCGAGAGTAGTTGCAGCAGTAATACCGTTATTAACCGGGAACCAGCTGTCTCCAAAGTCTGTTGATTTAAACACTCCAGCTGCGTTTGTGCCAGCATATGTATTTATCCCCGATTTTCCCAGCTTCATAATACCTGATAATTTTGGTGGAAGTCCATTGTTGGAATAATTCCAGGTTAATCCACTATCATCTGATACAGCAATTCCCCATCCTGTTCCAATATATTAGTTTCATCTTCTAAACCAGCTATCATCATGTTGTTAAAAATCATCCCGTATATATAATTATTCCCGTTTTGAAAAAATGCATTTGTATCAAGCTGTATCCAAGTATCACCTTTATTCGTACTCTTAAATACAACTGAATTGCCATGCACATATAAATTGCTATTATCATCCAAAAAAGGTATATAATCCTCAACCAATGAATATACCGGTAATATGTCCCAGGAAGAATAAGTATTTTTTCTTAAAATATTTAGATATCCACCCACATACAATGTACTGTCATCTGATAAAATAAAATTATAATTTCTTCCTTCTACATCAATTGATGTGGTCCAGTTATTTCCACTATCCGTTGAATAGAGTATCTGACCTTCATCTGTTCCCACATAAATACCTCCAAAGGCATCTTTGCCAGCACTCCAGAAATGTAAATTAGAATTATCTATCTGTGTCCAGTTAATCAAATCGTATGATTTATATATCCCATTTTGATATGCAGTCGCAATCACAGCATTATTTGTAAAAACAAAATCAGAAAACCTGCTGGTTAATTTGATATTTGCTTTCTGCCAATTGCTGCCTCCATCTGTGGTAAAGAATATTAATGCTTTTGAATAACCAGTTCCGATAATAATTGTATCCCCCTTAGTCACTAATCCTGCCAAAACACAGCCCTGCCGGACCATTTAATTTAGTCCATAGGTTTTGTGCAGAAATATTTGCAATAGTAGAGAATATTAGAATTGATAAAAGTAATTTTATCATTATTTCCCCGTATTAAAAAAAATGCTGCAAATAACGGCAGCATATGATAAAATTATATTATTTAAGTAATTGCATTTTTCTTACTTTTACATTTTTACCGGCAGTCATTCTATAAAAATAAATCCCACTTGATAATTTGGAAGTATCAAACATTATTTTATGTTCCCCTGCTTCCAGTTTGTCATTAATTAACTCAGCAACTTCTTTTCCTAATATATCATAAACTTTTAGTTGCACCAATTCCGGACTTGCTAATGAAAAGGAAATTGTAGTTGAAGGATTAAAAGGATTTGGATAATTCTAGCAATACATC
>CAVQMC010000028.1:0-131201 GCA_963713505.1 uncultured Ignavibacteria bacterium | reverse complement strand
ATCGGATAAATACATAACCGGCACCATATATTTTACTGCAATTCTGGAAGCCTCAATTGCCATATCAAAACAATCGGCAGGAGTTGAAGGCGCAACGATAGCAACCGGGGCTTCACCGTTTCTTCCGTATAAAGCCTGCAGTAAATCCGATTGTTCTGTTTTCGTAGGAAGTCCTGTACTCGGTCCGCCTCTTTGAACATTAATAATAACCAAAGGAAGTTCCGTCATTACAGCCAAACCGATTGCTTCAGTTTTTAATGCAACTCCAGGACCGCTTGTTGTTGTAATTGCCAAAGCACCGGAAAAAGAAGCCCCGATCGCTGCGGATACAGCAGCAATTTCATCTTCAGCCTGAAAAGTACGAACTCCGTAATTTTTATATTTACTTAATTCGTGTAAAATTGTAGAAGCAGGAGTAATCGGATAAGAACCGAGAAACAACGGAAGTCCGCTTTTAATTGAAGCGGCAATAAATCCTAATGATAATGCTTCATTACCGGAAATATTTCTGTAAGTTCCTGCTGGTAATTTTGCAGGATGAACTTGATATCTGGTTGTAAACAACTCTGTATTTTCACCGAAATAATATCCTGACTTTCAAAGCTTTTTCATTTGCGGCAGCAATTAAAGGAGCTTTTTTAAATTTAACTTTTATCCAATCCAAAGTCGGTTCAATAGGACGGCTGTACAGCCAATACATCATTCCAAGTGCAAAAAAGTTTTTGCTTCTTGCAATTTCCTTTGCAGAAAGTCCGCTGTCTTCCAATGCAGTTGAAGTAAGTTTAGATAAAGGAACTTCAACAACTTCATATCCTTCCAAAGATCCGTCTTCCAACGGATTATTTTCATATCCGGCAAGCCTTAAATTTTTAGAATCGAAGGAATTAATATTTGCTATAATTGTTCCTCCTTTTTTTAATTCGGATAAATTAGTTTTTAAAGCAGCAGGATTCATTGCAACTAAAATGTCCGGTGCATCGCCGGGAGTATGAATATCATTACTGGAAAAATGTAATTGAAATCCGCTCACTCCGTAAGTCGTTCCGGCGGGTGCACGTATCTCTGCCGGAAAATCCGGAAGCGTGCTGAGGTCATTTCCAACCAAAGCAGTTGTGTTTGTAAATTGAGTTCCTGTTAACTGCATTCCATCACCGGAATCTCCGGCGAATCTTACAGTAACATCGTTCAGATCTAATAGATTCTTTGTCATTTTTTATTTTTTATTTTTGTTAATAATATTGTGTTCAATCATTGATATATATTAATAAATGATAAGTCGAAAAAAAGTTCCCGCTTTTTATAATTTTTATCGAATTTATTGGAAAAAAGGGATTGATCCATTGCAATTTTAAAAGGACAAGATATGTTAATATTTTTAATTAAAGAGTCTTTCACTCTTTATCAAATCCAATTATTTTTTTGGTGTGTTTTTGATGACCGAATACTAAGTTAATGAAGCAGATTATAATTGTCAAATGTAAATTATTTGACACTAATAATTATTTAAAAGAGGAACGGGGATTAAATAATTAATCCCCGCGTGTTTGATATGTACATCGATAAGAAACTTAGTTAACTTCCCACGTATTGGAGCTGAATAACAATTTTTCGAAGTCGCCTTCCCCTTTTTTCTTTTTAACTTCTTCAATTTGATTCACAACACCTTCATCGTATGTCGGTTTTTTAATTTGTCTGAAAACACCAATCGGTGTGGGAAATTCAGGGTTATCATTTAAATGAGAAAGTAAAGTTGCTCTGACCGGACTTTCATCAAATTCGTCATGAACTAACACATCATTAATACTGTATTTTCCATTACTAATATCTATAACGACTGGTTTAAATCCGTCAAGCTTTATTCCTTTGTCCTTATTTGCGCCGAAAACCATCGGTTTACCATGTTCCATAACTAATATGTTTTCATCTTTAACTTTTTTATCTGATACACTATTAAAAGCACCATCATTATAAATAACACAATTTTGAAATATTTCTATAAAAGCCAAACCTTTATGATCTGCAGCTCTTTTTAGCATTGCCTGTAAATGTTTCGGATCTCTGTCAATACTTCTTGCAACAAAAGATGCATTGGAACCGATTGCTACAGAAACCGGATTAAATGGATAATCAACACTTCCGAAAGGAGTAGTTTTTGTTACTTTACCTTTTTCAGAGGTTGGTGAATACTGTCCTTTTGTTAATCCGTAAATTCTGTTGTTAAACAGAAGCATTTTTAAATCAATATTTTTTCTGCATGCATGTATAAAATGATTTCCGCCTATACTTAACAAATCACCGTCGCCGGTAGCAACCCAAACCGAAAGTTCGGGATTTGCAAGTTTAACTCCGGTTGCAATTGCAGGAGCTCTTCCGTGAATTCCGTGGAATCCGTAAGTACTCATATAATATGGAAATCTGGAAGAACATCCGATTCCGGAAATCCAAACAATATTTTCTTTTTTAACACCAATCATATCCGGAAAAGATCTTTGAACCTGAGCAAGGATGGAATAATCACCACAGCCCGGACACCATCTTACATCCTGATCCGATGAAAAATCCTTAGCAGTTAATTTTATTTCTTTCGTTTCAATTTGACTTTCCATTATTCCTTCCTCCTAGAATTTCAATTATTTTCTCTTCTATTGCTACGACTCTGAAAGGTAATCCTCTGACAATATTTAATTGTACAACAGGAATCAAGAATTCGCTTTTAATAATTTTTGCAAGCTGTCCTAAGTTAATTTCAGGAATAAGAACTTTTTTAAATTTGCTTAAGACTTCGGCCGTATTTTTCGGGAACGGGTTTATATATTTCAAATGGGCCTGAGAAACTTTATACCCTTCTTCCCTTGCTTTAATAACCGCTTCTGTAATTGCACCGTAAGTTCCTCCCCAGCCCAAAACCAAAAGATCGCCTTCCTGTTCACCATCTACAGCTAAATCAGGAATATCCTTTGCAACATTTTGTACTTTCTGTTCTCTTAGTTTAATCATTAAATCATGATTTTCAGGATCATAACTTACGTTGCCGGTAATGTTTGCTTTTTCCAATCCGCCAATTCTATGTTCAAGATTCGGAGTTCCTGGTTTTGCCCAGGGACGCGCAAGATTTTCATCTCTTAAATAAGGTTTAAATCCTTCTGATTCAGTTCTGAAAGAAACAGGAATATCTGACAATTCATTAACTCTTGGGATTCTCCATGGTTCAGAACCATTAGCTAAATAACCATCTGTTAAAAGAATAACCGGAAGCATAAATTTAACCGCAATTCTTGATGCTTCCAACGCCATATAAAAACAATCACTTGGAGTCGAAGCAGCTAAAACTACAACGGGAGCTTCACCGTTTCTTCCGTACATTGCCTGCAGTAAATCTGCCTGCTCAGTTTTTGTTGGCAAACCTGTACTTGGACCGCCTCTTTGAACATCTACAATAACTAAAGGAAGTTCAGTCATTAATGCTAAACCCATTGCTTCTGTTTTTAATGCTAAACCGGGTCCGCTAGTTGTTGTGATTGCTAAATTACCTGCAAAAGAAGCTCCGATAGCAGAAGTAATTCCGGCAATTTCATCTTCGGCCTGGAATGTTTTTACTCCGAAATTTTTATATGTACTTAAGTATTGAAGAATTTCGGAAGCCGGAGTAATTGGATATGAGCCTAAAAATAAAGGAAGTTTACTTTTCACGGAAGCAGCTAAGAAGCCAAGAGCAGTTGCTTCATTTCCGGAAATGTTTCTATACGTTCCTTTAGGAAGTTTAGCAGGTTCAACATCGTATCTTGTTGTAAATAATTCAGTTATTTCGCCGAAATTAAAACCGGCTTTTAGAGCAATTTCATTGGCTTCTTTATATTCAGGTTTGGGACCAAATTTTTTACCAATCCATTCAATTGTAGGTTCTAAAGGACGATTATATAACCAATACATAATTCCGAGAGCAAAAAAGTTTTTACATCTGGAAATATCTTTTTGAGAAAGCGTACTTCCTTCCAAGGCTTTTTGAGTTAAAGATGTAATTGGAACAGGAAAAACATTATAACCTTTTAAAGAATCATCTTCCAAAGGATTATTTTCATATTTAGCAAGTTTCAGATTTTTTGAATCAAATGAATCTGTATTTGCAATAATTATAGCACCAGGTTTCAATTCATCTAAATTCTTTTTAATTGCAGCCGGATTCATTGCAACTAATACATCCGGTCTGTCACCGGGAGTATGAATATCCGAACTGCTGAAATGGAGCTGAAAACCGCTCACTCCGTAAACTGTTCCTTGCGGGGCTCTGATCTCTGCTGGATAGTCCGGTAATGTACTAAGATCATTGCCAACTACAGCAGTTGTATCGCTGAATTGACTGCCAGTCAACTGCATTCCATCCCCTGAATCTCCTGCGAACCTAACGGTTACTTCAGAAATTTTTTGAATTTCTTTTTCTTTCGGCATTTTTTTAATCTCTTCTATAAATCATTAAGGAATTAATTGTTAAACGTTTATATCAATTCCATAAACCGTGCCGTAATATTTTTAATTTTAATTTAGTTGCCAAAAGTAAAGAAATGCTTAAAATACTCGCTCTAAATAAGGAAATTTTAACAAAATCTATATTTATAATTCTCAATTATGATATTAAATTTTCTATTCTAAGAAAGATTTAAAGTACTTTAAAAATTAGGAAGGCTAATATTTATAGAAGATATTTTTATAAAATGATTTAATAAAATTTGATAAGTTTAAATTAAAATCACTTCATAAATCAAATCAATTGATATTCTTAATTATTTTGTAAAATTCATTTGCACTTACAAAACCTGTAATTCTTTTTGCTTCATTTCCTTTGGAATCAATTATTAAAACTGTAGGAAGAACTGCAATATTATATTGATCTTTAAGCTTTTCAACTTCCGGGGAAAAAGTTTTTGTCATGTCTGCTTTATAAGTATTAAATTTTTTAGCTTCTACAATAACTTTTTTGTTGCTAAATGTTGAGTCATCCAAAGCTTTGCAAGGAATACACCAATCAGCATAAAAATCAATTATAACAGCTTTATTATCATTTTTACTTGTAGAAATATCTTCACTAGAATAAGGTTTCCAATTAATTGATTTTTTTCCTGATGGAATTAAAATAAAAATTAGAGCTGCAATTAAAATTATCGGAAAAACAATTTTAACAATTCTAATTCTTTTTAATTTGCTCGCTGATTTATCCATATCAATTATAGATTTTCTATTTCGGATTAATTTTAATCCAGCTTTTTCAAAGCATCCAAAACAATTCCCGGTGTAAGTATTTCAGGCAATAGTTCAGGTTCTTTATCTTTTGAATAAATAACATATAAAGGAACACTATTGCGCCCAAAATTTGCTAGGGCTTTGGTTATTTCCGGATCGTTGTTTGTCCAATCCCCTTTCAATGCAAGAATATTTTTATCCACAAATTCCTGCTGCACTTCTTTTGATCCGAAAGCAACTTTTTCATTAACCTGACAGCTTAGGCACCAGGCGGCAGTAAAATCTACAAAAACCGGTTTTCCTTCCTTTACTGCTTCTTCAACTTTTTCAGGTGAGTATGCTTCCCAATGAATTTTACCCTGATTAATTTCTGCAGCTAATGAATTGGTTTTGGCTTCAATATTAACTAAAGAAAAGTATAAAGCGCCAATTATAAAAAGTATGGAAATTAATTGCGCAGGTCTTCTTACTTTTACTGCTTTAGCAATATTTCCCCATCTGCCGTAAATCCATCCGCCGGTTGATGCTATAATTAATGAAGTTAAAAGGAATAAAACTCCTTCGGCACCGGTTTGTAAACTAAGCACCCAAATAAGCCATAATACAGTTGCCATAAGAAGAAAACCCATAAACTGTTTGAATGATTCCATCCAAGCACCTGGTTTCGGAACAAATTTTAAAAGTTTAGGAATGTTAGTAAGAACAACATATGGAAGCGCCATACCCAAACCTAAAAATGCAAATACTAATAATGAAACATACGCCGGCTGGCTTATTGCAAAGCCAAGAGCGGTTCCCATAAACGGTGCTGTACAAGGAGTGGCTACAATAGTTGCAAGTACACCGCTGAGAAACGAACCTGTATATCCCGTGCTTTTTATATAATTTTCGGATGAAGTAAGTGAAGTTCCGATTTCAAAAACTCCAAATAAACTAAGTCCGAACAAGAATAAAATAACACACAATATAACTACAAATGCAGGAGACTGTAATTGAAATCCCCAGCCTAAGTATTCGCCACCAGCTCTTAATGCGATTAAAAATCCTGCAAGAACTAAAAACGAAAGAACAACTCCTAAAGTAAAAGCAAGACCGTGTTTTCTAGTTTTGCTTTTATCTTCTCCGGCTTGCTGAATAAATCCCATTATTTTTAAAGAAAGAACCGGAAGCACACACGGCATAAGATTAAGTATAAGACCGCCGAGAAATGCAAAAAGTATTGCTGCAAAAATAGAAATATCGTCGCCGGTATTTGCCTGTTTTGTAGTTGTTATACTTTTTTCATTCTCTACATTTTTATTTTTTATTGATGCTCCATTTTGAGGAGCATTTTCTTTACCTGATAAACCGGCATTTTCTGATTTATTTACACCGGTTCCGGCAGCCTGAGAACCAGCTACCACTTCAATAGTAATATTATTGCTGATTGTTGAAGGCGGAAAACAACTTTGATCATTACAAGCCTGGTAATTGAAATCTATTGGTACAGTGTATTTACCGGTTTTAATATTATTAGATACATTAATTATAATGCCAAATTCCGTAGTACCTAAAAAAGCAGAGACAGGTTTATCCGAAGTCGGGAAATTAAATACTTCGGGTTTCGGATAATTTATTTTTGATATTGGGAAAGCTGAATGTCCTGAAGTAATTGTAACAGGTATTAAAAATTCATCATTTGGTTTATCAGAATTTATATGAAAACCTTTTTTAATAACAGCAGTAATACTAAACTGTAATTGTTTACCTTGTTCAACTTTAAAATTATTTTCAGATAATTGTACTTTTACAATATCTTCTGTCTGTTGTCCGTTTACAAAAACACTAGCAAATAAGATTAAAATTAATATTAATTTGTAATTTTTCAGAAATGACATTAATCCACCTTAAAAGAATAAATTATTTATTTTATAAACTATATTTAAAACTGAAATTTAATTTTTTCATTTAAAACTTAATAATACAGAATTAATTTAATGCAAACATTTACTTCCGCCATCCTTGAACAATCGGGTACCTTCTACCGTAACCAAATGCTTTTGAACTTACTCTTAAAGCAGGAGCAGCTTGTTTTCTTTTAAATTCATTAAGATCAACCATCTTTAATATTTTTTTAACAATTTCCTCATCACCAATTTCTTTTGTAATTTCTTTTTCTTCCCTGTTTTCTTCAAGATACATTTTTAAAATCTTATCCAGCAGAACATAAGGCGGAAGAGAATCTTCATCTTTTTGATTTAATCTTAATTCCGCAGAAGGAGCTTTTTTAATAATTTCATCGGGAATTATTTCTTTATCTTTATTAATATAATTAGAAATTCTGTAAACATCGGTTTTATAAACATCCGCAATTACCGCAAGTGCCCCGGCCATATCTCCATATAAAGTACAATAACCAACGGCCATCTCGGATTTATTTCCTGTAGCTAAGACTAAATTTCCATGATTATTAGAGTAAGCCATTAAATAAATTCCTCTTATTCTTGCTTGAATATTTTCTTCTGTTATTCCTTTTACTTTATTGTTAAATGATTTCGATAATTTCCTAATTGCGCTATTAACTACAGGCTGAATCGAAACATTATCGGATGAGATGCCTAAATTGCTTGCAAGTTTCTCCGCATCTTTCACACTTCCCTTTGATGAATATTTTGAAGGCATAAGTACAACATGCACATTCTTTTTTCCCAATGCTTTAACTGCAATATACGCAACAAGTGCCGAATCGATTCCTCCGCTTAAACCTATCACGACTTTATTAAATCCCTGTTTACCGCAGTATTCTTTTAATCCGAATATTAGAGCATTCAAAACTTCTTCTTCAAAAGAATCTTCTGCTTTTGTTATAGGTGAATAATCCAAAGAAGTTTCAAAAATAAAATAATCTTCTTTAAAAGTTTCACCAAGACAAACAAGATTTCCTTTGGAATCAAAACACATGCTTGCTCCGTCGAATATTAAATCTGTCTGAGCTCCGGAACAGCAAACATAAGCTAGAGGTACTTTATCATCTTTCGTAAGAACGGAAAGCATCTTTTTTCTGTCTTCTCTTTTGCCGTAGGAATAAGGACTGGCAGAAATATTAATTAATAAAGTTGCTCCTTTATCAATTTGAATTTTAACAGGATCTTTACTGTATCTTCTTTTATACCAGTAATCAGCATCATTCCAAATATCTTCGCAGACAGAAATACCAAGCTTTTCGCCTCTAAATTCATGTATTTCTACAGACTTTGCAGGTTCAAAATATCTCATTTCATCAAACACATCATAATTCGGTATTAAAGATTTATGCTGAATAAATTGAATCTTTCCGTTATAACATAATAAAGCAGAATTATGAATGTCGGTTCCAACATTATCTTCATCCTCAGTAATTGAACCGAAAATTAATCCGGTTGTTCCTGTTATTTTTGCTATTTCTTCCGAAGCGTTTTTTACAGCACGGCGGAATTCTTCTTTTTCAACTAAATCTAAAGGCGGGTATCCAACTAAAGAAAGTTCAGGAAAAATTACAATATCTGCTTCATCATGAACACCTTTTTTATAACCATCGATTATCTTTTTCTTATTGAAATCAATATTTCCAATAATCGTATTTATTTGACAGACAGCAATTTTCATTAGTTTATAATTTTTCTTACAAAAATATTAAAGCTGCAAAGTATTTCCAAAGTTATCTAAAAATATTAAGAAATAATTGCAATTTTAAGCAAACTGGTTCAACATTTTAAACCATTTGTAAATCCATTCTACCAGGTTTAATTTTATTTAACCGATTATAATATTATTAAAATGTTTGGATTGTATTATCATTAAACTTACAACAGTGAATTACTATATATAGGGAGGTCATCATGCCAAAAAGATTGTATAGATCCAGAAAAGATAAAATGCTGGGCGGAGTTGCTGCCGGTTTGGCTGAATATTTTGATATCGATCCGACTTTGGTAAGAGTTATTTTTGTTGTTTCCCTTTTTGCCGGCGGTGCCGGAATAATTGCTTATATCATTTTATGGATAATTGTTCCTGAGGAACCTTTCATCTGGACAACCGCTCAAGACACAAAAGTTAATGAAGAAAATCAGCAAACTTCAGATGAAGATAAAATCAAGAATGAACAAAACTTTAATACTGCTTATGAAGAACATAGACGGAAAAGAAGTTCGGCTGCAGGCATTATATTGATTGTTTTAGGATTTTTATTTTTAGCAGATAACTTTGTTCCAAGGATTCATTTTTCCGATTTCTGGCCCCTCATTTTAGTCGCAGTTGGAATAGGATTGCTTCTTAATCATAGAAATAATTATTAATAATTATATGGATTTGAAATGAAAACGAAACATGTTTTCTGGGGTTTATTATTTATTACTTTAGGTATTTTAATTCTTCTAAATAATTTTGGTTCATTAAATTATGAATGGGGCGAACTATGGAAATTATGGCCGCTTGTATTAATACTCTGGGGAATTTCTATTCTTATTAAAGTTGAATTCCTCCAGGTTATTTCCTCTGCATTGGCAGGAATAGTTTTTGCGCTGGTTATTTTTTCGGCATTTCATTCATTTTTCGGAATATTCAACGGCAACCTTGTAATAGATTCCAATGATGATATTGAATTTTCATCGGATGCAAGATATGATACTACAAATTATATTCTTGCTTACGGCGATTCAATTAAATCTGCTTATTTTAATTTTGACGGAGGAGCCGGAAAATTTATTATTGAAGATACAACAAGCAAATTATTAAAGGCTACTACTTATGGAATCAAAGATAATTATAATTTTATGAACAGCTATGAAAACGGGAAAACAGATATTTCGATGAAAATGAAAAAGACAAGATTTTCATTTGGTAAAAAATATAGAAACAAAACTGTAATGCTTCTGAATCCGAATACAATTTGGAATTTGAATTTTGAACTGGGAGCTGCAAAATCAGATTTTGATTTAAGTAAAATGAAAGTAAGCTCCTTAAAAATTGATATCGGAGCCGCTTCTGTATATTTGAAAATAAGCGATTTGCAGGATAGTTCTAATATTAAAATTGACGGAGCCGCTTCATCAATAAAAATTGAAGTCCCCGAAAACTCAGGCTGTGAAATTAAATCTGAAGTAAGCTTATCTTCAAAAAGCTTTTATGGATTTAATAAAATTAATTCGGATTTATATCGTACCGGAAATTTTAATGAAGCCAAAAATAAAATTTATATAAAAATTGAGGCTGATGTTTCAAGCATTAAGGTGGATAGATATTAAAATTATTTTCTAATATTTTTAGGTTTCCAGAGGTATTTTTCTAAAATAACACAGCCGTCATTATCAAATTCAATTCCTTCAGATCTTAAAAGGTCTTCCATTAAATTAGGATCACCCCAATGCATTTTACCTGTAAGTGCTCCAAATCTATTTACAACTCTATGACACGGAAGTCCGGAATCTTTAGCACCATTCAAAGCCCAGCCTACTGTTCTTGCAGATGATCTTATACCGCATGCTTCTGCAATATCTCCATAAGTTGCCACTTTTCCATAAGGTATTTTTTCTACAATTTTGTATACCTTATCGAAAAAATCTTCTTTAGTTTTTTTAGATCTTACTATTTTCTTTTTTCCGGGCATAGTTTACATAGAATTGTTTCACTTAAAAATAATAAATATCTATCAAAAAAAATTATTATTATTAAATACAAGAATTTCAGATTCTTTAAGGGAACTATGCTAAAAAAACTGAATCTCATCATTAAATGGATAGTAGAACTTTTCCGTCCCTGCCCTATTATTTCTAAAAATTCATTAACAGATAAACACTTCTTAATTATTGGTCATAGAGGTTCACCGACAAAAGAAATTGAAAATACTATTAGGTCGTTTGAAATTGCTTTGGACGACGGAGCAAATGCTCTTGAATTTGATTTATCCATAACAAAAAATGAAAAAATAATTTTGTGGCATGATTGGGATCCAAACTCAACAGATTCATTATTAAGAGAAGCCGGTTTTGAACCATGGTTAAAATATAAACCTTCTCCTCCGGCTATTTTTAATGAATTGAGAAAACCAATTAATGAATTATCATTAGAAGAATTTTTAAACAATTATGATTATAAAGATAAAGAAACTTCCGAGCCGGCCCATGCAAAAATTCCCACACTGGAAGATTTCTTTGAGTGGAGTGTAAATCAAAATAAATTAAAGTATGTTTTTATGGATTTAAAAGTTCCTAAAAGTGAATCACATCTTGCAATTTTAATTTTAAAAAACTTAAAATTTTTATTAAAAAAATATCAAACAAATTATAAAATAGTTATTGAAACGACCGAAAAAGAAATTCTGGATAAGATGAAATTATATTATAAAGATTTTATTTACTGTCTGGATATTGAACCACCTCCGGGTTTTGTATTTAATCCGATATTATTATAGTTCAGTTATAGAAGCAATAAAAAATAAAAACAAAGCTGCTCTATCTTTAAGACCAAGAAAATTAACTTTTGCAAATTGGACAACTTACAGAAGAATAATTAGATATGATTTGAAGTTGATGAAGAAATTCAATAAAAAAAATCCCCAAAGACCTGTTGAAATGCTTTTTGGAGCAACTGTAAATAAAACAAAAGAAATGAAATGTTTGGTTAAATTAGGAATACACGGACTGCAGACTGATTTTCCCCATCGTTTAAAGGATTTGGTAAGCAAAGAAAAAATAATTACTAAAGTTAAAAAAGCAATCCCTCTGGATATTGAATAATTATAAAATTAATTCTGACTGGCTTTTAATAAATATGCTCTTATAAATTTATTAATATCACCATCCATCACACTTTGCACATCGGAAGTTTCAATATTTGTCCTATGATCTTTAACCATATTATAAGGATGAAAAACATAAGAACGGATTTGACTTCCCCATTCAATCTTCATTTTACTTTTTTCAACTTCATCCATTTCGGCAGTTTGTTTTTCCAATTCAATTTGATAAAGTTTAGATTTTAAAAGCTTCATTGCATTCGTTCTGTTTTGAAGCTGTGAACGTTCGCTTTGGCAAGCAGCCACAGTTCCTGTAGGTAAATGAGTAATTCTAACTGCAGTTTCAACTTTATTTACATTTTGTCCGCCTTTACCACCGGATCTATAAGTATCAACTCTTAGGTCTGCAGGATTTATATCTATTTCAATTGTATCATCAACTTCGGGAATTACAAAAACAGAAGCGAATGATGTATGTCTTCTTTTATTTGCATCGAAAGGTGAAATTCTAACTAAACGATGAACACCGTTTTCAGCTTTTAAATAACCGTATGCAAATTCACCTTCAACTTCTATTGTTGCACTTTTTATCCCTGCACCATCACCTTCTAAAATATCAACAATAGTCATTTTAAAATCATTTTGTTCTCCCCATCTTAAATACATTCTCATCAACATATCAGCCCAATCCTGTGCTTCGGTTCCGCCTGCTCCGGAATGAATTGTTAATATACAATTTTTAGAATCATCTTTTCCGCTGAGCATATTTTTAAACTCAGCATTTTCAACTTCCTCATCCAAATCTTTTAGTTCTTTTTCAACGTCATTATAAAATGATTCGTCTTCTTCTGCCTTTGCAAGCTGAATTATATCTTTTAAATTTTGAGCTTTATCATTAACATTTTTCCAGAGTTCAACCCAATTTTCTAAAGATTTAATTTGCTGCAGAATTTTTTGTGCTTTTATTTGATCGTCCCAGAAACCGGGCTCGGTAGTGATGCTTTGGAGTTCTCTTATTTTTGATTCTTTTGTATCGACGTCAAAGATAACCTCTTAGATTATCAATTCTTTTCTGATATTCGTTTACTTGTTTTAATTCATCATCGTACATAAAGATTTTTCTTTCTTAATTTTCTATTTATTGTAATGAATTTTAAACTTCGAGTTCCATTCTTAATAATGCAGCAGCTAATGTTTTTCCCTGTGCATCATGTTTTAATGAAACTGTTCCTCCGCCGCCTAAAGTATTATGAAGAAGAAAATTTAATGCTCGGAGATTCGGCAGTTCATATCTTTCTATTTCTCCGAAACAAATCCCTTCGAAATGTTTCTTAACTACTTCTTTAGTTAAATGTTTACGGATTATTTCAAAGCCTTTATCATCATAAGCAATTATACCAATATTTGCTGCGTCGCCTTTATCTCCGCTTCTTCCGTGTGCAATATTTAATAATTTTACTTTCATTATTTCAACTCCAATATTTTAACTTCAGGTGTAACTAAGTTTTTGGGAATTAAAGCAGGCCAATATGCAATTACTTCGCTTGGTTTTGGTCTTCCGCCTGCAAAACCTGTAACACTAGGGGGACCGGTTAGTATAAGCGGAGCTATTTCCATTCCGAATCTTTTTACAGAATTAAAATCTTTGGAACGTACGGCAAATCTCAGCATTATTTCGTTTATACTATCTTCTTCAATTTCTGTTGAAAGCGGACCGTGAGTTGAATTATATCCAACTAGCTCCGATCTTATTTCATCAAACTGCAAACCCAAATTTTTCAATCTTTGTCTAAGTATTTTATCTGCGGCTTTAGCTTTTGTAAGTGCATCAGGCCAGGAATATGTTAATGAACCTACTGCGGAATATCCGTCTGCATAAGAACAAGAAACTTTATAAGAATCTGTTTCTTTCATTCCTTTAACATTGAAGACCTTAACTTTATTGTTTCCTAAATCTTCAAGTTTTATTGAAGTAAAATCCGCAATACAGTCAGGAGTTATGTAAGATTTTGGATCACCGATTTCATAAACCAGTTGTTCGGCGACTGTTTCAAAAGAAACTTTTCCGCCTGTATTCTCATGTTTAGTTATAATAACATCTCCGTTCGGAAATGCTTCTGCAATTGGAAAACCAATTTCAGCCATGTTTTCTATCGATTGCCAATCACCTAAAAAATTACCGCCTGAGGACTGTGCTCCGCATTCTAATATATGACCGGCAACAGTTCCGGCTGCCATCAAATCATAATTATCTTTTTTCCAGCCGAATTCATAAATCATTGGAGCTAATGTTAATCCTGTATCGGTTGTTCTTCCGGTAATTACAATATCCGCACCTTTTTGAAGAGCCTCGACAATTGGGAAAGCGCCGAAGTAAACATTTGCACTAACCAGTTTATCTTTATATGATTTTAAAGATTCACCGGTTTCCATGTTTTTTAATTCGCATCCGGATTGAAAAATATCATCTAATCTATTTAAAATATCATCACCAAGAACTACGGCAACTTTAAGATTTTTTATATTTAAACTTTTAGCCGCTTCAAGAATTGCATCAGCACAAGCTACCGGATTAACTCCGCCGCCGTTTGTAATTACTTTAATATTTTTCTCTGTAGTTATCGGAAGTATTCTTTTCATTAATTCCGGAAGATCTTTTGCATAACCAAATTCGGGGTTTTTCATTCTCTGTTTCTGCAAAATGGACATAGTTACTTCGGCAAGATAATCCATTACAAGATAATCGATATCTCCTTTAGTTACTTGCATATAAGGTGCATCAATTAAATCTCCCCAAAAGCCCTGACCGGAAGCAATTCTAATTTTATCTTTCAATTAATAATTCTCCAAATTTTTATTAAAGATTGTACTTCATCTTATAAATTAAAGTAATAATCTTTGTTATTTGATAAAAGATGTTAAATAACATCATTAAGAATAGAAATATAAATTTCTCGGTTTTAAATTACAAACTTATATTGAATACTTAAAGGATGTCCAATACATCGATATTTTTTATTTAATTTCTTTCGAGATAATATTGATACAATTTTCGAAGTTTATATCACTATTTAAAGTAATCCAACTTATTCTTTTATCTTTATTAAACCAGGTCATTTGTCTTTTAGCATAACGGCGAGTATTTCTTTTTATTAATTCTATCGCTCTTTCTAAAGAGATTTCTTCATTCAAATAAGAAATAATTTCTTTATATCCGACTGTATTTAAAGCATTTAAGTTTTTATTATATCCCAGTTTTAATATGTTTTTAACTTCGTCTACTAATCCATTTTCAATCATTGCATCAACACGGTCTTCTATTCTTTTATATAATATTTCTCTATCCCAATTCAAACCGAATTGTAAAAAATTTATATCGATATTTCTTTTATGATTTTTTTGGTGCATCCAAATTGGTTTTCCGGTTAACTTAAAAACTTCGATTGCCCTAATTACTCTTTTCCAGTTTTGCGGAAGCATTTTTGATGCACTTTCCGGATCGATTTTTTTTAATTCATTATAAAGATATTCATTGCCGTATTTTTTTCTTTTTTCAAGCAACTCTTCTCTTATTTTTTCATCAGTATCGACTTCATCAAATATTCCGTCAATTAACGCCTTTAAATATAAACCTGAACCTCCGATCACTATTGGCTGAATATTTTTACGATGCAATTCTTCTATTATTTTAATTGAATCATTTTCAAATTTGTTAACGTTGTAATCTTGAGCGGGATCTAAAAAATCAATTAAATGATGTTTTATTTTTTGTAATTCTTTTAAGGAAGGTTTAGCAGTCCCGATATTTAAATATTTATAAAACTGACGGCTGTCTGCAGAAATGATTTCCCCATTTAATTTTTTTGCTAAATCAATACCTAGTTTTGATTTACCGGAACAAGTCGGACCGACTATTACAATTACTTTCCGTTCCAACCTTCTCTGCCTATTAATGGTACAAAAGTAAATTCCGGAATGTTAGTAATTTCAAACTCATCTTGGTCTATTTTTTTAATCATTTTAAGTTTTTGAGTTTTTTTATCTCCAACAGGTATTACTAAATTTCCTCCTATATCCAATTGTTTTTTTAAGGATTGAGGAACTGAAGGTGAACCGGCAGTTACAATTATTCCTTGATAAGGAGCAAACTCTTCCCAGCCGATTGTGCCATCGCCGCATTTAGCATGGACTCTTACAAATAATTTATCAAACAACCTGCTGGTCTGATTGTAAAGGTCAAAATTTCTTTCAATAGTAAAAACTCTTGCTCCCATTTCATACAATACGGCAGCTTGATAACCTGAACCGGTTCCAATCTCTAGAATTTTATCATCTTGGTTAACATTTAAAAGCTGAGTCATATAAGCAACTGTATAAGGCTGAGAAATGGTTTGTCCGAATCCAATTGGTAAAGCAATATCTTTATAAGCATGCATTTCCATTGCTTTTGGAACAAACAAATGCCTTTCTACTTTATTAATTGCATTGAGGACTTTTTCATCTTCAATGCCTTTTTTTCTTAATTTTTCTATTAATTCTTGTCTTGGTACTTCGTACATAAATTTATTTAATTTTGTAATACAAAGATAAAATATTAATTGATTAATTTTAATTTAGTCATTTTTAAAATGATTAATTAGGAGCAGTAAAATGGAAAATGTTTTGACAGCATTATTAATAATGCTGATGAGGATTTGCGATGTATCCATTGGAACAATGAGAACTATTTTAGTGGTTCAAGGAAGAAAATATTTAGCCGGAGCAGCCGGTTTTTTTGAAGTGCTCATTTGGATTTTTGCAATAAGATTTATTATGCAGAATTTAGAAAACTTAATTAATTTATTCGGCTATGCGACAGGATTTGCTATTGGAAATATTTTGGGTATTACACTGGAACAAAAAATAGGATTAGGATATGTACAGTTAAATATTATATCAAAGCATTTTACAGATAAAATTGCAGCCGGTCTTCGCAAATTGAAACAGGGAGTAACCATATTACCTGCTGAAGGAGGAAGCGGCGGAATGTCAATCATTGTAGTAATTACACCAAGACGTACTCAAAAAAAGGTAATCTCATTAGTTGAATCGTTCGATAATGAGGCATTTATAAATGTTCAGTCTTCACTTCCATACAGAGGTTTTATGCATGGTGCAAGGAAATAATTAATTTTTATGTTGATTTTTTTATTTTTTTTTATTGCTAAATATTAAAAATTTTTCTTATCTTAAACCTAGGTTTACATTTGTCTTGTATTATTCTGTAGTAAATAATTTAAGTGGGCAAATGACAACTTTTAAAACCTAATTGTGGGTTATTTAAACTCTAAATTAATTATACTAACCAAAGGGAGGTTACATGAAATATTTCAACCGTTTCCTTTTTTCAATTCTTTTTTCTTTCATTTTTTATTCATTTGGCTTTAGCCAGAACTTTGCTCTACATCATGGCCAAAGTTCAAATAATATTCCACAGTCCCCTGCTGATTTAGTGGAAGTACATTATGATGGCGACAATGCCGGCAACTCAGTTGGTGACGGCGGAACTACTTTTATAGGTGGTGCAAAATTTAGAGCCGATGTAATGAGTGCTTATACCGGCGGTGAATTACAATATGTAAAATTTCACTATACTCAAGCAGCAACTGGCTTAACAATTATGATTTATGATGCCGGTACTGCAACGGATCCTGGTACTCTTTTACTTACTCAACCATTAGATCTAACTACTCTAACAGTAGGTGATTGGAATCAAGTTGAGTTAGATTCTTATATTCCGATCTCCGGAAATGATTTATGGGTATGTTTACAGGTAGAAGACGCTACAGCAGCTAGTTTTCCATTTGGTGTGGATGCCGGTCCTGCAGATCCTGACGGAGATTATGTAAATGATTCAGGTGCATGGCAGCATTTAAATGATTTTGGTTTAAACTATAATTGGAATATTCGCGCAGTTGTAGAAACTAATCCTGGCGGCGGCGGAACAGTAGTATTCTCAGATAACTTTGATTCTTATATAGCTGGTCAGCAAGTTGCCTGCCAAAACCCAACTGATTGGACAACTTGGGATTTAAGTCCTTGCAGTGCAACTACCGACCCGAATGTTTCCAGTAATTATGCTCACAGCGGATCTAATTCTGCAGTAATAGTTCAGAATAATGACCTTGTACATCCTATTGATAACTATACAAGCGGTAAATATCAAATTACCCTTTATAATTATATTCCTACTGGAAAAACTGGTTATTTTAATGCATTAGCATTATTCAATGGAAATAGCTCTGAATGGGGATTAGAAGTTTATTTCAATGCAGGCGGAGCTGCTGCAATAAATGCCGGTGGAAATAATGCAGCAACATTTACCTATGTATTTGATCAATGGGTTGAAAATGATATAATTGTAGATCTTGATAATGATAATGCCGAATATTGGTATAACGGTACAATGATTTATTCATGGCAGTGGACATTAGGTGCTAGTGGAACTCCAATTTCTTTACAGTTAGGCGGAGATGATTTCTTCGGTGCTGCTGCAACTGATGAAATGTACATTGATGATTATACTGTAACTGATCTTTCTCCAGTTCCTGTTGAAATGACCTCTTTTACAGCAAATACTAATGATGCTGGTAATGTTGTATTGAATTGGTCAACCGCTACCGAAACCAACAATAATACTTTCGAAATACAAAGAAAAGCAGTTGACGGTCAGTTTGCATCTATCGGATTTGTTAGAGGTCAAGGAACAACTACCGAAGCACATGATTATTCATATGTTGATAATTCTGTTAATCCCGGAACATTTACTTACAGATTAAAACAAGTTGACTTCAACGGAAAAGCTAATTATTCAAAAGAAATCGAAGTACAGGTTACTCCTCCATTACACTTTGGTTTAGAACAAAATTTTCCAAATCCGTTCAATCCAACTACAACAATTAAATACAGCACTATTAAATCAGGTGTTGTTAAACTGACTGTTTATAATATTCTTGGCCAAGAAATAAGAACATTAATAAACGGATTTGAAAATGCAGGCTTCCATCAGGTTAATTTTGATGCTACAAATTTACCTAGCGGAACTTACATTTATCAGTTACAATCAGATAACCATACTTCCGTAAAGAAAATGATCTTGATGAAATAATATTAGGAATAGGTTATAAAAAAAGAGCCGCTAATCGCGGCTCTTCTTTTTTAAAGCGGGAAAATATTTTTGAAACACTTCTTTGTTAATCGTCCTAAAAAATTAAGCTATATTGCTGTAATTTAACGGTGAATTATCTTCCCTGAAGAAACTATTTATTGCATCTCTTCTCGTTTCGTAGGAATCAAAAATTCTTAAAGTTTCTGTTAAGGTTAAAACAGAATGAGAGATTAATGCAGGTTCAATAATTTTAAGTTTACCGCCCATTTTTGTTAATCTTTTCAGAGTTACTACTAAAACTCCTAGAAAAGTTGAATCCATAAATTCACATTTACTTAAATCAATAATAATTTTTTGATCTTTTTTTAGAAGATCAAATTCAAGTATGTTTTTAAATTCTTGTGCTTCTTTTAAGGTTGCTCTGCTTAAATTTACAACCTCAATAAGAACATCACCGTCATATATTTTTTCGAAGTCTTTCATAGGATTTTCCCTCCCTGCAATCAGCTTTTATATCCAATATTTATAAACAGTAATTTATTTTTAATATATCTTTACAATTAACGCGCCAATACATTTTTATTTAGTTTTTGAACAAAAAGGTAAAATTTTATGTCTCATAATAATTCAATATGAACATTTAAAACAGTTGATTTTCTTAAATATTAAACAAGTATTGCAATTTGGAAATAATTATTTTGGATTAAAGAAATTTAAATAAAAGATTTATCTGACTTCTTCTGAAAAATGACTTTATTAGCAGGGGCAACTAAAGGTTTTACAGAAAAATGTAATGGTTCAGATTTGTACTGATGATTGGGTATTTGGGAATTATTTATTTTGGTAAAGTACTATTTTGGTGATTTTTAAAAATATAAATTACAATTTAAGTTTCGAGGCGCCGGTCGGATTCGAACCGACGAATAAAGGTTTTGCAGACCTTCGCCTTAGACCACTTGGCTACAGCGCCTTACAAAAAATAAATCCACTTCCGTGGATTATTTGAGCGGGAAACGGGACTCGAACCCGCGACATCAACCTTGGCAAGGTTGCGCTCTACCAGCTGAGCTATTCCCGCATATTTATCAGAGTTAAACTCTTCAAAATTAGACTGCTAATATAATAGGAATTCTATTTCTAAGCAATATTATTCAGTTAAATGCATTAAAAATCTTATTAAAATTACATTTATCTTACTGATAACTTTAATATTTTACTTTTCATAAGTTTTTTCTACTAAGCTGTTTAAATTTTCTGTATCATCTTTATCAAACCACTCTTCGATCAATCTGAATGAAATGGAATATTTTGTTGAAAGTTTCAATGAATTATTTTTCAATCCATCAATAATAGACTCCCTGGTAAACCACTTCGCATCTTCCAGTTCATTTAATTCAACGTCAATTTTATTGTTAATTGCTTCTGCAAAGAATCCTAGCATCAAAGAACTTGGAAACGGCCAGGGCTGTGAAGCAAAATATTTTATTTCGGTTAATTCAATATTTGTTTCTTCCATTACTTCCCTTTTAACTGCGTCTTCCAAACTTTCACCCGGTTCAACAAATCCGGCAATTGTTGAATAAATTCCTTCCGGCCACTGCGGCTGTCTTCCTAATAAACATTTATTCTCATAACTAACTAGGACAATAATTGCAGGATCTGTTCTGGGAAAATGATGCTGCATACATTCTTTGTTTGTGCAAATTAAAACATTTCCGCCTTCCCTGCTTTCTGTTGGATTGCCGCAAATACCGCAAAATTTATGTCTATAGTGCCAGTAAATCATTGCTTTTCCATATCCCAATAATGCACAATCATTTTGTTCTAATAATGGAGCGGCAATTCTTAAATTTATAAACTTCCCTATTTTCTTAATTTGAATTTCATTTATAATTTCGTTTTTATCTAATTCAATTGCAAAATAAAATTTATCGTTTTGAATTCCCAAAAATATCGGATTGTTGAAATTTACATTGAGAGAATTTAATTCATTTAAATCCAAGTAAACAGGCTTAATCAAATCTTCGTTTTCAAATAAATTTTTTGAATCATTAATTAAAATGAATCTTGAATTTTTACTATTAATTTTTTCTTTAATCCAGTTATCATCTTTTCTATAATCTGCAGCTCGATCCAAATTGGAAGTTGTAAAGTGATTTTTATACTGTGAACCAAAACTTTTCATATTCAAAATATTATATATAATAAGTAAAAACTATTGATGAAGATTAATATAATATAAAAATCATAAATACTTGTTGATTAAAAAGTATTCATCAAATCATCACATTTAATTTTTATTTTTGTTTAGAAATTATTATACCTCATCAATTTTTTGATGAACTAACAATATTAATACATCAATGTTATGTAGGTTGAATATGACTTGTAAAATTACATAGGAGATTTATCATGCCGGATGAAACTAAGGGGTTTAAAGGGAAAAGTCTCTAAGGAAATAATTAAATGATTTAAAATCCGATCCATCCAATGGTTTAAGCGATGAAGAAGTAAAATACAGGATAAAAAAATATGGATTAAATGAAATTCCCGAAAATGAAGAATCCACTATTACACAGGATATTCAGAAGATTTTGGGGACCGATTCCATGGATGATTGAAATAGCGGCAATTCTTTCTGCGGCAGTGCAGAAATGGGAGGATTTTGGAATTATTACAACTCTGCTTTTTGTTAATGCAATAATTGACTTCTGGCAGGAAAGTAAAGCATTAAATGCCTTAAGCGTACTTAAACAAAAATTAGCAAGGAAAGCAACCGTAAAAAGAAACGGAAAATTTATACAAATTGATGCAAAAGAATTAGTACCAGGAGATATAATCAAAATAAAAATAGGAGAAATTATTCCCGCAGATGTAAAATTAATTGAAGGCGATTATTTACAAATAGATCAATCTGCATTAACCGGAGAGTCGCTTCCGGTTACAAAAAAATTAGATGATGTAGCCTATGCAAATTCTGTTGCTAAAAAAGGAGAAATGCTTGCTGTTGTTATATTAACCGGATTAAACACTTACTTCGGTAAAACTGTTTCTCTTGTTGCCAAAGCTGAAAAAGAACAGCGAAGTCATTTTCAAAAAATGGTTATTAAAGTCGGCAATTATTTAATATTCACAACAATTATAATGGCAGTTATCATAATTATTACCGCTGTGTACCGTCATGAAAATATGATTGATATTTTAAGATTTACATTAGTTTTAACTGTGGCGGCGATACCTGTTGCACTACCTGCGGTTTTAACAGTTACAATGGCTGTTGGTGCTATGAATCTTGCAAAAAAGCAGGCAGTTGTAAGCAGGCTAGCTTCAATTGAAGAACTTGCAGGCATTGATATTTTATGTTCTGATAAAACAGGGACTTTGACAAAAAATAAAATGACCGTAGATGATATGGTAACTTTTGAAAATTATTCTATAAAAGATTTAATGCTTTTCGCAGCTCTTGCTTCAAGAGAAGAAAATAATGATCCGATAGAAATACCAATTTATAATTATCTGAAAGAAAATAATGAATATGAAAAAATAAAAAATTACAATCTTAAAAAGTTTACTCCTTTTGATCCAGTAATAAAAAGGACTGAAGCAACTGTTGAAAATAGCGGAAAAACCTTTACAGTAACTAAAGGTGCCCCGCAAGTTCTGCTAAAATTATGTAATCGATGGAACAGACTCAAATAAAATTAAATCTATTGTAGATGAATTTGCTCAAAAAGGATATAGGACTTTAGGGGTTGCTGTTAAAAATAACAACGAAAAAGATTTTATTTATGTTGGAATAATTCCATTATTTGATCCGCCGAGAGATGACGCTAAAGATACAATTAAAGAAGCTAATCATTTAGGATTAGATGTAAAAATGGTAACCGGTGACAATGTAGCCATAGCTAAGCAGATTGCTTTAAAGTTAGGATTAAAACCGAATATTTTAGAAGCAGATGAATTACAAAGCGGGAATAATGTTGAGTTTATCGAAATGACAAAAGTACTGGCGGAATTAATTCATAAAAAACTTAACCCCGAATTGCCGGAAGAAAAGGTAAAAGAATTTGCGAAAGATGTTAGCAAAGAATTACAAACTCACTTCGATACTAAGGGTATCGGTAAAAATAATATTAAAAAACATGATGCGGAGATAATTGAAATTATAGAAAAAGCCGATGGCTTTGCTCAAGTATTTCCGGAAGATAAATATACCATAGTCGATAAGCTTCAAAAAGGAAATCATATAGTCGGGATGACAGGTGACGGCGTTAATGATGCGCCTGCACTTAAAAAAGCCGATGCCGGCATTGCAGTTTCCGGCGCAACAGATGCTGCAAGAGCCGCCGCTGATCTTAGTTTTACTTGCACCGGGAATTTCCGTGATAATCGATGCAATAAAAGAAGCCAGGAATTATTTTTGAACGAATGAACAGCTATGCGGTTTATAGAATTGCAGAAACAATTAGAGTTATATTATTCATGACTTTGGCTATTTTAATTTTTAATTTTTATCCTGTAACTGCAATAATGATTATAATTCTTGCTTTACTTAATGACATTCCAATCATTACAATTGCTTACGATAAAACTAAAATTGATCCTTATCCGGTTAAATGGAATAATCGGGAATTATTCGGTTTGTCAACTATTCTTGGAGTTGCCGGTGTAATTTCGTCATTCCTTATTTTCTTTTTACTTGAATCTTATACTGACTTATCTCAGACCATGATTCAATCCATAATTTTTACAAAATTGATAATTGCCGGACACGCAACAATATTTAATACCAGAACAAATGATTGGTTCTTTAAAAAACCTCATCCTTCATGGACATTAATGATTGCATCATTTTCTACAGCTATTTTAGGAGTTCTAATAGGAGTTTATGGTATTTTTGTCCCTGCTATTGGCTGGAAATGGGGCGGAATTGTATTTGTTTATGCTTTTGCCTGGTTTTTATTCAACGACGTAGTGAAAGTGTTCTTCTTTAGAAATTTCATCCGAGAAAATAAAATTTTTCACAAATATTTTAGGACAAAAAATCTGCAGCAGGATAAAACTTTATCATACAATACAAATTGAAGTTACTTAAGAATTAAATATTCTTTCAAATCGGAAACCAGGATTTTTTCTAATTCTTTAATATTGCTTTTCCTGGTTTCTGTAAATACAAATCCAAATAAAGGATATTCATTTATATTTACTTTTCTCAGTTCCAATACATTTTCAAAAGATCCAAGCAGTTTTTCATAATTGAAATCTTTTATTTTTCTTTTATCTATCCCTGTTGAATCATTTAATACAACAATACTGTACAATAAATTCATCTTTGTTGTGCAGTAATTCATTCCAATCTGGAATTATTTTTGAGAAGTAATATTCATAAGGATTAAAATTATATGCTAAATACATTAAATCGCTTGTTGTGCACCAGCCGCCGAATCTCATTGGATTTATTTCAATCGGCTGAAGATTGTTTTTATCATCAAGTCTGACTTCAACATGAAGTGGAAAATTTTTTAAATTGCTTAGGCTTCCTATTTTATACAAAAAGTCTTCAAATAATTCTTTATAAGTTTCAATAATTTCTTTGGATGTTATATAAACCCGGTCGCTTACATCTTCACCTGATGAAAATAAATGTTTTAAAATACTTAGAATAACAGGATTTCCATGGTTATCAAAGTATGCATCGAAAGCAAATTCTTCTCCATTTATATATTCTTCAATTATATATTTGGCAGTGTTTAAAACCTCTACCGGATATAGATTTTTTATAGAATCTACTTCCCTTTTTATTTTTACTTTTACTTCCTGCCAATTGTTTTCGGTTGATACAGTATAAACTCCCAAGCTGAAAAATCCCACCGATGGTTTTATAACAAATGGTTTAGGCAGTTCATTATATTTTAATTTATCAATTTCATCAAAATTTACTTCTGTATAAAAGAAATCAGGATAAATCTCTTTAACCAAATGCCTGAATTTAACTTTATCTTTGAATAAATTTATCTTTTCAGGCAGATCAGTGAAAGTAAGTTTATTAACAATCCAGTTTATTGAATTTTCGGAATTTGTATATATCGGAATATTTAAATCTTTTCTAATATCATTTAATAGGCTTTCTTCTTTAACTAAATTCCAGTTTGTCGAAGCCGGAAAATCTTTTGCAAAATAATTATCTAAAACCGGAATTTTGTATTTAGTAAGCGTTTCTTTCAAAAATTCAGAGATGTATGGTTTATCTAAAATTATCATAATAATCTTTAAAAATTGAAGTTCTAAAATACAAATTTTAGATAAACAAAAATAACACTAAAACCTGAGCGAAAGACAGCTTAATCCCCCATCAACTTTACGAAATTCCGAAACATTAATTTCTATTATGTTGAATCCTTTTTTTTCAATTTTTCTTTTTGTTTTGGAAAATCCTTTTGGAATTAAAATTTTATCATTTATATTAAGCGAATTTGCTGCATATTCTTCATCATCGTCAACTTCAATAATATTAAAATTAGAAAACTCTTTTTTAAGGATAAATTCACCTGAAGCTAAGATTGTATTGTCTCCTAAATAAGAAACTCCTGTTTTTAGATGAAGTACATTTTTCAATTCAATTGTTTGCCCCGAATAATTATACTTTTTAAGAATATCCAAAAACTGTTTTGCTCCTTCTTCATTTGTTCTTTCTGATAATCCAATATAAAAATGATTTTCGACTCTTAAAACATCTCCGCCTTCAATTGTTCCGGGACTTTTAATTTCTTCAATATTGGAAAAATATTTAGATAAGATTTCCTTAATTACATTTATTTCACCTTTTCTAGAATTTGCACCGGGATTAGTAACTACGGCTAAATTTGGAATAAGAATCGCAGTATCTTCTACAAACACAGAATCCGGAAAATTTTCATCGGCATTTAAAACTTCTACAGATAAACCGCAGCTTTCTAAAATAGAAATATATTCTTTATGCTGAACTAGTGATTTTTCATAATCAGGTAATCCTAAATTAGCAGTGGTTATCCCGTTTATAATATTTCTGCAAGGTTTACGAACAATAGCTTTTGTAAATTTCATAATTATTTATTTATCATTGTTTAAAATAATTTTAAAATTATCAGGAATATCAATTTTAAATTCATTTTTTAAAATGGATTTTAATTCAGCATCATTTTTTATTTTACTTTTAATTATTTTATTTCCATTATCAATTATATAATCATTGCCTCTTAGAACTTTTTTATAATCTGTTTTGGTAATTTGAAATGTTAATGTTTTTACAAACTTTGACTCAGGATGAGTTGATGTATAATAGTTTGCTAATTCATAATCGATAAGTTCTTGTTTTTCTAATGTAAATATATAAAGATCTTTCCATTCATCTTCTTTAAATGATTGCAAAACGAAAGAATTATTTTCCGTAATAATTTTATATTTCCATTTAAATTGTTCTGATATTTCATCTATTTTAAATTTAACAGGCAGCAGCAATCCATCTCCGCCAAAACCGACATCTGCTAGCCATTCATTATTTTCAACATTTACTATCATTAACATATGAGTTTTGGGAAGAATTTTGTTTGTGCCTAAACGAACTCTGGCAGATAATCTTTTAACATTAAAACCAATTGTTTCTAAAGCTTGAGCAAATAACAAATTTTGTTCGAAGCAATATCCTCCCCGCTTGTTTTTAACAATTTTATTCTGAAGACTTTCTATATCCAATTTTATAGGTTTCCTTAAATATACATCCAAATTTTCAAATGGAACACTTGTTGCGTGCGCTAAATGTAAATCGTTTAAAACCTTTTCTGAAGGAGAGATTTCACCTTTATAGTAAATTCTATTTAAGTAAGCTTGTAAATCAAATTTTGTTGAATTGCTGATCTTGTAATTGTTCATTTTATATAAAAATATAAGTAATAAAATATATGTTAATAATAAATTGTCGAAACTAATCCTGTATCATTTATTAAAGCATTTTTAGGTTTGTTAAATAAAACAATGCTTACCCAAATATCTCCAACAGAACCGGCAGCATTTGCCGTAAATGTAAAGAATACAATTGATATTAATTGTACCGGGAAAACAGCTAACAAAATAAATCCAATCAATGTTATTAATAAAAAAGGACTTAAACTTATTATTAAATACTCGTTTTTGTTAATATACCATTTTGGTGCTGCGGCAAAAGCGTAAATACTTTTAATCCCAATTACAGGCTTTTCTTTTGTAAAAAGATAAAAGAAAAATGCATGAATAAGTTCATGTATATAAAGTGTTATAAAAATTATTGCTAAAAAAATAAAATCATAAATTAAAGGAAGATTTTGAAATGATTTTACAAAAAAGTAAAAATTATCGGAAGCTGAAGGAACTGATTAATAAAGATATATAATAAAATATATAGTAGAATATTACAAATGATATTATACTAATCAGATTTATACAAAAAGTAAAGTTTTTTATTCTTTTGAAAATCAATTTCCAGTTTATTAGAATAATTCGGATTTAATATTTTTGTTGATCTTGTCACTATTTAGATTAATTAATTACTAAATAAAATATAAACTTTAAAATATAGCTATTTAAGTACAAATTTTTTTTTGAAACTTCTGTTATTTGCTATTATCAATTATTCTTATTTTTTGCTTTAATTAAATTTTTATTAATATTTAATAAAATTACTTTTTATCCTGCATCGCTTCTTCTTCTAGAAATTCCGGAAATATTTAACTTATTAAAATTTAATTTGGAGGTTTGTAAATGAACTTTAAATTACAATTTTGCTCTTCTCTGCTTTTTGTATTTCTTGTAGCAATTGCCGGTAATAAAATTATGGCACAAACTATTAATAATGGAGATAACATAATTTCAAATGATACTTTGTTTTATGATCCATTTGACAATATGAATAATTGGACGATTGCCGGCCCGGATGGATATAATAACTGGCATATTTTTGACTCTGATATTGCAAATGGTGATGCAATACCCGAAGTTGGATTCCAATGGGACCCGGTTTTTATCGGAGATTCTTATTTGCTTTCTCAAATAATTCCAGGTACAGCCGGACATAATATTCGAATAATATTTAATTATTATTTTGATTACTGGTCAAATTATCCAACTCTCAGAGTCGCATACACCACCGACGACGGTGCAAATTATACAAATATTTGGGAAAAATCGTTCAGCGGAAATTACGGACCGGCAGTTGATACAATTTTAATGACCGGAGAAAACAATTTAAGATTAGCACTTTATTACGGCGGAGATTCCAACGATTTGGATTTTTGGTATGTTGATGATTTTACAGTGGAGGATTTGGGAATTGTTCCGGTTGAATTGACATCGTTCAATGCAACTGCAAACATTAACAATGTAATATTAAATTGGTCAACAGCAACAGAAACAAATAATAAGGGTTTCGAAATCCAAAGAAAAAATAACTCCGAATTTGAAAAAGTTGGCTTTATAAATGGAAAAGGAACTACATCAAAGACTAATTCTTATACATATACTGATAATAATTTATCTAATGGTAAATATATTTACAGGTTAAAACAAATCGATTTCGACGGAAGTTTTAACTATTCCAAGGAGGTTGAGGTAAATGTTTTAAATCCGGTTAAATATTCTTTAGAACAAAATTTTCCTAATCCTTTTAATCCAACTACAAATATTACATATCAAGTTGCAGAAGCTGGAAACGTTTCTATTAAAGTTTATGATTTGGTAGGAAATGAAGTTGCAGTATTATTGAATGATTTTAAAAATCCCGGGAACTATTCTTTAACTTTTAATGCATCTAATATGGCAAGCGGAGTTTATTTTTATACAATGAAGACAAATAATTTTTTAATGACTAAGAAATTAATTTTATTAAAGTAATTTTAAGGCAATCTACTTTTTGTTATATATTTTCATTGAGAACTTGGAAAAGGCATCATTTAAATCTTTTATTGCACTATCAATTCCGGTTTTAATTTTTTCAAATGTTGGTTCGCTCGCTTTTTCCAGGGTTTTTAATTTCTCTTCAACAGACTCTTTAATATTTTGAAGCCTGTCGATTTCTTTATCCAGTTTTAATCTTACTTCATGATCAGCTTTGTTAAGCTTTTTTTCGTACTCAATTATTTTATCATTCCAATGATCAATTTGATTATGAAGCTTGCTGATAATTTCATCTCTAGTCATAATTTATTTACCCTTTTTACTTAATTTTCTTTATAAGAAAATATTTAATAACCATTCATCAATAATCGATATAATATAATTAAAAATAAGATAAGAACTCCCCTGCTTATAAAGTTATTATTCGATGTAAATTCATTAGTAATAAAAAAACTAAAAGTCCTTAAGTAAAAACCTTAGCATTTTATCTTGAATTTTTTCAAAGTAAAATTCGGCACGTTCTGTATTTCCTCTCATATTATAAAGTCTAAATAAATCAGCATAAAAAATATCCGAAGAATAAGAACTTTCATAGTTACTTTGATTATCAATAACTCTTCCTGGAGTCATTTTATCAAGTACTTTAAGTTCACTGGACGTAATATTATGATTATATATCGTTTCCATAATGCAAAACCTTTCGTAACTCTTTTGCCTAAAAAAGGCGTAAGAAGAAATTCTTTAATAAAATAATTTTCCGAAAAAGAATAAGCCGCTAATGGAATGAAGATTAGTAGAAGTTATAATAATGAAATCAATTTAATAAAATTAAGATAAAATTCAATGGTAAATTTTAACTGTTAATAACGGGTTTTGGTTGTTTAAAATGAATATTAAACTCGGTTCCATTATCGCAATTTAATTTTATTTTACCATTATACTGATCAACTAAAGAATTAACCAATTCCATACCTAAAGAGTCTGTATTTTTATAATCCAGATCTTTTGGAAAACCAACACCATTATCTTTAATAATTAAATTAAATCCTCCCGGAGTTTCGCGTATAAGAATAATACTTAGGATATTTTTTTCATTATTTCTATTAAAACCAATAGGGAAAGCATATTTGAGTGAATTTGAAACCAGTTCGTTAATTATTAATCCAAGATTAACAGACATATCAACATCAATTTCTATTTCCTGAATCTCTTGAATTAATTCAATATTATTGGAATTTAATCTGTATGAATTAAATAAATTATTCGTAAGAAAATGGATATATTCTGAGAAATTTACATGATTAAGGTTATTAGATTTATATAGTATCTCATGGATATAAGCCATCGCCTTAACTCTATTCTGACTTTCCATAAAAATTTCCAATGAATCTTCATCTTTTATAAAGGAAGATTGAAGCCTTAATAAGCTTGATATAACCTGCAGATTATTTTTTACTCTATGATGTACTTCTTTCAGCAAAACTGTTTTCTCTTTTAGTGAAGCTTCAATTTGTTCTCGGTATTTTTTCATTTCAGTAATATCCAGACAAGAGCCTATATAACCTAAGAAAGAACCGATTTCCGTTAATCTTGGAACCCCTGAATCCAGAATCCATCTGTATTCGCCGTCAAATCTTTTCAAACGATATTCCATATTATATTCTTTTTTATTCTCGAATGCTAAATCAAATTCTTTTCGGCATCTTTCGATATCATCAGGGTGAATAGATTCAGTCCATTTAGTTCCTACTTCTTCTTCAAACGTTCTTCCTGTAAACTCCAGCCATCTTTTATTACAGTAATTACAATATTTATTCGTGTCGCACATCCAAATCATAACCGGTGCATAATCAGCCATTTGACGAAATCTTTTTTCACTTTCAAGTAATTTTTCATGCGCTTTTTTTCTTTCTGTGATATCCCTGGCAAAAACACAGTAATAAATTTTTTCTCCGAAAGTCAAAAGTTTAAATTCAATTTCAACGGGTATTTTATCTTTGTTTTTCTTAATGATAAAATTTTCATAAAATACATTTTTGTTTTGGTTAAGGTCATTAATTTTATTTTGAAAATCGTTTACATAAAAATCCGGTATTATTGTTTTAATAGAATTATTTATTAATTCTACTTTATTATATCCAAGAGTTAAAATTGTAGTTTGATTTATATCAGTAATGAGACCGTTTTTATCAAACCAAATAATAAAATCGTCGGCGTTATCAATAGAAAATCTGGTTAACTGTAATACTTCCTCCCTTTGTTTTATTTTTCTAAATAACAAATTAAATGGATTTTGAATTCCTATTACTATAATTGCTTTATAAATAAAAAAGAAAGATATTATTTTTAGAAGATGACCTAAAAAATTAAAAAATCCTGTGGGTGTTGAATAAAGAGTAAATGTAATTTCAGATAATATTCCGGCACAGATTGAAGCAATAACTAAATAGAATATATATCTATCGAATTCATCTTTTCTTTTAATTAAAAGTAAAATAGAAGTGAGCAAAAATATTGAAATTATATATTCGCTTATTTTTTTAAAATCTGTCAGTCCTTTACCTTCAATAAAACAATCCGGAAAAGATTTCCAGTAAAAAATAGTTAATATTAGCAGAATTGTAACTAAACCATATATTATTAAGGTTGTATTATTTCTAATTCTTTTTGAGATAAAAAACGGAGCAATTAAAAATGATAAACTTTGAATATATCGGGCCGATATCCATAATTGAGTTGGTAAGTTTGCAGTATGTCCTGGAATTATTTCTATTCCCTGATATGTAAAAGTGTGAAGAGTATCAAGAGTTCCAATAAATAGAAATGAAATTCCGATAATCATAAAATAATTATTGTCAATATTGAAGCGTGAACTCCAGACAAATAAAAATATTCCAAATGAAATAATTATACTGAATATTTCTGCAGCACTATGAAATAATAAAAAATTATCCCCGCTTATAAAATAAATTATGATTATAAATATTAGTATTAAGAAAAGCTGAAGAAATAAATTAAAGACAAAACCTTTTTTACCAATTAACTTAGAAGATATTCCGATATTTGCCTTCATTAAATGACCCCTAATATTATTATTTAAGACGGCATTTTAGCTAAATAATTACTTTTTATTTGGAAAAATGAGAATCGTTAAAGTCAAGCTAAGAAATTAAAATTCATAATTCAACAAAAAATTTAATAAAATCAGATTGACATCATTAATTAATTAAAAATTTAATATTGATTAGCTTAATAAATTCTTAATAATATGTTGTTAAATTAATAAATAATATTACTAAATGATTTTAGCAGTGTTTTTAAACAAATCTAATAAAAAAACTTGCAGAAATTTAATTATACAATAATTAAAATAAGTTAAATTCCATAATATGCATGAAATATTAAAACAATTTCCTTCTATTGCACCATATATAAAAGATGTATTGCCTTATCTACATAAATATGGATATTGGGCAATATTTTTTGCAATCTACCTGGAAGATTTCGGACTTCCTATGCCGGGAGAAACTGTTTTAATAATTTGCTCTTTATTCGCAGCACTTGGACAATTAAATATTTATTTGGTTGGAATTATTGGTTTTTCCGGAGCTGTTTTAGGAGATAATACCGGCTTTTTAATTGGAAGCTACGGCGGAAGGAAAGTAATATTAAAGTTTGGTAAATATTTTTTCCTGACTGAAAAAAGACTAAATAAATTGGATACCTTTTTTATAAAACATGGCGGAAAAATAGTTGCGGTTGCCAGATTTGTACAGGGCTTAAGACAATTTAACGGAATAATTGCAGGAATTGGAAAAATGAAATGGAAAAAATTTATTTTGTTCAATCTTATCGGTGCATTTTTGTGGGTCGGTTTGTGGATCGGAGCCGCATCAATTTTAAGCTCAAATGTAAGTTTGTTAGTTAAATTCCTAAAAAATTCGGAATATATATTTCCTATTATCTTTTTATTCCCGTTTTTAGTGTCTGGTTTGCTAAAACTTATTAATAAAATTTCCTTAAAAATTAGAAATAGTTAACAAATAATTTTAGTTTTTCCTTCTTTTAGGATTAAAATCAGTACTTTTAATTAAACTTGACAATTTCAAATTTGACGTATGTAATTTGATGTAAAATAACCTTTGCGTTTTTCATTCCGTATTTTTATTTTTGTGTGAGTTCGTTCAAAGGTGTCCCCCCATCGCCTTTGATGGATGAAAGAGCTTAAAACCCGTCGCTACCCCAGTGGCGGGTTTTTTATATTAATAAAAAATCTCTTTAACTGGTCTTTATTTTGCATTCACATAAATTAATTTTTTTTTTTAATTGACTTTTTCATTTTTTCTTAAAAAATTACAGCAAAGAGGTTTTTTAGTCGATTTGTGAAATGTAATGGGAACCACATTTCACTTTCTAGAGGGATATGTCCGGAATAATTCCGGACATTTTTTTAAAACTCATTAAATTTAAAGGTAAATTATTATTACCTTTTTATTTAAAATATTCACTTCTACTTTTATTTTTTTGGTTATGAAATTTTTCTCTTATGAAATGCGGGATTTTCTGCGCCTACTCTAATTTTTTATTACCGCAATTGTTTTAATTTTTAATAGAATCCCATGTATTAGTTTGGTGAAGAATGAGATAAGATGAGCACTGTTTTTAAAAAAATATCAATTTTCTTTTTTTTAGTTTTTACTTTAGTTTATTTACTTCTTTTACCCTTTATACCTTTCCATAAAATAGGAAGTATTTACGGCAGTATACTATGTTTTGCATTTTCTATTTTGGTTGGAATTTTATTCACCTTTTTATACATAAAAAAATCAAAGAAAATTACAGATCCTCTCAATAATTTTTTCCAGAATACAAACACACTTAGAGCAATTATTTCAGCTTCTCCTTTGGCAATTATTCATTTAGATAAAAATGGAATTGTAAAAACATGGAATAAAGCAGCTGAAAATATTTTCGGCTGGAGTGAAGAAGAAGCTATTAATACATTTATGCCCTTTGTTCCGGAAGATAAAATAAACGAATCAGAAAAATTAAGAAATTTAATTTTACAAGGTAAAAGTTTTCAATCAATAGAACTTATACGAAAGAGAAAAGATGGGACTAAGATTGAAGTTAGTTTATCTACGGCGCCTGTTATAGATAAAATAAATAAAGAAATTATAGGGATAATGTCTATTGTTGAGGATATTTCTAATAGAAATAATACAAAAAGATCTTTAAAGGAAAGTGAACTAAAGTATAAAAGGATATTCGAAAATAATCCTATGCCCATGTGGCTGTACAATTTATCTGATTTGCGTTTTCTTGATGTAAATGAAGCAGCAATAGTTAAATATGGCTTTTCTAAAGATGAATTTTTAAACATGACTCTTTATGATATAAGACCAAAAGAAGAAAAAGACAAACTCAAACAAAATATTTTGCATAATTCTGATAGTATTCAAAGATCGGGTGTTTGGTTACATAGATTAAAAAACGGAGAATTAATTTCTGTAGAAATAATATCTCATAGTATTAAATATTTTGGAAAAGATGCAAGGCTCGTTCTTGCAAATGATATAACAGAAAGATTAAAATATGAGGAACAAATAAAAAAGTTAAATCGTGTTTATGCTGTTCTAAGCAATATTAATAAAACCATAATACATGTAAGTGAAAAACAAAAATTATTTGAAGAATCATGTAAAATTGCAATTGACGAAGGTAATTTTACTATGGCCTGGATTGGAATAATAAATAAATCAAATAATAAAGTTGATGTAATTGCTTTTGATGGTTTTACCGGAGATTATTTTGAAAAGATAGATATAGATTTAAATGATGAACTTCGTTCACAAAGTCCTGCTGGAAGAGCATTAATCACAGGTGAACATTTTATTGCAAATGATGTAACTAATTATCCATTAATGTTTCCATGGAAAGAAGATGCTGTAAGAATTGGTTACAATTCAACCGCTTCTTTTCCATTAAAGGTTTTTGGAGAAATTGTTGGAGTGTTCAATTTTTATGCACCGGAAAAATTCTTTTTCGATAAAGAAGAAGTAAGACTAATAGACGAAATGGCTTCTGATATTTCATTTGCACTTGAGTTTTTAGAAAAAGAAGATGCGCGTAAAAATGTTGAAAAAGATTTAATAGAACTGCAGGAACTCACTCAATCTACTTTAGATTCTCTTGATTCGAATATTTGTGTACTTGATGAAAGCGGTAAAATAATTAGCGTAAATAAATCATGGCTTGATTTTGCGGAAAACAATAATGCTGTTTTAGCTAAAGTTGATGTCGGCACAAATTACATTGATGTTTGCTTTAATGCTGCTGGTGAAGAAAGAGAAACTGCATTAAAATTTGCCGAAGGTTTGAAGTCGGTAATTTCCGGCCAACAAAATTCATTTAGTCTTGAATATGAATGTCATTCACCGGATGAAAAGTTCTGGTTTATTGCCCATGTTTCGCCGCTTTCTTTAACAATCCAAAACGGTTCAAAAAAAGTTGTGGTTTCTCATGTTAATATTACTCATAGAAAAGTTGCAATTGCGGAAACTATTAAAGCAAAAGAAATAGCCGAAAGATCCAATAAGTTAAAAGATTCTTTTATCGCAAATATTTCACATGAAATTAGAACCCCTTTAAATGGGATACTTGGAATGGCAGGTTTGCTGGAATCAAATTTAAAAGAACATTTATCCGATGAAGAAAAATATTTTTTCAAAATAATTAATATATCCAGCAGAAGAATAATTAGAACTGCTGATTTGATTCTTAACTTTTCAAGAATACAATCCGGAGATTTTCCGGTTTCTTTTGAAAATTTAGATTTTGTCAGTTTAATAGGAAACATCATCGCTCAGTATAAGGTTACATTAGCAACTAAAAGTGTAAATATATATTTCATAAATAACGCTGGTTCAGTTTACGTCAAAGGTGATAATTACAGTTTAACTCATGCAATTTCTAACCTTGTGGATAACGCAGTAAAATTCACGGATGAAGGTTATATCAAAGTTGTACTTTATATAGAAAATGAAAACTTAAAAATTGATATTCAAGATACCGGAATAGGAATATCTGATTATTACATTGAACAAGTTTTTGATCCATACAGTCAGGAAGAAATAGGTTACAGCCGGAGTTATGAAGGTGTCGGACTTGGATTAGCGATTGTAAAAAAGTTTTTGGAATTAAATAATGCCGAAATAACTGTAAAAAGTAAAAAATCTGTCGGGTCTTTATTTACAATTACTTTTAATAATAATTCATTTCAGTTTGAAGGACAAGATAAAACTAACAATGCAATCCCGTCAAACGAAAATATAACATTTAGTCAATCATCAAATGATGAATACGGCAATATTATTCTTTCGGTTGAAGATGACAATATTACCATATCTCTACTTGATAAACTTTTAAGCAAAAGATTTAAAACATATTTTGCAAAATCATCAGAAGAAGCAATTGAAATTCTTAACTCAAAAGATATTGAATTGATCTTAATGGATATCTCCATAAAAGGAGATCTAAATGGATTAGAACTAACAAAAAGAATCAGACAAATGAATAATTACAAAGATATCCCAATAATTGCCGTCACTGCTCATGCTTTTTCGCATGATAAAGAACTTTCCTTGGAAGCAGGCTGTAATGATTATCTAAGCAAACCTTTTACTGAATCTGATTTAATGAAAAAGGTTTTTTATCATTTAAAAGTTAAAGACTGAGTTTTATAATTATTTTCTTAAGGCATTAATTTTATATCATAAATCTTTTATCGATTAACTACAATTTATTTTCTTTTCTTTATATTAATAAAACAACATTCAAATAATTTTTTCATAAGGATTCTATTATGAAATTCAAAATTATTCTATCCGCTGTAATTTGTATTTTTCTTTCAATTAATTCTACTTTATCATTTGCCCAAGACAAATCTAATGAGATTGATCAAGTAATGAAAAAATATTCTGATTTTGGATTATTTAATGGATCAGTACTGGTCGCAGATAACGGAAATATTGTTTATAAAAACGGTTTTGGATATGCAAACATGGAATGGAATATTCCTAACTCACCCGAAGTAAAATTTGAACTTGGATCGGTTACCAAACAGTTTACGGCAGCATTAATTCTGCAGCTTGTAGAAGAAGGAAAGTTAAAATTAACAGAAAAGATTTCTGATGTTCTTCCCTATTACCCGAAAGAGAATGGAAATAAAATAACTATTCATCAACTTCTTACTCATACTTCGGGGATTCCAAATTATACCGATTTACCAAATTTTATAAATAAACAGGTTTATGAAAATTTATCACCTCAGCAATTAATTGAATCATTTTCAAGTTTGCCTTTGGAATTTACACCCGGAAGTCATTTTAAATACAGCAACTCGGGATACATTGTATTAGGTGCTGTTATTGAACAAATAACCGGTAAGAGTTATGAAGAAGTTTTGAATGATAAAATATTTAAACCCGCAGAAATGTTTAATTCCGGCTACACACATTTAGATGAAATCATTAAAGACAGAGCAAGCGGCTACAACAAGATGATAAATAGATACAGTAATGCACATTATCTTAATATGTCAATTCCCTATTCTGCCGGTGCACTTTATTCCACAGTTAATGATTTATATAAATGGGATCAAGCATTGTACGGTAATAAAATTCTTTCAGATAAAAGTAAGAAATTAATGTTTACAGGTTATGTTAAGGATTTCAATAATAAATACGGTTACGGCTGGGATGTTGGTTATCAGAAGATAAATGATAATGACAGTGTTTTCTGCGAAATGCACGGTGGGAGCATATTCGGATTCAGTGCTTTTATAGCTCGAATTCCTGAAAAGAAACAATTAATTGTTTTGCTATCTAATGTAAGTAATACTCCGTTAAACGGAATTTATCGAAATATCTTAAATGTTTTATATGATGAACCGGTTAATAAAATAGAAAAACCTGCAGTTAATGAAATGGCAGAAATAATCGATAAAAAAGGTATTGATGCCGGGCTGGATTACTATAATAAAAATATCAAAAGAAAATTCTAATGCTTTTAGTGAAGGTCAAATTGAATACACTTGGATATTATTTTCTAAATTCAAATAAAATTAAAGAAGCAATTGAAATATTTAAATTAAATATTAAAGGCTCATCCGGATTCATATAATGTTTATGACAGCATGGGAGAAGCTTATATGAAAAATGGTGATAAACAGCTTGCAATAGATAATTACAAAAAATCTATTGAAATAAATCCTAATAATACAAATGGATATGATATGCTTGAAAATTTAGGAGTCAAAGTTGAAAAGCCGTCAGAAAATAAAGAATTAAAGTTGATCCGGCAATTTATAAAACTTTAGCCGGTAAATATGAATTGCAGCCGGGATTTAACATAACTATTTCTACTTCTAATGGCAAAATATATGAACAGGCAACGGGCCAAGCTAAATTTGAAATTTTTCCAACAAGTGAATATGAATATTATTTAAAAGTTGTAGATGCACAAATAACATTTAATAAAGAATAAAGATGGAAATGTTTATCAATTAGTTCTGCATCAAAACGGAAGGAATATATCCGGGAAATAAAATTGAATGAATTAATTTTATAATGTTTATTTTATGTATCAGTTTTTTAGAATTTATTAATAATTCTTTTTTCATTTCAATTTCATCACCTTTTTTATATCCGAGATGGGAATATATAATTTTCCCATCTTTATTAATTAGTACGCAGTATGGAATATCATAAACATAGTAAAGTACGAGCTGTTTCCCTATCTGTATCATATAGGACTTCAAAATTAAAATGTTTTGACATACAATAAGGTTTTACTTTTGCAACTGTTTTTTCATCATCTGTTGCAATAGCTATCATTGTAAATCCCGAATCTTTGTATTCATTGTAAATTTTAGAATATGCTTCAACTTGAGCTGCTGAAGTTCTGCAGCATGTCGACCAAAAACACAAAAGTACAGGTACTTTTCCTATAAAACTTTTTGAATCAATTGTTGTATTATAAATATTTTTCAATTTAAAGTTAGGCGCTTCTCTTCCTGATGAAACATTGTTTGCTGTTTGTGCTTTTATAATTTTGGCTGGAAAGATAGACTACAATTATAAATCAATAATAATTTCATTAAAAATACTATATTTGATTTTTCTTAAAAATTAAACTGATCTATAAATCATATATACTCCGCCTAATATCACCAATATTCCGCTGATTCTTCTTATCCACACTATTGTTTTAGATTTTCACTCCAGTTCAAATATTTTTGTACTTTTCCGGTTAATGTTCCTGCACCAACAATAATAGAACAATGACCAATACCGAATGCCAGTAAAAAAATAACCGCCAACAAATAATCAGTTTGTGCGGTTTGAAATACAATGCCAAGAACCGGGGCAATGAAAGCGAATGTACAAGGTCCTAAAGCAACACCGAAAATTAATCCAAGCATTAATGCAGCAAATAATCCTTTAAATTTTGTTTTATGAAGACTGCCTGATGACCAATCGAATTTTAAAAATCCGATTAAGTAAAATCCTACGACAAAAAATATTAAAGCGACAAAATAATTACCAAATACGCCAACATCCCCCATAAGTCTTCCAAGCAGAACAGTTGCAATCCCGATAAATGCAATTGTAATAAGGATACCAATAGAAAAGATTAATGAAATTGTAAATGTTCTAAAAATTGAAACCTTGCCCTGCATACTTATAAAGCCAATAACCAGAGGTATACTGGATAAATGACAAGGAGAAAGCAGTATACTTAGAATTCCCCAGCCGAACGAGGCAATAACTGCAAGCCAAACTGCACCATTCATTGCCTCATAAAGAATATTAAATAGATTCTCAAACATAATCAGCCTTTTGAAGGATTGCTTAAAACTCCTTTTGATTTAAGTATCTTTTCAATTTCTTTTTCAGGATAAAAACCTTCATGTCTGTGAAATTCTTTTCCGTTCTCATCTAAAAATACTTGAGTCGGTATCAACCTTATTGAATATTTTTTTGCATATTGTTTTTGATCTTTTTTCCACACGTCATAGAAAATAATTTTAACCTGATCTCCGTATTTTTTCTCAATTGTTTTCATTACAGACTGCATCTGTATGCATGGAATACAGTTTACAGAGCCAAGTTCAATGAATGTAACTTTTGGTTTATGGTTTTGTGCAAATCCCTGAACTGATAAAAATATTAATATAAATACAACAAAATATTTTATCATTTTTCCTCCTTAAGCCAGTTTAATAATTGATCTTCTTTGGGAATAATTCCGGAACTCATTAATTTTTCATTTATAACCAAGCCTGGTGTTGACAAAATTCCGTAGCTTATCATTTTTTGAATATCAGTTACTTTTTCAACAACAGCATCTATATTATTTTTTTCTACAAGTTCTCGAACTTTTGATTCAAGTAAATTGCACTTTTTGCACCCAGTTCCTAAAATTTTTATTTCCATTTTTCCCTTTACAATTATTTAGTTTATAAATTTCCTTTTCCCGTTGTAAACTTTTTCAGTTTTGATATCATATTTTCATCATATTCAATTTTATATTTAATTTCATTTTTCGAATTAAATAGAATTACAGATGGTGTAAAATAAGTGTCATATTTAATCTGCAGTTCATTATTTTCATACGAATCAACAACCCAATAGAAATAATTATCATTACTATTTTTAACAAACTCAAGAATATCTTTAAGCTGGTTTCTGCACATTTCCATTGTACACGCACATGAGACAGAAGCACTGAAGAAAATTATTTTAGGTTTTTTGATAAAATAAAACTGTTCTTTAAAATATTTGTAAAACGTATTCTCAAATTTCAAATACCAGTTGTTAAATAAAACTAAAGCAGAATCGGAAGAAATATTATCCGCAGTATTTTTAATTTCATATAAATTATTTTTTAATTCGGAATATAATTCTGCTGATGTCAAGTAAATATTTTCTAAACTATCTTTTGAAATTTCTGAATTCAAAGTTTTATACAAATCTTCAAATCTATCGGGATATGATTTTTCGTTATTTGAAAGTGATAAGAAAAATGCAGATGCTTCTTTTTGTATTAATTGCGGTAATTGTGCAGAAATATATGTAGTACTAAAAATTATTACTAATATGATATTCCTAATATTTGAAATCATACTTTCCCCTGAAATCTATTTTTTGGAATTTAAACTGTTAAATAAGCTTTATTTTTGTACTTTACTTATTTGAGGCTTTGCAAAAAATTTATTTTGAAACCTCAGTGAAACATTAACTAAAGAAATTAAAACCGGAACTTCAACCAAAGGGCCGATAACTGCAGCAAAAGCTTCACCGGAATTTATACCAAACACTGCAATTGCAACTGCTATTGCTAGCTCAAAATTATTACTGGCAGCAGTAAAAGAAATTGTTGCGGTTTTTGAGTAATCTGCTCCTATTCTTTTTCCCATATAAAATGATATGAAAAACATTATTACAAAATAAAATACTAATGGTATTGCAATTCTTAAAACATCTAAAGGTATTTTAACTATATATTCCCCTTTTAACGAGAACATTACAAAAATTGTAAATAATAATGCTATTAATGTAATCGGACTAATTTTAGGAATGAATTTTTTCTCATACCATTCACGATTTTTTATCTTCAGAAAAACAAATCTTGTTATCATTCCGGCAAAAAAAGGAATGCCGAGGTATATCAAAACACTCTCGGCAATTTCTCCTATCGTAATATCAACCGAAAATGTTTTCATTCCCAATACATTAGGTAAAACAGTTAAAAACACGTAAGCATAAACCGAAAAAAACAAAATCTGAAAGATTGAATTAAAAGCAACTAATCCTGCTGCATATTCGGTATCTCCTTTAGCAAGTTCATTCCAGACAATTACCATTGCAATACATCTGGCTAATCCAATCATAATTAATCCAGCCATGTATTCAGGATAATTCTGCAGAAAAATTATTGCTAAAACAAACATCAATACCGGGCCAATAATCCAGTTCTGAATTAAAGAAAGCGAAAGAATTTTTATATTCTTAAAAACATCAGGGAGTTCTTCATATTTAACTTTGGCAAGTGGCGGGTACATCATCAATATTAATCCAACAGCAATCGGGATATTAGTAGTTCCGGATTGAAAGTGATTCCAAAATTTAACAATATCCGGGAAAAGGTATCCGGAAAAAACTCCTGCGAACATCGCAAGAAAAATCCAAATAGTTAGATATCGATCTAGAAAAGACAATTTTTTTAATTCTGTTTCCATTTATAATGAACTTAATTGAAATTCATTAATCCAGTTTTCTACTTTATTTTTTATTTCATCACGGATTATTCTTACTTGCTTAACAATTTCATCCTTTTCACCTTTTAAAGATGAAGGGTCTTTGAAACTCCAATGGATTGTTTTTTTAGCAGTAGGAAAAATTGGGCATCTTTCTGCTGCTGCTTCATCGCAAACCGTTACAACATATTCATATCTTTTACCCTGCTTATAAAAATCAAATACTGATTTAGTCTTATTTCCGGAAATATCAATTCCTATTTCCTTCATTAACTTCTACAACAACAGGATTTAAAGTTCCCGGTTCTAAGCCTGCACTTTCGGCTTCGAATTTCCCGCTACTTAAATTATTTAAAAATGCTTCGGCCATTTGACTGCGGGCGCTGTTATGAACACAAACGAATAAGACTTTTATTTTATCCATTTTAACCTTTAAATTTTTTATTAAAAAATTATGTTAAAGATAAATCCGACAATGATGATTCCTAATGCTACAATACTAACAAATGAAATAATAAGCGGCAGTTTTAAAACTTTTCTTAATATAATTGTTTCAGGCAAAGACAATCCGATTACACTCATCATAAAAGCTAACACGGTACCAAGAGATGCGCCTTTTTCCAATAAAGCTTGAACAATCGGTATTATTCCTGCTGCATTTGAGTACATAGGGACACCAATTAATACTGATACCGGCACAGACCACCATGCACTTTTTCCCATCAAACCTGCCATAAAATTTTCCGGAACAAAACCATGAATTCCTGCACCAACAGCAATTCCTAATATTATATAAACCCAAACTTTACCGACTATTTCTTTAACGGCTTGAATTCCGTAATCAATACGGTCTTTAAATCTTAATTTAATTTCGGGAGAATCAACTGTCTGCTGCTGCAATTTGTAAACCCAATCTTCAACAAAATTATCAAGTTTAAGCAGTCCAATTACAATTCCGGATACAATTGCGATAAGCAGCCCGGTAAAAATATAAATAGCTGCTGTCTGCCATCCGAACAAACCAAATAAAAGGACAACTGCAATTTCATTTATCATGGGAGCGGCAATCAAAAATGAAAAAGTAACTCCCAGCGGAACTCCTGCCTGAACAAATCCAATGAAAAGCGGAATTGCCGAACAGCTGCAGAATGGAGTTACAATACCTAATCCGCTCGCAAAAAAATTGCCTGCAAATAATGACTTTCCGCCGAGTATTTTTCTTGTTCTTTCCGGAGAAAAATATGTTCTGACAATTCCTATTAAGAAAACTATAAGAACAAGAAGCATTAATACTTTTGGCACTTCAAAAATGAAAAATTGAACAGCGCTAGAGATTCGAGCATTTCTTTCTAAATCAAGAATAGAATATGTTACAAGATTTGCTAAAGATTCAAGATTTATATACAAGATTACCCAAACCGGTAGCAAAAAAAGGACAAATGATTTGGTGTTAAAAACTAATCTTTTTTCTTTACCAACAGTTTTTTCCAGCTGCACTTTAAGCAACCTCTTCAATTTCTTTTATCCACTGCTGTATTTTTACTTTATCAGGAATCTCACCCATAGAAACAATTTTCCCGTTTATTTCTAATCCCGGTGTTCTTAAAATTCCTCGTTCAACTATGGATTGAATGTCTTCAACTTTTTCCACAGAAAATTCTATTTTTAATTCATCAACTGCATCTTTTGCCATTTGCGTTAACGTAATGCATCTTTTGCATCCTGTTCCATAAACTTTTATAGTATTCATTTTATATCCCCTTAATTCGTGATATATCGAAATAGTATATTTAATTAAGTTACCGCAGATGATATTTCTATCAAGTCCGGAAATTTTCTTTTTATCTTCAATAATTAACTTTTCATCTCCAATCCAAAAATCCAAAGAACTTAAGATAGAACTGATTCTCTGATCATTAGCTCTTTGATTTATCATATAATTAACCCATTTACCGTCCTTTTCTTCTAAAATAAAGCCAGATTCTTTAAGTATTTTTAAGTGCTGAGAAACTGTAGAATTTGCAAGACCTAATAATTCACGTATTTCACAAACACATAAGTTTTTAGTTTGTAAGGCTTTTAAGATCCTAAGTCTGTTAATATCAGATAATGCTTTAAATAATTTTGTTTTATCGTTTTCCATTTTACCTTTTTATATTTCGTTAATTAACGAAATATAGATATTATTTTAATAAAATCAAATTATTTCTTTTTACAATTAAGATTTAAATTATAATGAAGTGTTTTTTAGGAATAAAGATTTGCGAATGATTAATACTGTCTATATCCGCAGGGAAAATTCAACATAGCTCTGAGTTCTTCTTCAATATTAACACGATCTTTTTTTTCAGATTTAGGCATATATAAAACAGCAATTTGCAGATCACCGTTTATATTACTTCTCCAGCAAGTTAACCTATCATGTTTTTTTACGGTAGATTTTATTTGTTCAGCTTCTCCACAGTCAACAGGATAAAATTGATTATTTAGGTTATCTAATACTATAAAAATACCGGGTTCATCATTAATTAAAGTCGTTGATTCAAACGGACCTTCAAATGTATAATCGCCGATTTTAATAGGCATTTATGACTCCACAACCTCGAATCAAAATCCAATTTTGATTTTTTTATCGTTATTTAAAAATTTTTACTACAGAATTTGAGATGAATTTTAAATTATAATAAATATTGTCATATTGCAACAATTTTTGCAATTATAATGAAATCATATTTTAAATATGATTTTTTTTATTACAAACAAATTATTTGAAAATAAAAAACCCGTCAATAATGTAACGGGTTTATAAAATAAAAGTAATTAAATTCTAAATATTTTAAAGACCAACAAGAACAGTTAAATTAATTTCTAAAGCATTTATTGATCTGGAATTTCCAATAATATTTACTGATGAATTTTCGCTGTAGTTCGGATCTTTATCATCATTTAAGGCCAGATAAGAATCTACCCTATCATTCGTTAAAGGATTTACATCTTTATATTCTTTTCCAGTTAAATTCATAAAATTGTAATGAATTCCTAGATCAAGATGTAAAAGCGGTCCGAGACTGAATAATACTCCACCACCTACTCCGGCTCCTAACCTTGCAGCAGGTTCCATATTAAATTTTGCATTAGGAACTCCGGAAACACCATTAAATTCAATATCTCCGCTGAAGAAATTAACAGCAATATTTGCATCCAAATAAGGGGAGATGGGGGATAACGGAATATTTATGTTAAATTGTGGACCAACTTTAATAGATACAATGTTATTATTAACTTTGAAATTTCCTTGTCCGTTTGGAACATCGCCTTCACTGCTTAGGGAAGCATAATCAACCTGGCCGGAAAATAAAAAGAAACCTGCTAATCCTACTTTAGCTTTAATATTATAACTTAAAGCAGATCCCATTCCGTATTTTGTTCCGTTATAAAAATCCTCCGCCGAACCGCCGTAATCACCGGAAGGAACCATATAACCTAAACCGGCTCCGGCCTGTAAAGTTATTTGTCCGAATACCTTTTCAGAATTTAATGAAAAAAAGATTATCAATATAAGAAATGGTAAAAGTATATTTTTGTTTTTCATAAGATATTCCTGCTTATTGTGAAATATTTATACGAAAAATAATCATATCTAAATTCATAAGCGAAAAAAATATCATAATTTTTCTAATTGATTTCATCGAAAAAACTATTTGTATAAGGATTTTTTTTGATATAACTAAAAGCAAATAATTGTGATATTTTTAATCATAAAATGTAGTTTTATAATAAATAAATTAGAATAGTTAAAAAATTGTTAACAACTTATTTATTTAATTTTAATTCTAATTTTATGCAGCGGACTTATAGCGTTATAATAATTAAATAATTATTCTGAATAAACATTTTCAAATATTTAACTATAAATAAAAGAAACTTTAATTTTTCTCTTTTATTTTGATAAGTTTATTTACATTAAGATTTTTGATCTCCTGTATACCACCTGAGGGCCAAAATATTTTTAATAATTCAATTGTATCTGAATTTCCCAATCCAAAGTGGAGCCTCAAATTTTGGCCGCAATAACCTGTTTGCCCTGTGACTCTTCTAATTTGCTCAATTTCTTTACCGAATATCTTTGTTTTTATTTTTACAATAGCTCCAATAGCAGATTTATTTGATTTTGTGCCAACCAGGTCGAGTTCAACCCAATTATTTGAATTACCAACATTTTTATATAAAACATTATTCTCTTTTTCATCAAAATTACGGGCAATGAAAAGATCTAAAAATCCGTCATTATTATAATCACCGAACGCGCATCCGTAAGTCCAGCCTGAATCATTTGCAAAAGTAATTGTATCTTTAATAAATGTTCCGTTTCCTTTATTTATATATAGAAAGTTTAAAGTTTTATTTGGCCTTGTATAAGCATTTGTTACAACTAAATCCAGATCACCATCGTTATCAATATCCCCGAATGAACTGCTAAATGAATTGGAAATATCCTTTGCAATAATACTATTTACAACATTAGTAAAAGAACCATTCCCATTATTTAAGAATAAACTGTTATGCTGGTTTCCATAATTAGCCAGGAAAAGATCGAAATCGCCGTCATTATCTATGTCCCCCCAACTGCTGCTTGTAGTTTTGCCGAGGTTTTTTAAGAACGCATAATCATTTATACTCTTAAATGTTCCGTCTTTTTTATTAATATAAAGGTTTTCATTCTGATCATCTTCATTTGTTATAAATAAATCCTGAAAGCCGTCATTATTTATATCTATCCAATCAACATTCCTGGAGATATATTCATCATTTACTTGCTGCCCAAAATTTATTTTTTCAAAAGTTCCGTCTCCATTATTTTTATATAAAAAATTTTTAAGATTTTCAGATCCGCTGTTACAGACATACAAATCGAGAAAACCATCATTATTAAAATCTCCCCAGCTGCCGGTTTCAGATGATCCGTGATCATTAGAAATTACTGACTCAGAAACTAATCGGAATGTTTTATCACCGTTATTATGGTATAAAAGATTATTCTGTCCGTACCAATTTACTACAAATAAATCAGGATATCCGTCGTTATCATAATCCCCCCAGGTACTTCCATCAGAAGGACCTTTATCCATTGTAATTTCAATTCCGGTTATTTTTCTAAATGTTCCGTCACCGTTATTTTCATAGAAAAAATTATTTTGACCTCCTTTTGGACCATTAGAAACAAAAAGATCTAGATCACCGTCAACGTCATAATCAATCCAATTAACAGATCTTGAACCGCCTTTATCGTTTACTTCTATTCCTTCTTTAACTTTTACGAGTTGTTGAGTAAAAATTAATTGATAATTAAAAATTAAAACACAAAGAATAAATGTTTTTTTCATTTTTTCACTTTTTTGTAATAAAAATATTTTATTCTATTTATATATGAATGGGATTAATGATGTAATTATTTATAAAAATGATAAATGGAATATTTTTGATTTGAATGAACTGGTCGATAAACAAATAATTAATTTATAACATGAATGTTTAATCAATTAAAAATGTAGAATAAGTTATGTACAAATTCAGCTTCCTCCGTAATTCATATTGGAGAATAGTTTGTAAATGATATATTTAAATAAACTTGATTTAGAATTAAAACTTAATCAAATACTATATTTTATAACCGATCATTAAATCAGAGCCAAAACTGGTTTTCTTTTTTTCTATTTTATCTATTCCTGCACTGTTAAACCATTCTCTCATTTCATTCTCTGTATATGTGTCACCGTATTCAGTTCCAACCAGCATATTTAATGAAAATATCGTACCGTATCCAGGTTCTGTTCTTTCATCATTCATTACAAAATCATTTATTATTATCATTCCTTTTTTTGTTAAAGCATCGCAACACTTTTTAATTAATCTTTTATTTTGTTCAAAACTATTTATGTGAACAATTGCAGAAAGCAGAATAAGATCATAACCGCTTCCGAAATCAATCTTTAAATAATTACCTTCTATATAATCAAAATTATCTTTGTAGCCTTCCTTATCAACATATTTTTTAGTTAATGGTATAACATGCGGCAAATCCAATACAGTTGATATAATTAAAGAATTTTTCTTTATAAATCCCATTGAAAAAGCACCCGAACCTCCGCCAATATCCAGCATTCTTTTTATATTTGAAGTATCGATCATCATGGTAACTAATTCAGCTTGTTTCATTCCTCTGTAATGCATAGCTGCAATAAAAGCTTCAACCCAGTTATCATTTTCCTTTTTATTTTGTTCTCCTTTATAACTGCTTCCCTTTTTAACCGATTCAGTTAAAAAAGTCCATGTATTCCATAAATGATTTGAATGATAAAGATTTCCCATAAAGTCAGGTTTACCTTCTACTAAATATTTAGAAGCTAAATCAGCATTATAGAATTTACCTTTTACTTTGCGCAATAATCCAAAATTAAATAAAGCATTCATCAATCTATCAGTTGCTCTTTTATCAGTCTTTAATATTTGAGATACTTCTTCAGCATTCAGCATATGTTTATCAATAGCCGTAAATAAACCTAGTTCCACAGCAGTTAGTAAAATACGGCTTTGCTGAAATGCAGATGTAGTTTCTCTAATTTCTTCAGGAGTGCTAATTTGTTTCAATTTACCAACCTATTTGATTTTACATTTTATCAGGATAATTTTTCAAATTAATTTATATATTATTTTAATTTTTAAGTGTTATAGTTAACAATATTTGAAGACATTCCATCGAAAATAAAAGTATGAAATAACAAAACTGAATACCAATACAGTCTTCCCAATATACCTTTAGGCCGGAAAGTAGCGGTTTGTTCTAAATATGGATTTTTATCTTTATTGATTATTTTAAATTCAAGCCATGCTTCTCCCGGTAATTTCATTTCCGCATATAGCAGCATTCTCATGTTTTTTTTATCGGCAACAAGAACTCTCCAAAAATCTAAAGTTTCACCGGGATAAATATCATGTTGATTTGTTCTTCCTCTTCTTAGACCGACGCCGCCAAATATCTTATCAATAAATCCTCTAAAATGCCATAACCAGTCAGCATAATACCACCCTCTTTCTCCGCCAATTGACCAGATATTTTCAATTGTTTGAGTTACTTTATTTCCATTAATACTTTTAATTCTTTTGTCGATAAAACAACCGTTTGTCGGAACTTCCACATGATTCTGGAGAGAATTTTCTAACGAACTTGATATCAATGAATCTTTCCAGCTGGAAATGACCATATTCTGTTCAATATTTTGAAAAGCAAGATTTACTGCTTCTTTATAACTTATTGGATTAATGTTCAGTAATTTAATTAAATCATCATTACCGGCAATTATTTCAATTTTCATGCTGTTAACCAAATTAACTGCTAATTTATAAGAAGTTGAAGTTACAAAATAGAGCCAGTAAGAAGATAGACGCGGAGTCATTACAGGAACAGTAATAATTATTCTCTTGAGTTTCCTGACTTCAGCAAATTGCAAAAGCATCTCTCTATAATTTAAAATATCCGGCCCGGCTATATCGAAAGATTTTTCAAATGTTTTACTATTCAACAATGAGCCTGTTAAACATTCAATTACATTTCTTATAGCAATAGGCTGATGCTTTGTTTTTAACCATTTAGGTGTTATCATAATGGGAAGTTTTTCTACCAGATCACGAATAATTTCGAAAGATGCACTTCCGCTGCCGACAATTATTCCGGCTTTTAAAATTGTCAAAGAGGTATTTGCAGTCTTTAGAATATTTTCAACATTCTTTCTGGAGGCTAAATGCCGGGAGAGTTTATTCTCATTTGTAATACCGCTGAGATATATAATCTGTTTTGCTGAAGTTTGATTTATCAATCCGACAAAATTTTCAGCCGATTTTTTTTCAAGCGTTTCAAAATCATCTATACCCGAACTCATTGAATGAATTAAATAATATACCGCATCAATCCCATCTAAATTTTCATTATATTTTACTTCGTTCAAATAATCGGCTTCGAATAAGCTTACATTCGGATGAACAAATATACCTTCAGTAGGTATTCTGTTTTTATCTCTAATTGAACATATTACTTGATGTCCTTCTTTTATCAAAACCGGTAAAAGCCTTTTTCCGATATATCCCGTGGCGCCTGTTAATAATATTTTCAATTTATTGAACATTCCTATTATTGTTTATAAATATCATTATATTAAAATATAAAATTATTCCTTTTATTTTATATACTATTGATAAAATTCATAATCCTATTTGAAATTATGATTTATTTAAGGATATTTTTAAAATTGATATTTTAACAGGAGAAATTAAATGCAAACTATATTAGGTGCAGGCGGTTCTGTTGGAAAAGAATTGGCAACAGAATTAGTGAATTATACAAAAGAGATAAGACTTGTGAACAGGCATCCTAAAAAAGTAAACGAAACGGATCAGTTATTCCCTGCCGATTTATTAAATACAGAATCTTTAGATAAAGCAGTAGAAGGATCCGAAATTGTTTATGTTACTATTGCTTTTAAATATAAAGCCTCAGTGTGGGAAGAAAATTGGCCGAGGTTTATCAATAATCTTATTCAATCATGCAAAAAACATAATGCTAAAATAGTTTTTGTTGATAATATCTATATGTACGATCGAGATCATCTGCAGAATATGACTGAAAAAACTCCAATAAATCCAAGCAGTAAAAAAGGAAAAATAAGAGCAGAAATTGCCGGTCAACTGCTTAATGCAGCAGAGAAAAAAGAAGTAAATGCAATGATTGCAAGAAGTGCAGATTTTTACGGCCCAAATGTAATTGGTAGTTTATTAACACAATCAGTTCTAAATAATTTAAGAAAAGATAAAAGTCCGCAGTGGATAGGCAAACTTGATGTTGTACATTCATTTACAAATACCAGAGATATAGGAAAAGCAGTTGCATTACTTGGTAATACAGCAGACGCATATAATCAAACATGGCATATGCCGACATTTGAAGGCAAACTAACTTCAAGACAATGGATTGAACTAGTGATGAAAACAATTAAGAAAAATAAAAAAATTCAGGCTATGCCTGTGTGGTCTTTAGGTATTATGGGATTATTTATCCCGATTTTAAAAGAGATAAAAGAAATGTCATATCAGTTGGATAGAGATTACTATTTTAATTCAAGCAAGTTTAATAAGGAATTCCATTTTACTCCTATTACTCCGGAAGAAGGTATAAAAGAAATGGTCAATAGTTAATCAATTTTTTTTCAAATTTTGATTCATTAAAGAATAGATGTCTGTATTTTTCAATTTATACTCGAATTGAAATCCAAATCTTTCCATTAATTTTATTGATTTTATATTTCGCGGATCTACTTCTCCTTCTATTTTAGCCAGATTCATTTTTTCAAATCCATATTTTAAAACAGCGGGAATAACTTCCTGCATTACATTTTTTCCTTGAAATTCAGGGAGAAGCACGAAACCTATATCTGCTTTCAACTTTGATTCATCGATGTTCCACAAACAAATTGTTCCGATCAATTTATCATTTTTTTTATATGAAATTGCCCAATATATCGATTCGTTATTTCGGATAATGTTAGTAATTTTATCAATAAATTTTCTTGCATCTTCTAAATTATCAGCTTTTGGAATATCTATATATTTTAAGATTTCCTCATCGGACCTTGCTATATAAATTTCATTTTCATCTTTTTTTTGTAACTGACGTAGTACAAAGTTATTGGTAACCAGCTTTGGGAATGGATTAAATTGAAGATTTATCATTACAATATTCTCATAATTAATATTTGATTGAAATAATGTTCTATTTAATAAATAAAGATTAGAGTATAAAAAATAATTAGATTTTTACAATATTTAACCAATAGCAAATAAACAAGTGCAAATTTATGAAAATTATTATTGCATCATAACAAAATAATATTTAATTATTGGCTATTGATTTTAAAGTTTTGTCATTTAATTGAATCTGACAACTACTTTCCACAAGTTTCCTTCAGGTAGTTAATTCTCCAATTTAATTTTTGTTTTAATAAATTAATGCAAAAAAAGGAAAGGAGGTGAATTACTTAAAATTAATTGGTTAAGATTTTCTAGATCGACTATTTAAACAACTTTATTTATTGGTCATTTTAAGGGGAATCTTATTATGAAAAAGCTATCTACAGTTCTCATTTCATTTCTACTCTTAAGCGGAATAATTTTGGCCCAAGATTCAGGCATTCCCGGTCTTGATTTTAATGCCAATGCATCTCCTTATTCAATCCAAACTTATGATGGAGATAATGTTTTAACAACATTAAATTGGACTGCTTTAACTCCTTCAATACATGCAGTATCCAGAAGCTGTGTTACATTTATTTCAATCGGAGGAAATGATTATTTGTATCAGTTTGGCGGCGGATCAAGTACTCAATATACAACAGCTGTAAGGTATGATATCACCGCAGATACATGGTCGTCAGGATATGCATCCATACCTTCTAATATGAGCGCTGCAACCGCAGTAACCATCGGTGATAAAATATATCTTTTCGGCGGAGAAAATTCTGCTGGTTTAGGCAAAACTTATATGTATGATCCTGTTGCTGACAGCTGGACTGCTAAAGCTAATATGCTAACTCCAGTAACAGACGCATTAGTTGTAAAATTAAATGATAACTTTGTTTACGTAATTTGCGGTGGAGATGGATTGTTTGGGGCTAATGTATATAGTTCTGTTCAACTTTATGATGTTAATGCAGATTCATATACAGCTTGTACAAGCTTTCCAATTTCATTAGGAATGTTAAGCGGCGGCATTCTAAATTATACCATAATTGCAGGAAACGGATGGAACGGCACTACCGGAAATGCTGCTTTTTACAAGGGTACGATTAATCCATCGGATTTAACTGATATAACTTGGACAGCAATCGGCGATTATCCTGCAGGCGGAGTTACAAGAGCGGCTTCATTTCCTGTAACTTACGGTACATATCCTTCTGCAGCAGGTGTATTCTTTACAGGAGGTGCTATAAATGGTGGTACTTTAACCGGAGCAACTCATCTATATAATTATTGTACTGATCAATGGGAAACTCTATCCCCAAGTTTAGCACTTCCAAGATCAAATTTTAAAGCAAGCGGAAATATGGACAACGTTGTTTATGCTGTTTCAGGATATACAACTGCAGGAGTTGGCAATAATGATAAAGCGACTCTTACCGACATTACCGGCAATTGTTATTCACCTGTACCGGTTGAGTTAACTTCATTTAGTGTATCTTTAATAAATGGAAACGTGATGCTGAACTGGAATACCGCTACCGAAACAAATAATAAAGGATTTCAAATAGAAAGAAAAACAGAAAACACTCAATTCCAGAATTTAGCATTTGTTGACGGACATGGAACAACTACTCAATCTCAACAATATAGTTATACAGATTACAATACCATTTCCGGTAAATATATTTACAGATTGAAACAAATTGATTTTGACGGTTCATATTCATATTCAAAAATTATTGAAATCGATTTGAATAAACCATTACAATTTACTTTAAGTCAAAATTATCCAAATCCTTTTAATCCTAGTACAAACATTAATTTCAGTATCGCAAAAGATTCTAAAGTAACCTTAAATATATATAATGTGCTAGGACAAAAAGTTGTTGAGGTTCTGAATTCAAACCTGCCTGCCGGCGTTCATTCAATCAAATTTAATGCTTCAAATTTGAATAGTGGCATTTACTTCTACAAATTAGAAGCAAAAGGAATTGACGGCAGTACATTTAATTCTACACAGAAAATGGTTCTGACAAAATAGTAACGTTTGTATTTATAAAACAAAAAGGGAAAGCTTTATTGCTTTCCCTTTTTTATTTATTATTTTAAAATATCATTAATAAACTACAAAATGCTCTTTAGGTATATTTTTTACATCTATAATTGTAGTATCAGTTTTTACATAATTTCCATTTAAATATAATCGCTTTATGCAAATACATTGACAACATGTCCCGTTCTGCAGAAGTGAATCTTCAAGAACATTATATTCATAAGAAGCAGTTTCTTCAAGTTTATTCTCATTCCACACGTACTCTTGATTAAGACTATTCGTACCCATAAAATTCATTTTTGTATAGCAGTATATTTTCTTTTGATCAGAATAAGGTTCAGGATTAATTAAACCTGACAAATCATAATTATATTCAAACTTATTGCTTATAGGATTATATAAATAAAATTCATAAGAAATATTCGTCCAAAACGGACCATAACCGGAACCTTTTGTAAAACTTAAATCATTATAGCCATCAAAGTTCATATCAATTGTTATCGGATCATCACTTGAATCAGGAGATAAAAAACCAAACGGTCCTTCTAAAAAAATTGATTGAGATTCAATAACCTGAAAAGGTTTATCATTTATATTCTTTTTCAATTCTGCTCTATAATAATAGGTGCTTTGGATTATATCTTTATTTTCAGGTACAAAGTATTCTTGATATCTAATATAAACTTTAGGAATATTTTTGTTAATTATGATTGAAAATGTTGTATCGGTATAATTGCTGTATGAAGTTAAATTTTGAGGAACCCATTTATTTTGAGGATAAATACAATCTAAAGTATTAAAAAATGAAGCATGAATAAAAAATTAACATATATATAAACATAAAATTTCTTCATAAATATAAAATAATATCCCCGAGGTTTATACCATAATCAAATCTATGTTCTTATTAAACATGCTTTTTAATTTAATATTAGTAAAAATTACTTTTCAAAATACTCAAATAGTTCAATAGGATTCCCCGAAGGATCCTCTAAAATAATTTGTCTGCCTGCAACGCCTTCAACAATTTCATTTCTAAAAGAAGCTCCGGCATTTTTTAATTTTTCAACTTCATCTTTAAGATTATCAACTTCCAAATGGATTCTGTTCCAGCCGCCGGGTTCAGGTTTGCTTTTTCCCGGAATAATCTTCCCTCCGCCTCCCTCTTCACTTGGTGAACTCAGTAATAAGTTTAAACTTCCTTTGCTGATAATTGCAAAGGAAGAAGCTGGTTTCATTTCTAATTTAAAATTTAAATATTTTATATAAAACTTAATTGATTCTTCAACATCATTTACAATATATCTAACACTAACTTTTGACATACAATTATGCTTTCCGCAAAAAAATAATTTTTTATCAATCTTACTTTACCTGATAACTTCTACTTTTCAAAATTTAAATTAACAGGTTCTGTAGGAACATTATTTTCTTTGTTTTGATTTGTAACAGGAACACTTTTATCAACTACTTTCAATTGTAAATTATCAAACCAAACTTCTCCCTGACCGCTGAGCAGTACTCCATAATTAATAAATTCACTTTCGCTGGGAACATCCAAAACAATTTTATACTGTGTCCAATCTGTTGTCCCTTTAATCGGTCTATCTTTCATATTATCGAATTCAAGCTGTTTTTTGTTGCCGTCAATTCTCATCCACATACTGCTCCAATCAGCTTTTTTAGATTTTACATAACCGGAAAGTTGAATTCTTTTGCCTAAATAATTTTCTGCTTTAATTGTCTGCATAAGAGTTCCGAATTTATTTTCATTCTTTTCAATTGATTTTATATAAGCACTTGTTTTTCCATTTTGATAAACAGAATTATCGACTCCCATTTCATATCCATTCGGATTGCTGCCGGCTTTGACCCAGCCTTCCGGAACTTTACTGTCATTCCCTTTTAAAGTAAATGCAGAAATCAATAAAGAGATAAGTACTAAAACTGAAGCGGACTTTATCATTTTATCCTCCCAATTAAATTAATATTTATACCGAGGAAGGTTCTATAATGTTATAAACAATATATAGTTATGAAACACCTCATTCGAAAATTTATAGATGTTGAGAAGAGTTTATTATATTATTTTATAAAATACTTTATTAAGTAATTATAATCAATAATTAATGTGAATGTAATTAAGTGCCAATGGCTAAAATCAAACAAAGACAAAAAGATAATAATGCAATTGGGGTCATAAATAATTTTTCAGATTTACTTTTGGATAGCATATTTCCTAATGTACTAAAACCAAATAATACAACAAGAAACCAAATAAGAATATCAGCCAAAATTGGATAATAAAAGAATGAATAAAGTGAAGCTTTTTCCGAAACGATAATAATCCCAAATACAAAAATTAATGCTGAAATAAAACTTCCGAATCGAAAAATTGGCGGAAGCACTTTATACTTCCCTCCCCATGCTAGTTTGCCAAACGGTGCACCAAAAGCCAAAGTTAATTGAAAAAATAAAAGCGCTGAAAAAATTATGATTAAAATATATGCAGATATCTCAATTAATTCATTATTGAACATAAAAACCTATGGATTTAAAATTTAAATTATTACAGTTGAAAGATCTTTTATGCTTCTCAGTTTTAATAAAAAGTTCACAGCAGCAATAACACTAAATATAAAGACTAAAGCAGCAATTAAAGAAATAAAAGCAGAAGAAGTAATCTCTTTGTCAGTTATAAAAAATACAGTATAAAAACTAATAGAGATTAGACCAAGTAAAAAGCTTAAAATATATCCCCAAATCGCTAATTGGGCCGCCTTTTTAATCGGAATATCATTAATTAATATTTCATTAAATGAAATTAAAAATAATAAGATAGCAAGTGTATTCAATATTCTTATGAAATCAAAAACAAATTTATTTATTGTGATTGTTCCCGGAAGAATATCAAAAAATAATTTAACTATTAAAAGTAGAAGAGTTAAGAAGATAACGAACTTTAAATAATTTGCAACATTTTTTGATAATTGTTGAATCTCCTTTATAAAATAAAAAGCAAAAATAATTATAGTAAACGTTGCTAAAAACCAAAGAACTGATAATAAATTTCCTATAACGGAATGAGGGTTTAGATGAGGGAAAAGTGTATAAATAAATTTGTAAATAAGAGTATATATTAATCCAATTATTAATAATAGAGACGCATCTCTTAAATTCATTTTATTAATATTAATTTATAATAAATAAATGACTAATAATAACTTAAAAAGAATAACAAGATTGAAAAAGTAAAATTATTGGTATTTAACAAAATTTTTACTTTAACAATTGAAAATTTTATTGAATTAAAAATTCTATTATAATAATTATTGCCGAAATCATTTACCTAATAGAATTATATCCGCCAAGGACGCCTTTTTTTGATAATACAATTTGCCAGAGCTGATTTTTATTTCTTGCTCTGAAAGCACCTGCACTTGATAAGAGAAAATATTTCCACATTCGGTAAAATCTTTCATTGTATTTGTTTTTTAGTTTATCCCAATTATCGTGAAAATTTTTATACCATGTCATTAATGTTTTATCGTAGTCGGCTCCGAAATTATGAAGATCTTCAATAATAAATTGCCCTTCTATTGCCTTACTTAATTGCGCGATAGAAGGAAGCATTCCGTTTGGGAATATATATTTATGTGTCCAGGCGTCTGTGTTTTTTGTCGACTTCACTTCACCAATTGTATGCAATAAAAATAATCCGTCATCCATCAAGTTTTTAGACGCAAGATTAAAATATTCACTATAATTTTTATAACCTACATGTTCAATCATTCCGACCGAAACTATTCTATCGAATTTTTCATTTACATCACGATAATCCTGCAATCTTATTTCGACGGGTACATTTTTGCACATTTCTTTAGCTAAATTAACTTGTTCTTTTGAAACTGTTATTCCAATTACTTTTACATCAAATTTTTCGGCAGCATATTTTGCAAATCCGCCCCAGCCGCATCCAATATCAAGAACTTTCATACCATGTTTTAAATAAATTTTTCTGCAAATAAGATCGAGTTTATTTTCCTGAGCTTCATCTAAATTTTTCGCATCCTTCCAATATGCGCAGCTGTATATCATTCTGTTATCCAGCATCAATTTAAATAGATCATTACCTAAGTCGTAATGTTTTTCACCAATAATAAATGCTCTTCTTCTGGACTGCATATTAATTAAATAAAATCCTGCAAGCTGCAATGCAATTTTTAAGTTAGCTTTTACTTTATTAAGCAGATCAGCACGAACTAATTTAAAGACTAACTCATCAAGATTTTCAGAATCCCACCAGCCGTCCATATATGATTCACCCATTCCAAGTTCTACTTCTGTAACTGCTCTTTTATAAAATTGATCATCATGTATTTGAATATCTGACGGCCGGTTCCCATTAATTTTTACATCGGCAAGTTCGAGTAATTTTTCAACTAGTTCTTTGTACTTGTTACTAGCCATAATATTACTCCTTAAATAATTAAATATACTCTGCAACATAGAAACGCAGATAAGTATAATCACTTAGAATTATAAAAGTCGTTAAACAATAATCAATAATTCCATTTTAGTAGAATTAAAATATCTAAAAAACCGGTTCTCTCAATCTTTAGATTACTTGAAAACCTGTAAAAGATTTATATTTTCAAATAAGATAAAAAAGAAACTAATTTCTAGGATTATATTTTTATTTTCTAATAATTATTCAATTCTATTTGCAATAATTTTTGCTAATTTAATTGTCTGTTCAACTGAAAGCATATTTTTATTTGTATCATTTAAATCTGCAAAAACAGTTAAAGCAATACATTTATCTCCTTTTGTAAAAACGACTAAATTATTTTCCCTGTCCGGCAAAGTTCCGCCTTCCATAGCTTGAATTCCTAAATCTTTAATATCTGATTTAAAGAAATATTTCTTATATCCTTCATAATTACTTTTGTTTACAATTTGAACCATTAAAATTAATTTCCCTTCATTTGTGGCAAAGTTCAGATCACCGCCAGCTCCCTTTAAAGGATTTTTGGGAATTAATTTTACTCCTTTTATATGAGCAACTTTTTCAATATCAGATGTATTAAGATAATCTGAAGATTTATTTACCTGTAATATAGGTTTATCGTTAATATCTTTTTTAATTACATCTGCTTTGGTATTTATAAAACTAATTGTACATAATAAAATAAACACAAGCATCAGAGGTTTTATTTTATTCATTGTTGCCCCTTAGATTTAAAGTTAAATTGAAAAAAAATAACAAATAAATATATGGATATTTTTATTTTATATTTATAAAAAAATGCCCGATTCATCACAGAACCGGGCAATGTTTAACGACTATCAAATATTAATTAATTTTTAATATCAGGCTGTACTGCCAACTTCTTTTTCACTTAATTTGGGATTTTCTTTTTTCCTTTTTGAGGATTTTATTAACAGAAATATTGCAAATAAAACAACTATTGCTCCGGCTGCAATTAAAAACCATTTTATAGGATTAGGTGAAACTACATCGTGCCATTGTTCAATGTTTGCTTCAATTGTATCTTTTTGTGCAGCATTCAGCATATGATTATCAGATAAATATGGAACCCATTTTGGTTTGATATCGCCATACCAAGCACTATCTGCAAATAAAGTATAGTCCTTTTCAGCGGCATCTCCTTTAAGACTGGAACTGCTTATTTCATCCTGTATATATGATGAAATTACTTTTGCAAATTCATTTCCGTTTGAAAAACTTTGAAGGTTTATATCATAATTGGCAAAGTTGTCTCTTATAGAATCCCATGCTTCTTGTTTTAATGCTTCTTTCCACTGAGCAAACTTCACATTTATTTCATTAATATCTGCGGTTCCTTTTCCTTTGCTTGAATAAATTGCTGCAAACTTAGAGCCCATACTTGTCCACAGTTTTTCAAAAGTTCTTTCTTGTTGTTTAATATTATTTATATCGCCCGGGGAAAGTGAAGTAATATTCAGAAACTTAATATTATCATCGATGGCCTTTTTAATATTTGATATAACATTTTGTTTTTCCGCTTCCGAATAAACTTTTTGTTTTTCACCTTTGGAAAGTGCAGTTTCTTCTCTTACATTCGGAGGCATTAAACTATCCAGCATTGCCATAATCAAATTGTCTCTTTTATTCATCGAAACCATTAACGAGGAAATATTTCTTTTTAGACTTGCAATAGTTTTTGCATCTTTATTGGATTGAATTTGCAGACTCTGAACAGTGCCTAGTAACTCAGTATTCCTTCTATTTAAAGTATCTATTTGGATTTTTAAACCTGATACTTGAGTTTGAAGAGTTTCAATTTGAGAAAAATCTTTTTTTCGTAACTCAAGAGCATTTTGAAGCAAGGCAATTGAACCCATAAAATCATTAGGATATAAACTTTTATCAAGAAGATCTTTGTTTGCAACAAAACTAGTTTTTAAATTTTGTATTGAATCTGCAATTTGATTTAACTGCGCTAAAGAGTCGGCACTTTTTATTTCTTGATGAATTAATTGATAGTTTGCATTAAAATTATGAACTATTTCATAATCACTTTGCGCAGATAAATATCCGCCTGCCATAAGAAAGATTAAACATATTAATAATAACTTATAATTTTTCATTTTCCATTCTCCTCAATAATTCCATCTTTAGTAAGGTTTACTTTTTTTGTACCATAGCTTAGAGAAACAAAAGGAGGTCTTTGATTAAATGCCGGATTACTTAAACCGGTAGAGTCGGTAATTTCTATTTTATTAGCCAGTTTTAACGCACCGTCATCTACATTAAAAACATAAACGTTCTTAAAATTTTCGGCAGTCATAAAATATAAACCTTGAGAATCCCGTATTACTCTTAATTCTTTATTTTGATATGCAGTAGAATCCCCGGTTTCCGCCGTAAACAAATTTTTAACGTTTACTTTTGTTGAATACCTGTCAATATTTATATCGCCTTGGTTATTTACTTTAATTACCGATTCAACCGGCCAGGCAAAATCAGCAGGTTCTAAAAGCAAAGAGGAACAAGAACAAAAGACTGCCAAAAGCGATATAAGGATATATTTATTTATTTTCATTGCTGCTCCCTAAATATTACATTTAGAAATTATTTTTTCGAACTTTTAGTTTAAATACCAAATAATAATGTGGCGGTTAATTCAAGAGTATTTACAGATCTTGAATTACCGATAATATGAACATTTGATTCGGAATTGTAGGCAGGATCTTTATCATCATTTAAAGCAAGATATGAATCCAATCTTTGATTTATCAATGGATTTACATCTTTATAATTTTTTCCTAGGAAATTCATAAAATTATAATGAAGTCCTATATCCAAATGCATTAAAGGATTTAGTTTAAATAAAACACCTCCGCCAAGTCCAATTCCAAAACGGCTTGCGGATTCAATTACATAATCTGCATTTGGAACATCCGGAACACCTTGAAAAGTAACATTACCGCTAAATATATTCATGCCAACATTTCCATCTAAATAAGGAGTAATTGGAGAAGCAGGAATATCAAAATCGAATTCCGGTCCGATCCTAAATGATAAAACTTTTTGAGAAATATCTACATTACCTTCGCCCGGAACAGCATAGCCATTATTGCTTAAAGATGAATAATTTATCTGACCATAAAGCAGGAATCCTAAAATCCCTGCTTTTGCTTTGGCATGAATATCTAAACCGGAACCAAGCCCAAAATTTTTCCCGGAATAAAAGTCCATGGTGTTTCCTGAAAAATCACCTTCAGGAATTGTGAGTCCAACACCGCCGCCTGCCTGCAATACTATTTGTGAATATGAATAGTTATAAAAACAAATAAAAATCAGAATTATTAAAACAATTATTATTTTTGATTTTTTCATTAACATCGTAATCGCTCCGCTAATTCAACATTACTTTTAATAATCAATATAATCTTTAACGGTTATGCAATTGTATCGTACCAAGGTCAACATTCTGATTTGCGATTACATCAACTCCGGTTATAGTAGTATCTGCGTATAATATATTTCCAGGAATTACTGATATGTCAAATGTTCCTTCGGGAACTGCCGGAAACAAGAAAGTACCGTCAATTAAAGTAAATGTGGAAATTGTATCCGATCCGCTAATTGCATTTACTGATGCTTGTGCATCCAGCGGAAGTACTTTACCGGAAATACTTCCAGAAATGACCAAAGGAATTACATTAATTGTCGGCTTTAACATATAACTTCCATGGCCGGTAATTATTATTGACCTATTAACATTAAAATCAAGATACAATTCATATATGTTGCCTTCGGTTATGGTAAAATTATGAATAAGCTTAATTCCGGTTTGAGTTCCGCTTGGAACTGTTAAATAATGTTTAATTCCATTAGAATCGACGACATAGCAACTATCCGTTAGTATTAAACGAATTTGAGTATATTCACCAGCATCTAGTTCAGAATTTCCAAGAACTGCTTTTGCACCATTTGTCAAATCAAGCAAATTAAAATATCTTAAAGAATCATTTAAAGTTAACCAGCCGCTTGTTGAATCAGAACCGACTTTGTGAACTTCTACCCGCGAAACCGCTATTACTACCGAATCCATACCATTTACCGAATCAACAAGATATAATTTTAAAGTACCTCGGCCGGAACCATTCCCTGTTTGCGGTTGTGTAGAATTGTCATTTGAACACCCTCCAACTAAGAGTAGAATTAAAAACATAAATAAACAGAGAGAATAAATTATATTCTTCATGTTAAACCTCTTTTTGTATTCAGAATAATTTTATTTACTATTATTATTCTTCTCTTCTCTTATTTACGCTTATACATTTATTAATTTTTCAACTTAATCTATTATCATTTTATCATCAAAATCTATTAAATAAATTCATCGTATCATTTATTTTTATAATGCTAATTTCAAATAATCCGGTTTATAATACGGAATACTGATTTTTTTATTTATATGATGTAGAAGCTTGTTATAATCAATGGGCTTGTTCAGCACTGCTAAAGAGCCCAAAACTTTTGTAAATATTTTAGGGTTAAACATTGAACCGGCTGTTAAATAAATATAAGGAATAGTAACAGTTCTATTAATTTCATTTATTGCTGATATGCCATTTGAAATACCATCAAGATCAGTATCCGTTATAATTAAAGAAGGTTTTTCAGTTAATGCAACACTGACTAATCTTTCTTTTTTATTTACTATAGGAAGAACGTGATATCCGGCATTTTCGAGAAATTGCTTCAAATCTAATGCAGTAATTAATTCCTTATCTGCAATTAAAATTTTTGTATTTAATTCTAATGATTTTTTTCTTTCACTTGAACGATTCATTTTTTCTCCTTTTAATGCCGATTTAATACGTTCAAAATAATATTTTTTTAGCCCCGCAAAGTCTTATAAAAATAGGCCCACTTAAAATTTAGTGGGCCGAGAGAGAGAAGAGAAGATTACTATTGTTAATTACACATCTTTTCTTGACCTATCAACATGTTTCGTTTTGATGATAACTATTTAGTTGATACCTTCACATAATTACTTACAGCTATTTTTTCACCTTTTCCATTCACGCCAACTATATAGTAGTAATATTCCCCACTCCCAGAATCCATCTTCGAAAGATGATCATCGTATCTTTTATCTTTTGTAGAAGCAACTTTTGTAAAATTTAACTTGGTTGGATCTACATTCATCGTACTGCTAGTCTTCTCAACGGGTGCTCTGTATACATTGTAAAAGGATACCATTTGCGAACTGTTATTATTCCAAGTTAACTGAACTACATTACTCTGTTCTGTAGCAGTTAATTTAAATTGATTGTTATTTTTTGTCATTTTTGATGACTGAGCAAAAGATTGAATTGCAGTCATCATAAATACTACTAAAATTAGACTTAAAATCTTTTCAAATTTTTTGTACAACATCGTTACCTCCTTAAATCATTCACAATTTTCATTTCCTTCACCGATAAATATCCAAAAGTCGTTCCAACTTCATATTTTGCTAAAATATTCAGAATATGGCTCGTATTCACAGATTTTAGTTAATTTTAAAAGTGCCGGAATTTAAGTTTAAACTGCCGGATTAATAATATTCGGCTTTAAAACCATTATTGGGAAGGTAATTTATTTGGATAAATTGATTTGAATGTTCAATGATTTTCAGAATTAAATGGGATTGTAAAAATGTTATTTTGAAGATTTAATAACTTTAATTATCAACTGTATTCGGTAAATCAACATCATTTTTATAATAATGTTCAATTATTTCTTCAAGATAGGAATAATATGAATTGGGCAGTTTTTTGAAGCTGTTCTTCAAATTTTCTTTTAATTGCTCCAATTCCACTGTTTTATCAATCTTTTTAATAAGATTATTTAAATATTCTTCAATTTTTGATTGAACCCTTTTATTTATTTCTTCGTCATCAATTCCGGAAATTGTACGTGCGGTTTTTTTAATATCAAATTGATTTTCGCAAAATTCTCTAAAAAATATCCCTCTTAAATATTCCGAAACTGTTCCCCTATTCAATCCTCCCATTTCTTTTGCTGTTTCTGAAATTGAATTATATGAAAATTCCTTTTCTCTTAATTTTTCAATTACCTGACCTTCCAAATCTATTTTGCTTTTTAATGTTGACATTATTTCAGGCGGCAAATGAGAAAGCTGAATCATCTTATTACTATTAATATTTGCAAGAATTGAAGCTCTTTTAATTACATTTTCAAACTGTCTAACATTACCGGGCCAATCATAATAGAAAAATGCCTGCATAACGGATTCAGAGATATTTATATCATTTGCATTTTCCTTAGCAAGAAAATGTCTTGCTAAAACAGGGATGTCATTTTTTCTGGATCTTAACGGCGGAACTAATATTTTAATAACATTTAATCTATAATAAAGATCTTCTCTAAATTTTTTCTTTTCTATTAAGAATTCTATATTTTTATTTGTTGCTGCAATAACCCGAACATCAACTTTTATTGTAGCAGTTCCTCCTACTCTATTAAATTCTCCGGATTGAAGAACTCTTAATAATTTTACCTGGAACAATTCATTAGTTTCAGTAATTTCATCTAAAAATATTGTCCCGCTGTCTGCGTTTTCAAAATAACCTTTGTGCTGTTTATGAGCGCCGGTATATGCGCCTTCCTCATGACCGAATAATTCACTCTCTAATAAATTATCAGGAATTGCTCCGCAATTTATCGTTATAAACTTTTTATCTTTTCTTTCGCTGTGTTCATGAATTGCTTTTGCAAATAACTCTTTACCTGTTCCGCTTTCTCCTATAATTAAAACAGTTGCATTTGTCGGTGCAATCTTTTGAGCAAACTCTGCTACCTTTTTCATTTTGCTGTTTTTACTATAAACTATTCTTTGGTCTAAACTGCTTATTTCAGTATGATTATTTTGATCGTATTCAGAAAGGTCACCGAATCTAGTAGACAGATCTGTAAGCTCGTTTTGATATTCATTTAATTCTTGTTCGGAATCAACTTTTACGGAACTATCTTGAATTTTACTAATTGATTCTTCAAGTCTTAATATTTTTTGTTTACTTCTGCTTAATATTTGTTCAACACTGTGCTTTTCTTTTTCAATTCTTTCAGAATCACTTACCATTAAATTAAATTCGTAAACAGCTGCAATTAGAATTACCATAGTTCCAATAATCGCCGGCTGAATCGACATTATAACATCAACTTTAAATAGAAAATATGTAGCCAATAAATATAAAAGTATAAAGGCAGCGGAAATTAATGCCGATTTTTGAAGACTAAAATTTCTTTTCGTTATAAACCAGAATATAAAACAGCCGATTGAAACTGCAATTAAAACATTAAACCAAAATGGAATTTTATATAAAAATCTCTGCCGGAGCATTGTATCTAAAATATTAGCCTGAATACCAATTGAAGGAAATTTATTATCATAAGGAGTTGCAGCAAATCTGTTTGCTCTGCGGCCGAGCAAACCTATAAGCACAATTTTATCTTTAAATCGGTTTAATTCCGGGAACGGTTTATTGGAATGAAGATAATCATGAAACATCTGGAGAAAATCGGTAATGGAAATCATATTAAGACTATTTATTCCACCGCAATAATTTATGAGCATTTGAGAATTTTCAGTAGGGACTTTGATTGTTTTATCCCCGTTTCTTATATCCAATTCATTTTTTTTAATTATAATTGAATCTTGAGGCAGATGAAAATAAATTCTCAATAATTCAACTGCTAAAGCCGGAATAATTTGACCGTTTTTCATAAAACTATAACTGGAATCTACATTTGTAAGAACAAGCGGAACCTTTCTAATTGTTAAATTATCTTCAAAATTTAAATGACCAAAACCGGCGGCATTTTTAAGAAGCCAGGGAAAAGGAACATCCAGTTCATCTCCGGAAAGTATTTTAGAACTATCACCTGCTTCTGATGCTAATTTCTCATCTTCAGTAATTTGAGCAGTATCGCTGAAATTTGCTGTTTGAATTTTATCAAAAAATCCGCCGACACAAACTCGATCGGAATTTCTAATTGCTGTTACCAGCCACGAAGCTTGTGTGGGATAGTCGGGACTATTTTTATCAAATACATTATCAATTCCAATTGCTTTTGCCCCAAATTTTGATAAGCCGTCAATTGCTCTGGCGTAATAATTCCATTTCAAAGGAACTCTTCCCAGCGAATCCATTATATCTTTATCAATATATAAAGTTATAATATTTGTATCTATCTTAATTTGACCTCTTAGTTCAAATTGAAGATCGCTAAAGCTGTTGTCTAGTTTATTAAAAGGTTTTTCCAGAACAAGAAGCAGTAGAGTTGTTCCTAAAACGATCAGAATATATGGAAGTAATTTCTTAAACATAAAATATTAAAAATTCTGAAAGATACTTTCGTTTTAAGTAAGTTTTGTGTTAAAGTTAATAAGGTCAAATTTCATGGATAAATGATATTGATCTAATCTCCTTTTTAAATTTAATAGATTTAACAATAAAAGCCACTTGATAAATTCGGTGCAAAAATAGGTTTGAATGATTTACAATATCATAAATAAATGAATTCTGCTGTATTATAATGTTTTTTAATACTTTAAATTTTGTAAATAAACACTTTTAAACAGTTTGTGATCTAAATATTATTAATATTATATGATCAAAAATTTAATTGACATAAGAATATCCAAAGATTTTAATTTCTTAAAAAATTTGATAAAAATAAAAATATGTTTATTTATTTTCGAAAATCACTCTTTCTATTCTTTTATCGGGAATAAGCCAGATAAGTGCAACAAGAACATATAAACCGCCTGCAACCCATTGATTCAAAAATGCAAAAATAATTGCAATAACATATAAAACAGGAGAAATTTTACCTTTAAAATCTTTCCCTATCGCTGTTTGAAGTAACGAACTTGAACCTTGCTTTTTTATTATTGTTTTTTGAAGGATATAATAAGCTAAAGCGGCCATAAGTAAAACCGCTCCATAGAGAGAAGTTGGGCCGGAAGCAAAATGATTTTCTCCCATCCAACCCGTAACGAAAGGAACAAGCGAAAGCCAGAATAATAAATGCAGATTTGCCCATAAAATTCCGCCGCTTACATTTTTAACTGTGTGCAGCATATGATGATGATTATTCCAATAAATTCCTAAATAAATAAAACTTAGAATGTAGCTTAAAAAAATCGGCAGCAATGGATACAAAGCATTTAAATTAGCACCTTCAGGGACTTTTAATTCCAACACCATAATAGTTATAATTATTGCAAGAACTCCATCACTGAATGCTTCCAGCCTGTTTTTTCCCATTTTGTACTTTCCTTAGATTATTAAAATTATTTATAAAACTAAATATCAAAATGAATTAAATAGAAGGGTTTCTAAATAATTAAAAATTACAAATTAAAAATTATCTTTCATCATTTTTGATGGAATTATTTTTATTTGCTTAATTTGCTTTTCTGCAGTAAAATAATCACCTACAATTCCGGAGGGAAATTTTGTTTTATATTCTCTTTTATCTTTAGCAGTAAAATAGAACTTTAAATTATTCTTATTGATATCAAATTTTAATTTAACAGAAAATAAATCTTCATCAATTAATTTCATTTTAAATTTCTTTTCCCGATCATTTTTATTTGTTAATATATGCAGAAAAACTTCATTTAGTCTTAAACCATAACTGCTTATTACAAATGTTTTGATTTCAATTTTTTCACCTTCATCAATTGCTTCCGGAATATTAGAAAAAGCAGGACCGTAATATGTAACGGCTTTTTCAGCATCCGGGATTCCGTAACCATAAAGATTATCAGGATTATCAGCAAAAGAAGAAGTTTTAATAATAGATTCTTTAACCTGTATTTGAGAAAGATCCGGATGCGCCGATAAAACAAGTGCTGCTATTCCGGCAGCAATCGGTGCAGCTAAGGAAGTTCCGTGCGACCAACTAAAATTCGGTTTTAACTTAGGTAAATAATTTGCAACCCAAACGCCTTCCCCCGGAGCAACAATATCCGGTTTAATTCTTCCGTCTGTTGTCGGTCCGCATGAACTAAAAAATGAATGTTTTAAATTTTTATCTATTGAACCAACTGCAATTACATCAAATCCATCTCCGGGCGGTTCAATAATATGCCAGGCTTCTTCATAATTATTCCCGGCTGAACTAAAAAAGACAACTCCTTTATTAAACAAACTATCTGCTGTTTTAGTTATTAATGCAGTTTTACCATTCATCTGCTCCGGTGTATAATATTTTGCATTATCAAATTTATTAAAACTTAAAGAAGTGGTAATGATTTTAGCTCCATTTTCAAAAAGCCATCTTGCTCCTTTTGCCGCATTTATTTCTTCTACTTTCCATCTATCGGTTGAGATATCTGTTTTGGCTAAGATATAATTTGCACCAAAGGCAATTCCGATAATTTCATTTATTTGATATCCTCCTATAACAGAAAAAACATTTGTACCGTGATCTAAACCTTTAGGATGATTATAATTCAAAGTTGTATTTTTGTTTTCAGCAAAATCAAATTCTTTAATAATTTTTGTTTGTTTAAAGACAGAATGTTTTGTATAAAAACCCGCTCCTAAAATACCAACATTAATATTCCTTCCGGTTATTCCGTATTTATGTAATCTTATAGTATTAACAATTTTATTTTGCCGATATGAATTGCCGTATATATATTGATCACTTTTAGTATTTAAAATGAAAACAAACCAAATCAAAAATGACATTAATAAAACAATTGCGCCTATAAGTTTTGTATTTTTCATAATAAATAATTTTTTAATTCATTTCTTAGAAAAAATTGTAAACTCAACGAACAGTAAAAATAGAGGGAATGTAATGCTTAACAGAATCTGTGTATCAAAGCCGATTAAACTTTCGCCTTTTATTAAATTTAAGGATCTAAATAAAAGAAATATTATAAAACCAAGCGAAAGACTTTGAAGGATTCCAAATATCCAAAAAATTTTTGACTTCATCTTTTCCCCTTTTATAAAATTAGAAAAAATAAGAAATCAATAAACAGAAATAAATTAAAAATTTTGGAATAAGAGAGATAATAATTAAAAGAATTTAATAAAAAGATTTGTTTATGTCTATATATAATAATTTTTGTTATTTATATAATTAAAAAAGGCATCAACTATTAAAATTGATGCCTTAATTTTTGCTTTTATATTTGCAGATGTTCAGCTGTAAAATAAATTACTTTTATTTAAACATATTCTAATTCTTCAATCTCATTTTCATTAAAAACATCAGCTGATTGTTCATCAAATTTAAATTTAGTAATTAGTTTACGAAGATCATCTGTAAGTCTGCTTAAATCTTCCGAAGATTTCGCAACTTGCTGAATACCTGCAGCACTTTGATTTGTTACATTTGCAATCGATTCTATATTTTTACTAATCTGTTCGGAAGTTGTACTTTGTTCTTCGCTTGCCGATGCAACTTGTGTAGCTACATCAACAACTTTATCTGCTCCGGCAATTATTTCTTTCAAAGATTTTCCGGCTTTATCCACTAATTGGATTCCGTTTTCTACTTCAGTTGTTCCTTCATCCATAGAAACTACCGCTTCACCGGTATCTTTTTGAATTTTCTTTATCATATCCGTAATTTCTTTAGTAGCTTTGGTTGTTCTTTCAGCAAGTTTTCTAACTTCATCCGCTACAACTGCAAAACCTCTTCCCTGTTCTCCGGCACGGGCTGCTTCTATTGCAGCGTTAAGTGCTAATAAATTAGTTTGATCTGCAATGTCGTCGATTACTTGAATAATTTCTCCTATCTGGTCACTTCCTTTTCCAAGTTCCTGAACAGTAAGAGCTGACTTTTTAACAACTTCTGCAATGCGGTTCATACCTTGAATAGTTTGTTCAACAACTTTTCCGCCTTCTTTTGCAGTACTGCCTGCTTCTTTGGCAGAATTTGCGGCAAGACTTGCATTCCTTGTTGTTTCAAGTATTGTTTTAGTCATTTGTTCAACTGCACCTGCAATTTCATTTGACTGCAGACTTTGTTCCTGTGCACCGGCAGACATTTCTTCGGTTGAAGAAGATATTTCGTTACTAGCATTAGATGCGGCTATAACAACTTTGTTTACTTGAATAATCATCTTCTTTATATTTGCAACAGCCTTATTAAAACCATTATATAGTTCACTGATCTCGTCATCTTTATTATTACTTAAATAAACATTTAAATCTCCGTTGGCAAAATCTTCCATTTTTACAAGCATAGATTTAACACTATTGTTTAAATATTCTTTTTGTTTGTTGGAAATTTCTTTTGCTGCTTCAGCTTCTTCGGCAGCTTTTTCTGCAAGTATTCCTTTTTGATTTGCTGCATCCATTGATTCTTTAATATTTTTAACCATTATGTTAAATGATTTCGAAAGTGTTCCCAGTTCATCATTTGAATTCACATTGATATTTACATCAGTATCTCCTGAGGCAACTTTATTAGCATTTTTTTCTAAGATTTTAATTGGTTTAATTAATGCGTTGGAAGAAATAAATAGAATTAATATACTCAAAATAAATGCAACTATAGAATAAATAATTTCCTTTTCATATGTATAACCAGCAGATTTCCGGACTTCTTCTTTTTTTGAAATAACATCTTTATTTTTAGCTGCAATTAAATCCAATACTATTTTTTTTAATTCTCTCCACTTTGGTGTTTCAGTATTTTTTAATAATTCTATTCCAGCTTTGATATTCCCAGATACTGCAAGTTCTTGAACTTTGCTTTTCAACTCATCCATTTTCTGCCACATAGGTTCTAATTTTTCAAGTTTATCTAAATATTCTTTTTTATCATTGGAAGATTTAATTGCAATATTTAATTGAGTTAAAAAATCTTTTACAGCTTTTTTATAATTTCTTTTGGCTTTTTCATCGTTCGGATTTAGAAGCACATTTCTCGTAGCTTGTTCGGATTGAAGACCTTGAGCATACATATTACTTAAAGACAAAAGTAATGTTTGGTCTTTATCTATAAATTTAGTAAAATCTTTACTTATACTACTTATTGAATTAATTCCATATAATAAAACTATAATGAATCCAATTGCTACAAAACTATATGGGATAAAATATTTGGTCCTAATTTTAATATTTTTAAACATGGTTGTTCTCTATTTATTTAACTTTGGGTTTGTTTTTCAATTAAATTATTGATGAATTCGAATTCACAATTAATATTAAAAAATAAGAATTTTAGCTTTTGTTAAATAACTAGCACAATAATGATATTTTACAATTTTTGTCCTAATAAAATGAATTTATTTTTATTGCAATAATAAAGTGCTGATATTTTTCATTTTTTATGCAGCAGCATTTAATTCTTTCATTTCATTTGCCGATAAAATTTTATTCAAATCGATTAAGATTAGAAGCCTGTCTTCAAGCTTACCGACAGCTTTAATATAATCTGAATTTATCCCTGTAGTTAATTTTGGTGGTTCTTCCGTTATATCTTCAGGAATACGTATTACCTCTTTTACAGAATCTACAATAAAACCAACTATTTTATTGTTAGTTTCCGTTACAATAATTCTAGTGTTTTTATCAGAATCTTTTCTCTGCATTCCCAGTTTAGTTCGTAAGTCTATTACAGGAATAACTCTGCCTCTTAAATTTATTACACCTTCTATATAATCCGGAGAATTTGGAACTTTGGTTATCATCATCATTCTATTTATTTCCTGAACATTTAAGATGTCCACTCCAAATTCTTCTTTGTCCAGATTAAAACTTACGAGTTGAAGAAGATGAGATAATTCGTTTGTGTGTTCTTTTGTTTTATTCATTTTAATTCTCTTTTATTTTTCATTTATAATGAATTAACCGTGAATAAGTTTTCCATTATGTCTTATATATGTTTTAGATTCAAATTCGTTTTTTTGTTTCTGTGATAATTCATCGTGCTTTAAGTCTTGATTACTTTCTTTTATTTTAAATTTTGAAATTAATTTTCTAAGACCATCCGTTAATCTATTTAGATCTTCAGATGCCCGGGCTACCTGCTGAATTCCCGCAGCACTTTGATTTGTTACATTTGCAATCGATTCAATATTTTTACTTATCTGCTCGGATGCGGAAGATTGTTCTTCACTTGCAGCGGCAACCTGGGAAGCTACATCAACAACTTTATTGGAACCTGTTATAATATCTTTTAACGACTGCCCGGCTTTATCGGCAAGCTGAATTCCGTTTTCTACTTCTTCCGTTCCTTCGTTCATTGATACAACTGCTTCGCCTGTATCTTTCTGAATTTTCTTAATCATATCAGCAATTTCTTTCGTAGCTTTAGTTGTTCTTTCAGCTAATTTTCTAACTTCATCTGCTACTACGGCAAAGCCTCTTCCCTGTTCGCCCGCTCTGGCAGCTTCTATTGCTGCATTTAGTGCCAATAAATTTGTCTGATCTGCAATATCATCTATTACCTGTACTATTTCACCAATTTGATCACTTCCTTTACCGAGTTCTTTTACAGTTTTAGCGGACTTTCTTACAACTTCAGCTATCTTATTCATTCCTGAGATAGTCTCTTCGACAACTTTGCCGCCTTCATTTGCAATACTTCCGGCTTCTTTGGCAGTATTGGCTGCAGAGTTTGCATTCCGGGTTGTTTCCAGAATTGTCTGAGTCATCTGTTCAACTGCACTTGCAATTTCAGTTGCCTGCTGACTTTGTTCCTGTGCACCGGCTGCCATTTCTTCTGTTGATGATGAAATTTCATTACTTGCATTTGCAGTTGCCATTACGGCTTTAAACATTTCACCAACCAAATTTTCTAAAGATTCACCTAATTTATTTACTACACCTTGCAGACGTTTATAATTACCTTTATATTCTCCGATCATCCTGGAAGTTAAATCACCTTCGGATAATTTTATCATAATAGTTTCTGCTTCTCTTACTCTTATAATAATTTCATCTATTGTATTGTTAAATCCTTCTACTATTGTTTTATAACCGCCTTTAAATTTGTCTGAGTTTCCTCTTTGCTCGAGATTTCCATCTTTGGCAGCCAATGTCATCTTATCTGTTTCGGATTTTAATTCTTTCAAAGTTTTTATTGTATTATTAATAGAAGGTGCAATTTCATCATCTTTATCTTTTGGCGGAATTTCAAAATCGAAATCTCCTTCCGAAATCCTTAACATACTTCCGACTACATATTTCTGAAGATCATCTGCAAATTGATTTTGTACTTTTGTCATTATTCCAATTTCATCATTTGAATTAGACTTAATTCTGTAACTCAAATGTCCCATTCCAAGTTCTTTCATCATATGTGAAGCTTCGGAAATTGGTTTGCCAATTTGTTTGGGAATTTGAATGGAGCTTATAATCGAAATGATTAAACTAAAAATAATAAAAATTATAAATGTCATAATGACAGAATGGAATAAAGCATCGCTCGCTTCGGTATCTTTTGCAGAAATATTTTCACTAATTTCAGTAAGTTTATTTATAATTTCTCTTGCTTCCTGAAATGAAGCATTGCCTTTATTAAGAGAGAGATTTATCGCCGCAAGTTTTCCTGCTTGTGTGCCGGATTCCAAATCAGAAATTATTTCGTTTGATATATTGATCCACTTATCTCTCAGATTTTCATATTGGCTATAGTAATTTTTGTCAATTCCATCTTCGTTAAGTGCTTTAAACTTATCAAATCTTTCTTTTGCCTGCTGGAAATTTTCTTCATTATCCTTTTTTAACTGCCGGAACTGATCCGAATTAACCGGGGTAAAAATCATAGTTCTTTGTGCAACGATTGACTGATGCATGTCACGATCGATTTGCAAAAGCAGATCTATACCAGGCAGGCGGGATTTCGAAAATAATGTAAGATCAGTGTTAATTGAATCTAAGCTATATATTCCGATACCGCCGATAACTAAAATTAAAAATGAGAGTATTCCGAATATATATGTTAATTTTTTCTTGATGGTTAAATTTTTATACCAGTTTTTCATATTATTCTCTAAATTAATTTTTATTAAAATCTAGTTAAAATTGCTGCAGTTATTTTATTTGGATTTGTTGATCCGTCTTTATAATCAAATAATTCGTAATTAACCCTGAATTGAGCAAATTTTATTTTTGCAAATTCAAGTGAAAATCCTAATGTAGTTCTATTAATTTCATCTTTCGAAAGTGATGTGTTAGGATCGAAGTGTTCATATCTAACAGCAGGGATAATGTGAGACAAAATTATTTGTTCGAATGTAAAATCGTAATAAGTATAAATAAAATATGAAGTTGAATTTACGGTACTGTTGTTAACATCAAGTCCTTCCCCACCAAATTCACCGTCTATAAATAATTTACTTAGTTGAAAATCGAATCCGAAGTTATACATATTGACATTTGCACCGGAAAATTTTCCTCCGTAATAATTGGCAGATATTCCTAAACCTTTTACCGGATTTGTTACTGCTCTTGCTGCAAAATTTGTAGTGCGGTCATTTTCAGGTTTGTTTTGACCGGCTCCGTTAAATAATCCTGCAAATATTTCTACAGGTGCATAATCCTGCATATCAAAAGAGGTTAAAACACCTATATCTCTTAATCCCGGAGAAACATTGGTTATTAAGGGTCTATTAATGAAATCAATACTTGCCGCTGATCTTAAATTATCCGTTCCGAAAGGAACTTTAAACTGTCCTAAATCTATTTTAAAATTTTTAACAGGAGATAAATAAACATCTGCATCAAGAAGATAATTTGAAAAGGTTGCCTCTTCAGAAGTTACAACTGTGATTCCATTAATATCTGCGGTTTTGGTTTTAAGTTTACCAAGTCTTGTGAAATCCACAAATAGTTTATAACCTGCAAATTCGTTTACTTTGCCTTTTACCCCTAGTCTTGCGTATCTTACTAAAAAGTCACCTTTATTTGTAGAAAGATCAGTTTGATACCAGCTTTGTACATAACCATATAAAACCGGTTTAAATTCCTTTTTGTCCTGTGCCCATATTGTAGTAACTAACAAAAAAAGTATTACTATTATTTTCTTCATTACATTTTTCCAATAAATATTGATTAAATTCAACTTTTAATTAAGAACAGAATGATTCCATAATTCATAATCGAAAGAAAATCAATGAAATTTATAGCTATCGAGACTTTTTCTTAAAAAATGATTAGTTAATTAGCAGATTGGAGATGTATAAAATGCTACGGGCAAGGACTTAACAATAATATATTAGCTAATTTAACGGAATCGATATTGTGCATTTGGTATATTCACTCACTATACTCTCAAGGATAAAATTACCGTTGTAATATTCTGTTAACATTTTTACAGTTATTAAGCCAAGACCATTACCTTCTTGCTGCAGTTCATTTTTGTTATGCTGAAGAAAAGGCTTTATATTATTTAGTTGTTTTTGAGGAATTCCGATTCCATTATCAGAAACTTCTAGTAAATATTGATCATATTTTATATAACTTTTTATGTTTATTGAAGTTCCTTTTTCTGAAAATTTAACTGCATTTAAAAGTAACTCCTCAATTATAAATTGAAAATCACCTTTAAATATTTTCACCTCTGCTTCTTTAAGCTCTAAAATAAGATCTTCAAATCTTTCATATTCAATTGTTATTCTTTCACTTATAGATTTAATAAACTCTGAAGTGTTGATACCAGGATAATTTTTATTTTGGGTTGAATTATTTTTTTGAGCAATCCTTAAATTTATATCACTATATCTAACAAATTTTTCTATTGTTTTATATAATTTTTGACCCGAATTATTTATTTTATCAATGAATTCTAAAATCTCCTCTTTAGATAATTCATCAAAATCTTCTTTCAACAGTTCTGAAAAGCCAAGAATTGGAATTAGAGGAGTTCTGAATTCATGCGGGATAGAATGTGAAATATCAAATAAAATTTCATTGAGTTTCTGCTCAACTTTATCTTTCTTCTTTAAATGTACTTCAACGGTTTTAATTAACTCTGCAGCTCTAAAAGGTTTAGTTATATAATCATTTGCCCCGCCTATCATTCCTTTTCGCAGATCTGACATTTCGGCTTTTGCAGTTAAAAATATAAAAGGAACATTAGCAGCATTCGGTACCTTTTGAAAATGTTCGAGTACTTTATAACCATCAACTTTCGGCATCATAATATCGGAAATTACAAGGTCAGGAATTTCTTTTTCTAAATAATCAATTGCCTGCTGTCCATCTATAGCCGGAATTACGGTGTATCCGTTTAATTCTAATAGATCTATTATTGAATTTCTAACTTCTTTTTCATCTTCTGCTACTAATATCTTTTTCAAAATAAAATCTCCAATATTTTACTTTTTTATATTGTTATTAAATATTGCTGTTGTTCAACATAATTAAGAACTACTGTAAATTTTGTTCCTTCATTTATTTTACTTTTTACTTTTATCCATCCGCCGTGTATTTCTGCAGATTTTTTAACAATGGATAATCCAAGTCCGGTGCCTGAAATATTACCGACATTTTCACCTCGATGAAAAGGTTCAAATAATAGTTTTTGGTCTTCATTTGAAATTCCAATACCTTCATCGGTAACAATTATTACAATACTATTGAATTCTTTTGATATAACTAAATGTACGGTTCCGCCTTCATAAGAATACTTGACGGCATTTGATAAAAGGTTAGTTAAAATCTGAGTAATTAATTTTTTATCAAGATTGTATGATTCTTTTTCAAGTAAATATTCATAATCAAATTTTACTTTTTCTGCGGCAGTAAGTTTTACATTTTCTAAAATTTCTTTGGAAAGTTCAGCAAAGTTAATACTTTCAGGATTAAATTTAATGTTACCGCCGTCGGTTTTGCTAACAGTCAACACGTCATTAATCAAATCAGTCATATATTCAACAGCTCTTTGGATATTTCCGGTATATTCATAATATTTTGATTCAGGCCATTTTCTGCCGTATAATTCCAATAAATCCGCCGAAGCTAAAATAGATGTTAAAGGTGTTCTGAATTCATGAGATGCAACAGAAATAAATCTTGATTTTAATTCACTCAGTTCTTTTTCTTTTTCAAGTGATTTTATTATTTCCTTCTCTAATTTTTTAATTTCGGATATATCCAGAATAATTCCTACAATACCGCCTATTGATCCGTCTGATTTTTTAAATGTTGCTTTATATACAATGGATTCATGTTCAATACCTTTGCTGTCGATAACATTTATTTCGAATTTTTGTTTTCCGGGGTTAGATAATAATTCATCATCCTTCTCATCTGCTGTTTCAGGGGAGTTTTTAATATTAATTTCAAAATTATTTTTACCGATAATTTTGGTTTTTGGTTTGCCGCAAAATTCTTCAAAAGCTTTATTGCAGTCTGTATATATTTTATTAGTATTTCTAATAAAAATCGGATTTGGAATTGTATCAATAAGTGTCTGTAAAAATGAGACTTGATTTTGAATATTTTGTTCGGCAACCAGTAATTTTTCAACTTGTTGTTCTAATTTTTTGTTCACATTATCAAGCTTTTGTGTTCTTTCTTTTACTAGGTATTCAAGATGATCTTTATATTCCTCTAATTCTTTTTCGGCTTTACGTCTTTCTGTAATGTCCTTTGTTACACCCACTAAGGCAAAAACTTCACCTTTTTCATTATGTACACTGGATGTACTTAAAAAGACGGGAAATTCGGTTCCGTCTTTTTTCTTATTAATTAATTCACCGTTCCAACCCTGCTTTATTGTGTTTAGTTTAATTTCGTCTATCAAAGGATCCGGATTTGTTTCAGCACGAACTAATGAAATATTTTTGCCAATTAATTCACCTCTTGAATATCCATATAAATTAATAAAAGCATCATTCACAAATATTATTTTATTGCTTAAATCGGTAATACTAATGCTTTCTCCTGTACTTTTAACAGCTTGTGCTAATAATTCCAATTTTTCTTCTGCTGCTTTTCTCGAAGTTATATCTCTAACTACACTGCGGAATTGAATAAAGTTACCGTTTTTATCTCTTTCTATTCTTGTAATCTGTTCAACCCAATATGGTTTTCCATTTTTTTTAACTGCACGGAATTCAAGTGTTGCGTCAATGGTACCATCTTTAATTTTTTCCTGATAAAAATTAAATATTTTTCTAAAATCTTCTTTGTAAGTAAGAATAAATGAAGACTTGCCAATAAAATAGCCGGCAGGATATCCTGTAAAGTTGAAAACATTAGAACTTATATAAATAGTTTTGCCGCTTTTATCTGCTATATAATAGACTTCATTTATATTTTCTATAAGGCTTCTGTATTTTTCTTCGCTTTCCTTTAAAGCTCTCTCTGCACTTTTCCTAAAATTGATATCTCTTAGAACACTTCTATATTCTGTTACATTACCTTGTGAGTCTCTAATTAATCTTGTTATTTGTTCAGCCCAAAATGAAGTTCCGTCTTTTCTAAGAGAAAGAAACTCAAAAGTAGTGTCTTTAATTCCATCTCTAACGCATTTATGATAATGTTCAACAACTCTTAAAATATCTTTTCTGCTGATAAATCTTATATATGATTTTCCAATAAATTCATCAGCATCAAATCCGTTAAAAGTTTTAACATTGGGACTCATATAATTAATTATTCCGTCTTCATCTACTGTATAATATATTTCATTAATATCCTCAACAAAATTTCTATATAATTCTTCACTTTTCTTTAGTGCTTCTTCTGCATTTTTTCTTTTTGTTATATCTCTTGCAATTATCTGGAAGCCGATAAATTTACCTTTTTCAATCATCAAATTGTTATTTTGAGACCACCAAATTATTTTTCCGGATTTAGAATAAATGGGAAATTCAGTAAATGAAGTTAGTTTTTTAGAAATATATTGTTTAAAAAGTTGGCGTTTAATTTTATTTCTATAATCGGGATGAATTAAATCGAAATAATTTTTTTCCCAAATTTCAGATAATGTGTATCCGGAAGATTCTAAAGCTGCATCATTTACATAAGCTATTTTTCCTGTAGAGTTAGTTACATAAATTATTTCAGTAGCATTTTCAATTACATGTCTGTATTTTTTTTCGGAATCTCTTAAAGCCTGCTCTATTTTTTTTCTTTCTTCAATCTCCAGCTTTAATACAGAATTTGCATTTGCAAGTTCATTTGTTCTGTGTTTAACTTTTTCTTCAAGCTGAAGCTGCATTGTTAATAATTGTCTTTCAAAGTTCTTTCTTTCTCTTAAATCCCGAGCAAGAAATAGATACACAATTCCATTTTTGTGATTACTATTTATTAGTGAAGTAGTCGCTGAAATTGGTATCTTGGTTGATACGTGAGTTCTAAGAAAAAATTCAAGTTCTCTTCCGACCATTAACGAAATATTTAACGGTTTCATAGTACTTTTGTGATCAACAAAATCTTGTAAGTTTTTTCCAATTATTTCTTTTTCGCTGTAATCTGAATATTCAAGGAATGAATTACTTGCTAATAGTATTTTCCCTTCTTGATCAAATAAAAACATAAAATCTGTCATAGAAGCGAACATTGTTTTGAGAGTTACGATAGGATCTGCAATAAAAGATTTATTTTTAAGAATTCCAATTGCCAGAAAAATTGCACCCAGTATAAAAGATGATCCTTCTATCGGCGGTATCCTGATTCCTAAAAGCGGAAACAAACCTTCCGAAATATATGCTGCAATTAAAGGTATAGACATTCCTAATATTATATAAACAGTTCTTTTCCTGGCTTCCCTGTCTTTATTCCTAATATAGAATTTGATAATTAAGATTAATGTAAGAATTGAAACAGCAGCAAAATAAACAGGAATAATAACCGAATATATGTTATGAGAAAATATAACTTCCCAGCCGAACCATCTTTTTCGAAATCCGGAATAAAGTACTGTACTAAATAAATGGAGAAATGAAATAACAGCCGGTATTGAATATATGATTATATTAAATTTTTTATTTCGGTTAAGATCATGGTTGGATAAAATTAAAACAAACTTTAAAAAAATTACCGGGAAAAAAGGCCAGATAAATGATGCTTTATTCCAAAATGAAACCCAATAAATATTTGACGCCGTTAACCTGAAATATTCTATGAATCCAGTATAAACCATTAGTAAAATATTTACAAAAAATATTCTATTTAACTTGTTTGAAGGATCTCTAAGGTAAACGACGTTACCCAGATAAAATGCAAATAAGATACCCGCTAAATTAATTACCGCAAAATAATTCATTTATATTAAAATTATTAGAATTTTAGAAAAATTCGTTTAAACGTAGCTATCTATTTTCTACACATTTATTATCGGGATTTATCTTGTAAAATTTAATTTTATAAGGGTTTTGGAGAAATATTATTTTACTAAAAAGCAGCAGTGCTTTTATGGACGATTATAATTTTGGTTATGATTAAATAAAAATGCTAAGAAAGTAATGCTTTAAAGGAACTAATTAAATTTGGGAAAGTAGAAAGTTTTAGAACTTCATAAATAACCTTCTATTAACTGAGCGTAACAAATGAGGAGAAAACTTATGGCACTCAGTAAAAATCCCAAAGCAGATTTAAGGTCAAAGTATAAAAGATTTTTTGAAATAAATTTAATTATTTCATTATCACTTTTAATCCTTGCCTTTAAATATTTTCCTAACATCGAAGTTGAAAAAATCATACAAAATCCAGGTCAAGGTCCAATAATTATTAAAGATGTTTTGCAAACTACACAAACACACAGACCTCCGCCGCCTCCTAAACCCGTAATACCAATTGCTGCGCCCATAAATGAAGTTCTTCAAGATATTGATATAGCAGGTAACGATTTAAATCAAAAAGAAAATATAAATAATGCTCCTCCCGAGGTAAAAAGAGATTTAAACGATTTTGTTCCATATAAAGAATATGCTGATTTTATGCCTGAACCTATTGGCGGACTTACAGAACTTCAAAAAAAAGTTGTTTATCCGGAGATAGAAAGAAGAGCACAAGTCGAAGGTAAAGTTTTAGTTAAAGCTTATATAGATGAAGATGGTAATGTTGCAAAAGTAGAAATTGTTAAAGGTGTCGATGAAGGTTTGAATGAAGCTGCATTAAATGCAGTTGAGAAAACTAAATTTAAACCAGGAATGCAAAGAGGTAAACCGGTAAAAGTAAAAGTCATTATTCCAATAGTTTTTAAATTAAGATAATATGAAATAATTTTACTGTTCATTTTATATAAATGTAATTTGATCGATTGTGTTTATTATCGATTAATTTTATATTCAACATATTTTACAAACTACATTCATGTATGATTTCATCTTTAAAAACAATTAACATAGCGCTGAGAAGTTTAATGGAATTCGGTATAGTTGCAGGATTGGCTTATTGGGGAATTTATATAGGATCTTCCTCTTTATCTAAAATAATTTTAGGAATCGGCGCTCCATTATTAATTTTTGGATTTTGGGGAATGGTAGATTTTAGAAACGCCGGAAAGAATGCTGAAGTTTTTAGGTTGGTTCAGGAATTAATATTATCATTTTTAACTGCATTTGCTATTTATTCAACCGGACTTCATTTTTTAGGTTTATCATTAGCAGTTTTATCTATTTTACATCATGTTTTGGTTTATATGCTTGGTGAAAAATTACTGAAAGTTTAGAATCATAATTTTACAATAAAAAATATAGATGACTCGAAACATTATCATCTATTCTTTTAACAATATTCTCCATAGAATAAATATTAAATAATTATGCTGCCATCTTTCATCAGGAATTTAATTACTATTTTATAATTCATAAAAGATTTATGAATTTTCTAAAATTCGATATTATCTTTTACATATTTTTATTTATTTCACTCTCCAAATCTTGAATAATCTTAATTAATTGTTTGCCGTATAATTTTTCAGCGGATTCATATTTTTGATCTTGAACTAATTTAAAGAATTTTTCTTTGCCTCCTGTTTTAATTATTCTTTTTATAAATTCTCCTCCTAACTGATAGTAAACCCATTCAGGATATGCATTTGGGTTTTTCCATGCATTTACAATTGAAATTTTATTCTTATAATCTTCTTCTTTCTTCTTTTTAAATGCTTCATTCAATTTACTTGCTTCCGTTAAATCAAAAGCAACTGCAGTTCCTTCATTTATAAAACGCGATTCCGAAACAGGTTTGGCAAAATTGTAAGTAATTATATGCGTTATTTCATGTCCCGGTGTTTGATTATATCTTGAATGAATTAAACAAAATTCCGGACGTGAAAAACCCAACTTTTTAATCCCCGCATTTTTAGCTTGTTCATTTGAGTTCCAGACTATGAAATCAATTCTTTTAGGAATTGCAGCATTAAAAAAACTATTTATTATGTTAAAAGCATCCTGTTTTGAATTTGCAAAAGAATCCTGATTTGCAATAACCGAATGTGGAGGGAAATGAAAAACAAAGTTTTTAGTTTCAATTATATTCCAATTATTATAATAATTATCCAGCCCGAAAAGCAATAATAATTTTTTTGAAGTTTTATTTACATTTTTCGTGGCATTAAGAGTAAGACAATTTGTAAAGTCTTCTTTTGCTTTTAGATTATTACTCAAGTTGAAATCTATTATTCCGAGATATACTAATCCCCACGCTTTTTGCCAAGAATTCTTTTTATCAAGTTGAATAGCTTTTTCAATTAAAGGTTTAGCCTCTTGATATTCACCTATATCAGCTAAAGTTCTCCCTTTAATTAAATTAATTGTGATATCATTTGAATTATTTTGAAGTAACTTATCGGTTTTTTCTAAAAGGATATTATATTGTTTATGATTATAAAGATCCCATAAATCTGGATAAACATTTTGTGCGGATATTTGATGCGTTAACGTTATGAAAATAAACAAGAAAAGTAAGAATTTGAGTTTCAATTTTATTCCCCTTTAAAAACAATCGAAGGAAATTATTTCGAATCAATAAATATTTCTAAAAATTTAAATCTTACATTTACTATTTTACATTTTTAATTTTTAATTTTTAATTTTTATTTTTTCATCATTATTCCAATAGAATGCTTCACTCCTGGAGATAATGGATCTAAGTATTGATCACTCATTAGAAACTTAATTTCATTAAATAGTTCAAGATGTTTCTTTGCAATTTTAAAAATATGTTTTATTGCTGTCATTCTTACAGAAGGTGATTTTTCAATCTGTTTCCAGAGATTCATACAAATATCAAATATTTGTCCTTCAAATTTTTCTTTAATCTCCATCCTATATAGAATTTTTAATAATTCCCGCTGATGCCCGTCTTTTTTATCTTTTATCGAATCGACAATTGATTTTATATGTTTTTGAATACGAATATCATTTTCATCCATGCAGCCCCACAACACATATGCAGCGCGCCAGGAAAACGGCTGATCATCTAAAATTGCTAACTCAATTGCTTCATTAAAATATTCCGGATTAGATTTTAAAAATGAAATCATTTCTTTTTTATAAGAGCTAATTAATTTTTGTTTTAAAATTGATTTCATCTTATTATGTTATTTATAACTTTTTTTGCCGCTACATTCTCCAAACCATTAAATCAAAAAAGTCATTTCCTAATTTTTAAATAAAGTTACCGTGTCAATTATATTCAACATTTGAATTTGCTTTTTATCATTAAGTACAAATTTTTCTGTGTTAAACTCTTGGTCTGAATTTATAAACATTAAAATTATCCCATCACTTTTTTTAAGTAATTCAACAAAATAATACGGCTGAACAAAAAAGAGATCATTTCTATTAGAATTATACCAAACAGTTTTACTCCTATGGTAAGCAATAAAGTGATTTATGCCGTTTGATGTTTGATATTCAATTAAACTATCTAATTGGTTATCAACTTCAGATTCTGGTGTTCTGATTTCAAATCCATTCATTGTTTCTAGAATCCATTTTCTAACTAATTCATGATAATTATTTTCATTCTTTAAATCATATTTCTGATAAATATTACTCAATCTAAGTAAATAAATACTTGCAAATGATTTACCATGTTTATCATAAATTTCACTTATATTAGAACCGGATCTTTTTTTAATTTTAAATCCATAAGGAATATTTAATCGAAATTCTCCTGTTGAATCAACATATGCTTTTTTAAGATTTTGAGCATAAATATTTCCAATAAAGAATAATGAGATCACTATTACTAAAATTTTAACCATTATAAATTATTGCCCTTTTCTTTAGATTTCTGAGATTAATTCTTCTTTATAAAGTAATTGATTTGAAATTCAAGGCTCTCCCCTCCCATCATTTCCCTGTATGTTGGAAGTAGTTTCAATTTTTTCCCACAATTAAAATTACCTATACAAAATAAGGTTTTGACAATTTTTTAGCAATAAATAAATTTCAATGTTTTCATCTAAATTCACGATTTTTTATCTGTTTTAATCAATGCCAATTTATTATTTAATATTTTTAATTTAACTTATTAAATAAATTACTGCATTAAATTTTTTAACCGGAGAAATACAATGAAAAAATATTTTTTTACTCTTTTTTTTATCCTTTCACTTTCAATAATTGTTTCTGCTCAAATGTCAACTACAGTTGAACTAACTAAAGTCCAAAATTCTAATGTTTATAATATTCAACAGGGCTACATAAATGCAAACGGAGTTATGATTTACTATGAAGAATTCGGGCAAGGAAAACCTTTAATGATTGTTCACGGTGGTCCTGGAGCTTCACACGATTATTTTCTTCCATATTTAATACCTCTCGCAAAAAATCACAAATTAATTTTTATAGATGAAAGAGGTTCCGGACGTTCTGAAAGATTAGAAGATGTTACTAAATATACTGTTGAAAACATGGTTGAAGATGTTGAGGCTGTTAGAAAAGCTTTAAACCTTGGTAAAATAAGTCTGCTTGGTCATTCATACGGCGGAGTACTTGCCCAGGCTTATGCATTAAAATATCAAAAAAATCTAACTCATTTAATTTTATGCAGTACTTTTTCCAGTACAAAAGCTATGAATGATGTTTTTGTAAAAATAAAAGAAAATATGGATCCTTCACTTCGTGCAAAAATTGATTCTTTAGAAAAAGCCGGGCTCTATGGAAATGGATTACCATACGAACAAAATAGATACACAAATGAATATATGATTGCTGCATGGGGACAAGGATATTTTCCATATTTATATCAAAAACATCCGGATGCAAATTATGATCCTGCCTCCGGCAGCATGTCCTGGTATTTATACAGAGAAATGTGGGGTTCGGACGGCGAGTATATAATAGATGGAAATTTAAAGTCTGTTGAATATACGGATAGATTAGCAACCATTCACGTACCGACTTTAATTACATGCGGAGATCATGATGAATGCGATCCTTCTTTATCAAAAGTAATGCATGAAAAAATAAAAGATTCTAAACTTGTTATTTTCCCCGAAAGCGGTCATATGACCTTTGTAGATCAGCCGAATTTATTTATGAAAACAGTTAATGATTTTTTGAAATAATAGAGTATAATTCAATTTAAAACTTTGTGGATCTTAGTGTTTTTGTTTTAATATTTACTATACACAAGCTTACACTAAGATCACATATATCCTCATGAACAACTTCCCTCGACAGGACGTATTGAGAGTAATGAGTCATTTCAGTCTCCGCTTCCGGTACTTTTTTCTTTACCGGATAATAATAAAATAAAATTAAACCAAGGCTTAATGTAACTACTATTGAGGTTAGGAACCATTCAAATTCTTCAATTTCTACATAAGCAATATCAAATCTAAAGAATTTGTGAAATATATTTTTAAATGATGTATATAAAACCCATGAGTCGTAATTTTTTTACGGTCGAATACGGAATAAATCTGCATTCCAAATTATAATTTTTGTACTGTCCTTCATCCGGAATAAATGCAAGCAAGTTTAATTGTATGATCTGAATTCTTTCGGATTCAATATCTTCTGCAGGTATAAAATCCATTAAAATATGATGAATTTTTTTCTAAATAATCATATCTCTTTCCTTCTCCAAATATAAATTCCGAACCTTTTTTTTAGATAAATATATTATTGGTTTTATCCTTTATTTTACTTTCATCCTTAAGTTTAACTATTATAAGAGCGTTATGATTTAGGTAATTATTTAAATCATTTCATTTTTCCGAAGGAAAAAATGATGTGCATCCCGTGTTTAATAAAGAAGGCTCAACAATAATAAAATAAATCAAAAGCCAGTTTAAAAATTTAAGTATCATGTTTATCTATCTTAATTTTTCTAAAGGATATTTAGTGAAACTTTAATTTATAATTGTCAAAAAAATGTCATAAACTTATATGAGAAATTTTAGTGGATTAATAATTTAAGATGAAACAAAATAATTTTAATCAAATCATTAATTGTCATAAAATAAAAAAGGGAATAAATACTTTAGTTTATTCCCTTATTAATTAACAAACAAAATTTTTTATGATTTACGCTATTTTTTTTCCTGCTTTTGGTCCTGGTTTTAGCGATTGAATTTCATTAATATTTACCAGCGCAACAGCATAAGGCTTTGGTCTTCCTAATTTAACAGAGTTTTCCACAGCCGTTTCATATAATTCCCCGCTGTCAAGTAAAGTTGCTTCGCCTAAAAATCTGTATCCATCAACTATTTCACGATTAACAACAGCAATAGAAACCTTAGAACCTCTTTTAATATTTTCAAAAGTAGCGCCTCCGGTTCCTTCTGTAAAAATAAGTGAATCATCGTTTAAAACTCTTGTAGAACGTTTGGGTGCAACATTTGGTGTACCGTCCGCATTTACAGTAGCTATAAAACATTGCTGGGTAGAAACCATATCTTTCATTTCCTGGGTTAGCTTTGCCATCTATTCTCCCTTATATAAAATTTAGTGTGTAATAAATAAAATTCAATATTATGTTAAATGAATTTTATTCTTGAAATACAATTCCCCTTAAAATCATATACTTTCATTTACAAATATAATTAATGTTTATTAACAGATCACCGTATTTTTATATTTTTTATACTTCAACAAAAAATTGATCAATTTCTAATTTAATTTATTCAAATCATTTATTAGGTTCATAACTGAGATTGAGTACAATAAAGCTTATAAATTAAATTACTTGATTCTAGCTCCAACATTAAAAAGTTTTTGAATCAAATCTCAATAACCATCTGTTTCTTCTTATGCGACAAATGTTTATCTACATTTTCAACGATTTCCTGTTTTAAAGTTTCAAGCATTCTGGTCTTAACAAAATGTCTGTATGTAACAAGACTAATTTCACGCACAGGTACAGGCGGTTTAAATTCCCTGATATAATTTTTTTGTTTTGTACTTAAATGCTTAACAGTTAATTCGGGAAGAATAGTTATTCCTTCATATTGATCGACCATTTTTATCAGCGAATCAATACTGCCGGCTTCATATTCTAGATTGTTGTTCGTAACTTCTTTCTTTTTTAATTCACATAAGTTAATTATTTGCGAACGAAGACAATGTCCTTCTTCCAAAAGCCACAAGTGTTTAAGATTAATATCTTCAGCAAGCAAATATTTTTTATTCAATACAGTTTCATTTTTAGATGCATAAACGAAAAATTCTTCTTTGTATAAAGGCTGTTCTAATATTGAAGGATTATTAAGAGGTGTTGCAAGAATTCCGACATCAAGAATATTTTTTTCCAGTTTTTCAATAATATACTCAGTTGTAAACTCCCATATTTTTACTTTTATGTCCGGATATTTCTTCAAAAATTGTTTTAAGAAAATCGGCAATAGAAATGGAGCAACTGTTGGTATAATCCCAATTTTTAATTCCCCCTTTAATTCGCCCTTTAATGAACGGGCAATTTCTTTTAGTGCTCCTGCTTCTTTTAAAATTATTTTTGCCTGGTGAATAATTTCTTTACCTGCTTCAGTTGGAACTACCGGTTGTTTGCTCCTGTCAAAAATTTTAACACCCAGTTCAACCTCAAGTTTTTGTATCATCATACTCAATGTGGGCTGTGAGACAGAACACGCTTCGGCTGCTTTTACGAAATGTCTGTAACTATCTGCCGCAATTAAGTATTCTAATTGCTGTAAATTCATATTATAGATTTTATTTATATTATTATAGAAAACATCAATTTGATTGATTATAAAATAAATAATAACTTTATATATTCAAAAAATAAAAGAGAATAAGTAATAACCTATAGGAGGAGTCTATAATGGATAATGGAAATAATAATGAAAATAAATGTCCGGTTGTAGGACACAGCGAAATCCGTGGTACGACAAACCGTGATTGGTGGCCTAATAAATTGAACCTCGATATGCTTCGTCAGCATTCACCTGAATCTAATCCGCTTGGCAAGGATTTTAACTATGCCAAAGAGTTTAAAAAATTGAACCTAAAGAATGTGAAAGAAGATCTTTATAAATTAATGAATAATTCGCAGGATTGGTGGCCTGCAGACTGGGGTCATTATGGACCTCTTTTCATTCGTATGGCATGGCATGACGCAGGTACCTATCGTGTAGCCGACGGACGTGGCGGTGCAGGTAACGGTAATCAGCGTTTTGCTCCGGTTAATAGTTGGCCAGACAATGTGAGCCTAGATAAAGCGCGCCGCTTACTCTGGCCTATCAAACAAAAATACGGCAATAAAATTTCGTGGGCAGATCTTATGATACTTGCTGGTAACTGTGCATTGGAATCTATGGGTTTTAAAACCTTTGGTTTTGGTGGCGGACGCGAAGATATATGGGAATCGGAAAAAGACGTCAACTGGGGACCTGAACACGAATGGTTAGCAGATGAACGGCATGAAGACGACGGAAATCTTGAAGGACGACTTGCTGCCGACCATATGGGATTAATTTACGTTAATCCGGAAGGACCGAACGGCGAACCAAATCCAGAAAAAGCCGCAAAATTTATTCGTCAGTCATTTAAACGTATGGCCATGAACGACTACGAAACCGTCGCATTAATTGCAGGGGGTCATACTTTTGGTAAAGTCCACGGCGCTGCTACTGAAGACCATAATGGTCCGGAACCGGAAGCAGCACCTATTGAGATGCAAGGCTTCGGCTGGGCAAACAGCTTTGGCACCGGTATGGGGCCAGATACAATTACCAGCGGCCTGGAAGGTGCATGGACTAATCATCCTATTAAGTGGGATATGGGCTTTTTCGAAAACCTTTTTAAATATGATTGGGAACTTACTAAAAGTCCTGCAGGCAAACACCAGTGGACCCCAAAAGGTGGAGCAGGCGATGGCACTGTTCCCGACGCCCATATTCCTGATCAGAAAAACGCACCAATCATGCTCACAACGGATATAGCTCTTAAAGTCGATCCCGAATACAAGAAAATTTCAAAACATTTTTATGAAAGTCCCGATGAATTCGCAGATGCATTTGCTCGTGCTTGGTTTAAGCTAACACACCGGGATATGGGTCCTAAAACACGCTACCTTGGACCTGAAGTTCCTGAAGAAGATCTACTCTGGCAGGATCCTATTCCTCCAGTTAAATATAAACTGATCACTAACAAAGATATTACAGAACTTAAGAACAATATACTTGATTCAGGATTGACCGTATCCCAATTGGTATTTACTGCTTGGTCGTCGGCATCTACTTTCCGCGGTTCAGATAAACGCGGCGGTGCTAACGGTGCACGAATTCGTCTTGCTCCCCAGAAAGACTGGGAAGTTAATAACCCTTCTCAATTAACAAAAGTGCTAAAGAAACTTCAAAATATTCAAAAAGAATTTAATAATTCTCAAAAAGGCGGAAAGCAGGTTTCTCTTGCAGATTTAATTGTTTTGGGCGGATGTGCGGCTGTTGAAAAAGCGGCGAAGGATGCTGGCTATGATGTGAAAGTACCTTTTAACCCCGGACGTACCGATGCTACTGAAGAACAAACCGATGTTGAATCAGTTGGATGGCTTAGGCCGGATGCAGATGGATTCCGTAATTATTACAAACCTGTGCGCAACACAAAGGCAGAAGAAATGTTGATTGACCGTGCACAGCTTTTAACACTTACTCCGACTGAGATGACTGTTCTTTTGGGCGGCATGAGAGTACTTAAAACAAACTATGATGGTTCTAAGCACGGTGTCTTCACCAAGCATCCAGGAAAGCTTACAAATGATTTCTTTATAAATCTGCTGGATATGGGAATTGAGTGGAAACCTGTTTCTGAGTCTGAAAATGTTTTTGAAGGTCGTGATCGCAAGACAGGTAAAGTTAATTGGACAGGTACAAGAGTCGATCTGGTTTTCGGTTCTAATTCGGAGCTCCGTGCTCTAGCTGAATTCTATGCTTGCGAAGATTCTAAAAAGCAATTTGTAAATGACTTTGTCGCGGCATGGAACAAAGTAATGAATTTGGATAGATTTGATTTAGCTTAATTTCGGATTTTCCGAAAAGGTTAAATATTTATTTAATATTAAGGGTGGTTTGGAAACAAACCGCCTTTAACTTTAATCTACTCATCCATTCAATCGTTCCATCATCAACCTTCCTTACAATATTTCCGTTTTCCAATATTCGAGTCCAATCTCTCATTCCCAACTTCTATTCTTATTTATTTGTCGATTCATTCTAATCTTCAACTAAACTTAAACTTCATTTACGCTCACATATTTTCCATTTTCATATTTGCTCAAAAGTATTTTATAAATCTTTTCAGCAACCATTATTGGTTCCTGCAGTTTACCATCCTCAAATGCTTTTTTGAAATAATCTGCCATTGCAAATTCTTTGCTTGACTTCGAACGTACAGCTAATTGCATTGAAGTATCCACCATTCCTGGACCGATCGAATTAATCTCAAATCCAAACTCTTTATCATCTTGCTCACAACCGATACATTGTGCAAGCATATTAATTCCTGCTTTGGAACTGCAGTAAATACTTTGATCGGGTAAAGGATTGAAAGCTGCTCCGGATGATATAAAAACTACTTTCTTTCGCATCTTTTCATTTTGAAATCTTTTTATGAACGTAGAAGTTAAAAGCATAGGTGCAACTAAACCAACCTTCAAATGGAATTCAATTTCGGTTGGCGGACATTTATCAATTGGACCCAATGGTTGAACCACCGCTGCATTATTAATTAAACATACAAAATCATAATTTTGCTTTCCTATAATTTCATTAATTTTTTCTAAAATAATATTAAAGCTGGATGTCTCGGATAGATCATAAGATAAATGAAAATATTTTTGAGAATTAAGTTTTTCAGATTTATTTCTTGAGATACCTAAGACTATGTTCCCTTCTTGTAAAATTTTTTGTGCTAATGCTTCTCCAATTCCTTTTGAAGTACCGGTAATCAAATAAAAACCATTACTCATAAAGCTCTCCTTATTCTTAATTTCGCTGAAAATCAATTTATATTTTAAATTAATAAATAGTTGTTAATTGTTTTTCTCTTATTTAAAGGGTTTCTAACTATTTAATTTTGATATTTTCTTTTCCACTTTTTAACTATCTGTAAGAATTTAAATTGCTAAAAATTTTTAATTTACTGAAACTATTTAAATAATTTAAAACAATCTTATTTACCGGAGTAAAAAATTTACTTAACTTTCAAATATTTTCATCCGTTAGAAGTAATTTCTTTAAATTTATTAAGTCTTCTTTATTTGGTAAAATCTTTGAGTACAATTCTTTTTTAATGCTCCAGTCTGAATAAACAAATGAACCAAAAATTAAAATCCACAACCACCACATACCGCCGTTTTCGATAAAGATTATTTGTATTATAGCTACGCAAACCAAAGGTAAAATGAACCATTTTCTAAAACTTTTATTTCGTTTGATTTGATGATCTATGTTTCGTATTGCCATTTCCAAATTATTTAATAGAGAAAGATTTGATTTGCCTTCATTTTTAAATCGATCAAGCCTGCTTTTGAAAACGTAACCGGCAGTTATTAAAAATATCAGCGCATCTATAAGTTGAAACAATTTATTGTAAAGTATTCCATCAATTAAAGCAAATAAACTTAACCCCAGCAATCCCAAAATAACAGTCCATTCGAATGCATTTATCTTTCGTCTTATTTTAATATTATTTTGAATAACTCGGCGGTGCAATATTGATTCATTTATTATAAAAAGATTTTCATTGTTTTGTTCATCCCAGATTCTTTTCAAATCCTTAAATTCCATTTAAAAACACTCATGTGTATTTTTTTATAAATTTTTTTTAATCTTATTAAATCTTAACACCTACATTGGTTTCTGAAATTCCAAGTATTTCAGCAATATCTTTATAACTGAAACCGTCCAGTAATAGAAGAATAAAAGAACTATCAATTTCATTTAATCTTTCAATTTGCCGGTATAACCATTCGATCCGATCGTCCTTGAATTTCTGAATTTCAGTCAACAACCGACTAGTTCAATCAATGGTTGTTTGCCAGTGTTATGTTTTTTTTCTTTTTCGACCAAGCAATTGCAGTGTACAATGAAACCCGATAAACCCAGGTTGAAATAGCTGATTCGCCAAGGAAATTTGGAATAGAATTACAAATCTGTATTGTAATTACCTGGAATAAATCTTCTTGATCATGTAAATTAAAAGCATAAGTTAGTATGACTATAGAGAGCAATCCTTTGTACTTTTTAAACCAGTTATAAAATATCTGATTTTGTTCGCTTTCAGTCATATTCATTTCATTTTAATTCAACAAAAGGACAATCAATTTATTAGCATAAAATTAAAGTGAATTTCTTATAATATTTTTAAAGAATTTTTTTATTGGTAGAAAAATGTTTTTATTAAGATTAATAAATGAAGTATAAAATAGCAGTTTTAGTGAATTTAAAAGTGAAATTACGATATGTATATTTACCAAAAATTACTGAATTATAGTTTTAAGATACATTTTATTTGATTTACTTTGATTAGTTATTTTAAATAAATAAAGCTTGAAATGGAATATTTACTTTAATATGAATATTCTTTTTTTATGAAATTTAAGTGTTTTGTTGAATATATTTTTATAGGTTCATATTCCGAATGGAATCCTAAAGCAAAATTCCCCATTTTCTAATAATAAATCCATACAAACTACTACTTAAACAGCGATTTGCTTTTTCTTCTAACTTATTGTGTCATAACAAGTTAGATTAGTGGGCCCAGATGGACTTGAACCACCGACCCTCTGATTATGAGTCAGATGCTCTAACCAACTGAGCTATGGGCCCTTAAATTTTAGATTGTAAAAATAATAGGTTTTCTGCTGTTTTGCAATTCTATTTCTACAATTTTTATCACACTTTTGATTAATATTTTAATTTTTTAATTCTTTTTTTAATTATAAAGTTTAACTCTAATAATATTTATATATGTATTGAATAACACCCACTTTATCATTCCAGGGTGAGTATTTCTCTTCTTCAATTATATTTTTTTTATCGTCGTATTTATACTTATAATTATATACTTCATCATCATTTTCATTATATGTAGTTGATTCAATTTTGTTTCCGTTTTCATCATATTCGTTTTCAATTCTATATTCAACTTTACCATTCTTGCCGTACCAAATTTCTTCAGTCAAATCTCCGTAATCATCATATTTATAGATATAATATTTTTCCATGTTGCCATCCATATCGTATCTAGTTGATTTTATTTTATTGCCGTATTTATTGTATTCATATGTATATTTCTTTTCGGGATTGCCGTTCCGGTTGTAACGCATTGTTTCGGTTTTATGACCGTATTTATCGTATTTATATTTATATGTATATTGTGGTTTTCCTTCTTTATCATAATATAATAGTTTTATCTGCCAGTCCGTTTTTTCCATATTCTACTTTAGACAGTTTTTCCGATCCAATTACTTTGCCGTCATCATTATAATCAAAACTAACTTTTTCAATTGACTTGATATTATTTTCATTAATGTAATTTTTTTCTTCAAGATCTGAATTTTTTACAGTTCTTTTTAATTCTTCTGCTTTTTTATACCTTGTGTTATTTTCTCCGGAGTTTTTGCTTGAAGAACATGCATTCAAAGTGAAAATAATTAAAACCAATCCTAACCAAATTAATCTGCTCATCAATTCAAATTTATTTTTTATCAATTTCTTTACCATCCTTATACATTAATTCTTTTATTACTTTCCCATTCTCATCATACGAAAACCATTTGCCCTCTTTTTTCCCTTTTTCAAAATTTCCTTTTTCTTTTAAGGCACTGTTCTTAAAGTACCATTTCCATTCCCCGTTTGCTGAATCGTTTTTGAAATTTCCTTCTGATTCAATTGCTCCATTAGGGAAATAATATTTCCACAAACCTGTATTTTTATTTTCATCAAGTTGTCCTTCAATAGCCAGATTTTTATTTTCATAATAAATTTTAAAACTTCCGCTTTTCTTGCCATTGACAACTTCATAAACCATTCTTCTGCCTTTTACTACAGCTTCTTCTGTTCCTGTATATGGCGTATCATTTCCAATCTTATATAATAAACCGTCTTTTAATTCAAGATTTACATTACTCGACTTTTGTTTAGGTTTATTGCAGCCGGTTAGTGCAATCAAACTTATTATAAATAATATACTTGTTAAGTAGTAAATAGGTTTTTTAAAATTTAACATACTTTACTTCACCTTTATTTTAGAAGATTAATAATATAATGAATAATTAGAAATGCAAAGAAATTAAAATAATATTAATTGAACTACTTTTGATTTAGCTTTTTATATGCTTCGAGTAATTTAGATTTGGTTATTAAAAGATCTTGAGATATTACTTTTACATGCCCAAGTACAGGCATAAAATTAGTATCACCGTCCCACCTGGGTACAATATGGAAATGTATATGTTCATATATTCCGGCTCCGCTTACTTTACCAAGGTTTAATCCCAAGTTATAACCATGAGGTCCATAAACTATAGCAAGTGCTTTTTGAGCAGTTTGAAGTTTAGCCATTATTTCCTGGTTTTCTTCTTTTGTAAATGACTGAAAATCATCAGTATGCCGGTAAGGAACAATCATTAAATGACCGTTATTGTAAGGATAAAGATTCAAAACTGTAAATGTTAATTTACCTTTATCAACCAAAAGATTTTTAGGATCTTCTGCATGTAATTTGGATAATTCACATAACACACATGTATTAGGTTTATCACTGTTCTTAAATGAATCAATGTACTGCGACCGCCATGGAGACCATAATTTTTCCATAATACCTCAAAATTAAAAAGGCGGACATAAAATCCGCCTTGTAAACATAAGTAAATATATTTTTAATGTCCTTCTTCTCTGGACTTATTATATTCATCAATAATCTTTTGTTCAACTTCTTTCGGAACTTCTTCATAATAAGCAAAGTTTCTTGTATATGCGCCGCGACCTGATGTTAAACTTCTAAGATGAGAAGAATATTTATATAATTCAGCGAGTGGAACATTGGCTTTAATAATTTGAAAATGTCCGTCCGAATCCATTCCTAAAATTTTACCTCTTCTACTGGAAATATCTCCCATTACGTCACCCATATATTCTTCAGGCACAGTAACTTCAACTTCATAAATCGGTTCAAGCAGAACAGGTTTAGCTTCGTTAAATCCTTTTCTAAAACATTGAGATGAAGCTAATTTAAATGACATTTCATCAGAATCGACATTATGATAAGAACCGTCAAACAAAGTAACTTTAACATCCACTACTTTGTTTCCGGAGATAACTCCTTTTTCCATTGTTTCCGCAATACCTTTTTCAACTGCAGGAATAAATCTTCCGGGAACCACACCGCCGACAATAGCATCGACGAACTCAAATCCTTTTCCTCTCGGCAAAGGTTCAATTTTAAAGTGAACATGACCAAACTGTCCTCTTCCACCGGATTGTTTTTTATGTTTATATTCAACATCATTTACACTTGCTTTTATAGTTTCCCTGTAAGGAACCCGCGGTTCAACTAAATCAACATCAACTCCGTATCTTTCTTTTAATCTTTTTACAGCTAATGAAAGCTGAAGCTCACCTTGTCCGGAAATAATAGTCTGAGATAATTCAGGTTCAAACATAACAGAAAATGAAGGATCTTCTTCATGAAGAGTATGTAAACCGGAAGCAATTTTATCTTCATCGCCTTTAGCTTTTGGTTTGATTGCTCCTCTTATAATTGCATCTGGAAATTTGATTGGTTTAATAGCAACCGTATAATTTTTTGATGCAAGTGTGTTATTTGTATGCGTATCTTTCAGTTTAACAACAGATCCCAAATCGCCGGCAGTCAATTGAGCTACTTCTTTTCTGTTGTGACCGTTTAGAATTGACAGCTGACTAAGTCTTTCGGTTTTGTTGTTAGTAACATTTATCATATCCAAACCTGCCGCAACAGATCCTGAATATACTTTAAATAATGAAAGTTCACCTACATGCTGTTCTGAAATAGTTTTAAATATAAATAAAACAGGTTCACCATTTGCATCAGGTTTAACCAAAACTTCTTTATCTTTTCCAAGCAATCCTTCTTCGCCGCCTCTATCAGCCGGTGAAGGAAAATAAGCAGAAGCAAAATCCAAAAAGTTATTCATACCAACTGCTTTAGTAGATGAAACAGCGAATACAGGAGATAAACTTCTTTTTAACATTGCCTGTTTAATTCCGATATTTAAATCTTCTTCAGATAAAGTTCCTTCTTCAAAATATTTATTCATTAGTTCTTCGGTAGTTTCGGCAACTTTTTCAATTAATTCTGTACGAAGTGATTCAGCTTTATCTTTTAAATCGGCTGGTATTTCAGACTCAGTTATTTTTTTACTTCCGGGTTCACTGTATTTTACCATTTTCATTTTGACAATATCAATAACAGAATCAAAATTCACACCTTCAGCAACGGGAAATGTAACTACAATTGCTCCGTTAGTAAGTCTGTTTTTAGCCTGCTGAACAATTTCTTCGAACTTTGAATGTTCATTATCAACCTTATTTATAACAATTGCGGAAGGCAGACCAAATTCATCAACAAATTTTCCAGTAGTTTCCGAACCAACTTCCACACCTTCGACTGCTTTTAATAATAATACTGCGGTATCACAAACTCTCATAGCAGATTTTACATCGCCAATAAAATCCGCATAACCGGGAGTATCTAAAAAATTTATTTTTGAATTATTCCATTCGAGGTGTAATAGAGAAGTAGCAATTGAGATTTGTTTTTCTATTTCGTTCGGTGTGTAATCCGAAACAGTATTTCCTTCTGCAATACTGCCGATCCTATTCGTTTCTCCGGCAGTAAACAGAAGAATTTCCGAGAGTGAGGTTTTACCGCTGCCTCCGTGACCGATAAGTGCAATATTTCTGATTGCATCTGCTCCATATTCTTTCAAGGGATTTCCTCCTAATCTTCAAGGTGAGTCTGAAATTACTATTAATTATGATTTCCTTTTATAGCTGTTCCAAAATGAATTTATACCGTGAACAACAGCGGAGAGGTTTTTTATCAAACCATTAACAGGTTCTTCCAAACCTCCCCTAACTTTTTCTTCAAATGCTAAAATAGTTTTAACTCTGTCTTTTATAGAGATAACAATATCTTTAGAAATTGAAAGCTGATCTTTAGCTTCTGCACTTATGTCATTCAGTTTTTCGCTAAGTTCATTAGCCGATGAAATTAACGGCTTTATTTGTTCCGAAATATCTTTTACATTTTTTTCGACTTCATTAATAGACTTAACCATTTTATTAATATAAAATATTAATGCAACGCATAAACACGAAGCTGAAATCATTAAAATTATTAAAAATATTGTTAAAGTGTCCATTAAAAATTAATCGTTATGAATTTTTAGTTTCTTTATAAGCATCAACACCGGCTTTAAATGCAGTTTTTATTTTATTCGATTCGCTGTCCAGAGTTTCTTTACCGGTATTAACAGCCTTGTTAGCTTTTTGTTTTGCATCATTGAAAACTTTTTCAGCATCTCGTAAGAGTTCATCGGATTTTGTTTTTGCATCGGTAATTAATTTTTCGGAACGTTTTTTACCTTCATTAATTAAATCTTTAGCTCTGCCGCGAGCTTCGGCTAAATATTTTTCTGCTTCATCTAAATATTCATCACTTCTGGACCTAAGGTCATCTCTGAATTCTTGACCAGTTTTTGGTGCATATAACAACGCTACAATTGCTCCGATAGCTCCGCCGGCTAAAAATCCGACTAATAAACCTCTGCCAACACCATTTTCTTTAGACATTTCTTACTCCTTTCAATATGAATATTTGCACTAATAGAATATAATAAGCAACCCATGCAAAATCAAGAAAATGGGCTTCTATGTGCCTTTTTTCACTGTACTTACAAGGTTTTTTATCTTAAAATATGCAAATATTAATAGCCACTCGGCAAATAATTTTTCAAGTTTCCGAAAATAGCTTTTTTGATCCAGCATAAAATTTATGAAAAGTCACCTGAAAAAGAGAAGCTATTAAAATCTCCCTTTTTATCGATTTGGTATTGAGTCGATAGTTATTTTGCCAAACCGTTTTTGATAAACTGAAACACTAATAATTCCAACTAAAACAGCAAACCATAATGTTACAATTCTGATTAAAAATGTAGATGCAACTGCAACATCTTTGGGATATCCTTTATTAATTACCATAAAAGTCAAAGAACCTTCAGTAACTCCGAGTCCTGCAGGCAGCATCGTAATTGCCCCTGCAATAGTAGCAAAGGCATAAGCAAATGATGCACTAAAAAAACTAAAATTTACTTCAAAATTACGGAGAATTATATAATATCCCAAACATTCAAAACCCCAGGATATAAGACTTAATATCGTCATATAAAATAAAGGTAAAGGACGCAGCATTTGGTATGAACTTTCGTAAGCATTGTGAATACTGCTTAAATGTTTCTTTAAATATTTATTTTTTTCCAAAAAGGAAATTATTTTTAATGCAAGATTTTTTTTGCTGATTATAATTAAAACCAAAAGGAAAAATATAGAAACGCCGATTACAATTCCTCTGCCGAAATTAAATGCATAAGCACCGAATAAAGCAATCAAAAGTAATGAGACAAAATCCGTAATTCTTTCAACAAAAATTATTGGTGCAGTTTTACTAATGGGAGTTTTATTAATTTCTTTAACAAGGTAAGCTTTTAAAAGTTCACCCATTTTACCGGGTGTGATACTCATAATTAAATTTGACATAAATATAGATAGGGAATCAATTTTATGCACTTTTATTTTTAAAATGCTTAAATAATAATCCCACTTAAAAAATCTGGCAAAGTAATTTGCCAATGACAATAAGAGTAGAAGGGGAAATAAAAACCAATCGAATTTTTCAAAAACTTTTAATACTTGATCAAAATCTGCATAAATAGTAAATGCTAAATAAAGAACTCCGGCAACGGCTAAAGTATATAGCATTTTCTTTTTAATTTTCTCAAGCACTTTAAAAAGCCTTTTTTAAATTTTCATATAATTTAAATAAAGGAAGACCAACTACATTATAATAACAGCCGTTAATTTTTTCAACGAAAACAGCGCCGAAATCATCCTGAATTCCGTATGCTCCAGCTTTATCCATGGGGCTTCCGGTTTTTATATAATCTTTAATTTCTTTATCCGATATTTTTCTGAATGTAACAAATGTTTTTTCGTAATCTACTAATGTCGAATTTTTTCTTGAATTATAAATGGCAAATCCGGTATAAACTTGATGAGTATTGGAACTGAGTTTTTTTAATATTATAAAAGCATCTTTTTCATCGACGGGTTTACCGATTATTTTTTTATTTAAAACAACAATTGTATCGGCAGTAATAATTATTCCGTCTTTTACTTTTAGCTTTGGCAGCTTCAAGTTTCTCAAGAGCAATTCTTTTAACTACTTTTACAGGCGCTTCTCCGTCATTAAAATCTTCAGGAATATCTACACTAAAAGTTTTAAAGTTCAGATTTATCTGCTGTAATAGTTTTTTTCTTCTTGGAGATTTTGAGGCAAGGTAAACAGGAATATGATTTTTAATCATTGTATTGTGTTATTTTTGTTCCCGGAAAATAATGTTCAAGTATCTGATCGAAACTAAAACCTTTTCTAGCCATAGCAATTGAACCCCATTGACAAAGCCCTACTCCGTGTCCGTAACCCCTTCCATCTATAGTAACTTTACCTTCTGCATAACTTATATTAAATAAATTACTTTCTAAAATGTTTTTATCATCTGCTGTTCTTATAACATATCTTATATTATTTCCAAAAATTCTAACTTTGACATTTCTATGATGATCAATATTATTCAAATAAATATTTAACTGTTTAATTCTGCCGCTGTCAAATTTACTTGCAATTTCTATAGAAAGTAATTTGTAAGTATCATTAGTGAGTAAGCCGTAATTAATTAATCTGGAAATAAAAGTAGTCTCATCATATTCTTCAGTCCAATGGAATTTAGGTGAAATGCTGCAGTAAGGCGGATCACCGTCAACAACACCTTTCATATATGGAATTTCACCGTCACTAAATACATTTGCTGCATTTTCCGTATGACCGCCGCAGGTTGAACTATAATATATTTCTGCAGGAAAATTATTGTATGATAAAATCATTCCTTTAGTTTCTTTAACTGCTTTATCTGCAATTATATTTTCCGCATCTGCGCCTCCGTAAACTTGATCCCGTACATCAAGAAAAATATCGTAATCATCTTTTTCGCCGCTTAATTTCATGACAGCGTAAGTTCTTGCACAAATTGCAAATGCTTTTAAAGCTGCATAATAATCTTCACCGTCTTTCACAGGCATTTCCGCAGGAACAACACCTCTTAAATATTCTTCGAGTGATAAAGTATTTATTGCTTTTATTGAATCCCCCGAAGAAATAAATTTTATTCCGCCTTTGAAATCTTTACCATTAAAAAGAACATACTCGTTTTTATTCTCAGAATTAATTTCAAAATATTTACTTTGAAAAGTTTTGCCTCTAATGCTAAGAATTATATTATCATTATCACCTGAAAACTTAAGTATATTTCCTTTTTCAACAACTGCAATAACTTTTTTATCGTCTAACAGATATACTGTTTTTTTAACATAATAATCAAAAGAATTATAGCTTTCATCCAGTAAAACCCTTATTTGATTATTATTAATAATCTTTTCAACTTCATTTTTAGTTTCTTCTACTTTCTTATTTTCTTCACTCTCAAACTTTTTGGAACCGGCGCAGTTTTGAAATATCAAAAAAGCCGCAAAAACAATTATGTAAAAAATAATTCTGCGCATAACTATAAATTCATTACAAGATAAAAATTAAAATTTAGATTTTTGGAAATTAAAGTGATGATTAATTTGAAAGGCATTTAATATAATATTTACCTGAACATTGCCTTAATACTACCCCAAGTTCTTTTAACACCGGAAATATTCGGAACTACAGAAGCTTCTGCTGAATAAGAAGACTGACCATCGTTATCAACAATTTTTAATCTGTAAATAAAAACTAAATCATTAGTTTTATAAACAGCTTCATCTAAATAAGTATAATATGAATTGTCGCCTTTAGGATGAACGGTTTCAATATCTGCAAACTGTGACTGAGGAGTTCTTCTTTGAATTATAAAATTATTTACATTATCCTCCTGACCGGTTCTCCATTCAACTCTTACATTCTCACCTTCGCTGTGAGCAGTAAATGAATTTAAATAAGCGCCGGCAAAAGCAGTTGCAATTGCAAAAAAAACTATGAAAGCCCATTTTTTCATAATATTCATAGTTAAAATATATTTTTAATAAAAGTTAATGTCAAGTAAATAATTTATGGTAATTTATTGCTTAATAATAAGTTAATCTCTATAAGTGATGAGCTTTCTGCCAGTCACCAGACCTAAATTTATTAAAAATAATGGAAGAATAGATAATAATGTAAATCGGTAAAGCAACCCAGGTCATTGTGAAACCAAGTTTTAGAATCACTCCGAATAAAAATGCAAGCGGAACAAAGATTAATAAGTTAGTTATTACTTCGGATTTCATCACAAAAAATGTTTTTCCGGCAGCCTGCAGTCCATTTGCTAAAACAACTCCAACTGCATAAAATATTTGTGCAAAACCCGCAACTCTCAATGCCGGTTCGGCAACTCTTATAATTGACCAATCGTTTGTAATTATTAATAAAACATATTGCGGAATAATTATAAATATAATTCCAAGGAAAACTGTATAATAAGTTGCAATTTTTGCAGTTTCAAATCCATAAATTTTTGCAAGATTAAATTTGCCGCTTCCGATATTATTGCCGACCAAAGTTTGAACTGCAATTCCGAATCCGAAACAAGGAAGGAATGACATAAATAAAGTACTTATACAGGCTTGTGTTGCAGCTTGTTCTTTTGTTCCGATAATTCCGGTTATAATTACAAAGAGTAAAAAGCCGACAAGAATAAAGACATTTTGAAATGAAACAGGTAAACTGATTTTATAAATAGTTTTAATTAAGTTTTTATCAAACTTAAAATTCCTAAAATTTTGAAATTTATTTCTATAAGCAGGAAGTAATATTATTACCATATAAAAAACAATATCAAAAAAGGTTGCTAATGATGAACCTAATCCGGCACCGGCCAAACCCATCCTCGGCATTCCGAATTTACCATATATAAGCATGTAGTTAAATATTATATTCAGAAGATTAGTAATAACTCCGGAATACATAAATATTTTTGTTTTGCTTATGCCGAAATAAAATCCTCTAAAGGAAACCGACATTAAGAAGAAAGGAATTCCGAGAAAACGGAAAAAGATATACTGTCCTGCATAATATCCGACTAAAGGATCTGCAGCAAAAAAATTAGCAGCAGGTTTTGCGGCTAGTAAACCAAATAAAAGAACAATAATTCCAATTCCAAATCCGATTATAAGGGAATTATTTAATGCAGAGCCGCAGGCTATATAATCTTTTTCCCCGAATTTTCTTGCAACAATTACATGAGTCCCGGTTGCCAAACTGGAAAAAAAACTAATCAAAGCCCATGTTGCAAGTACACCGAGTCCCATTGCAGCTAAAGCATAAGTTGCCTCATCAAGCCTCCCAACCATTGCAGAATCTACAAGAGAAACAACCATCTGGCTGGATAAACCTGCAATTGCCGGTAAAGCAACTTTTAATATTTTCTTATAATAACTGTTAACAGGTAAAATATTCATAAAAGATTATCTTACCTTAAAAATCAAATATAAGTACATAAAAATTTTAAATTAAAATCTTGATCGAAACGAAAAATAAAAGCGGCTACAAGCCGCAGTAATTCAGGTGGAGCTAAGCGGGATCGAACCGCTGACCTTCTCGTTGCGAACGAGATGCTCTCCCAGCTGAGCTATAGCCCCCTTTTCATTCGATAAACTATTATTATTAATAATCTAAATTACGTGTTTTTTGGCAAAAAATAAAAGATAAGTTTAAACAAAAAAATAGCTTATTACGCAAGAAACGTTAATAAGCTAAAGTTTAATATTAACAAAATCAAAATATTTTATATAGAAGAACCCCTGCAGCATTAAAGAAAAATTTTAACTCTATATATTTTTTATCAATGGAAGAATATTACTGCGAATGAGATGTAAATTATATACAAAATTAACCAGCCGAATGCTACGAATAATAGGAACAGGACTGTGTTATGTTCGATAACCCAATCTTTAAATTTTCTAGTCCAAAACATTTTCTGCTCCTTTTTTATTGTAAAACATAGGAAATTACAACTAAATCAAATTAAACAATAAACATACCACTAATTAATTATGGATTTTTAGCTGATTTAATGCATTTATCAACTATTTATGATTCGCAAATTTAAGAAATGCTTTTTTTTAAATCCCATTTGTTAGAAGAGAGAACTTTATACTGTAGAAATTAATACCTTCCGTAAGTCTTCATAATATCAATTGCATCATTATTTCCTAAAAGTCTGGCACTGTTAAGATCGAGAATTCCGTCGTTGGTTTTACCCATAAGAAGTTTAGCAACACCAATTATTGAATACAATCTTCCGTAAACAGGATTTAGTTTTTTGCCATGATCATTAATTGGATCATAGCTGTTTTCTTTATCAATTTCTTCCTGGAAGTGAAGTCTTATTGCATTTTGACAGTCTTCTATTGCACCTTGATAATCTCTTAACTCAAGTTTAGCTGCTCCTCTGCAAGTATAAGGATGTGGAAAATTCGGATCTACTATTATAGATTTAGTAAATTCGTAAATAGCAGCTTTATAATCACCCAACAATACTTTATTATTTCCGCGCAGCAGATATTCCTGCGCACTATGCTTCAAGGTACTCATAAATGCACTACTCCTTAAAGGATTTATATAAAATTATTATGAGGCGATTGGAAGCGATATATGGATAAAATCCAAATATGTTTTTCTTTATCGGTAAACTATGCCGGAAGCAATAACAGTATTTTCAACAACTAATTTATTTGAAAATTGTTAAGTCAACAACCGTATTACTTTCAGCATAGCCCGAAATCTTAACTAAATTTTCATCTAAGAATTAAACATTTTCCATTGCATAGACAAAATCATAAAAACTATGCTAAGAAAAACATACTGCCCTCACTTCAATCACTCATAATCATAAAATCAAAATATATGCCGTATTAATATGCTTTAATTAAGAAAATTTAAGATGTTATAAAATCTTAACTGCATCAAACTAAGACAATTTAATTTAAAATTGATCATAATTTAACAATTACATAAATGATCAATTACTTGACTATTTCTAAAAAATCTTGAGTTAAAGCTTAATTGAATATAAGTTATTTAAAACAAATTGATATGATAAATGCGCTTGGTTGTCAGGAATTTATTTGAGGACACATTGGTAATAAATTTTGAGCATGTTGATAATTAGTTTAGTGGAGCTAAGGAGGTTCGAACTCCTGACCTTCCCGATTTTCAATCGGGACGCTCTCCCAACTGAGTTATTCTTATTATTTTTTCTAAATATTCCCTGCTCTTCATACTTTTCAATTTTCTTTCGTATTTCATTGCTTCTGCTCTTGTCTTAAATTCTTTTGTAAATTTTAATTCCCAAGGAATCCCTCTTTTTGTAGATTTTGAATACCCAGAGTTGTGCTGCATTAATCTATGTCTACATCTTTAGTTTGACCAATATAATATTGATCATTCTTCAAACTTTGAAGGATGTAAACAAAATAATTCAATTTTAATTTTGTGGAAATAAATTGTGAGATTTGTGGAGCTAAGGAGGTTCGAACTCCTGACCTCTTGAATGCCATTCAAGCGCTCTCCCAACTGAGCTATAGCCCCGAATACATAAAATTTACCTTGTTAAAATAATTAAGTTCAGTTTTGTTTAGCAAACCTATTAAATTTATTTTTCAATGAATTTATTATACATTGCTTGGTCTGTTTTTTCGTATTATTTTAATTGAAATCAGAATGAAATTTTTTATGAAATATCTTTTCTCAGCAATTTTTATAACTTTATTTGTAATTGTAATTTTTCAAACCGGCTGTAAAGATACGGTTTCCGGAGTGAATATAGATCAAGTTGTTGTTCCGGATTCAAATGTGAGCTATTCTCAATACATACAGCCTATTTTTAATATTCATTGTATATCTTGTCATGGAAACGGATCGCTGGATGGAGGTGTGGACCTAACAACATGGGCAGGTACAACTGCCGATCCGAGAATTGTTTTTCCGGGTCAGCCGGAGAATAGTGTTTTAGTGTGGACAATTGAAGGCAACCCTGCAGTATCTCCAATGCCGCCTCAAAGTTCAGGGTTTGCACCATTAAATCAAAATCAAATTAACGGAATAAAAGTGTGGATTAAAGAAGGCGCGCAAAGTAATTAATTAAACTAAAGCCATTTCATTTTTTTATACCAGTCAACTGTTCTTTTAATTCCCTCTTCTATTGAAATTTTCTGATGATATCCTAAATCTTTTACAGCTTTAGATGTATCGCAGATCCATTCTTTTTGTGTAATGTCTCTAGCTTTTTCAATGTTTAAAGTTGCCGGTTTACTGCTGAACATCGCAAAAAACTGTGCAATTCCAGCTAATGTATAAACAATTGTATGCGGAACTTTTACATGTAGAGCTTTTTTGTTCATTATTTCGGATGTAACTTTGCCGATTTCTTCCCATGTATAAAATTTTTCCGAGCTGATAAAATAAATTTCACCTTTTGCTTTTTCGGAAACAGAAGCTAAATAAATTCCTTCTACTAAATCCAAAACATGAAGCAGACTGATTAATTTTTTATTAAATCCAATTGTTGTAAATAATCTTTTTTGAAAAGTTTGAAAAAATATAAAAATTTCAGTATCCCGCTCGCCGTAAATTGCCGGCGCTCTGCAGATTGTAACCGGGAGTCTATCCATATAACTTTTAGCTAATTCTTCTTCGGCTAATTTACTTCTTCCGTAAGTTGTAATCGGATGGCATTCAGTTTCTTCATTTACCGGTTTTCCGTTATAAGAAGGACCTGCCGCAGTTTGACTGCTTACAATTACAAATCTTTTTAATTTATCTTTAAATTCTAAAGCAGTATCTAAAAGCACTCTTGTTGTATCTACATTTCCTTTAAAATATCCTTCCGGTTTTTTGGATTTTACAACTCCTGCAACATGATAAATATATTCAGCATCTTTAAAAACTTCTTTAAGTTTTGATTCATCCGTTAAACCGCAATCATAAATTTTCACATCTTTATCTTTAAGCCACTTTAAATTGCTTGTTTTGCGGGTAATACATCTTACTTCATAATTTTTACTTAAAAGAAGATCTGCTAAATGACTCCCCACAAAACCAGTAGCACCGGTTAATACTGCAATTGGTTTGTTTTCCATTTAACTAAATTTTATCTTTGTTGATTTTGAAACGATTTAATTTTAGATTTTACGGCGCAATTTAACAATTATTTGTTGATTATTGAAATATTTGCGAAAATCAAGTTTACTTTAATACATAAGGGAGGAATTTTTGGATTTATTCACCAAATGTTACGAGTTCAAAAGAGCAGATGAGATAAAAGCATTAGGTTTGTATCCATATTTTAGACCGATAGAAGAGAATGAAGGACCTGTAGTTCAGATTGAAGGCAGAAAAGTTATTATGGCCGGCTCAAATAATTATTTGGGTTTAACTGCACATCCTAAAGTAAAAGAAGCCGCACGCAAAGCGATTGAAAAATACGGAACAGGATGTTCTGGTTCGCGTTATTTAACCGGTACTTTAGATCTTCATGTTGAACTTGAAGAGAAGTTAGCAAAGTTTTTTAATAAAGAGGCTGTTCTTTTATTTAGTACTGGTTATCAAACCGGTCAAGGAATTATTCCCACGTTAGTTCAGCGTGGTGAATATGTTGTTACCGATAAAGATAATCATGCTTGCCTTGTTGCCGGAACTTTAATGGCAAAAGGCGCTACCGCAGATTTTATCAGATACAAACATAATGATATGGATGATCTGGAAAGAGTTATTTCCAAACTGCCTAAAGAAACTCCAAAATTAATTGTAAGCGACGGAGTTTTTAGCACAGGCGGTGAAATTGTTCATCTTACTCGTTTAAATGAAATTGCTAAACAATACAATGCCAGAACTCTTATTGATGATGCTCATTCAGTCGGAGTTATTGGTAAAGGCGGAAGAGGAACTGCAAGCGAATTCAATCTTGAAGATGAGATTGATCTTACAATGGGAACTTTCAGTAAAACTTTTGCTTCTTTAGGTGGTTTTGTCGCCGGGGAAGCTCAAGTTATCAATTATATTAAACACCATTCAGCAGCTTTAATTTTCAGTGCTTCTCCTACTCCTTCATCAGTTGCTGCTGCTTTAGCCGCATTAGAAATTCTGGAAGCTGAACCTGAGAGAGTTACCAGATTGATTGCAAATGCAGAAAAAATGAGATCCGGTTTGAGAGATATGGGCTTTAATGTAATTGACGGAAGAACTGCTATTGTTCCTGTTATTGTCGGGGATGATGCATTAGCTTTTAAGATGTGGCGAATGCTTTATGATGCTGGTGTTTTTGTAAATGTTTTTATTTCTCCGGGTGTTCCTCAAGGCAGACAAATGATGAGAACAAGCTACATGGCTACTCACGAAGATAAACATCTTAATGCTATATTAGATATATTTGAAAAAGCCGGAAAAAAATTAGGACTTATTTAAAGTGTTATAAATATTCTTCAAATGAAAGCATACTTTTCCAAAGGATGAGTATGCTTTTTTTATTCCAGGAGGTGCTATAATGAGCGATATTAAAATTTATACCGTTAATTCTTCAAAAGATTTGATGAAGTTTATAAAGTTTCCTTGGAAAATTTATAATAATGATCCTAATTGGGTTCCTCCTTTAATTGCCGACCGGAAAAAAATCTTAAGTAAAACCAAAAATCCTTTCTTTAAACATGCAGAAGCAGAATATTTTCTTGCAGAAAAAAACGGTGAATTAGTCGGAAGAATTGCCGCAATAAAAAATGATCTACACAATAAAATTCATAATGATAAAGTCGGGTTCTTCGGATTTTTTGAATGCATTGATGATCAGGAAGTTGCGAATGCATTATTCAATAAAGCAAAGGAATGGCTAAAAGCAAAAGGTTATGATACAATGCGCGGCCCTGCTAACCCTTCTTTCAATGATGAAGTTGGAATGCTGCTGGAAGGTTTTGATGATCCGCCGAGATTATTAATGACTTACAATCCTGAATATTATTTGAAATTATGTGACAATTATGGTTTCAAAAAAGCAAAAGATTTATATGCTTATAAAGTTGAAACTGATAAAATGAGAAAATCAGAAAAACTAAAAAGAGTTCAAGAATTGGTAAGGGAACGTTATAAACTAAAAATTCGTCATTTGAATATGAAAGATTTTGATAATGAACTTGAAAAAGTAAAATTAGTTTACAACAAAGCATGGGAACCAAATTGGGGTTTTGTTCCTTTAACCGATGAAGAAATTGATGCAATGGCAAAAGATCTAAAACCTTTAGTTGAACCTTCAATTGCATTGTTCGGCGAAATCGATGGTAAACTTGTCGGCTTTGCTTTGGTTATGCTGGATTACAATCAAATATTTAAAGAAATGAACGGTAAATTATTTCCATTCGGTATTGTAAAACTATTCACGCAAAAAAAGAAAATTACCTGGGCTAGAATAATTATTTTGGGAGTAATACCTGAATATCAAAAAAAAGGTTTGGACTCTGTTTTTTATTGGGAAGTTCTTGAAAGAGCTAATAAAATAGGAATTTACTACGGAGAGGCCAGCTGGATATTAGAGGATAATGAAATGATGAAAGGCGGACTGGATAAAATGAATGCAAGTATTTATAAAAAGTACAGGATTTATGACATTAACACATAATTAAATAAAATATCGATGAAGAAAATTTTATTTATTTTTTTGTTCCCTTTTTTAGTATTTGCTCAGTATACTAAAAATGATTCATCTCTTGTTAAAACTACTTTTAATAAATCTTTCGATAAGAAAATTATCGGAAAGTATTTAACTTCTAATGATGATAAAAAAACTATCGCTGCACTTCTATCAATAAGTCAAAGTGATGATACAAGTTTTGTTTCCGATGTATTAAAATTAAACCCTGCCAAATATGGAAATTATATGGCTTTTACTTTAGGTCAATTGGGAGAGAATAAAAAATCCACAGATTTTCTTTTAAGTATGATTTCCTTCAATCAAATCCCTCAATATCAAAAGGATTTTTTTGATGCTCTCGGCAAAACCGGAAACGATAAAACAATCGAAACTTTAAAAACAAATTACTTCAATTTAAATTGGAAGAATAACGAAGGAATCGCATTAGCAATTGCAAATTTTTATATGAGAGGCGTGCTGATAAAAGATGAAAAAACAGTCGATATCTTATTGAATGAATTTTCAAATGAAAACAATTCACTTGAAGCAAGATTTGATGCCCTTTATGCTTTGTATAGAATCGGAGGTTCGGAAAAAACAAAATTTGGTCTAATAAGAATATTAAAAAACTTCTGTTTTTCTAATAAAGCAGCAAATGAATTTAACGATCAGATTATAATTTATAGTTTAAGTGATTTAAGAAGGATAAAATTCTTTCCAAACGATACCGGATTATTCAGAAGATTAATAAAATTCCCGGATTGGACTGTTAGAAATGAAGCTGCAAAAACTCTGGTTTATTTTAATTTTAGAACAGAAGAGCAAGTTGATGAATACTTATCTTTACTAAATGATAAAAATCCAAGTACATCAAGACAAACAGCAGTTTCTATAAAAGATTTAAAATTATCTCCGGCTTTCATGGAATATTTAAAGTCGAAAATTTTGGATAATCTTAGCAACAATAAATTAACGGAAAATACAAAAGGCGAGCTATTTTTAAGTTATCTCAAATTGTTTCCGGAAAACCACAATGAATTTATTACAAACAATAAAATTTTAATAAATAAAGATTTTCTATATCAAGCTTTCGGTTTATTTTCAAAAGATAATTTATGTTTAGAAGACTTAGTTAATGCCTATTCAACTGAAAATTCAAAAACAAAAATTACAATTTTGGAATCATTGCTGAAGTTTCAAGATTCATTAAAAACAGATAAAAATATTAAAAGTATAATACTTGACGCACTTTCATCTAATTCGGCTCCATTAATTTCAATTAGTGCCGATGGAATTTACGGCAATTATATATTTTCTGATCAGGAAAAGATTAAGAACATTATAATAAAACAGGTAAATAAATATTTTAATAATCCGGATTATATTGAAAGCCTTTTCTCTTTAACAAACTTATCCAGGAAAATTGATAAAGAATTTTATTTTTTAGTTGTGGGAATACTTGAAAAATCTGATTTATATTCTGTACAAGAATTTGTTTCTAGGTTAAGAGGAAAAAGGACAACTGCCGAAAGAAATGATCCAAAATTTACAATATTTTGGCAGAATGCTTTTAAATATAAATCAGCTGTTGTAAAAACAACTAAAGGTGAATTTACAATAGATCTTGCTCCCGAGCGTGCTCCGGTAACTGCAGGTAGTTTTTGTTATTTAGCTGCAAAAGGATTTTATAATAATATCTTTTTTCATCGCGTAGTTCCGGGATTTGTTATTCAAACAGGCGATCCGACCGGAACCGGCTGGGGCGGTCCCGGGTATGAAATTTCTTCGGAATATTCGAATACTCCGTTTAATACTGGTTATGCAGGAATTGCAAGCGCGGGAAAAGATACGGAAGGTTCTCAATGGTTTATTATGCAGGGATTTTTCCCGCATCTTAATGGAAAATATACAAATTTTGGTAAGATCAGCTTAGGACAATCTGTTGTAGATTCAATTGACCAAGGAGATAAAATACTTTCGATAAATCTTAGTAAAATAATATTTTACAATAGATTACCAAGCATTATTTAAACTTATAAATTTGCAATCAATTATATCTTCCCATCCAAAACCTGATCATATTTTGCTGAATGAGGCGGATCAATTTTCTTTAACATACTAAAAATATTTTTATCCGGATAATCTTTTAATCTTTCCACTATTTCACCGCTTTTTGCATCAAAGAAAACTTTAATCAAAGTACTGTTTATATCAACTTTATTTCTCATTGCATCCAAAGTATTTATCAATTTTACCATTTTCTGCTGAGCTGCTTTTTTATTAGTTGTATAATAATCGATTCCTAAATAATAATCTGCAATTGCTTCTCTAAAAGCTCTGTATTTATCATTTAATAAATTATCTACTAAGCCGTATCTGCTGTAACTTCCGCTTGATTTTGACCAGCCTTGTGAAAATGAACTGTTTGCTCCCATATTTACTATATCATATGCTTTGGAAAAAAACGGAGTTCCTCCTAAAGGCTGCCAGGTATCTAGATCCATTCCTATAATTATATAAGCATAATAATCTAAAAAACTTGTAAGCGGATCAAATATCGATTGATTAAATACTAGAGGCTGGTTTTTCTGATATGTAAACGACCATTGGCCGTCGTTAATTGTAAGTACAGGTGAATCCAGTTGAGATTTATATATTGGCCTTTGACTAACAATTACAACTTGTGCTGAATAATTTGTTTCGCTCGAAGCACCTGTAAAATAAATATTCAAAGAGCAATTTATCTTATCACCGTCCCATTCATCTGAAGTAAATTTGGTTTTATTCATGTATGTTTCTACCGTATTTGCAAATCCGGATAGAATATCTCTGTTAACAACAGGTAGACCTTCAACACTTACAGTAACATTACAGTTCAATTCCTGGGCAAATACTGCAGAAGAAAGGAGCAGAAATAAGACGACTAATTTTTTCATTTAAAAACCCAATTATTTTAATAATTAGTTGATTTAATATAGGAATTTCAATATTATCTAACAACATTACAATTCATACAAATCATACAAAATATAATGGGTATTTTACATAGAATTCTGCTATTTGTTTCAATAACTTCTCTATCATTTGCACAAATCAATCCGGGAGCCAAACAAATTTCCATGTCTAATTCGGGAGTTGCTTTGAGTAATGATGTCTTTTCACTTTTTAATAATCCTGCCGGTTTAGCACAAATGAACTGGAGGGAAATTGGGATTTACTATTCCCCTGCTCCTTTTGGTTTGAAAGAACTTGCAAACGGATATATCGCTTACAATGAACCTTTTTCTTTTGGTTCTGTTGCTGTCGGTGGAATGAGTTACGGTTTCGATCTTTATAAAGAAACAAAAATTATTTTAGGTTTTTCTTATAAGATCAAAAATAAATTCTTTGTAGGAACTGCAATTAATTACCATAATTATTCAATTAAAAACTACGGAAGCACTTCAGTTTTTTATTTTGATATTGGCGGACTCGCGTATTTAACAGATTTTATTAGATGGGGCTTTTTTATTTCAAATTTAAATAAAGCTACAATCGGGAATGAAGATGATCAAATTCCGATGGTTTTTAATTCGGGTTTCAGTTATGATATTTTAAAAAACTTATCACTAAATATTGGATTAGAAAAAGATATAAGATATAACGCATCCGTTGAGTTTGGTATTGAATATAACATTATAAAATATCTTTCAATTAGAACGGGTTTTGCAAATGAGCCAAGCAAATATTCTGCAGGAATCGGAATTAACTATTCAATTTTCAGTTTGGATTATGCATTTTTTACTCACCCGGATCTAGGTTTAACTCATCAAGCTGGAATTATTATCCATTTTAATAAGTCTGAAAACCGAAATAAATTAATAAGAAAAAATCTTGGATTCTGATTTTTAATCTTAAAATAAATAAAAAAAACTATGAGGGATTTTAAGGAAACAATTTTCGTTTTATTTATACTTTTACCTTTTTATAAAACTTTTCCTCAATCGGATACGCTGCACAATAAGGTGGATGAAACACTTGAAAATATTATGCAGGAATCTTCATCCGAATCGGATAATTCCGATGAAGCTGGTGAAATTGAAGATTTACTGAATAATCCGATTAATTTAAATGAAGCAACCATTTCAGATCTTGAGCAGATTCCGTATTTGAACCAAGTAGCGGCAAAATTAATTATCGATCATAGAAAAAAATACGGAAAATTCTTTTCTACAAATGAACTTTATATGATAGAAAAACTGCCGGATGATATAGTTAAAAAATCTTTGCCGTTTGTTACTGTCAAAAATTCATCTAAAATAGAACATAAAAGTTTTTGGAACAGTTTAAGTTCAGCTTCCAATTTAAAACTAAGAAGCAGAATGAATGAAGATTTAATGACTGAAAACGGTTTTGCAGATAATAAATTTTCCGGTTCAAAATACAAAATTTACAACAGGATTAAAGCAAATGTTTACGATAAATTTAAACTCGGCTTCCTTACGGAAAAAGATCCGGGAGAAAGAAATCTAAATGATTTCACATCCGGATATTTAGCTTTAAATAATTTTGGAATTGTAAAAAATTTTGTTGCCGGTGATTACATTATTGAATTTGGCCAAGGTTTGGCTTTATGGAGTCCGTACGGATTTTCAAAAGGCTCTAATGCAGTTTATCCGGTTAAGAAAAAACAAAAAAGTATTAAAACTTATTCAAGTTCAACTGAAAATAATTTTTTTAGAGGAACAGCTTTAAATATTTCGTTAAGCAATTTTGATTTAACTGCTTTTTACTCTAAAAATAAATTTGATGCCGGAGTTGATACAATTTCCGGTTTTATAACTTCAACTCCGATAACTGGTTATCACAGAACTGTAAATGAAATCAAAAAAAGAAAAAAGGCTGATGAAACAAGTTATGGTTCTATTTTAAAATACAATATTGAAAACTTTTTGAATACAGGAATTTTATTTTATCAATCTATGTTCAGCAATTCTTTTCTGCCGGGTTCTGTTTATGATTTATCAGGTAATAAATTCAATTACTATTCTTTTTATTATGATTTTTATTTTGATAAGATCAATCTGTTTGGAGAAAATTCTTACTGCGGAAATTCGCTTGCAACGTTAGTTGGTTTTAATTTATCGGTTAATTCTAAATTTACTTTTGTTAGTTTAATCAGGAATTATCCGAAAGATTATATAAATCTTCACGGATTTGGTTTTGGTGAAAGATCCGGAAAAACCTCCAATGAATTTGGATTTTATAATGGACTCAGATGGAGATCTCCAATAGGAATTTTAAACTTCTATTATGATCAATTTAAGTTTCCATATTCAACTTACGGAAATCCTCTGCCGAATGAAGGTGACGAATTTTTATTCAATCTGGAATCCAGACCATTAAAAAAAATACAAACCAGACTTCGATTCAAATATGAAAATAAACTAGAGGTTTATTCCATCGATTTTAACAAAGAACCTCTCCAAAGAATTAAACAAAATATCAGGACGGAAATTATTTATAATATTTCAAAAAAATTAAGACTTAAAGGAAGATTCGAATACAATAAAATCTTTATAAAAAACGGAAATGTTGAAGAAGGATTAATGTTTTCCCAAGATATAAGATTCATACCTTTTAAAAATTTAACTTGCTATACAAGATTTAGCATCTTCAAAACAGATTCTTTTAATTCTGCAATTTACCAGTACGAAAATGGTTTAGCAGGAATCTTCCAAAATGCTGCATTATTCGGAGAAGGGGTAAAATGGTACATTCTTGCCAAATATGAAATATTCAAATCAGTAGAAATTTCATGTAAATATTCCGAGATATTTAAACCTGGAGAGAAAAAATTGGGTTCTGGATATTCACAAATCAACGGAAATTCCGATAATAGATTTGGAATACAGATTGATGTTAATTATTGATGAGATTAAATATGTTTTTAAGCAGAATGAAAAGTTTGATTTTCCGGTATTTGTTTTACTTTAAAATTAATGATTAATGCAGAATTTACAATCTTAATTAAATTCTCTTCATCAAATGGTTTAAATAATATAAATACTTTGTCTTTGATATTATTTATTGAATCAAAATACCGTTTGTTTTTGCTGGATATAAATATCAAAGCGACATTAAAAATAGAATAAAATTTAATGACCTCATCGATTTGAAGCTGAGAGAGGAAATCAGTGTCAATTATTAATAAATCCGGAAAATCTTTAAAATCTAAATTATTAATAATTTTATTTTTAGGAGAAAGTTTTACGTTAAATCCTAAATTAAGAAGAGAATTCTTTAAATCTAAAGCAATAATACCTTCGTTAACTGAAATAAGCACGCTTGCTTTACTGTGCATTTTATTCTCCAATTGTAATGTTTTTAATTTAGTTTCTATAGTATCAATTGGAATCGTGCTTTTACTTCCTTTCATAATTTTCAAAATAAAAATAAATTTCTTGAATGAAGAAAGTGTGAAGAATGTGTTATTAATTTAGTATTACTTATTTTTTTTGAAAAATTAAGGGAAAAATAAAATCAAAATAACCGAAAATAATATTTGCATAGTTGGAGAAATTGTTTAATTTTAGACGATTTTCTTTTTTATTGATCAAATATTTATATTTGTAATTAGCTGTTTTAATTAAAAGTAATGAAGTCACAAAGAAATTAAAATATAATGCAGAGTCTTAAAATAGAGTTCCTTAATAAGTACAACTCGTTGTTAAAATCAGCGGTAAAATCCTCAAACGAATTCCCGGACAACTTGTGCAATTTTTTAGTAAGTGAATATGAACTTGACGCTGCAGTCTTGTTCAATGTAGATCAAGAAAACAAACTTGTAGTTTTGGGAAAAGCCGGAAGCGCAAAGAAATCTTTTATTCCAAAGTCCGAATTCAATTGTGAAAATTGCAGCGCATTGAAAAGTTCTGCCTACCCTTCACTTGGAAACAATCAGAATGAATGTTCAATACAAGCTTCTGAATTTGTTCAGTTTGAAAATTGTATTGTTGTTAAAATAACTGATAGTGACAAAGCTTTAATTAAAATTGCTAAGAAAACTCCTTTTACTCAAAATGATAAAGATAATTTATCACTAATTGGAGATTCATTATCGGTTCTTTTAAGAATTTGGGTTAACAGGCATGGAAGTGTTAACACTTCTGTAAGTGAAATCGTAACAAATATTTCGCACGAACTAAGAACTCCCACAAATAGTATAATGGGATTTGCTTCATTATTAAATGAAGAAAATCTGACAACAACTCAATCCGAATATGTTTTAACCTTAAAAGAAAATGCTTTTAACCTTCTTGCATTAATTAATGATCTCATTGATATATCAAAACTAGATGTAGGAATTAAGAAAGAATCTATCAGTACAACCAACGTTAAAAATTTCATAGAAGATATTGTAAAAGTATTTAAAGAAAAGGTTGAGAACGGAAGTGTTGAATTTTTAGTTAATGTTGATAAAGATATTCCTAAAGAATATAAAATTGACGGTCCCATTTTAAGATATATTTTCGTAAATATTTTAACATGGTCTCTTAGATTGACTGAAAAAGGAAGAATAGCTATTTCCGTTGCTGCAGTTGCTAAAAACCGACTTAACTTTAGAATTACCGATACAAGTTCGGGCTTAACAACAAAACAATTAAAAGATGTTTTTAAACCTTTCGCACTTAATGATATTGGTAGCAATAAAATCGGTAATTCAACCGGACTTGGATTAATATTAGCTAAAAGATATATTGAAGAGTTAAACGGCAGTTTCGAAATTACAAGTGCTGTAGGTAAAGGCAATACTTACAATTTTACAATAGCTGCTGAACCTGTAGTAAAAACAGATATTGAAACACAAATTAGTATGCTTCCAAAACCGGGACAAAAAAATAAAATATTAGTTATTGAAGATGATTATGCCACTTCTAAATTGTTGAGTAATTATCTAAATAAATGGGGTTATGAACCTGTAATTGTAAACTCCGCAGAACAAACAAGAAAGATTCTTGAAAAAGAAAGTTTTCTTGCTGTATTAATGGATATCATTCTTCCCGATGCAAATGGTTTTGAATTATTAAAAGAAATGCGCGAACATCCGAGCACAAAGAATACTCCGGTTATAATTTGTTCTGTTGAAGCAGAACAGCAAAAAGCATTTTTAATGGGTGCTGTTGAATATTTTGTAAAACCTGTTAACTATAATTATCTGGTAGAAGTATTAACAAGTTACAAACTTAAAAAAGATTCTAATATTTTAATTGTTGATGATGATGTTCCTACATTAAATTTAATGAAGGAAGCAGTTGAGAATTTAGGATTTAATCCAGTTGCAGAATCTCATTCCGGAAGAGTAAATGCAATGATTGATAATATGAATTTGGATCTTGCAATAATTGATCTTGATATGCCGGAACTGAATGGATTTGATCTTATTAAACAAATAAAATCAAAACCGCAGTTTTCAAAACTGCCTGTTATAATTTATACAGGAAAAGAAAATTATCAGGAAGAATTAAAGAAGATCGACGGTTTGTTTGAGGATCTGTTGGAAAAAAACAGTACTAATATTGAAGATCTTTCGCAGACAATCAGTCAGATGATTAATAGATATGAAGAACCGGCTGAACCCGAAGAATTAATTGAAAAAACTGATGTTACGAAAATTCTATTAGTTGAAGATTATAAACATTCACAAATAATTGTAACTCGTTTATTAAAGAAAAACGATTTTGATTCCATAGTAGTTGTTGAAAATGGCCAGGAAGCTCTTGACGAAGTGCAAAAACAAAAGTACGATTTAATTCTTATGGATATGCAGATGCCGGTAATGAACGGATTTGAAGCTACCGAAAGAATCAGACAATTAAACGATTATAAAGATACACCAATTATTGCATTAACAGCTTTTGCAATGAAAGGCGATAGAGAAAAATGCCTGGAAGCCGGTGCAACAGATTATATTCCAAAACCGATTGACAGCCAGGAATTTATTGAAAAAGTAAAATATTATACCAGTTCAAAGGTTAACCAGGCTTAATATATTTTACTTATTAATTGTTTTTCGTCATCTTTTTGAAATATCACTTCTGAATATTTCCCAAAAGTCTTTTAACTTTATTAACTTTGTTATCTATTTTTTAACTATTTCTATTGCATAAAATGATTAACGAAATTCCAAGAGTCAGATTTGCTCCAAGCCCAACCGGATATTTGCATATCGGCGGATTAAGAACTGCATTGTACAATTATCTTTTTGCTAAAAATCAAAAAGGTCAATTCATTTTAAGAATTGAAGATACCGACAGGAACAGATTTGTGGAAGGTGCAGTTGAAAATTTAATTTCAACTTTAAAATGGGCTGGTCTTGAATATGATGAAGGCCCCGGAAATGAAGGAGATTACGGACCTTATTTACAATCTGAAAGACTGAAAATTTATAATAAACATACCGATGAACTAATTAAAAACGGAAATGCTTATTACTGTTTTTGTTCTCCGGAAAGATTAAAAGAACTAAGAGACAAACAACAGAAAGAAGGACTTCAACCCAAATACGATAAACATTGTCTGCATTTAAGCAAAGAAGAAATTATGAAAAATTAAATTCGGATGCTCCAAGAGTTGTAAGGCTAAATGTTCAGCCTGATCAAACAATAATTGTTGATGATGAAATTAGAGGAAGAGTTGAATTCGACAGCAATATTGTTGATGATCAAGTTCTCATTAAAAGTGATGGATACCCTACTTATCATCTTGCAAATGTAGTTGATGATCATTCAATGAAAATCACTCATGTTATCCGCGGAGAAGAATGGCTCTCTTCTACGCCAAAACATGTTTTGCTTTATGATTTTTTCGGATGGGAAAAACCAAAATTTGCTCACCTCCCTCTTTTATTAAATCCGGACAGATCAAAACTAAGTAAACGCCAGGGAGATGTTGCCGTTGAAGATTACAGAGCAAAAGGATATTTAAAAGAAGCATTACTTAACTTTTGTTGCTCTTCTTGGATGGAATCCCGGAAACAATCAGGAATTTTTTAATATGGAAGAACTAATTAATAGTTTTTCCTTAGATAGAGTTAACAAATCAGGAGCAGTTTTTAATGTTGAAAAACTAAACTGGCTAAATGCAGAACATCTTAGAAGTAAAACCGCAGATGATATTTTGCCGATGCTTAGAGAAAGTTTGAAAGAATTTGGTTACGATGATTCAGAATTTAGAGATGATTATTTAATTTTAATTATTGAAGCGATGAGAGAAAGAGTTTCATTTGTAAAAGAATATGTTGATAAATGTCCTTATTTTTATAAAGAACCGGAAATCTTATGATCCTGAGGTAATTAAAAAAAGATGGAAAGAAGAAACTCCTGAACATTTGAAAAGCATTATCAGAAAGTTTTCAAGAATTAAATAATCCTAAAAAAGAAGACTTTGAAAATGCATTAAGATCAACTGCAGAGAAATTTAATGTTGGAGCAGGTAAATTAATTCACACCGTAAGGCTTGCTGTTTCTGGAATGGGAATTGGTCCGGGAGTATTTGATTTATTATTTATTCTCGGCAAAGATGAATGTATTAAAAGAATAAATACCGCTTTACAAAAAATTCAAGTTATAGAAAGTTAAAATTATCAAAAAGGACTTGATAAATGGCTGACGACAAAAATGTAAATAATCATGAAGAACATAAAACCGGAACTTCTAATTTCGTAAAAGAAATTATTGATGAAGATTTAAAAACAAATAAATATAACGGAAAAGTTCATACACGCTTCCCTCCAGAACCAAACGGATATTTGCATATTGGTCATGCTAAATCAATTTGTTTAAACTTTGGAATCGCAAAAGATTATAACGGAAAATGCAATCTGCGTTTCGATGATACAAATCCCACAAAAGAAGAAGTTGAATATGTTGAATCTATTAAAGAAGATATTAAGTGGCTTGGTTTTGATTGGGAGAGACAGAGAATTTTATGCTTCAGATTACTTTGAACAGCTTATACGAATATGCAGTTAAGCTGATTAAAAAAGGCAAGGCTTATGTGGATTCTCAAACAACGGAAGAAATTAAAAATAACAGAGGAACACCTACTGAAGCCGGAAAAGAAAGTCCATTTAGAAATAGATCGGTTGAAGAAAATTTAGAGCTTTTCGAAAAAATGAAAAATGGAGAATTTGAAGACGGCAAACTTGTGTTAAGAGCCAAAATAGATATGGCTTCTCCGAATATGAATTTAAGAGATCCGATTTTATATAGAATCAGACATGCAAATCATCATAGAACCGGAGACAAATGGTGCATTTATCCAATGTACGATTGGGCTCATGGACAATCCGATTCAATTGAAGGAATTACACATTCAATTTGTACTTTAGAATTTGAAAATCACAGGCCTCTTTATGATTGGTTCATTAATGAACTTGAAATATTTCATCCTCAGCAGATTGAGTTTGCACGATTGAATTTAAGTTATACTCTTATGAGTAAAAGAAAACTTCTTCAATTAGTAAATGAAAAAATTGTTGACGGCTGGAATGATCCTAGAATGCCAACTCTTTCGGCATATAGAAGAAAAGGTTATACGCCCGAATCAATTAGAAATTTCTCCGAGAAAGTCGGAGTTGCAAAACGTGATAATATGATTGATGTTGCCCTGCTTGAACACAGCATAAGAGAAGATCTTAATAAAAAGGCTAAGCGGGTTATGGCTAGTTTTAAAACCGGTAAAACTTATTATTGATAATTATCCTGATGATAAAATTGAAGAATTAGAAGCAATCAATAATCCTGAAGATGAATCAATGGGAACCCGGAAAATACCTTTTGCCAAAGAACTTTATATTGAGCATGATGATTTTATGGAAGAGCCGCACAAAAAATTTTACAGATTATATCCCGGCAACGAAGTTCGTTTAAGATATGCATATATAATTAAATGCGAAAGTTTTGTTAAAGATGAAAGTAATGGTGAAATAAAAGAAATTCACTGCACATATTATCCGGAAACAAAAAGCGGATCGGATAACAGCGGTAAAAAAGTTAAAGGAACAATTCACTGGGTTTCTGCAAAACATGCTTTCAATGCAGAGATAAGATTATATGACAGATTATTTACTGTTGAAGATCCTGCCGCTTCAAAAGATGAGGATTTTAAAAATTTGCTTAATCCGAATTCATTGGAAATCCTAACAAATAGTTATCTTGAACCCGGATTAAAAAACGCAAAACCAGGTGATTCATTTCAGTTTGAAAGACAAGGATATTTCTGTGTAGATATAAAAGATACTAAAGAAGATCATTTAGTTTTTAACAGAACAGTACCTTTAAGAGACAGCTGGGCAAAAATTAAGAAAACAAGCTGATTTTTAAATAAATTAGCTTGAATATAACTTCATTTTAGTTTAAAATTGAAGTCTAAATTTTTAAAGATTTAATTGAAAATTTATTTGAAATTCTGAGCCGAAGTGGCGGAACCTGCCTGCCGGAAGGCAAGTTGGTAGACGCGCTAGGTTTTTTACTTTTTAGACAAAATTAAAAAGTTCTTATAATTTTTTTTATGCCGAAGTGGCGGAATTGGTAGACGCGCTGGACTCAAAATCCAGTGGGGCTCACACCTCGTGCCGGTTCGAGTCCGGCCTTCGGTACTAAATTCTACAAAGGTCTTGTAAAACAAGACCTTTGTAATTTTAAACTTTCCTCTGCCTTTGAGATATTTCAGAACACTTAATTGCAGAATGTAACATTCCCCCATTCTTCGAAACAATTATATTGTTCGCAATATCATCCGGCTTATTAATTGTCAAAAACTGCTTAAGGGTCCAAAATTTACCCTAATACTTAGAAATACAAATGCATTTAATTAAGTATTGAAGTATATTCAATATATCATGTAATCAATTTTAAATATTACTATAACTCATTAAAAAATTACAGAAATCCTTCAATGTCACAATCAAAGTCAAAATTTGACTCCCTTGAAAAAGAACTTGCTGCAAAAAAACGAGAACTGGAAATAGAAAAAGCTTTCGAAAGAGTAAGAGCATTTGCTATGACAATGCGGCATTCAACTGATTTGCAAAAAGTTGTCAATTTGGTTGCTAAAGAATTGGACAACATGAACCTGGACATAACCGGAGTATTCATGGTTATCAATAATGACGAGATTGATAAAGAATTCACATTTTGGGGTTCAACAGGTGTAACAGAAAATTATATGAAAAGAGCTGCCATTCCGTTTCTGGATAGACCTATTTATAGGGTTTTAGCTGAGGGTACGACAAAGGGTGAAAGCTTTTTCACGGAGGAATATACGAAAGAGGAAAAAATTGAATTCTTTAAACATTTATTTAAATATCCTCCGTATAATTCATCTACTCCTGAATGGAAAGAAAAGGTACTATCCCGTGAAGGCGGCTATACCAGATCTGTTTCTGTTTCTAATTATACATCTATGTTTGTAGTTAATCATTTTGGCAGAAAATTATCTGATAAAGATAATATAATTTTGAAGCGCTTCGGACATGTATTTGAGCAGAGTTATACAAGATTTCTTGATATCCAGAAAGCGGAAGCTTTGGCGCATGAAGCTATTAAACAAACTTCACTGGATAGAGTCCGCGGTGAAATTGCAAGTATGCGTACCTCCGAAGATCTCAATCGCATTACACCGATTATATGGCGAGAACTTAAAACTCTGGAAGTTCCTTTTATACGATGCGGAGTTTTTATTGTTGATGAAGAAAAAGAACAGGTGCATGTTTATTTAACTACACCTGCTGGCAAAGCATTGGGAGTTTTAAATTTAGCTTTTAATGCAAACAACCTCACAATGAATACGGTTTCTCATTGGAGGAAAAAGCAAGTTTATAAGGAAAACTGGAACAGGAAAGAATTTATTAACTGGACAACATCCATGATTAAAATCGGGCAAGTCCCTAATGCTGAATCTTATCAGGGCTCATCAAATCCCCCTGAATCTCTTGTTTTGCACTTTATTCCCTTTGCCCAGGGTATGCTTTATGTTGGAAATGATTCTCCCCTTTCTGATGAAAGACTTGAAATTGTTAAGACATTGGCAGAAGCATTCTCAATAGCTTATGCCCGTTACGAAGACTTTAAAAATATTGAAGAATCAAAAAGCAAGATGGAAGGGACTTTAAAAGAATTAAAAATAGCGCAGGCAAAACTTCAGGAACTTGACCAATTGAAATCCCGGTTTTTTGCGAATATATCTCACGAATTCCGGACACCGCTTACGCTGGTACTTGGTCAAATTAATAGTGTAATGTCCGGAGATATTGATATTAAGGAAAAAGGAAAACTGCAGGTTGCAGATAGAAACGCAAGGAGGCTTCTTACTTTGATAAATCAACTGCTTGATCTCTCAAAGCTTGAGGCTGGTAGTATGGATTTGAAAGCAGAACAGCAAAACATAGTTTCATTTTTAAAAAGTTTGTTCTATTCTTTTGAATCGATGGCCAAATCCCAAAAAATCTCAATGAAATTTTCCTCGGAATATGAAAGCATACTTGTAGCTTTTGATCCCGATAAAATGGAAAAGATTTTTTATAATCTTCTTTCAAATGCATTCAAATTTGTTGCTTCGGGCGGTAAAATAAGGGTCTTGCTAAAAGTTATTAATTCCATTATTGAAATTAGGGTTATAGATAACGGAGTTGGGATTCCAACCGATCGCCTGCCGCATATTTTTGACCGCTTTTACCAGGTGGATGGTTCAGCAACGAGAAAACACGAAGGTACAGGAATAGGTTTGGCGCTTACAAAAGAATTGATTGAACTTCACAAAGGAAATATTTCTGTCAAAAGTAAGGAAGGCGAAGGAAGCGAGTTTATCATTCAGCTTCCGTTAGGCGATTCTAAATTTGAAAAGGAAGAATTAGTCAAATTGCATCCGGAAGAATCTTCAATTGCGAATAATTTTAGTGCTCAAGAAAAAGATGAAGAAATTCATGAGCCGGATTATAGCGTATCTGAAAACAATGAAATAGTTTTAATAGTCGAAGATAATATTGACGTACGGAATTACATCAGTGAACTGTTGAAAACCGAATACAAAGTAATAAAAGCTTCGGACGGTGATGAAGGAATAGTAAATGCTAGAGACGAAATACCTGATTTGATCATTACAGATGTGATGATGCCGGGAATGGACGGTTTTCAGTTCAGCAAACAAATTAGAAGCGATGTGAAAACTAGTCATATCCCGATTATAATGCTGACTGCAAAAGCCGGACTCGATGATAAAATAGAAGGACTGGAGACCGGTATTGATGCTTATATTACAAAACCTTTCAGTGCAAAAGAATTAAAGGTAAGAGTAAGAAATTTAATTTATCAACGTAAGCAGCTAAGGAAACGTTTTAGTAAATCAACAATTATTAAGCCTTCGGAAGTTACTGTTGTTTCTGTGGACCGGGAATTTTTGGAAAAGACAATAAAAGTTATAGAACAAAATTTTGAGGATCCGCAGTTCAGTGTTGAAAATCTTGCTGATGAAGTCAATATGAGTATTTCACAGTTAAACAGAAAACTTCATGCACTGGTTGCGCAGCCGGCAGGACAATTAATTCGTTCACTTCGCCTGCAACGTGCAGCCGATCTTTTAAAACTAAATGCAGATACTATTGCCGGGATTTGCTACAAAGTTGGCTTTAATGACCAGGGTTATTTCGGTAGAGTTTTCAAAAAGCAGTTTGGAATTTCACCCAATTCATATAGAAAGAAAATGCAGGGGTGATAAGGCCAAAGCATTTACTTCTTTTAATTGTGGTCGACCAAAAAATTCTGTTGTCATTTCGACCGAAGGGAGAAATCTCTCTTTTTTTAGATTTCTAAGTCGAAGACACTTTCGAAATAACATTTCGTTACTTTTCGGTCAGTCTCGAACTGATGTGGAATTGATTAATTATTCGTCCATTGAAGTTGGATTTATCCAACTGATAAGAAAATAAATTAGTATTTTCGGCTTCAGCAGCATTTTAGATCCCCGAAAGATTTAATATTACTTTCAACAAGCAATTGAGCAAATAGTCCTAATTCTTGCGCATACTGTAAAAGAATTTGTCAATCTGTACTTCTAATTTAATCCCATTACAATAAATCATCCATTCTGAAATTTTAGCAAAAAAAGTCTGAACGGCCTTAATCTTAAACCAGACTGGACTTACTCAGAAAACAAAACAAATAAAAGTTTTGAACAATGGCTGAGCACGAATTAAAAAGGATACTTAAATGCTAGTAAAGATGATTGAAAACTCACTCTTTAAATAACCAATTAACGTATTGACAAATTTCAAAGAACATATAAAATAAAATCATTAATTAAAAATGTTCTATCCCTGAATATTTGTGTGCCGGCATTATTTATGTTTGATTACGGAATTTCAACTGCCCACTTGGATCGGCTTCGTATTATTCGTTTTGTTGATTAATATACCCAGGTGCCGTATACTTGTATCCCGACTCCTCCGATCTCTTTGTTTATGCCGAATGTTACTGCGTTATCATTATTGTAATAATCTATTGGTGTAAATGTTAAAGTGGCCATATTATCATCTACAGCTACATCATCATCCATAACCTCCAGTCTGTATTCTTTCGTCACTATTGCGTCGTATGGAAGATCCGAACCATTTAATACCCCCGCCTTTGTAAAAGTGTAGGTTGAAAGGTAATAAGCATCTTCCTCGGTGTTGGAACGATATATCTTTGTGCTGCCTTGACTTAGCTTAACATAAACATCCGGTCTTCTTATTAATGGTAAAATGGGATTATTAACGTCCCAGAATTTCCCGTCCGGTTTCTTCTCAGGGAACCGGTTTACACGGATCTCTGTTATATGCATTTTTACAGGCGTATTAATTGTTACCGGATCCGGGTCGCCACCGTGTCCGGAATTGTCACCCGGCTCAGGCTGTACAGGATTACTGATTTTTGAACACCCTGAAAGCAGTATTGCTGCAAATGCGATAGAAAAAATAATTTTAAGTACACTTTTCATCCTATTTCCTTTGGTTTATTTAACAATAAGTATGCTTCTACTAATAAACGCAGGAAAAGATGGTAAAAGTGATAATCAGCCGTTTATTGAGTAAAAAAATACTCCAGCGTGTTCAGTATTTGAACTGTAAGTCAAAATTGCAGTTCAACAATTTTAACCCTATCATGATTTAAAAGTCTATTTTAAAGTTTTAACCGAAATAATATGGTAAGTATAAAAGTGAATGGAATTTGTTACCGTGCGTCGAAAAATGCATCGCGTTCGAATGTAGTCTAACTTCCGGGCTCTGGCGCAGGTAGTTTTAAGTAACTGAGATGATTCTAATTATCGATGGTATGCATTAAGTACAAATCTTTAAAGAACTTTAAATTATTTGTGTGTTCTTTATTCATTTAAAAAATTATAGCCGACTTTCAATCCTAATCTTAAACCATTAGTTCCTATTGTAACAGGATCTCCGTTACGTTTCTGAAGAAAAGCATCTGAATTTTCCGAATATGTATAATTAGAAGGTATACAAATTAAATAACCTAGACTAACTCCAAAAATGAAATTATTTACAGCATAAAACAAATTGAAGTTGGGTTCAATTCCTACGGAAAAGCTATTAAATTTAAAGTTATTTTCGCTATAATTATCTCCTATTATGGTTGTGCCTTTGTTGTCCAACGAGGCAATTATTAATGGAACTTTTAGCCCATAAGTAAAAAATAAATGTTCGTTTTTTATTTTTTGAAATTCTATCAGAACACCAAACGAAAATGCTTTTACTACCTGATCAAATTTAACTTCACCGGAATAATCCTTATAATCAACTCTTCCGCCGGTTGAAGAAAAATCAATCAAAAAACCATAATTAAGGTCAGCCGCATTAATGAAAGTTGCAGGTAAAACGATTTCTAATTGTAAACCAAAATATGGAGGAAAAGATTCAACTATCGAAGCAGGAATTCCGGAGTTGATCATGTCGGATTGTATTTCTGTTTGTACTTCTTTAAGATCCGACATTGAAAAAATATTATATTCCCCGGTTGTTCTAAGTGAAATATAAGATTGACTAAAAGTTATTTTTAAACCGAATACAAAAAACAAAATAAAAATATAAATCAACTTTTTATTCATATTATTATTCTTCCTTTATTAGAAAGTTAAATTTATATAGTGGCCGTTGTATGCGAATAAATGAGAATTTACAAGGTAACAAGTCCCCGGTTCATTGGAACTATCGTAAGCCAGTTTAATTTGCATTACTAAATTACCGTTGTTTAAATCATATATCCTGTAAGTATTTGCATTATTAACATTCCCTCCTAAATAACCTGTTGATTCATCTATCATTATATTATTTAAATCAACTCCGATGTTTATACTTTTGACTAATGAATTATTACTACAATTAAAAATTTCAATTGATTGATTTTCACTTAAAAGATATTCGGTTCCTGTTTGAGAAAATGTAATTCTCTGCAGATATAATATTGTATTAACCGTGTATAATTTAGTTACACTATTTCCATTCAGTTTAAATACATTAGGCCATATAAATAGATATTCGCCTTCATTTGATAAATTCGATATCAATATTCTTTCCGAATAATCGTAAGAAGAATCTTTATAAATTACCTGGGGAGGATTTGTCTTGATAAACACTTTTGCCGGAGGTCCGTAGGTTGTAGGATCCTTATATCTATAACTTAAATAAAAGCAATTTCCTGTTTCCGAAACTAAAAATTTAGGATTGGTTGAATAATAATGCATTAATAGATCAGTATGGAAAGAAGTGCCGTTTTGTAAAGTTACCGGATCTACGCTTGTAAAAGTATGAGGCGGGTAATAATTATTTTCCTCATTTGTAAAAGCATAAGTTCCCTTTTTAGAAACTTCAATATGACTTGTACCGCTGTTTAATAATTTGAGTGTATTTGCATCATATCTATATTGACCATTGAGATATATGGAATTTAAAATTGGAATATGCTGAATTCTTGTTATTTCATATATTTCATTAAGTTGCTGACCTGTATAACCAGTAACTGTATTAGAGAAATAATAGTTGTACTGCCCTGATTTTGTTGTAAGCCTATAAACCATTTCATATCCAAAACCCATAGTATCAACGAACGATGTATCATTAATATTATTAAATATTCCAACCTGATCATACCAGCCGTTTACAGCATTAAATGTTGTGGCTTTTTCCAGGTAATAATATTTGAAATTAGAATAGTACTTATTCTTATTCCATTTTACTTCAACTCTTTCATTATCAAGTATATTCAAAGGAAGCAGCAACATAGAATTATCAGAATATAATTTTTCTATGCTTTTATAAATATTGCCGTAGGTTTTTGCTTCAACTTTATATTTAAATTTACCGCCTACGTATGTGGTGTCTAAAAAATAATTTATTTGTTTGTTAAAAATTGTTCCAATTTGATTATAGCTTTGAGTAATTCCATTATCCGATACCTTTGCTTTATATATTCTATATTGTTCAAAATTATAAAACGGATATTTTTTCCATGATATTTTTAAACTTCCATTAACTGCTTTTACAGAATCAATATCAAAATCATCATAAACTGTTTGATTGTCTATTATGACAGTCCAATTTTGTGCACTTACAAGATATTCGCTGTGCAATTTATCGGCAAGACTTCCGCTCCCGGAAAAAGCCAAAACTTCCAGCCTAAAATTATATGTACCGTCGTTATAATTATTAGAGTGAAATAAAAATGTGTTTCTATTTGAAGTATAATCTATCTCTTCCGAATTTAGATAAAATACAACACTGGCAAATTGCTTATCTTTTACATCAACCGTATAATTGAATTCCGTATTTCCTCTAACATAAATTGTGTCTTCTGCGTTATCAAGATTAATAGATAAATTTGCAGTTGGCTGCTGGATATCAACATAATATTCATCGTTCGGTGAGTAAACTAGCGAATTGCATGAATTGAAAAAAAATAAACTTGCAATTACCGCCGTAAGTAAAATAATATTAGTGTTTTTCATAAAGAATATATTTTTATTAACTATGAACTAAATATTTAAATTTCGTCAAGAATAATTCCTAATTTTTTAATTTCTTCCTTTATTTTTTCAGAAGTGGAAATCTGCAAAAACAAAGTTCCTAAATAATTACCATCTTTTGTTATTATATATTCATCGAATCCTTTACTTAAAGACTCTTTAGACCGTTTGACTTTTAATTCAATCCATGGAATTAATACAGGTTTATAAAATTTTACTGGTTCATATTTTAAATTATATTGTAAATATAATCCTGAAGGAATTACGGCTGCTTTTAAAAAATTATTGCCTAAAGGATAACTTTTAGGGGAACGGCGAAATTCGGACCAAAAACCAAATATCGGACTAATATCTTTAATTACAGCGGAAGGGAAATTTTTAACAATTATTTTCCAGCCGGATAATCTGAATCTCATATAAAAAAGAAGTATTAAAACAGGAATAATTAAAACTAAATATATTAATGGATTCATGCTCATCTCTTCTATAATGCAAAATTAATTCCCGCTTGAGCACTTATATTTTGATTCTTGTTTTCTAATTCAAATTGATTTGAATAATAATTTAATCCTACACCTAACTTTACACTGCCGTCGTTTTTAAGTTTAAAATAATTTATTAAGCCAACTATTAGCTGCATCTTATCATGCATAGAATAGTTTTCAGTATTACTTCCGGTATAAAGTGAACTAGTTGTTAAAGTCAACCAAAACTGTAAATCAATTTTTTCAATAGGAATTTTAACACCGGCGCCATATCCGAAGTTTAATGAATGATAATTGGGAGAGGTAAATGTATTGCCGCCGCTTATCAGTATTTTTTGATACAAAAATGATATTACCGATAATCTATATTCAAATTGAAGCGACATATAATTAAATGTAATGCTATTAAATGCAATCATTGTGTGAATATCTAAAAAAGTAGGCCTGGATTCTTCTCTGTTATATTTTGATTTATCGAATACAATATTGTATTGCTTATTATTATTACGAATAATATTTATTATATGTAT
>CAVQMC010000027.1:0-239404 GCA_963713505.1 uncultured Ignavibacteria bacterium | reverse complement strand
GGCTATTCATTGGAAGGAAAAGTTAACGGAACTAAAATGATATATGATGCATTCTGTAATTTTTTAGATGTTGAAAAAAAATGGATACCGCAATTGCCTGAAATCCAAGAGAAGATCATTGATATTGATATATCAAATTCCAGTGAAGAAATAACAAGCAAGCTTTTTAATAAAATTTATAATATTAGTAATGATGATGAAAAAATGAGGGAAATGTTAAAATTAGATGAAAATGAGAGGCCAAAATATTTTGATCAATTAAGAAAACGTTATCCGTATCGAAGGGAATTCAGCAACTACAATATAAAACTGAATAAACCGGATAAGAATATCAAAAAAATTCTAGGAGAATTTAGATTTAAAGTATTTGAAAATTAAAATTATTCTTCTTTTTTAATTTTAAATTCAACCGGGATAATCATTTTAACGTTAACCGGCTCGCCTCTTAACAGGCCGGGTTTAAATTTTGTATAATAAACAGCAATTCTAGCAGATTCATCACAGCCGTATCCAATTCCTTTATCGACTTTAGCTTCCGTAACTTCACCGAATCTGTCAATGTAAGCTAAAATATTTACGGTCCCTTCGATTCCGTTATCTATTGCATTCTGCGGATAATATAATTTTTTTTGAATTACCTGCATACCGCCGATTGGCTCCGGCATAACTTCTACATTCTGGAAATAAGCAGGATCGTCCTTAAAATTCTGCTCTTTAACGGGCGGAGGCAGCGGGAGTCCGTTTTTATCTTTATTAATCTTTTTTTCCGATTTCTTTATTTCGGATTTTTTAGTTTTAGAATCATTTGAAGCGACTTCTATTTTTGTGTTAGCTACTTCTTGTTTTGGTTCAACATATAACTTACCGCGTTCATAAAAAACATCTTTAATAAACTTCCCATCCTTATCGAAATTTGAAGTCGGGCCTTCCCTTTTGCCGTTTTCAAGATTTATTAATCGTTTTAAATTTCCATTTTGATAATAGACTTTCACCAGTCCGTCTACTCTACCGTTTACGTAGTTCATTTGTTCTTTTATATTTCCGTTCTCAAAATAAAAACGAGCTTCTCCCTCACGTACAGAATCTGCATAGTTTACAACAGATTTTAAATTTCCGTTATCGTAATATGTCATCACAGAATCTGTTTGAGCAGGCGAATAAGAACCGGCGCACAATAATGTTATAATAATAAAGAAAGTTTTTCTCATAATATCTGATTTTTTTTGAAGGATAAAAATAAGATTTATTCCTGAATAATAAGAGGCATTAATACGGCAATAATGAAGATTATCACCGCGAAAACTACGAAAACAATTCCTACGGTTTGATCGTATTGGAGAATATTTAATTCACCAAGGAGATAGTGCCAGTCGTGATAAACTTTATTGCCTCCGAGAAGCGGCAGTTTTTGGGCTCTTGCATCGGCGGCGTACACGCTAATATTAATTAAATTCTGACCAAGCCAGAGGAGAGAAAATTGAACACCGGTTTTATAATAAGTTTTAAAGAAATAGAAAACTATAATAGAAGGAAGGATAATCTGCATAAGAGATCCGCCGGCGGTGTAGATGAATTTACCGAAGAAATAAAAGAAGATGTGTCCGGCTTCGTGAATGACAAGATCGGCATTATCAATGAAAATATAATGTCCGCGGTTTAGGACGAAATAAGTACCGAGAATTAAAACAATTACAGATGGAATCCATCTTTTAACTTCGTCCCAGTTTGTGTATGTCCGGGTTTCAGTGTTCATTAAGTGTAAAGATATAAATTTATAACCAATTAATCTGAAGAATGTTAATTGTTAATGGTTAGTTGTTAGTGGTCAGTTGTAGATTGTGTTGGTAAAAATGAACATTCGATTTGTTGAATAGCTTTGAGGTTCTCTGTTTGATTGACTATTTTTTTTTCCGCAGAAGGAACACAGGGGGTCACAGAGTTTTTTTTAATAATCGTTTAGCTTGTTATGTAAAGCTGAAGGCAATAAATAATAATAATTATTGTGTGTCAACTACTTCTGAAAAACTGTACTAAGAATATTGACGACTAAAGTAGCAGTTCTAATTTGTTGAGCAGACTCGTCAAGTTGAATCATATAATACACATCGAATCTAAAAAATATGTAACTCTTGTGGAGTTTGGATTCGCTCAAGTATACTCTTTAGCAAATAATCCATTAAATAATAAAATTTTCCAATTGACAATTAACAACTAACAATTGACGCTGCAGTTATTACTTCCATCTCTAGCCATAATATCTTGGCCTCTTATTCGGTGCGTTTCTGCATTTTTCGGAGCAGCAGTAATCCATTTCAACTTTGCATTTGTGACAGGTTACAATGATTTTATCACATTCCATATTATGACAATTAATAAAATATGAGGTCGGTTCACCGCAGAATTGACACTTGGCTGAATATTTTAATTCGGGATTTTTATTAGGTTCAACTACATATCTTTCATCAAAAACAAAAATGCTTCCTTCCCAATAAGTGTCGGGAAATTTTTTAGTATAAGTAACTATTCCGCCGTCGAGCTGGTAAACATCTTTAAACCCCTGCTCGACCAGATAAGCCGAAGCTTTTTCACATCTGATTCCGCCGGTGCAGTACGTGATAATTGTTTTGTCTTTTTGATCTTTTAATTCTTCCGCAACGTTTCTCCAATCCCTAAAATTTTTCATCGGAGGAGTTACGGCACCTTTAAATTTACCAATTTTACTTTCATACCAGTTTCTTGCATCAACAATAATAAATTCTTTCCCTTCTTCATAAAATTTAAGCAGTTGTTCAGGAGATAATCGTTTGCCTCCGTTTTTAAGCGATACCTCGTTCAGGCCTGAATGAACAATCTCGTTTTTTACACGGACATGCATTTTAGAAAAAGCGTGTTTTTCCGCTTCATCTTCTTTAAATATAATATCGGTAAATTCTTTATAAGCTTTTAGGTTGGATTTATATTTTTCAATATTACTTTTCGTACCTGAAACCGTACCATTGATTCCTTCGTTAGCTATGAAAACACGACCTTTTATTTCGTTCTCATTACACCAATTAAGGTGATCTGTTTTAAATTGTTCGGGATTTTCGAAATCAACATATTTATAAAAGAGCAAAACTCTATAATCGTTCATAGGTTTCTCTGTTTTAATTACTGAATAGGAGGTGATAAAGTTAATAAAACGGTAGAAATAATGAAATGAAATAAATTGTGTAAGTTGTTAAAGCAGTGCAATATAAAGGAAAAATGTATTTGATGATTGTCAATTGTCAGTGGTCAATGGTTTGTGGTTGATTATGGTTTAATTGATGAATTCTAAAGATTATTTTTTTTATCTAGCTAATTTAATTTCTTGTTTTACAGCAGAATGAGCAGAGGTAAATTAAAAATTAAAAAGGAAAAAACTGCTTGTATGAATGTATTGAATGACCAACCTTCGGTAGATAAACTGCATGAAAGTGGTTCTAAAGGTATTTGATTTTGTGAAGATTGATTGGGATTTCAAATTTCAAAACTTATTTGTTTTTAGCTATAGAAAAATGTTTTTGTTCAACTCCTACGGAGTTGGAGATGTGTTCGGCCGGTTAAATGATTCGTGTTACAAATGTTCAATCCCGATGGGATTGCTGGGGTTATATGATCTGGCCGGCTTGTTACAAATGTTTAATCCCGATGGGATTGCTCGATGTTAAAGGATTCAATTTAAGATACAGATGTTCATCCCGTTGGGATTGCTGGGTGTTTATTGATTTTCCGGATAATTAACTTTTGTTATAAACATTCAGTCTCTGCGGGATTGCTGCTTATAATATTATCTGGTTAGTGCGTTATAAATATTTAATCGAGATGGGATTGTTGACTCTCATGAATTTTTAAAACAAAAGTGAAACTCTTTAAATTCAAATGAAGTCATGAATTGTAAGTGCTGATTCTGATAACTTTATCCAAACCTGAATTTAAAGATAGGAATTAATGGTTAAGCATCAATAATTTTTTCAACTTTATTAAGGTATATTGTAGTTAAAAATTCCCGACAGGGAATTAACATTTGTAAAAAGTAATATAAATTAAAGATAAACAATCCCGTAGGGATTGAACGTAATTAAAATATTTTTTAAGTTTTTACGAATCAATAACATTAATAATTATGGGGGCTGTAATGCCAAATACTTATACGCAAATCTATATTCATGTTATAATTGTTGTAAAGGGCCGTAAATGCCTTATTCCCGGTGACAGGAAAAATCAACTTTATAAATACATAACCGGAATTATTCAAAACAAAAATCATAAACTAATTGTCATAAATGGCGTTTCTAATCATATTCATATGCTTATTGGCATGAATCCTTCGGAATCTTTATCAAATCTTATGAAGGAAGTCAAAAGGTGCGCAACAAATTATATAAATGAACAGAAATGGTTAAAGGGTAAATTCGCCTGGCAAGCTGGGTTTGGTGCTTTCTCCTACTCACGTTCGCAATTGGATAAAGTTGTGAAATACATCCAAAGTCAAGAGAAGCATCATCAACGTAAAAGTTTTATGGAGGAGTATGTTGAGTTGTTGGAGATGTTTGAAGTTGAGTTTGATTCAAGATATATCTTTAAAGAAGTATAGTGTTTTGGTTCAACTCCTATGGAGTTGGAGATAGTGTTGGCCGGTTAAGGTGCCTTACAAATATTCAATCCCGATGGGATTGTTGGGTGTTATATGATCTGGCCGGCTTGTTACAAATGTTCAACTCCTACGGAGTTGGAGATAGTGTTGGCCGGTTAAGGTGCCTTACAAATGTTCAATCCCGATGGGATTGCTGGGTGTTATATGAAGAGTTTAGCGTTTGTGTTACAAATGTTCAACTCCTACGGAGTTGGAGATAGTGTTGGCCGGTTAAGGTGCCTTACAAATGTTTAATCCCTATGGGATTGCTCGATGTTAAAGGATTCAATTTAAGATACAGATGTTCAATCCCGATGGGATTGCTGGGTGTTGATAGTTTTTAGATTTGGCTCAGCTTGTTACAAATGTTCAACTCCTATGGAGTTGCGAGATTATCATGGATTGACTCAATTCGTGTTACAAATGTTCAATCCCGATGGGATTGCTGGGTGTTATATGATCTGGCCGGCTTGTTACAAATGTTCAACTCCTATGGAGTTGGAGATAGTGTTAGCCGGTTAAGGTGCCTTACAAACATTCAATCCCGATGGGATTGCTTGATGTTGATAGGTTTTTAGATTATTCAACTTGTGTTACAAATGTTCAATCCCGATGGGATTGCTGAAATTTTATGGAATCTTAAATTAAATACTGAAATTTTTTTGTACATGTAAAGTTTTGAAATATATGCAGCTAATTTTGATAGCTTTTCCCAAATCTGAAATGTTTGATATGCATCTATGATTATGTGAAAATTGGTTTTTCATTTTTATTTAGGAATATTTTGGTTTAATAATTCACTTTAGGGAATTAGCATTTGTAAAAAGGAATATAATTTAAAGAATCACAATCCAATAGGGATTGAACTTTTGTGTTTTTTACTACTGCTAATTTATATTTAGGAGGGGTCTTTATCTTATCCCGGCTTTTTTTAATACTTGATCGACGGGCATTTTTTCTGCAGATCTGGATTCAAAAAATTTTCCAAATACAACCGTAAATGTTGATCCGACATTCTTTTCACTTTTAACTAAGATCTCGGCTTTGTTTATTTCTACATATTTTTTCACTAAAGCTAATCCCAAACCATTTCCTTCAAATTCTCTTTTTTGTCCTACATCTTCTTGAGAGAAAGGTTTAAATAAATTTTTCATATATTCATCGGAAATTCCAATTCCAGTATCTTTGATTTCAACTTTTAATTTATCATTTAGTTCATCCGATACAACAATTTCGACTTTTCCTCTTAATGTATATTTAACTGCATTGCCGATAAGATTTTGAAATACCTGGTTTACAGTATATCGATCGACATAAACCTGAGGATTTTTAACTTGATTAGTAAATGATAAACTTAAATTCTTTTCTATACATAAGTTTCTAAATTCTTCCGATAGTTTTCTAAGATCATCCACTATATCGACAACTTCAAATTCAGTTTTATAATTTCCGCTTTGTATTGAAGACATATTTAATATTAAATCGATAGTTCTCTGTAGTCTTTTTCCGGCACTGCTTACGGAATCGAGCAGACATTTTGTACCTTCGGGATCTTCATTCATATCATCTGCCAGCAATGGAGTTGCCGTAAGAATAACATTTAAAGGTGTTCTAATTTCATGCGACATTTGCGCGAGGAATGCACTCTTCAATCTATCTGATTCTTCGGCTTTCTCTTTTGCTTTTATTAATTCTTTTTCAACTCTTTTTCTCTCGCTGATATCAATAAACTGAGATATAATATGCAGAGGTTTATTGTTTTTATCTCTAATAATAACCGATTCAAAAATCGCGTCGATCATTTCACCGTCTTTTCTAACTAATCTTTTTTCATAATATACATAGGGCTCTTTTCCATCAATAAGAATCTGATGATATTTTTTATCAAGAACTTTATCGTTAATAAATGTTAATTCCTGTGCAAACATACCTAATGCTTCGTGAGGCATGTAGCCAAGAGTATCGCAGAAAGCGTTATTAACTTTTTCTATTTTACCGTCAATAGAACTCTGGATCATTCCGATAGGTGCGGCTTCAAACAAAAGTCTAAAATGTTCTTCACTTTGCCTTAGTGAATCCTCAATTTTTTTCCTTTGATTTATTTCCAGATTAAGTTCGCCGATTTTTTCTTTGAAGTAAACTTTCAATTGTTTGTTCATTGTATCCAGATGAGCATAAGATCTTTCAAGTTCATCTACTATTCCGTTAAAAGATTTAGCTAAAACACCAAGCTCATTTTTTGCTCTGCACTTTGCTCTCTGCTTTAAATTTCCGTTAGATACTTTTATTGCAGAGTCTGTAATTTTTCTTACAGGCGCGGTTAAGAAATGAAAAAGCAGATAAAAGAAAATCGTTCCAAATAAAAGCACAGCAAGAAATGCAAAACCAATAACCAAACGTGCATGATTAACTTCGTGAATATAATCCGAAGAAGGGAAACCAATATAAATGTTTCCTTCATCTTTATCTTTGAAGTCAACCGGTTTAACTATTTTAAAAGTTTTTCCATCGGCAGAAAGTTCATTATCTTTTCCTGCGAGAACATAAAAATTCTTTTCTGCTTCAGGTAAATTAAAAGCCTTAAAGAATGTTCCGGAATTATTAGAAAGCACAACATATTTTAATCCGTTTTCAACAATTACAGCATCAAGGATTTGATCAACTTTCCTGGAGTCTTTAGCTTTAAGATTCATTTCTAATTTTGCAACTATAAAATCGGAAATGAATTGAGCTCTTTTATCTAATTTGTCTAAACTTTGGCTGGCATATTGGTCGGTTATAAAAACATATAAAAGCGAAAGTATTATTCCAAGCATTACAAACGAAGCAAAGGTAAGCTTTGAACTTAGTTTATAAAACTTAAAACTTTTATTTTTAATTTTTACTGACGCCATAAATACTTTTTATAATTTATTACTCTTAAAATCCCGCCATAAAACTTCCAAATGGGAATGAATAAAAGTTGAAATAAAGAACAAGAAATTGTTTATTTTGATTTATAATTACTCAAGTAACATGCCGTATATCAAAATGGTAAGTTTCTGGCAAAATCTTAATATTTCTGAACAAATGATGTATTAATTTGAGAACAACAGTTAAATTAATAACAGTAAAATGGTGTTGAAAAGGTAGGATTTTTAACCTTTTACATGGATGATAAAATTATTTAACCTTTATTTAAATTTGATTTAATATAATTATCTACATCAAATTTTCTTTTTGCACCGTTAAGATTCATATACCGAATTTTTCCAAAAATATCCCGCTCAGTCCAGGCGCGATCGTGAATTCCTCCGATTGACCATACACAACCAACATAACCGTTAGGATCCCTACCGTCAAGTTCATATTTATCATTCAAATAAATTGAGAATTTTAAAGCTTCTTCGGGTGATTTGCTCCATTCAAGAATTTTCTTTGCCCAGTACATTCTCATATAGCCGTGCATTTTTCCTTTATTAACCATTTCCATTTGAGCTGCGTTCCAAAGATCTTCGTGAGTTTCTGCTTTTTCAAATTGCTTTAGTGAATAAACAAATTCTCTTTTATCCTTTCTATGTTCATTCAAAGTTTTTTTTGCCCAGTTTTGAAATCCATCAAACGAATCATAATTTTTATTGAAATAGCAAAAGTTATCCGAAAGTTCTCTTCTTACAATCAGTTCTTCTAAAAAAGATTTTTCAGATTCTTTATTACTACTTATTTTTTTTGTTTCGATTGCAATTCTCTGTGCGGAAATTTGTCCGAAATGCAAATACGGAGAAAGATTTGACTGTGCATCTTTGTTGGGATCGTTTCTTTCTTCATCATATTTTTCCAAACGATTTTCTAAAAAATCTTTTAAGCTTTTTACCGCGAAAGACCAGCCGGGTTTTATCCGATTTATTTCGCCTGCCGGTTCCTCTTTATTTAACTTATTAATTAATTCTTTCCAATTAATTTTATCATTTGCAACCGAATCATTCTTTTTCATTTTTTGAAGATGAGGAAACTCATCTAAAAATTCTGGAAGGTTTTTATGAATTTTAGGACGAATAGTGTAAGCGGCATATTCTTCTTTACCGGAAACAAATAAACAAGGAACAATGTTGTGTGCATCTACTTCATAAAAAGGAATATTTATTTTTTTTGCAGTGTCTCTTTTCCAGATTCTTTTTATTCTTAAAGGATCGAAGTCTGCAACTAATGCCGCGCAGTTATGTTCTTTAATAAAATTAGGAATTTCAACTTCCGGTTTACCCTGTAATAAAAAGAAAGGGATATTATAATCGGCAAGCTGTTCAGCAGTTTCTTGTAATCCTTTCAGCATAAAAGAAAAATGTCTGTAGCCGGCTTCCAGGAAATTATCAACAAGATTAAAAACAACGGCTAAAGAGTTATGATTTTTTAAGGCAAGCTGCTGCGCAAATAATAGCGCCCAGTTATCAAAAGTTCTTTGATCGCGGCTCATCCAGTAAATTACAGGTCCGTTTGTACTATCACCTTTCTGCAGAAGACGTATTCTTTTTTCATTAATATTTAGTCCATCCATTGATTAAATTTCAATTTCTATTCCGATTGGACAATGATCCGATCCCATAACTTCCGGCATAATAAAAGCGGATTTAATATTCTTTTTTAAATTTTCAGTTATAAAAAAATAATCGATTCTCCAGCCTACGTTTCTTTCTCTTGCTCTTGTAACCATATCCCACCAGGTATATTGTTCCGGTTTATCATTAAACAAACGGAAAGTATCCAGATAACCATGATTTAAAAATTTATCAATCCATTCTCTTTCTTCCGGTAAAAAACCGGAGATCTTTTGAATTTTCTTTCGGTCTTGCGATATCAATTTCTTTATGAGCAGTATTCACATCACCGCAGATAATTAATTTTTTACCTTTGCTTTTTAAATCATTTACATAATCCAGGAAGGCATCGTAAAAACCCATTTTATATTGAAGTCTTTCAGCGGAAGCTTTACCATTAGGATAATAAATACTAAACAAATAAAACTTCGGATATTCGGCAATAAGAATTCTTCCTTCGTTATCAAACTTTTCAACTCCGAAACCGCGCGAAATACTTTTTGGTTTTTCTTTAGAATAAATTGCAACACCGCTGTAGCCTTTTCTTTCGCCCGAGCAAAAGTATGCATTATATCCGTTTATCTTTAACAGGTCATCGGAAAGCTGTTCTTCCCTGGCTTTGGTTTCCTGAATACAAATCATATCGGGATCTTCTTTAAGAAGCCAATCAACAAATCCTTTTTTATAAGCAGCTCTAATTCCGTTAACATTCCATGAAAGTATTCTTTTTGATTTCATTTTGCCCTTTATGTTTTATGAATTGATTAATAGGAATATAAATAAGCTTGAAATAATTGCCAATTAAATACGGCAATAATTTAAGCTTAAATGGAAAGATTAGAATAGTCAGAAAACTTTATTAAACATTTATAGGAATAGCAAGAACCGGGATCCTTACTCTGTGTCTTACCTCGTTAACAGTAGAGCCATAGATAATATCTTTAATAAATTTATGTCCATGACCACCGACAATTAATAATTCAATTTTTTCTTTTTTACAGATCCTGGCAATTTCATCTTCCGGCTCCCCACCGCCGATTATTGTTTTCGTAGTAAAATTTTCTTTTTCCAATTTTTCCGAGAATTGCTTTAAATACCGATCCATTTCATTAGCACGTTTGTCGGCAACCATATCGCCAATAAACCTGCCGGCGGCAGTTTCGACAACGTGGATAAAATAAATTACAGCATTTGTAGAATTTATAACCGGATATGCTCCATCAAGTATCTGCTGATCCCTATTCATCTTACCTTCTAAGGCAATTGCAATTTTTTCATATCCCATTGTTTTTCGTTCATGTTGTTTTGTCTTTAATAAAGAAACAGTAGGAGAAAGTATTTTTTCCAATTTTTCCCTTTTTAAGTAAGGTTCAATGGTAATCCAAGTTAATAGAAGAATCATAAATAAACTAAATGGAATAAAAACAAATTTTATTAAATCCGCAACAATTCCGTTTCCGGAAATGTTTTCAAAAGTAAAATCATAAACAAGTTTAAGATTAAGAGCAATAATTAATCCCGCCGAAAGCCATGCAACAATCCTCAATATTTTCTTTGAAGCAAATTCATTCATTTTAATTTTACTAGCAGTAAAATGCAGAAGCGGTATTATAGCAAATGGAAGCTGAAGCGAAAGTATAACTTGAGAAAATACAAGCAGCCCATCAACAGAATTATCGCCTGAGATTTTAATTACAATTAATGTAGGTACAACGGCAATTAATCTGGTAATAAGCCTTCTTAACCACGGCCTGACTTTTATTCCGACAAAACCTTCCATAACAATTTGGCCGGCAAAAGTTCCGGTTATTGTGGACGACTGACCGGCTGCAAGCAGAGCAACCCCAAATGCAATGGGAGCAAATTGGTTACCTAGTAAAGGTGCCAGTAAAGCATGTGCATCAATTATTGAGGCAACATCGGAATGACCGGTTGTAAAAAAAACCGAAGCAGCAAGTATCAAGATTGATGCATTAACAAAAAAAGCAGCATTTAATGCAACAACAGAATCAATTAAATTAAATTTGTTTGCTTCCTTCATACCAATGGATGTTCTTTCGATATTACGCGACTGAACAAGAGAAGAATGGAGGTAAAGGTTATGCGGCATAACAGTAGCACCTATAATTCCAAGCGAAATATAAAGTGCATCAGAATTCATGGGAGTGGGAACAAAACCCGACAAAATTGCAGCAAAATCGGGTTTGGATAAAAACATTTCAAAGGCAAAACAAATACCAATTGTAGCAACCAGAGCCAGAATGAAAGCTTCCATCTTTCGAATTCCGAAAGACATTAAGACCATAAGCAGCAGAACATCAAAAGTTGTAACTACAACACCCCAAATAATCGGAATACCAAAAAGAAGATATAAACCAACGGCAGAACCGATAATTTCTGCTAAATCGGTGGCTGCAATTGCAACTTCGGTTAAAATCCATAAAATAAAGTTAATCTGTTTAGGATAATGATCGCGGCATGCCTGTGCTAAATCTCTTCCGCTTACAATTCCTAATCTTGCAGATAACGTCTGGAACAAAATAGCCATAAGATTTGCAAGAAGAATAACCCAAATTAATTTATAACCGAACTGTGCACCGCCGGCAAGATCAGTAGCCCAGTTTCCCGGATCCATATAACCAACCGACACCATAAAAGCAGGTCCGGTGAAAAGAAATAATCTTATCCAAAAACTTTTTTGTTTTCTGGTATCAACGGTTGAATGTACTTCCGATAAGGATTTATCCATATACTTTTAATTATCTCCCCTGATTTCAACAAAAATATTTGCGGCAATTGTGCTGCTTATATTAGTTTCTTTATTGTTAATTTTTACAAGCATAGAATGGTCAAAATCTAAAACATCTTTAATAAACATTTTTTTATTGAGTTCAATTCCGATCTTTGAAATATATTTTAAGAAGTCGTTATCAAAATCATTCACCCTTACAACAGTACATGATTGATTTTTTTTAACCATTGATAAAGGAATAGATTTTTTCTGCTGCGGAAGTTTACCTTCTTTATTAGGAATAGGATCTCCATGCGGATCAAATTCAGGAAAATTCAGCATTTCTTCCATTCTATTTATTAGACTCATCAGAAGCAGAATGCTCCAGATTATGAGCTTCATCATGAACTTTGTCCCATGGCAGACCAACAATTTGATGCAGAAATACTTCCCAAATTCTATGACGCCTTACCATTTTCCTTGCATATTCTTTTCCGGATTCGGTAAGTTTAATTCCTTTGTAACGGCGGTAATCAATCTCTCCTTCTTTGGCTAATTTTCTCAACATATCAGTAACGGCAGCATTGGAAACCTGTAATTTTTCAGCAATTTCATTTGCTTTTATTTGGCCGTTTGAGTCGCGGTATTTGTAAATAGCACTTAAATAATCTTCTTTTGATATATTCTTCATAAGTATTAAGTATATTATGAAAATAAATTTAAGTATGCTTAAATTTAAAGTCAAGCAGTGAAAATCACTTAATTTAAACAAATTAGGGATTTTTATTTGAAATTTTTCTCGAGGTATTCTTTTAAAGCAGCAGCATTGGAGTGAAGTTCATCTTTTGATGAAAAAATTAAGGTTAAGTTACCCCTCCCTTTTTTTAATATTTCCACACAAAGATCTTTTTTATTATTCAGTTCTTTAAAGTAGCTTTTCTTAAATTCTTCCCATTTGTTTAGATCATGGCTGTACCATTTGCAAAGTTCTTTTGAGGGAGAGATTTCTCTCATCCATTCATCTATTTGTATAGATTCTTTTTTAATTCCTCTCGGCCAAAATCTATCGACTAATATTCTTGCTCCATCCTGTTTGTTAGGTTCTTCATAAACTCTCTTTAATAAAATATTCTTTTTCATTTTTCAACTCTAAAAAATAATTTTTACCGCAGAGTCAGCAGAGAATACACAGAGTAACCAAAGAAATAAATTATTATAAATAATTTAAAAAGATTTTTTAGAAAAATACTTCAAGTCCGGCAAATATTACTTTAGTATCTGCAATATAATCATGCAGACATTTGCGGTTTTTTCCGAAAATAAACGATACTTCAATTATAAATAAAATCCATCCAATTAAAGGAAGAGATGATACAAAAAGAGGTATGAGAAATCTGTAACCGAAAGTTCTGCTGAGAGGAGGTGTTTTACCATTTTCATCCACGATTTTAATTCCCATTAACTTTTTGCCAATAGTCTGGCCGTTTTTGTAAAGCCAATATCCGTTCAATAAAAAATAAATTACGGCAATTACCAAAGATGAAATAAAATAAATAACAATAATATAGTTTTTATCCGCATTAAATATTTTATAATAGTCCAGTGTAAATACATTTCTATATAAAAGAACAAATAATAAGATAAATATGAGTGCAACTGCCGCCGCATCAATCGAAAAAGCGACAAATCTTATTATGCGCGGTGATAATTTCCCGGTAAATGCGGGTCTTTCCGCTTTTTCTCTTTGCTTAATTTCTTCAAATAACAGCTTAGCTTCATCCGGAAATTTATCGTTATCTAATCGGGAATATTTATCGTACAATTCCCTTAATGTAAAGTTTGAATAATCCATATTGACAAAATAATATAAAGATTAAACCAAATTTATAAAAACATTATTAAGTATGCATTTTAAAAATGCAAATAATAAAGAAGTTGAATGAAAGTTGAAAAATTAAGAAAGCAAATAAAAAAGGGAGAGTATTACTCTCCCTAAACCTTAAATATAATTGTGATAAATACTATTTAAGAAGAGCCATTTTTTTAACAGCAGCAAAGCTTTTACTTTGGCTATTTTTTGCTTCTAATCTATAAAAGTAAATACCGCTTGCATAGTTGGAAGCATTAAACTGAACGGTATGGCTACCGGAACTTAAAACACCGTTAACCAATTCGGCAACCTGCCTTCCAAGAATATCATAAACTCTTAAAGTAACTTTACTTGCTTCAGGCAGAGAAAATTTAATATTGGTTGTCGGATTAAAAGGATTAGGATAATTTTGATCGAGTTCATAACCTTTAACAATGGAATTATTTGTTCCGTTCTGCTGAACTGAAACAGGAATAGAACCATGAGTACCGGCTATATAAATATTAAATGCCGCACCTATAGGCATATCAGTCAGGTTTTCATTATAAACCGACCACTGTGAGCCGTTATACCAAACTCCAATTTCGTTGTTATTGTAAACATCATTTACACTCCAATTCTGAGTTGCTATGATATTCGCATCAGGATTATTATTTAACCGGGGATCGTCTATTAATGTATAATTAAATAAGGTATTGCTGCTGTCTGCAACTTGTACAAGAGAATTTGCATCATTCAAAACCATAACATTAAAAGCAGCACCCGTTTCAAAGGTAGAAAGATCCTGATTAAAAATCGACCAATTAGTACCGTTATACCATACACCAATTACCTTATCGTGGCGTGAAGAAATATACAGCGGGGTTACAATACATTTTGCATCCGGATTTCCGTTAAGAAGCGGATTATCTATAACAGTCCAGTTATTATTTATACTTCCGGAAGAGGAAGTATGAACAAAAGCAGAATCACTAATAGGGGCAATTGCAACATTAAATGATACCCCTTCAGGCATATTCGAGCCATCCTGATTAAATACACCCCAATGACTGCCGGTATAATAAACACCGAGAGTTTTATCATGATAAGTACCGCCTATACCGCCGGGATTATAATTGTGAGTAGTAAATATTACAGAATACGGGAAATAATTTACAATTGGATTGTCGAATGTTGATAAGTCTATATCAATATTATCTGCTGTAGTATTATGTACAAAATACGGAGATCCGATATAAACATTAAATGATGCTCCGGCAGGCATATTTGATAAATCCTGGTTAAAGATTTCCCAATAAATTCCATCGAACCAGACCCCGATGGAACTAGTATCGTAAATACCGGAATTACTTCTAGTTACATAAACTAAAGCATTCGGATTTCCATTTATTGCTTTGTTATCGATTAATGTAGAATTAAAATTTATATTGCCGGAAACAGCAACATGAGTAAATGAAGAGGGTTCATTCTTCAAAATATAAACGTTAAATGCTGCACCCACAGGCATATCCGCCTGATCTTCATTAATAATAGTCCAGTTAGAGCCATTATACCAGGCGCCAACGGAATGATTGTTATAAACGCTGTTTACACTCCAATTTTGTGTTACAAGAATGCGGGCGTTTGGGTTACCATCTAAATAAGGATTTGAAATAACCGTTGCATTTCCGTCTATATTTCCGGCAGCAGCTTCCTGTATAAAAGCATTTGTATCAGCTGAATCAGCAACAAATATATTATAACCAGTATACGGCGGCATATCCTACAACGTCCTCATTAAAAACGGACCAATTTCCGCCTGTATACCAAACACCAATATGATGATCGTTGTAAGTACCGCCAGTATCGTTCGGGTTCCAGTTTTGTTCGACAAATACTAAAGCAGACGGTTTATTATTTGTTATAGGATTATCTATTATAGTATAATTGAAGAAAATGTTTGATGGGGTTGCCGTATGCATAAAATGAGAACCCATCATTAAACTTGGACTATCACCACCTGGAGCATTTTGATTTTGTGCATATAAAGCGAATGATAGTAAAAAAGTAATAACAATAAGATTCGTTAAAGTAGAAACGAACATTTTCATAACTCTGACTCCTTAATTATTAATGATTAATATAACTAACCATAGCAACCTCTCTTAAACAATACTAACCCCTATTGATTATTACTTCCCTTGGTTTGATGCGCTTTTTGAGTTGAATATTTTTTACAAGATTTTAAATCTTATAAAAATAATTATATGACCGGATTGCATTATTCTGCTGCAGAAGCAATTGGAAAAACAGCGGGGGAAAAGGCCATTATAATTGAAGAATATCGGTAAGTTTTTGCTTACTCAAATCTTCGATCCCATTAATCTAATATTTAAAAATAAAATTATAGTATCAATGATGTTAAGCTATATTAAAAGATAAGAAATATTTTAATTTAATTCCAAATAATTATTTTAGATTAAAAAAAATTAATACTTGAAATATTTATAACTCTACTTAAGTAATAACATTTTTTTAGTTTGAATAAATCTTTCGGTATTCATTCGATAGAAATAGATTCCGCTGGGGTATTTACTTCCGTTAAACTTGACAGTATAACTTCCAGGTTTCATTTCCTTGTTAATTAAAGTTACTACTTCTCTGCCCAGAATATCGTACACTTTTAATGTTATATGAGAAGAGGATGGAAATTTTGGACCCTCTACCGGTATAGTATATTCAATATTTGTCGAAGGATTAAACGGGTTAGGATAGTTTTGAGATAAAACATAATTATTTAAAATTGGATGGTCTTCTCCTTTTATTAAATTTATAAAACTTGGTGAAAAAGCATAAACTTTACCGGCTCTTATTACTATTCCTGTTTTACCTTTTGCAATAGAAAACGGACTTAACGGAATTCCCTCAGGCTCAAGTTCATAATATGAATCGTTATAAGCAGAATATCCCCAATACTTTGCAAAATTAAGACTATAAGCCAAGGCAACTTCATCACCGCAATTACTTCCATTTAAAGTTTGATCTGTTTGATACGTTTTCCAATTTTTTGTTATTGCGCTATATGCTTTTAATTCCATATCTCCGCTTTTTGCAAAAATCAATGAATCGCCAATGTTTATATTTAAAAGTGAAGAATTATCTTCATAAAGTTTCGGTATACTTGCATCGAAGAAAATATTAGTAGTAGAAGAAACAGACAGTCTCATCAAAATATTTTTAATATTTATACTTCCATAAGGTTCTGCCGAATGATAAAGAAAGACCGAATCTTTTTCTTCAGAATAAAAAATCACGTCATTATTCGGTCCGCCGATAACACAGCCAAAAGCACGCGGTGAAGCTTTTGGGGCAGGGTTTAATTTTTTATAAGTCTGTATTGATTGTAATTGATTAGTAATACCATTAAAGAAGAACAATCTCATTGTATCAGAAGCAGAATTATACCTAAATACCGAACAATAATTTTCTGCGCCTAAATGTTTTAAATAAGTAACATCAGGATTGGGCGCATAGTAAACATTTTTTGTATGTCCGTTTTCGAAATTGTGAAACCATAAATTATGCTCACCCGTTCCGACACAAACTTTACCCCCGCAACCAAAAGCAGACTGGCTGCTAAAAAGGTCGGGAATTTCGCCAATATGTGTACCGGAATTTCCATAAAATTTCCACACACCAACAGCTAAATCATTTTGATTATAATAACTGCCAACTGAAAAACTCCCTCCTTTTTTCCAGGCATAACCTGAAGTTTCGTTCGGATCGAAACTAAACTGGAGAGAATACCAATTACCTGTTTTAGTTGAATAACTTTTAACAAACGCATCTCTATTATTTGAGTCGCCAACGATATATCCACAGGTATAAACATAAATATCTTCAAGCCTGTCATATGATGTATTATCTATCCAAGCGGCAAAATTACTTACGTCATAACCGAAAGGAAAAGTTACTGAATTGAACTGATTTGTATAAGCACTGTACCCAAAATACTTTAACTGGCTTACAGCATCATTCCAGGAAGATACATATCCTCCATTCATAATATTATCCGGATAATAATACCATCCTCCATGGTCTAATTCAGCAAATGAATGCGTTATTAAACTATAAGCAATATTTTTAGCATAATCATAATTAATTCTTTCAAATATCGCACCCGCATAATTATCCGCGGCCCAAAACAAATTATATCCACTTGCATTTAGAATAACACCAAAATTATATTGCTGCCATTGCGCTAATTCGGAATCAAAGACATAAAAAATATTTGCATCCGTAGCAAAATATGCCAATTTATCATTGCAGCCATACCCTTTTCTAATGCTGACAGCGGAAGGATCGATAACTTCTCCTTCATATCTGACAGTATCCCAGCTAGAAAGGATAGAACTGTAAGCTACTAGATATTCATTGCTGTAGGCAAAGGCCGTATTGCCTTCCGCCAGTACTTTTTGAAAAGTCTGCTGTGAACCCAGGTTTGCTTCGGTCCATGAGTTTATTTTTGTATCAAAAAAGTAGACTATGTCGGAATTAGTATTAGTGAAAATAATAACATTATCACCAACATTAGTTAAATTATTTCCGGACATAGAAGGAGGTAAATCTTGTCCAATCCATCCTGTCTGCTGGGCAATAATTTTACTGTTAAATAAACAAAAACTTATAGTTATTAAAAAAATTAAAAATGCTGCGGATGAAAATAATTTTGACATTACAAACTCCTATTAGAAATTTTCAATTGAATTGACGGCTATACGTATTTAAGCAAAAACATTTTATTTAATGAGAATCAAATTCTTTTACATATAACAATTTTCCAATTTTTAATTGATGTAAATAAATTTTGTCTGCCAAACTTTTTATATAAAACTCAATCAAAAAAATAGTATTCATTTTTTCCGGATGGACCGACTTAACACTTCTGCATTCTAAAGTATTAATTAGGGATTTTAAAATGGAAATGAATTTAAGGTGAGAAATAAGTATAAACTCATTACTAAAATCAATAAAAGCATAAAACTCATCAAAGTGAATTCTAAAATCAGAATAAGAATTGTTTGTACAGATCAAGATAAGGAGGACAGGATGAGAATACATTACTCTCACCTATTTTTGTTAAACAAGTCCTCTTAGTCCCGCTTTATTGTGTAGGATGGCTAAGTTTAATTTTAAACAACGAATTTATTTTTAAATAATCAATTAACGATTATTAACTGTTGAGCATGAGGTAATACTATGTTTAAAATACAACACCTAATTAAAATATTGTACTATTAAAATAATTTGTATAAATAAATTAAACTATTTGATTAAAATCATTTTTTTAACTTTTGAGAAAGTGTCAGATGTTAACTTGTAAAAGTAAATTCCGCTCGGATATTCACTTCCGTCAAACTTAACATTGTAATTTCCAGGTTTCATTTCTTTATTAACTAATGCTGCAACTTCTCTTCCCAATACATCATATACTTTAAGTGTAACAAATCCGAATTCCGAAATCGTAAATCCGATATTGGTTCTTGGGTTGAATGGATTCGGGTAGTTTTGGAATAATTTATATGAATTTACAGATTTGTTATGATTATTAACCGACAATGGATTTTTAATTGTAAAAAAATTGTCACTAATATCATATTTTATAGAATCCTGTGTATCACTAATTCTTATTTTACAATATTCCGAAGGAGTATTTGGAATATTCCAGTTAATACTTTCACTATCAATGTTCACTTCTTCTGTAATTAAATTCCATGTTTTACAACTATCAAAAGTATATTCAATTTTAACATATTGAAATGTTGAATCGGAATGAATCCAACTTATGCTCGCCGTAGTATTCGTTTCAAAATTTTCTCCACCATTAGGAGAAAGAACTTGAATAGGAAACGTAGATAAATTACTTCTAAAAACACCTTCGCCCCATGTACCAGCATATAAATAACCATTTGAGTCAATTGTAAAACAATAAATATTACCGCTTAATAAACCTTGATTTCTCTGATTCCATGAATTTCCTTCATCACTCGATACATAAACACCACCTCCGTTTGTTCCAGTAAATATGGTACCTTTGAAGTTGCAGCTTACTCTCAAAACATCTGTATTTGTTAATCCATTATTTAATTGTTCCCAATTATTTCCGTTATTTGAAGATCTATAAATACCATCCGGGGTTCCGACAAAGATATAATTTTTTGAATCAACTACTATATCGACAGTATTCATATCGCCAATTTGAGACCAATTGTCTCCACTATCCACAGATATAAAAACGCCGTTTGCCGTTCCGGCTAGTAAATAATTATTATTATAATTTACAGCAATTGATAATATATGAACATCCGTTAAACCATTGTTAACTTCCGTCCAAGTATCACCATTATTTGTCGATCTATAAACTCCAGAATAAGTCCCAACAAAAATTTTATTATTTAAATCAATTGCAATTGTGCTGATATCACCGACAGAAAAAATTGGTCTAGAAACCCAACTATTTCCGTTATCAGTGGACCGAAAAATTTTACTTGAAGATTCAAAACCAGCAAAAAGAATTGAATCTGAATTATTTGCTAAACTAAGAGGATACAAATAATAATAAGAAGGGATTCCATTATTTATATTACTCCAATTATTTCCATTATCGTCTGATCGAAATAATCCACGACCTTTTAGACTGGTAAATATTACATTGTAATTATTTGCAGCCAATGCTCTTGTGTAGACATTGCTTCTTAATCCAGTATTTTTCTGTGACCAATTTTCCCCACCATCCAAGGAACTGAAAATACCATTTCCATTTGTTCCAGTAAAAATCACACCTTCAAGATTAGAAGTTAGAGACAGAAATGTTTGGTTAAAATTATTACCACCATTTGTTTGAATATTCCAAGAACTACCATTATTACTAGACTTATATATATGAAGTTCTGAGGCTGCATAGATATTTCCATTGGGATTAATTACTAATGCATAAATATGCTCAGTACCAAGGCCATTATTTACCTGAGTCCAGGAGTTTCCATCATTTGTAGATTTAAAAACTTCCTGTACCGTATAACATACCAGCAAAAATGTTTCCATTAGATCCATTAACAGCAAAGGCTTTTACATAAATATTTCCAAATCCATCCGGTATGAAACCATTAGATATTTCTTCCCAAGTAGCTCCATTATCAGTGGATCGGTAAGGCCCCAGATAAGTTCCGGCATATATGAAATCATTTGATTTGACTATCAGGGATAGAGTACCCATTGTACTGACCTGCAGCCAGGAGTTTCCATTATCCGAAGATCGATAAATACCATCAGCATAGAATCCAACAAAGATACTTCCATCTGAATTAATAGTTAAAGCTTGCACTTTTGAATTTGGAAGTCCATTATCCATTATACTCCAATTTCCACCATTATCAGTAGAAAAAAATAATCCAGAGCTAGTTCCTGCATATAACTTACCATTTGAATCTACAAAGACAGTTTGAATATGATGATCTGTTAATCCGTTATTAATTCTTTGCCATGAATCGCCGTTATTTGTAGAAAGAAACATGCCTGCTCCATCACTACCAGCAAACAATTCACTATTTGAATTAACTGTCAAAGCTGTAATAGTTCCTCCAAAAGTTAAATTTGTCTGGTTCCAATAATTCTCTTGGGCGAAAAGAATAAAAGGGAAAAGGAAAATGAGAAAAAAACATTTTTTCATTTAATAAGCTCCATCTTTTTTGTTTTTATATATTCTTTTGTTTTAAGTTTATAAAAATAAATTCCGCTCGGATATTTACTTCCATCAAATTTTACTTTATAATTTCCCGGTTTCATTTCTTTATTTACTAATGCTGCAACTTCTCTTCCCAATACATCATATACTTTAAATGTTACAAATCCAAATTCCGAAATCGTAAATCCGATATTGGTTGTTGGGTTGAATGGATTAGGGTAGTTCTGTTCTAAGCTGAACTCTTTAGGAGTATTTATTGTTACTTCTATTTCTTTTGAATAGTTGAAACTGCCGTCAAAATCAATTTGTTTTAACCTGTATTTATATGTACCTGATAGATCTGGAATTATCTGTATATGAATAATTATGCTGTTCTGTTGTAGTTCCATTTCCTTCAACAAAACCAATTTTTTCCCACGAATTTTTTAATTTTTTAATCTTTGAATTTTGTAATCTTTCTACTTCAAAGCCTTTGTTGTTGGTTTCCGTTGAAGTTTGCCAATTTAAGATTACTTTTCCATTATCAATTACAGCAGAAAAATCCGTCAATTCAACCGGAGTAATTAATGGGATGTAGGAAGTAGCTTCATTGCCCCAATTACTCCCGCTGCCGGGTCCGGAAATTGTTTGTATTCTATACGTATAATTATGATTTTGTTCAATGTTATAATCATTGTAATTAAATGTACTGCTGTTAGTTTGGGTTATGATTGTATACTGAGATGTATCAGCAGGAAGACCATCTTTACGTTCTATTTTATACCCGATTATCTGATCGGGACTGGAGCCGGGTTCCCAGGACAATTTTGAATATTGACCACTATCGCTTGCAGCAGCAGTTAAAAAATTGGGAGGAAGGCTGGGAGTTAAAGGGCCATAAAGTATTAAAGTAACATTATCAATAGCCCACCACCAATCCCACCCGGGCTGAACTGATCTGAATTTAATCCAAAAATTTGATTGACCGAAAAGCTGGGGCGAAAGATCTACGGCTTCATGAGAATTGCGGATTGAAAAACCTTCTGCCGACCATACTGTAGACCAGTTTGAATTATCGGTACTTATATCAACATAAGCTTGATCCGATGAGTTTAAAACCCTCCAATCATTATCCCAATTTAATTCCACCAGCATGTTGGGAATAGGATTATTAAACTCAAAAACAGCAGAAGATATTGAGCCGCCTCTCGCCGCAGGCATCCGCATTTGCAGCAAATACTTTTCCCTGTGCTTCGGGAGGAAGCATGTAATTTTCAACACCGGAAGTATCCCAGCCGCATCCCGAAGAAGTTTCAATATTCCATCTACTTGTACCGTTTTCAAAATCATCTATTAGTACCGGCTGATACGAAGGATTAATTCTTGAGATAAAATGCCAAATATTACCGGTTATTTCCGCCTGGGGGTAATGCTCAACAACTGTCCAATAATAATTCTTATAGTTAATTAGGTTTCCAGCTATATCCAACAATACAGAATCAACAGCAATAGACGGACTACCATTAAAAATTCTAACGGATGTATCTAAGGAGGAAACTAGATTGGAATCCTGACTAAAATAAACTTCATTAAAGATTACACTGTCGGGATTTTCCCAATAAAGTATATGACCGGAAGTACCAATACCAATTGCACCATCAGCAGTCATGGGATTATACGGTTTACCGGAAGATTGTGCAATTGCCCAATTAAATAAAGGAAAAAATATTAATGACAAGCAAAATAAAAAAGTAAAAGTCTTCTTCATTTTACCCCCAGATTTTTTCCTCAATGTAGCTATTTTTTTAAGAAGAGGCAACCATTCCGGAAACCTGACGGGCTACTTTTTGATTGAATTCGAGGGCTAATCTTTTATAATTAACAAGGTCTACAATTGTACCGATAAAACAAAGTCCGCCTGTAAAAAGATAAAGCAGACCCATTCCAATCTGGTCAATTACAAATCTTTGAACGCCGGCAACACCCAAAAAACCGACTAATGATAAAAGTAATATTGTCTGGGGATCTTTTCTTCTTGAATTATAAATAACGGCAAATTGATTTATTTTTTCGTCGTCAAACTCTTTTACAAGGCTTTGAACATAACTCATTTCTTCCGGTTCCAAATTAGGCATTAATTGTAAAAGGTTTTTCATATATATTCTCCCTTAAACTGGTTTGTACAAAACCTGTTGTAATTTACGATTGAATTCTTAATCAAAATAAAAATCCTGTGAATCAAGATAATAAATCCAGCAATTCCCAAAGGATGAGTCCGGAAAGATTCAATAAATTCTAATCTTAAAAGATAATGAATCGACAAACCCAAACCGCATCCGGGACAAAAGTTAAATCCTAAATTTTTCAAAGGACAAAACGTAAAGTGATTAACTCCGTTAAAATTAGTAAAACCAAGATATAATAAAGCAGCAATCCATATTAATAATTCCGGGTTTACAATCCTAAAAAATATCTTAATTCGACTTTTCATTTTGTGTGAAGATAAAAGAATAAGAGAAAGCAATCAACATTTAATTGATAAACGTACTTAAAATATTATTAACGGAAAATATTTGAATTGTATTATGATTCAATACCTTTTCTTGATAAAACTCCTTTAGAATAATAATGTTTTACTTCTTTCATTTCAGTAACTAAATCTGCTTTATTAATTATAGAATCGGGGCAATACCTGCCGGTCAATATTAATTCAACATTATCAGGTTTCTTTTCAATAAAGGATAAAACTTCTTCTTCAGTAAATAATTTAAAATAAATCGACACTAAAACTTCATCTAAAATTATAATATTATAATTTCCGCTTAACATTTTGTCTTCGGCATTTTTTAATGCTTCTCTTGCCTTACTCTTTTCTTCTTCGGATGGGAGCTGTTTTTTATAAACAAAGTCATCTTTTCCCGACTGCTCAATTGTTATCCATTCATTTAAATTTTTCAGACTATTTATTTCGCTGTATGGGTATTCTTTCATGAATTGAATTATGTATGATTTCAAACCAAAACCTGCGGCTCTTAAAGCCTGTCCCAAAGCGGCAGTTGTTTTTCCTTTTCCGTTTCCCGTATAAACTTGAGTGTAACCTTTTTCTAAATTTTTCATAATAGATTTTTTAAAAAAACAAAATTAAAATAGAACTGAATTAATTTTAATCAGATTTATGTAAAAACAGACTAACAACTAAAGTAATTATACCTAAAGTTAATCCGCTTATAATTCCGATCATGGGAACTATCAAAATAAAAAAATGTCTTAAGTCAAAACCCTGCGGAAGCTGATTTAATTGTTCTTTTAGATTAGGATTATTCTGAAGATAAGTTGAGTAAAAAATTATTTGTATTGAAGTAGCAAAAACTGCAGCTAAAAATCCTGCTGTAAAGCCATGAAGAAAATATCTTCTGTTTAATTTTTTAATTAATATTATTAACGCAATTAAAGCGAGAATTATCCAAATTATAAGTTCAATGTTTCTGTTTATTCCAAGAACAGTAAGAAAGCCCATTAAAATTCCGGATGAGGAAATGATACCGATTAATTTCCAATTCATTAAAATTCCCTTTTAGAATTCAGCTAAGTTTCCATTAGAAATTATAATACAATAACCAATTAAGTTAAACCTGCAATTTATGTCAACTTATTGTTTAATATTTATTTAAAATTAACAACCTGCAATTAATAATTCTAAAATGAGATTACCTTTTTATTAATGAAACACTTTTTTTTAATAACCTTAACACAAAAGATAGTTTTATGAATAAAAAAGCAACAAATCTTTTTTGGCATAATAATTATTAAATAAACATGTGTGCCATGCTAAAATCGAGGGTGAAATGCTAATGGAATCTGTTTTGGTTTCTGCGGGAACCGTGGTTTTATTCCTTATTATTGCTATTTATTATATTTATGAATTTTTGTATAAAGGATAAAATAATTAATTATAATTTTTCCAATTTTCTTAACGGGGAAAATTTATGCATGCTGTAATTTCGGAAATGCTTACGGTTATTTTATCTTTTGTGCTCATATCTGTCTTTACAATTTTCAGTGTTTTTATTGTGATAGAAAACAGGAAGCTTATAAAAATTGATAAAGATACTGATCTTAAACGGCTTGACTAGGCGCAAAAACTTTCATAAAAAAATCCAATTTTATTCATTTTTTATCCCACAGTGATATTTAATACAGTAGAATAATTTTCTTTTTAGTTTTTTATTTGAGAAACAAAAACGGAAGAATTATGAATCTCTTAGAAATAATATTGTTATTAGTTATAGCCGGTGCGGCCGGATCAATAGGACAAGCATTTGCAGGTTATTCAAAAGGCGGCTGCATATTATCAATTGTGGTAGGATTTATCGGTGCATTAATAGGAACCTGGTTAGCAAGAGGATTGCATTTACCTGATTTATTAGTAATAAATATCGGCACAGTTGATTTTCCGATAATTTGGTCTATTCTCGGCGCATTCATTTTTACATTTATTTTAGGCCTCTTAAGTCCCAAAAAAAGAAGGTTATAAGTTATATTTAATTTACTTTTCTAATTAAATATTACAAGATTTGATAAACTTGTTTATATTTGTATAAACCTTAATTTATCAAAACAGAAAAACTTACATGGGCACACATTACAAAGGCACCAAAAAAGAAGTATTATCTTTAAATTCTTATATAAAATTAATTCGAGCAGCAGAAGCAATTAATTATAGAATGAACACCGAACTTAGCAAAAGTAATTTAACAGAAAGTCAGTTCGGAGTTCTGGAAGCACTTCTGCATTTAGGACCTCTTTGCCAAAAGGAACTCGGCAGTAAGTTATTAAAAAGCGGCGGCAATATAACAATGGTTATTGATAACCTTGAGAAACGCGGACTGGTAAAACGAGAAAGAGGTGAAAAGGACCGCAGGTTTTTTTCAATTCATTTAACAAGACAAGGGAAAAATTTAATTGAAAAATTATTTCCGCTTCATTTAAATTATATTGTGGAACAGATGGATGTACTAAGTGAAGAAGAACATTTGAAACTTCAAAAATTATGTAAGAAGATAGGTTTAAAAGAGGAAAAAGAAGCTGAAGTTAGTTAATTATTTCTTTCATTTTTTCCAATAATTCCGGAAGGATTTTTCCGGATTCCCCGAAATAAGATTGATTAGCAATTGAAGATGCTCCAGTTTCTTCAATATTAATTTCTACTATAAAAGAACCAGATGATTTTGCAGTATAAATAATTGAAGCTGCGGGGAATACAACTGCAGAAGTTCCCACAACAAAAAAAATATCTGATTTCATTGCAGCCTTTTCGGAAGCATTAAATTGATCGGAAGGGAGATACTCTCCAAACCAAACTACATCAGGTCTAATCAATCCTCCGCAATCACACTTTGGAACCCCTTTAGAAAAATCCAATTGTTCATTATATTTTTTACGGCATTTTATACAGTAGTTTCTTTCAATATTTCCGTGAAGTTCATAAATAGTTTTACTGCCGGCTCTTCTATGTAAATTATCAATATTTTGTGTAACTACGGTTACTTCCTGAAAAACTTTTTGTGCATCTGCAATTGCAGTATGACCCGCATTCGGACTGCATTCTTCTACAATTTGTTTTCTATGCCTGTACCATTCCCAAACTAATTCCGGATTTTTCAAGAAAGCATCGAAGTTAGCTAATTCTTCCGGTTTTAAGTTTATTCCAAATCCCGTCTTTTCCTCTAAAAGTAGGAATACCGCTTTCGGCGGAAATACCGGCACCGGTAAAAAACACAATAGATTTTGCCGATTTTATTTTTTCTTCAAACTCTGGTGAAATTTCCATTTATTCATCTTTAATATCTTCAAGAAGTTTCTTAGCTTCTTTTAGATTTGCTTTATCATCCTGATCTTTTTCCGGAGAAGCAATTACTTTATTTAAGTTTTCTCTCGCTTTAGAATATTCATCATTTTCTATATAAGCTTTTGCAAGACCCAAATAGAACATTCTGAAATTCGGATATAAATTTATTGCTTTTTTATACTCTACAATTGCCGTATCGAGATCCGCCCATCCTAATCCTAATACAGCGCGGGCAGGCGCCCATTTTTCACTTACCTTTGCATTGGTTCTTCCGAGAATATAATGAGCTAATGCCTGTGTATAATTTCCGCCATTCCCCAAGGCAATTGCTTTTTCACAATCGTCTTTAACAGCATTTACTACAGATGAGACAGAAAAAACACCTTTAAATAATGCAATTCTTCCATTGGCGACAGCTCTTCTTACATAAGGTATTGCTTCAGTTGGAGCGAGTTTAATTGATTTATCAGCATACTTAAGAGCTTTTTCAAAAACTGCTAATTGCGCATCCTCCTGATCGCCGGATTCCGAGGGCATTTTGACACCAATGTCAACTAAAGCCCGGCTTATTCTCCAGTTAACCTCCCAGTTATTGGGAAAGAGTGAATCGGCTTTTTGATAAACTTCAAGAGCTTTTTTATGCTGGAATTCTTCAGTGAGTTTATCTCCGGTGTTTAGTAAATCCTGAAGTGTTTGTGAATATAAAAAAGAGATTGAAGAGAGTACAATAATTAAGGTTAAAAGCACCTTTGTATTTTTCATAATTATCCCCTTAATCAAAAAGTGTTTTGTTGATATCTTCCGCTTTCGTCCGAAGGAAGATTATGATTATATAGATCAGTTGAAGCTAAACTTATATATTTTGTCCAGCTGCTGTCCGGTTTAGTTCCGGAAGCTAGCGCATTTTTATAAGCATTAACTTTTGCACTTAATTCATCTGCTTGATATAAAGTAATTGCTTCAAGAGTTTTGGGAACAACAGGCGAAGCATATTCCAGTTTACCTTGATGACTTAAAACTATATGAATTAAATTTTCTTTCAGTTCAGCGGGAAAGTCGGGAATTCTTTTGGTTTCTTCATTTATCAGCATTGCAGAAATTACAATATGGCCGAGCAATTTTCCTTTATCTGTATATTCAAAACTTGAATCGTAACTTAATTCTTCAGTTTTACCAAAGTCGTGTAAAAAAGCTCCGCTGATAAGTAAGTCTCTATTTATTTCCGGATGAAAACCGCACATCAAATCGCAAATTTTTACAATTTCCAGAGTATGCTCTAAAAGCCCGTGTATATACGAATGATGCCATGATTTTCCGGCAGGAGCTAAAGAATATTTTTCAAAATTATTTTCATTAAAAATTGCTTTAAGAAGAGTTTTAAGATAAGAATTATTTATTCTTTCAACTCTTGTCCAGAATTCATTCTTCATTTCATCTAAATCTCTTTTGGATTTTGCCATGAAGTCTGATGGAAGAACATCCTCGCCTTCTTTTAATTTTCTTATTGCAGTAACTCTAATTTGAGGTGTTCCCTGGAAATCATCTATACTTCCTTTAACTTTTACAACATCGCCGACATTAACAGTATTGTAAAAAGTTTCAAAATTATCCCACACATTTGCACTTAATGTTTGGGACTTATCCCCGAGATCTAAAGCCAAATATTCTTTATTATTTTTTGTAAGGCGGACTTCACACTTTCTGATCATCAAATAATGATTTACAGAATCTCCTTTATTTAATCCGGATAATTCAGGCTGGTTTAACATTTGATCTTTAACTTTTATTTAAAAAATATTCTAACTCATTTTAAAACTTCTATATTGCTTTCTTTTGGTAAATGAGTAACAACCGTTCTATTCAATAATTCTATTGATACTGCAATAGATCTTTCGTTTTCAGATTCCTGATAAGTTCCCACAACACCTTCAAACGGTCCGTCTTTAATTCTCACTTTTACCCCGGGAACCAAGCCGTCAATTAAAAGAAAGTCTGATCCTGTATCAAGCATTCTTTTAAAATTATCAATCTGCCAATCAGGAATCTTAGCAGGCTTACCTTTTTCGGTTACACATCTTACGACAGAAAATTGTTCAAGTGAAGCTATTCTTTCATTTTCAGTTGCATAAATTAAAATGTAACCTCTTAAAACAGGTTCTTTAATTTTCTTTTTTCTATCACTCCACTGTTTAAGTTTAGTTACAGAAGGAAGATAGAAATCAACTCCAATTTCCGTTAACTGTTCAGCTGCTTTAAATTCACTTCTAGGTTTGGTATAAAGTGCATACCAGCATTTTTGTGATCCTTTGTACAAAGGGTTTTTTCCGTTGTTATCAGCCATCTCTATTTACCGAAACAATGTTTTTGCAACAATACTTAATTAAACTAAAAATTTTTATAATAACTTAATTTTGAATAACAACAGATCTGCCAATTGAATAATAAGTAAAACCGTTATCCTTCATAACATCAAGATCATAAAGATTTCTACCATCGAATACTAAAGGTTGTTTTAAAAGCGATTTAATTTTTTCAAAATCCGGTACACGAAATTCATTCCATTCGGTAACTATTAAAAGTGCATCGGCAGATTTCAAAGCATCATAAGAATTTTCTGCATAACGAATTTTATCTTTAACAATTGCCTTTGAAGTTTCTGCGGCTTCCGGATCAAATGCTGCAACCGTAGCGTTATGTTCCAACAATAAATTAATTAAAGAATGCGAAGGCGCTTCCCTAACGTCGTCGGTGTTTGGTTTGAAAGCCAATCCCCAAAGCGCAAAATGCTTTCCTTTAATATCGTTGTTAAAATGTTTTAGTATTTTATTAAAGAAAACTTTTATTTGATCTTTATTTACATCAACAACTGATTTTAGAATTCTAAAATCATATTTATTTTCATTCGCTGTATTTATAAGCGCCATTACATCTTTAGGAAAACATGAGCCGCCGTAACCAACTCCGGGAAAAATAAATCTTTTTCCTATTCTGGAGTCTGAACCGACACCAATTCTAACTTTATCAACTTGTGCCCCGGTAAGTTCGCATAAATTTGCTATTTCATTCATAAAAGAAATTTTTGCAGCAAGAAAAGAATTAGCAGCATATTTTGTCATCTCGGCCGATTTTTCATCCATAAAATAAATCGGGTTTCCGGAACGGACGAACGGTTCGTAAAGTTTTTCCATAAATTTACGGGTTTTTTCGCTGCTTGTTCCGATAATCACTCTTTCCGGTTTCATAAAATCATCAACAGCCATTCCTTCTCTTAAAAATTCAGGATTGGAAGCAACATCAAATTTAAAATCCGGAGCGTGTTTACGGATTGCATCTCTTACCCTGTCGCTGGTCCCAACCGGTACAGTGCTTTTATCAACAATTATTCTAAATCCAATGTTGGGATTATCTTTAAAGAATTTACCTAAATCATCGGCAACGCCAAGAACATATTTTAAATCGGCGGCACCGTCGCCGCCTTGAGGAGTCGGCAAACATAAAAATAAAATTTCTGCTTTTCGAACAGCTTCATGCAGATCAGTGGTAAAATTTAATCTTCCTCCTTTTAAATTTCTTTGGAATAAAACTTCCAACCCTGGCTCGTAAATCGGAACGATTCCCTTTTTCATTTTTTCAACTTTTTGTGTGTCAACATCGACACAAATTACATTGTTGCCAGACTCTGCTAAGCATGTACCGCTCACAAGTCCCACATAACCGGTACCGACGACTCCAATATCCACAATGTCCTCCTGACTTAATTTTAATCTAATTTAATATGAAATTTTACAAACAAAATAATTAAAAAATTTTATCTTAAAAGTGATTGAAGTTCAAGACTTAAAGTTTCCGGATCGACCGGTTTTTGTAAAATTAAATTTGTTCCCAAAGAATTAAGACTATTTTTAATTTCATCTGTCTGAGTTTCAACCATTGCAATAATAGGAATATTCTTTTTAGTATCTTCTTTTCTAATATTCTCAATAAATTTAACACCGTCCATCAACGGCATGTCCTGATCAGTAATAACTAACGAAGGAGTTTTGTTTAAAATTATTTCCAGATGCTCTATACGCATTTTCTATTCCGATTACTTTAAATGATGGATATTTTTCTCTTATAATATTTTCAAATACCCCTCTTTCGGCGGGATCATCATTTACAAGCAAAATAGTATTAGAAGAAAGAGGAATAGTAAAATGAAATTCACTTCCTTCATCCGGTTTTGAATAAAACCAAATCTCACCTTTATGTTTATCAATTATTTCTTTTACTAATGGTAAACCTAAACCGGTTCCCTTTTCGCCTTTAGTACCATCAGTTGAAAACATGTTTTCAATTAAAAATAATTTACCCTGGTTATTCTCAGAAATGCCAGCGCCTTTATCACTGACTATAAACTCAGCCATTTGATCATTAAATATATCTGCAGAAACTTCTACCGTCTGGTTTTCGTTTGAAAATTTTATTGCATTGCTTACCAAATTTGTAATTGCCTGATTAAATAATCTTTCATCAACTTGAATATATAATGAATCGGAAACATTAACATTTATTTCAATATTTTTTCTAACCGCATCCCCTGTAAGAGCGGCAATACAATTATAGATACTCATTTGTGCATTTATTCTCTGAACATCAAACTTTATTCTCCCGGTTTGAAGTCTTGACCAATCCAATAAATAATTAATGAACTGGAGCTGGTTTTGCGCAGATGAATGAATATAGTTTAGATATTCCAAAGCTTCGGTTCTGTTTAGATCTTTTTCATTAATTAAGATCTCACAAAATCCTAAAATACTGGTAAACGGTGCCCGAAGATCATGAGATAAAATAGAAATGAATTTATCTTTAGATTTATTTGTTTCTTCTAAGTTTGTAATAATTTCTAACAATTCACTTTCTTTTGTTTTATGACCGGTAACATTTTTAACAATACCGTTTAGACTTACTAATTTCTTCCTTGAGAATTTCTTACCGCATTTACGTTTTCTTCTACCCAAATTAAAGTGCTGTCTTTCTTTTGAATTCTATACGATAAATTCAGCTCGGTTTTTTCAATATCATTTATAAAATCATCATATAAAATTTTTACTTTCTTATAATCTTCTTCAAAAATTAAAGCAAAATTTTTACCTGAAAGACTAAGTACTTCATCCGCTGAATAGCCAGTAACAAATAAAACATTGTCTGAAAAAATCTTTTATTCTTTTTGATTCTTGAAAAGAAGAACTCCAGAAATAAAAATTTTTGAATCCGGAGAAATAATTATCCAATAGTTTTATAGGATGATTCATTATCGAGGATATTTTTTGATTCGTTCAATTAGTTTTTCCCTTGATAACTTAATTTATTGAGGAATTAATCTAATATATTTTCAACCGATAAATATAACAAATTCAACTTTTGAAATAAAATTTTAGAATAGATTGTTATAAAATTCAAAAAGCGTTTATTTGATTAAATTGTAAAAACTTTTGCAACATCAATTAATAAAGAAGGCTGATTGATTAAAGCTGTTGTAAATAACCTTTTTAAAGTACGCTTTTCATAAGGAATTTTATTAAATGAATGTGCAATTTTATTGAATTTTTCATCGGAGAAATTATAAATACCATTTTTTATTCTATCGAATATTTCATGCCTTTTCCCAAGCCGGTCATGCCATGCTTTATCATAAGTTAAAATAAGATCTAAGTTATTATTTTTAACAGCTTCGGAGGCAATTTTTCCAGCAATGCTTCCGCCTATCATTCCGCTTGCAATTCCGCCGCCGCTTAAAGGATTTACTTGCCGGGCTGCGTCACCGACAAGCATAATTCCGGGAGCGGAAATTTTATCCAATGTAATTGAACTTGGAACTCCGCCTGCAATCCATGTTAAAACAGAAGAATCCGGATAATTTTCTTCCATAAATTCATTAAGAAAAGATAAAGCAGATCTTTCTTTACCAACTAATCCGCTTACACCAAGACCGATATTTGCAGTATCTCCTGATTTAGGAAAAATCCAGAAATATCCTCCGGGAGCATACTTTTGTCCAAAATAAAAATAAAGGGTATCTGAATTTACTTTAACATTGGAAACCGTAAATTGTGTACAGCATTCCATATTTCTAAAATCAATATGGGTTTTTAATCCGGCCCATCGCCCAACTCTGGATTCAACTCCATCTGCTGCAATAACTATCTTAGAACTAACTTCTTTTTGTTCGCCCTTAAATTCATATTTAACCCCGGCAATTTTATCATCTTCAATTATTAAACCATTTACATAAGCTCTTGTTAAAATTTCAGCTCCTGCTTTTGCAGCGGATTTTGCTAATTCATAATCAAAGATTCTTCGCTCCAAAACATAACCGGATTCACCGAATTCAATAACAGCTTCGGTTCCGTCAGGAGCATTAAAAGAAAATTTTGAAATATAAGCTTTTATCCAGGTTTTATCAGGCTCAATAAATTCTTCAACACCGGCTTTACTAATTGCTTCACCGCATCGGACAGGATATCCGACATCCCGATCTTTTTCCAGCATTAAAACCGAAACGCCTTTTTCGGCAGCAAATCTCGCAGCCATAGATCCGGCCGGGCCAGCACCGACTACTATTATGTCGTATTCATTTTTCATCTTATCATTTCATTTACAGTGAATAAAAATTTTTCATTCTAACTTTACAAAATAGGCAATTAACAGTATGCAGTAGGCAATTTCTTTAAATATTATTTATCTAATTTTCTTAAATATTTTTCAGGATTTATAATCATATGGTTTAATAACTTACCAACTTCTTCGGAGTTTTCAATAAAATTATGATACTGGACTTGATTTATATATCCACATTGAAATGCAAAATCCAACCATACTTGAGTTTCTGAATTTTCCATATCGGCATCAGAAGTTTTTGAAACAAAATAAGCTTCATACATTCTTTTTCTGTATGCTTCTGCAACTGCAGTACAGACAGATCTTGACGATCTTCTTATTTGATCAGTTAATGAATACTTTTCTTCTTTTGGAAACCTTTTTGATACTTCAAAAATATTCATTGCTATACTAAAAGACTTTTTGTAAACCGTAAGATCCTTAAAAGATAAATTCATATTATTTCCCTCATTATTTTTTTAATTATTACGATTGCCTATTGTCAACTGCCTACTGAAACACAACTCCATCTTTATTAAAAACAATAACTTCAATCGGGCAACTCCAAACACATTTTGCACAGTTTGTACATCTTTCATCAATTATAAAAATTTCTGCTTCTTTTAACTCAATTGCATCTTCGGGACAAACCCCAACACAGCAGCCGCAGAAATCGCATTTATCCGGAAGAATTTCAATCATTAATTTGCCTGTTTTTGCCTGTCTGTATTTCATATAAATTTATTATGAATTTTAATGAATGAAATTAAAGAAAGTAATTGTGAAATTAAAGAATTGAATTTAATGAGAGAGGTTAAAATTCTATTTCGATAGATTCCGGATCTATATTGCCTTCAATTTCCAAAGGTTTGGAATTATCATTAAGAATATATTTTACAGATTGAGGTTTTATAACAACAGTAAAATTTTTCATTACAGGTTCGTGAGTTGAAAAAACATATATTTTAGATTTGCTGTTTTCTTTTATTAATCTTATTAAATAATTTTTCCCTTCGTCAATAAAAGTTTTAGATTGAATTTCATTTGATTCCGCAGCCAGAGAATCAGCAGCAAGAATTAATACATTGGAATGTTTTTTTTTATGTTCGTAATCGACCGGATATAAAACGAAGGTTTTTATCATTTTATATGCTTCAATTCCGGAAGCTATTTTCTCTTTAATATTATTGGGAATTTCTTCGAGAAAAATATCTTTTAATTTTTTATAAAAATCCAACTGGACTTTAAATTTAGAATTCCCGGTTAAATATTCTTCTTTTTCTTTACTAATCAGATTATTAAAGAATACAAAATTGAATATATCTTTTTCTGAAATGTTTATTTTATCGGGCATAATAAATGAATATTAAACTATTATATCTATAGTGTAAAATAATTTTAAAAAGTACCAACTCGGAAATTAAAAGGTATGATAATTTACCAATTCTGCAAATTTTCGGCAATCGTATTTCTCATCACCTTTAAAAGGTATTCCAAAATGTTATGATAGTTATTCTGGTAAAATTCCCTGGTAAGATTATTTTTGTAGGTTTTCAAATAATCGTAAAGTCCGGGATTCAATCCGCCGTCTTTAAGATCTTCCGCCATGTCGGCTAAAGCATCATTTAACATTTTAGCTTCTGCAGGATTTAATTTATTTTTTCTTAAGTAAAAACCGGAAAGTTTTTCTTTGGCATTTTTTAAACCAAAATTAACAACTTCATCAACTTCAAGTTTAACTGCTGTGTTTTCAACCGAATCCTTTATGATATATACTTCAGCATTTAAAACTTTCAATTTATGTACAAGCAAATTAACAGGTACAGCAGGATAATATTCTGTATTAATTTCTAAATAATCGATAAGTTTATTAAGCAAAGATTTTTGATCAAGAAACAAATCGAGCGGTAATTTTTCAAATTCCTCTATGCCAATAACTTCGCAGTCAATCTCATCGCAATCCAATTTAACAATAAAACTTTTACCGAGATAATTAATTTTTTTAAAATTATCTCTTTTAATAATGTAGTTTATCGAATCAAATATTTTTGCAAAGAAAGGATCGGATTCTTTCAACAGTGAGGCAATATGCTGTTCAACTCTTTTAGCGACAATTTTGTTTAGAAAATAAGCGGCGGCGGCTTCGGTTTTTATTTCAGGTTTCCATGAATTAAATGCTTTAATTAAAAATCCGAATTGACCATCTTGATTCTTAATAAATAATGGAGCAATTGCATCAATTGCCACATCTTCCAATTCAATATTTTCGTTTAAAGTTATTTTATAAATTCTAGGATAAATAGAACGTAAATAAGCGGTAGAAATTCGATATGCTTTTTCGATAAGTAAATTTAATTCACGCTGGTTAATTTTACTATTAACCAGATTTTTAAGAATTTCTAAAGTTTCAACCCCCGGCATAAATTCACAATCAAAATTGTTGAATGAAAATAGTTTTTATGACCTGAATAGACACCCACAGAAGTAAAATTTACTATATATTATATCAAAATAGATTACAAGAAGCAAAGATTTTGATATTAAGTTTTTTATTTTTTAAAATATTCTTCTGCAGTAACAAATTTTGCTCCGTTCCAATATCTTAATTGTTTTTTCAATGAATCAAAATATTCAGTTGTATTTGTTAAAGGAGGATTTAGAATTCCTTTAACAACAAGAGAATCTCTTTTCTTCTGAAAATCATCTCCGCAGTCCAGCATAGTTAACTGCATTTTTGTATTGAATCTGTATACTAATTTTGCGCACATGATTATAATAATCCCTTCCTATACATAAAAAGCAAATTCTTTGATTTAGGATAATAACTCAAACTGAACCATATTTGAGGAGAATTATATCTAAAATAATATTTTCCGTAATCCGAAAATGGCAAGTAATATATAGTGCATTAAATTTTGCTAAATCCATTCCTTTAAATGAATAATCGCTCGGGGCAGGCAGATTTTCCATGCATATTCATTTAAATTTATTGAGAAAAATACTGCTCTTTCATATCCATTATTAATACCTAACGGCAACAATTCTTTTTTACCATCATTGATTAAAATCGCCTATAATACCATCGTATTATTCTTCCTGAATTCCACAAAGTAAAAGAACTATCAATTCTTTTGCCTGTTTTCGGATCAACATAAAAACGGCTGAAGGATATAGTGGAATATTTGTTGCAAAAGCCAATAAATACTTTCTTATTAAGAAATAGTAATGTATCGAATAATTCTAATATTATAAGTTGATGTATGTTCTATTCCAGTTTTTACTTTATCATCTAAATATATAATGCCATTTAATAGGTTCTTCTTATAATCATAGCAAGTTAATGAAGTTACTTAAACTATCATTATTTTTTTCGGGAAGATTTTTTCCGGAAAGCAAAACTTCATTCTTACCATCATTATCTACATCTAAAATTTTTCTAATTATTTTTCATAACCAATTTTAAAATCAAGTTTCATTTCTTTAGTCCATAACACTTTGCCGTTTTTGTTTTTAACTAAAAGAGTTTTTCCAACATTCTCCAGAACTGCCGGATTGTTGTCAAAATCTAAAATACCGGAGAAAGTTATTACCGCGGCAAGTAAAATTAAAAGTGATAAACTGGCCCAATTCCTTTTTCCGAATCTCAAAGTTCTTTTTATTACAGGTAAATTTTTAATTTCTACAATTTTTCTTCTGTCAAGTACATCTTCAATATCCCATACTGCTATTATATTTAAATTTCTGCCGGGATATTTTTTCAGGAGTTCTTCTAATTTATTTTTTGCAAATACTTCATCTTGAATAGGAACAATAAAAGTATTTATTGATGAATAAAAAATACCTACAACTTTTTTTTCTATAATTTTTTTTGAAGTCGGAATTACTTTCCCATTTTCATCTAATCCACCTGTTATTGCAATTGAGTCTTGAACTTTAATAATTGTATTGGAATTGTAAAACCGCAGCAGCTCTTCAATAAAGGAAAGAGTTAAAGCTATTCCGAGTGAATTTCCTTTATAAAAACCAAGTCTTTTATCGAATTGAATTACAACTTCGTGATTTGGTTTAATTTTCTTTATAAAATCCTGAGCTTTATCAACTGCAATTTTCCAGGCATCTTTAATTTGTTTTTCAAGTCTTTCTTCAATTTCTTTTTCGCTTGGAACAAGAATAAAATTTGTACTTCTTCGAAGTAACATTTAATCTTTACTGTAATTGAATCAAGTGACGCAATAAATTTCATTTCCATTTATGCTTTCTTCAAGCAAAGGAAACATTCCGGTTTTAGAACTTTTATTTTCTTCTTCAACTCCATTTAAAATATTATTTAATTTCTCCAGCCTAACGGAAATCAAATTTATATTCTGAATTATATCATTTCGCTTATCCTTAATAAAATCAAAATCGTTTAACTGCTTGGCTGTATTTAAAATACTTTCTGTTAATTCCGGATTTGAGCATTCAGGATCATATTGAAAAAGCAATTTTGAATATTCCTCAAGCAAATCAATTGAGTAAGATTCAATTATAAGAGGATCGGAAGATTTTAATAATACGTCAAGAAAATCATTAATTAAAATAAGTTTTTGTTTTTTAGAAGTAGATTCTTTTAAATTGAAATTTAAATCCGATTTTAATTTTTCTATTTCGATAACGTTCAAAAGTCCCCCAGGAAATTGACACAGAATAAATAGGGTAAGGAAATTAACATCTCAAGTTTTTATAGAACAATAAAAGATTATGCTAAATAAAAACCGTTAAAACGGTTTGCCCAATATAGTTTTTTCAACTTCATTTCACACGGGATAAATCCCGGTGTTGCTTAGATTAAAAATTTTCTATTCTTTCTCTAAACTTCAATTATAAAATAACTTAAGGCAGGTAATTAATCAAGAAGTTTCTTTGTTTTTAAATTCTTCGGATAGCATTTCTTTATCTTTCATTAGTTCAAGATTTGTCTTCATAATTTCTAATCTTTCTTCTTCATCCAAAGTATCTTCCAGTGTTTTATTGTTCTCAATAATTTTTTGTTGAATCTGCAAAAGTTTATAATCCTTTAAAGTATCGAGTGCAATTTTAAATAATTTTTTGTCTTCATTTAAATCCGGATAAATATCATCCCAGCTTTTACTAATAGAATATTTTTCAAAAGTAAGTTCTATTAAATATTCTTTAATTTTTTCATCATTAATTTTTTCAATTAAAGAACTCGCAATTATATCTTCGTCTTTAAGAAAAGCATCAAATATTAATTCTGCTAATTTAGAATGAACTTCGATTGTAAAATCTTCCGGTTTAATATATTGATGAGCCAGTTCGACAATATCCGAATTGCCTTCATATAAAAGTTTTACAATTTCTCTTTCCAGTTTAATTGTTTTGGGATTTACAGCCCGGAGATTTTTTTTCAATTTTAATTTCTTTGGAAGCAAGTTCTCTTTCTCTCGCTCTTTCTTCACTTGTTATTGATCTGTTTACACGGCTTATAGCTTTATCAAGTTCGGTTTCTAAAAGTTTTTCTCTTAAGTTAAATCTTTTTGCAATTGATTTTATAAGCAGCGTTCTTTTTAATTCATCATTTATTAAAGCAATAGGATTTACAAGTTCCCTAATTGCTTCTGCTGTTTTTGCAGGATCATCCAGCATTCCATGAGATTGATAATATTCAGTTTGATATTCCAAAAAATTCTGAGCATAACTTATTAATTCTTCAAATTTTTCCCGGCCGTATTTATTCACATATGAATCCGGATCTTCTCCGGAAGGAAGAGAAACAACTTTTATTTCGAAATCTTTTTTTAGTAAAAGCTCAATGCTTCTCATCGACGCTTTTATTCCTGCTGTATCAGCATCAAAAAGTAAAACTACATTTTTTGTATATCTTGAAAGAAGCTGAACCTGTTCTTCAGTTAAAGCTGTGCCTGAAACTGCAACAACATTTTTAATTCCGTTTTGATAAAGCGAAATTAAATCCATATAACCTTCAACCAGAATTGCTTTATCAAGTTTTCTTATTTCATCTTTCGAATGAGATAATCCGTATAAAATTCTTCCTTTAGTGTAAATTAAAGATTCCGGTGAGTTTAAATATTTTGCATGGCCTTCTTTTGTTTCCTAAAATTCTTCCGGCAAAAGCAACAACTCTTCCGTTGGGTGAAAAAATCGGGAATATAATTCTTGATGAAAATTTATCATACAATCTTCCTTCTTTTCCGCTTCCAATTAATCCTAAATTAAGAGCTTTTTCCAGATCTATTTTTTTGCTTTTGGCAAATTCAATAAAATTTTCCCAGCCGTTTAAAGCATATCCCAAACCGAATGCGCGGATTGTCTGCGGTTTTATTTCTCTTTTATGGAAGTATTCACGGGCAACTTCACCTTCCGGTTTATTTAATAAGTTATCTGAAAAATATCTTCCGGCTTCTGTATTTATATCATATAAAATTTCCTGTTCACTTTGTTTTTCTATATTAGCCTGTTCATCATATTCTAAATCGATTCCCAATCTTTCCGCTAAAATCTGAACCGACTCCACAAAGGATATTTTCTCATATTCCATTAAAAATGAAAATACATTTCCGCCGGCATGACAGCCGAAGCAATGAAAAATTTGTTTTTCTTCGCTTACAGTAAAGGAAGGGGTTTTTTCAGAATGGAACGGACATAAACCAATAAAATTTTTTCCCCTTTTTCTAAGCTGAACATACTCAGAAATTACATCTACAATGTTAGCGTTAGATCTTATTTCTTCTATTTTGGCTTCGGGGATTCGCATTTTAATTAATCATCAAACAATATTTTTAAATTCAATAAAATTATTATATCAAAACTATATTATTAAAATTACAAATTTTAAAACTGGAAAATAATTTAAAAATTCAGCTTGTTAAAAATTGTAACAAATTCACAAAAAAAATGTATAACATTACTGTGATCTTTATTTTTAATTTAAAATTATTGTTTTACTATATTTTACAGTAATCTTAACCTAATTAATTGAAATGAAATAGTCTTTATTTTCAATTATATTGTAAGGATTTTAATAATTCACAATTTAGAGAATCAATGTTCGAAACAATTAAAAAAGCAAAAAGCTACTGCAGCAGTTTAACAAAATATTCACGGTATAAAACAAGAGTTGTTCATGTTGGAGATATTCCGCTCGGCGGAGACAATCCTATCAGAATTCAATCCATGACAATTACCGATACGATGGATACAAAAGCAACTGTTGAACAGACAATTAGAATGGTTGAATCCGGATGCGATTATGTTAGAATAACCGCTCCAAGCAAACTGGAAGCACAAAATCTTGAGAACATTAAAAAAGAATTGCGATCAAGAGGATACACTGTTCCGCTTATTGCCGATATTCATTTTACACCAAATGCAGCAGAAATTGCGGCAAGAATAGTTGAAAAAGTTAGAGTAAATCCCGGGAATTATGCGGACAGGAAAAAATTCCAAAAAATTGAATATACAGACGATGAGTACAATGCAGAAATTGAAAGAATAAAACAAAAATTTACTCCGCTTGTAAAAGTTTGTAAAGAATACGGAACTGCGATGAGAATCGGGACAAATCATGGTTCTCTTTCGGATAGAATAATGAGCCGTTACGGCGATACTCCTTTGGGAATGGTTGAATCTGCTTTGGAATTTGTAAGAATTTGCGAAGATCTAGATTACAGAGAAATTATACTTTCTATGAAAGCCAGCAATCCGCAGGTTATGGTACAGGCTTACCGGCTGCTAATTCAAAAAATGGAAGAAGAAGGAATGAATTACCCTCTTCATCTCGGAGTTACGGAAGCAGGCGGGGGTGAAGACGGCAGAGTAAAATCCGCAGTGGGAATTGGGACTTTGCTCGAAGATGGTTTGGGAGATACTGTAAGAGTTTCGCTAACAGAAGATCCTGAGTTTGAAGCGCCGGTTGCAATTGCTCTGGTTGATAGATACAAGGAAAGAAAAAATCATAAAACAATTAAAGAAATTGAAAATATTCCTTTTAATCCTTTTGAGTTTGAAAAAAGAAAATCTTTTGAAGTTTTAAATATCGGCGGCAGCAATGTACCAAGAGTTTTCTCTGATTTCAGTCAAAGAAAAATTACTTCTCCTTCAGATCTTTTAGATATAGGATTTAACTATGATTCAGAAACCGATAAATGGAATATGAGCGACAGCGCTCCAGATTTTATATTTGCCGGAGATAATATAATTGCTTTCGATATTCCTAACGGATTAAAAGCAGTTTATAAATACAGAACATGGATCGATAAAAACTTGGAAGAGAAAGGATATCCTTTATTTTCCGTTGAAGAATATATTAATGCAAATAAAAAATCGGATACAGCAAATCTCGTTCATCTAAATTTGAATGACCTAAACTCAGAACTGCAGAGTAAACTTCATAATGATAAAACCGCAGTAATTATTTTAGAAACAGAAAACATGCATGGAATGCCTGAACAAAGAAGAGCTTTTTGTGAATTACTTATTAATGAAATAGAAAATCCTGTAATTATTAAAAGACAATACAAAAACATTGATGTAAATAATTTCACTTTATATGCTTCAACTGATTTTGGTGCTTTATTAATTGACGGATTCGGTGACGGAGTCTGGGCTGAAGTTCCAGATGACTTTTCTCATTCCGGAAAGAAAAATGCATATGTTAGAAGTTTTATAAAGCAAAAAGAAACTAAAGAAAGAACGATTAATAGAATTTTATTCGGAATTCTGCAGGCAGCCAGAGCCAGAATTTCCAAAACAGAATATATTGCTTGTCCTTCCTGCGGAAGAACTTTGTTTGATCTGCAGGAAACCACCGAAATGATTAGAAAAAGAACTGAGCATTTAAAAGGTGTTAAAATTGCAATAATGGGATGCATTGTTAATGGTCCCGGAGAAATGGCAGATGCTGATTACGGATATGTAGGATCAGGAGTTGGAAAGATCACTTTATACAGAGAAAAAGATATTGTAAAAAGGAACGTGCCTGCAAAAAACGCCGTAGAAGAATTAATTAATATTATAAAAGAAGACGGTAATTGGGTGGAAACGGATTGATGTTATCTGTATCACTAATTTAAAATTTTTGAATCGTGTATGCCTTAAAAAGTAATTGCGTATTTATAAAGTTTAGAGTATATTTGTCTACTTAATATGATTAAAAGACTCAATAAATTTTTAATATTTCTGAAGAACATAAAATACCCCGGGTTACTGAACTGCCCGGATTAAGAAATTATAAAAATGCACTTCAAACTCCGAAGTGCATTTTTTTTTGATATGACTGTAAGCGATATAATTAAACATATTGAAGATTGGGCACCTAAATCGATTGCCTGGCAAAAAGATAATGTAGGACTACAAGTTGGGCTAACTAAACAAAAGGTTTCTAATATAATCTTATGTTTAGAAGTAACCGACAAAGTAATTGACGAAGCAATAAAAAAGAAGTGCAATTTGATAATTAGCCATCACCCGCTATTATTCCATCCTTTAAAAAAGATCGACCCCGAAAAAGATTTAACTTCATCATTGGTAAATAAATTAATTAAATCAGATATAACTTTATTCTCTGCACACACAAATCTGGATTTTACAAAACATGGCGTGAGCTTTGAACTAGCAAAAACCTTAGGACTTACGAATATAGAATTTCTTGTAAATCAGAAATCAAATCAGAATAAATTTGTTGTGTTTGTCCCGGAAGAAAATGTTGACGAAGTATCAAAAGCTATATTTGAAGCCGGCGGCGGAATAATAGGCGAATATGATTCATGCAGCTTTAGAATAAACGGAGAGGGAACTTTTAAAGGATCGGATAAATCAAAACCATACATTGGTAAAAAAGAAAATTTAGAAAAAGTTAAAGAAGTAAGATTGGAAGCCTTAGCCGACGAGTGGAAAATTTCTGAAGTGATAAATAATGTATTGAAAGTACATCCTTATGAACAGCCGGCTTATGAAGTTTATCCGTTATTAAATTCAAATGTTAATTACGGAATCGGTGCAGTGGGAGAATATGAAAAAGCTATAAACAAAGATAAATTTTTAAATTTAGTTTCAAAGAATTTAATGGCATCAAATTTCCGTTACACCAAAGGAAAATCAAACAAAATTAAAAAAGTTGCTGTTTGCGGCGGCTCATGCAGCGAGCTTATAAATGAAGCAATAAAATCCGGTGCGGATGCATTTGTCACTGCCGATATTAAGTACCATGCGTTCCATGAAGCACAGCACAATATTTTATTAATAGATGCAGGACATTATGAAACGGAAGTACACATTTTAAACGAAATAAAAAAAAGGTTGGATAAAATTTTAAAAGATAAAATTGAATCAAAAGTTTTTAAATACAGCGGATCGACAAATCCCATAATTTTTTATAACAACTAAGGAGCATATTAAATTGTTTGACAGGTTAAAAATACTATACGAGTTGCAAACAATAGATGATCAGCTCGATGAATTGGAAGCGCTTCGCGGCGATCTTCCAAACGCAGTTAAAGAACTGGAAGACAAAATCAATTCTCTTAAAGAGGATATGGAGTCTAAAGAACAAGAGCAAGAAGATTCTCTTAAAAAGCGAGAAGAAAACGAAGAAGAAATAGAAAAGCTGAAAGAAAATCAGAAAAAATTCAAAGCTCAGCTTTATCAGGTAAGAAATAATAAAGAGTATGATGCATTGACAAAAGAAATCGATCATACCGAAGAAGAAATGTCTAAACTGGAAACTGAGAATAATACTTTAGCCGATAGAAGCAAACAGCTCACAGATGAAATAGAAGAAATTGAACCGACTTTAGACGAATTAAACTCCCAGTTAAAAGAAAAAGAAGCTGACCTGAAAGAAATAATAAAAGCAAACGAAAAAGAAGAAGCTAAACTTCGCACACATAGAAAAGAAATTGAATCAAAAACAAAGAAGCCGGATTATTCAGCTTATATGAGAATTAGAAAAGCTAAAAACGGCAAAGCTGTTTCTACAATAAGAAGATCTGCATGTTCAGGATGCCATAACATAGTTCCGCCGCAGAGACAACTTGAAATAAGAAGAAACAATAGATTATTCTTCTGCGAATATTGCGGCAGGATTCTAGTTTCGGCAGAAATTTCCGAAACAGTTGAATCTGAATAATTAGAATTTCCTAAAATTTTGGCTCTTAAACCGGCATTTGCCGGAAAGAGCCGAAAAAGGAATGAAGAAACGACTCCTAAATAAATTTGTTTTGTCTATCAAAAAACTCCACTTTTTAGAATTCCGTAAAATCTTTTAACAAATACTTTTATTAAACTTTTCTGCTGTTTTAAGAACTTCAATTTATTATATTAGCGTCATTGAAATAATAAATTTTTTAATTAAAAGTTTTATGCAGCATATAATTGCATAATGCAATTAAAAAGAAGGAAATTGAAAAACTCCAAATCCAGGCAATTGCTCTCTGATTAAAACAGAGGGAGGAAAGTCCGAACTTCACAGAACAGAGTGCCGGGTAACGCCCGGGATCCCGGAATTTCCGGGAGACGGAAAGTGCCACAGAAAACAAACTTCTCCGATTTATCGGAGTAAAGGTGAAAAGGTGAGGTAAGAGCTCACCGCGTTAATGGTAACATTAACGGTCCCTTTTGGGATTCCGCTTTTGGGCGGGACAAGGTAAACCCCACTCGAAGCAAGGTCAAATATGGGAATCGTTCCTGTTTATTCAGGAATAGGGTTGTTCGCCCGAATGATTTCCGGGTGGACCGCTTATAAGTCATAGAGCAATCTATGATTAAGACAAATAATTGCCGTCTCGTTAGATCGGGATTACAGAATTCGGCTTATTAGATTTGGGTGATTTTTAATTCTTTCATATGCTTCGCTGGAAAGTATTTTATGCTTAAAAAGCGTTGGAATATAAAAGAATTAGATGATAATTTTGCCGTTACCTCACTTGCAGATTCATTAAACATTTCCGAAGTTCTTGCCAAATTATTAATTATCAGAAATGTAACTAACTTTCAGCAGGCAAAGCTGTTTTTCCGTCCGACACTTGAGAATATTCATGATCCATTTTTAATGAACGGAATGGAGGATGCAACCACAAGAGTTATAGAAGCGCTAACTGAAAACCAAAAAATTTGTGTTTTTGGTGATTATGATGTTGACGGAACCTGTTCAACATCTCTTCTTTATATGTTCTTAAAAAGCCTGGATGCGAATGTTGAATTTTATATTCCCAAAAGATTAACTGAAGGGTACGGTTTATCCAAGGCCGGAATTGATAATGTAAAATCTTTGGGAACAAAATTATTAATTACAGTTGACTGCGGAATAACGGCAATTGAAGAAACAGATTATTCTAATGAATTGGGAATGGATGTTATAATCTGCGATCATCATCAGCCTAAAGAAATTATCCCGAATGCTTTGGCGGTTTTAGACCCGTTAAAACCGAATGATAATTATCCATTTAAATTTTTGTCGGGAGCCGGAGTTGCTTTTAAACTTGCTCAAGGTGTTTCGGAAAGAATCGGGAAGAGAGATCTTCCTTTAAAATATTTGGATCTTGTTGCACTGGCAGGTGCTGCAGATATTGTTCCTCTAATAGATGAGAACAGAGTGCTGGTTAAAGAAGGCTTAGAACTTATAAATTCAAATCCGCGACCGGGAATTTCAGCATTAATAGAAAGTGCCGGACTTTCACCAGGAAATTTGTCTTCCGGTCAGATTGTTTTTACAATCGCACCAAGGATAAATGCAGTCGGCAGATTGGGAGATGCGGAAAGAGCAGTTAATTTATTAATTACGAGAGACAAAAATGAAGCGCTTGAACTGGCAAAAATTTTAGAGAACGAAAATTATCAAAGAAGAAAAATTGATGTTGATACTTATGACGAAGCAATGGATATTGTTGAAAACTCAATGGATTTAAATGACGATCTGGCAATAATTTTACACCAAGGAGAACTGGCATCCCGGAGTTATAGGAATAGTTGCTTCCAGGCTTGTGGAAAAATATTACCGACCTACAATAATGCTTACAACCGTTGACGGAGTAGCGAAAGGTTCGGCAAGAAGTATTTCTAATTTCAACATTTACGAAGCACTAAAAAAATGCGAGGATCTTTTAATTCATTTCGGCGGACATCAGGCTGCTGCCGGATTGGCAGTTGAAGTTGAAAAAATTGCCGAATTCCGATCAAAATTTAATCAAATTGTAAAAGAGGCTATAAAAGAAGAAGATCTTTTACCTGAAATACATATTGATTCTAAATTAAAATTTTCGGAAATATCACCTAAGTTTTTAAGAATAATTGATCAGTATTCACCTTTTGGACCGGGAAATATGAGACCTGTATTTTTATCGGAAAAAGTTCATGTTGCAAACACTCCCAGAATTGTAGGAACAAACCATCTTTTAGTAAGTCTTAAACAAAATAGTTGCGAAAAGATTTTTGATTGCATAGGTTTCAATATGGGAGAATTTTTAGATTTGATAAAAAACAACAATACCACTTTTGATGTTGTTTATTCTATAGATAAATCTGTAAGGGACGGAAGAGTTTTTCCGCAGTTCAAAATAAAAGACATAAGCATAAACGAAAAAAATTAGGAGTTTTAATTAAATGTCTGGTCATTCAAAATGGGCAACCATAAGAAGAAAAAAAGCTTCCATTGACGCTAAACGCGGCAAAATGTTTACTAAGCTTATTAAAGAAATTACAATTGCCGCAAGAGAAGGCGGCGGCGATCTCGACGGCAATCCGCGTTTAAGGCTGGCAGTAGATAATGCAAAAGCTGCAAACATGCCGCAGGACAATATCGAAAGAGCAATTAAAAAAGCTACAGGCGAACTGGAAGGCGTTACTTATCATGAATTAACTTATGAAGGATATGCATCCGGTGGTGTTGCAGTTTTAGTTGAAGTTGCAACCGATAATAAAAACAGAACTGTTGCAGAAGTCAGACATGTATTCAGCAAACACGGCGGCAGTATGGGTGAAACCGGTTCGGTTGCATGGATGTTTGAAAGAAAGGGTGTAATCACTCTGCCCAAACAGGGAAAAACAGAAGATGATATTATGGAAATAATTATTGAAGCAGGCGCGGAAGATCTTCAAACCGAAGAAGAATTTTTTGAAATTCAATCTCCAATTGAATCTTTTGATAATGTTAGAAAAGCCCTTTTGGATAAAAACTTGACAGATTGAAAATGCTTCACTTCAATGGATCGCTAAAAACCAGGTGCCTGTAAGCGGTGAAGATGCCGAAAAAGTTATGAAAAGCGTTGAAGCTATGGAAGATCTGGATGACGTACAAAATGTTTATACAAATGCAGATTTTGATGAAGAATCATTAAATTAGTAATTATAAATGTTCTTTAATTTAAAAGCCTTCCAATAAAAAGAAGGCTTTCTTTTTTTGAATCAAGCCGGTAAATATAAATGATTATACTTGGAATAGATCCCGGAACTAACTACACAGGTTACGGAATTGTAAAATACAGTCAAAATAATTTTAAGCGGGTTAAAAACGGCTTGATTAAACTTCCGGCTTCATATAATCTCCCCTCAAAACTTGAAATGATTTACGACGAACTTGATAAAATTATAAAATTATACAAACCCGATGAGTTTGCAATCGAAACGGCTTTTTACGGAAAGAATGTTCAATCGGCAATGAAAATAGGATATGCAAGAGGAGTTTCAATTCTTGCTGCCGCACATAACAAATTAGAGCCATGCGAATATTCACCAAGAGAAATTAAAAAATCTGTTGTGGGAAAAGGTTCTGCTTCCAAGGAGCAGGTATCTTTCATGATTAAAACTTTATTAAGTTTAAAAGATGAAAAAATGAGGTTTGATGAATCTGATGCGTTGGCAGTAGCAATTTGTCATGGATTAAGATTCAAATTTCCAACTAAAAAAGGAAAAAGCTGGAAATCTTTTGTGGAAAATTATCCCGACAGAATTATTGAATAAATTATCAAAAGGATAAAAAGTTGATCGGATTTTTAAAAGGAAAATTAATTTCTTCAAAACCAACAAAAATTTTATTAGATGTAAACGGTGTTGGTTATAACGTTAACATTTCAATTAATACATTTGAAAAAATCACAGATAAAAACGAAATATCATTATTTATTCATACAAATGTTAAAGAGGATTCGATTACTCTCTACGGTTTTTTTACCGAAGTCTGAAAAAGAAATGTTTGAAATTTTAATAACAGTAAACGGAGTCGGGCCAAAAATAGCATTAAGTATTTTATCAGGTATTACAGTTGAAGAATTAAAAAATGCAATATTAACCGAAGATGTTTCCAGAATAACTGCTGTTCCGGGAATCGGAAGAAAAACATCGGAACGTCTTGTGCTTGAACTAAAAAACAAAGTTGAAAATATCCATGAAGAAGGTTTAACTGAAATTCCATTAAGCATAAGAAATGAAGCTTCGGCAGCATTAACTACATTGGGATATAACTCTAAATTGGCAGATAAAACCGTAAGAGAAATATTAAATAATGAACCCCAAATTACTCTTGAAGAATTAATTAAAAAAGCTTTAAGCAGTTTAAATAGTTAGTCTAACAAAAGCTGATATTTACACTTTTAATATTGCCTTAAATTTTTATTCAACACTGCATTCTAATTTTGCTATACCGGAAATTTCTGCAAAAAGTTTATCACCTTTCTGTACTTTTCCAACACCGGCAGGAGTTCCGGTAAATATAAGATCGCCTTTTTCTAAAGTCATTAAAGAAGAAATATATTCAACAATTTGAGCAGGATTAAAAATCATTTTATTTAATTTTTCTTTTTGTCTAATCTCTCCATTTAATGTAAGAGAAATTTCTTCATCCAGAGTCAAGCCAGTAATCTTTTTTAGAAATAAAATCCGAAAGAACTGCGGATGTATCAAAGCATTTTGCAATTGTCCACGGATGACCTTTCTTTTTAAGATCACTTTGGATATCACGTAAAGTCATATCAAGTCCGACACCGTAAGCAGAAATTGCTTTCTCTGCTTTTCCTTCATCAGCATTTTTAATGTTCTCACTAATCTGTAAAACCAATTCAACTTCGTGGTGCATTTCATTTGAAATGGAGGGATAAATTATTTTATCTCCTGAAAAAATAACAGCTGATGCAGGTTTCAAAAAATATTAAAGGTTTTTCCGGAATTTCATTTCCCAATTCTTTTGCATGTTCGGAATAATTTCTTCCAACACAAACAATTTTTCCAATTTCAATTTCTTCGGATGAGTTTTTAATTTTGATTTTTTTCATAATGGATTTTCAACTTAATTTTTAGAGATTAATTAACTAATTAAATTTAACATTAATAATTAATTTAAACCGTGATTAAATTTTAAAATGGTTAGAATAATTGAAAATAAATCTAAGTTTTCTGCTTTTTCTTTTTAGCGGCAGGGAAAAGAATATTATTTAATATTAATCTATAGCCGGGAGAGTTTTTATGTAAGGAAAGATCCGTAGGAGGATCGCCGACTGCATGCTGATAGTCTTCCGGATCGTGTCCGCCGTAAAATGTAAATGTACCTCTGCCATAATTTCCATGAATATATTTTACCTGGTCGGTTCCGGGTCTTTCGGCAAGTATGATTACATTTTTCTTAATTAATTCTTTTCTAAACATTGTAGTCTGACCCATAAATCCTCTTATTACATTTACATGGTCTTGAGTCAGCATAGTCGGAACGGGATCATATTTTGCAGAGAAATCAAAAAGTGTAAAGTAATCATTTTGAAAATCGCCGATTTCGGAAGGCTGTATATCAATATTGCTGTATTCATAAACATAAGGATTCATTTCAAGTTTGAAATTTGTAAACGCAAGAGTATTTGAAAAATCCAGTTTTTGCTGTGCATCCGGATCTGCAGGATCACCGTCATACATTGATGCACAAATATCAACATTTTGAGCAGCCAGTGCTATATCGTAAGAATCGGTTGCGGAACACATCGCAAATAAAAATCCTCCTTTACCGACATAATTTTTTATATCCATCGCGACGGCTTTCATCATATTTGAAACTTTTTTAAAGCCGTTCTTTCTTAGCATCATTTTCATACATCATCTGCTGATCTATATACCATTGTGCATTGCTGAAACTGCCATAGAATTTTCCGTACTGTCCTGTGAAATCCTCATGATGCAAATGAAGCCAATCATACTTTAGAGAGATCTCCACGCAGAATTTCATCATTCCAAATTTTAGTATAAGGAACTTTTGCATATTCAAGAACTAATGTAACTGCATCATCCCAGGGCTGAAAACCCGGCGGAACATAAACGGCAATCTTCGGCGCTTTTTCTAATCTAACCACATCCATGTTCTGGTCATCGCTTTGTACATACGAATAAATATTAGCAGCCTGCTGCGCCGAAATGGATTCAAATGCAACACCTTCAAGTCTACATTGATTTGCTACTTTATTATTGTAGTCAAGCATGAAAGAACCGCCGCGGTAATTTAAAAGCCAATCGGCTTTAACACCTTCGGTTAAAGCATTGTAAGTAATTCCGTATGCTCTTAAATGGTCGGTTTGTTTGAGATCCATATAAATAAGGATCTTAGCCTGAGGGAAAAGATAAACTGCACAGGTAAGGAACAGAAATAAAATCTTGACAAACATATCGTATCTCTCTATAAAAAATGAAAGGCGACCAAGCAGATCGCCTTAAATTTGATTCTACTTTAAATAAAAATTAAGCGGATTTTCTATCTGCTTCAAGGTAAATCGGTTCGGCCCCAGATTCTATAACATCTTTTGTCACTATACATTTATCTACATTTTCTTTATTCGGAAGTTCATACATTATATCTAGCATAAACTCTTCAACAATTGATCTTAAAGCTCTTGCACCGGTTTTTCTTTCCATTGCTTTTTCAACAATTGCATCAATTGCGAATGGATCAAATTCCAGTTCGATTCCTTCGATCATAAACAATTTTTTATACTGCTTTAAAATTGCATTTCTCGGTTCTGTTAAAATGCTTTTAAATGCTTCTTTGGAAAGATTCTGCAGAGGAGCGTTTATTGGAATTCTTCCTATTAATTCCGGAATTAATCCGTATCTTAATAAATCTTCCGGCTGAATAAATTTCAATAAATCTTCATCGGATTCCTTTTCTTTGATATCCGATGCAAAACCCATTTTATTTTTATTTATTCTAGTAGCAATTAATTTTTCAATACCCTCGAAAGCACCGCCGACTATGAACAAAATATTTTTAGTATTTACATTTATTAAACTTTGTTCAGGATGTTTTCTTCCGCCTTTAGGAGGAACTCCTGCAATAGTTCCTTCTAAAATTTTTAAAAGAGCCTGCTGAACACCTTCGCCGGAAACATCTCTTGTTATTGATGTGCTTTCGCTTTTCCTTGCAATCTTATCAATTTCATCAATATAGACAATTCCTTTTTGAGCTCTTTCCAGATTGTAATCTGCGGCCTGCAGTAAATGAACGAGAACTGTTTCAACATCATCTCCTACATAACCGGCTTCAGTTAAAGTTGTTGCATCGGCAATTGCAAAAGGAACATCGAGAATTCTTGCTAAAGTTTGTGCTAATAAAGTTTTCCCGACTCCGGTTGGCCCGATCAATAAAATATTGCTTTTTTCAATTTCAACATCATCAAGTTCAAAAAATGATGTTTTGGAATTAATTCTTTTATAATGATTATAAACAGCAACCGAAAGTACTTTTTTAGCTTTTTCCTGTCCGATTACATATTCATCCAAAGATTTTTTTATTGTAGCTGGAGTGTGCTGCTGGTAACTCCTTGTTTTTCCATTTGTATAAGCGGCAATGTTATTTTTTAAAATATCTACGCTATTGCTGATACAAATATCGCAAATATAAACATCCGGACCGGCAATCATACTGCCGACTTCAGTTCCGTCTCTGCCGCAGAATGAACATTTTATATTTTTTTGATTTGGTTTTTTACCCATATTTTTAGCTTATTTTGTCCTTTAATTTTATTATTTCTGCTCTAGCATCATCAAGATATAATGAGTTTGGGAATTTTGCAAGCAATTTTTCATATATCTCAACTGCTTTAGGAGCATCATTTAAACCATACTCATAAATCTTACCAAGTAAAAATAATGCATTATCTGCATAAATATTTTGATTTCCCTCGTCCGAAATTTTCTCAAATTGAGTCATTGCTGAATCTAATTTATTCATTGCAAGCAGCATTTCAGCATTTTTAAACTGCGCTATATTATTTAATGTAAATGCCTGCTGATTTTGAGCAATAATGCTGTATTTTTCCGCTGCCTGTTCAAATTTGTCCTGATCGGCTAATAATTCAGCGGAGGAAAAAATCTTTAAGTTAGACGAATCATATTGGGCAGTGTTCAAAATTAAAGATAATTCCAAAGCATCATTTGCACTGTTATCTTTCAGATCACTTAAAAGTCTACTTAATACTTCCCTTGCTTTATCAAAGTTTCCTTGATAAAAATAAACTCTGGATAAATATATAATCTGCAGAATTTTTCTTATCAGCCGGAACAATTCTGGAATTTAAAACTTTGTTTAAATTTTTCTCTGCTTCACTAAAGTCTCCTTCTTTTATCGATATCTTTCCTAATTCCTGGTAAGCATCAAAAATAAAGTTAGAAGCCGGAATGTTATTTATTATTTTATTGAAATATGTTTTTGCAGTTTCCGGATCATTTAAAATTTTAAATTGAATTTCACCAATTCTGTACAAAGCTTCTGCTTCTACATCCGATCCGGGATATTTTTTTATGATATCTTCATAGGCTGAAATAACCTTGTTTACTTCTTCTTTATTATCAGGAACAAAAGTAAAGTAAGGTTTCCACCCGGGTCTTTCTTTATCCAGATCTTTATTTAGCTTTGCTTCAAAAGTTTTAGCATAACCTAAACGTGCGGAGGAAACATAAGGTGAGTTTGGATATTTATTTATTATGGATTTAAAAGCTTGAGCCGAGATATCATAAGCACTGTCCTGGTATGCAAGATTTGCAAAATTATATAAATCAATTCCCTGTTTATTTTGCTTTTCATCTATTTCTTGATAAACATTAAAAGCTTTTTCAAATGATTTTTGTTCGATATATAACCTTGCAAGAAGATAAGCAAAACTTATGTTGTCATAGTTGTTATACTTTTCAACAACTTTTATTGATTTAGTTAAAGCATCGGGTTTATCTATATAACTTAAAATTCTTGTCTGTACAAGTCTTAAGGAATTCGGATCATCTTTCAGTAATGAACAATATTCCTCGGCTGCATCTGTGAACTGCATAGTTAGCGAATACAGACTTCCCAAATCCAAGGCAAAAGATTTATCTTTATTATTTAATTCTTTTCCTTTTTTCAAATATTCAATTGCTTTTTCGAATGCTCTTCTGTCAATTGCATAGTTTGCAATTGTTCTGTAATTAATAGGACTTTGAGGAAGCTTGTCTAATGCATCATCCCAAACGGAATATGCTTTTTTGTCGTTTCCCATCATGTAATAAGTTTGTCCCAGCATTCCATAATAATTTATATTATTCGGCGATTCGGAAATCTTTTCGTTTATTAATTTTATTGAAGAGTCATATTCTTTTAAATTCTGATAAGTAGTATTTAAAGCTTCGAATATTTGATAATTATCAGGTCGATTTTTGTATAATTCTTCTAAAATAGGTTTCGATCTTTGATATTCACCTGCTTGAACATAAGATTGTGCAAGCATAAACTTTGTATTAAAAGGAGTTTGATTCTGCGCAAATGAAACAGCAGAAACAAGCATAAATAAGGTTAATAATTTTTTTATCATACAACTAAAATAGCAAATAATGAAGCTTGTTCAAGTGAAATATTTAGAGTGGACGGATAGCAGATTCGACCGGGAATAAATGCAAAGCTGTCCTAAATATTAATAAATAATTTAAGACAGCCTGCAAATAAATCAGTGTAATTTAAATAGGATAGGAATCACTAATTGGACAGAGACCTTTTTACCTTTGTTCATTCCGGATGTGAATTTGGTTTTTTTAACAGCGTCCATTGCGGCCTGGTTCAGTTCTTTATTTTCACTTTTCAATACCGAAACTTCAGCAACATTTCCATCTTTATCTATAATTGCTTTTACAAAAACTTTTCCTTCAATGTTATCTTTTTTTGCTTGTTCCGGGTACACTACATTATTCATAATTGCTTTAATTCCGCCAACAGGTTTAGGCATTACATCCGCTTTTTTTATTTGCGCAGACGAATTGCTGAATAAAAGAACCATAAAAGAAAAAACTAACAATATTTTAATTTTTTTGTACATAAGAACCTCTTCATTTTATTTTAATTTGAAAACAATTGGAATTACTATTTGAGATTTTGCAGGTTTGCCTTTCAGCATTCCCGGCGTGAACTTAGTTTTTCTTACAGCGTCGATTGCGGCATTATTTAATTCATCGTCCACACCTTTTAATATTTCTGTTTTAACTACATTTCCATTTTCATCAATATAAGTCTGAACAAATACTCTGCCTTCAATTCCTTTTTCTTTTGCTGATTTAGGATATACAATATTATTTGCAATAGCCTGGATTCCGCCGACAATATTCGGCATTTGATCAAGTACTATATAAAATTTACTTTCTGTTTCGGAAAGATTCGGAGAAAAGAATTTTCCGGCTAAAGCTTTGCTATCAAAATAAAAACCGTCCTGTTTTTTTGTGATGCTCCAATCAGTTTGAAATTTTACATTTTTACCTTCTTTAACCGCCGGATTTATTTTCCAGTTTTCCATTTGTTTAAGTATTAAATTATCCAGTTTTTCATCAATGCCGTTATAAACAACAACCTTATTAATTTTTCCGTTTTCATCAACAAAAATTTTACATGCAAACTCTTCTTCACCTGAAGTTTCATTAAAAAGTTTATTTATCTCAGGCCAATTTCCTTTTCCAATTTCAATATTGAATTCAGCAGGAGTTGTAACATCATCTGCGGATAAATAATTTTCATCATGCTGCAGATATTACCTTAAATTGATACTCTTTTTGTCCGCAGCCAAATAAAAATAGCAGCAGCGATGATAGAATAATTAATTTTTTCATTTTTTTAATCTCACATATTAGATTTTATAATAATTTCATTTTGATGACCTGAACTAATTACTGCGGCCGGGAGACTATTGTAAAGAAGTTCAATGGTTTGATTTTGAAACTGAATTTGTTTTGTAATTTGATTTACCCTGTTATCGTATTCATTCAATTTGCTGAGAAGAAAAACAGTTAATACAATTAATACTATTGTAAATCCATATGCGATATTTGCAAAAACTTTTTTGATTACAGGATTTCTTTCTTTATTAAATTCTTTTTTGCTGATTGAATTGAAAATATTTTCTTCAAGATGAACGGGAAATTCTTTTTCATCTAACTCAACAGAAGTTTTTAATGCGTGAAGTTTTTTAAAATATTCACGTGCTTCTTCATTTAAAGATAATTGTGTAAACAAAAGCGGCTCTTTTTCCTTTTCCAGTTCACCGTCTAAAAAAAGATCTGCCATTTGTTTAATTTGATCGCTGTTCATTTTAATTCCTTTAAAACTATCATTTTAAAATTTTCGACATTGTTTTTATTAATTTCTGCCTGGTTTTATAAAGTCTGCTTTTAACAAGTTCTTCATCGATTTCCATTATTCTGGAAATCTCTTTATAACTAAGTTTTCCGTATTCCTTTAAAACAAATATTTCTTTTTGATCAAAAGGCAGTTCATCAAGTTTGGTTTTTAATATGTCTTTTACTTCTTTCAGTTCAATTTCTTCATTTAAATTTTGATTTGATTCTATTTCAAGTTCATCGGTATCTTCAACAAAAAACTGATCAACCTTAACTTTCTTTTTTCTGAAGAAGTAATAGACTTCATTTCTGGCAGTTTTAAAAAGCCAGAATTCGTAACTGTTTTTGTTCTCTATTTTATTCAAGTTTTCATAGAACTTTAAAAATACATTTTGCACAATATCTTCACATACCATTTCATCTTTAATCATTTTAAGAACGTAATTATATATTTTGCTCTTAAATCGATTAAAAATCAGCGTAAATTCTATTATTTGATCAGTAGAATTTTTCAATCAATTTTCTCTTTTTATTAAAGATGCTTTTATCAGCAAAAAGTTGCCTGATTTAAAAAAAATTTTAATAAAATAATTACAAGAAGAAGTATATTAAAAATATCATAAAAGAACGGGATTTTAATTTTCCCGTTCCTTAAAATATTTAGTTTTTAATGATTTTTAATAATAGAAGTGAAATTGAAGCTCAAAAGAATTGTTGCTTACTTCTGGGGTTTCCATTTGTATTCTGTACATCGGACGGATTTCTATAAAACTGTAAGGATAAATTTCCAATCCGAGCATTACTCTTGAATGTTCATCTTTACTTAAATCAATATTCGGATCAAACCTGTCGTATCTTACAACTGCATCCAAGCCTTGAATTACATTATAAGCCGCTTCAATCATTAAAGCACTTGCTGTCGAATCTTTAGCAATATAATCTTTAGCTAAATCGTATTCGCCTAATAATGTAAAGTTCCCAATCCCTATTCCCAAATAACCCCCGTACATTTTTACATCCTGATTATATTTTGTAAAAGAAGGAAGTCTTAATCTGGGATCTTTAAAATCTGCAAACGACCCGCCGAAATAAAAATTTAAACCATTAACAATTTTAGGAGAGAGTTTTAAATTTGCAGTATAAGTCGGATCTTTAACAAATTCCTGCGGAAAAGGATAATTTACGGAATTACCGACACTTGCTGTTAAAAAGGCCCAATTATCAATATAATATCCAAGCTCAATTCCGGTTTCCGTATATCTTGGTTCGTAAATTAAACCTTGTTTAATTCCTTTTGAAAATAATAACCCGAGGTCTCCTCCTCTTGTATAAGCCGTATGATCATCCAGCCGAATTCCAAAGTTAGGCTGATAAGCACCGACTTTAATGTAACCTGAATTTGGAAGAATGTGTGCGGTTATATATGCTTCCCAAATCTGCCAGACAAAATCATATCTGGCAAAGGCATCTATTTTATTTGAAAACTGAACATCGGCATAAAGTGATCCGTTCATTCTTTGGAAATCGGTTTGCGTTGTTGAGTCGGTTGTTTTTACAAGATATTGAGTACGGAAATCGAATCCGAAATAAATATTATCTCCTATTCTATTGCTCATTTTAAATGATTGATCATGCGGAGAATAAGCAGGAAGCACAACTTTTCCGTAAGCCCATCCGCCTGTATTTCTCATATCTCCGCCGGTTGGATTTACATGGCAGGAACTGCATTCTGCATTTCCTAATCTTAAAGCGAATCTCGGTAAAGAATAAATATTTGAATAGAATATTAAAAAAGAAGAAAAAATTAATAGTATCAGATTTTTTTTCATTTTAGCCCTTTCAAAATTTGGAGAAAATAAGAAACAAATCTGAACGCGTAGGAGTTAGAATATACGAAGATTTTGCACAGCAGAAATTCAATTAAAATAGTAAAAATTATTGAATGAAAGTGCCAATTCTCATAATTATTAATTAAATAAAATCTTAAATTTTCTTAATAATTGCTTAAATTTACAGTTCTGAAAAATTCAAAAACTGCAGATTCCCGCTTTTACATTGATTAAAAGGGGTTTCTTTGATAGCTTAATAGTTTATTTATGATTAATATTTAGTATGAAGAAAGTATTAATATTAGGTTCTACAGGCTCGATTGGGATTAACACTCTTAATGTAATCAGAAATTTCCCGGATAAATTTAAAGTTGCAGCATTAACCGTAAATAAAAATACGGTTATGTTAAAAAAACAGATTGAAGAATTTAATCCGGAAACTGTTGTTGTTAAAGATGAAAAATCGGCTGAAAAATTAAAGAAGGAAATTAATACTAAAATTAAAATACTTTCCGGCGAGGAAGGGTTATGTGAAGCTGCAGCAGAAACAGAATATGATGTTCTAGTTGGTGCAATGGTTGGATTTGCAGGCTTAGCCCCGACTATTGAAGCGATTAAAAGAGGAAAAAGAATCGCACTTGCAAATAAAGAAACTCTAGTCGTTGCCGGAGAATTAATAACAAAACTTTGTAAAAAATATAAAGCAGAACTTATTCCTATAGATTCCGAACACAGCGCAATATTTCAATGTCTGGTCGGAGAAAAACATTCGGAAATTGAAAAATTAATTTTAACAGCTTCCGGCGGACCGTTTTTAAATAGAGATATAAAAACATTAGAGCATGTTACAATAGAAGAAGCACTGAATCATCCCAACTGGAAAATGGGAAATAAAATTACAATTGATTCGGCATCTTTAATGAATAAAGGTTTGGAAGTTATCGAAGCACATTGGCTTTTCGGATTAAGTAAAGAAAAAATTGATGTTGTAATTCATCCGCAGTCAATTATTCATTCAATGGTTCAGTTTGTAGATGGTTCAATAAAGGCACAGATGGGACTTCCGGATATGAAACTTCCGATTCAATATGCTTTAACTTTTCCGGAAAGATTTGGAAACAATTTTCCCAGGACAAATATTCCTAAAATCGGGCAGTTAACTTTCCACGAGCCGGATACAAAAAAATTTGAATGTTTAAAACTAGCTTATAATGTTTTGGAGGCACAAGGTACTGGTCCATGTATTTTAAATGCTGCAAATGAAATTGCAGTAGATAAATTTCTGGAGGGAAAAATAAAATTCTCAAATATTCCTAAATTAATTAACAAAGCATTGGATAAAATAGAAAATCATAAAAGCCCCGATCTTCAAACGATTATCGAATGCGATAAATTAACAAGAGAATTTGTAACAGGTTTAAATTAAAGAGGAGATCTTCACTTAATGGAGTATATCATTTATTTCGCTATTACAATTGGAATTCTGGTTTTCGTCCACGAATTCGGGCACTTTGCCGCTGCTAAATTAAGCGGAATGCGTGCAGATATTTTTGCAATCGGATTCGGAAAACGCTTGTTCGGCTGGAATAAAATCACAGGTTTTACATTCGGCGAATCTGCCAAAAGATTTTGACGGACAGGGAAATACTGATTACAGACTCAGTCTTCTTCCTTTGGGCGGTTATGTTAAAATTGCCGGAATGGTGGATGAAAGTTTCGATACTGAATTTGCAGATAAGGAACCGCAGCCATACGAATTCAGAGCAAAGTCAACAGGTAAAAAAATATTTGTCATAACAGCCGGTGTTTTAATGAATCTTATCCTGGCTTTAGTGATTTTTTGGGGTGCAAATTTCTTTCAAGGCAAACAAGTAATTACTACAACTAAAATCGGTTTTGTTAAAGCTGGAAGCGTTTTAGATTCTCTTGGGTTTCAAGCAGGTGAAAAAATAGTTTCAATAAACGGAAAAGCGGTTAAGGAATGGGACGATATTAGAACTGATATTTTTGTTAACACTTTAGGTGAAGATGTAAACGTAAAAGTTTCAAAAGACGGAAGTACAAAAGAGATACATATCCCCCGATCATTAATACCCGATAATGAAACCGGATTTTTTGATTTTGCTACTATTGCTCCTGCAGGATTTCAGCCTTCAATAGGAGAAGTATTAAAAGATTCACCTGCAGAAAAATCAGGAATTAAGCAAGGAGATCTTCTACTTGAAATAAATAAAATCCCTGTTTATAGCGCTCAGCAGACTACAGAAATAATTTCGAACCACAAAAAAGAAACAATTCCAATTGAAATTGAAAGAGGAAAAGATACGGTTCAAATTGCCGTAACTCCCGGATCGGATGGAATGATTGGTGTCGGGCTTGTTCAGAATCCCAATGCTCCGATTGAATATAAAACATACGGATTTTTTGCATCATTTTATTACGGCTGGCTGGATATTGTTAGAATGACCGATCTTACTTTCAGTATGATTGGAAAAGTATTCTCAGGTCAAATTGCCTTTGGTAAAGCATTCGGCGGACCTATAAAAATTGCGGAAGTTGCTACTAAATCCGCAAACAGCGGAATAGCAAGCTTTTTAGTTTTTCTTGCATTGCTGAGTTTAAGTTTGGCAATTATAAATATAATGCCTTTCCCTGTTTTGGACGGAGGACATTTAGTAATTATAATTATTGAAGCCGTGATGAAAAGAGAAATTCCCATTAAAGTGAAAATTGCAATTCAAAATACAGGCTTCTTTTTGCTGCTGCTGTTAATGGCATTTATAATTTATAATGATCTGCTGAACCTATAAAATTATTAAGTATTTCTTAGTGTAACTTTGTGAACTAAGTGTCTTTGTGGTTAACAAATTTATTAACCATTAAGGCACTTAGAATCACTAAATTTAATCTTTATCCTTACTCTTAAAACTCCACCTATCCTTTAATTAATCCTTCAATAAAAAATTGGAATACATTTTAACCCGCATTGTTTAGTTTAGTTTTGAAAAACTGCCGGTTTATGCCGGCTTATTTATTTATGAATAGAAAAATTGAAACCTCAAATCGATTTTCTTTTAAGAATGAGAAGATTATATTGCAATGTTACTTGTTTATAAAAATGTAAAAAGCGAATTCAAGGGAAATTCAAAGTATTTACCCGATTCAAATTGGTTTGAAAATAAATTGAAAAAAAACAGACAAAAATTATACTGGATAAGTCAAATTTCCGGTTGGTCTTTGTATGGATTAGTCAGCGTTCTAATTACCATCTCTTTCGATAGGTTTTCGTGGGGAAGATTACTAATAACTATACTCTTGTGTCTCTCAGGTTTAGCATTAACTCATTCGCTTAGAAATATAATTAGAAAAAACAATTGGCTAAAACTTCCTTTAAGAAAAATAATTCCCCGTGTTTTAATATCCAGTGTTTCGATAGGTTTATTAATGTTTGGAATTGCAGCTTTTGCCAATATTTTCCTGAATGTTTTCCACTCGACAGAATACAACTTTGCAAGAGTTGCAATCGGAGTTTTTAATTTAAGCAGCATTATTCTATTATGGTCTTTAATCTATTTCTCTGTTCATTATTTTGAAAACTATAAAAGAGTAGAAATTGAATCTTTGATTTGGGAAGCTGCAGTTAAGGATTTTGAACTTAAAACTTTAAAGTCACAGTTGAATCCGCATTTTATGTTTAATGCTTTAAATAGTATAAGAGCTTTGATAGAAGACGATCCGCAAAGTGCAAAAACTGCAGTTACAAAACTGTCCAATATTTTGAGATATTCATTAAAAATTGAAAGAACCGAAACTGTTTCTTTGGAAGACGAAATGCAGACTGTTTCCGATTATCTTTCATTAGAAACTGTTAGATTTGAAGAGAGATTAAAATATGATTTGCAGATCGATCCGGAATCAAAAAAAATTGAAATCCCGCCGATGATGGTACAAACTCTTGTAGAAAACGGAATCAAACACGGAATTTCCAAAAGAACGGAGGGCGGAACAATTTGCATTAGGTCCAGAGTAGAAAATTCTAGACTTCATATTGAAATACAAAACAACGGTCAAATTGAGGACGATGCAATTAAAAATTCCAAAGGATTCGGCATAAGCAACACCAAGCAAAGATTAACTTTACTTTACGGTGATGAAGCATCTTTTACAATTAAGAATATTTCCGATAAGGAAGTTCTATCGGAATTAATTATTCCAACAGAAGGAGTAAAGAATGAAAGCTTTATTAATTGATGACGAAAGACTGGCCAGAGTTGAACTGCGCCGTTTACTTACGCCATTTAAAGAAATTGAAATTGCAGGAGAAGCTGTCAATGCAGAAGATGCACTTAAAAAAATTAATGAACTTAATCCTGAATTGATTTTTCTTGATATCCAAATGCCGGGAAAAAACGGATTTGAATTATTGGAAGAACTGGACAGCGTTCCGATTGTAATTTTCACAACAGCTTACGATGAATATGCTTTAAAAGCTTTTGAATATAATGCAATGGATTACCTTTTAAAACCGATTGAACCTGCAAGATTAGAAGACACTATAAAAAAGGTAGTCGAAAAAAATAAAAAAGAAACACCGGCACAGCCTCAACTTGATCAGCAGATTTTAACGGAAAAAGATCAGGTCTTTGTTAAAGACGGTGATAAATGCTGGTTTGTAAAATTAGAAACTGTACGCTTGTTTGAATCGGAAGGAAATTATGTAAGACTTTATTTTGAAGATAACAAACCGTTAATTCTAAGAACATTAAATTATTTAGATGAAAGACTAGACGGCAAAACATTTTTCAGAGCCAACAGGAAACATATTATTAATTTAAAATGGATTGAGAACATTGAGCCCTGGCTTAACGGAGGACTCCTTGTAAAATTAAAAGGCGGACACAAAATAGAAGTTTCCAGAAGGCAGGCTATAAAGTTTAAAGATAAACTCAGTCTTTAAGAAAATTAGATTTTCTGAATATTATTTTATTTTCAAAAAGATCCCACAATAGCAGCAAATAAAAGGGAACATATTCTACTATCAAAACCCATCGGTACTCATGCCATACTGCCGCCAGCGGTGTGAAGTTTGAAAAGTTTATTGTAAATAGTAAACTTAAAACAGAATAGAACTCCACAAAAGGATTTAAAACTGCCAGCCATCCTAAATACCAAGGATAAAGTGTTGAACTGAATGCAAAAAAACAAATCATAACCCCAATTGCAGCATTTAAAAAATTTTTATACTTAAAAGAAATTATTAAAATAGAGGTAATTAATAAGATGCCGCAAATTATATGAACTGTTTTTGTGTTTATTATAAATATCTTTAAGATTTGATAAACCGATCCGTTAAATTCCCAATTGGAAAGATAATTAGTAAGCGCAGTTAGGATATGAAAATCATTATAAATAAAAGGGATGTAAAATATTAATGAAACAAGAAAAAAGATTCCGGTAAAAAATATAGATTTTTTTATCCCCAATTTTTTAACAATTAAAGGGATTAAAATGATCGGGAAAAGCTTGGAAAGAAATGCTAAAGCAAATGTAATTGAGGAAATCCAAATATTTTCTTTTTCCAGATAAAATAAATACATTATAAAAAAAGTTAATCCAATTACATCAAGATGAGCATTTATAAAATATTCCATTATAGGCAGAGGAAGCCAGGCATAAAGAAATAATAAATATAATTTTTTCTTTTTCAGCAAAAGAAGTTTCAGCAAGAAAATCATAGTAATTAATTCAAAAACCAGATAGATAATTTTTAATCCAATAAGGCTTTCACCAAAAACAAAATGGGAAATTGTAAAAACTACTTGAGAAGCCGGCGGATAAATTGCCGGAATATTTTTATAAGTTACTTTATGGTAAACATTGTCCTGCAAACTTTTAAGTGAAGAATTATCCGGAGAAAGTACATACGGATTATATCCGTTGGCAATTACTTTACCTTCCCATAAATACCTGTAAACATCGTTTGAGGTTGAAGGTTCTGTGGAAATGAAGGTAATTCTAAAAACTAAACCTGAAAATAAAATTATTAAAACAATTTTAAGCGATGTAAAATCTTTTTCCTTAAAATCAATTAATTGTGCAAACCATAAAAGAAATTTGTTGGATGATGATTCTGAAGTTTGATCATCAATACACTTTAAATATTTTAATATAAAATAGCCGGCGAGAAAGATTAAAAAACTTTCGAAGTAAACTATTATATAAATAGGGATGCTTTTCTCTCCGCCGCCGAAAATCAGATAAAACAAAAAGAAGATTTCATTCAATACGGCTGCATATAATAAAAGACCGAAATATTTTTTCTTACTTATTTTCAAAATATGGAGAGTAAAGTTATTATCTAATTAAATAATTCCCAGGCCAAACCAAATCTTATCGATCTAGAAAGCATTGGATAATAAGGAACTATATAATATTGATTATCAAGAAGATTTTCCCAGGTAAAATAGACTATTGCAACTTTTTGTATTTCACCAATTAAAGAGAAATCAATTTTCCAGGACGGATCAACACTTTGAACAACAGAACCGTCGTATTTTGATTCCTGTTTTCCTGTATAATATACAACAAACCCGGTTTTTAAATTTAGATTTTCATTAAAAAGAATATCTTTGTAATAAAGTCCTCCGGTTAAATTTACATCCGGTATAAGTAAAGTATAACTGAAATTATTGCTGCCGGGATTTTTATCGGAAGGCATATTATAATATGAAGCCGTTTCCAAAAGAAGTTTCCACAACTTATAATTCAAATTCATTCCAATTCCCCATCCGTTTTCATTAATATAATATTGATCTGCAGGCACATAATAATCCGGGTTATTTATTACATAAAACCCGCTTCTATTATATATTTTCAGGTTTAATAACAAATCATATTTTGAAAAGCTTAACCCGAGTTCGCCGGTATTTACATTTTTGTTGAAAGCATTTGTTTTGTACTGAGATATTCCAAGATAAAAACTTAGAAAGTCCAATGGCTTATAAGATAGATCAGCGCCTAAACCATTTTGACTTCCATCAATTAAGTGAATTGCTTGTAAACTTATAAAACACAGAAGGAACAATGCTGCTGTCGATTAAATTAAAAGTAAGGATTGATGATAATGAAAAATTCTTTTCGCTTATCCGGCTATCGCCGAACGAACTATTATGAAGATAAATTTTAGGTTCCTCATAGTTTGCGGTAATATTTAAATCCGCAAACTTTGCAGAATATCCTTGCCGGAAAACCAATCCCAATGTTTTATCTTTATTTCTCTGGAGTTTATATAAGCCGTTGGTTATTTCGGATTGATTAAATTTATAATAAAGACTTAAATCTGTTTCGGCATTTTCAAACGGTTTGCCTAACATTTGAAGCGTAAATAAATGTCCGTTTACATTTTGTTTCCTGTTGGGAAAAACAACAGGTGCAAAATTCTGATCATACAGAAGACTATTAATATTGTTTGTTGTCTTCATTATTGAATCAACATCAACGCCGCCGTTAAATCCTAAATTAATCTTATAAAAATCATAACCTGCAATTAAATTAAATTTGTTTGATAAATAATATTTTAATCTTACTTTTGCCAGCCAAGTACTGAATGAAGTATTTGTAAAGCTGCTGTCAACTTTTTTGCTTTCAATATCAAATGAAACTTTAAGTCTATTTAATATTAGAGAACTAAACATTGCATCCAATCCTGTTTCGCCATTTGGTCCCTGTACATATTTAATTCTCGAATAAGGTTTTGCCGAAAGAAAATCTCTTGTAATAAAATTAACGGAGACAGGATTATTAATTGATCCGTATAAAAATCCTCTGGGAGAAGGAATAATTTCAATCGAGTCGAGAAACTCAGATTGAATTAATTGCAGATCGAGTGAGTTTGTGAATCTATTGTTATATAAAATTCCATCCTGAAAATAACTAACTCCTCCCGAACCGGCGCCATACAAAACGACTTCACTCGGATATCCCATAAATCCAAGATCTTTAATAAATGTAAACGGAAATGATTTTAACTGATCAGCCGTATATTTGTAATTAATGTATTTAAGTAAAGTATTTCGACCAATAAAAGAACTGTTAATATCAAGCGGTTTTCGGTAAATGGGTTTTAAAGTATCAACTTTTATTTTCGTCACGGTGGAATCATTTATGGAAGCCGCGGAAGTATCTTGTTTTACAACAAAGCTTGAATCTGCAGATGATGAATCTTTCTTTACTTTTAAAGAATCGACCGACTGTGAAAATGCGGTAATACTAAGTAAAAACAAAACTAAAAGAAATTTAATCATCCGCTAATTCAAAATGGTTATTTAATTCAAACATGAAAATAAATAATAAATGATAAAGCTACAAAGACGAGTAAATTTGAATCAGGGTTTATATTAACTGCAAAAACAGCTATAAGGCAGCGAAAAATTTTTTGATTAAAATAAAAATAAATTAGGTAAAAGATTTTTGTTTAGAATAAAAAAATGCTTAATTTTGCGCGTAATATAAAATATTTAAAAGAGGGTTTTACTATGGCACAAACTAAACCAATGACCAAATCACAGATCGTTGATCATTTGGCAAAAAAAACAGATACCACCAAGAAATTGGCAGGACAATTTTTAGATGAACTTGTTACTTTAGCTTATAAAGAAGCTAAAAAATCTTTTGTTATTCCCGGATTAGGAAAACTAGTTGTTGTTGACCGTAAAAAGAGAATGGGCAGAAATCCTGCCACCGGTGAAACTATGGTAATCCCTGCTAAAAAAGCATTGAAATTCAGAATAGCAAAAGCTGCAAAAGACGCAGTTGTACCGCGTAAAAAATAAAGGGTTATTTTAAACTATTTCTAGTTTAATTTATTGTGTTGCAAGTAAGGCTCATGATTATCATGAGCCTTTTTCATTATATAATATATTCATTTTTATTATTTTAGTAATTAATATTTATTTCAGAAGATGCTTCGATGAAAAAACTTATACTCCTCTTTTTTGTTTTATTAGCTTCAGTTTTTATTAACAATTCATACTCACAAGAAATTTACGATATAATAAAGCCTATTAATCTCACGGCAGGAATCCCGGATACAATTCTAATCTCGGATATTTTCTATGCGGAAAATTATAATTTGAAATTTGATAAAAATGAAAACATAAATGTTAATTGGCTGCCAAAGAAAAATTGGCTAATCTTAAATGCAAATAAAAATTTTGAAGGAATGACTTTAATTCCATTCAGCTTTTATTCTAAAAAATATTTTATCCCTGTAAAAAGTGAAATAATTCAATCGGTTTTATTTCAATTTAAACCTGAAGGAAATCCTAAAAGAGTTAATTTATTCGGAAGCTTTAACGGATGGAACAGAGAAAGTATTCCGATGAAAAATGAAAACGGAGTATATAAGGTTTCCGTTCCGCTTAATCCGGGAAGATATGAATATAAATTTTTTGTAGACGGAAATGAAGTTAATCGATAAAAATAATCCGGAAAAAACTCCTAACGGATTCGGCAGTTATAATTCTGTAATTACCGTAAAAAACAGACATCCCGAAAAATGCTATTTGCATGTACTTGGAATGAAAAAATCAGGTGATAAAATTATATTCTCATACTTTTATGAAAAAGAAAATCAAACGGATAAAATTACTAAAGAAAATATTATCGCTTTAATTGATAATGGAATTTATCCTGCCGAAAATATTTCCGTAAGCGGAGATACAATAAATCTGGTTTTTGAAAAATCTTTAAATCAAAACGGAGTTATAAGAACTGCAGTTAATCAAAACGGACAAACAACCAATATCCAGACAATAAAATTATATAAAGGATTGCCGGAAGGTGAAAAAAATAATTTCAACTGGCATGATGCAATAATTTATTCAATAATGATTGACAGATTCAAAGACGGAGACACTTCCAATACAAAACCCGTTTATCATCCTAAACTAACAGTTAAAGCAAATTATAACGGCGGGGACTTTCAAGGAATTCTAGATGAAATTGAAAGCGGATATTTTGATTCTCTCGGAGTAAATACTTTATGGCTTTCCCCGGTTGTAGATAATACAGACAGCGCCTATCAAGAATTTCCCGTTCCTCATAGTTATTACACAGGTTATCATGGTTACTGGCCGATTTCATTTAAAAGAGTAGAAGAAGAATTCGGAACATTCGATCTCTTAAAAAAATTAATTGCGGAAGCACACAAACATAATCTTAAAATACTTTTTGATTATGTAGCAAATCATATTCATATTGAAAATCCTTTATGGAAAATGCATAGGGATTGGTTCGGGCATTTAAGACTTCCCGACGGCACTTTGAATTTAAGAATGTGGGATGAACACAGATTAACAACATGGTTTGAACCTTTCATGCCTAAATTTGATTACATTCATTCAAAAGCTGCTTTGGATTCAATGACTAATAATGCAATCTGGTGGATTAAAGAAACAAACGCAGACGGATTCAGACATGACGCAGTAAAACATATTCCTAATATTTTCTGGCGGACTCTTACAAAAAAATTGAAAAAGGAAATTGAAATTCCCGAAAACAAAATGGTTTATCAAATCGGCGAAACATTCGGAAGTTATAAACTTGTTGATTCTTATGTTAACAACGGACAGCTAAATGCGCAGTTTAATTTTAATCTTTATGATACTGCAATTCCAACTTTTATTCAGGATGATCAATCATTTAAAGCTTTAGATGAACAAATGCAGAAAACTTTTGCTGTTTATGGTATGAACCATTTAATGGGAAATATAATGGACAGTCATGATAAAGTAAGGTTTCTGGCTTATGCTGATAATGATGTTCCGCTGGGAAGCAGCAAAGCAGATTCAATCGGCTGGTTTGATCCCCCGCATGTAGATCATCCTTCAAGTTATAAAAAAGAAAAATTATATTTGGCTTATTTACTTACAATTCCGGGAGTTCCTATAATTGATTACGGAGATGAGTTCGGAATGACCGGCGCATCTGATCCGGATAACAGAAGAATGATGAGATTCGGAAATGATTTAAGCGGGGCAGAAAAAGAACAATTAACAATTGTAACTAAATTGATAAAAATTAGACGAAATCATTCTGCACTTAGATATGGTGATTTTGAAACTTTAAAAGCTGATAAAGACTTTTATGTTTATATCAGATCGGATATGAATGAAAGAGTTTTGGTTGTTCTGAATAAAAATAAATCCGAACAAAATCTAGAAGTAAATTTGCCCGCCTTTTATAATATTAGAAATGCAAAAGATTTGGTTTCCGGAAAAGAATATTCAATAGAAGATAATATTTTAAATACAAATGTTCCCGGAATTGATTATTTAATATTTAAATTGAATTAAATACAAAGGTTTAAAATGTCTTATAAAAAATATTTAATTTTATTACTGCTAGGTTTAATATTTGTATCTTGTTCAAATAATAAAACACCGCAATTAAATAAAGAGTTTGAAAGTAGAATGAATAACATCGCTGAACATTACGTTAAACTTATTTTAAACATTGGACAATATGACCCGGATTATGTTGATGCTTATTACGGGCCGAAAGAATGGGAACCGCAGAGAAAAGATAATGCATTAAATGATTCTTCATCGATTGCAAAATTAGATACAGATGCAAGTTCACTATTAGATAGTCTTGATGCATTAAGGAATTTAAAAGCCAGCCAAATAGAAGTTCTTCGTTTTACTTATTTGTACAAACAGCTTTTAGCAGCAAAGACAAAAATATTTATGCTGAAAGGCGGAAGATTATCTTTTGATGAAGAAACCAAGGCACTTTACGATGCAGAAGCTCCTCATTTCAGAGATGAACATTTTCAGCATATCATTGATGAACTGGATAAAATTCTTCCGGGTAAAGGAAATGTTTCACAGAGGTTAAATGATTTTAAAAAAGATTTTATAATTCCAAAAGAAAAATTGGATACTGTTTTCCAGACAGCAATTGCAGAATGCAGAAAAAGAACAGAAGAACACATAAATCTTCCGCCGAATGAAAATTTTAAAGTTGAATATGTTACAGACAAAGCCTGGGGCGGATATAACTGGTATAAGGGTAACGGTTTCAGCTTAATTCAAATTAATACTGATTTACCGATTTATATTGACCGTGCTGTAGACCTTGCCGCTCATGAAGGATATCCTGGACATCATGTTTATAATACTTTACTTGAAAAACATCTGGTTGACGAATTGGGCTGGAAAGAATTTACGGTTTATCCGTTATTCAGTCCGCAGTCTTTAATTGCAGAGGGAACAGCAAATTACGGTAAACAAGTCGCTTTCCCTGGTGATTCAAGAATAAAATTTGAAAAGCAGGTTTTATTTCCTTTAGCTGGATTGGATTCTTCCAAAGCCGGACTATATTATAAAGTTCTGGGTTTAACAGATGATCTGGATTATGCAACTAATGAAGCGGCAAGAAGTTACTTAGACGGAAAAATGACAAGAGAAGAGACCGTTAACTGGTTGACTAAATATGCTTTAATGTCACCGGAAAGAGCAGAAAGAATGGTTAAGTTTATCGAAAAATACAGAAGCTATGTAATCAATTATAATCTTGGTCAGGACATTGTTAAAGATTATATAATAAGAAACGGAGGCACCGATAATCATCCCGAAAGAAGATGGCAATTGTTCGAGCATATAATTTCAACACCTCAAACACCATCGGAATTGCAGCAGGATGTCAACAAATAAATTTTATAAGTGCAGTCTTCTTAAAGCAATTTTAAAATATTCGAACTGTTCTTTTCCGATATTAACTTCGCGGAATATTTTTTTAATATTTTCGGAAGTAACTTTTTGAAAATCTTCTTCGAGCGGAGTGATGCAAACTCCGCCGAGATCCACAGCTGCCGGACTTATTAATATTTTATTTTCGCCTTCCAAATAATAAAAAGAAGGGCGGTGTTTTTTTCTTAAAAATATTATAATTCGCCAGCCGTACTCTTCATCATAATAATTCAGAATATTCATCATCGGCTCCGGCTGTTCTCTTTGAATTGCCGCATAAATTTTGTAAATGGAATTAAAGGCATCTTCAATTAAAGACATTTCTTTGGATTCAATTGAAAAAAATCTTCTTAAACCATCGTCAACAGCTGTTAAGGTTATATCATCGTTATCTATAATAAAATCAGCATATTCATTTTTTATTTGATGAAATTCATCATCAAGCGGCATTGTGTTTTTTGTCCCCGCCTGGAAATGCAGATGATCCGGCGCCGAAGCACCGCTTTTAGGACCGTTATAAATTAAAGTATAATATTTTGATAAATCTTTTCCAAGCGTAAGAAAATACTCAAAACTTCCGGCAATTAATTGAGGGCGGTGTTTTTTAGAAATTATTGTGAAATGTTCTTTGAAAATTGGAAACGGATTTACAAGTATTATATAATCATTTCTATAAAGAATTCCTTTCTGCTCTTTCGGTAAATTATCAATACATAAAAAGCATTCACGTTCTTCAATGGATTTTTCATCAACCTTTGCGGTAGTAGAATTTATCCTTTTAGGATTAAACTGAATTTTTATTTTAAAAGCATCGAAAATCAATTCTCGTGTTTTAATTGATTTTAAAGAAGCATAACCTTGTCCAGCCAACGGCCAATCGGATTTCTGAATTTTCAGAAGTTCAGCCGCAGCGTCTGCAAAACTCTGCTGCGAAACCAATTGTTCTATTTTATCATTTTTAATTAATATTTCTTCGTCTTTTCTCATTTTAATTTTTTAATTGTCTTACAAGATTTTGCCTGGCATAAATTTCAAATGTTCTTATTTTATCTTTATAAAAATTATTTTCATTTTCTTTTTCTGCAGAAAGCGAAGCATCGGTATTTCCTTCCCATCTTCTGCAGATATAAACCGGCTCATAAATTCTTCCTATCTTATAGTTTCTGCAAACGGCTAACGCCGCTGAATAATCTTCTCCGTAAGAAACATTGGGGAATTTTATTTGGCGAATTAAAGGAGTGTAAAATGCTCTCGGAGCACCAAGACCGTTTACTCTTAATGCATTGTTCATTCCGTTTTCATCTGTCCATTCTTTATGATCAATAAATCCCGGCGGAATTTCATTTAAACTAAAATCAGTTAATTTATAAGAGCCGATTACCATTCCGCATTTTTCCTCATAAAATCTATCAACAATTTTCTGCAATGTATTTTCATCCGAATAAATATCATCGCTGTCTAACTGAGCAGCAAATTTTCCGCAGTTTTTATGATTTACAGCTTCGTTCCAGCAGCCGCCAATCTGTAAATCATTTGAAGAAGGAATTAAATGAATTACATTTTTATTTTCTCCGCATATATCTTTAATCAATTCGCTTGTTCCGTCAGTTGAATGATTATCAACAACAATTACATTAAACTTAAATTTGGTTTTTTGTTTTAATGCAGAATCAATTGAATCTTTTATTGTTTTGACACGATTCAAAACAGGAATAACTATTGAGGCTTCAACCGGGAATTCGGTTTTACCGAATTTTATCTTTTTAAAACCGGGTTTTAGATATGCTTTTATCTTTTTTAAATGATTAGTAAAAGCTTTTTCCATTTCAATTTGAACTTCACGGTTTTTAGGATCTACATATTCAAACTGATTTTGTCCGGCTATTTTTTCATTTCCAATTTTTATCGAATACAAAAATTCGGGTATTCTTTCAATTTTATATCTCCTTGAAACGAAAAGCCTGTAATCATAAACTCCTGCATACTGATAGTTTGATTTGTTTTTTTCCAGATATTCTTTTAATAATTTTCTTCTGAAAAAAAGGATTGGTCCGAAATCAAAATCATCCCTAACGCTTCCAACCTGATAATCTATTGCAGAATGTTTTGAAGATAATATTCCTCTTTCTTCCAAATAATTTGAATAGAGAATACCCGCATGCATGGACTCATATAAATTTATAAATCTGTCGATTGAGTTTTTACTTAATTTTATCTGAACAGGTTTTTGAACTAAAAGTATATATTCGGACTTGGATTTTTTATATAATTTATTCAGCATCATCGGTTGAATTAAAATTAGATATTCCAATAATTTGATCTCTCTTGGAGGTTTACTTTTAATTCTATATTCGATAAGAAAATAGTCTCATCAATTAATGATAAATTATTAAACAGATTTAAATTAAAACTGTTTACCTGCTCATTGTAAAAATGCAAGAAAACTGTAACAGATTTATTTTTCATAAATTTATTTTATATTCAAACTTACCTGATCAAGCAACTGAGTACCGGCGGAATTAGTTACCATAATATTATAAAATCCCGGTTCAACATTTTTAAAAGAAGTAGTAACTTGTTTTACACAAACACAGTCGTCGTTGCTGTTGTTTGCATTGCTTAATTTTAATTTTATGGTTCTGCTGGAAACATCTGCTGCAAAAGTAAATTGAGAATTGCAAAAAGAGCGAACATCCATTTTTGCATAAATAGTTTCGCCTTCTTGGTAAACAATTAAACTGTCTACTGTTTCTCCTGCAAATTGATTCTGTTCATCAATTTTCATTTGGTTCTGGCAGGGTTGCTGATTTAGAGAAGTAAATTCAATTTCTTTTGTTGATGAACATGCTGAAATTAATAAAGCTGAAAAAAGAAGTAATAAAGTATTACGCATAAGCCCTCCTATCAATTATTTTTACTAATAATATTTTCGTATACCTTAATTGTTTTTTCCGTAAGTAAATTTATATCAAACTTTTCAATTGCACGTTTTCTGGCTTCTTCTGAAAATTCATGTCTGGATTCCGGCGAATTAATTAATTTACTAAGTTTTTCCGCAAGATCGGAAGCATTTTTCTTTTCAAATAAAAATGAAGTTTCATTATTAATTGCAATATCCAAAACTCCATCGGAATTAGAACACACCGAAGGTTTTCCCATCGACATTGCTTCTGCTAAAGCAATTCCAAAAGCTTCCGAATGTGACGGAAAAACAAAAATATCAATTGCCGCCAGAATATATTCGGTATCTGCTCTATAACCTGTAAAAATTATATTTGTAATTCCCTGATCTTCAACAAGTTTTTTAATTTTTTTTGCATATTCATCTTCACCACGGCTCGCCTCTCCGACAATCATAAATTTTAAATTTGTAAACTTTTTATTTAATATTTCAGCCGCACAGATAAATTCTTCATGACCTTTACCGGGACTAAACCTGGCAATCATTCCCATTAAAATTTCATCATCATTTATGTTGAATTCATTTCTTACTTTTGCAGCATCAATTTTAGAAGGATTGAATCTATTGGTATCTATTCCATTATGCATTAAAATTATTTTATCTTCTGTAAGCGGAGTTGTATCTAATAAATTTTTTTTAATCACCTGACTTATTGCAAAAGCATAATTCAACCTGCTGTATAAAATATTATGAAGAAAATCTTTTTTAATTATAAATGAACCGACTTGTTTTGTAAGAATTAAAGGAGTACTTCTATATAAAATTTTTAAAGCCGGAACCAAAATCCATAAATCTTTAGAGGCTTGTGTATGAATCAGATCGTATTTTCCCCTTCTTAAAATGGAAGTTAATTTTAATATCGTGAATGGATGTACGGGACCGGATAAAGATACAGGATGGATTATCACTCCAATGTTATTAGCTTCAATATGAATTCTGGATTCTGCAATACACAATAATTCAACACGAATATCTCTTTTTAAAAGCTGTTTCACTGCAGTAAGTGTAAACATTTCCATTCCCCCCCAGCTTTTAGAAAGACAAGAGTATAAGATTTTCATTTATAATAAACTAAATTTTTGTAGTCGTTAATTCTAATAGATTTTTTTTATTTCGGCATTCTTAAAATAATGAAGAAGAATTTCATCAAATTGATAACCCTGCGAAGCCATAACTGCGGCACCTATCTGGCATAAACCGACACCATGGCCCCAGCCTGCTCCATGTATTTTAAATGATTGAGGGATTTTATTTACTTCATTACCTTTTTCAAAAAATATTGCCGAACTGTACAAATGGCTTTCGGAAAGAATTCTTCTGATTTCTAATTCTTTTCCGATAATCATAGTTTTTTTAGTACCGGTAATCTGAAGTTTAATTAATCTTGCAGATTTTCCTCTTTCAATAGGTTTAAACTCTATTATTTCACCGAAATCAACACCTGTTTTAGATCTTATTAAACTTGCAATTTCTTCCTGTGATATATTCAACCGTCCATCTGAAAAAATCTTTTGTTTCTCTATCGTAGTCAATTAATATTTGAGTTAAAATTCTGCTGTCGTTTGTATTACAGAATGCATGCGGATTTCCTTTAATCCATTTTTCAGCATTTCTTTCTTTTGAAAAATCAAGATTATAATTGTCCGGTTCATATTTATAATCAATTATTGATTTTAAATAATTATGTTGTTCCGGTTCCCAAACATTTTCAAAAGTTTCTGTTATTCCGCCGCAGGCTTTTGAATAACGGGCATCGCATATTTCATCATTACTAATTATAACAAGTCCAACCGTTTCCTGAATTGCCTGTTTAGCAGTAGAGGATAAAATCTTGGAAATACCTTGATATCTTTGGCAATGATCATCGGCGCAAACATCATAAAGAGTGTGCTGTTTTCTATCCGACCATCTTATTATTTCATTTTCAGAAACAAAATTGGAATTGAATTTGTTTTTAATGTTGGGAACTTTTTTCTTTTCCAGTTGAGCAAAAAGCCAGCTTCTGGAAACAACCGCATGGGCTTTTAAAAGTTGAAGTGAAGATTTCGCACTCATCTCTGATGAGATTACACTGTATAAATAATTTTCTACAGGAAGAACATTTATGGCAATTATTTTGTCTTTATCTTTTAAAAGTTTTAATGAACCAGTAAATCTCTGCTTCTCTTTTCTTTCCCAATGAAATGCAGCACCTATAATAACATTCCTTAAAAGAAAGGAATCAATAGTAGGGTCTTGAGGAGTAAAAGTTATTTCACCAGAAATTTCTATTTTATCTTTACTGCTTTTACAGACTATTAAATCATTAACTATCTCAGCCGTAAACCGTCCGCTGAATACTTGTTTCATTCCGGCAGATTTAAAATCACCGTAGAGCTCAAAATTGATTTTATTGTCGGACATTATACCGACACTAATTACCGGATTACTTTCTGTTTTCAGCATATTTTATAGATTCTTATAAAAAAGACAGAATATTAAAAGGAATAAACTATTGTTTCTCAAAATATAATCAATCGAATGCTTAAAATCGCAAATTACTGCAGGTTCAAATTAGTATATTTATGTTAATCTCATTAAATTATTTGCAAAACAATCGATTTTTTAACCAATCAAACATCCTAATTTTTATGAAAAAATTAAATAATAAAAATGTTACTATTATCGGATTTCCAATGGATTTAGGTGCCGGCAGGCGCGGAGTTGATATGGGGCCATCTGCGTTAAGAATTGCAGATATAAAGGAAAAGCTGGAAAGCCTTGGTTATAATGTATATGATTCGGGGGATGTTTTTATTCAAATAATGGAAAAACAAAAAATTAAAAATCCAAAGCTGAAATATTTAAATGAAATTTTAAAAACTTCTAAAACTCTTGCCGGAAAAGTTGAGAAGGTTCTTGATCAGGATAGATTTCCTTTATGCATCGGCGGAGACCATTCAATGGCTTTGGGGACAATTGCAGGCTTATCATCTTATTGTAAAAAGAAAAAACTTAAATTGGGTGTAATATGGATTGATGCTCATGCGGATATGAATACAGATGAAACAACGCCTTCGGGAAATATTCACGGAATGCCGTTGTCGGCTTCTCTTGGATTTGGAAATGAAAAGCTTGTTAATTTAACCGGATTTTCTCCTAAACTTAAACCTGAAAATACAGCATTAATAGGAATAAGAAGTGTCGATTCTTTAGAGAAAAAATTAATTAAGTCTTTAAATATTACTGTTTACACAATGTCCGATATAGACAAGCTTGGAATTCACAGAGTTATTAACAGAGTTTTAAAACAATTCAAAGAAAATGTCGATCATATACATGTAAGTTTTGATCTGGATAGTGTTGATCCGACTGTAGCGCCGGGTGTTGGAACTCCGGTTCCGGGCGGATTAAGCTACAGAGAAACCCATTTATTAATGGAAGCTATTGCCGAATGCGGATGCATGTCATCCCTTGAAATTACGGAGGTAAATCCTATTTTAGATAATAAAAATCAAAGTGCAGTTTTTGCTGCGGATATTATTGCGTCTTGTATGGGACAGAGAATTTTATAAATTAGAAGAATATTACTTAATCCAAACTAAATTTCTTTTAATGAATATTACTATTTATTATGAAAGCCAGTATTCCTAAACTTGAAGCTAGAAAATCCGTAGAATCCCGTAAAAAGGAAATTAGTTCCGGGGAGTATAAAAATAAATCCTTAAAGATAATGGATAGACTTTCCGAACTGGATGATTTTATTTATGCCGACAAAATATTTGCTTATTTAACGGCAAATTATGGTGATATCAATATGAAAAAAATAATTGATCTGGCTGACGGCAGAGGAAAATCGGTTTTTCTTCCAAAGTTTAACAGAGCAACAAAATCCTTACAGCGCTTCCAATTTACAAATTATGGTGAACTTGTAAAGAATGAAATAGGTTTTTGCGAGCCGAGAATCGGGATTGATGAAGACATGAGTGATATTGATTTAATTTTAGTTCCTTGTATTGCAGTTTCATTTTTAGGCCAAAGAGTCGGTTACGGAACGGGGTATTATGATAAATTATTAAGAAAAACTTACGCTCCAAAATATGTTTTGGCTTACGAATTCCAGGTTTTTCATGCAATTGAAACCGAACATTTTGATGTAAGAGTTGATAAAATTATTACCGAAAGAAGAGTGATAGACACAAGAAATAATTAAATTGTTTTTTCATAAATTCACATATCAATTAACAAAACTTAAAATACCTTGTGATTAAACTTCAAAATATTACAATATATCTTCTCGCAGCTGCAATATTTTTTATTTTTCTGAGAATTTTCGGATTAATCTATTTGAACATTAACGAGATTTTCGGTTATGCATTTATACTTTTCGGAATATCCGCAGTATCTTTAATGTTCGGCCGTAATAGAAGGGGTGTTCTGTTTATCGGCAGTGCTATCTTTTTGATAGGTTTATTAATTATTGTTATTTATAATTTCGACATTATAAGAACAAATGCAATTTTACTGCCTTCCTTATTATTTATACTGGGTATAAGTTTTCTTTTATTATTTATTGATGACACCAAAAACAAAAGCACTTTATATCTTTTCTTAATTTTTAGTTTGGTCGGTTTGGCTATGACGCTTTGGGAAGGTACAATTACATTCGGAAGATTTTCAAATTCAATCATAGATATAATAAAAGAATTCTGGATTATAATTGTATTGGCAATATTGCTTATTGCGGCATTACTAATTGGGGAAAGAAAGTAAAACTATTCTATCGCTCCAGTTAAAAATATATTTCTGCTTGGGTTATCTGCTCCGGGAGAACTTTCCTGTGTAAGTAAAAATCTTGTACCTTGAGTATCACTTACTGCCGGTAATGAAATTGGATGATAAGTTCTGTTTTCTTTCGTATCGTAAGTTCCAAGTGAAATTAATTTTCCATTAATTGTCATCCACAATTGATAAACTTGATTTGGAGCTAAAGGCGGCAGTCCTGATAATTGAAGAAATCCTTTTCCCTGTTCAAAACTCATTATTAATTTTCCGCTTCCCCGGGGATGAGTCGATGTTCCCGTTAATTTAACAACATTAACATTATCTGAACTGAGAAGTTTTTGAATTTCATCACTGCTTTTGTAATGTTCTTTTAAAGTTTGAACTTCATTATTAAGGTTTTGAATCTGCATCTGGTATTTATCTACATCTTTAGAAACTTTAAAGTAGAAATAAACCATTGCTGCGGCGATTATAACAATAAATGCAATTGACAAAATTCCAAGTAAGGAACTTTTCTTTTTCTTCGGAGATGGAGGAAGCGACGAAACGGAAGTTTGTTTTTTTTCTTTTAATTCATTTTCTCTGTTTATATCGAATTTTAATCTTCTAACACTTTCACTAGAAGCATCTGATTCCTGAACATTTTCATCCAAAGTCTCAGGTTTCTCATTAATTTGTTCAGCAGGTTCTTTTTCGGTTTCTTCCTCTTTCTTGATAGTTTCAGATTCATTTAATACTTCAGCTGATTTTTCTTCTTCAATCGGTTCTTCCGTTAGTTGTATATCGGAAAAATCTTCTTCGTCTTCCATAAATTCCGAAGGTGTTATGACTTCAAACCTATCTGATTTAGATTTAGGCAAATCAGGTTTTTTATTTTCAACAATTTCGGTTTCTTCTTCAGCTTCCTCTGTTTTATCCTCATTAATATTTTCTTCCAATTCATCGGGAATTTCTTTTTCCATTTTATCTGATTCATCAATTTCTATAATATTTTCATCTTCATCTTTTACAAAACCTTCAACTTCTTCAAGACCCTTTTCATCAACTTCAGTCTCTTCTTTATCTTCGAGAGATTCTATTCCCAAATTTTCAGATACTTCCGGTTCTTGAATTTTGGTTTCTTCCTCAACTTCTTCGATTTCAATATTATCTTTATCAAAATCATCCATACTAAATTTAGCAGGCTCCTGAATTTCCAAATATTCATTTTCATCTAAATTTGGGATATCTTCAACCGGCGGCTGAGGCGGAACTTCCTGAGGAGGGATTTTCAGTTCTTCTTCTAAAGATTCGGTTTCAGGTAATTCTTCAACTGTTGGTTGTTCTTCAGAAAGTAATTCTTCTTCAATTTTTTCTTCGGAAGGTTTTTTCTCCGCTTGTCTTCTGCTTTTTATTTCTTCTCTCAGTTCATAAAACTTTCTTGCTATTTTATCTTTTAATTGAATTCCGGGATTTTCACTTTCCAAAAGAAGCGGAAGCAAAGAAGTTAAATTTTGAAGCTGTCCTAATTCTTCCCATTCAATAGATTCAACAGAGTTAAAATGTTCTATTAATTTAACTTTATTGTCTTCATCAAGACAACCTAAAGCATAAGCATAAATAAGATCTTTCAATTGATCATTTTCCATTTTATGCTTCCTCTTTAAAGAGATTATCTTTTAAATTACTCAAAGCAATTTTTATTTTTGATTTCACAGTCGGCAGAGGAATTTTTAATTTTTCTGCAATTTGTTTTTCACTTAAACCTTCATAATACGCTAGCTGAATTACGTATTTTTGAGCATCTGTTAAATTATTTAAAGCTGTATCAAATTCCTGCTTCATATTTAAAGCATCATTTAACTCAACCGGTTTGGAGTCAATACTTAATTTGGGAATAATAAAATCATTTTCATATTCATCGGAATATTCTTGAATTCCCAATTCTCCCCTGCTTCTGCGCAGCGCATCAACAGCTTTATTGTGAGCTAATGTGATCAGCCAGGTGTAAACATTTTTATTGGAAAAATCATATTTATAAATTTTTCCCCAGATGATTACGAAAACATCGGATAATATCTCTTCCGAAGTTTCTTCTTCTTTAACAATACTTTTTATTAATGTGTACAATAATGAAGAATAACGGTCATATAATTCTTCAAGTGCTTTGGAATCATATTCCGCAACTTTTTGGAGAAGTTCAAAATCAGATGTGGAAGTATATATAGACAAGGGAACCCGATAAATGTTTTTGTCTTATGTTTACTACAAAACTAAGTCTAAGAAGACTAAAAATCAATTAATTTATATTGTTAAATGAATCCAATTTAAATGCAGTTATTTGCAATAATGAATGATTCATTATATTTAAGCTTAGCTTCAATTTTATTATTTTTGCATTCTATTAAGAAAGTTCAAGGAAATCATGACATCACAAGAAATAAGAAAGCAATTTTTAGATTTTTTTAAGGAAAAAGAACACAGAATTGTACCGAGTTCACCGGTTGTTCCGTTTGATGATCCGACTTTACTTTTTACAAATGCAGGGATGAATCAATTTAAAGATGTTTTTTTAGGAAACGGAACCAGAGAATATAAAAGAGCTGCAGATACACAAAAATGTATTCGTGTAAGCGGAAAACATAACGATCTCGAAGAGGTCGGCAGAGATACTTATCATCATACTTTTTTTGAAATGCTCGGCAACTGGTCATTTGGCGATTACTATAAACCCGAAGCAATTGAATGGGCATGGGAACTTTTAACAAAAGTTTGGAAACTTCCAAAAGAAAGATTGTGGGCGACGGTTTACAGATCAGATGAAGAAGCTTTTGAATTATGGAAATCCAAAACAGATATAAACCCCAAACACATTTTAAAATTTGATGAAAAAGATAACTTCTGGGAAATGGGTGATACAGGTCCGTGCGGACCATGTTCGGAAATTCATATAAATCTTTCTGATGATTATGAAAATCCCAAATATGTAAATGCCGGAACTGCGGAATGTATTGAAATCTGGAATCTTGTATTTATTCAATATAATAGAGATGAAAACGGAAAGCTGCATGATCTTCCTTTAAAACATGTAGATACCGGAATGGGCTTCGAACGTGTTTGCGCTGTTCTTCAAAAGAAAAATTCAAATTATGATACCGATGTTTTTACTCCTTTAATAAATGAAATTGCAAATATATCTAAAGTTAAATACGAGAAAGAAGAAGATAAAATTCCGATGCGAGTTATTTCCGATCATATACGTGCATTAACATTTGCAATTGCAGACGGAGCTGTTCCGGGCAACGAAGGAAGAGGTTATGTTTTAAGAAGAATTTTAAGAAGAGCCGCTCGCTATGGAAGAAAATTAAATCTGCATGAACCTTACTTGTATAAACTTGTAGATGTTCTTGTTAAAACTATGGGAGATGTTTTCCCGGAAATAGTTGAAAAACAAAATTACATTAAAAAAGTAATTAAATCGGAAGAAGAAAGTTTTAATACAACTTTAGATAAAGGAATTGATCTTTTTGAAGATTTAATAAAAGGATTATCCGCTTCAAAAATTAAAACAATTCCCGGAGAAGAATTATTTAAACTTTACGATACTTACGGATTCCCGGTTGACTTAACAAATGTTATGGCACAGGAAAAAGGTTTTAAAATTGATGAAGACGGCTTTAACAAATTAATGGAAGAACAAAAACAGAGAGGAAGAGAAGCTTCCAAAGAAAAATTTGCTTCCGTTAATATAAATTTGAGTGATCTTAATTCATTTGAAATGCTTAAACAAAATGATCAAAAATTTACCGGATATGATGAACTTACTTCTAAAGCTAAAGTTACCGGATATAAAAAAGAAAATGGAAATGGTTTGGTAATTCTTGATAAAACTCCATTTTATGTTGAAGCCGGCGGACAAATTGATGACCTTGGAAATTTAATTGTTCAAACAAGACCATTGGAAGTAATTGATGTTACTAAAATTGAAAACCGCACAATTCACATTATAAATGAAGAAGACGGAATTTTAATAAAACCTGGTTTGCCGGTTATTGCAAAAGTCGATGAAGAACGCCGATGGGATATTATGAGAAATCATTCAGCAACACATTTTCTTCATGCAGTTTTAAGAAAAGTTCTAGGAACTCATGTTCATCAAGCCGGTTCTTATGTCGGGCCGGATAGATTAAGATTTGACTTTACACATTTTTCCAAACTTAGCGAGGAAGAAATAAAAGAAATCGAAGCTCTTGTAAATGAACAGCTTAGAAGAAATCTTCAGCTGCATCATCATAAAAATGTCCCTTTTGATGAAGCAAAGAAAATGGGCGCTTTAATGTTCTTTGGCGATAAATACGGCGACTTTGTAAATGTTGTTCAATTCGGCGACTTTACAATGGAATTCTGCGGCGGTACACATGTTCAGAATTCATCGCAAATTGGTTTATTTAAAATTATCAGCGAATCTTCCATCTCAAGCGGAGTAAGAAGGATTGAAGCAGTTACAGGTGCAGGAGTTGAAAATTATATAAATTCTCAACTGGAGAAAATTAAACAATCGGAAGATAAAATAGCTGAAATTTTAGAAGAAAAGAAAAAGTTAGAAAAAGAAATTTCTGAATTAAAAATTAAAGATAAACTCGGTCAGCTTGATTCAATTTTAAGTAAACCTTCTTACTGAAATTAATGGAATTCATATTTACAAAGCAAAAGTTTCTGCAGAAAATATGGATGAATTAAAATCTTTCGGCGATGAAATCAGAAGTAAAACTAAAAATTCTGTAGGAATTTTAATTGCCGAGATTGAAGGAAAAGTTGGAATTGTCTGCGCTATAACTGATGATATTGTAAAAGAAAAAATATTTAGCGCGGGAAAAATTGTAGGAGAATTAGCAAAGTTAGTCGGCGGCGGCGGCGGCGGAAGGCCGCATTTCGCAACTGCAGGAGGAAAAGAAACCGGGAAAATTGATCTTGCTTTAAGTAAAGTTGAAGAAGTAATTAAATCGTTTTTATAGACTTTTTTCTTTACCACTTAGACACTAAGAACACTGAGAATCAATTTGGTTAATTACATAAAAAATTTAATTAAATGAAAACAAAAATTAAATATGTCTGTTCCAATTGCGGTTATGAATCTTTAAAGTGGATTGGTAAATGTCCGGAGTGCGATAGCTGGAATTCATTTACAGAAGAAATAATAGAGACAAATAAACACAAGTCGACTTCATCTTTTAAAGGAAAAGTTAACGTAAGTAAAATTTCGGAAATTTCCGCAAATGAAGAAGAAAGAATAAAAACAGGAATTGGAGAATTTGACAGAGTTCTGGGCGGAGGATTAATGCCCGGATCAGTAATATTATTAGGCGGTGATCCTGGAATAGGAAAATCTACTTTAGCAATGCAGGCTGCCGCAAACATTAAAGACGATGTTCTTTATGTAACCGGTGAAGAATCTTCAAAACAAATTAAACTCAGATCATCCAGATTAAAAATTAAATCAGATAATTTTTATGTTCTTCCCGAAACTGATCTTTCCCCGATAATGAAAGCCGTTAAAGAAATCTCTCCATCTGTTGTTGTTATAGATTCCATTCAGACTATGTATAGAGGAGAATTAGATAATTCACCCGGTACGATTACACAAATAAGAGAATGCACTTCTTTATTAATGGAAGAAGCAAAGAAAAATCATTTTTGTGTAATTATAATCGGACACGTAACAAAGGAAGGCTACATTGCAGGTCCGAAAATTTTAGAACATATTGTTGATACTGTAATTCAATTTGAAGGAGAATCAAATCATACATTTAGAATTTTAAGAGCACAGAAAAACCGTTTCGGTTCAACAAATGAAATCGGAATATTTGAAATGCATGCAGAAGGTTTAACCGAGGTAAAAAATCCAAGTGAACTATTTTTAAGCGAAAGAGAGAAAGAAATTCCCGGATCGGTTGTTGCATCCAGCATGGAAGGAACAAGACCTTTATTAATTGAAGTGCAGGCTTTAGTAACTCCATCAAACTACGGTTATCCTCAAAGAGTTACAACCGGATTTGATCAAAGAAGACTATCAATTCTTTTAGCTGTTTTAGAAAAAAGAGCCAACTATAGAGTTTCCGCAAATAATGTTTTTGTTAATATTGCCGGCGGTGTAAAAATAATAGAACCGGCAATCGATCTCGCAGTCTGCTGCAGTATTGCTTCAAGCTTAACAGATAAAATAATTGATAATAATATTGTCGTAATCGGAGAAGTTGGTCTAGGCGGTGAAATAAGAAGTATAAACCAAATAGAAAAAAGAATTCAGGAAGCAGAAAAACTTGGATTCAAAAAGGTGATTATTCCTAAAAATAACATGAAGCATGTTAAAAAATCTGAATCAATAAAAATTAACCCGGTTGAAAATATTATGGATGCATTGGATATACTGCTCAGTTAATTTTAATAAACACTTCAAAATTCACTAAAAACGAATCTTTTTGCTGTTAAAATAATGTTATAAATTGAATAAAAGTTCATTTTTAAGCTATAAAAGCCATTTCCCATATAAATTAATTTTGTTTTTTTGGTTTTTTATGGTATTTTTCCAAGCGGTTTAAAAAAACCGTATGTTTTCTTTAATTATTTTTTAGAGGTAAGTTAGTGAGTACCAAATTGTTCGTAGGGAGTCTTCCCTGGGCAGTAAACGATGAGACATTAAAGGCAGCTTTTGAGCCTCATGGAACAGTGGTTTCTGCCAAAGTTATTACCGATCGTCAGACCGGTAGGTCGAGAGGGTTTGGCTTTGTGGAAATGCAAAGCGAATCTGAAGCAAGTAAAGCAATTCAAGCACTTAATGGAGCGGAATTAAAAGGCCGCAATATTATTGTAAGCGAAGCAAAACCGAAAGTTTAATAAATATTCGGAGAACTTGCATTTCTCGAAGCGCTCTTTTGTGAGCGCTTTTCTTTTTTAAATAAATTAGAAAAGTTTACACTTCAAATTAAAAGACATGTATTATAAAGGGTTTTTCCATTTTATAAAAAAAATTTTTTTGCCTGCTTTTGCATTTATCTTTTTATTTAATCTTAAATCATTCTCTCAGGAAAATTACTTCTACACAAACAAACCTTACGGAAGCGAAGCTCTATTTAATCCTGTTTCTCTTTTTATTAACGGCGGATATGATATTACACAGCTTCAATCTGTTTCCAACAGAATTGGCGATCCTCATTACGGTGAAATGTTAAATCAGGTTCTTCATAATTTAGGTGATCCTTTCGATAGAATTAATAGATACGGCTGGTCTAAATTTTTACGCACAGAATTTCTGCCAATTAGTTTTACAAAAAATACTATGCAGTGGATTCCAAATTACCAGCAGCATTTAATAGGGGGCGGAATGCTGTATACTAAAATGAAGGAATGGTATGCAATGAGGGATTTCCCTGTTCCCTGGCTTTTCTCCGCAGTCACTTTAATGAGTCAGCATTTGTTTAATGAGGTATTGGAAACCGGGCCTCATGAAGGCTACAGCGTTGATGAGGTTTCGGATATTTATATTTTTGATTTAGGTGGAATTGTATTATTCAGTTTCGATTCCATAAACGAATTTTTCAGTAAAGAATTAAATTTATCCGATTGGTCTTTACAGGCTTCAATCACGCTTCCCAACGGCAGAGTAAATGCCGGACAATATTTTGCAATGAAATGGAAACTCCCCTTTTCTGATGATTATTCATTATTCTACAGATACGGAATGGGAGCACTTATAGGACTTTCAAAAAAATTAAACGAAACTGATTCTTTTTCTGCAGGATTTGGCTTCCGCAGCAAACATTTAGTTGATGTAGATCCGCAATTCAGACAAAGAACTATTGAAACAAGCTGGCACTTTGGTGTTTTTTACGATAGGAATAATTCTTTGTTAGCTTCTTTAGTTTTCAGCGGAGTTAAAGAGTATTTCTGTCTGGCAGATATTTATCCGGGTATAATAAAAATAGGAAATTTCTCTCCCGGGATTTATTCTGTTTTTGGATTAAACGGAGAGACAATATTCGGATTCACAACAAGATATTTATTTACTTTAGGTTATGAAGTAAGTGAGTAAAAAAATTTTTATTCAAAACTCCGCACTTACACCAATTGAAGGAAGAACTCCAATCTGACCGGAATTAATAATTTCATCTTTCCAGAAATCATACTGCGGCTTTTGAGGAATTTTATAATTATAAACATTCTGAACATCGACAAAAACAGTTAGTGTCCAGCTGCTGAAATAGAAATACCTATCAACCCTTAAATCCAAATGATGAGCAGGTTGCAGTCTTGCTGTTAAATATTCAGCCGGAACATTTTTTATTAATCCCGGATTAACAGGATTTTCCGAAGGTTTATAAATCGGCGTATAAGGAACACCGGTAAAATATCTGAATTTCCCGCTGACTTCCCAATCTTCATTAATTTTATAACCGGCGTATAAATTAAAAATAAATCTTTGATCGAATTGATTAGGATAAGTTTTTCCGTTAAATGCAGTTAATTCACTTTTGCCATAACTTAAACTGGCCTGTCCGTAAAAAGGAATATCGGAATATTTTTTCTGAATATTTATTTCTGCTCCGTAAGCTTTGCCGGTCGCAGAAGAGACAAGATCAAAATATCCAAACGATTGAAAATCATCCTGTCTCCCGCCGAAAGTTCCGCCGATATTTGAAATCACTAAATAATCGGTAACTCCCGGGACAATTCCTGTCGGCAGATTTTTATAATTTTTAAGATATGATTCTACGGTTAATCTTAGATCTTTTTGAATTAAATAATCGTATCCAACAATAAACATATCGTTTCTTAAAGCTTTAAGATTTCTGTTAAAATCATTTACAAGCCAGACTTCCGAAGGTGATTGATAATAAGTTCCGTAACTAAACTTTAAAGAATTTTTTTCATTCAGTTTATACTGTATAGTTAATCTTGGAGCGATATAAAATGATTTATTCAACGAAGTATAATAATCGCTTCTAACCCCAAGATTTAAATATATATTTCCGGTTAGATTAATTTCGTTTTCTAAAAATGCAGCAAATTTTTTATTCCATAGATTTACATCTGTTCTCTGCGGAATTGATAAATCGTTAATTGCGATTCTTTGTCCGCTGCTGTTATAAATTGTATCTGCAAAAGCAGTGAAGTTTTTATTTTGTTTCAATTTTGCTAATGCACCAAAAACTATATTCACATTTTTTCCAAGACTCATAAATCTTTGTGCTTTAATTCCATACTCAACTTCATCGGCGTTGCTGCTAAAATATTTTACATTATTCCTATCAATCTGACTGAATTTATACTTATAAATATTCGCATTTAAAGTGAGATCCGAATACCCGTTTTTATGAATTCTTCTGTAATTAACTCCAGTTATATATTGATTTTGTGTGTTGTCCAAAAGACTTTCATTTTGTATTCTTTCTTTGAGTGAGCTCAAATTCCTGTCAACATTGTCAACTGCGGCTAAACCAATTACAAACAATCTATCATTTTTATCAAGATCATAATTAAAAATAAAATTATAATCCGTATAAACAGGAATAAACGCTAATCCTGCAGCTTTAAAAATTAAATCGAGATAACTTTTTCTTGCCGAGAATATAAAATTACCGTTGCCGGTTACCGGTCCTTCAACATCAAAACCATATTGAGTTGCAGAAATTAATCCTTTAGCTCCTATTCTGTCGCTCCTTCCCTGCGCCATTTTCAAAGATAAAACGGAAGACATTTTATCGCCGTACTGTGCTCCAAAACCCCCTGTTGAAAAATTTACATTTTCAACAAAATCCAGATTTATAAAACTTAAACTTCCGCTGCTTAAACCCTGCGAACCGAAATGATTAATATTCGGAACTTCTATATTATTTATTACATAAAGATTTTCCGAGGGACCTCCGCCTCTTACAAGCAAGTCGTTTCTGCCGCCTGAGGTGTTTATTGCAACTCCCGGCAAAGTAGAAACTGTTCTTACAACGTCTTCAAAACCGCCTGGATATCTTCTTATTTCTTCCTTGGTAAGACCTATTACGCTGGGAAGCGTTCTTTGATTATCAGAAAAGTATCCGGAAGTGACAACAACTTCATTAGTTTGTAAAACCTGAGGTTTTAGTTCTACATTTAAAATTGTCGGCCTTCCCGTTTTAACAACTACATCAGAAACTGTTTTGGTAATATAACCGATGTACGAAACTCTGACAGAATAAGTCCCTACAGATAAATTTTTAATTGTATAAGATTCCATTTTCATCTGTCGCTGCACCGGAGTTTGTTCCGTTGATTAAAATGTTTGCACCTATCAAAATTTCCTTAGAATCAGCATCCATTATTTTTCCGGTGATTGTTCCATTAGATCTGAGAATATGATAGTCCGGCAGCTAATATTATTATAAATATAATTTTCATCTTTAATTAAGTTTTTATTTGTAATATTTATTAGAAGCAAAAATCATAATAATCAAAATAGAATTTAAAAAAATGCGGAGCTTAATAAAACTCCGCACTCTTTATGATGGGGAGAGAAAAACTCTTAATATATAAAAGTGTTTATTCCTATTCTAAAATTATTATGTCCTCTATAATTTAACTTCCAAGCAAATTCAATTTGAAGCGGAATTAAAACCTGTCCTAAACCAAAGCCTATTTCGTAAAACGGATGTTTAAATTCATTCAACTTAACCGGTGAAATTAATTTTGTTCCTCTGCTGAAATCCGTATAAGCTGCATTAAAGAAAGTGTTAAGTTGAATCTCCCAATCTTTTAATCCCGGCACGCCCAAAAATCTGAATAATTCATCACTCCAGTTGTGCTCCAGGTTAAGCGTAAGTACTCTATCACCAAGCATTTCATTTACATTCAAAGTACGGAAAGTGTAATTCTGCATTAAATAATCAATATTTCCCGGAATTGCATAAAGCATCTGGTAAGGAATTTTTCCCGTAGAATATTTACCGAATATTCTAAAGTTCAACGATGAGGATCTGAATGTATTTAAATGTCCTCTTGTTTTTAATTCATAAGTTGTATAATCAATGCCGCTTTTTAAAAATGCTTTAGATGAGTTTTCAACATTTCCTTCAAAAATAACATAAGATTTTCCGAGCGATGTTCTTCTTCTGTAAAGACCGTCTTCAATGTAATCTCTGAAGTCTAATTTAAAACCTACATTAACTGCATTTATTCTTGTTTCATAAATTTTTGAATTAACTCTGAATTTTTTATCCTTTGCAAAGAAAGAAAATTCTGTATTGTTATATGCATTGTTGTCTGTATGATTTGAAAATCCCGCAGATAAATTTAAAATTGGAAATACTTCTCCGCTTGCTTCAAAGTTAAATCCTTTTGAATAATAATAATCCCGGAATTCATATTTGGAAACGAGTGCTAAAACAGTTGCCGTTAATTCGTTATAATTTTCTGAAGAACCGAATAGAACATTTATTTTATTAAATGCATTTAAACTCAATTTATAAGTTCGGTAATCACCAAACAGATAATCGGTATTAAAATCTGTTTTAAATCTTTTATCAGAAAAACCATAAGAAAACTGTAAAGACGAATTTAATCTTTCTTTAAAAGCATCATCCAAAAATAAACCGAAATCTAGAGCACTTCCTTCAATACTATTAAAATGATACATTGCGAGCGGCGCACTTACGGCAAAGTTATCGGAAAAATTTATTCGTGTGGAAAGCCAGGAAAATCTATCCCAGAATGTCTGCGGTACATTTTCCAGGCTGTCAATTCTTTTATAAGCTTTGGTTTCTTCTTTTGTATTTGGAATTGTTGTGGTGTTCTTCCAAAATGTTGAATCTTTTTCATCTGCTTGAGGAACTACTGTAATTATCGCTTTATTGAAAATATCATTGTTCAGTTTTGGATTTATTTTATAATCATATAAAACTGTGCTCAGCTCAAATCCAAACCTTGCAATATTTAAATAATTTGCATCGGCAAAAAGATGATAATCAACCGGCATGTAAATGGAATCGCTGAACATAGAGAACTGCTGAAAAACATTTATTGTATCGAAAATTCCGCCGACATTTGCGGCCCTGTTTAAATTAAGATCAACTTTTATTAATGCATAATCCGGAGAAGTGATATAAATATCGCCGATAAAACCAGGATCGGCTTTATCTAGAGGAGAAATATAAATTTGATAAACAGTTTTATCATTTATAGCCAGAGTTTTCTGCAGGAAGTAATCATAATAATCAAGAGCATCGTCGGATAAAGGTCCGGGAAGATCGGTTCCTAAAAAGTTTATATCGTTTTCATAAAAGTTTTGTATTAATCTTCCTCCTGTTAAAATATTTATAGAAGGCGGAAAGTTTGCCGTTTGTTTCCTTGCTAAAATTATTTCTTTATGCTGATTCGGTTTTTCAAAATAACCTTTGCTCACATTTTCCAGAATTCCGTTTATTTTTAATTTGGCTGTATCGTTTACACCAACACCAATTCCAATGCTGTTTTTTCCGGCTTGAATATCATTTTGAGTTCTAATAATTCCTTTTGTATAAGCTTCGTATTCATAACTTAAAAGTTTTTTGTTTCTTTTGTTTTTTTCTTCTATTGCTTTTTCAATAATTGCCAAGGCTGGATTTCTTCCCGGTAGCACTGTAACTTCCGGCAAATTTATACTGGTTTTATTTAACCTAAAATTTATTCCGCTGATGTTATTATTTAGATTAATTGATATCGTATCGGATACATAACCAATGAAAGACGTTATAAGTTTGTATGAATTCTTTTTCAATTTTAATTCGAACTTGCCGTTTTTATTTGCAGAAGTTCCGTAAGTTGTTCCATCAACTCTGATATTTGCAAAAGCTAAAGGCTCCCCGGTTTTGTTATCAACAACATTTCCGTGAACAAAATAATTTTGAGCTGAGGCATTTAATAAGAACAGAATAAAAAAGATAAAAGAGAAAATTGTTTTCATTTAATACTGAAATTTTTGAAAAAATGGAAATTTGTTGTTCAATAATAACGAAAAAGTAAAAGACCTGAAATTTAATTACACTTCCTATCGAAAACTGCTAATAAATGGATATTTTTTGAGATAAATGGAGAGTGCAAAATCACTTGAAAAAGCTAAAATTCTTATTTTCTTCCTTCAATTTTTATATTGGTATCTAAATTTTGTATAAATGTCTAATTGTCGATAAATCTGAGTAACAATGAAAAACACAATCGGAATACTGAGAGAATCATTAAGTAAAAAAGGAGAACGGCGCGTTGCGATTACTCCTGATAAAGCTAAAGAAATGGTTGCTTCAGGATTTAAATTAATTGTACAGCCTTCAAAAAATCCTAAAGACCGGGGAAATTAAAAGAGCTTTCCCTGATGAAAAATATAAAAAAGCAGGAGCAGTAATTTCCGAAGATCTTTCCGGCTGTAATATAATTTTCGGATTAAAAGAAATTCCGGTTAAAAGAATTTTGCCGCGAAAAGCGTATTATCTTTTTTCGCATACTCACAAAGGACAAATTAAAAACCGTGACATGTTGAAAGATTTTGTAAATAAAGAAACTACTATAATCGATTACGAATTAATCAGAGATGAAAATCATCATCGTTTGATAAATGCCTTTACTTACAATGCCGGTTATGCCGGAATGGTTGATACTTTATGGACTTTGGGACAAAGATTGAAAATAAAAGGAATCAAAAATCCTTTTGAAAAAATTCCCCAGGCAATTGAAGGTGAAGATCTGCAGGAGATAAAAAATATTATAAGTAAAGCCGGAGAAGAAATAAAAAAGAAAGGAACCCCGCAAAATATTCCTCCGGTTATTACGGTTTTTTTAGGAAAAGGAAAAACAAGTCACGGCGCACAGGAAATTTATGATCTTCTTCCTGTTGAAGAAATAAAATTAGATCAATTAGAAGAAGTTTATAAAAACGGTTCAAGAAAAAAAGTATACAAACTAATTTTAAGAATTACGGAAATGTACAGACCAATCGCCGGAGAAGCTATAAATATCTCCGAGCATAAAAAATTAACTTATACAGAAAGAAAACAGCATTATCTGCATAATCCGCATTTGTATGAATCAAATCTGGATAAAATACTTACATACACAACTTTATTAATGAACTGTATTTTATGGATGCCGAAATTTCCAAGAAGTTTAACTAATGTATTAATGAAAGATATTTTCAGTAAAAATAAAACTTTAATTGCAATTGGAGATATTACCTGCGATCCGAACGGTTCAATTGAATTTTCCAAAGAAACCTGGATTGACAACCCGGTTTATATTTATAATCCTTTAAGTGAAACAATTAGAGACGGATTTGAAGGTGAAGGTGTTGCTGTAATGGCAGTTACAAATCTTCCGTGCGAATTTTCGGAAGATGCATCAAGACAATTTTGTGATGATCTTTCCCCACTTTTAAATGCAATTATAAAAGCAAATTATAAAGGTTCTTTGGAAGAATCCGGTTTGCCGCCGGAAATAAAAAGAGCTGTGATTTTATGGAAAGGTGAATTTACCGATGAATATTTTTATATGAAGAGTTATATAAGTTATTCAAGTTGAAGGTTGGGGAATAAATGTAAAATGGGAAATGGAAGATGGGAAATGGAGAAAATTGTTAATTGTCAATGGTTAGTTGAGTGATGATAAAATTTTTTAATTGCTTAATGGTTTTTTACTAATAAAATTAGAAAGAGTTAAAATTAATTAAACTGCATTTCTTTTTTTCGGTTTCACTTCGGTTACAGTTTCTTCAAATTTTATATTATTTCTGCTCAATTCTTTTAATGCAGGTTCATAAATTTCTTTATGTATAGGAATAACAATTCCCCTTTCACTTATCCGGTTATTTAAAATATATTTTACTCCAATTGCAACCGGCAGACCAACAGTTTTTGCCATAGCAGTATGATTATGATCTTTTCCCGTTACAACCATTGTTGAAGTTACTTTTTTGATTTTATCATCCAATTCATATTCTATTTCCGTTTGGAGAATTACCATATCCTTATCTTTTTCATTAAATCTCCACTTTTTTTCCAGAATATTTAATAGGATTTCCGCAGGCGAAGCATTATTTAAATGTATTTTCTCGTCACTTAAAATTCCCAGCCACAATAATTTTTTCATTAATGTCCCTTCGCTTGGAATTTCTAAAAATTCTGCAAGTGCTTCCGCCGGAGCTTTACCGTTTCTGTTAGGAAGATATGATAAAACCCAGTCGCGGTAAGTTAAATCTTCGGAATCTTCAATTTTATATGAATCATCAGTTAAACCGATTTTAATTAATAAATTCCATGCTTTTGAATAACCGATATTTCTTAAAGTAGCTCTGTAAAAATTCGGAATATCTTGCAATCCGTAAATTTCCTGGTAATGTATAGAATCCCTATTCGGATAAGCTTCAAATTCACCTAAACCGGGAATTTTAATTTTCTTCGGATCCATAAAAATTCTGCTGTAAGGAACCATTTTTAAGTTTGAATCTTCAATATATTTTGCACCATGCTGACCGGCTAAAACAACATTCACCGGACTCCAGGTAAATTTATATTTCCAGGGATTCTGTTTACTTTCGGGAGTAATTAATCCGCTGCCGAATGATTTAAACGAAATTATATTTCCGCCTTCGCTTTTTATCTTTGTAATTAATCTAACTGCATCCATATGATCGATACCCGGATCTAAACCCATTTCATTCAAAAAGATTAAATCTGCTTTTTTAACTTTATCATTTAGTTCTTTCATTTCAGAAGAAACATAAGACGCGGTTACCAAATGGGATTTAAATTTTACACAGTCTTTTGCAACATTCAAATGCATTGTAGGCGGAAGGAATGAAATTACAAGATCTGCTTTTGAAATTTCTAATTCTCTTTGTTTTTTATCGTTAACGTCGAACCTTATCGCTTTACTGCGGGGATGATTTTTAACTTTTTGTTCGGCTGCTTCTAAATAATAATCTCCGACAGTTAAAAACAAGTTTTCTTTTTCTGCGTGATTTAGAAGATATTCAATTAAATACGTTGAGGTTTTCCCCGCTCCTACGAGAAATATTTTATGCATCGGTTTATTTATATAAAATTATTTTTGTTGTATACAAAAGCTAAAATATTATAGATAATTTAACAACCCAGCAGGTCACTTAATTTTGCAAAAATTTAACAGAATATTCTTAAAAATATTCATAAAGAAAAGTATAATAATTATATTAAACTGTAATTAATTGAAAATTACGCAGGAACTAAAATGAAATCAAAACTTTTCTCTTATTTAATTATCGTATTCTTACTGTCATTTTTTAATCTATATGCGGAAAATTCTTTTTTTCAGGATTCAACCGGGACAAAAAACGATACAACTGTTATTAAAAATGATCAATTAAATGTTGACTCTACAATTTTACCAGCGCCAAAAGGATTAACTGCAAAAGAAGTTATTCAAACTTATATAGATTCAATCGGAGGCAGAAAAAATTTAAGAAGCGTGAATGACAGGGTAACAATAATGAGAGGAAAAGTTCAGGGCGTGAATGTTACAATGATCATTTACCAGAAAGTTCCAAATAAACTAAAGCAGGTTATAAAAGCCGGAGCAATGGATCAAAAACTATATTTTAACGGGAAAGAAGGAAAAATTATTGTCGGTGAAAAAACTATAGATATTACCGGTTCGGAATTGGAAAAGTTAAAATATGAAGCTACCATGAATTTAATTCTCGATCTTGATCATTTTAAAATTACAACAAAACTTTTAGGCATTGAAAAAGTAAACGGAAAAGATGCGTATAAAGTTGAGTTGGATCTGCCTTCCGGTTCGCCATGGTATCAATATTACGATACTGAAACAGGATTAAAATTAAAAGAATCCAAATATGTAACTAGTATGCAGGGCACTTTTATACAGGATACTTATTTATATGATTTCAGAGATGTTGACGGAGTTAAATATCCATTCAGAATAAAAGAAACCGTTGCAAACCAAACTTTGGATTTCAGAGTGAGTTCTATTCAAATAAATACCGGGTTAATTGACAGGGAATTTGAACCGGAAAATGAAAATTAAGAATTTTTAGATTTCATTTTAAAATAAACTTCTGACATTTATTATAGTTATACTTCAAACAATTTTCTAAATGCGGCTAAAGCCGTTTTTGTTTCCTTTCTTATATCCGTCAGCTAAAGCTGATGGCAATTGAAATCGGTGATTATTATCTGATAATAACTTTAATTTGTTTACTAACCGAAGAACCAAAATATCCATACGCTCCATGAATGCCAGAACTTCCTATTCCACTATAAATATGATTATAATAATTAATGTCGTAAGCAACTATTGTTGTATATAAGGTATCCACAGGTTTATAATAACTATTAAATTTATATGTTGTATCTGAAACTGTTTGATCAAATAATAGTCATAATCTATTTGAATTCCGTTGTATGTAAATGGGTAATAACATTTAATAAATATATGGATGCATTGCTGCTTTGATTCCATTTATAATTTATATTTAATTGATTATTTGTGTAATGTATTACCTGATTCTCAGCCGGTGAAATAATATTAAAATCTCCAGGTACTTTAGTTATCCCTTTAATTATGTATCCATTTATATTTACATTTAACTTATATTCCAGTCCAATGTTAATAACAATATTATCGCTAGTATAGTATCTAACACCCTGTGTGTCTGTTTCAACATGAAAATTGGAATAGATTATTCCATTTGATTCCAGGGTAATCTCAGCACCGGTTTTGAAATATTTATCATACTCTTTCAAATATCCATACTGATAATCTTCAAGGCTTGAAATGTTGTAAATATATATTTTTTGTTTATCGGAGTTTTTACTAAGATTAAAAAGTAAGCTGTATTTGTATTCAGGCGTACCGGGATCATTTAGATTTGTACAACAATTAAATATTACTACAGAGGTAAATGATAATAAAACAATTATTTTAATCTTAGAATTCAACCGTTACTCCTATTGTTGGTATTACAAATGAACCTCTTTTTTCGCCTTCTTTTTCACTTTTATCATTAGCACTAGCACTATAAAAATATGGGTTAAAACTATTGTAGACATTTAATATTTGCAAATATGGCTTTATCAAGAGCCTGTTCCATAAAAAATTGCCGGTTACTCCTAAATCCAGTCTTGTGAAATCACTTAGTCTTGTAGAATTTTTCCTGCCATCTATTAGACCCCAAGCTCTTCCTTCATATCCCACGGTAGGTGGATAGCCAAAGTTATTATTTTGATAATCATTTCCGCGCAGATACCTGCCTATTACAGGCGTTGCAGTTAAACCGCTTGAATAAATCCAGAATCCGCTGATTGTCCAATTGTCGCCAAGCTGAAAGTTTAAAAGAAATTTGAGATTATTCGGTCTGTCGTAATTTGCATAATATGTATAAAGCTCACTGCTTTTTACAGACCTGGAATATGAATAAGAAATCCATCCGTTGAAATTGCCATGTTCTTTTCTTATCAATATTTCCAAACCTGCTGCATAGCCATTCTCTAAATGAATGCTTTTATCTATTGCATAAGAAGAAGGCAAGTTCTTTCTTAATTTATAATATGATTCTACATTAAGATTAATTCCCGGTAATATATCCTGAAGTTCGCAACCAACAGTAAAGTGGTGTGAGAATTCTGCTTCGGCTGCATTTGAGGTTATAAAATAAGATGAGAAAGGTGCATAAAGTTCTTCATGCTGCTGATCTTTAATTGTGTATAAATATTGATAATACTTACCGTAGCTGAATTTCAATTTAGTGCTTTTATCAAAGCCGTAATTAATTAAAATAAATGGTGTAAAAAATGTATAATTTAACTTTCGTATATAAGTAGTCCGGGTTCCGGGAGTTAATTCAACTTTTTTAGTTAATTGAATTTTATCAAGCAGGTAAAAACTGTATTCAGATAAATTATCAGTTGATGAATAAGGGTTAGGTGCAAAATCAAAAAACACTTCCTGCAATGGATATTTTAATAAACCCGAAAGATCATTTTCTTTAACATTCCAGGAATTTTTTAGTTTAATTTTTTTAATCTCAACTCCGGTAATTACTTTTTGTCCGGTAAATTGAAAATTAAGTGTAGTTTTAATTCCATATTCTATTATGCTGTTGTTTATAAAGAGACTATTGATTGAATCAGTGCTCGCAGAATTTAAAATCGTACCATCCTGGTTCACTAAATATTGTGCAGAGGCATCCGAATTCAGTTCAGCTTTGGACAGGTATAAATTTATATTAAAATGGTTTTCATTGTTAAAGAAGTGAGAATATTTAGTGCTCAACAAAAAATTACCCCAAGCCGGATCTTTGCTTCCGTCTAACTTTTTATATTCTTTATCTGTAAAAATATCATAAGAATCCTGTGTATATAAAGAACTTATTTCAAATAGATTCTTATCACTTAAGTTAATTCTGTATTTACCGTATAAATCATAAAAATGATAGGGGAAATTGGCGTTTGATATTTTTGAAAGAAGATCAAAATAAGTTCGTCGAGCAGCAATAGTAAGATTGCTGTTCTTTATCGGGATATTTGTATATAACTTTGATGATAATAAACTTAGAGAAACTGTTCCGTTAAAATTGTTATCGGATTTTGTTTTTAAATCCAGTACACCGGACAAATATCCGCCGTAATTACTCGGATAATTTGAAGTATACAACCTTTCCAGCTGAATTACATCCGGATTTAATAATACTAAACAGTTCTCCTACATGATAAGGATTATACAACGGAACGTGATCTAATGAAATCAGAGTTTCATCAAAGTTACCGCCTCGCAAAAAAACTAAAGTGCTTAAATCATTTATTGATGTAACTCCAGGTAATGCTTGAATGCTTCTTAATGCATCAGGCTCGCCAACCTGAGGAATTTTGCTGAGTTCACCGGGTTTCAATTCATAAGTATTTGTATTTACTTCTTTTTCAAACTGCTCTCCGGTGACAGTTACAGTTGAAATCAATACAGGTTCAGGAGTCAATCTTATAAATAGTTCTTTTTCATCCTTATCCATTAAATTTATTTGTAAGTGTTTAGTTACATATCCTATTGCATGTACTTCTAATTCATATTGGCCGTTTTTTATATTAAATGAAAAAAAACCAGTAGAATCACTGAGAAAAGTATTTGAATTATTAATAACTATAACAGCATTAGAAATATTCTCTGCTGTAAGATCATCAACGATAAAGCCTTTTATACTACTCTGCGGAAATATTAATTGTGTAAGAATAATAAAATTTATTAACAATAATTTATACATTAAATAACATATTATAATTCAAACAAACTACTTATTAAAAATTTAATGCATTAATCTTATTTAATTTTTCCCCCTGTCAACTTTCGAACCCTTTTTCTTGACTCTCGCTTTTTTAACCCATTTAAATTCTCTTTATCACTGTTCGGAAATATTATATAATATTCTCTATCTTCATATGCATATGGTGATTTATCAATATTAAAAATATCAAAATAAATTATTAAACAATTATCTCCAGTTCCATTATAATTTAATTTTATTTTTATTTTCTCTCCCTTATTAAGATAAAAATAATATGGTCCATCATTATCCTTTTCTAATTTTGTTTGATCTGTAGTTGCAGCAAAATGTCCAGAGAAAACCACTTTTACTCTTTTCTCTTCATTATCATATCCACGACTTAAAGTTAAATTTACTTGATCTCCGTTTTTATATACATCTTTATCAAACCCGATTTTTACATCAGAAAAATAACCGGTTGAATAAAAATATCTAAGATAAATATCCTTATTCTCTTTTTCTGATTTAGGAATAATGTAGCTTTTTTCTTTACGGTCTTTCAACTCGTCAATTTTTGACCGATCAATATAATATTGAGAGTAAGTTTCACTAAAAGAAATGATGAAAGGTAGAAGAAGAAAAGCATAAAATATTCTTTCACTAATTAAATGTTTAAATGAGCGTATTTTATTTATAACTCTATTAAACATATTTCCCTCAATAATTCTTTATTACAGACCCTTAAAAAACACCTCTTTTATACCTTCTAATCACGGCAAAATTATTTAGCAGAAATTGGAAAACTATGGGAGATTAGATTAATTAAAGATCAACAATAAATAATACAGAAGCAAGAATAATTTTTTAATATTGTTTTCTGCTTTAATTTATAATCTTATATCCGTCAGCTAAAGCTGATGGCAATTGAATGTTTATTCACTTTGCGGCTAATATTTCCCAAATAAAAAATCATTTCTTTTATTAATAATATTTTGATAAAGATCAGCAGATAAACTTCAAGATTATACTATTTTTGTTTTTTAACATTCAAAAAAATATTAATCGAAAATGAAAAGAAAATATTCCGTTATTGTATCCGACTTGGGAAATGTTCTTATTCCTTTTAATTACAATTTAACTGTTGAAAGACTGGAAAAAGTAGAAAAAGGTTTAGGAAAATACTTTATGAATTATTATAAAAACAATTATGAAATTCATAGAAAATTCGGAAGAGGTGAAATAAGCGGAGATGAATTTGTAAATAAAATGCTTAATGTTCTTGATCATAAAGTAGATGCAGAAACCTTCTGCGAGGCTTACAGCAAAATTTTTACTGTTAATAAAGAAGTTGTTGATCTGCTTCCAAAGCTTAAAGAAAAATACACCCTTGTGCTTTTATCCAATACAGATCCGGTTCACAGAAAATATGGCTGGCAGGATTATGAATTTATAAACTACTTCGATAAATTAATTTTATCTTATGAAATCGGTTCCGTTAAACCGGAAGAAAAAATTTATAAAGCTGCAGAAGAATTCACACAAAAACCTCCTGCAGAACATTTATTTATCGACGATATAAAAGAATATGCAGAAGCCGCAAAAAATCTGGGTTGGGATGCAATTCATTTTACTGATTATGAAAATCTTTATGACGAATTAAAGAAAAGAGAAATTTTATAAAAATTATACAAACGGTTAAATAAAAGGATCAAGCAAAACTATTTACATCTTGAAAAAGGGAAAACCAACGGAATAATGCTTATTTTAAAAACTTTCATTTGTATTATCAAACAAAAAACGGTGTTCAATGAAGTACATAAAATATTTAGCATTTGTTATGGTTTCCTTAATTTTATTCGGATGTGAATCCAATAAGGAAAACAAGACAAGTATGAATAAAAAAGACAACTTTAAATATCAAACCGAACAATTTGCAGATCTCGGAATTTTAAGATACCAAGTACCGGGATTTGAAGATCTTTCTATTAAAAGAAAAAAAACTGGTTTATTATTTATACCAGGCGGCTCTTTCCGGCAGAGATATAATTTACGATCAGAATTACAAACATAACCTGGAAGTAAGAAAAACTCTTGAAGCAATTGTGAACAGCTACAAAGGTGATAAAAATTCCGGCGACTGGAATAAGTTTATGGTTTATGCAAAAAGAGTCTGGTTCTCAAACGGAATTCATCATCATTATGCTTCTAAGAAATTTTTTCCGGAATGCGCCAAAGATTATTTTATTGGTTTGATAAAAAGCAGCGACAGCAGTTTACTTCCCTTAAATAAAGGCGAATCGGTTGACGATTTTTCAAATAGAATTTCAAAAATAATTTTTGATAAAGATGTTGCTCCAATTAAAGTAAATTTAGATCCGAATGTTGATATTATTAAAAATTCCGCGGTAAACTTCTATAGCGGTTTAACGGAAAAAGAAGTTGAAGATTATTACAATAAAAAAATTGATAAAAATGATGAAACACCGATTTCTTACGGATTAAATTCCCAGCTTGATAAAGAAAACGGAAAAATTGTAGAAAGAAAATGGATGATCGGAGGAATGTATTCTCCGGCTATTGAAAAAATTGTTTACTGGCTGGAAAAAGCCGTTCCGGTTGCGGAAAATGATCAGCAGAAGAAAACTCTTGAATTGCTAATTAAATTTTATAAAACCGGCGACTTAAAAACCTGGGATGATTATAACATCGCATGGGTTCAGGATACAACTTCCAGAGTAGATGTTGTAAACGGATTTATAGAAGTTTACAACGATCCATTAGGCTACAGGGGAACTTACGAATCAATAGTTTCCATAAAAGATCTGGATGCTTCCAAAAGAATTGCCGCGATCAGTAAACAGGCTCAGTGGTTTGAAGATAACTCAACGATTGATAATAAATTTAAAAAGAAAAATGTTGTCGGGATTTCCGCAAAAGTTATTACGGTTGTTGTTGAATCCGGCGACGCATCTCCTGCAACTCCGATTGGAATAAATTTACCCAATGCAACCTGGATTAGAAAAGATTACGGTTCAAAATCCGTTAACCTCGGTAATATTGTTTATTCTTATGATGAATCGGAATCCGAAGGCGAATTAAAAGAGTTTGCTTATTCTGATGAAGAAGTTGAATTAAGCAAAAAATACGGAACTTTAACGGATAATCTTCATACAGATATGCATGAAGTAATCGGTCATGCGTCGGGACAAATTCTGCCGGGAGTCGGAACTCCGAAACAAACTTTAAAAAATTATGCTTCAACAATTGAAGAAGCCAGGGCAGACCTTGTTGCATTATATTATTTACCGGATCAAAAATTAATTGATATCGGAGTAATGCCGAATAAAGAAGCTTACAAAGCTCAATATATAAAATACATTAAGAACGGTTTAATGCTTCAGTTAAGAAGAGTAAAACCGGGCGAAAATATTGAAGAAGCACATATGAGAAACCGTCAGCTTATTGCAAAATGGGTTTATGAAAAAGGGAAAAAGGATAATGTAATTGAAAAGAAAATAAGAGACGGAAAAACATATTTTGTAATAAATGATTTTCAGGAATTAAGAAATTTATTCGGACAATTATTAAATAAAATGCAGAGAATTACTTCCGAAGGTGATTTTAAAGCTGCAAAAGAAATTGTAGAAACTTACGGAGTGAAAGTTGATCCGGCGCTTCATAAAGAAGTTTTGGAGAGATATGCAAAATTAAATATTGCTCCTTATAAAGGCTTCATAAACCCTGAATTGACTCCGGTTATGAAAGACGGAGAAATTGTTGATGTTAAAATTTCCTACCCGGATGATTTTACAAAACAAATGCTTTACTACGGGAAAAAATATTCTTATTTAACTGTCAAAGATTAACTAGTTGCAAACCACGGAGAAATTTATTCTCTGTGGTTTTTTCTTTTGGTATTTTTGTAGTCACGTAGAACCGTGACAACCCAGCAAGATGAACCCATGGCTGCCATGGGCCCACCATGGCAGTAGGAAGTAGTTGTCATGGTGAGAACATGACAACCGGAAAAAATAATTGAATAGATAAAGTCTCGGCTGTTACGTTCCTACTGTGGCAGCTTAATTTTATTCGATAAAAAATTCCTTTATTGGAAGAAATTAATCTTTTCCTTTTTCCCTCTTTTATTTGTTTAATAAAATAATAAAAGCATTGCTGCCTTTATCTCCCACTGCAACTGCTGTGCTGTCTTTCATTTTTACACTTCGCCATACTATTGGACTTTGAGGATCATAAGGCAATCCCAACTGTTCCCAGCTTACCCCGTTAAAATGCCTTAGTGTATTTCTGTCTCCTGCAATTATATAATCGTTAGACCCATTTCCCCTGATTGAAGCTATAAAACCTCTATTATATGTTCCGGGGTTTCCTCCTATATAATTCTCCGGCAGTGATCTTACATAATCCCAGCTATTATTCTTGTACCTGAATAACAGATTACCACCGGTGTAAACTGTATTATTTTCCATCTACCCATACTGTAGCAAGTATATGCCATATGAGCTTACTGAATAACTCGCACTTTTCCCCAGATTAGTTATTACTTTCAGAGTTTATCATTACATTGAATTGTCTGATTTGAATTGCCTTTTAATAATGACTCCTTTTACCTCAGAAATATTAACACCTGAGGAATATATTTCATCCGTTATTATTTCCATAAACATCTGTTAAATCAAGATCCGTTCCGCTTTCAATTCTGCTCCAACTGCTTCCATTGTAGTGAGCAATATTTCCGTTATTCCCTGCAACATATAAATCATTGTTACTTGTTTCCCCAGATTTTGTTCATCTGATACGGACCCCAAACATTGGTAGGTATTATAATCGGGTACATATTGATTGTCCGTCCCAATGAATCACACCATTTCCACAAAACCAAATATCATTTGCGTTAAATTCAATAATAGCATTGTATGGGATCTATAAAAAGGTTGTCCCTGATAATAATATGGAATACGCTTAAGTGATCCAGTTAACCCCGTCCCAATGCGCAGCATTATATCTAGTCTTGCTAAAGCCCTGTAGAATCATAATCATAAATCTCACCGACAGCCCAAATATTGTTCTCATCTACAATATCCACATCATTTAAGTATGACTTGCCGTTTCCTGTAGTCTCACCAAGCTCGTAAATGTCTGGTAGTTAAAATCGTTGACTTGTTGTGTCGAGAGTTGTTGCTTCAAATTTATTGCGTTGTATCTGTCTGCTCCGTACCGGATGCTATTGCAGTAAAATTATACAATTTGATTGGGCAAAAGTGAATCAACATATAAAACTGTATCTTTTGCAGTTAAGATTAATGTTTTAATAGAAATATTATCATTATTAAACTTTTTTAACATTTGATGGTAAAAAAACGTTTTAAGTTCTTATTTCTATCCACACTTCAGTGCAAGATACATTTTGTAAAGTTAGAACCGCAGAGGTATTATCGGTAGGTTCGGTAGTATTTTTGCAATATTGAAATGTAAATATAATAAATGATTATTAAAATATTTATTAAATTTCCTTTATCATTTTAATTCCCCAAAACTTCATAAATGGAGCTATTTTCTTTTGATAAAATGATATTTTATTTATTTAATGTCAATATAATACTTCTTTCACGGTAAGACCATGACAACCGAGCAAGAGAACCCATGGCTGCCATGGTACCACCATAGCAAAAGGAATAGTTGTCATGGTGAGAACATGACAAACAGGTGAGATAATGAATATAAAGACTCTCGGGCGTCACGATATTACTGTCGCAGAAACATATAATTTATATGAATATTAAATCACCACAGAACTTATCTCCAACTCCGGGGCGGAATCAAATTCCATCATAGCATTAAATAATTTTATTTTGCTGTATAAATGAAGATCTTTTAAATGAATAGTTTGTTCAATTATTTTACCTTCGGAAATTAATTTTGCTCTTTGTGTTCCCCTTAAAAGCGGTTCCGCCGGAGTGTACCATTTTTCATCTTTCAGCAATGCAACATTTGTGTAGGAAGTATCTGTAACCAATCCTTTTTTTATAATTAATATTTCTTCTTCCGGTTCGTTTGCGTGTTTGTTTAATAATTCATCAAATACTTCACGATTCAAATATTTATAAGAATAATCAATATTGTTTTTCTTAACCGCAATTAATCTCTTAATACTTTTTCTTTTTGTATTTTGTTATTTCAACAGTTCTAATTTCCTTATCGTAAATTATCCTGCACTTGTAAATAAAATTTCCAAGTTCATCCGGAACAGGAACGGCTTTTTCAATATCAATAAAATCTTTAGCTCCGAACAATTTTTTTCTTGCAGAATTCATTCTTTCATTATGAAACGAAATATTCTGAAGAGACATATTTTCTATTTTTATAGTTTCAAATAAAAGGGACATAAACTTTATCAATTAATTCATGGTATTCTTTTTCGGGATCACTTAAAGATGTTATTCCTCCGCCGCTTTTGAAAATAAAACTGTTTCCCTGCTTTTCAATAAATCTAATCATAACTCCGCTGTCCAGATCGGTTCCGTTAAAATATCCGAAAATCCCGGTATAAAAACCGCGTGAATAATTTTCTGCATCTTTAATAATTTCAACTGTTTTTGTTTTCGGCGCGCCGCTTATTGAACCTGCCGGAAGAAGTTTAAAAATTATTTCTCCCAGATGACTTGCAAAATCTTTTTCCAGTTCACCGGAAATCCTTGAACTTACCTGTAAAAGTTCTTTATTGTTTGTTTTTATTTTATCAATATATCTGAATTCCTCGACTTTTACATTTTCCGCAACAATGCTCAAATCATTTCTTATCAAATCAACAATTGTATAATGTTCGGCTTGTTCTTTAGTATCATTTAAAATAATGTTTTCTGCATTTTCTAATGCCGCATCAATTGTCCCTTTCATCGGGAAAGAAAAAATTTTATTACCGGAAATCTTAATAAAAGTCTCCGGGGAAAACACAACAAATTTATCATCATAAAATAATTTATATTTTGCATTACTCTTGTAAAAAATCTCTTTTAAAGTATAATTGGTTTTTATTTTTGTAGGAAATGTAAGATTAAGCAGATATGTATTTCCCGCTTTAATATTTTTGATTACTTTATCGAAAGCTTTTTTATATTCCGGATAACTTACCGGATATTTTTCAAACTCAAGTTTTTTATTAATAGAAATTTGATTGTTGTCATTCCCGGTTCCGTTTATTTTATAAATTATTTTAGAGTTATCAATTTCATCAAGTTTAAATACCAAAGGCGATTTTAGTTCAAAATCAATAATGAAAAGAAAAGGTATTTTGTTCTTTCCGTAATCGTTCATTAATTTTAAAGTCTTATCGTAACTACTCATTTTTTTCTTCAAACGATTTAATAAATATTATATGAAAATTTTAATTGTAGACAACAATGATTCGTTCACATACAATTTAGTGCAGATTATAAAACAATACGGGAAATGTGAATTGGAAATTATTAAGAACGAACATATAAATTTAAATGGAATTAGTAAATACGATAAGATTCTTTTTACTCCCGGGCCCGGAATTCCTTCCGATTTTCCCGCAATGTTTGATATTTTAAGAACTTACGGAAAGACAAAAAGTATTTTGGGTGTTTGTCTCGGACATCAGGCAATTGCTGAATTTTTCGGCGGAAAACTTATCAACAATAACTTCGTTATGCACGGAAGAAAAACGGAAATAAAAATTCTTGGAGGAAAATATATTATTTAAAAATCTTCCCTCAAAAATAAATGTTGGACTTTATCATTCATGGTCTGTTTCAAAGGAAAATTTTCCGGATTGTTTAAAAATAACTTCTCTTTCTAAATAACGATATAATTATGTCGATCTCACATAAAAACTATAAAATTCACGGAGTTCAGTTTCACCCGGAATCTATTATAACGGAATTCGGTAAAGAGATTATTTATAATTGGATTTCAGAATAGTTTAAATTATTTTTACCCAAATTTGTTGTCATGGTAAGACCATGACAACCGGGTTGAAAAATTGAATAAACAAAACCTTGGCTGCCACGGTCATACCGTTGGCAGATAATAATTAATCCCTTTAAAACCTGCTAAAATATTTTTTCAAAATTTCTTAATTGCGATGTAGAGATTCGACATATAAATTATTAATAGGATTTCCCAAACAAATCAGGTTAAATTTTATTCTTATATTTACGGCTGGTTTTAATTTTTATTTTAAACAAAAGACAGGAATATGGGTTTAAGTATAGGAATTGTAGGTTTACCAAACGTCGGAAAATCAACATTATTTAACGCATTAACAAAAGCTCAAAATGCGGAAGCTGCAAATTATCCGTTCTGCACAATCGAACCGAACAAAGCAGTTGTTGCGGTTCCGGATGAAAGAATTGAAAAACTGGCAAAGCTTGTAAATCCAGCCAGACTAATGCATTCAACAGTCGATTTTTTTGATATCGCCGGACTTGTAAAAGGCGCGAGCAAAGGCGAAGGATTGGGAAATCAATTTTTAAGTAATATAAGAGAAACCGATGCAATTCTTCAGGTAATAAGATGCTTTGAAGACGAAGATGTTGTCCATGTAAGCGGCAGTATTGATCCGCTGCGGGATATTGAAGTTATAGAAACCGAACTGCTTTTATCGGACATTCAAACACTTGAAAGAAAAATTGAAAAACTTCAAAAAACAGCTAAAGGTGATAAATCCGCTAAAGCAATGCTGGAAGATGCGGAAGTGATTTTAAAATTTATGAACGAAGGAAAATCCGCTTCTTTATATCCCGACAAAGACAAGGAGACTGTAAAACAGCTTTTTAATGAATTAAGATTGATGACATCGAAAAATATGATATACTGTGCAAATGTTGATGAAAGCGGATTAGCTGAAGATAATGATTATGTAAAACAAGTTAGAGCTTATGCTGAAAAACAAAATTCGGATTCTGTTAAAATATCAGCTAAAGTTGAAGAAGAACTAGTTGTTTTAAGCGACGAAGAAAGAAATGAATTTCTTGAATCTTACGGAGTTAAAGAAAGCGGTCTGGAAAAAATTATAAGAACCGGATTTCATACTCTTGGATTAATAAGCTACTTTACTGCCGGTCCAAAAGAAGTGAGAGCATGGACAATTCACAACGGATGGAGAGCGCCGCAGGCAGCCGGAGTAATTCACACGGATTTTGAAAAGGGATTCATTAGAGCCGAAGTAATAAGTTATGACGATTATATTAAACACGGATCGGAAGCTGCTTGCAGATCTGCCGGAGCATTAAGAACCGAAGGAAAAGATTACGTTGTGCAGGACGGTGATGTTATGCACTTTTTATTTAATGTTTGATCTCCTTTATAAATATCCACACTAAGCTGTGATACATTAATACGACAATTTATTTAAAATTCATATATTGAATAAGTAATTATAACTACGGAAATAAAATGGAAAATGAAATTATTCACGACAAAGAAGGAAATAGATTCTATACACTTGTAGAAGGAAAAGAAGCTCATTTATATTATACAAAAGCAGATAATAATACTTTAGATTTTACACATACATATGTCCCTGTTGAATTAAGGGGACATGGTATTGCCGGAAAAATTGTAAAAGAAGGTTTAGAATTTGCAAAAGAAAATAATTATAAAATAATCCCAACCTGCTCTTATGTGGAAACATACTATGCGGAGGCATAAAGAATATGAAAGTTTAAGAGCAGAATAAAATTAAGGAGATGAAAAGATGCAGAAAGTAGATGTAATTCATGATAAGAGAAAATCAAAAATTCTATGCTAAAGTAGACGGAAAAGAAGCGCGCTTAAAATATAAAATGAAAGATGATAATGTTATTGATTTCAAATCTACATTTGTTCCTGATGAAGCACGGGGAAAACAAATAGCAGCGCAGATAGTTGAAGCCGGTTTGGATTATGCAAGAGAAAATGATTTAACCATAATTCCAACTTGTCCGTTTGTTGAAAAATTTATTGACAGCAATGAACAATTTAAAGATTTAATACTGGAAAGTATGAGGGGCTGATTACTTAAAGTGAGGGTTCAGAGAAAACTCTGAGATTAGAAACAGGCGAAGATTAAATCTTCGCCTGTTTTGTTTTAAAGTGATTATTTTAATTTAGCATTTAATATCATTTCCGGGCCGCCGGTAAGCGCTTTGGAAACAGGGCATCCAAGTTTAATTTTATCAGCGTGCTCTTTAAATTTTGCTTCATCAATTCCTTCTACATCTCCGACTGTGTTTACTTCAATTTTGGTAATTGTAAAACCGGATTCTAATTTTTCAATATGAACTTTATCTTCGGTATTAATAGAATTTACTTTAAAACCGGCAGTTGATAAATCATTTGCCAAAGCCATTGAAAAACAAGCTGCGTGGGCCGCACCTAGAATTTCTTCGGGATTTGTTTTACTCCCCTGCTCGAATCTTGATGTAAAATCATACGCAACATTACTTAAAGTTACCTGTTTCAGTGCTAATGAACCGGTACCTTCCTTTAATGTTCCTTTCCATTCCGCTGATCCTTTTCTTACAGGCATGAATTTTCTCCTTTCCCTTTTTAATAAAATAATTTTGAAAATTTCTTAAGTCATTTTAAAACAATTACAATTTGTTTACAAAAAATATTAAGCTGTGTCTAATATATATCACAATTATTCGGATTGTAGTGGATATAGATATTAGTTAAATTATTATTATAGTAGTAATTTCTTTGATTAAAAAATTACCAATCCTCTGGTTTGTAAATATTTGTCCCTGGTATTGGATTTGGTAATTGAGATATAGATAATAGTCCTTTTCTGACTCTTTTTACAAAATCAGAATGCTGCATAAGTTCTTTAGATGGATGCCCTTTCCCAGGCATAACCAAACCCAGTAACTTATCCGGATGATGAGTTTTAACAAGTTTCATTGATTCAGCTAAGTCGCTATCATTGGACACTATAACAGCACAATCAAAATTATTTAACCAAGAGTCATTTAGTAAATGTACAGCAATATTAACATCAGATCCTTTTTCTTCAGTTTTAATTATTTTTACACTACGTTGATTTTTTGTTGGCTTTGCAAGTGGTGCATATATTTCATGAGTTAAGAAATGACCATAATAAATTTTTATCTCAGGAATATAGCTTTTTAAAGCTCTAATAAAAGTTTGTTGTTTGATAGGTTTTTGCTGATTGTACTTTCCTGATACTAAGGCAGTAAAATATTTTATCTGTGTAATTTGGTTATTTTTTAAGAGCAAATTTTGGAAAAGAGACTTAAAATCTAGCCACTTATAAGGTGTATTTTTAACAGCCCGATAATAAAAATTAAACCCATCTATATATACAATTTTCCTCATTAAAATTTATAATTGAATTTAAAAAAGCAAGAGTCACCTAAGTGACTCTGCACCCTTGGTCGAAACCAAAGGGGTAGTTAATACTAAGTCAAAAATAATTCTTAATTGACTAATATTCAAGATATTTTGTAATGAAAATAAACCCCCGCTTCATAATAAAAACAAAGTAGGAGTTTAAAGTAGAATTCAAATAAATTAAGGATAGAACCTTAGTCCGATTGCTACATCAACGGATGAGCCGCTTGGAGAAAATCCAACAAGGACACCAATTTCTCCAAAAATCTCAAGAGGAGTTCTATGCGGGACGACATCAACTCCAAATACACCCCTTATACCAACTCCAACCGAACCGCCGGTTCTTATAAATTTATCTTTATACCAGAAACCGGCTCCTTCTCCAAAACCAAGAACTGCTCCCGGACCGGCATAAAGATTTGCAATCCTGGAATTAAATGCATTAAAATGCCATAAATAATCCGCTCCTAAACGCTGGACTACCGAAATATGAAGATCCTAAATCAATTACAAAAGCATTTGCAGGCTGCGTCCATATTTTTACCGTCCCACCCGTTGGATCGCCCAGCATAATTCCAAAACCGAACGTTTTATTTTGCGGAGATTGAGCGTAAACATTCTCAAATAAAAATAGAGACAAAAACATAATTAATATCGAAATTGTTCTTTTCATAATATTTCCTTTTCTAAGTTCATAAAATCAATTTGAAATTAAAGCCTCGAACAGATTTAAAATGCAAGTATTGTGTTTAAAAAATTATTAAGAGCGTCACATAAAAAATAATTTTATTATTTATTTCAAATCACACTAAAATTTAAAATTGTAAAATATCTTACAAATCCAACAAATAAAATAATTTACAGTTGCAATAAAATCATTTATTCACTAATCTTTTAACCAGAAGAATATCATTTAAATAATTTGGAAAGCAAAATGAAAGAGAATTCATCTGATGTATTAGTTGAGAAAAATCCGGATAATAAAAACAGATTCGACAGAAATGATTTGCTCAAAAAATTTAAAGCTGTAAGAAATTTTTCAACAATTTTATGTGAACCTTTGGTAACTGAGGATTATGTAATTCAATCTATGCCTGATGTAAGTCCGACCAAATGGCATCTTGCACACACAAGCTGGTTTTTTGAAGCTTTCGTATTAATGAAAGCAAGTTCAAAATATAAATCTTTACATCCGCAGTACAATTATCTTTTTAATTCTTATTATGTTTTAGCCGGTGAAAGATTTACAAGAGCTCAGCGGGGTTTGCTTTCAAGACCAACTGTTAAAGAGGTTTATGCTTATAGAGATTATGTAAATGAACATATAAATAATTTCATTGATAATGTAGATGATAATTCGTTTGATGAATTTGCTCCTGTAATTGAAATAGGAATAAATCATGAACAGCAGCATCAGGAATTATTGGTAACAGATATAAAACATGTTTTTTCAATTAATCCTTTGCATCCCGTTTATGTTGATAAAATGCCTGTAATTGTAGATTTTATTCCTAAAATAAATTGGATAAAATTTGAAGGCGGAGTGAAAGAAACAGGACATAATGGAAATTCTTTTGCATATGATAATGAAACTCCCAAACACAAAGAATATCTTGAATCATTTGAACTTGCCGATAGATTAATTACCAACCGTGAGTATATGGAATTTATTGAAGATAGGGGTTACGAAAAACCGGAGCTGTGGTTGTCTGATGGTTATGCAGCAGTTGAAAAAGAAGGATGGAAAGCACCGATGTACTGGGAAAAGAAAGACGGTGACTGGTGGAATTTTAAATTAAACGGATTTCACGAAATTGAACCTAATGAGCCGGTTTGTCATGTTAGTTATTATGAAGCTGACGCATTCGCAAGGTGGGCAGGCTTTCGTCTGCCTACAGAGGCTGAATGGGAAACTGCTTCAAAGAGTATTGATATTGAAGGTAATTTTGTAGAGAGCGGAAACTTTCATCCTGCAGCATTAGAACCAAATAAAGGTGAAGATAAAAAGTTAAAACAAATGTTCGGTGATGTTTGGGAATGGACCAGCAGTCCTTACACACCATATCCCGGATATAAAACTTTACCCGGAGCGCTTGGAGAATACAACGGCAAATTTATGTCGAACCAGATTGTTTTAAGAGGCGGATCCTGCGCCACAAGTGAAAGCCATATTAGAAGAACATATAGAAATTTCTTTTATCCGAATTCCCGCTGGCAGTTTATGGGAATTAGGCTTGCAAAAGATTTAAAATAGAAAATCCAAATGCTTAAAATTCGAACAGAAGAAGTAGAAAAACACTCCGTACTTGAAGAAGTAATCGACGGCCTGCATAAAAATCAAAAGCAGCTCCCGAGTAAATTATTTTATGATGAAAGAGGATCCGCTCTTTTTGATAAAATTTGCGAGCTTGAAGAATACTATCCTACCAAAACAGAAATGCAGATCATGCAGGAAAATATCGACGAGATAGGTTCACTTCTTGGTGAAGGAACTATGCTGATTGAACTTGGAAGCGGAAGCAGCAAAAAAATAAGATTATTATTGGATCATATTCCAGGTTTAGCTGGTTATATTCCGATAGATATATCCGCAGAACATTTAGAAAAAAGCGCACTCGCTTTAAAAAAAGATTACCCCAAACTTGATATTTTTCCTTTGGCTGCAGATTATACAAGAGCATTTAATTTACCAATTATAGAAAAACCTTTCGATCACAAAGCTGTTTATTATCCTGGTTCAACAATTGGAAATTTCGTACCTAACAGAGCTAAAAGATTTTTACAAAGAATTGCAAAAATTTGCGGCAATAACGGCGGACTTGTAATCGGTGTTGATTTGAAGAAAGACCGCGAAACATTAGAAAAAGCATATAATGATAGAAAAGGGGTAACTGCTGAATTTAATCTTAACATGCTGCGCAGAATAAATAAAGAATTAAATGCTAATTTTGATCTGAATAATTTTTATCATAATGCAATATATGACCAATTTCGCGGCAGAATAGAAATGCACCTTGTAAGCAGAAAAAAACAGAAAGTAAACATTAACAGTGCGGAAATAACTTTTGATGAAGGCGAATTTATACTTACCGAATATTCCTACAAATATTCTTTAAATGAATTTGCAGAACTTGTTAGGGGGGATTTTGATGTGAAAAAAGTCTGGACGGATAAGAACAAGTTGTTCAGTATTCAGTATTTGAGAGTCAAATAAAATTAAAAAGTAAAAATTCAAAATTAAAAAGGATTTGCTGCATGAAGTTTTTTTAATTGAAGTCTAAGTGTCTTAATATTTTAACACCAAGACACTTAGAGCACTAAGTTTCACTAAGATCAATTCTGTTCAATAATACAAACTATTCCATTGGTTGAAAATTCATTGCAGACCATTCTTCTTTGGATGGACCGTAAATTCCCGGTACTTTCAATCCAGCCTGTCTCATTAATACTGTCATTTGTCCGCGGTGATGAATTTGATGATGAACCAGAGAACTTAAAACCTGGGATTTTGTCCACATTTGTCCATACATATCAACATTTTCGGATAAGCTTTCATCATTCCAGTTATCTGTTAGAGCTTTTACAAAATTATCTGAATTTGATTTATACTGATCATATATTAGACTAGCTTTTTCAGGAACCGGAGCATTTTCATCTATAGCATCAAAAGTTAATCCGGCTTTTACAGGCATTTCACCCAGGGTTAATGCGATATGCCAGGCTAATCTTCCCAGAGTTCTTCCGGAATCGTAGACTTTTACATTTAAAGATTCATCAGTAAGAATTGATAATAATTTTAAAGTTGATTCTGATTCAAAAGACCATTCATCTATGAAATCATTTATTGTTTTATACATTTTAATTCCCCTTAATTTAAATTAGTTAAAATTTCTTTTAGTTTATTTAAGCTCTGTTCCCAATCCTGTTTTTTTGCTTTTTCTTTTTCTACAATTTCTTTGGGAGCGTTATTAACAAATTTTTCATTTGATAACTTTTTTACTATTGCGGTTAATGAACCTTCCAATCTGGATATTTCTTTCTGAAGCCTGTTCCTTTCAACATTTAGATCTATAAGTCCTTCAAGCGGAATATAAATTTCTACATCTTTAACAACAGCTGATGCACTTGCTTTTGGTTTTGATAAATTTTTATCAACAGTAATCTTATCTACTTTGGCTAACTTTTTAATATAATCTATTTGATGATCGGCAATTTTATCTGATTTAAAAAATGCATTAACTGTTTTAGAAGGAGGAATATTCATTTCTCCCCTTATATTTCTTACTGCTGTAATTATATCCTGAACAAACGACATTTCATTTTCTGCTTCCGGTTTCATTAAATTTTTATTTACCGTTGGAAATTCCGAAGTGGAAATACTATCGTTGTCTTTTCTATCTTCTAATTAACTGCCAAATTTCTTCAGTAATAAATGGCATAAAAGGATGAAGAAGCTTCAGCATATTATCAAAAATATTTAATGCTCTTGTAAGAACCGCAGATTTGATTTCTTCATTATCGGAGTATAATCTGTTCTTAGCCATTTCAATATACCAGTCGCAGAAGTCATTCCATAAAAGTGAATAAACAATTTTTAAAGCATTGTTTATTTCAAATTTATCCATCGCATCATTAAACTCAGATAAACCTTTGTTAAATCTTGATAAAATCCATTCATCGGAAAAATCAATGTGTTTATCTATTAGTTCATTATTCAAAGGAATGTTCTCCCGATTCATTAAAAGAAATCGGCCGGCATTCCAGATTTTATTTGCAAAGTTTCTTCCAAGCTCACACTTGTCTGTACTAAATAGAATATCCTGTCCTAACGGAGCCAAATAAATAACGGTAAATCTTAAAGCATCCGCTCCGTAATCTTTAATAACATCTAAGGGATCGGGGGAATTGCCGAGCGATTTGCTCATTTTTCTTCCCTGCAAATCCCTAATGATGCTAGTGAAATAAACATTATCGAAAGGAATATCTTTTTTGAAATGCAGTCCCGCCATAATCATTCTGGCAACCCAGAAGAAAATTATATCGGGAGCAGTAACAAGCGTGCTGGTCGGATAATAATAATTTTGTTCCGCTTCATTATCAAAAACATCATAAGCCCAAAGCCAGCTTGAAGCCCAGGTATCTAAAACATCTTCATCCTGACGAATATTTGCCGAACCGCAGTGAGGGCATTTTTTAGGATCTTCAATAGAAACAATCGGTTTGCTGCATTCTTTTTCTTTTTTATCTTCACAATACCAGACCGGAATTCTGTGTCCCCACCACAACTGCCGGGAAATGCACCAATCGTTTATGTTGCTTATCCAATGCTCATAAGTTTTTACCCAATGTTCAGGATAAAATTTTACTTTACCTTCAATAACAACTTTTAAAGCAGGAGCAGAAAGCTCCTTCATATCCATAAACCATTGTTCGGATAAATAAGGTTCAATTGGTACTCCGCCTCTTTCAGAATAACCAACTTTGTTTTGATAATCTTCTATCTTATCAATTAAACCGAATTCTTCAAACCTTGCAACAACTTTTTTCCTTACTTCGAACCTGTCTAGCCCTCTGAATTCAACCGGAACATTATGATTTGTAGTTGCATCATCATTAAAAATATTAATGGTTTCAAGTTTATGCCTATGTCCCATTTCATAATCATTTACATCATGAGCAGGAGTTACTTTTACTGCGCCGGTTCCGAATTCAGGATCAACATAATCATCTGCAAAAATTGGTATTTCTCTTTCTACAATAGGAAGTAGAATTTTTTTGCCGATATACTTTTTATATCTTTCATCATTTGGATTAACTGCTACACCGGTATCACCTAGCATTGTTTCCGGTCTTGTTGTTGCAACAACTATATGATCTTCGCTTCCGACAACAGGATATTTAAAGTACCAGAGTTTTCCGTTAACCTCGCGGTAAATTACCTCTTCATCCGAAATTGCAGACCTTGAGGCAGGATCCCAATTCACCATTCTATATCCGCGGTATATTTTTCCTTCTTTATAAAGATCAACAAATGTCTGAATTACTCTTTTATAATAACGGTCATCCATTGTAAAACGCTCACGTTCCCAATCGCAGCTTACACCTAATTTTTTTAACTGCTGAATAATAATTCCGCCGTATTTTTCCGTCCATTCCCAGCAGTGTTCTAAAAATTTTTCACGTCCGATTTTTTTCTTATCAATTCCCTGTTCTTTTAAATAGTTAGTTACCTTGCCTTCAGTTGCAATAGAAGCATGATCGGTACCGGGAACCCAGCAGGTATTATATCCCTGCATTCTTTTCATTCTGATTAATATATCTTGAATTGTATTGTTCAGAATATGTCCCATTGTTAAAATTCCGGTTACATTAGGAGGCGGGATAACAATTGTATACGGTTTTTTTGTCTTATCAATTTCCGAATGAAAAATATTGTTGTCTATCCAGTACTTGTACCATTTATCTTCTACAAGAGCTGGATTATAAGCTTTTGGAATATCTGAAAACTGCTTATTAGGCATAAATCTCTCTGTTTTAAATTGGGATATTGAACTGCAAATATAATGAATTTTCAAAAGAGGTGAGAATGAATAATGCGTGACCGATTAATAAATTCGCGTTTTGGAGAAGTTACTATTCGATATAATACATATAATTAGGAAGTTTAACCTGCATTCCGTGATAAGGACCATTTAAATCGCTCCATTGATCCCCGATTGTTCCGATTATATTATAACCTTTTTGAGCAAGTTCTGTTCTTTTTTGGCTTTTATAGTTAACAGCATTAACAGCTGCATTCTGATTTTGATCTTGTTATTACAGTATCAAATTTTGCATAACCCTGGGTTTTTAAATTTTCTATTGTAGAATTATACTGTGAAAAAGTTCTGCCGGTAATAAAAATTATTCTGATATTTTTATTTAATAAATAATTATAAAAACTCTTTACTTCTTTAATTGCCGGAGCATTTGCTTTATCTATCCATTTATTCCAAATATCCGGAACATATCCGAAATCCATTTCTTTATTAATTTCATATGTAGAAAGTGCTGTATCATCAATATCAAAAATAAAAGCGGTGCTGTCTGATCCCTGTACATTATTTAATTCTTCTTCTGCATCATTAATTATTTTGTTTAATTCATTTTCATATTGACCTGATTGATAATAATCTACAACTTTTAATTTTGCTTTATTTAAGTTTAGAAGAGATGACGAACATGAAGAAAAATATACTAATGTGAATAAACTAAAAATAGTTAAAGTGACGAGATTAAAATTTTTTCTTTTCATTTTTTTATCCCCTGCCGTATAAATAATATAGCAGATAAATTATTTTAAAATTTTACTTTCCGAAAAAGAACAATAAGGGTCTTTCCAGCCTTTCAGCCCAGGCATTCTCGTTATGAGCTGCTCCCGGGGCGTAATAATAATCAATATCCGTACCAATTATATAGCCTTTTTCAGTAAGTAAAGAGAACATTTTCTGGCCTTTTTCAAGCCCATCTTCGCCATGATCTATATAAATTTGGATATTTTTCTTCTTTCCCCTGTAATTTTTAACCATTTTCAGAATTTTATCCTTATTATAGTAAAATGAGCTAGAGAGGCAGCCTGCTTTCGAAAAAACGTCCGGATGTTTCCAGGCAATTAAAAATGAAATTAATCCTCCCATAGATGAACCCATAACGGCAGTGTTTTGTTTATCTTTTAATGTTCTGTAATTAGAATCAATAAATGGTTTTAATTCTTTGATTAAAAATTTAATATAAAGATTTCCTTTTGCGGAATCGCTGTATTCTTCAAGTCTGTCTTTTGGTATTATTAATTCCTACAACAATAATTTTTTTTAGTTTACCTGCTTTAATTTAATTTTGTTACCATTTCATCAACCCGCCAATCCATTCCTGCAAAAGAAGTTTTGGGATCTACTAAATTTTGTCCGTCGTGCATATAGAGCACGGGATATTTTTTAGTTTTATCCGAATAATAACCAGAAGGCAGCCAAACAAAAATATCTCTTCTATTTTTTAAATATTCCGAATAGAATTCTCTGTGGTATTTTATATTTCCAATGATTTTATCTGTTCCAGATTTTTTGTCTTTATTTAATTTTGTTCTGTTGCTTGTCTCTGCGGACATCGCTGATAAATCCTAATAATTTGAAATTGGGCATTAAAACTAATAAAAATTAACTTATAACGCATTAATAGAATAATTATTGTTAATATTTAGTTTTGATTTATCTCAATAATTGAAATTTATCAGTATTAATAATGTTCATTTTTACAAAAATAATGCTATAATAATGGATTATTGTGCATATTTTGTTGATTTTTAAAGTGTAGATTTTAACTAAATAGGGAGACTTTTACCGTTATGGCTGTTATCAAACCTTTTAAGGCATTAAGACCAACAATTGAATCTGTAAAATCTGTTGCAAGCGTTCCATACGATGTTGTTAATCGTGAAGAAGCAAAAGAATTAGCAGCGGGAAATAAATTAAGTTTTTTAAAAGTATCGAGAGCAGAAATTGATCTTGAAGAAAGTGTTAATCCATACTCAAAAGAAGTATATCAAAAAGCAAAAGAAAACCTGGAGAGATTAATAAAGGAGGCTCCTTTAACTGTTGATGATAATCCAAGATTTTATTTATACAGATTAATAATGGACGGCAGGTCCCAGACCGGAATTGCAGCAACTTTTTCTGTTGATGATTATGATAACGACATAATTTTAAAACATGAAAAAACAAGAAAAGAAAAAGAAGATGATAGAACAAATCATATAGTTACTACCGAAGCACAAACAGGTCCGGTTTTTTTAACTTATAAAGGTATAGATACAATTAATAAAATTGTTGACAAAACTTTGAACGATACAAAACCGATTTATGATTTTACTGCTCCCGATGGAATTCAGCATTCAGTCTGGATTCTTCCTGAAGAATATAACAAAACTATAATTGAGGAAATTGGAAAAGCTAAAAATTTATATATAGCCGACGGACATCATCGCGCTGCAAGTGCAAGCAGAGCTAGAAAAGTTAAACAAGATTCAAATCCAAACCATAAAGGAGATGAAGAATATAATTTTTTCTTAGCTGTTTTATTCCCCGCTGAGCAATTAAAAATTTTATCTTACAATAGAGTTGTGTTTGATCTAAATGGAAATAGTACAGGGGATCTTCTTGATAGAATAAGTGAAAAGTTTTCAATACAGGAATCAAACATCAAAGAGCCTAAGGAAAGACAATCTTTCGGGATGTACCTAGAGGGAAAGTGGTATTTGCTTAAAGCAAGAGATTCGGTTACTGCAAGCACTTCGCTTTCCAGTACAGTTGCAGAAACACTTGATGTAAGTATTTTACAGGATTTCTTATTAAATCCGATTTTAGGAATTGACGATCCAAGAACAAATAAAAATATAGATTTTATCGGTGGAATAAGAGGAACAAAAGAATTAGAAAAATTAGTAAACAGCGGAAAAGCAAAAGTTGCCTTTTCACTATATCCTGTTTCTGTAAATGATTTAATGAGGATTTCCGACGCAGGCGAAATCATGCCGCCAAAATCAACCTGGTTCGAACCAAAATTAAGAGACGGTTTATTAATTCATACTATATAAATAAGAACAAAAATAAAATAGAATCCTAAAGAAGGGAAGATAGATATGGAAAAAAGAATTTATAATTTTAGTGCAGGCCCGGCAATATTACCGGAAGAGGTGCTCAAACGAAGCTCAAGAAGAATTATTTGTACTTCCCGGTGTGGGAATGTCGATTTTGGAAATTAGCCACAGATCAAAAACATTTGATAAAATTATTGCCGGAGCAAAAGACAACTTAAAAAAACTGCTGGATATAAATGACGATTATGAGCTTATTATTTTTACAGGGCGGTGCAAGTCTTCAATTTTATATGGTTCCTTTGAACTTTATGAATCCCAAAAATAAAGCTGATTATATTGTAACCGGAAGCTGGTCCAAAAAAGCAGTAAAAGAAGCTAAAAGAGTTGGAACGGTTAATATTGCTGCTTCTACAGAAGAAGGAAAATTTAACAGAGTTCCAAAACAAGAAGAATTAAAGCTTGATCCGGATGCTTCTTATGTTCACTTATACTTCCAACAATACTATCTACGGAACTCAATTCAAAACCGAACCAAATGTGGGCAATGTTCCTTTGTTTTGCGATGCATCTTCGGATATACTTCATAAAAAAATTGATGTTAATAAGTATGCTTTTATATATGCAGGTGCTCAGAAAAATATGGGACCTTCCGGAGTAACTTTTATAATATTAAGAAAAGATCTCCTTGAAAGATGTCAGGATTCTCTTACCGACTATGCTAAATTACAAAACTCATGTTGATGGAAATTCATTTATTTAATACTCCAAATGTTTTCGGAATTTATATTATTGATCTTTTAAGCCAATGGCTGCTTAAAAACGGCGGATTGGATGCAATGTATAAATTAAATAAAGAGAAAGCAGATATACTTTATAAGTGTATTGATGAAAGCGGCGGTTATTATAAAGGCCATGCAGAAAAAGACAGCCGTTCATTAATGAATGTTACATTTAATCTTGCTTCAGAAGAATTGGAGAAAAAATTAATTGCAGAAGCAACTGCTGCAGGTTTTGACGGAGTAAAAGGCCACAGATCAGTCGGCGGATTAAGAGCTTCTATTTATAATGCATTTCCTAAAAAAGGTGTTGAAGATCTTGTTTCTTTTATGAAAGATTTTCAAAAGAAAAATGGTTAAAAAATACAAGGCGTTCAAATGGACTGCCCTTTTTTTATTCTGTTTAAATCATAAAAGCCAAGTTATATGAAACCATTGAAACTATTTTTATTATTATTGATATTGTCGCTATTTTGGTTTGTTTAGTAATTATCTCATGCGGCTAAAATTTTATTTAAGAAGATGAACCAAACTCACAGCATTCAGTCAGGAAGCATTTGCTTATGATCTTGGCAACGGGTATGAAGTTGATGCATCTGCGAGAGTTAAAGGATTTGAACAGAAAAATGAAGAAGAAAAATATCAAGCCTCAATTTTTTATTCAGTTGATTTAGTAACTCCTAGTAATGATACAATGAAAACAATGTTCAGTAAAACAGCAGAAAAATCCAGCAATGAAAAAATAACCGACATACCACTGGAAGCACAATTTGATTTGGATTCAACGGCAGTTAAAGGTGATTACAAAGTTTTATATAATATTAAAGATAAGTATTCGGGACAGGCAATAAATTCTACAATAAACTTTAAAGTAGATTAAACTAATTATTCTCTTCCGGAAAATCGTTGGGTATTAATTTTCTTCCGGAAAAACCGGCTTCAAGATCATGATAATATCTAATATCATCTTCATCGCTTTTCCAGCATAAATAAACTTCTTTACCGTCAATTATGGCAGGAAAATCAACCAGGCCTATTGTAAAATTCCAGTCTTTAAATTCGCAGCCTATTTCTTCAAGTTCTTTCATAAAGCCGTTTACTTCGGCTGCCATTTTTTTTATTTGAGTATCATTCTCAACATCACCCTCTAAATCTTCAGCTAAAAGGCGCATTTCTCTTGTAGTATCCAGAATATCTTTAACAATTTTCCTTACAAGAGGAAGGGTTTTTCTGGCTTCTTCAGGTGTAAAATATTTTGTATCGATCATATTAGATATTATTAAGTTAAAGATTATTCAATCGTTGAATCCAAAATTACAATTATATTTGGTTAAAAAAAGTTCATTTATATATCTTTTAAAAGTTACTTATGCTAAACACAAGTTTTTTTCGAAAATAGTAATTTATTTCACAAAAAAAGCATAGTATTTGCCAGCCTGGAACAAATTTATTATTTATTAGATAAAATAATCTACAAAATCTAACTAGAGTAAATTGTTGCTAATTTTAAAATACTTAACATTTTTAGGATTTCTTCTCCCTGTTATGGCACAAACCATTACCGGCAGTAATGAAAATATAATTGAAACCAAATCCGGTTTCGATTCTGTTTTTACTTTTAAAGGAAATGTTCCGCCTATAGCTGTTGTGGGAGATCTCCAAAGAACTTCTATTTGGGAGCTTGCAATTGGAAGAGAACAAAATGATATAGAAAGAAAAGAAATTGTGGACAGCATAAGCAAACAAAATGAAGGACTTTTAGTTTTGCTGGGAGACTTGGTTTTTGAAGGTTCAAGCAAAGAACATTGGAAATATTTTGACTCTTTAATTGCTCCTGTTAAAAAGGAAAGTATTCCTATTTCGATGGTTTTAGGCAACCATGAATATTTCGGAAAAAATTATAAAGCTTTAAATAATATAAAAGAAAGGTTTCCAAGAATCGGTAAACAGCATTGGTATGCACAAATATACGATAAACTTGGATTGATTTATCTTGACTCGAATATAGACGAATATGATGATGAAACATGGAAAAAACAAATAGAATGGTTTACCAAAATGCTTAATTATTTCGATGAAGATTCTGAGATAAAAGGAGTATTGGTTTTTCTGCATCATCCGCCATACTCAAACAGTTTATTAACGGGAGATGAAATTTCTGTTCAAAAGTCATTTGTACCGGAATTTTTAAGAGCCAAAAAAACACTTGCTATGATTTCCGGTCATGCACATACATATGAAAGATTTCACAAAGACGGTAAAACATTTATTGTGTCAGGCGGAGGCGGCGGTCCAAGAGTAAAATTGGATATTGATCAAGATGATCACAAAGATCTTTATAAAGGTCCATCACCAAGACCTTTTAATTTTTTGCTTATAAATGAAAAAGAAAACGGTATCTCCATAACTGTAAAAGGATTAAATAAAGGGAAAATTAAATTTAGAATTCTGGAAGATTATTTCATTCCTTACAATTAATATTCAAATTGTGAATCTTTTAATCAAAAATTGTCTCTAATAGTACATAGTGGCAATTAATTTTTTACTATAATTAAAAAAAATTGATTAAAGAGAATTGTAGAATTTCCGGAGAGAAAAATGGCTCACAAATTTTTTGAAGAAAAACGTGCACATAACGGTTTAACTTATACCGATTACATAAAACACACAATCGAAGAAATTGAAAATACAAATGCTGAATCTTTAGATGAAAAAGAGAAAAATACATTTGAGTATAAAAAATTAAATCTGCAAAGAAGCAGCAGAATAGAGAAACATTATACACCCTCGATTGAATTGAAAGAGACAATTGAATCAATTTCCGAACCGCAGATTTGGATGGTAATAACAGAAAACTGGTGCGGTGATTCGGCACAGAATCTGCCATACATTGCAGCAGCTGCGGCATTAAATAATAAAATTATTTTCAGAATTATCTTAAGAGATTCTAATCCGGATATCATGGATTTATATTTAACCAACGGCAATAAAAGCATTCCTAAACTTGTAGTTTTTGACGAACAAGGCAATGAATTATTCCAATGGGGACCGCGTCCGAAAGCGGCGCAGGATCTTTTCAATAATTTAAAGAATGATGAAACACCAAAGCTTGAAATTTATGAAAAACTTCATTTGTGGTATGGAAGAAACCGCGGTGCAGAAATAGAAAAAGAGCTAATTGATTTGGTTAAGAAAGAGGAACTAGCACATTGATATTTTAAATTTAGAGGCTTGCATACACAAGCCTCTAATGAGATAAGTCTGATGATGTACCAAGTTAAATAAGTTGTGCAAAAAACAAATAAGAAATTATTGCAACTATAAAAAGAAGTATAATAAATTTTATCTTAAATAGAGTTATCTTTATTTTCAATTATTTTACTTTCTCAAAATTCATATTTAAAGTAAGGTTAATTTATAAATCTATTTTAATAAATTCATTTTCTTTACATCAACATAATTTCCAGCTGTAATTCTATAAAAATATATTCCACTTGATAAATTGGTAGCATTAAAATTAATAGTATGTTGACCCGCAGTTACTACATTGTTTACCAATGTTGCTACTTCCTGCCCCAGTGTATTATAAACAGTTAAATTAACAAAGCCTTGTGTAGGAATGGAGTAAACTATTCTAGTAGTAGGATTAAAAGGATTTGGATAATTCTGTTTAAGTGTGTATTCTTTAGGAGTAGTTACTACAACTTCAATAGTGTTTGAATATTTAAAACTTCCATCTAAATCTTTTTGTTTTAACCTGTAATAATATTTTCCTTCTTTTAACTGATTATCTGAAAAGGAATAATTCTTTAATTCAGTTGTTGTTCCAAACCCAGGTGTAAATGCAATTTTATAAAAAGTATTATTATCTGTGCTTCTTTCGATATCAAATCCCGCATTATTTGTTTCGGTTGCAGTAGACCAGTTTAATACAATAGAATTACCATCAATTGAGGCTGAAAATGAATTAAGTTCAACCGGAAGTACCGGACAATTAGCGTTTACACTAAACCCTGTTATTGTTTCAAATTGACCAAATGTTCCGATTTCGGTTGAAGTACCGTTTGTAACATCAATAACTCTAAATGATCCTCCTTCGTTAAAAAAACCGTCGGACCAATATGCAGTCCAATAAAGCTTTCCATCATCGGGGTTAAAGTCCATATCCTGGCTTCCGAATGTTACATTATCAAATCCTAAATTTGTACCAACCTGAGTTGCGGCGGCTGTTGTTAAATCTAATGAATATAATACCGCAGTTGTTGATGCTCCGATTTCAACATTAACGATAAAAGCATTTCCGTCACAATCAATTGACAAAGTTATTGGGACATTTGCATTTTGAATATTTCCAACCTCGGTTAATGTACCGGTATTGATATCCATAGTATAAAGTACAGCGGCTGTTCCAAAGTCATCGCCGCTTATTACATACCAAGTATCGTTAGTAGTATTATGTGCTAATGCTTTAATCTGTGTTTGTCCCGATGCCAAAGGACCAACAACAGCAATACTATCTGAAGTTAGTGCTGTGAAATTGATATGCCATAAATAAAATCCGGAAAGATTAAAATCAGTCATAATTGCATATTGTCCATCGGTTCCATCATTATCACCAGATACGGGATAATTATTATTTCCCTGTGGAATAAAGCTTAAAGAAGTAAAGGCACCCGTACTTAAATTAATGGTGCCATAACTAAAAACGGCACCGTCAAATGCATAGGTTACTGGTTGTGCTTGAATTTTGGAACTCATTGCAATCATTATCAACACAGTAAAGCAAAATGTTAGTGTTTTATACATAGGACTCTCCTATAATTAAGAATAATGTAATTAATTATTTAACTAAGATCATTTTCTTACTTGAAACATATTTGTCTGCTTCAATTCTGTATATATACATCCCGCTTGAAAGACGGGAGCCATCAAATTCTATTTTATAATCGCCCGGATTTTTAATTTCATTTATTATGGTAGCTACTTTTTCTCCCAACAAATTAAAAACTGTCAGTTTCACATTTGATTTTTGCGGAATGGTAAATGAAATTACAGTTGTAGGATTAAAAGGATTAGGATAATTCTGATTCAATGAAAATTCTGAAATCGAATTCGCATTAACCTCAACTACATTAGAATATTTGTATGTTCCGTCAAAATTCTTTTGCTTCAGCCTGTAGGAATAGTAATCTGAGACAATTGAATTATCAATAAAACTATATGAATTGATTTTGGTTGTTGTACCGTTACCTGCTGTAAATCCTATTTTTTCCCAGTTTGATGATTTAGATTTTCTTTCGATATCAAATCCCTGGTTATTAACTTCACTACTTGTAATCCAGTTTAGCAATACTTTTTCATTTTCATATTTTGCAGTAAATGAAACGAGCTCAACTGGAACAACACTATTTAAAGTCAGCAAGAGAGCGTGTGAAATTCCTGATCCTGGTGGATATGCTGAAATTCCAATTTTATTTCCATCGGCAGAGATTGCACTGGCAAAGGCAAAATAATAATTAGGAAGTGAAGTTATCCCTAATGTGTCCCGGATAAAGTTTTCTATGTATAAAATATCAGACCAACCTGGTTTTTTAATAAATCCGCGATAGTTAAAACCTCCAGGGTCTACATAACCTACAATAATCCCATTATCTGAAATTCCCAGCACACTACCTCCCCAGTAATCTGATGGATTTGCGACGACTTGTTGCATTCCTGTTAATTCTGTCCAGATAAAAGGCCAGACAGAGCTGCCGCCAATCACACTGCCATCTGAATTCATTGTATTACATTCACCTACAACATAGGAAGAATCAAGACCGCCCATAAAATGCGGAGTTGGATCCCAATAAAAAGCTCTTCTGTCAGGACCATTCTGGATTCCGTCCCATCCGGCTATAATTGATCCATCATTCGAAATTACATTTGCACGACTATCTAAGTTACCCGTCTGACCAAGCAACCCGATACCTGTGTCAGGTATTGACCAATAACAAGCTTCAACATGCCAGTTTTCATGCCAGACCATTCCAACAGCCTTAGTTCCATCGCTGTTTATTCCGTAAGCATGTGTAAAATCATGATCATCTAAAGGTGGAACTCCCAAAATTCCTTCAAAACCCTGCCACTGATTGTTAGCAAAATAACCCGCACGAAGAACAGGAATGCCATTAACAATCAAACTCGAATCACGAAATCTTCCCACAACAATGCCGTTATTCGATACACTATATGCTTCGCCTTCCACATTACCAACATCAATTCTACCTGATGCTTCAGACCAAAGGAATGGCGGATTTGGATAATCACTCCCGCAAATGTACTGTCCATTTTTTGAAATACTGCCGACTCCGCCTTCTCCAAGGTCAATTAATTCTGTATTGGATTGTGCTAGAACCACAGTTGTAAAACAAAATATAAATGTTAAAAGTTTTTTCATCTTACTTTCTACTCATTTGATATTATTAAAAGCTTTACTTTATTAAATTAATTTTTATTACATCCGAGAAATTTCTTGAGGTCATTTTCACCAGATAAATTCCGCTTGCAAGTTTCGATGCATTGAATTGAGTTTTATGACTTCCGCTTTCCATATAATCATTAACCAAAGTAGCAACCTTCTCACCCAATATATTGTAAACACTCAGGTTAACTAAACCTCTTTCCGGAATATTAAACTGAATAGTTGTTGAAGGATTAAATGGATTGGGATAATTTTGATTTAGTGAATATTCATCAATTGGTTTTACATTGACTTCAATGATATTGGAATAATTAAATGAACCATCAAAATCCATCTGTTTTAATCTATAGAGATATGTATTTTCAGAGACTGAATTATCCGCAAAGCTATAAAAACTTCTTTTTGTCGTTGTTCCTTTGCCACTTACAAATCCAATGGTAGACCAATCTGAGGCGGGTGTTTTCCTTTGAATTGAAAATCCCCGGTTATTTGTTTCGGTTGAAGTATTCCAGTTAAGCCGAACATCATTATCAACGTAACTAGCTGAAAAAGATGTTAATTCAACCGGAAGCAGGTTTGTTATTTTAAGTAAATACGCATGCGACGTTCCAGCCGGGTCATAAGCAGTACCAACAATTTTTGTCCCATCAGCGGAAATAGAATTTGCAAAGGCAAAGTACCAGCCAGAAATACCGGTTATTCCTAAACTATCAATCATATAGTCCTTCAGTAACATAATATCGTTCCATCCTGGTTTCCTTATAAAAGCATTAAAATTACCAACACCGATACTGACATATCCGACTACGATATCATTGTCTGAAATATCTTTTGCATAACTCGCATAATTGAGATAATCCAGAGTCAGCCATTCCATTCCGGTTGTATCAGTCCATACAAAAGGTGCTCCCACTGAACCACCTACAATTTTACTACCATCTGAATTTAAGCCTTCGCATTGACCAGCAAGATAGGTTGTATCATAACCGCCAATAAAATGAGGCGCGGGATCCCAATAAAAGGCTCTTCTGTCAGGTCCATTTGCATCACCATCCCAGCCAACTATCCTAAATCCATCTGCAGTTGTTGCCACATCATTAGCACGGCTGCTACCTCCACCAGTTCTTCCAAGCATATGAATTTCTCTCTGCGTATCCCAATAACATGCTTCAGCTTTCCAGTTTGGCAGCCATTGCATTCCAACAATTATTGAAGCATCAGCACTGATTCCAAAACCATAATTATAATCCATTTCATCAAGAACAGGATAGCCGGGATATCCAGGTAATGAGTCCCATACGCCATTTTCATAATATCCGGCTCGAAGCGTAGGATTACCGTTTGGTGAAATCAGATTTGAATCAATGAATGAACCGGCAACTATCCCGCCATCGGAAACTCCAAAAGCTTCGCTATAATTATTGGCTCCCAGATTAATTCTACCGTTAGATTCTGACCAAAGAAATGCAGGTGCAGGATAATTATTTCCACAGACAAAGATCCCATTATTTGAAACTTTTACAGCACCGCCCTGTCCTAAATCAAAAAATTGTGATCCGTTTTGCGCCGATATTTGTACTGCAAAAAATATCAGTAATATTACCGGTTTTATAAATGTTTTCATAAGATATCCTTTGGATTTGAATGCAGCAAACGTAATAAACTTGTTTAATTTAAGCGTTATGATTTCTGTGCAATTAGTTGCTGATTCTGCGCACTCTTTGAAAAAAGAGAAAAAAGGGGATTTTAAATATTTGAAATGTTATTTATGCGATTTTAAATATTCGGTAGGTGAACTTCCGAATTTTTCTTTGAAACTATGGGTGAAACTAGGTGTGTCGCTGAATCCTACTCTGTATGCAATTTCCGAAATATTTCCTGCTTTATTTTTAAGGAGATTTGCAGCGTAATCTAAACGGGTTGATCTTATTAATTTTCCAGCTGATTGATTAATTAATGCATTTAGTTTACGATTAAGCTGAGAAACGCTCATACTTGCCTCTTCCGATAATTTAGTTACACTAAATTGAGTGTTTTCAATGTTATCTTTTATAATTTTAAATATTTTTTCAAGAAATATTTTATCTATGGAAGCTGCTTTAATTTCTTCGGGATTAAAGACTGAGATTTCTTTATATTTTTCTCTAAGCATTTGTCTTATTTTGATCAGATTTTCTACTCTCACCTTAAGTTCTTTCGGACTAAAGGGTTTGGATAAAAATTCATCGGCACCTATCTTTAGTCCATTGAGTTTGCTTTTTTCATCAGCTTTTGCGGTTAATAAAATTATTGGAACATGGCTTGTTTTTTCATTTGCCTTAAGTTCTTTACAGAGTTCAAAACCATCAACCTTAGGCATCATAACATCTGTAATAATTAGATCTGGAATATTGCTTACAGCTTTTTTTATACCGTCTTCTCCGTCTTGAGCTTCTAAAATTCCATAATCTTTTTCTAAATTTTCTTTAATATAATTTCGTACGTCAATATTATCTTCAACAATTAAAACAATTTTTTGAGATTCGTTAATTTCATCGGAATTATCAATGCCGGCCGGCAATTCAACTCTTTTATCTTCTGAAACAGGTATGGTAATAATAAATTTAGAACCAACATTTGCTTTACTCTCAACTCTTATTTTGCCGGAATGCAATTCAATAAATTCTTTTACAATAGTTAAACCTAATCCTGTACCTTCATATTGTTTTGTAGAAGTATCATCGGCCTGAAAAAACCTATTAAAAATTTTATTTAGTTTTTCTTCCGAAATTCCGATTCCTGTGTCTTCTACTGTGATTAATACTTGAGTGTTGTTTTCATGTATAATTTTATCGATAACAACGGTAATTGTTCCGCCGGGCATAGTAAATTTAAAAGCATTTGCAATTAAATTATCTAAAGCTTCTTCAATTTTTTCTTTATCAATAAAAAGAATTTGTGATTCAATTTTGTTAATAGTTTTAAGAACAATTCCTTTCTGCTGTGCTAATGATTCAAATGAAGCTGATCTATTTTTTACAAGAGCAACTATATCGGTATAATATAGTTGAAGATCTAATTTTCCAGATTCGAGTTTAGATAAATCTAAGATTTGATTTATTAATTTATGAAGTCGATTCGAATAAGAATGAACAATATCTAATTTTTTCTTTATTGAGTCATCGCTAATATTATCAAGTATACTTTCAATGTGCCCTTTTATTAATGTGAGAGGGGTTCGAAACTCATGAGATATATTGGCAAAGAAGTTTGATTTAATTTTATCTAATTCCATTAACTTTTTTGCCTGTTCTTCCAGTATTAATTTTTGATCGTTTATTTGAGCTGTTCTTTCTGAAACAGTTCTTTCCAAAATCACATTTCTCTTTTCAAGTATTCTAACACGAAATCTAACCAAGGAATAGATTAAATAGAGAATTATTATAAACCCAATTAAATTCGCCCACCATGTACGGTACCATGCAGAAAGTATTTCGAAAGAAAAACCAGCATCGGAACTTATTAGTCCAACTGCATTACGACTTCTTACAAGAAAAGTATAATTGCCGGCCGATAAATTTGTATATTCTTTTTTTGTTCCTTTACCCCAGTTACTCCAACTTTTGTCAAAGCCTTCAAGTTTATACCGATAATCATTTCCGCTTTCCTTAATATAGCTAGGTAAGGAAAATTCAAAACCTATAGAATTATCAGAATAATTAACTTTGGTTAAATTTAATTTTTGAAACTTACTATAAATAGTTTTTCCGGACTCAATATGAACTTTGTTAATTTGGGGTTCCAAAACAAATTTGAATTTATTCCTAGATACAAATTCCGGTTCATAACACATAAGTTTTTCAGCAACACCCAGCCATAATTTTTTATTATCTTTTTGTGCAAATATTTTAACGGGTATAAAATTCGACGAATAATTATCAAGTACAATCTGCAAATAAGGATGATTTTTTAAAGTGATACTATGATTTATGCCAAATTGTAATTCTACGGCTTGGATTTTATCATCGTTATCAATTAAAAACCAAAGTACACCGGCACTATTGCTGAAAATATTTAAATAGGAAATATTTTTATTTTTAAATATGTCATTAAATTCTTTAGCCGGAGATAATTCATTACTTTTTCTATTAAAGTTGTAAATAGTTTTTTTATCATAAAAATAAATTTTGTTATTGAACTTGAACAACTTTTGGGGGCCGCTAGAAAAATTAAAGGAGTTTGAAGTAAATTGTTTTAAATCCGTCTTTTGTAAAGGAATTTCCAAAAAAATTAAATTTCCGATAACATCCTCTAATAGCAAATTTCCATCTGAATCTTCTGTAATATTTGAAATTGGATTTGAAATTCCCGGTACTTTTCCAACGAACTTAAAGTTTTTCCCATTAAAGGTTATGACAGCAATACCGGTTTGAATTCCGACAAAAATAATTGATGGATCTTTTTTTAATTGATGAAGACACAATGTATATCTTATATCTTTATCAATTAGTTTTGAATTAGTTCCATTTATTTCAAAAAGTCCGTCATTTGTTGCGGCTATAACTTTACTTTGAATTTGATAAACATCCCATGATTGTACTGCGATTCCATTTATGGGAATAAAATTGAGATTCCCGGTTTCATCTTGTTTATTGTTTAACAAATAAACACCGGAGCTAGTAGTAAGAAATATATTATTATTTATTTCCTTCACAGAGTTAATTGTTCCTGAATAACCGAATTTTTCATCAAATTCTGAAAGTGGCGAAGGATATAGTATTTTTGAAATACCGTTATTTAATGCCGCCCAAAGGTTTCCTTCTCTGTCGGGATACAAAAACCAGATTGTTTCATCATTAAGTCCGGTTTTTTTATTAATTATTTTTTTCAATCTGCCTTGTTTATCAATAATTACTATCCCGCCTAACTGAGTACCAAGAGCAAAAGATCCATCATTTAATACCGCTCCTTTGAAATACAGCCTATTTTTAATTAAATATTCATCAGCTTGATTTTTAAATTTTTCAAATTTATTGTCTTTAAATAAATACATTCCTTTTCTTAATGAACCAATAAGTATTCCTGTTTTCATTGTTTGGTAGTTGGAGGATGGGGTATATGGAAGCATTATACAAATTAAATCTTGTGCAAATTTGTCTCCGCCAGGTAAAAGTTTTAACGAGTCGCCGATAAGTTCCTGTAAACCAACATACCTCTCATCTACATAAATTTTATTGTTAACAGAAAAGATTGGATTAATCCTGGTTTTTGTATTCCAAATCTTACATTTGGGATTGGTAATTATTTGTTTGAAAAATGATCCTTTAATATTAGTATCCGCCTGCAGTAAAAAAATATTTTTAAAAGTTTGAACAAAAAGCCCCCTAGAATTTACTAGTATAGTCCAGACATCACCCATTTGTCTTTTGTCTTCGGGTATAAGATTAATTAAAGAAAAATACTTAAGCAGACCGGTTGAATCCGGTTTTAAATAACCAAACTGACTTATTCCGCCTACATAGATTCTTCCATCTTTATCCATAGTAATACTTCTAGCAACATTATTAGGAATCGAAATTAATCTCCAACTTACACCATTATACTCCAAAACACCTGACTCATTTGCTACATATATAAATCCTTTTTTATCTTGTAAAACACACCAGTTCTGCATTCCCGCTGAATAATTATCAATGGAATAATTTGTAATTAAAGGAATGCCCGGTTGAGACGATAAAGAGTTATTGTTTTGTGCAAAATTTTTTTGAATTAAAAAAAGTGTAAGCAATAATAATAGAAGACTAAAAGACGTACTTTTATGCATATTATTGTAAGCCGGCTTCAGAAAAGATAAATAATTATTCCGGTTCATTTAATAAATCGGATGTATAATTAATAATTTACAAAATCTTTTAATTAAAAAGAGGGAATTAGTTATTTACTTTGAAACGAGTGAATATTAAAAATATGAGTATTGCATTAAAATACAAAGTTGAATTCAGATAAAAAATTAGAGGCCTGCAAATGCAAGCCTCTAAAATTCATATCTTACTTCTCACTCATAAAAGGATATTTCCATTCTTTGGGAGGGACGAAAGTTTCTTTAATCGATCTTGCCGTCATCCATCTTAAAATATTCATTGCACTGCCGGCTTTGTCGTTTGTACCGGATGCACGTCCTCCGCCGAACGGCTGCTGCCCTACAACCGCAGCAGTTGGTTTATCATTTATATAAAAATTACCAGCTGCATTTTTAAGCTTGTCAGACATTTTTATTAAAACATTTCTATCCTGCGACCAGATTGCCCCGGTTAATGCATAAGGAGAAGTAGTATTGCAGAGTTCCAGGGTCTCATCAAACTTATTATCTTCATAAACGTAAATTGTTAAAACCGGTCCAAAAATTTCTTCCTGAATCGATTTGAATTTCGGATCAGTTGTTACAATTGTAGTCGGTTCAATAAAAAAGCCTTTTGAATCGTCGCATTTTCCGCCAGTAATAATTTCTGCGTCTTTGGAATCTTTTGCATAATCTATATAAGATTTAATACTTGTATAAGCGGCTTTATCAATTACAGCGGTCATAAAGTTTGTAAAATCTTCAGCATCTCCCATTTTTATTTTGGAAACTTCTGAAGTGTATTTGTCTTTAAATTCTTTCCAAATAGATTTAGGAATATACATTCTAGATGCAGCAGAACATTTTTGACCTTGATATTCAAAAGCTCCGCGGATTGCTGCAACAACCAAAGCATCAACATCGGCAGAATTATGCGCAAAAATAAAATCTTTTCCGCCTGTTTCTCCAACAATTCTGGGATAATATTTTGATTTGGAAATATTATCTCCTACAGTTTTCCACATTCCCTGGAAAACTGCGGTTGAACCGGTAAAATGAATCCCTGCGAGATCCGGACTTGCCATAACCGGATCGCCGACTTGTCCGCCCGAGCCAGGAACAAAATTAATAACACCTTTAGGCAATCCTGCTTCTTCCCATAATTTCATTAAAAAGTAAGCCGAATAAACTGCACTCGAAGCCGGTTTCCATAAAGAAACGTTTCCTACAATTGCAGGAGCTGTAGGCAGGTTGCCTGCAATAGAAGAAAAATTAAAGGGTGTAACTGCAAAAACAAATCCTTCTAAAGGTCTGTATTCCATCCGGTTCCACATTCCTTTTGGAGAATAAGGCTGTTCTGACATTAATTCCGTCATATAGTATGTATTAAATCTCCAGAAATCGATTAATTCACAAGCAGAATCAATTTCCGCCTGATAGACTGTTTTGGATTGGCCAAGCATGGTTGCGGCATTTAAAGTTGCACGCCACGGGCCGGAGAGCAGTTCGGCAGCTTTGTGAAAAATTGTTGCCCTGTGTTCCCACGGCATTTCTGCCCAGGTTTTTCTTGCTTCCAACGCAGCTTCTATTGCCATCTTTACTTCTTTTTCTCCGGCTTTATGATAAAAGCCTAATTTTTTAGAAGTATTATGAGGAACTCTTATTTCTGCAGTTTTGCCTGTTTTAACTTCTTCCCCGCCGATAATCAACGGAATTTCAATCTCTTTTGATTGTAATTCTTTAAGCTTATTTTTTATTTCTGCTCTTTCCGGACTTCCGGGAGCATAATTTAATACTGGTTCATTAATCGGAATCGGTAATTTAAAATATGCATTCGACATGAATTTTTCTCCCTCTTCGTTATATATCGAAGTTTTATGTTTTACAAATCTTAAACTTATAACAATAACAAAATTAAGGCTTTAACGCATCATGTTCAATGAGGAAATCTTACATAAAAACATGATTTGAGGAAGGAAACATTAAGATTTTTGCCGGCTTTTGGAATTCAAAATAAAATAAAACTCGGTTTCTTTACCCATTTCCGAATTAACGAAAATTTCTCCGTTATGCAGATTAATTATGGATTTCACAATTGAAAGCCCCAAACCTGTTCCACCTGTTTTCCTGCTTCTGGAATTTTCAACCCTGTAAAATCTATCAAATATCTTTGGATAATTCTTCCGGAGAAATTCCTTCTCCTTTATTAGTAATCGAAAACTTAAAATTATTGTTTATGTTTTCGCAGAAGACAATAACCGGCTCACCTTCTTTTCCGTACTTAACAGCATTTTCAATTAAATTAAAAAGAACTTGTCTAATCAAATCCACATCAAGATTTATGTAACCGTCATCTTTAATTTTCAGTTTGATCTCAACATTTTTATCTTTTCCTAAAAATCTTAACTGATTAACTGAATATTCTAAAAACTCCTTAATATTAACTTTAATTTTATTCAGTTTAATTGCGGAATGATCTATCCTGGAAATCAAGAATAATTTATCAACTATATTAATCAAGCGTAGCGTTTCTTCATAATTGCTTTGAAGAATTTCCTTATACTCGGCTGGAGCCATATCAGATTTTAACGCAATCTCTAATTCGCCTCTTAAAATTGTTAAAGGAGTTTTTAATTCATGTGAAGCAGAAATAGAAAACTGATTCATAAAATCAATTGAAGTCTTTAATTCTTGTAATCATCTTATTCATTGTCCGCACAAGTCTGCCGTACTCATCTTCAAACTCACCGCCTTCAATTGTCCTATTAAGATTTTGTGTTGTTATTAAGTCTGTCTTTTTAATTATGGAATCTATTCTAGATAAAGATCTTGCGGAAATTATCCAGCCGCCGAAAATAGAAAGTATAAAAAAGAAAGGTGCAATTATTATGTAAATCTTAATCATATTATTTAATGTATTATCGATTAAGTCAACAGGAAATGCAACTCCTATTTGATATGATTTTTTTTCGATAGTAGCAGCTCTAATTACATAAGGCGAAAGTTTCTTATCCTTAAAATCAAATAGGTATGTTTTTCCGGATTTTTTTCCCGGAAAATTAAATTCTTCGTTTCTAAGGTTTTCAGTTTTGAATATTGTTTTATTTTTATAATCAACTTGAATGAAAGTATTACGAGGATTTAGTGCAACAGCTTCAAAGATCAAATCGTAAACTAATTCATCCGGTGAGGTATAGATAGAATCCGGTTTAAAATTTGATAAATCAACATTACTTTTACTTACAAAATTATAAATACTTTCAGCCTGTTTTTTAAGAGAAGCATCCAGCTGCTGGTGCATGCTTCTATAAAGATAAAACAGAAGAACAAAGCCAATAATAATTTCCAGGATCAGTAATAAAGATGAATACCAAAGTGTAGTTTTAAAGCGGGTGGTTTTAATATACGATTTAACTTTATTTAATAAAGTCATGAATAGCCGGTAAAATAGATATTTTGTATCACTCTTTAATTATATATCCGACACCTCTAACTGTGTGCAGAACGGGTTTTTCAAAATCCTTATCTATCTTATTTCTTAATTTATTTATATAAACATCAATAACATTTGTATCGGTGTCAAAATGATAATCGTAAACATGTTCGGATAAAAGAGTACGTGATACAACTTTATTTTTATTTCTCAATAGATATTCTAAAATAGAATATTCTTTTGGAGTAAGAGTAATTTCAATTCCGTTTCTATTAACTTTATGTGTTTGTGTATCAAGTACTAAGTCTGCAGCTTTTAAATGAATAGTTTTGCTTTGAGATCCTCTTCTTAATAAGGCCCTTACTCTTGCCAGCAACTCTTCAAATGCAAAAGGTTTCGTTAAATAATCATCCGCTCCGCTGTCCAGGCCATCGATCTTACTGTCTAAATTGTCTTTTGCAGTAAGTAATAAAACAGGAGTAATAATTTTTTCGTTTCTTAATTCTTTTAAAAGGGAGATGCCATCTTTTAAGGGAAGCATGATATCTATAATCATAAGGTCATATTCTTCTTTAACAGCTAGGTCAAACCCTTCCTTACCGTCGAAAGCAGTATCAACAGAATAGAATTCCTGCTCAAGCCCTTTTTTAATAAAAGCGGCAACTTTTTTTTCGTCTTCTACCAGTAAAATTTTCATACATTGAATTTATATAAAAAAGGAGAGTTAACAAACTCTCCTTATTTTAAATGAGAAATAGATCATATTAGTTAAATTCCGGATTTAACAAGAAATAATATATCCAACTTTTATAGTTTAATAACGGATTTCCTCCGTTTAGTTTTTCTTTAGTTACAATAGTCTCCAAATTATGTATATCCGGATAATTTGTTTCACCAATGTTATTTCTGTTGCTATTAATTATATCTCTTCTGAGTGTTCTATCTGCGTTGTTATAACTTTCATTTATTGAAATTTCGTTCATTGGTTTAGGAGCCTTTGTAACTTCAATGTTATTAGCTTTTGATGCTTCTGTTGGTCTGGATTGTGCATAACTATTTGTATACATACCGGCAAACAAAACAAAGGAAAACAAAAAGAAAGCATATTTTAACGTTTTCATCTTAACCTCCAGCAAATATTTATCATTAACCTAATACAATTATCTTCAACAAAAATATAAAGCGGAAAAATGAAAGATTTGTGAAGCTTTAATTAATCAAGCTTAATATTTGCGTATTAATAAAAAAAAGGAGAGCAAAAGTGCTCTCCTTATCACCCAATTCAAGCTATTACTTCTTCTCGCTTTTGTTTGGGGAGGAATTATTTTCTCTTTTTCTCTTGTTTTTTTAACTGATCTATCTTTTTCTCTTCTTTTTTGTGAGTTTTCTCGCTTTTCATTTTACTGTTTATTTGTTTGCTTGAATTGAGTTTCTTTTCATTTATAGAATTTTGTTTTATGTATTTTCCATTTACTTTTTTAACTCTGTGCAATTCATGATGAACAATCTTAGCTGATTTTTGATAATTAACTTTTGTTACATGTCCGTAACTATCTTTAGAGTTATTTTTATCACTATTATTCTTAGGATCACTTTGAGCGCTTATTGAAATCTGTAATGCTAACAAATAACAGCGCAATCAATAAAAACGGTACAGATCGAATCTTCATTAAAATCTCCGCGTTACTTAGTTCTTCAAATTAAATCCAGATCTAAAGTAAGCAGAGAACATTAATTTTATCTAAATATTGAATTAAAAAAAATTAATAACAATAAAAATTTCTTGGAGCATTATGTAAACAAAAAATCCAAATAAATTTTGGACTTTTCCAAATCATACGTAAACATAATTTATTTATTTAATCAATTTATCTTGGAAAAGCCCAATTAAAAAGAGCAATTATTATTTATTTAAGGGAGTTAGTTCAATTGCTCTCTTAAGATCTGTCATAGCACCGTAATAATCGCCTAGATCAGATTTAAGCAGTCCGCGATTATTATATGCATTAGAAAAATTCGGATCAATTTCGATTGCTTTTGTATAATCTTCAATTGCTTTTCCGATTTCTCCAACATCTGCTTTTGCAACAGCCCTATTATAAAATGCTTCTGCAAACCTTCCGTTAAGTTCTATGGCTTTCGAATATTCTTCAATAGCGCCGAAATAATCACCTGCTTTTCTTTTACTGATACCTTCCTTATAAAATTCGTAAGCTGTTTTCTTTTGAAGTTCTAAAGCTTTAATAAAATCTTTTCTTGCTTCTTCATAATTTCCCAAATCGGCTTTTATAGTTCCTCGATTATAAAATGCAGATGCGTCATCCGGATTTAATTCAATTGCTTTATTATAATTTTCCAATGCTTCTTTATATTTTCCTTCATCAGCTTGAACAGTTCCGAGTTTTTTGTAGATCTGAAAATCTTTGCTCTGTACATCTGCAGGATTATAAAAGTTATTTAAAGCTCCATTTGGGTTCATCATTGTCCGCTCCTTCACTTTAGTTTTTCAAAAATTATTTTTTCACTTTAATGATATTTGTAAAATAATTTAAATAATAAAGTAACAATGATTCACTGAATACCGTTCAATATTTTACAATAACGATAATTTATTATACAAATATATTATGAAGAGAAAATGAAGAATGAATTAATTATTGTTAATTGGATTTGAATATTCTGAGTAGAACCGGCAGGTATTATAAATATTTATCATGATCGATTTTTCCGTCTACCAAATGAATTATTCGATGGGTTTTTGAAGCAAAATGCTCATCATGAGTTACAACTATAATAGTTTGATTATTTTCTCTATTCAGTTTTTCAAATAAATCATAAATATTTTCGGAATTTTTAGAATCCAAATTCCCGGTCGGTTCATCTGCAAGCAGTAGAATAGGATTATTGCTTAAAGCTCTGGCAATTGCAACGCGCTGCTGCTGACCGCCGGATAATTGATTTGGTTTATTATTTAATTTATCTCCCAAACCCATTTCTTCTAAAAGTTCTTTAGCTCTTTTTCTGGCTTTAGGAATTGAAGATTTTCCTCTTGCGAGCATCGGCATCATTACATTTTCCAACGCAGTAAATTCAGGCAATAAAAAATGAAATTGATATACAAAACCAAGTTTTTCATTTCTCATTTTGGCAAGTTCTTCTTCTTTTAAAGAAGAAATTTCTTCACCATCAAGATATACTTTACCTTCACTTGGTTTATCCAATCCCCCCATTAAATATAACAAAGTTGTTTTCCCGGAGCCGCTAGTTCCTGTAATTGAAGTAAACTCCCCCTTTTTTATTTCAAAATTTATATCAGGAAGAATAGTGTTTTTTATTACTTCGCCTTCACTTTTGTTAACCAAAGTTTTTTTAACATGTTCTAATTTTAAATATGTTCATTCATTATCTTTCACCGCGAAGAATTTCAATTGGATTAATATTAGCTGCTTTTCTGGATGGGCTAATGGATGCAATAATACTGACAATCAAAGCAAATAAGGAAGCAAAAACAAAATACCAGATACTTTTTCCCATAAGAAGATGATCGGAACTAATTGTGCTTGTTTTAGATGCAGCAACCGGAATTGAAGATAGTATTTGAATCATTATAAATCCTAATATACATCCAATTGCAGCACCTATCACAGCAACAATCATTCCCTGAATAAAATAGATCCAAATTACTTCACCTCTTTTAAAACCCATGGATTTCATTACGGCAATATCTCTTGTTTTTTCAAGAACACTTGTAATTAATACATTTGCAACTCCGAAGCCCGCAACAAGAATTACAAAAAACACAAGAAAGTAAACGATCATTGAAATCATTTTAAATAAAGAAATTACACTTGCTGCTTTTTCTTCCCATGTAATTGCCTTATAATTTGTTTCTTTTTCTATTGATCTTGCAACCACAGCATCCTTTTTAAGATTTGTAACTCTTAAATATAAATCTGTTACCTGATCGGGAGAGTAATTACCGATGTTTTGAACTAACTTCATGTTAGCATAAACATTTCCGTCAATGTCGTTTATCCCGGTTGAAAATATCCCAACAACTCTGACTGTATATATTTTATCTTCGGTAGAAATAATCTGCATTCTATCGCCTGTTTCAATTGTAAAATCATTTGCAACCGAAGTTCCTATTAATATACCGTCCGGTGTTTTTTCAAGTTCGGAAAAATTACCTTCGGTCATGTTTTTACTTAATTTAGAAATTTTATCCTGCTTACCGGGAATTACTCCAAATAACTGAATAGGCTGTGTAATTGTTCCAAAAACACCTATAGAATTTATAGAAACAACAGGTGAAACAGTTTCAATTAATGAATCCTCTTCAATTGTGCCAACAATTTTTGTATAATTTTTAATTACCTCTTCATCTTCTCTGGCAACATTTTTAATAAAATTTATATTAGTTGTTGAATCTCCTTTTACAAGTTCATCGGGAATTACCGGATTAACTTTTTCTCCGTTTACAATAATATGCGGAGCAATATCAACAATTTTCTGAATAAAACTTTGAAGCAGTCCGTCCATTAATGAAATAGCAGTAATTAGAACCATTACAGCTACACCAATTCCCGCAATTGTAAGCACAGCCTGTCTTTTTCTGTTTATAAGCTGTCTGAATGCAATAAATATTAAATGATAATTTAAATGCTTCATTAGACTCTTAAATTATTTACAGGATTTAATTTAGCTGCTCGTCTTGCAGGGCTATAGCTGGAAATTACACTTACAATTACAGAAAAAACTATAGTAATTAAATAAGAAAAAGAAGTCTGTACAGTTACAATATGATTTGATCTTACCACGGCACTTTCGCCGTAACTGATTGGTAAAGAAGAAATAAAATTAGTAAAGAAATGTCCGGCTACTTCTCCAATCAGAGCGCCAGTAATACCAATAAACAATCCTTCAAGAATAAAAATTAAAACAACAGAGTTTTTTGAAAGTCCGAAAGATTTCATTATTGCAATGTCCTGCCGTTTTTGTAAGACAAGAGTTATCAAAACATTTGCAATACCAAACCCGGCAACAACAAAAACAAACACAACAAGGAAAAGCGTTATGTTGTTATTTCTTTCAAAAAGAGATATTAAATTGGCATTTGCTTCTTCCCATGTTTCTGTTTTATAACCTGTTAAATTGCTTATGGTTTTTGCAACACTGTTTACATCTTCTACAGATATGGTATGAATTCCAATTGAAGTAACAACATTTGAGCTTAACCCGATAATATTTTGAGCTAATTTTAGATTAATAAAAAGATTATTATTATCGACAGCAGAAAATCCAGAACTAAAAGTGCCGACTACTTTTAAATTATAACCAATCCCTTTTTCTCCGATAATTTTTACTATGTCATGATATTTTGTTTTTATTTTTTTTGCCAATCCGCTGCCGAGAATAACTCCGTTCGGTGTATAGCTTAATTCTTCCAGACTACCTGTTTCTATATTTTTAGCAAGGTTGGCTATGTTTGCTTCTCTTTCCGGAATAATTCCTTTAATTAAACATTGCCTATCCAATGTTCTGTATCGAATTACTCCTCTAGTAATTACATTAGGCGAAACAGCATCAATTTCTTTTATATCATCAACAAGAGAAATAATTTGTGTATAGGGTTTAATTTCTTTTTTCTCATCCGGAACTATTCTGGATGAAATATAAAACTTATTGCCGGAATAAGGCGAGGAAGCCATTAACAATCGCTCTTTACCTTTAACCTTTTCTCCTTTAATGGTTATTAAAGGAGAGACTTCTATTATTTTATTTTTTATATCGCTTATTATTCCGTTTGCGAGTGCAAATGTTAAAATCATTACCATAGATCCTACGGCAACGCCGGCAATTACTAAAATCGTTTGCTTTCGTTTGTAGGATAAATGCTTTAAGGCAATTTTAAGAATTAAATAAAGTCTTTCTTTCATTTACTAATTTCTACTTCCATCCCGTCTTTATAACTATCTTTCGGCTGATCAACTATCATTGTGCCTTCACTTAAATTTCCGCTTTTCAGTTCAGCATATTTTCCTTCGGAATTTCCCAACGTTACTTTTTCTTCTTTTAGTTTATCATTTTTATTAATTACAAAAACAAATTGATTTTCCTGTTTTTGAATTACTGCTGTTCTTGGTATGATTAATATATTTTTCTGTTCACCAGCTACAACATTTATTGTAGCTGTCATTCCTACAAAAAGATTTTCCGGCTGATTTTTTAATTTTATATATATTTTAGTTGTTTTTGTTGCTTGATCAGTTTTAGGAACTATCCTATATAAAAAACCATCAAATTTATTATTGGGGTAAGCATCAAAAGCTACAACGCTTTTCAAACCAAGTTCAAGTTTAGAAACATCCTGCTCATCTACATCTCCTTCAATTAATATTGAAGCCGGAGCTAAAATTGTAAAACATTCTGCATTAGGTGTTAAATTATCACCCAAGCCTGCAGAAACAGTGACAATCTTTCCATTAAATGGTGCTTTTACTTCTGTTTTTCTTAAAGCTTCATTGGAAATATCCAATGCAAGCTGACTTTGATCTAATTTTAATTTTGCAAGATCATATTCTTTTTTTGCATCATCAAATTCTTTTTTACTTATACTCTTAGAATTATAAAGTGCAGTTAATCTTTTTAAGTTTGTTTCTTTATCATTTAAATTAATTTTCGCAGATTCAATATCGTTTTTTGCCTGTTCATATTTTAATTTTTGATCGCTTTGATCAGTCTTTAAAAGAAGTTCTCCATTCCTAACAATATCACCTTCTTTTGGTTTTACATAAGTTACAATTCCACCGGCTTCGCTTCTAAGAGTAGCAATTGAATCTGCAGTAACACTTCCGGTTGCATAAACCACCGTCGTTAAATTTCCCCTTTCAATTTTTACAGCCTGCACTTTTTCATGAACAAAAAAGGATCGATAAAGAATAAAAATTAATATTATTACTGCTATTGAAATTAATATGATATATCCTTTTTTCATAAGAAACCTTGTAGAATTAAGTATATTCCAGTTAATTAGTATATAAATTTGATTTATACTTTTGAATAATTTATCCCCGTATTAGAGAGCAAAATTAGATATAATTATCTTTTACATATTTAAAATATATAAATTTATTTTATTTCTTTTTGTTTCCGACTAAAACGTGATAATATCGACAAAAAGAATGATTTTTTAAGTTTGGCTCTATATAATAAAAAATGCATACAATAATAATAATAATTACCAAATACGGCTATTTAGGAATTTACATTTTATTGATGTTTGGTATTATTGGCATTCCAATTCCTGATGAGACTTTATTGGCTTTTGCAGGTTACATGGTTAATAAAGGATATCTCCATCTAATTCCCACAATAACAACAGCATTTCTTGGAAGTATTACCGGAATTACTGTCAGCTATGTAGTTGGAAGAACTGTTGGTTTATTAATATTAAAGAAATACGGCAAGTACATTCATTTTACAGAAGAAAAAATTGACAAAGCACATAATTGGTTTGAGAAATACGGAAGATGGACTTTAACTTTCGGTTATTATATTCCCGGAATCCGCCATGTTACTGCTTTATTAGCAGGATCATCAAAGCTAAAATTTTACGAGTTTGCAATATTTGCATATACCGGCGGTATTTTATGGACACTCACATTTATACTTACAGGTTATTTTGTCGGTAAAGAATGGGAAAAATTTATAGGTAAAGTGCAGGCGCATGCATTTGTTATTATAGGAATAATACTTTTAATAACAATAACTTATTTTGTTATTAGATATTTAAAAAAAAGAAGTAAATCTAATAACGGATTTAAAAATTAATAAGATCTTTTTCTGTTAATATTATTCTTTCACTTCTTCTCTATCTTTTTCTTTATTCACAAGATATCTTTTAATTTTTTGAGTTGTAGTTTTTTCAAATTCTTTTTCTCTTATATAAAATTTTTTAATCTGTTTATAATTTGTCAGTTCCTTATTAGCATCTTTAACAACTTTACTGATTATCGAATGAACAAGTTCATCAGTTATAGGAATATTATTAGCTTCAGAATATTCTATAAAAGCTTCTGCATCAGTCACTAATTGTACGGCAATTATTTCATCATGTTTTTCGTTTTTTTCACCAAAAACTAAAGATTCCATTATAAAAGGATTTCTGTTTAGAATATCTTCGATCTCTTCCGGAAAAACATTTTTTCCATTTTTTGCAATGATAACGTTTTTCTTTCTTCCACTGATATGCAGAAATCCGTCTTCATCTATAAAACCCAGGTCTCCTGTTTTGAACCATCCATCTTCAAAAGCATCTTGTGTTAATTTTTCATTTTTATAATATCCCAGCATAACATTTGGACCTTTGGCAAATACCTCTCCAATTCCATCGGAATCAGGATTGATAATTTTTAATTCAACCCCGGGCAGCGGTATGCCTGCAGCTTCATCCTTAAAATTATCAAGTCTATTTAATGCCAAAATTGGTGAAGTTTCTGTTAAACCATAACCCTGGATAAAATTAAAACCAAATTCTCTTAATCCTTTCGCAATTAAAGGATCGGGAGCTGCTCCGCCGGCAATAAAAATTCTAATTACTCCGCCGAAACGATGATGAATTTCTTTAAATATTTTTTTCTTGATTTCTTTTAACCCTACCTTTTGCAGCAATCCGGTCATTTTTACAAGCGGAGGTACTATTTTAGATTTTAACTTATCTTCATTAATTGCTTTAGAAATTCTCTTAAACATTTTTTCGTAAAGAAGCGGAACTCCAAGAAGAATAGTCGGCTGAACTTTTTGCAGATCGTCAACAACAGTTTTTAAAGATCTTGCATAATGAGCAGAAGCACCGGAGTAAACAGGACAAAGAAATCCGCACGTACATTCATAAGTATGATGAATCGGCAGCACAGATAAGAATCTATCGGACGGCAGCATTTCAATCATACTTGTCATACTAATTAAATTTGAAGCAAGATTTCTCTGACTTAACATTACGCCTTTTGCTCTTCCTAAAGAACCGGAAGTGAATATGATCTCAGCCATTTCATCCGGATTTATTTGTGGTAAATCTTTTTCTTCAACAGGGTTTGTTATACGAATAAGTTCAGCCATTGAAAAAAATCCATCGGATTGAGACTGCAGATCCATACTGATGAAATATTTTAATTTCTTCAGAGTATTTCTTTTTTCCTTAAGCATTTCTTCAAATGATTCGGAAAATATTATTGCCTCTGCATCGGATTCATAAATAATATTTAATATTTCATTTGTGGTAAGGTTTTTATCAATCGGAACAATAACAAAATTAAAACACATTGAAGTTAGATAAGTTATTCCCCATTGAACTCTGTTCTCACTAATAACTGCTAAATGATCTCTTTCTTTTAAACCAAGTTTTTTTAACGCATTTCCAAACCGTAAAACATTATCTAATAATTGATTATAAGTGACTTTAGGAATTGGAAAATTCAGTAAATCTTCCAAAGCTATCTTATCTTTATAAGTTTTAGCTGAATAAAGAAGCATTTCTTGTATAGAATTAATATGAGGAACTTTAAATAACTTCAGTTCTTTTTTCATGGATTTACCTATTTAATTTTACTGAATTTCCGAATTTATTTTGAATTAATCGAGGACTCTTTTTATTGACACAGCACCTCTTAAATCACCATCCTTATACCCAACTGCTTTGTCATTAGGATATTTTTCCGCAAGAATCTTTTTTACTTCCGGTGAAATTTCGTCTTCACTTCCATGACAATTTAAACAAGTCGACAAAATAAAAATAGGTTTCATGTATCGTAAATATTCTTTGCCGTTTTCCGTAATTATATCGGCAAATTCGCTTTTGTCATCCAACAGTCCTTGTTTGTACATTGATTGGAATTCTTTCAGCTGCATTTGTTCATATGCATCAGGATAGTTAGCTGCATTTCTATTTTTAAATGAAACCCTTTTGATTATAACATTATTTAATTCACCAAATTTTTTGGTTAATATTTGTGCTGTATCGGAACATACTGACACTGCAGCTACAATTCCTTTTGTCTGCATTTGATGAACAAGAACTCCTTTCAATTCAAACATAAAATGATCGGCTGTACTGCGAAGCATTTCTTGCTGCTGTTTGGATACTTCTTTTTTGGTTTCGCTGCAGGATATAAAATATACGGACAAGAATAGAACAAAAACAAAATATAACATTCCCCGTTTCATAGTTTCCTCCTCCCTTTTTGTTTAAAATATGCAATTCTTTTAAATTGTTCCAGATTTAAAAAACTAATTCGATAATTATTTGAACGGAGATTCAGTTAATATGTTTTTTATATGCAAAAATGGTGTTTTTGATGGAAAAAAGCCGCCAACTAAAATTATTGACGGCTTTTATTTGGAGCTTTTGGTAAAGTGAATATTTTTTTCTGATTTCATTATTTATTCCCCATAATATTTATTAAAAATCAGTTGAAGTTATAATTCTGCTTTGATCGTTTGTTATTGTATAAGCATTAATTATTTCATGAGCCATTTTTCTTACTTTTTGATTATCATCTGTTTTATATAAACTTTCAACTGCATTCATTCCTTCTTTGTCGCCGATTCTATAAAGAACTAAGGCAATAAGTATTCTGTTAGAAGGATTCTCTTCGTCTTTTAACTGATCAACCAGAGTTCCAACAACACTTGCAATTCTGTATTTTCCTGCCAAATAAATTGAACTTCTTCTTACACCATCATTATCAGATTGAATCCCGGCTTTTAAATTATCAATAGCATATTTATATTTTGCAACATTTACATTTTCCTGAGCGTAGGTGTTTCCTAAAGAAGAGATTAGCAATACAACCATTGTTAATAAAACTGCAGCTTTAGATATGTGTTTCATTTTTTTCTCCTTTCGTCAATAAATGTTTTACTTAATTTCTACTGCTAATCTACTCTGATAGCATGTAACGGTTGTCATTGTGAAGAAATTAATTGTAAAGAAATGTCACGAAAGGATTTTAATTCGAAAAGATAAGAATATAAATATTGATGCTTATTTATCAAGCAGTTTTTCAAGAATGCCTTTTCCGTTTTTCCTCATGTTCCAGTAATCACGGTATTTACTCTGGGTTACAAGTCCGATAGGCCCTTGATAAATTCCGCCGTCTTTGTAACCATCATAAACTCTAACGGCAATTACATTTTTTTGCCCAAATTTTAGTAAATTTTTAGGTATGTAATAACCCCTAAATTCCTGCCAAATATTACCTAAAACCATAGCCGAGGTATCGTTTGCAAAGTCTCCCGTTGATCCTACTAATTGTCCGTTTACATAAGTCTGATCGAAGTCATCAATTTTTCCCATAACTAAAACCATATCTTTATCTGCATATTTTTCCGGAACAAATACTGTTTTTCTGTACCAGGCGAATCCATCATAATTTGGATAACCTTGACTTTCCCAAAAACCCGGCACCAAAATTTTATCCCAATTTTTATCATTATAATCAAAGTTCTTCCAGTTCAGACTATCTCTAAGTTGAAATTTCCAATATCCTTCTAAAGGAATATCGGCGTTCAAATAATCTGTTGATGAATAAATTCCGATGTCGCCTCTTAAAATTCCGCCTTCCAGTTCGGCATCGTAAACTCTTACTGCAATTTCGTTCGGACCATTTTCATTAATTAAATCGGGAGGAATTATATATTTTCTGAAAATATTATAAGCGGATTGATAATCGGGTGGAAATTGTCCGGTAGAACCAATTAAATGTCCGTTAAAAAATGTCTGATCAACATCATCGACATATCCCAAATACAAGTAATTTATTTTACCGTAAAGTTCTTTGGGAATATTTACTTTTATTCTATACCATGCATATCCGTTATAACCATGAAAACCTTCGTTTTCCCATGAAGAAGGTACTTTTATTTCATCCCAGTTTTTATCATCAAAATTAGGCTTTGCCCATTCCGGGTTATCGCCTATTGAAAATTTCCAGTTTGTATCGAGGTTTTCTTTTATTTTCCAATCCTCTACAAAGTTATTTATATTGGCGTTTACGTCGGATTTACTGTTATCATAATTACAGCCGATGAGTAAAAACATTATAGAAAACAATATGTATAGTAAGCTTTTCATTTATTTCTGGCAATTTACCATAATCAACATAACTTTTTGTTACATCACTTTTATAATATCATCGTAAAGAATTGTAAAAAATTGTCATGATGGATTTGAAATTTTATAGAAAAATGTATTTAATCGATTAATTTGTAACCGATTCCGTGAACAGTAATTATAATCCGCGGATGATTTGGATCTTTTTCAATTTTTTGTCTTAATTTCAAAATAAAGTTATCGACTGTTCTAGTTGTGGGATTTTCATCATAACCCCAAATTTCAGATAATAAGTTGTCGCGGCTGACCGAATTATTTCTATGCTTCCATAAATAGTTTAAAATTTCAAATTCCTTATGAGATAACTGAACAGGAGCACCCTCCTCAAATGCGCTGTAATTTCCAAAATTTATTTCCAAATTTCCAATTTTTAATACTTTACTATTGGGATCTTCTTTTACAAAATTGTCCTGCCTTCTTAAAACTGCTTTAATTCTTGCTAAAAGTTCGCGTAAACTGAACGGTTTAGTTACATAATCATCAGCGCCCAGTTCGAGTCCGAGCACTTTATCAATTTCTTCTCCCTTAGCAGTTAATAAAATTATTGGGGTTTTTAATCCTTTCTGTCTAATTTTTTTGCAAACATCAAACCCTGACATTTTAGGCAGCATTACATCTAAAAGAACGAGGTTATATTCATTATCAATTATTTTATTGAATCCATTTTCTCCATCTTCAGCAAAGTCAACATCATATCCTTCGAATTCAAGATTATCTTTTAAACCCATTCTCATATTCGGTTCATCTTCAACAATTAATATCTTACTCATTTTAAATTCTCTCCCTAATTAAAATTTAATTAGATATAGGAAACAGTAGTTTAAAGCTGCTTCCCTTTCCAGGCTCACTTTTAAGTTCAATGCTTCCAGAGTGTGCTTCAATTATATGTTTTACCAAAGTTAATCCAAGACCTGTTCCTTTAGAATTATGAACCAATCCGCTGGAAACTCTATAAAATTTATCAAAAATCTTTTTTTGATCTTCAGAAGAAATTCCAACACCTTTATCGCTTACTTCTACAAAAATATTTTCTTTCTGCTTTCCAGTGCTTATAATTATCTCCTTTTCATTATCACTATATTTTACAGCGTTATCTAAAAGATTTATAACCGCTTCGGATAAAGCTTCATGATCAATATTAATAGAAGGAATGGTTTTATCTTCTTTCAAGGAAAATTTAAATCCATTATTCTGCAAGTGAAATTTATAAGTTTCATAAACTTTACTAATTACATCATTTAAATTTGATTTTTCAAAATTGAATGTTCTTTTTCCAGCTTCCATTTTTGAAAAACTTAAAATCTTATTTACTATTCTGCTTAATCTATTGGTTTCTTGACTGATGATGGTATAATATTCCTGTTTCTTTTCTTCATTTCGAACCCTTCCCATTTCCAAAGTTTCTGCAAACATACTTATAAGAGCTAACGGAGTTCTTAATTCATGAGATACATTAGAAACAAAATCTGATTTAATTTGAGCGAGTTCTACTTCCTTTTTGATATTTCTAAAAACAATGAATACACCAATTATTAAAATAAAGACCAAAGCTATAATTAATATAAAGTTGGTCAATGTTCTTTCTTTAACAATACCTTCTATTGTTTTGCCTTTCAGTGATATGCCAAGATAATATTCGGGTAAAAGCCACAATTGTCTTTTTTGCTGTATTTCGGAATTTGTCAGGTTATCATAAAAATATTTAACATTTGATTTACTGTTTATAACTGTGATATTGAATTCGTCGCCCGACACCATTGATATTTTAGGTGAGAGGACGCTGTTTATAAATGTTACCGGACTAAAAATAATTCCGCACAAAGATAGATTATCCAGAACAAATACAAACATTGTGTTTTTTGAATAAACAGTGTCGGTTATTGGTTCAATTTTTCTGTAATTACTTTTTTTATAATTAAAAAGTTTATCGATTTTTTCACGATTATTTGAAATTATTTTTCTAATTACAGATGAATCAACTTTACTGCTTGAAGGAAAGATCTTTAAATTGGTTTTATTATAAATAAAAACAGAATTTACAGTGGGAGTATTTTTGATTAAACTATCTAATTTAGAAATTAATTTTCCATCGTTTTTATTTTCTTGTAAGAAAATGGAATTAAATTGTCCTGCCCAGCTTGACGCCACATCTTCCGAATATTGATTTACCGAAAACAAAATAGCCTCCAGCTGATTATTATAAATATTCTTTAAAACTTTTTCGCTTTGATTCAGGGTGGTAAGTTCATAAACGGAAAATACAATTGCCGGCAGAAGAATAATAATTACAAGAATGATCCCTATTTTTTTTATGGTTTTGTTCATAAAGATATAAAATCTAAAAAAACTGTTATAAATTAATCAAATAATTCTCAATAACACAAAAAAGAACATTGTTTGATTAATTTTATATTAAAATAATTATTCTTTAAAATAAATAATCCGCACAATATTTAATTATGCGGATTATTTAAATGATTTTTAAAGTTTTATTTTTCTGCAACCTGATTAGTGTTGGTTTTACCAAGTGTTTTTTCAATCCAATTGTAAATAATCTCTAAAGCTTTTGGTGAAAATGTTTCTTTAATCTTAGAATATTCTTCAGGTAAACCGGATTTACTTGTCTGAAACAGATGATTTAATCCGGGGATTATTTGAGATTCAACATTATGGTTGCCGCCTTTTTCAATAGCATTTACTACAGCATTTAAATTCTTTTTCGGTTCAATTTGTAAATCATTCTGTCCATATAAAACAAGCGCCGGACAATTTATTTTTTCTAATGCACTTGTTGGATTAAAGCTTAAGTAATATCTAAACCAGGGCGTCATCATAAACCTCGCTTTATTAGCTATAGTATATTCGGAATACTTCCTTTGTGTTTTCTCCGAATCGCTTAATGTAGATACAAAATCTTTTAGTGTTTTTTGAATTTCATTAATTGCTTTAACCGAATCTTTTGTAGATTGAACTATACTAAAAACCTTATTGTTTATTTTATAATCCTGCTCAATTTCTTTTTCAGATACTCCCTGGGCTTTTTGAAGAGTTTTGGTTTGAGCTAAAAGTACATCTTTCCCTGTTAAACCAGGAGTTGCTAAAAGTACAATGAAATTAATATCTTTAATTTCAGAATCTACCATTGCGGCAATTATTCCGCCTTCATTAAATCCAATTAATCCTATTTTATTTGGATCTACTTCCTTTCTTGTCTTTAAATAGTCAATACTATGTTCAGCATCGTCAGCAAAATCATTTGTTGTCGAATTATTATATTTACCAGTTGATGCACCGTAACCACGGTCATCTACTCTAAGCACAGCAAAGCCTTTTCTTGTAAAATAATCGGCAATTACCAAAAACGGTTTATGGTTATAAATTGTTTCATCTCTGTCTTGTGGGCCTGAACCATTTATCAATAAAATTGCCGGGAATGGTCCCTTTTCTTTGGGGAATGTAATAGTTCCGGCTAATTGAACATTAGCATCCGGGTTATCAATTATTACGTTTTCCGAATTGTATGGATAAGGTTTTTGCGGATATTGAGGTCTTTCAATTCTTTCTAATTCGCCTTCGCGGTAAAAAGCAATTGGTACTTTAAACTTTTCCTGTTTCCAGGTGCCCTTAATTATATTGCTGTCTAAATCATAATTACCATTAAAAGATACATTAAACTTAGGAAGCACAAAACTTATCTCCGTACCTTTTATGGACAAACTATCGGCCTGCATATCATAGACTCTTTGTTTCGGGCTTGACAGCTTCATACTAATATTATTATCCTTATCATTAATAAAGTCTAAGATTAGTTTATATTTAACATTTGGGAAATTTAATGATGCTTCCCATTTGCCAGTAAGGTTTTTTTTAACTTCGTTAGTATTAGAAGAGCAGCTCGTAAACAAAATAACAACAAGAATAAAAGCTATGTATATCAATAATTTAGTTTTCATATGCATCTCAGAATATTTGTTTATTATAATCACATTTTTATTTTATTTTTTTATATAATTCTTCATTACCAGTGCCTAAATATTTCAGACTCATAAGATCACCTTCTATACTATAAGTCATAACCTGTTTTCTGTCAACAGATTCCAATGTAACTTCTAAAGTATCTTTTTTTGTTTCATACTTCCCATTGTACTTATCTCTCGGAACAAGCAAATGCATAGTGCTATTTTTATAATATGTAGAGATTGCTGTATGGCCGGCAGGATATTTCCATCGCCATCGGCCAATAAGTGGATTATTTTTATCTCTAACTTTATAACTTTTATCCCTTATCATTATCACTTCATTTGTCCATTTTCCGCGACCATACTTTCTAAATATCGTGTCCTGCTTAATTATTAAATAACTTGTATCTACAATAGTTTTCTTGGCTGGATAAGTTATATCTAGAAATTTTATTAAAACATTTCCTTTTAATTTGAATCTATAATCTGAGGTGATAAATGATTGAATTGAAAATTTATTGTTGGCATTAAATGTTAACCTATTAATTTTTTCATATTTTTTTACTACAGATTCCCATTTGCCAATCAATTTATTGTTATCATTTTGAAATGAAAATGAAACAAATAAAAAAAATAAAACTGAAATAAACAGTGTCCTTTTGCTTAAGTGCATAATTCTTTTAAAAAATGAGTATAGTTATTTAATTAAAATGGAATAATAATTTTAAAAAGATATTTTAAAATTTTTATGTTGATTATAAATGATATTTCATGATAAAATAAAAAGCGGTTTCCCAATTTAACAGAGAAACCGCCTTTATAGTAAATTTATATGTTTCTATTATATTTAGAAACCAAATTTTATAGAAACAACATTGTTAGCATCAAAATATTTAACCGGTACATATGCATAATCTACCGATAAATCAATACTGCTGAACTGTTTCAGGTTTACGCCTACACCAAGAGCATAGTTTTGGAATATATTTGGTGTAAGATCATTTGATTGAGGTGAAAATAGATATCCGCCTCTTACATATAGAATATCTTTAAATGAATACTCTAAACCGACTTTATAATCATCATAGCTGTAATTATTATTTTGAAAACTTGCTGAAACAGAAATAGAGTTCTGCTCATCAATATTTTTCTGATAAGAAAGACCTAAGCCGATTTCAGAAGGAAGGTCTGCAGAAGCAGCATCAATTTGATACCACGTTGGTCCTCTGGACCCATTTGATTGATCTGCTTGAACAAACAAACCGTTTCCACCGTATTTCATAGAAGCACCTAAGTTTTTCACTACAACTCCCACAGCAAAACCCTGTACATCAAACAAGTTTTTATATTCAACACCCGCATCAAAACTAAAACCTGTTGCTCCAACGTTGGAAAAACTTTCATTAATTAAATTAAAGTTAACTCCTATTGATACTCTATCTGTTAATTGTTTTGAATATGTTAATCCTAAAACAAAATAAGTTGGACTTATTATTTCGCCAGTGCCATCGGGCTGATCCATCGTAGTAACATTTATATCTCCAATATTGAGAGATCTAAACGATAGTGCTAATGAACCTAATTCGCCAAGTCTACCGCTTACTGCAACAAAGTCCATATTCATATCAGCAATGTATTGACGATATGAAAACAGAGCATTTGCATCGGTAGTTGCTAAATCAACTCCCGCAGGATTCCAATAAATAGCTTCAAGACCTGTTACTGAAGCAATTGGTGAGCCTCCCATCGCCAAATATCTAGCTCCTATCGGAATTCTTAATTCCGGTGCACCAGATGTACCTGCACGATTTTGACCGCCACCAAAAGTTTCTACAGCAGAGAAACTTAATATTAGAAGGATAAATAACAGTCTTTTCAAATGAAACATAATTTCCTCCGATTATTTAAAAATTTAAAGGAGGCAGCCCGAAAGATCGGGCAGCCTCTTGATAAATCAATATACTTTCAATATTTGCTGTTCTTGAACTATCGCTACTTTTAGTATTTTGGTAGCGCCTAAACTCGGCATATCAATATAGACTACGTATACACCGCTTGCTACAGGATAACCTGAATCATTCAGCAAATTCCATTTTTCAAATTGGCCGCTACTAGCAACATGATTAATTGTTCTTACCGAAACACCACTTAAGTCAAAAATCCTAATAGTAGCGCTTGAGGGTAAATGGCTAAATGTTACAAAATGGTCTTCTCTAGAAGTTTCTCTGTATTGAGTACCATAATATGGATTCGGGAATACATTTATGCTGTTTACATCCGTTTTAGCTTCGGCTTGACTAGTAGTTACTTTCGGTGCTGTAAAATCAAATTCATCCGCTTGTATGTTTGGATAATTTGGAACAATTGTCATTGTGAACGGAGCTTCTAAATATGGATGACCAGATCTCTCGGACGGCCAGAAATCGTACATATTATCATTATCAAGACCATTATTTGTGTCATTATATAAATTAGGATCATAAGCTGTATTATGGATAAACGTATATTCTCTTCCGCCATTGGCAGCAAATGCAGAACCATCCCAGCCCATATCCCACTTCAAGTTTGCGCTTCCATCGTTTGCATCTTCAACAAAGCTTACATTTACTTGAACAGGATTTGCAGGATCACTTATATCAAATGTTTGAAATGGCATCCAACCAACACCATGGTAATTATAGCTATCGCTTCTCCAGTATACGGCTCCCTGAGCCCATCCGTTGGCTTCAGAAGGTGTAGGATTATCTGTCCAATCCAATTCAACCGGTACATAATCAGATGGAGGAAAGTCTGTTCCCCAGAAAGCAGGGCCGGTATCCATTCCACCAAAGAATTGGCGACCTCCCCAATTTGTTCCGCTTACCCATCTTGTACCTGTATAACTAACACTATTAATCGCAATTGGTGGACCAATTACTTTTATAAGTATTCCATTAATAATTTGATAATTCTCATCACCGGACTGATTTGTTTGGTTTGCTAAAATAACGGTATTTGTAGTTACATCCGTTAAATTCCAAACATAATCACCAGCTAAAGTATCAAAAGTTACTTTATAATTGTGTCCATCGGTTTTTGAAGGATCCAATACAATCGGGTAAACTTGACCATCGCTTTTTCCCGTAACATGATTTACAGTTAATGTATCCCCATTAGTACCACCGTATTTAGTTCCCGGCATTGGTGTTTGTGGAGTTACATTAACAATGGTAGGTTTAGATTCAAGGATAAAAGCAGGTAAACCGGGATCATTATTATATGCAATAGCCGTAACTGCAAATGTATAATTTAAACCGTTTGCAAGGGGCTTATTAAAAATTTGATCCTGTGTGATTGTTAGATAACGCTGAATACCGTGTGAATTATCTAAAAATACAATAGGTTTTGTATAAGTTAAACCTGTTGCTTCATCAAGAACTTTATCATAAAGTACCTGAACATTATCCACAACATCATAGGTTGCAATTCTAACACCCTGTGTTATATCGGCACTTCCCGGAGGCAACTGATAAACAGAATATGCTTGGAAAGCATAACTTCCGTGCGGTTCATTTTCTATAGCATTTACTAAACTATCCGGAGTGCTCCAGTTTAATACTATTTTATCATTTAATCCGGTCGCGATAACATTTGGACTCGGCATTAAAGGAACATTAAACAATTGATCATAAGCATATTGAGCGAAGGCATCATTATATTTCATAGTACTAATACTTGAAAGATTATTTTTACCTAATCCTCCAACCATCGCCAGTACAACCTGGGCTGTATCATTTATATTCATTGTAATTGGACCATTGGTTACCATAATACGTCTATCACCAGGACCATCAACTGAACCATCAATCTTTCCAATACCTGCAACCGGATCACCATCTAATAGATAGGTTCCATATGGAGTAACATCCGCAACAGAAGCAGGAAATGGCTGCGATGATGGATATGGAGGTCTAGGCAGGTATCCTCTCATTAAGTTATAAAATTGTAAAGATCCAGTATATGTAAAATCAGGATCCGACCATGTACCGCCTGCAGCAAAATATGCAAACGAACTCATCGGTTTTGGATTTACATAAGCGTAACCATGTCTCCAATGCAGATTAAAGATTGCGCTATCATTTGGATCACCAGTGTAAGTAGAAACACCTTGCAAGAAATCATAACCAACTGCAGGCGGTGCAAGGCCAAGGCCCTGATAAACTGCATCTGTTGCACCCGAATTATACGCATAACCCAGATTTAAAGTTGTATCACATCCGGCAAAGTCATCTGTTGAGTTTCCAACATCAGGATCAGCCCATTGAACAATATACATACTATCTATTTGTGAATTAGCAGGAACACCGGAAGTCCCTTTATAAACAATATCAACTTTTTTGTAAATAACATTACTTAATGCGCCGGTTGTAGCATAAGCCCAATATGTTTCTGAAACCTCCAAACCAATTGGCGGTGAACCGTATAGGTCTGGTGAATTAGAATCATCATATTTTATAAAAAGAGTTTGTGAAGCACCAGGAATCCCCGGCACATCAACAGATGGATCATACTGACCATTTCCATTAACATCTTTATATGGTGCACCCTGAGCAGCAGGCCATTCATTCCAATCTTTCTGATATTGATCTTTCATTGCTTGAATATCGGCAGCCGTAACATCTGTAACACTAATACTTAAAAAGTCTGCCGCATCTTGTGTTAAATCACCATTTTGATAATCCGGTCTTACCCTGTAAAGCCTGGTAATTGGGGCACAGCCGGTGCCATATGTATTACCATTAACCCTAACTGAAGGTGTATTACCGTCGGTTACTTTACCTCCCCACACAATACCTTCTGCAAATATTGCTCCGGCATTTACTCCATTTGGAAAAGCACCATTCCAGGAGCCTCCAACGACCCAGTCGTGGAATCCATCCTGGCCTACCCAGCAAGTTATATTGTTTACATCAATAAGGCTCTGAGCAGGGTCTAACATTGGTTTTTGCAAAGCAGGCTTATTTTGATGATTTCCATCTCCCTTATTACTGGCATAGGAGCTTAAGGGAAATGTCAAAAACAAAATAAGTATAATTACTAAACCTGATTGCCAAACAGGCAAGCTTAAATAATTAAATTTTTTCATATTAAAAAACCTCCACAAGTTTATATTTTTCATGAGGCAACATTAAATCTCCCTCCAATTAAAAATTAACCAAAACACCAGCACGTAATTGTCTCGGCTGACCAAATAAATCGTAATTATATACTGTCATTGCAGCTTCTCTATTACCATAATTTAGTGCTTGGTATAAATCAGCAAATCTTGGAGTATACTTATCAATGATTGTTTGTACGTCTGTAGTATTCAAGAATCCATCACTGTAAGCATTGCCTGTTTTTTGATAAACGTTGATAACATTTTTAGTATTAAATACATTCTGAACATATACATAAAAGTTTACATCGAATTTATATATACTTACTGTTTTGTCTATGCGAAGGTCAAGATTATAATTCCAAGGTGTAGTCTGACCATTTATTGGACCAATTGGTCTTCTTCCTCTGGTATCAACAGATGGAATTAATCCTCCGGTCCAAGCAGAAGCCTGACCCAAACCAGTGTATGCAGCCAACGTATAAGGATGTCCACTATTAAAAGTAAACAATAAATTAAGACCTAATTGAGACAAAATAGGGCCGCCGTCATCTTTACCAAATCTATAATCCAAAGATATAGAACCTCTGTGGGTTTGATTATAGTCTAATGGTAATAATACTGTCGGGGATTCTTTATTTTGATTTATTGATCCAATTGCGCTTGCTGAGAAAGAGTTAGTTCCGGCAGCATCTGAATATGTATAATTTATCTCAGCACGGATTCTCTCGATTCTTCTTAATTTTAAGCTCAGCTCAACACCTTTTGTGGTTGAGAAGTCCTGATTAATAAATGCTTGATAAGAACTTCTTTGTGCACCTGGTTCTGTATAAATTATACTGTACTGTAACTGACCTTTAATATCTTTATAAAACGCAGTAATATCAAAAGCTGCAAAATCAGTAAACTGCTGTGAAAAACCTATTTCATATTGAGTTGTTCTAACCGGTTCCGGATTGTATGCAATAGGGTTAGTAAACAGGTTTGTTCCGGTTGTGATTTGAGCTGCTTGATATACTCCTCTGTATGCAATATCCAAACTAGGAGCTTGAACAAATTTTCCATACTGAAGATGGAATACAGTTTTATCTGTTACAGGGAATGAAAAGCCTAAACGAGGAGAAACAAAGCTGTATTTTGTCCCTGAAGCCAAAGAAGAATCTGGAATTGTATGATTGCTATTATTAATAGAAGGCAATAAAGGATTGGCCCATGCCCAGCTATCCATATCTATATAATCATATCTTAAACCAGCATTAATTATAAGGTCATTAACTTCAATTCTATCTTCCAAATAACCGGAAGCTAATACCGGATGTTTGGGAGCAAATTCTCCTGCATTAGTTTCGTTGCCAAATACATCAAAACCATAGTTGTTATAATCTCTGTACAACTGGCTTCCAATTAATTGTTTTAGAGAATCTGTATTACTTGCTAAACCAGGGTTTTGTCTTACTGTATTTAAGAAGTTACTGGCATCGCCTTCAGCGAAATGTCTTACAGTCCATCTTTGATAAGAACCACCAAGTTTAACAGCATGTTTTTGAATTTGAGCAGTATATGCTAATGAACCTCCTAAATAGTTATTATGATCTAACGTATAAGATTGTAAGTTACCGTTTGCAGTACTTGTTGATGGACCAACAAGCGGTGTTCCCGGCCTATTAAACGGAAAACCATAAAAATTATATGGTGAAGGCGGTGTAGTATAGTTGTCATATGTCCAGCCATAGGCTGAAGCCGCCAAACTATCGCTGTAAGCTAAGAAATTATCTTTAAATACAGGATCATATGTTTTACCAGCAGCATCATAATAATTTAAATTAGCTTCGATAAATGAATTACCGGCTAACAAGTAAGTACCCTTTAGATTCAATAAGAGATTAGAATCATCTCTCATTGGTAATCTTTGGGTATTATACATATCTATGAGCGTAGTTCTTTGTGTTCTAGTAGATGCTCCCTGACTTCTTTGCCAAGTGAAGGCACCTGCTAATCTTATTATTAATGGATTATTATCGAACAAAACTGTACCGTTAACAGTGTATCTATTATCCATAAGCCCCGGAATATTTCCGGCATTCCATGTTAGATATTGGTAATCATTTGTATTTCCACCTGAGAAACCATTATCATAGACTTTGGTTGTATCTAACCTGGCACCGTCCGAAAATGCAGTTGGGTTTGCATAGAAAAATGCTGGATTTGAACCGCGATCAAATGCATTTTCAGCAGATAAGAATACTTTTATTTTATCTGTATAAACAGGACCACTTAAGGTTAATACATAATCAGAATATCCATAGGAATGGGTACCCAAAAAGTTATCCCCGGGATAATTACCGAAATTGTCTGTTTCGGCTCTTAAAGAAAAATGATAATCGTTTGAACCAGTTTTAAAGTCTGTAGAAACTATACCGGCATTTGCGTTTCCATATTCCGCAGTATAACCACCCGCTTGAACAAGAATTTCTTGTAGAGCATCGGGAGTTACACTAACTAAAGAACCGCCATTTCTATTTAATATATCTTTAACATCTGCACCTTCAAGCATATATCCGGTTTCATCGGGTCTACTGCCTCTAATAAAAGTTAAACCGTTCTGCTGAACAACACCAGGTTGTAAAGCGACTATGGTATTAACGTTTCTAACAGGTAAAGAGTTAATATCCTCTGAACCGACTATTCTGATAGCATTGGTAGATGTTTTTTCAATTAATGGTCTTTGAGAAACAATAACAACTTCCTTCGTAGAAATTTCTGATGAAGTGAGTTGAAAGTCTTGATCCGTTGTTAAGCCTGCAACTACTCTTAAATTGCTGATAGTTACGTCTTGATATCCTATATATGATGCACGGACTGTATAATTTCCAGGCGGAACCTGACGAACTATATAATCACCGTTAACATCAGAAGCAGCGCCATAACTGGTACCAAGAACAATAATGTTGGCGCCAATTAATGGTTCACCGGTTGTTTTGTCGGTAATTTTACCGGAAATTCTACCGGTTTGTGCAAAGAGGAACGAGCAGGCAAACAGGATGAATAGTATTAGAGTATAAAATTTTCGAAACATGTTATTTCCTCCGTTATTTTTAAACTTTTTTCTAATCATCAGTGAACACTTTAGATTTGAGATTAGCTGCATAATCATATATTGCTGTTGTGTATTTACCCTTTGAGCTTAAATCCTGTGAAAATGTTGTACTTAAAGTATCATTATAAGTAACATCAAATTGATATGTGCCGGCTTTAAATTTCATATAGGGTGCACCTTGTCCCATTGCCAAACCACCTAGGTCAACAGTAGTATCTACACCGCCACCGGTTACTTGAACTTGATTTAACACAGCATCTGGAGAGCCGTTGAAAAAGGCAACCCAGCCAGTATCTGAAGGAAATAATGTTTTACCTTCTTCCGATCCAGGAGTTTGCCAAATATACCTTTCGGCACTTTTTACAACACTTGTAGTTGTGGAATCACCGACTAAGAATATTCTAATCTTATAATCTGTGTCGGCGGTAAAATTATATGATTGAGTTCCGCTTGCAAAATTTGCAGTAAGCGTTTTACTTCCAGCAATGACTTGCATAAAAGCTGATGGTGCGCTATTGCCAACATCAACAGAGCCTAGCGACTGACCATTCAAACTAAGAGTAGCAGCTCCTTGAACTGTAGCCAGATTTACAAAATTTAACTGGCTATGATAAGTAATGCTGCTCGGGATAGGTTGAACACTAGTATCAACGCAACCAGCCATGAACATTATCAAGCTGATACCCATTACTATAAGTAACTTTTTCTTATCAGCTTTTCTCATATTACCTCCTTTAGAATAATTAATTTTATGTAGTAGAGATGCTTTTCATTAATTATATAATTAAATACGGGCATATGTCGCTAATTCTTTTTTAATTGATTGGAATAATTAAAAGGATGGAATCGAAAATAGAAATAATTCAGTAGCACTCGTTTCATTCTCTCTCTCCTTGAACTGAGTTAGCAATTAAAAAACAATTGACATATGCTTTAATTAAAGAAATTAAAATTGCACTATGTTATTGCTTTCACTTTTAATTTAGAATTAGGAGAGCCTATATATAATAGTAGGCAACTATTACCACGGTGAGGTATTAGACCAAAAATTTATTGATGTTTGAAATACATATCAAGAAAATCCGGTCTTTGTATTTCCATGGTAAAGGTTGTTTCTCTAGGCTGACTCCATTTTTATTAAAAATTAACTAAAATTTAACATATCAAATAATAACGTCGAAAATTTCACATTTAAAGTCAATAACTAAATTTAAATTATTAAATTCTTTGCCATTACTCAATTTATACAAAAAAATTAAAAAACGCATCATTTTTTTACTTTTTTCAAAATAATTGAACATTTTATTTTAAGCAATATTAAAATCTGTTCTTGGCACTAAAATCACAATTATATTAAATTTAATTAATTTCTGTTAATTATTTGTTTTTGTCAAAAACAAATTTCAATCTTTATATTTATTTATCATTACCAACATTTTTTCTGCATCTTTATTTTGCGGATCAATCTTCAACACTAAATCTATGTTCCTTTTTGCATTATTAAAGTCTCTATTATTAAAATACGCTATGGCTAAGTTATAATAAATATCTTTTTTCTCTTCCGGATTAAATTTCTGGACACTATTATTATTACGCTCAAGGCAATCGTTTAAATAATTTATTGCGGAATTAAACTTGCCTATTTGATTTTCCGTTATTCCCAACTTGTATTCTACAATTGAATTATTGCTGATTGTAAATGCAGTTTGATAGTAGGATTCTGCTTTAAAGAACTGCTTTTTATAAAAATACATATCTCCGGTTAATTTTAGAATTTCGGGATTTTTATCATCAATTAATAATATAGCTTTAAACTCTCTGATCGCTCTGGAATAATCATGTTTATTAAAATATTGTTTGGCCATTTCCAAATGCGCGTTTCCCCATGAAAATCTGTGTATAACGGTATACTGATAAGCAATGTTTTCTGCATAGCTTTCGGGAACGAAATCAAGCCCTTTATCTTCTTTTTGAAATGGAGGTCTGTTTTTAAGCTCCCGGATTTTTAATTCTCCAATCAAGCTATCCAAATAAGTTACCGGGGCTTCATTCCACAATGAACTATCACTTTCTGTTAAAACAGGGTCTAATCCAAGCTGTTTATCTTTTTGAATTGTATTAAACCAGGATTCTGCCATTAAAAAATAACCTTTTACATTAGGATGCACATGATCAACAAGTAAGTTATTTCCAACAATTCCATGTTCCGAATCATCTTGAAAATTTTTTTGAACATCAGCCAGGGGAACATTTAATTCACTAGATAATTTTCTAATAATATTATTGAATTCAGATGGAGCTCTAAAACGAAGACCGTCCAAATCAGCAGAAGTTGTTAACTGCTTCAAAGCTTTATTGTAATCGCCTAAACTTTCATAACATTTACCTAATTCATAGTGCACTTTGGCTGGCAGAGAATCTATATTAATTGCTTTATCAAAATCTTCGGCAGCATTCTGATAACTCTCATTCTTCATGTTTTCTACACCTAAATTATAATGGGTTTCCCATTCTTTTTTTAATGAATCAGTTACGTTTTTAGAATGAATAGAAACAAACGGTTTCAAATCCCCTTTGTTTATAACCAAAGTAGATATAATAATCGGGATGTTATTGTCTTTGGCGATTTCCACAACTTCTTTATAGTTTTCTTTAAAAGTATTTACAGCTGTATTATAATCCGGACTATTTATGCCAATAGAATTATTCTCGGCCATTTGCTCCATCAATATCTTATCTTTTTCCGGCTTTTCTTTTTTGAAAAAGCCAGTCAAAGTATTAACGGCATCTTTAACCAGCAAAAAGGTTTTAAACTGACTTAACCATAAATATGTTTTTATAAGCCATCGGCTTTTTCCAATCGATATAGTAGAACCGACGCCGTAAACACCGTAAAATTCATTTTGTCCCATATAGACAATAAACAAATCAGGTTTATAATCAATCAATTGTTTTTCAAACTGAAGAACGGTAAAACTATTTGTTGCGGCAATTGCAGTATTAATAACCTCAATATTTTTTTGAGGAAAAGCCTTTGCAAGTCTTTCTCTTAAAAATTCGGAAGGAATTGCATTATATTCGTAAGGAAAGCCGGCCATAGTTGAGGCGCCTAAACAAAAAATACGAATTGTATTAGGCTGTTTATTTACTTCAAAATAATCATGTGCGCCTTTTCTATAGTATAGTCTGTCTTTACCAAAGTACCTTTTTCCCACCAATTGATTCATAGTATAATAGTTTTTACCGTTTCTTTCTATTTGAGAAACATAATTTAATTCATCATCGTAGCCCGTTATTCTTAAAATAATTTCTAATAATAAAATAATGGTAACCGGAATTAATATAAGCGCCGCTCTGAAAATATTTTTCTTTAATTTATCCTGCATAATTTTCTTAATCGTAATAATTATTCTGATTTCAAATAAACATTATTAATAATGATAATTATTTCACTTAAGTATTAAATAGAAAAATAGTTTATAATCAAGGGAAAGAATTTTCTTATTCATTAAGATATTTTAACCCTAAATTAAATATTTTCTATTATAACCTAGTCATCATTTTTAATTCAACTCCGCTGAATTCAGGTTCATATCTGCAAACCCCTCCAATACAAATATTACCGGCTTGTCTTGACCCTATAAGTAACGTAAGGTCTGTGTGATATCCAATTTTGTAGCCGAACTGAATAAAATTCCAAAACTTCCTGACTTTTCTACCAGCCTCAGGTTCTCTTGTCTGCATTTCGCTAACAACCGAGACACTAAAGTTTGGGGATCTTAGATATTCTAAAGTTACTACATCATCAAAATATTCTTCTTGAGTAATGTTGTTTTTGGATTGCTGATGTTCTAACGTAAGATTAATTGTATTCACATCACCGAAATAAAATCTATTTTCCAGAATCGGAGTAATATTTTTAGTGTCGGTATCTAATTCTTTATTATAACCTAAAGCAGCAATAGTTGTAAGATGATCACTCCATTCATGAGTTGCCTGAATGTATGTTTCCTGCAGTTGTGTTCTTACGGCAATATTAAGTTTGTTTACCATTTGATAATAAGAACTCGGAGGAAGAGTTTTTGTCTCTCCGTAATTTGCAGAAAAATAAGTTTCATCGCTTAGATTATAATCTAATTGAAATTCATATCCCTGTTCGTTGTCTGCATTAAGCGGAGAAGGATGCCTGTTCATTAATATATACGAGTACTCTTTTCTTACAGCGGGAGGAGTATTATAATCAACTGTATTGTCATTCGACCTAAAACTTATATTATCATAATATTTGTATTCACCGGTAAAAGCCAATTTGTCTACATAAAGATTTAAATTTCCGTAAAATCCTCTACCGGCGATAGATTTTGAGCCGTTAAATATTTTATCTTTAATATCATCATTCTGTTTGATTGTATATTCGCTGTATATATCAACGTTCCAAAAACTAGGTTCAACTCTAACCGAAGCTAAACGGGTTCTTGCAACTCCCTCAACATCAGGCTGATTGGACGCGAAAGAGCCGCCGAGTTTTAGAAAATTTAATCCATCATACTCTAAATCTACCGCATGTAAAATATCTGTTCTGTTATTATCTGAATTTGCCGGCATCCCGGTTAAACCCGTTAAAACAAAGTTTGCATAGTTGCCTACAATTTTAACACCCAAAAGATTATTATCTACTCTTATATTTCTATCTTCATAACTTTTTAGAACAAGTCCTCTTCCGAATAATTCATAAAAATTTCCAACGGTTAATTCGGCACCTTCCCGGGCATCGCCGATATTAACTTTAAAATATTTATAGGCTATATCTGCATATCTGTTTTTACCCCGGCTTATTGCAGGATTCGGATCGTTGGGCTGGAAGGTTTCAAATCTTATGCCTGCTGAAAAAATTCCTTTTATATAATCAACATTCAGCCAGTCTTCAAAGATTTCCTGTTTAAGGTTTTGGTCGTAAGAATATTTTAATTGATTAGAAAGCCCAAGGCCATCCGGTAAATAAAATCTATTACCGGATGTATTACCTTGAGAATAAATATTTGTTTGAAAAAATAAAAAACCAATAAAAAAGAGTAAATATAATTTTTTCATAAATCCCACTTATAAATATGATAGTAAGAATTAAAAATTTATTTCTTTAAAAGATTCTCCAATTCAGCTTTAACTTTTAATTCATCACCTCTCATATATCCTAAATGAGAATAAACTATTTTTCCTTCGTTATCTATTAATACAGTGTAAGGAATAGGATTTGCATAATACTGTCGCGCCACATCTGAATTAGTATCTAATAAAATAATAAATGGAAATCCCTTTGTCCGAACAAACGGTTTAACTTTGGCAACGGTTTTTTCATTATCAGTGGAAATCGCTAAGATTTTTAAACCTTTCGACTCATATTCTTTATACAATTTTTTATACTCACTTAATTCTTCTAAACAAGGCTTACACCATGTTGCCCAAAAACTTAAAAGAACCGGTCCTTTTCCAACAAAATCTTTTAACTCAACATAATTGCCGTTTAAATTCTGCAGCTTAAAATTAGGAGCTTCACGTCCTTCGCTTTGTTCACTATTTTGAGCAAACATATTTGTTGTTATAAAAAAGATAAGCGCCGCAAATACAAGAACAGTTTTTTTCATTATTTCTCCAAAATCATTTTTCTTGTTTGAACATTATTATTTGCTTCAAGTCTATAGAAGTAAATTCCGCTTGGTAATTCAGATGCATTGAATTTAACAGAATGCTTTCCTGCTGTTTGGCTTTGATTGACAAGTGTTTTAACTTCTCTTCCCAATATGTCGAATATTTTTAATTTAACTAATCCTGGCTTTTCAATATTATATTCGATTATGGTAGAAGGATTGAAAGGATTAGGATAGTTCTGAGATAAATTAAAATTAATTACTGAAAAAGAATTACCATTATTTTGTTGAACGGAGGTTGGAATAAAGTTCATCCAATTATTTATTATATAATTATAGTTTTGATAAGAAGAACTGTTATCATATCTATAAGGTCTTCCGGCAATATAAATAAAGGCTCCCTGGTTTTCTTTTTTTATCCTAAATCCGGCGATCCATGCATTGGAAGTATCATAATCAAAAATAGGAACAGCCAATGAAGCAGAATCTAAAAGCACAAATTGGTTTCGAGAATTATCTCCTACAGAATTCATATTAACCAAACTGTCATCCAGTGATATTAATTGCGTCACCCCTAGCAGTCCTGAGATTGATGTAATTCCACAGTATGCTTTTAAACTATCATTAAAAAAATCAGCACCCTGTCTTGTGGCAAGCAAAAAGTTACCTCCGCTGCGAATATATTGAAGTACCTGAGCATGGATCGTAATATGTTATATCGCCATCATAATTGTTTCCAATCCAAACCACCTTATTATAGTGGCTTAATACTAAATCTGGAATATTCCTTTTAAATAGATCGACCTGCTTAATATTTGAATTAGAAGAATAGTTAAATCCCTGGTCTCCGAAAAGATCCCAAACGTCCACTTGATGATTTCCAAAACATGCAGATGAACTATAAAAACTTTCCATCTCACTAGGGTATGTTGCATATTCAATTCCGTTAACAACAAGCGTATTCGAACTTGTTCCTATTATTGTTATATAATTACTTAAAGTTCTGGTATGCTGATGAATTCCGTCACTTACCGTTAATGAGACCGTATAAGTTTGAGCATTGTTATATGTCCATGTCGGATTGGGATCGTTTGAATCTATATTACCATCGTTGTTAAAATCCCAGGCCCAGGAAGTTATTGTTGTTGAATCTGTTGCTGTAGAATAATCATTAAATTGAACCGTGAAAGGATAAACGCCTAAATTTTCAACTGCATCAAAAGCAGCATCTACATTGTTTGAATTTAGAACATCAGTCATAGTAGATTGGTAAACTTCTTTTGTATTGTCGTTTTGAATAAAAGCAACTACCCTTAAACTATCCATATTAACCTGATCAAGAAAATTTTGATCGGGTATATACTGAAAATCAAATTCCAAAGAATCTCCCGGGGCAGGAGCTTCGAAATCGGTTCCTTCTCCATCCGGAAGCATTTTTCTACAAATACTATAATACTCAGTCTCGCCATTAGTGCAGCAGGTAAGACAAGTTCTTTCAACCGTTTTTTCGGTTATGGCTACCTGCAATTTTGTATCAGAAAATGTGGTAACATCACTAGGGTCTCTTATAATTACCACGTGAACATTAATTACGTTGTTAGAAAATTTTTCCGGGATTAAAATAATTTTAAAAGGAGAATATTCTGCATTTCCACTATTTACGGCGTTTGTGAATGCTGATTGGCTTGTAGCAATGGTTACTCCGTTTACATCAATCCATGGAACAGAATTTACACCATAATATCCCCACCTTGTGCTGTTGTCCGTGGCGTTCAAAATGTACATTGGGTCTTCCGGACCAGGCCAGTTTACATTATATACAATGTGAGTCATTTCCCTGTTGGCAACTAAGTCTGCAGTAACTGCATTATACCATGCATTATTTAATGTAGCGCATGGACCGCATGAACAATTTGTATATCTCTCAACTAACGATAACTTATCATAAGCTTGAGATTGAAATATAAAACCATATACCAATAACACAAGTAAAATTTTTTTCAAGGCTTACCTCTTCAATTATATTTAATAAAATAAATTATTTACAGTATATAAATTATGTTTTTCAAATCTTATTATTAATGAATAATAACTTACTATAGTTTTATATTATATAAGGAAAGCAAATTATTTATAATTAATTAAAAATGAAAGGTTTTTAAATAGGAAAAGATATTTTATGAAAATAAAAAAGCCGGTTGATTAACCGGCTAAAATTATTCTATAAGTTTTTTATTTCATTAAAATCATTTTTTTTACGTCCGTATAATTACCGGATTTCAATCTATAAAAGTATAATCCGCTGGCTAGGTTCAGCGCGCTGAAATTTACAGAATGATTTCCCGCAGGAGTGTAGCCTTCAATTAATGTTTTTACTTCCTTTCCTAAAACATCATAAATTTTTAAAGTTGTATATCCGGATTTAGCCAGTGAAAAATTAATCATTGTAGATGGATTAAATGGGTTTGGATAATTTTGACTAAGCGAGTATGTGTTAGGATTTCCGGATTCTTCTCCAACGGATGTTGGCTGTGTAGAGCCATACAGATCAATAACAATTGAATCGGATGGATTTGACATATTTTTAGCAACTAGCTTAACATGTCCTGTTCCAAGAATTGTAGAATCGGTGAAAAAATCCAACGAAAAATCCACTGTATCTCCGGGAGCAGCTGGATGATTACCAAAATATGGTGTTGTAGCAACGCTGTCTAGTTCAGCTGGAAAACAATTTAGACCAAAACACATTGAAGATGTCCATCCACCGGGAAGATCATTGACTCGCCTATTAATATAAAACGATAAAGTGTCGCTGGAAATATTTACCAAAGGCACATTGATTACTAAAAGTGATCCCGGATTTCCATTAACAGTGTTCTGATCTGTTTGGAATGTAAAAGACTGAGCTTTGTTTACATTTGAAAACAAAATCCCAAAAAGTAAAATTGTTAAGACAAATAAATAGTTTTTCATATTAATCATGTAAAATTTATTTTAAAAATTATTTCAATATCACCATTTTCTTCGTTTGAATCAGGCCGTCCGATTGAAGTTTATAAAAATAAACACCTGATGATAGGGTTGAGGCGTTAAATTCTATTTCATGAGAGCCTGCTTGCATTTGACCGTTTACTAGTGTTTTAACTTCATTACCAAGGATATCATATACCTTTAAAGTTGTAAATGCTGAGGTAGGTATCGAATATTTTATTTTCGTTGAAGGATTAAACGGGTTTGGATAATTTTGACTAAGTGAAAATTTAGTCGGTACATTATTATTGTTTTCTTTTGTTCCAAGTACAACATTCTCCATCAGCCACCTTAGACTTCTTGCCGTTAAAGTGTCTCTAATAGCGCTCGTCATTTGTTCCAGGCCAATGCCGAAATAAACCACTCTATAATTTCCAGCAGATGCTTTAATAGATGAAATGTTTGGACCATTAAGAAATTGAAGTACTGGTGTTGCACTAGAGTCATAAAGTGAAATTTGATCGGGTGATCTATCATGCAAAGTACTGCTTAAAACAAACTGAATACCATCGCCAATTGGGTCACCGGCTACTCCGTTTATAAGAAAAGAAGAACCCGTATCGGCGACAAAATCAGCATGTAAGTAGTTATGATAAAAATCTTGTGCAAATTGACTTTGCCCACTCGGTTTAAATATATCGCTGCCGATATCCTGCCCATTTATTAATAAGTTTCCGCCGCCGTCTAAATAAGATTGCAGCATACTAACTTCCGTTTGATTAAATACAGGTTTCATTGTCCCGGAAGTCCAGGTTAACATATAAAAATGAGAAATATCCGCTGTTGGACTCAGCAAAGCATCTCTTGAAACTACGCCATATGAACCTGAATAAACTCTTTGAATTGAACTATCAACATAAGATTCATATTCATTATCATTTGCATCGACAACTAACATGTTCACACCTGTTGTTGTAACATTCCTCAAATTAATCGATCCGTGGTTTGCAGGTAAATTTCTTGATACAAAATTTAGTGTCGAGACTGCCGATCCATTTGTACCGCTTGGATTAACATGAACCGTAACAATTGTTGAATCACCAGGAGCTACTTCAACCGAATCTACTTCTCCCATCTGGTAAGTGCCATTTACATCTGTATATGATAAATTCCAACCGGAAGGTGCATCGGTTGACAAACTTAGATCATATTTATCAGTTTGAACACCCTGGTTGTGAATAACCGCATCAAAATCTGCTGTTGTTGTATTATCGGCAAGAACATCTTCACTGCTGGAAGTAATTGTGGCAACATAGTTCGGTGGAATTAGCTGCCATGTATCTGCCTGCTGGATTTCGGAATTTGAGTTTAAAGAAGAACCGACTTTATAAACAAGCACAACAACGCGACAACTGTCAAAAACCATATCCGGCGACGGTGACGGGGGAACAGCTACAGTATGGGTAATAGTTTTTGAAATTGTCTGCCCTTGACTCCAATGCCCGTTTACAACATCTTCACCCAATGTTCCGTTCATCATATCTCTAACAACCCAGTAATGAACAAAGTTCGGGAGATATGTTCTACCAGGCGTACAAGTATTGTTTGACGTCTGCCCATGGGTTATTCCATCTTCAACGAGAATAACATTATACTTGTATTCGCCTTCCAGAGTATCCAAAGCTGTAAAGTTAATTGTTGCCGAAAATTCCCTTGAGGTTAAATCAAAACTTCTATCAATATCAATATGAACTGTTGCAGGTACGCTGTTTCTATTATTTATGTTTGGCGTCCATCCGGAATTCCAATTTTGTATACCGGTTACACGATCAATAACACCGGTGGGATAAGAACCCAATCCCAAAGAACTAATTATTGTATTCCCGGGGAAAAAAGAAAATGGATCGCTGGATGTGTTTGCAGGGCCGTGGTAAGCTAAAATAATTGCGTTTGGTATATTAGGGAGTATATTATCTTCGATCTCAAAATCACCGCATGGACACCATTGACACCAGGTTCCCGTACAAAATTCAAGCACCGGGTTTCTCTGTTCCTGAGCTTTAGCATTCGTAAGCCCAAAAACAAATAGCCCAATTGTTAACAAAAAAAGAAAAGTAGAAACTTTTTTCATAGTTACCTCCTAAAGGTTAATCTGGTAAAGTTTATATAAATTTCTTACTAACTAGTTATTTTTTTATAATTATTTGTTTCGAGGTTTAATTTATTTATAAACTGAACAAAGGAAACCGTATTGTCATCCAAATTAAAATTTTTGAAATAGCAAAATTTGTATCCAAAATATATTTGGTTTTTATAAATTATTTATAATTTTTATAAAAAGAAAGGAAATAGTTAGACTATCAAGAATTTTTGTTCTCTGTAGCGGATTTTTTTAATGGTATTAAAAACTTAATTGAAATAATCACTATAATAACCCGAATTTATAACCTTGTTATTTTTAAAAAGATCTGAAATTTTTTAATATGTAGATCCGGCCTGAATTATTTCTTTTGTGCTTTTATTTTGAATGAATGCAACTGTATTAATTTTATCTAAATTCCAGTCGGCACTAATATCACCTTCCAAATTTAAAGTTACGGTTCCGGTATGATCCATGCTTCCAAGATCAAATCCATTAAACGAAGGAAGCATTTTCCTCATAACATAATAAAATTTTGTTTCGCCGTTTGAACCAGGCGGAGAAGAAAACTCAATTTCTTTTTCAGTTAAAGCAACCTGTAAAACAAAATCATTAAAATTAATTGTGTTGTTAGTATAGAATTTGACATTTAAAACAATATTATAAGCACCGTTTATTTTATCTCCGGTGATAGAAATTGAAGCTGGTGCATTGGTTTGAAGACTGTTTTCAATTGCAGATTTAATTGCAATGGAATCTGTTGAAGATGGTCTGGTTGTACCATCAATTATAACGGTTGGTGCAAAAAGAATATTATAATATGACATGCGCGAATCGCAAGCTGCTTTTTGCGCAAGATAAAATGGATCTGACGGCGAAGGAAAATTAGTTGCAAATTTTATCGGTATTAGTTTGTCCGGATTATAAGTTTGCGTTGTGAGAGATTCTATTATTTTATCGGAAGTTACACATGGGATACAACTAACATTAGCAAAATCCTCAAGAAGAACTTTCTTGTTTACATTTTCTGAAGGGGCATTATAAGTAAAATTAACCTGCAAATATATTTTCCCTGAGACTAATCCTGAATTAGGAGAAATGGGAGGACTGGTTTTGCAGCTTGTGGCTAAAATAGAAAATGAAATAATGAGAATAACATTTACAATAACTTTTATTTTCTGTCCGCATTTTGTGAACAAGGTTCTTCCTTTACAGTAATTAAGTGCAACAAATTATTTAAAAAAAATTAAAAATGAAAGTTAATTTTTCTAAACGATAATTTAAAAAATAAAAGCCGGCAATTTTAAGCCGGCTAGATATTTAAATTATAATTATTTCTACTTCATAATAACCATTTTCTTTGTGGAAGTAAATTTTGAACCATCCTTCCCAACGGCCGTCAATGAATAAAAATAAACTCCGCTTGAAATATTTACTGCATTAAAATTAATTGCGTGTTTGCCTGCTTTTAATTCACCATTAACTAATTCTGCAACCTGCTGACCAAGTAAATTAAATATTTTTAAATTTACTTTTGAATCAGAGGCTAAAGAAAAGTTAATTTGTGTTGCCGGGTTAAATGGATTCGGATAATTCTGCATCAAAGTATATGACAAAGGAGCAGAATAATCAACTTCCACTACTTTCGATAAATTTATAGAGCCATCAAAATCTATTTGTTTTAGCCTGTAATAATTTTTCCCGTTTATTGGACTATTGTCTTTAAAACTATAGTTATGTTTCTCGGTTGAAGTTCCTGCTCCGCCAACGGATCCAAGCGTTTCAAAAGTTTTATTATTTGTACTTCTTTGAATTTCAAAAGATTTATTATTTGTCTCGGTTGCAGTTTGCCAGATTAAATTTACAACACCATCATTAATTGCCGCATTGAATGAAGTTAATTCAACCGGAACGGAAGGAATTTCAAAATAATCAATTAATTTATTCATTAAATCTGCTCTGGTATTTGGTGCTGTTCCGTCTGCTAATTCAGAAATTGCATAAGAGAAACAGAATGTCTTTTGACCGCTAGAGCCTGAGCCCTGAACTCCGACATTGCCGTAGCTGCTTTCGACAAAAGCTAATGTTCCGCTGGAGTTTGCTGTAAACTTATCAATATAAGTATTGTTAATTTGGTTTGATGATGTAAATAACATACCGTCGGTAATTGCAGATGATTGACCCTGCAAATTAGTAATATTATTTGCTGAACCATCTGAAGCAGAAGAGATTCCAAATAAATTTAAAAGAGTTGTATTACTGCTTTGATCAAAACCCAGAGCATCACCGCCTTCCAAATAAACTTTGCCGCCATTTTGTAAATAGCTGGTTACAACAGCAGCATCTTCATCTGAAAAAACAGTATTTGATGAACCAGATCCGTAATTACCGAAAGATAAATAAACCGCATCATAACCGAGCAGTGAGGAAGGCAAATTAGCTGCAGATGAATAAACAACAGAATATCCTAATCCCTGCAAATAATCTCTAATCCATGCTCCGCTATAATCTTGTCCGTTAGCAACACCCTCCCAAACAAATAGTCCCTGGTTAACTGTTATAAAATTTTGTTTTGTTACGCTTGCACTGTCAGAAGCAGTGAAAACTTTTAGTGTAATGCTGTAAGCTCCCTGGGTGTTATATGTCCATGTTGGATTTTTTTCATTTGAATCCATAACGCCGTCGCCGTCCAAATCCCATTCCCACGCAGTAATAGAATCCTGTATTGAAACAGATTGATCCGTAAAATGAACAGTTAATGGAGCTGGACCTCCTGTTACATCGGCAACGAAATCAGCAGTTAAATTAGCCTGTATATAACCTCTGTTAGCAAATACATTTGTTATGGCGCTTAAATGTGAGCCGCCGAATAAACTTTGATCTGCCTGGATAAAAGCATATGCGGCATCAACTTGACCGGAACCGGAATTAGTCATTGATAATCCTTCCCAAAAATCCATATCGGTTGCATATCTTCCGATCTCATCATAAATACTCATACAAGAAGAAGACCACATTTGACCATCGGTGTGGATTTGTCCTGTCAGACCTTCGGGATAATGAGCAGTATAATTAGTAATTCTTCCCGGCCAGAAAGGATTGTGTCCATCCCAAACGAAAACCCAATAATAAGCCGGGTCTGAGGGTGTCCAATAGCCGGTACTTCTTAAATATGAAGCAGCCCAATAATCACAGCTGCCTTCACTTAAACCTTCAACTTGAGAAAGCTGGCCGTTTGTAATCCAATCGTGAATTCCATGTCCAAGTTCATGCACAATAACAGAAAAATCCTCTGCATCATCAACTCCTCCATCTCCATATGCAATTGATCCAGTTGAAGGAAGATAATGTGAATTATCATCCCCGCTTAAACCATGGGGATCAAATCTTACACCGCCTGTATATTGAAAAGGATGAACATTAAATCCCAAAGAATCATTTAAATATCTCATTGTTCTATCAATATGATAGTAGACGTTTACCGCTTCGAAATTATCGTCACTTCTGGTAAAATAAAAATCCGGAGTGGCATTTGTATGTAATCCAGTAAAGGGAGCTTCAAAATCCGTAATTTCTGCATTTGGACCAATAAGCTTATAAACGCTTCCGTCAAAAGTAATATCTAAAAGATCTTTAGTTTCTAATTGAGCTGTTAACGAATCCGAATCAGCATCGTTATTATCAGTAAAACCGTTTGAACCATAAGTTGTTCTTGCATGTGTAATTGGATCCGGATCAAAAACCCAGCCCGATCCGTTTACTAAAACTTTATCATGTTTTCCGCCGCCCCAATAATAATCGGCTTTGTCTTCAGCTCTAAATATTTCTCCGGATCTTGCATCAACCAAAACTTCCCAATCACCATATAATCCCTGAGACGGAACTATGTTAACTTTTTGGGCTAATCTGAAGGCACCTTTATTGTAATAAACTATTGTTTGTGTTTTTTCGAAATTAACTTCACCTGAAACGTTCAAATAGCTTTTTGCGGTTTGAAGCGCCGCAGCTTCTGAAACCAAAGGAATCGGATTATAATTTTCTCCGGGGTGTTTTCCATATTCAACTTTATATCCGCTGACAACAAAAGAAACACGATCTTTATTATTAATTGTTACAACAATTGTAGAATTATACACAGGGAAACCATCTTTGGTTTGTTGAAAATGGACATGGTAACCGCCAGGGGTTCGTCTTGTTGATTCATAAACAAGATCACTAAGGTCGTTCTTTAAATGTAGTTTTTTTGAATTCGCGAGTAAGTATTGTTTTGCCATATTTTCAGGCGAATCCTGATTAACTTTATAATTAACTACATATAAAGCAGCAGGAATGTTGGTACGGGTGTTTATTCTCATGAAATCTTTAACAATAAAATTTTCGCTTTCATTCGGTATAATTTCCAATTGCCTGTTTGCGGCCGGTTTTTGAGAATATGATGTGGAAACTCCCAGAATAAAGAATAAAATAAAAACAAAAGAGGTAAAGAAGTAGCGGTTTTTCACATGTAATTCCTTTCTAAATAAAATTGATGAATGAAGTAAGAGCAGGAGAAAACATCTTTCCTAAAGTAAAATAATCAGATTTAGTTAAAAGTTAACTTTGTAAACATAAAAAATTAACTAATACATCTAAAGTATAAATTAAAAAATAATTATCATCAAAATAAAAAAGCTGCCCTAAAAATAGAGCAGCTTTTTATATTGCCAAATAAGAATAAAAATTATTCTGTATGAGCCAACCATGTTCCGCTGATTCCTAGAATTTTACTATCGCTCCAGGTCGTAATTTTTACTGTAAAGTTATCTCTGGAAACAGAAACAGCCTCAACATTATAACGAATGTTAGTTGAAGTAGAAGCATCGAGCTGGCTAACAGCCAATACTACATTAGGTTTTGTATCAAACGGTTTCGGAAAAGTTACTTCTATTGTATAAGATCTATCCCCGGAGTTTTTATCTAAAGTATAATTTGGTGAACTGGTATTTGCGGAAAATTTTCCGCTTTCTACTTGAGATTGTGCAAAAAGCGACGTTGACAATACTGCGAAAAATATAATAGTAGTTAACGCAAAGAATTTTTTCATTTTTCCTCCGTTTTTTATTTTATGATGATCGTCCATTGAACTTGATTTAAAATCTCTGAAATATATAATAATTTTATTAAAAATGATAACTTTAAAAATATATTTGATGTCAAATTCTAATGTTTAATTTTTAAGTTGTTGTTGACAAACAATAATTGCCGTGATAGCTTGTACAAAAAATTTATTTTTCCCCGATTAATTCTGAATAATAATAGTTTAGTTCTTTGATAGAAATATCATAATGGCTTGCCGTCCATTTAACTTTGTTCTTTTTGTCCAGCCATATAATTTGAGGTGACTGATGCTTAACGCCAAGAGCCTGTGCAATATTCAAACTAATCATCTTTGAAGATATTACATTTACTTTTGCTGCTACTAATTTTGAGGATTCATCCAAGCTTTTCACCCAATCATCAAATAAGTTTTCCACTTCAGAACTAATATAACATTGTGTAGAATACTTTAATATTACAATTTCTTTTTTTGAAAGCCTTGAATTATTAATTAAATCTTCAAACTGATTTTTATCTGTAATTTCGTAAGGAGTTTCCATGGTTCCGGATTTTCTTTATTCTTTATTGTCCTTTTTTATTCCAATTTTTTAAGATCTGATTTTTTTAATCCTTTTTTAACCAATTCGTAAGAATGGTCAATTAACTCATTTAATTTTTTGTCGGGCAAAGTACCGTCTATTGTAATTGTGTTCCAATGAGTTTTGTTCATATGATAACCCGGTTGAATTGAATCATATCTTTCTCTTAATTCAACTGCTAATTCGGGATCGCACTTTAAATTAATAGATAAAGGTATCGAATCAAGCGAAGCTAATAAAAAGATTTTAGAAACTACTTTAAAAACTAAAGTTTCTTCATTAAAGGGAAAACTTTCATTCACGCCTTTTTTCTTTAAACAATATTCTCTTAATTGTTCAATGTTCATAATATATTATTTTTTCTTACAATCAAAAAAACAAAATTATTGAAATAAATAGTCCGGCGAAAAACCAGCGTCTTTTAAATCACGGCTATTATCTTTAAAAGAATTTCATAATAGCATCTATGGGTACTACTTTAGTAATTCCATATTTCAAATTTTCACTTTTTTGAACAAATAAATTCCCTTTATAAGGAACCAGCGGATTATAGTTTACATTGCTTTTTATTTCGGGCTGTACATTGTAAACATCTTCTTCGGGCATAGATTTTACCATTCCTACTAATTGAAAATTTGGAACCCCGTCCTTTATTGCCAATACAATTCCGCCGCTAAATCCCTCGTTAATTACGGCATTTAAAATAAAAGAACCGTTGTCATCGCTATTCGGACTGCTGACAATAGCATCTGTAATCATTTTATAATTAAGCGGGTATCCAAAGACGTACACAAAAGAACCCCATTCAAGATTTTTTGCTTCGCCTATTGGATAATTAAAAACCGTGTATTTAAATACCGGCGTATATGAAAATCGTTGAGACAAAAAAGCTATATCTAAATTTTTATCGGATGCAACTAATTTAAGTTCTCCGCCTTCCGGGAAACCGGCAGCATAAATTGTTTGTTTGTTTTTTATAGATATGCTTTCAAGCGTTGTGGATTTATTCAGATCACCGCCGTAAAAAGAAAGTATGGTATCGGGCATATCTACAACATGGGAACAAGTAAGCATTCCGATTAAATTGTTTCTATAATATATAACAGTAGCGGTTCCGGAAATTATCTTGTTAAAATTACCTTCTTCAACCGCTTTTGATTTAATTACCTTTTCGGTTAGTTCCGAATACTTAACCATACTGCTTTCCGGAAAAATATAAGTGTTATAAAAAGCGACTGTATTTACTCTTTGAATAGTATTACCAATTTCCTGCAGCTGTTTTGAACTGTTTTTATAGGGAAATTCGCTATCGTATTTTCCATCTTCCAATGTAGGATACACAGTTTTATAAATATAGGAAGAGCAAGAAAAATTAAATAAAAAAATTAAAAGGATTAATGCTTTACTAATTCTACTGAAGTGTTTCATAGGAGTATTCCCTGCTTTCAATAATTAGCTTTTAGTAATCATTTTGATACAGAACAATGTACAATCAGGTTATCAATTTAAGATTAATCAATTCTTTTTTCTATTAAAACATCAACATTACCTCAAATTACCAGATATAAATATTTCCTTTTTATGCAAAAATTACCATAAAAAAAGTAATAGATACAATTAAAGCTTAATCTAATTACTTTTTGTAATAAAAGTAATATAAAAATATTATAAAAATATTTGGCACAATGGTTGAGAAAAACAATAGGTAAAATTAATAATATAATGAAGGATTTAAATAATTTATAAAATGACTCAAAAGAAGAAAAAAATTCTTCTTGTTGAAGATGAAAATATTATAGCACTGGACATTCAAAGGTCCTTAGGAAAAATGGGCTACACTGTTTGTGCTGTAGTTAGGTACGGAGAAGAAGCTGTAAATAAAACCGGTGCCTTAAATCCCGACGTGGTTTTAATGGATATAACTTTAGCCGGGACAATGAACGGTATTGAAGCAGCAAAGATCATAATGAAAAGTTTTAACGTTCCGGTTATCTATCTTTCTGCTTTGCCTTTTGATAAAGGATTACAAAAAGAAAAATTGCTGGAGCCGAACAGGTTTTTAACCAAGCCCTGCAATAATTACGATTTACAAACTGCAATAGAATTAACTTTAATTAATAGAGCATTCTTTAATAGAAGCAGTACGGCTCATACTTAAAAATAAAGGGAAACACTATCATTTGACCGATTATATTATTTATCGGTTTATAAGGAGCTCAATTAATGGAATCATCACTTAAAAAAATATTAATTGTCGAAGACGATGAATTTACATCGGAAGATATGCAAGATGCTGTAACCGATTTAGGTTACAAGGTCACTACTTCTGTAAAAAGCGGTGAAGATGCGGTATATTCTGCGGAAAATGAAACTCCCGATTTAGTATTAATGGATATATCACTTCAAGGAAAAATGAACGGCTTTGAAACCGCTGATGAAATATGCAAGAAAAACAACTTGCCTGTAATTTTTGTTACAGGCTTATCTTATGACGACAAACAACATAGAACCAAACTTCGTGTTCCTTATGGTTATTTGGAAAAACCCTTTACAAAAATAGAACTTCAAAATGCAATTGAATCTGCATTCACAAATTGGTCATTGTTATCGAATAACGACCAGCCTTTCGGCAATACTATGACTTCATAATTATTTGTTTTTTATTTCCTTAATTGTTTTATTCCTCATTGAACGTTTTTTAATTTCTTGCGTTCTTTGAGGAATTTTTCTTTACTTCCCGCAAATCTTAACAATTCATCTCAAATATCCCGATTTCAGTTGAATCACATCATTAATAACTTAAATTATACATTATATTTTAGTTCTCTTTAAAAAACTTAACCATGACTACAGATGTTTTTATAATAACAGGCGATTGGGTCGATTCCCACGGTAAAAATTATCTCCGGTTTTTCGGAACTTCCAAAGATTGCGGAACAGTTGAGATAATTATTGGAAATAACAAACCTGTGTTTTTCCTAAATAGAGACGAAATAATAGAAGGAATTAAATATTATAAAAGAAAAAATGTAAAATTTAAATCTTTTGATAAACAGCCTGTTGATGCTATATATTTTAATTCCCAAAGAGATCTGAAAATTGCGGTGGAAGATTTGAAATCGAAGAGTATTAAAACTTATGAATCCGATGTTGATCCGGCAAGAAGATATTTAATGGAAAAATATATTAATGTTCAAATAAAAGTAACGGGAGATATAAAACAAAAAGAAGGTTATATAAGTTTTATTAATCCGTTAATTGAGCCGTGCGATGTTAATCCGGATTTTAAAGTAGCCTCTCTTGATATTGAAACAGGAATGAAGAATAGTGTTTTATATTCTATAGCAATTAATTTAACATGGAAAAATAACATTGAACAAATTGTTTTTATCCTTGGCAGCGAACAAAAAAAACTAAAAGAAAATATTTTTGAATTTCCTTCCGAAAAAGAATTATTGGAAGAATTTTTAAAATGGTTTAAGAAATCAGATCCGGATATAATAATCGGCTGGCATGTAATCGGTTTTGATTTGATGTTCCTTGAAAATAAAAGCAAAGAATTATTCATTCCTTTTGAATTAGCAAGAGGCCGTGGAAAAGTTACTTTAAGAAACCGCGGTGCCGGAAGCTACTATGCAAATATTCCCGGTCGTGTTGTAATTGATGGTCCGCCGGCTTTAAGATCTTCCTTTTTTTCTTTTGAAGATTATAAGCTTGAAACTATTGCACAGGAACTTTTGGGAATAGGCAAAGAAATAACTCCGGATCAAAACAAAATTAAAGAAATTGAAAGATTATTTGCCGAAGATAAAATTTCTCTCGCAAAATATAATCTGCAGGATGCTGTTCTGGTTACTGATATATTTAGGAAAACAGCTTTAATAGAATTGTCTGTAAAAAGATCTCAAATTTCCGGACTCTTAATGGATCAGCTTGGTATGATGAGTGCGGCTTTTGATCATTTTTATCTGCCGCGTCTTCACAAAGAGGGGTTTGTCGCTCCGAATATTGCAGATATTATAACCGGCGAACATGCTGCAGGCGGTTATGTTTTAGATCCAAAACCGGGAATTTATGATGATGTGATTGTTCTGGATTTTAAAAGTTTGTATCCTTCAATTATTCAGACCTTTAAGATCGATCCCTTATCAAAACTGCTTTCTGCCAAGGATACAATTAATACTCCAAACGGAATTAATTTCTCTTTTACCAAACATTTGCTTCCGGATTTTATTGAAACTTTAATGCAGCAAAGGGCAGATGCAAAAAAGAAAAAAGACAAACAACTTGCACAAGCAATAAAAATTTTAATGAATAGTTTTTACGGAGTTATGGGATCATACAACTGCAGGTTTTATCAGCCTGAACTTGCAACCGCAATAACCGGAACAGGTCAATGGCTTCTGCTTGGAAGCAAAGCCTTTTTAGAAGCAAACAATTACAAAGTTGTTTACGGCGATACGGATTCTCTTTTTGTTAGATTAAAACCTCATGAAGGTGAAAATGCCGAAGAAAACGGGTTATCAATTGCAGATTCTCTTAATACTTATTGGAAAGAAAGACTTAAAAAAGAATATAAAGTTGATTCCTTTCTGGAAATAGAATATGAAAAATATTATAGGAAATATATAATAACTCCAGCTAGGGGAAGTGAAACTTCCGGTGCTAAAAAAAGATATGCAGGTTTATTAATTGAAGACAATAAAGAACGAATTGAGTTTGTCGGAATGGAGTTTGTTCGTTCCGATTGGACAAAACTATCAAAAGAATTCCAAATAGAATTATATGACAGAATTTTCCATAATAAAGAAATTGAAGAGTGGATAAAGGATGTTGTCAAAAAATTGAAAAGCGGTGAGCTTGATGAAACTCTTATATATAAGAAAAGATTAAGAAAAGATACAGACGATTATGTTAAAAATATACCGCAGCATGTTAAAGCAGCAAAAATGATTGACCAGCATACCGGCACAATACACTATGTAATAACACGCCGCGGACCAGTTCCTGTTGAACTAAATTATAATGACATTGATTATGAACATTATATTGAAAAACAATTAAAACCAATTGCAGATTCTGTGTTGGTACTGCTCGGAAAATCTTTCGAGAATATTATTCAATCGGGACAATTAAGTATTTTTTAATTAATTGCTTTTACCGTTTTTCTTTTCGTTTTCCGATCTAAAAATCTTTCCGTAACAATATATCAGCAAAGTTAAAACCGATAACCAGGCAATACTTATAAAAATAATTCCTTCCGTCTGCAATTCCATAATAGATTTTCTCCCTTGTTTTTAAATTAGTTCCAATAATTTTAAAAGATACAAAACGGTTCCGCCGCCGATTGATCCAAGCATAACGATAAATTCCCAGGAAAGTTTTTTATCTTCCGGTTCTGAATTTTCTTCTAAATTTATTTTTTTATTTTTATTCATTTTTAACCCCTGTTTCTAAATAGACTTTTTTGTTAAATATTTCCTCAGCATAAATTTCAATTAATATCAAAACTCATCTGATTCATAAAATTTATTATTAGATTAGGGGCGGGGCTCTTTCGGAAATTAGATTTAATGTGGCAGGGTTTACAGCGATTCTGCTTATCTGCAGATCAACATGTTTTTTTTCTACAACAAATCTTATTTGTTTTGGATTTAAAATAGATAAGAAATGCGAATAATTTTTTACAACATTAATAAAGTGTTTTTTTACAATTTTAGTTTGATCTGTTCCGGCCGATGGAATTCCAGAATGAAGGGTTTTGAAATTTTGAGAGCAGTGGTTTCTCTTTGAGTGATCTTTTAAATTAAAAAGAAAAATTGAGGAAACAATGAAAAGAATTATAATAGCAATATTTAAACTAAATTTTTTCAATTAATCCGCTCTTTACTTAACACAGTAAAGCATTTTTTGCCTTAAAAGTCAACTCATTTCGTAAAAAATAGATTGTTATTAAAAAAGCCCGTCCGGTTTAAAAACTTAAACATGCCATAATAACTAATGATTTTTATAAGTTTAATTATTGTTAATATTATACCCTCTGCAATTACCTTTTAAATATTCCTGTAAATAATTGAAATACGTTTTATACATAAGAATTAAACTTGGAAAATTGTAAATTGCGCCGTGGCCTCCTGGCGGAAAAATTCTTAGATCTATATTTTTTTCATTATTTGTAAAAGCTGTTAACATCTGCATAGTGTTTTGCACATGAACATTGTCGTCCATAGTTGAATGCAGAAGCATTAGCCGACCTTTCAATTTTCCCGCATACGTAATAGCAGAACTGCTGTCGTAACCTTTTTCATTTTCATTAACCAAGCCCATGTATCTTTCAGTATAAATATCATCATACAATCTCCAATCGGTTACAGGGGAGTTTGCTAAACCGACTTTGAATATATCTGGATATTTAAGCATGGTATAAATTGTTATATAACCGCCGTAACTTGTTCCCATTATTGCAACCCTGCTTGTATCGATATAACTGAATTTACCTAAATATTTAACTAGTTCGGCATAGTCATGACTTTCATATTTACCAAGATGTTTATATACAACTTTAAAGAATTTTTTACTATACCTTGCATTACCGCGGTTATTTACATCGGCAATAATATATCCGTTTTGCGCAAGCCATTGGTCCCAGCTGCTGTTTTCAAAGCTATTATATACATCTTGTGAGCCCGGTCCTCCGTAAACGGAAAGTATTAGAGGATATTTTTTGTTTTTGTCAAAGTCAGGCGGTTTAATAATGCTTGCATCTAGATTTACAGAATCCGAAGTTGTAAAACTAAATAATTCTTTCACGGAATATTTATGATTAAGTATGTAATCTTTTGTCGCTGCATTGTGTTCCAGGTTTTTTAATAAATCTCCGTTACCGCGGCAAAGATCAACTTGCGTTGGCGTTGTTATATTTGAATAAGCATCAACATAAAATTTTCCGTTTGGTGAAACGTTAAAACTATGTTTCCCCGATATCTGGGATATTCTTTGTTTGCCTGTGCCGTTAAAGTTTATCGAAAATAATTGTCTTTCCAGCGGGGTTGGTTCGTTTGAAACATAATATAACTTTTGTTCATCAGTGTTAATTGCTGCAATTTGTACTACAGACCAGTTTCCGTGTGTTACCTGGTTTAATAAATTTCCATTGTAATCATATCTGTAAATCTGCTGGTATCCGTCTCTATCCGAAATCCAGAAAAATTCATTTATGTTTTTTGGAAAATACATTAAGTTTTGAACCCGGTCATTAAAGTCATAAACATCTATCCATTTATCGGATTTTTCCTCCAGTATTAATTTGCGATCTCCGGAATCAACATTATAAAAGAAAAGTTTTAAATCGTCTTGAGCGCGGTTTAAATACATAACAGCTAGAACCCCGGGTTCGTTTGTCCAATAAATTCTTGGAATATAATAATCGCCTGTATCTCCGGGTGCAAGCCAAAATTGTTTTTGAGTTTCAACATTAATGATTCCAATTTTTACTTTTGGATTTGGATCGCCGGCCATGGGCACTTGGAATTTTACATATTTGGGATGATGCCCTTCGTAATTAGTTCTTTGAAAAACCGGAACTCCGCTTTCATTAAATTGCCAGTATGCAATATATTTACTGTCAGGTGACCATTCCCATGCTTTGGTCATACTTAATTCTTCTGCATATACCCAATCAAAATGTCCGTTGAAAACAGAATCGTTCGCATCATTTGTAAGCTGAATTGCCGAATCGCTACTAATATTATAAATAAAAATATTGCCGTCCTTTTCATAGCCGGCAAATTTACTGTCCGGCGAAATTTCAGCGGATCCGGCATGTTTGGCAATTAAATTTAAATTTCTATCGTTTATGGAATAGAAATAATAATCTGCTTTCGGAAAATGTCTTTCGCTATGATCCGGATTTGTATTAAACCCAAGATAGTTTAAATCCTTTGACCACTTATATGAATTAAAACTAAATTCATTGTTGGTTTCAGGAAACATTATTCCTGCAGTACTGAATATCAAATTATCATCTTCTGTCTCCGGGTTATAAGATCTAATTTCGGTATAGCCCGAATCATCGCTTGTCATGTATGAATAAAGATTGCCGCCGTTGATCCATTCTAAATCTTTCGGCCCTGTATTTTCGTGTAAAAATCTGCTTGCTTTAAGCATATCCATAATATTCTGCATACCCGGTTTTTCCTGCGGATATATCACGACTATAAATGCACAAAATAAAATCATTATTAAGAGATATGATTTAAAAATTTTTCTATACATAGTTCTGCCTCTTCATTTCAGAAAAAGATATTAATCAAAATTAAATAGTTTTGTTGTGTTCTTTAGATTTGTTTGGATAACTAATACTCCAGTTTAAAACGAATTCTTAAAACATCGTTTTCGAATCCGGTTGAAATAATTTTAAACTTACCTATTTCACTTGTATTTTTAATATGCTGGCCGCTGCATGGACAAGCATCATAATCACCTATTTTTATTATTCTGATTTCATCTCCCGCATCGTCCGGCAGTCTTTTTAAATTATATAATCTATCGGCATCATCTCTGGATAAAAATTCTTCTTTCACAGAATGATTTTTTGATATTTCCGAGTTAACTCTATTTTCAATTTCTAAGATTTCTTGTTCGGTTAAGTTTCTGTCAAAATGATAATCACATTTGGATTTTTTCTTTTCTATGTGATTGCTGAAAGACCTTCCTTTATTAAACATTCTAACCATTGTTTGATTTAATAAGTGTTCAGCCGAATGCATTCTCGGATCATATTCTTTGCTCATTTAATCCTTCTCTCCATTTACAATAATAGTTTTACCATTTATTCATGTGAATTTTATTTTTATTAAATCTATCTTCGGCTTCAACTTTTTCTGCAGGATATCCAATTGAAACCATTGAAATTGGAATGATATTTTCCGGTAAATTAAAATACTTGGAAACAGGCTCCATAATTTCTTTCATTGGATGAATACCAATCCAAACCGCTCCAAGCCCAGAATCGTGCGCAGCCAGTAAAATATTTTGTGTAGCCGCTGAACAATTCTGTACTATAAAATCTTCATTTTTTTCAACATTAATATCACCGCATACTAAAATTGCGATATTTGCCTGTTTAAGCATTTCTGCATAGGGAATCGCTTTTAATGTTCCCTTTATTACGTCCATATCATCTACAACAATAAAATGCCATGGTTGTAAATTCATCGCGGAAGGAGCAAACATTGCAGATTTTAACAATTTTTCAATTATTTCTTCAGATATTTCCCTGTTTTTATATTGCCTAATACTTCTTCTGGTTAATATTGCATTATATGTTTCCATTGGTTTTCTCTCTTTCCCCTAAAAATTTTCAAAAAAATATGAATCCATTTGACTAAATAATGCGTCTAATAAATTAATAGCAAATAAATAAAAATATTTTATGTGATTTAGATTAGAAATCGAAATAAGAAAAATTTTTGACTATCTATTTAGAAAATAAAATGTTATTTTAATTGTTGGCTTATTTTTAAATATAGGGAGGGCAAATTAAGAAACTTTTGCGATTCTCAAATGTATAAAAGTTTTATTAAAAGAGCAATTTCGTAATAATTATAAATCAAAATAACTTATAAACAAGGAGTGGACTAAATTGAAAATAACAAAGCAATTTACCAACCGTGAGAGCAAATCCTTAGATCAGTATTTACAAGAGATTGGTAAAGTGAATCTTATAACTCCTGACCAGGAAATTGAGCTTGCTAAACGCATCAAAAAGGGTGACAGATTAGCTTTAGAATCTTTAACCAAGGCAAACTTAAGGTTTGTAGTCAGCGTTGCAAAACAATTTCAAAATCAAGGATTATCTTTGGGTGATTTGATCAACGAAGGTAATTTAGGGTTGATAAAAGCTGCTGAAAGGTTTGATGAAACCAGGGGTTTTAAATTCATCTCTTACGCTGTTTGGTGGATAAGACAGTCCATTATGCAGGCAATTGCCGAACAATCAAGGATGGTAAGGCTTCCTTTAAACCGTGTTGGCGCTTTAAATAAGCTCGGAAAAGCATACCGGGAACTAGAACAAGAATATGAAAGAAAGCCTACGGCAGAAGAGCTTGCTAATTTGGTTGATATGAAGCCTGATGAAGTAGCGGAAACAATGCAGCTTTACGGCCGCCATGTTTCTATGGATGCTCCTTTTTCCGGTGATGATGATAAAAACAGCTTGATTGACGTTATTCCAAATGACGAACAGCCTTCTCCCGATACTAATTTAATGAGAGAATCATTAAAAAACGAAGTTGAAAACGTTCTTTCTACTCTTTCAGAAAAAGAAGCCGAAGTTATTAAACTTTACTTCGGGATTAACAGTGAAAGATCTGCAACCTTGGAAGAAATCGGAGAAAAATTTAATCTTACCAGAGAAAGAGTAAGACAAATTAAAGAAAAAGCTATCCGTAACTTGAGACATAACGTGAAAAGTAAGAATCTAAAAGCTTACTTAGGTTAAAAATTAAAGGCTGCTTATGCAGCCTTTTTTTATTTTAAATGCTTATAACAAAACTTCATTAATTTTTCATTTCGATTATTTAATTTTTCAATTTTAATAAATTTTTTAATAAAAATGCTAAAAATTAATATAATTTAATGGAACTATGCTTAATTTCCATTCGACTAAATTTTATTTCTAGACAAACCTAATTTATTATGAAGATAAAATCTTTAAGAATTATAACCGGCCTTGTTGTTTTTGTAGTCTCTTTATTTATTTATTTATTAACTGTCCAGCCTTCCGTTTCGTTCTGGGACCCTGGAGAAATTTCAGCCGCTTCCTATTCGCTTATGGTTCCGCATCCGCCCGGAGGACCATTCTGGCTTTTGCTTGGAAGAATTTTTTCAATGATTCCGTTCGGAGCAAACATAGGCTACAGAATAAATATGGTTTCTGTATTTTCCAGCGCGTTAACTATAATGCTCCTTTATTTTATTATTATAAAATTAATTGAAACTTACCGAGGAAACGAATACAACTCATTATCCGACAAATTATTTACTTTTATTCCTGCTGTAATTGGCGCTTTTGCGTTTGCATTCTGCGATACGTTCTGGTTTAATGCCGCAGAATCCAACTACTTTGCAATGAGTACATTTTTGTTTTCAACGATAATTTGGTTGATGATGGTTTGGAACGAAAATCATGATAAACCCGGAAATGAAAAGTACATTGTTTTAATGGCTTATATAATCGGTATTTCAACAGGCGTCCATTTAATGAGCGTACTCGCCATTTTAACTTTTGTATCGCTTGTTGTAATGAAAAAATATGTCACGGATGAAGATCTTTATGCAAAATCTGCAAAAATATTTTTACTGCATGTTATAATTCTTTTAGTTGTTGCAATAGGGCTTTGGGCTTCACAAACCGGAACACAATCTCCTTCGCCTGAAGATATATAAAGGATTTGATTCTAAATTTATCTGGATAATGCTTGTAATATCTGCTTTATATGTAGGTGTTTTCAGAAAATATGTTTTCAACAGAAGTTCTTTTTATGTTCCTCTTTTCTTCGGCGGAATTGTTCTTGGTGTTGCATATCCGGGAATCGTAAAAATATTTCCTGCTATATTATTAAAAATCGGCGGTCCGGATGCTTCTAAAAACCTAATAATTTTTATTGTTATTCTTGCTTTGCTTCTTTACTTCATTTATTGGAGTTCTAAAAATCAAAAGAAAATATTAAACCTTGCTCTGTTATGTTTTTTCTTTGCGCTGCTTGGATTTTCTACTTATACGGAAATTATAATTCGGGCAAATCAAGATCCTCCTATGAATGAAAATGATCCGGCTAATTTTACTAAGCTGGATTATTATCTTAACCGCCAGCAGTATGGAGATTTTCCAATATTTAAAAGAAGATTTTCCGAGGAGCCAAACCAGCAGGATATATATACTAACTATTCAAGCGACCTGGATTTTCTCTGGAGCTATCAAATAAACCATATGTTCAATAGATATTTACTCTGGAATTTTGCCGGAAGAGAATCAACGGTTCAGGATGCAGGTGTCGATTGGTCTAAATATTTTGGCATTCCGTTTTTACTGGGGCTATTAGGGCTTTATTTCCATTTCCGAAAGGATTGGAAAATGGCTTCGGTCTTTTTAATACTATTTATTTTTATGGGATATTTAATTGCTTTTTACCAAAACCAGCAGCAGCCTCAGCCGCGAGAACGGTTTTACTTTTACCCGGGGGCGTTCTTTGTCTTTGCAATTTGGATCGCTGTTGCAACAAGAGAAATTGCCGTCCTGATAAAAGAAAAACTATCAAAATATTCATTCAATAAAACCTTGGCATATTCATTTTTTATATTTGCAGTTATTCTTGTACCCGGCAGAATGTTAAGAGAAAATTATTATACTCACGATAGATCAAAAAACTGGCTGCCATGGGATTTATCATATAACATGCTTCAAAGCTGCGAGCCGAATGCAATTTTATTTACTGCGGGCGATAACGACACATTTCCGCTTTGGTATTTACAATATGTGGAAGGCGTAAGAAGAGATATAAGAATTGTAAATTTAAGTTTGGCAAACACAAACTGGTATCTTGAACAATTAAAGAATACAACTCCTTACGGAGCAGATAAAGTTCCTTTTACTCTAAGCAATCAGCAGCTGGAAAATATTCAGCCGATAAGATGGAATCCAAGAAATGTTAGTTTGCCGGTTCCTAAGGATATACTTAAAAAATATAATGTAAAAGACAGTACAGAACTAAGGACCGGGCATATAATATTCAAAATGAACAACACCCTTCAGTTCGGCAGAGTAAAAGCAATTAGAGTTCAAGATATTGCGGTTAAAGATATTATAACGGCGAATAATTGGAAAAGACCGGTTTACTTTGCAAACACTTGTGCTCCGGATTCTTATATAGGATTAGACGACTTTTTAATAATGGATGGATTGGCATCCAGACTGACTCCTGTAAAAAGCAGCTTTCAGCAGGATTATGTTAATGCAGACCTTGTTAGAAAAGAATTGTTTGATACAAATCCATCTTACTCAAAAGATTATGATCCTAGATTTAAATTTAGAAGTCTTGCCGATAAAGATGTCTTCTTTGATAATACTCAATCAAGATTAATCCAGGGATATCGTCAATCGTTTTTCAGGCTTGCAGATTATTATTTGCGTATTGCTCATGATAGTTCTTTGTGCATAAATACATTAGACCGAATGGAAAAAGTAATTCCGCATCATCATATTTCAATAGATTACAGATTTCTTTATGAAATTGGAAATCTATATTATAAAGCAGGGGCTAGGGAACAGTTCGCTAAAATTGCTAAAGAGATTGAGCCTATTGCCTTAAGCAGCATAAACAGCGGAAGTGCTGACATGCAGTCTCCTTATAATGCTTATGCTATGCTGGAAGATCTTTATGTAAAGCAGCAAGAATACGGAAAAGCAATTGACATATTAAATCAGCTTGAATCTTTTTATCCTAATAACCCGCAGTTAAAAGCAGAAATTTCAAGACTTAAAGGTCTTCTGAATATTCAGCGGAATAAATAAAAAGAACCCACTTATTGTATTTCACTTTTATGTATTTTTTAGTTAAATAACAAATGCATAAAAGTGAATACTTTTAAATAATCTTTGTGTCATTTAATAATATAAGTTTTATGAAAACACAGAAACCATATAAAGGAAGATCTGTCTTTTTTATGATCGGTTTTGTTACCGCCGCAAGTCTTTTTTTTCTACTCGGAAGTTTTTTACTGCCGAATAATGTAGCGGACGATTCAGAAAAAGATTTTCCACAGGGATATAAAATAATTTCACCCGCTATTCCGGATGACCTTTACTTTTGCGATGAAAAAGTACCGCTTGATAATTTTGAAGTAAAAGAAAGAGTTGATAGAGAGTTGGTGGTAAATACATATTGGCATTCATCTACAATTTTAGCAATGAAAAGAGCAAACAGATGGTTTCCTGTGATTGAGCCAATTTTAAAAGAAAATAAAATTCCCGACGACTTTAAATATTTAGCTGTAATTGAAAGCAATCTTGATAATGTTGTCTCTCCTGCCGGCGCAACCGGTTTTTGGCAATTTATGAAAGAGCCGGCCGAAAAATATGGATTAGAAGTAAATAGCGAAGTAGACGAAAGATATAACGTTGAGAAATCAACAAAAGCTGCTTGTCTTTATTTAAATGATGCTTATTTACAATTTAAAAGCTGGGCACTTGCCGCGGCTGCTTTTAATATGGGGTTTGACGGACTTCAAAAACAATTAGACAGACAAAAAACCAATAATTATTATAATCTCGTTTTAAGCGATGAAACTTCCAGATATGTTGCAAGAATTCTCGCTCTTAAAGAAATTTTTAAAGATCCTAAAAAGTATGGTTTTGATTTAAAGCCGGAAGACTTGTATCCGCAGCTTTCTTATTATGAAGTTAAAATATCTTCAGGGGTAAAAGACTTTGCCGATTATGCAAAGGACCTTGGAATAAATTATAAAATTCTTAAATATTATAATCCCTGGCTTCGCGACAATACACTTACAAATAAAAACCATACAACATATTTAATAAAAGTTCCCGAACAAGGATCAATAAAAATTATTCAAGATTTATAAAAAGAGTGTTAATATTTTGTTAAAATAAATTGTAAAACATGTGGAAAACTCTTTTGTTATAAACATATGTTGGTAAGTAAACAAATAATAATTTTTTATTAACATCATTTTAAGTTTTTTTTTGTTGTAAACTCTTTATATATAAAAGCATAAAAGATTATCCACATATTAACACGATTATTATAATTATTATTAATTTATTTAAAATAAATAATTAATAATAAGAGTGTAGACATTCTTATTTTTAATTATAGACTCATCTTATTTCTAATTAAATTTCATTTTTCAAAATCGGTTTTAATTCATATATTTATAGTGCGTTTCGTGTCGTTTTTTATATCAAAAAAGCAAAATATTGAGTGCTAATTTCATTGAGATTTTTGAGTAATTTTAGTAAATTTATATGTTTTAAAAGGAGATATTTTAGATGGAATTTAAAGTCAACAGTAAAGTTCTAGAAAAACTTTTAGCTAAAATAATTCCCGCCGTTCCAACCCGTACTCCAATGCCGATACTGGAAAATTTTCTGTTTGAAATAAAGGACGGATCGCTTACGGTTTGTGCAACAGATTTGGAAATTGCTTTAAGATCTTCGATAAATATTCCAGCTGACGAAAATATCTCAATGGTGGTTCCCGCACGTTTACTGCTTGATATAATTAAATCATTAGGTGATACCCAGATTCATTTCCAAACAGAATCTAATGCTAAATTAAAATTAAAAACCGATAACGGAGTTTACAATATTAGCTATTCTTCACCGGAAGATTTTCCGGAAATTCCGATAGTATCACAGGAAAAAGAAATTACTTTTATAGGCGGTGAACTAAAAAAAGCTATCGATCAAACATCTTTTGCTATGAGCAAAGAAGATATGCGTCCTGCTATGACCGGAACATTATTTGAATTTGCTGCCGAAGGAATTAGGTTCGTTACTACTGATGGTCATAGACTTGTAAAATATATAAACAAGAAAATTCAAAGCGATAAAGAAATACAATACATCGTTCCGGAAAGAGCAATTTCGGTTCTTTCAAAACTGCTTGGAGAAACCGATGTAAAAATTTATTTAAGTAAAACCAATATTTCTTTTATCATCGGGGATATTGAATTTATAACCAGATTAATTGGAGAAAAATATCCTGCATATAATAGTGTTATTCCTTTGGAAAATGAAAATTTAATGAAAATTAAAACTCCGGAATTGCTTTCTGCAATTAAAAGAATGATGCTTTTTTCCTCATCAAATTCAAAGCAGGTTAAATTTTCTATAAGCGAAAATAATCTTGAATTATCCGCAGAAGATATTGATCATGGTTCAAACGCAAAAGAAAGTATTTCATGTGAGTATAATGGAGATTCGATGGATATAGGTTTTAATACTGCTTATGTAAACGATATTCTTTCACATTTAAATGATGAAGAAATAATTTTTAAACTTCATTCGCCTACAAAAGCTTGTATTATTGAACCGTCTAAACAAACGGAACAAGAAGATTTGATGATGTTATTAATGCCGGTGCGGCTGAATAATTAAAGATGATCCTTTCTTCAATTCATTTAAAAAGTTTTAGGATACATAAGGATACACTGTTAAATTTTTCTGATGAATTAAATTATATAGTGGGCGGAAACGGTCAAGGAAAAACATCAATATTAGAATCCATATATTTTCTTTGTACTACTAAAAGTTATAATACTAAATCCGATAAAGAAGTGGCAAGGTTTAACGAAAGCGAATTTGAAATAACTGGCAGCTTTAAAGATTTAACTGAAGATAAAGTACGATTATTTTATTCTTCTATCGAGAATAAAAAATTTTATTTCAGAAATAACAAACAAATTTCAAGATCATCTGAAATAATAGGTAAATATCCTGTTGTTATTTTAACTCCGTCCGATCATGCAATTACGCAAGGTTCACCCGGTGAACGCAGGAAATTTGTTGATTCTGTAATTTCTCAGTCAAGTGAAACATATCTGCAGATACTTTTAGATTTTAACAGAACCCTTCGGCAGCGTTCTTCCTTGTTAACACAATTAAAAGAAAGCAGAAGAAACGGAATAGTGAGTGAACTGGATGCCTGGACTTCAAAACTAATTGAAACAGGAACCGAGATAATTAAACACAGAATTAAATTTGTTGAAGAATTTAAAACTTATGTGACCGAGTCTTATAATCAAATAATGGATAACGATGAAATACCCGGAATAAAATATAATTTTTTAGATGATAGTGAAGAAGGAAAAATAAAAGAAAAATTTGGAATATTATTGAAAGAAAGAAAAGAAGAAGAATTTAGAAGAGCAACTAATTTAGTTGGTCCGCATAGAGATGATTTTGTATTTGAAATAAACGGACTTAATCTTAGAACTTACGGTTCGCAAGGACAAAATAAAACATTTCAGGTTGCTTTAAGATTTGCAGAGTTTTTTTATCTAAAGGAAATTACAGGACGCACTCCTATTTTTTTACTTGATGATGTTTTCGGAGAACTTGATGCAAACCGCTCAACTAAAATAAGCGGTTATTTGAGAAGTGTAGGACAAGCATTTATTACATTAACGGATTTAGCCGATTTTTCATTTTTAAAAAGAGAAGAAACAGATAAAGTTATAAAACTAAAACAAGGCGTGCATGAATATGTCTGACGGATTTGAAAGTATGGAAGATATTTTTAAAAAAAATCCGGCATTGGAAAGCATTAGAAAAATCGTTAAAGAAAATGATGTTATTAATGACTTTGAAAAAATATTTCCGGATCTGAAAAAAGTTTGTAAAGCAGTTAAGGTTGTTAAAAACACTTTATATCTGAAAACGGAAAGCTCTATAGTAAGAGGAGAACTTAAATTTAGAGAGGCGGCAATAATAAAAAAAATTAATGAATACTTTAAGGAAGAAAGAATAAAAGCTGTTAAATTCAGCTCAAAATAATTTTTAGTAAAAGAACAAATATTATCGGAAAAGAAATGGCAAAAGCAATTAAAAAAAGTGAATATAGTGCAAAAAATATAAATGTATTAAAAGGCCTTGAAGCTGTGCGTAAAAGACCGGCTATGTATATTGGCGATGTAAGCGCCAGGGGACTTCATCATTTAGTGAACGAAGTTGTTGATAATAGTATTGATGAAGCCTTGGCCGGCTATGCTGATTATATAAATGTTTTTTTGAATAAAGACGGAAGCGTTACTGTAGAAGATAACGGAAGAGGAATTCCAACCGACATTCATCCTGACGAAAAAAGATCTGCATTAGAAGTTGTAATGACCGTCCTTCATGCCGGCGGTAAATTTGATAAATCAACATATAAAGTTTCAGGCGGTTTGCACGGTGTCGGTGTTTCGGTGGTTAATGCTCTTTCGGAATGGCTTAAAGCAGAAGTTAAATTAAACGGAGCGGTATTTTATCAGGAATATAAAAGAGGTTTCCCGGTTGAACCGGTTAAGCAAATAGGAAAAGCAAAAAAGAACGAAACCGGAACCATAATAACCTTTAAGCCTGATCCTGAAATATTTAAGGTTACTAATTTTAAATTTGATACTCTTGCCGAAAGAATGCGCGAGTTAGCCTATCTAAATAAAAATATCACAATAAGAATAAAAGATAATAACAACGGCGATGACGAAACATATCATTTTAAAGGCGGAATCATAGAATTTGTTAAGTACTTGGACGAAAGCCGCGAGCAGCTTCATAAAACAATTTACATTGAAGGAGAAAGAGACAATACGCCAGTTGAAATTGCATTTCAGTATAATAATACTTACTCGGAGAACATTTTTTCATATGTGAATAATATTAATACTCACGAAGGCGGAACACATTTAGTCGGTTTTAAAACCGCTTTGACAAGAACATTAAATAATTATGCTTCTAAGAACGGATTGATTAAAGAAGGTAAAATTACCTTAACCGGCGATGATTTTAGAGAGGGGCTCACAGCTGTTATTTCTGTTAAAGTTGCCGAACCGCAGTTTGAAGGACAAACAAAAACCAAACTTGGAAACAGCGAAACAAAATCTATTGTCGAAACATTGGTAGGTGAAAAGCTATCAGAATATTTGGAAGAAAATCCATCTGTTGGGAAAAAAGTAATTGAGAAATGTTTAAAAGCTGCCGAAGCAAGAGAAGCAGCAAGAAAAGCAAGAGATTTATCCAGAAGAAAAAATGCATTGGATAATTTAAATCTTCCGGGAAAATTAGCAGACTGTTCTATTACCGATCCCGAACATTGCGAAATTTATATAGTCGAAGGTGATTCTGCAGGCGGTTCTGCAAAGCAAGGCAGGGACAGAAGGTTCCAGGCCATACTTCCCCTAAAAGGGAAAATACTAAATGTAGAAAAAGCAAAGATGAACAAAATTCTTGAGAACAACGAGATCAAAGCAATTATATCTGCCATAGGAGCTGGTCTTGGGCCAGAATTCGATCATGCTAAATCGCGATATGGTAAAATTATTTTAATGACCGATGCCGACGTTGACGGCAGCCATATAAGAACTCTTCTGTTAACATTTTTATACAGGCATATGCATGATTTAATTACTTCCGGAAAGGTTTATATTGCCCAGCCGCCTCTTTATAAAATAAAGAAGGGCAAACAGGAATTATATGCATTTGATGATAAAGAAAGAGATGAAATATTAAAGAGATTTAAAGTAAACGGAAAAGAATCCGGTGACGAAATTATGGAAGAAATAATCGAAGAGGGTTCTGTTAAAGGTGTTTCTATTTCCAGGTATAAAGGATTGGGCGAAATGAACCCCGAGCAGCTTTGGGAAACAACTATGAATCCTGAAACAAGAACGGTACTGCAGGTAACACTGGAAAGCGCCGCAACAGCAGATAAAATATTTGAAACATTAATGGGAGACGCAGTAGAACCAAGAAGAGAGTTTATAGAAAAGAATGCTAAATATGTAAGAAACCTTGATGTTTAATATTCAAAAAGACAGAATTAATTTTAATTAAAAACAGAAAGATTTATGGCTACAATATTTGAAAAAATAATACCGGTATCATTAGAAGAAGAAATGAAATCTTCTTATATAGATTACTCAATGTCGGTAATTGTATCCCGAGCACTTCCGGATGTAAGAGACGGATTAAAACCGGTACACAGAAGAGTTTTGTTCGGTATGCACGAATTAGGGGTTGCATACAATAAACCATATAAAAAATCTGCTAGAATTGTCGGCGAAGTTCTAGGTAAATATCATCCGCACGGTGATTCTGCAGTTTATGATACAATGGTTAGAATGGTGCAGGATTTTTCACTTCGATATCCGTTAGTTGACGGACAAGGAAACTTTGGATCGGTTGACGGCGATTCGCCTGCGGCGATGCGTTATACCGAAGCAAGGCTAGCCAGGATATCGGAAGAAATGCTAAGAGATCTTGATAAGAACACGGTTGATTTTGCTCCAAACTTTGACGACTCTCTTCAAGAGCCTACTGTTTTACCTTCATATCTTCCAAATTTATTAATTAATGGATCCAGCGGTATTGCCGTTGGAATGGCTACGAATATTCCGCCTCATAATCTTACTGAAGTTATTGATGGTTTAATTGCTCTAATTAAAAAACCTGATTTAACAGTAGAAAAATTAATGAAGTATGTAACCGCTCCGGATTTTCCAACAGGCGGAATTATTTACGGTTATCAGGGAGTTAAGGAAGCGTATTTAACCGGAAGAGGAAGAATAATTGTAAGAGCTAAAGCCAATATTGAAACTCTCAAAAACAATAGAGAAAACATAATAATTACCGAACTGCCTTATCAGGTAAATAAAGCGAATTTAATTGAAAAAATTGCGGATTTGGTCAGAGCCGGAAAACTTGATGATATTTCAAATATACGAGATGAATCTGATAGAGACGGACTACGCGTGGTTATAGAGCTTAAAAGAGATGCACAGCCGGCAATTGTGTTAAATCAGCTTTTTAAACATACCTCAGATGCAGACAACCTTCGGCGTTATTATGCTTGCACTCGTAAATGGTGTTCCGAAAGTTTTAACACTTAAAGAAGTGATGCAGCATTTTATTGATCATAGAATGGATGTTCTAATAAGAAGAACAAAATTCGAACTTGATGCTGCAGAAAGAAGAGCTCATATTCTAGAAGGTTATATCATTGCTCTTGATAATATTGATGAAGTAATTGAAACAATTAAAAAATCAAGAGATGTTGATACTGCTAAGAAAAACTTGATGAGGAATTTTAAACTCAGTGATATACAGGCAAAAGCTATTCTGGATATGCGGCTTCAGCGCCTCACTGGTTTGGAAAGGAAGAAAATAGAAGATGAATATAAAGAGACTATAAAATTAATTGAAAAGTTAAGAGGTATATTAGAAAGCGAAGAAAAAAGATTTTCAATTATAAAAGACGAACTTCTTCAAATAAAAGAAAGATACGGCGATGAGAGAAGAACGGAAATAATTCAAGATTACGAAGAATTTTCACTTGAAGATATAATAGCCGAAGAGGATGTAGTTGTTACTATTTCACATCGCGGATTTATAAAAAGGTTTCCGGTCAGCGGCTATAGAAAACAGGCGCGCGGCGGTAAAGGCGTAACGGGGGCCGGTACTAAAGATGATGATTTTATCGAACATATGTTTATTGCTTCTACGCATCAATATATCTTATTCTTTACTGATAAAGGAAAATGCTATTGGCTCAAAGTTCATGCTTTGCCCGAAGGAGGAAGAGCAACAAGGGGAAGAAGTATTTTGAATCTTATTCAGAAAGATAAAGACGAAGAAATAACTGCTTTTGTAGCAGTTAAAGAATTTAGGGAAGATAATTATTTAATTATGGTAACGGAAAAAGGCACGGTTAAAAAAACCGTCCTTTCTGCTTACGGTAATGTTAGAAAAGGCGGTATAAATGCAATTAACCTTGTTAAAGGAGACAGATTAATAGAAGTTAAAATGACCGATGGTAAAAACGATATTGTTATAGGAACAAGAAATGGTTTTGCAATTAGATTTAATGAAAAAGATGTCCGTGAAATGGGAAGAACCGCAACAGGTGTACGCGGAGTTAAGCTAAGCAAAGATGATAAAGTCGTTGGGCTTTTGGTTATAAAAAGACAAGGAACAATACTTGTAGTTACCGAAAAAGGATATGGTAAAAGATCGGATATAAATGATTATAGAATTACACATAGAGGCGGTAAAGGCGTATACACAGTAAAAGCTAACGACAGAAACGGTAAAATGATTGCTATGATGGAAGTGGTTGATAACGATGAACTTGTAATTATCTCCTCTCACGGAATGGTTATTAGACAGAACATGAAAGATATAAGAGTTATGGGAAGAAACACCCAGGGAGTAAGAGTAATTAGACTAAAAGAAGGTGATTCGATTGCCGATATTGCAAAGGTTTTATCAGAAGACAATGAAGATAATATTCCCATTGCAACCGAATAAAATTAAAAAAAATTATTGATGCTGTCTGTTGGAAAATTTTATTCAGGCAGCATTTTGTTTTGTTATTAAATAAGTAAAATTTTAACTTATTGAATATAAAAATTATTTAAGGGGTTGTGATAGCAAAAACCATCCCCTTAATAAAAATTCAAAATATTCTCATTATCTAATAAATATTTTAAATTTTAAAGCGATTAATCTTTTTACAGAAATTAAAAATTATTTTCTTAATTGATTTATTCTGAAAATCTTTTAATTTCATTATTTATAAGATGAAAAATAATTTTTAACCGCAAAAATTATTATAAAATAAGGGATACAAATGAAAGATTATTTTCTTAATATGTTTGAATATAACGATTGGGCAAACAAAAGATCTATGGATTCAATAAAAAAGCTGGATGAAACCGTAACAAAACCGCTGGAATTAATGTGTCACATTCTTAATGCCCAGGTAAAGTGGCTCGATCGAATTAAAAGAACTAATAAAGGACCTGAATCTTTTTGGCAAAGTTATTCTTTGGACACTTGTTTCGATATATCCGAAAAAAGCACTATGGACTGGTTAAATTTTATTGAATATAGAACAGATGAAAATTTATTTGATGAAATATTATATCAAAACTCCAAAGGACAGGATTTTAGAAACAAATTAAGTGAAATTATAACCCACATTATTAGTCATGGTATTTATCATCGCGGACAAATAGCTAATATAATAAGAAGTGTCGGTGGAAATCCCGCGCAGACAGATTATATTATTTTCGAAAGATAAATGCTCATTACTTAAAGCTAATAGATTTCTTTTTTTTGAAAGTCTCTGAAATAAAAAGGCTTGTGCACAAAAGAACCGGCACACAAGCCCTTAAGGAGAGAAATAACAGAGTTAATTTTTATGGAACATCATATTCGCTGGAAACATTAAACTCTTTTGCATCCGGGCTGGTTTTTCCTATAAAATTAAATTTAAAATGCATTCCCGACGTTACTCCAGTATATTCGGTGACACCAACCCATTGATCTTTTGGATAAACAGTTGTTCCGTCATCTTGTAAAGTATCTGCAAAACTTGTTGTTGTTTCTGTAATATATACTAATGTAATAGTAACATCTGCGCTGGGTTTCGCATCAAACTCAACGCCTCCATTTTGTCCCTGTTGTGATTGAATGGCAAATGTAACGGTTCCTCCGGTAGTTCCACCAACAACACCAACCGGATTGTTGCTCCCGCTATCGCTTTTACTGCACCCACTCATGAATAAAATTATACCAAGACCCAATATGCAAAAAATGTTTTTCATTTTTACCCTCTTTACTTATTTTATTACATTAAACCGAACTTAACAATTGCTGCTAATTGAAATGTCATTATTTTTGATGAAACATCCGACTGCACATTTGTTAAACCATATCCAAATGAAAATTGTGGAGTCAATGTTGTAATTCCGCCAAGAGAAAAATCATATCCGGCACCTGCTTTGAATGCAAATCTAACATTCAAGTCTTTTAACGAAACTTTACCATTATAAATTACATTTCCCTGGCTGTCTTTTAACTTTTGTCTTAGTTCGGCAGACAAATTAAACCCTATTGACGGACCAACTAAAAAATAAAAATTGCTTGTAGGTAGAGACAATTTTACCAATGGTTCAATCATGAAATATGACAAACTCCAAGTATTATCCAACGTTGCATTTTGAAATATTTGACCATTAATTTGATAATTGCTGGTATTAGTATAACCCGCACCTCTATCGTCGTAAAATTGAACTTGAGCCAATAAACCAACAATTGGTGTAAAAGACATGTCAAGCTGGCTGCCGATAACCACACCTATTCCGGTCGGAGTTTGGTCTAAATCAGAACCAGTACCGATATTAAAGTTCATCCCGATTTGAGGTCCTAATTTCATATGAAATTGAGCAAACGATTCACTAGAAAGAAAAGAAATACAAAACAAGATAATAATTACAGATAAAGATCTTTTCATAACAGCCTCCTTTTATATTTTTTGATAATATTTCTTATTAAAAACCGGGAGAAACACACGATTAATTGGAATAGGACGAATTATATCTACATGCGTATTTACCGGCAGAAATAGATCAGAATTATTTCAATAAAGATTTAATTTTCTTTGTTTGAAATAATTGCTTCCGTAAAATGAGGAGTGAATTTTGGAGTTATGGTGAAGCAATTCCCCTAGCCCTCTTCAAACAAAGATCTGTAATGAACAAAGAGTTTTAACAGGAATGGGAACGAATTAACTATTAAAAATTAACTTTGTTTTAATGAACAATCAAGAAAAAAGATAATTTTTAGTTTACAATCATTCATTTTTTAGTTAGGTAAAGGATTTTAAAGACTCATAATGAGCTTTTATGGTTTTGGTTAAATCCTCATTAGAATGTTCCGTTGACACAAATAAAGCCTCAAATTGGGCCGGAGCCAGGTAAATTCCGCGATTAAGCATTTCACGAAAATATTTACCGTAATCTTCGGTATTTGATTTTACCGCCGAGTTAAAACCGGTTACTTTTTCTTCTGTAAAAAACATACACATCATAGATCCGACCCGGTTCATTGCATACTTTTTATTAAGAGACTTTAGATTTTCTTTGAAACCATTTTCAAGAAACTGAGATTTTTCTTCCAACAGATCATAGACTTCCGGGTTATTTTTTATATGATTTAATGCGGCATATCCAGCTGCCATTGCTAGCGGATTTCCGCTTAAAGTTCCGGCCTGATAAACCGGTCCGCTTGGCGCAATAATTTCCATTATATCTTTTCTTCCTCCGAAAGCCCCAACCGGCAGACCGCCGCCGATAATTTTCCCAAATGTTGATAGATCCGGCTTAATTCCCAAAACTTCCTGAGCGCCGCCTTTTGCAACTCTAAATCCGGTCATAACTTCATCAAATATCAGTACAATGTTTTCATTACTGCAGATGTCTCTAAGTTCTTTAATAAAATCTTCAGATGCTTTAACAACTCCCATATTTCCAGCAATCGGTTCAATAATTACTGCTGCAATTTCATTTTTATTTGCAGCTATTAATCTTTTTACCGATTCAATATTATTATAATCTGCAACAAGTGTATCAGCGGCATTTGCTTTTGTAACTCCCGGACTAGTTGGAACACCAAGTGTTAATGCGCCCGATCCGGCTTTTATTAAAAAATAATCCGCATGTCCGTGATAACAACCTTCAAACTTTATAAATTTATCTTTGCCTGTAAAACCGCGGGCAGCTCTTACAGCGCTCATAGTTGCTTCGGTGCCGCTGTTTACCATTCTAACCATTTCAACAGATGGAACTAGTTCTTTAATTAATTTTGCAATTTTAACTTCTAATTCAGTTGGCGCGCCAAAGCTTGTCCCATTTTCAATTGCTTTTAATAGAGCTTCTTTTATAAACGACGGGTTATGACCAAATAAGTGCGGGCCCCAGCTTCCGATGTATTCAACAAATTCATTTCCGTCAACGTCATAGATTTTCGAGCCAACTCCTTTTGTAATAAATAAAGGTGTACCTCCAACAGATTTAAAGGCTCTTACCGGAGAATTAACACCACCAGGTATGTATTGTTTTGCTTCTTTAAATAATTGTTCGCTTTTTTCTATTCGCATAAATTTTCAACTTTTGTTTGATTTAAATTGTTATTCTCAAATTTACTAATTATAATAAAAACATTGTAATCGATTTAAAACTAAAAAGGATCATTTAAATAATAAATGATCCCAATTAACTAAAGATTAGAATCTTTTACCAATCGTGAGCTCCAGAAGTATAAGCAATTAGTAAAATGACACTTGCGACCGAAATAAGCGTATGAACCACAGCCCAAAGTTTTGAAGCAGCTGCGGACTTATCAATATTTAAAAATTCTAAGATTAGACCACTTGCTGCGGCAGCTATAAATAAAATTAAACTGGATGTCAAAATAATACCTTTACTCCACTTTCCTTCCGGAACAAACAAAAGTATAAGTCCGGCCACAACAAAAAATCCATGAAGAATTGCAGATGAAGAAGGCGCCGGCTTTACCTTAAAAATATAAAACAGCAAGTGAATACCAAAAAACGATCCGATTAATATTGTAATAATTGTCAACAGCATATTAATACCTTTCAAATTAACTTAGATTAATTTTAATTATTAACAACCAGAATGAATGAGTATTTTGTCACAATGGAGAAAAAAGCGGAGAGTTTATTAATAAATATTAATGAAAAGTCATTTAAGCAAAACCATCTTTTTAGTAATTGAATAACTGCCGGCGGTTAACCTGTAAAAATAAATTCCGCTGGAAAATTTAGATCCGTCAAAGTGAACAGAATATTTTCCCGACCTCTTCCATTCATTTACAAGCACTGCGATTTCATTTCCAACTAAGTCAAATACTTTAATAGAGACAAAAGAAGACTTTGGTATTTCAAAATTTATTTCTGTTTGCGGATTGAAAGGATTAGGGTAATTTTGAAATAATAAATAATTCTGTATTTGATGATTTTTTTCTTCCGGAAATATAATTTATATCCGAAGGATCATATTTTAAAATAATTCCGCTGTCACCGCATGCATAACCCACGCTGCTGTCAGGAAATGTGAGATCATATACATTTACAGTATCCGGAGTTATTATACTTCTCCAGGTATTTCCGGTATCTGCAGTATATAAAAATTGGTATCCGGATGCAGTCCACCCTTCGGACGGAGTGCGAAACGAAAGAGCATAAGATACACCGAAAATACTAAGAGAATCATATTTCCATGTGGAACCTGCATTTGTTGTTTTAATTTTAGCAACTCCGTATATTGCTTCAGGATCACCTATAGTACCAACCGTTGTAGAGGAATCAACAAAATGAAGATCATAAAGGGTTTCCGGCCCTACCCCGGCGGCATTCCAATTATCTCCGGAATCTGTAGTTTTCCAAACAACACCTGCATTATCTCTAGCACCACCGCATGCATATCCAAATTGCCTGTTGTAAAAATTAAAATTATAAATAGGCAAATTATAAACTAAGTTACTGTCAATATGTGTATCTACCCATGTTTGTCCGCCGTTTGTTGTTTTAAAAATTCCTGGACCACCCAAAAACCCATTTAAAGTATCAAAAAACATCACAGTATTTATAAATTTATTATCTTCAGGAAAATCGTTCATGGACCAATTCAAGCCGCCGTTTGTTGTTTTAAGTATAACTGTTTTAAATGGAAGTGTTTCGGTCCAGGTAAGGGCCCAGCCATTATTTGTGTTTAGAAAATAAATGTCAATTATGAAAGACGTAACTCCTGAATTTTCCATTATCCAATTGCTGCCGCCGTTTGAGGTGTGAATTATAACGCCGTTTTTTCCTGCTGCCCAGCCGTTTGAACTATCTACAAAAACAATTTTTCTAAGTAATTCATTTGTCGGGGTATTTATTCTTTTCCATGTACCTTGTCCATATGTTGAACCGGCATTAAAAAAGAAAAATAATAGTATTATTATGTAGATCAGTCTATTTTGCATTATAATTTTTATTTGAAAAATAAAAGATATGCAAAATTAAAGAAAGGCTTTATATTTTATATCTCAGGCGGTTTTTCCTGGTTATTCTTTGAACAGAATTTTTTTATATAATAATTTGCTTGAAGGTAGCCGTTTTCAAAGGCCAATTTCATATCTTCACAGAACCCCAGATCATCATTTAACTTTCTTTTAACTATGGCTCTTTCAAAATATGCGGCTTCGTGGCGGGGATTAATTTGAATAGCATTCGAGAAATCCTCTAAGGCAACAATATAATTATCAACCGCAGATTCTGATAATCCTTTATGAAAAGAAGCTTCAGCATGATTAGGTCTGTAAGATATAAAGTTGGTAAAGTCGGTTATTGCTCCCTGGTAATCCCTAACTTGAAATCTTGCTAATCCTCTGTTGTAATGAGCTCCTATATAATCTAATTTAAAGAACATTGCGTTATTAAAATCTTCAATGGCGTTGTCAAAATCTTTTAAAGAGCTTCTTACTAATCCGCGGAGATAATAAGCTTCGGCTTTTACCGGGCTTGTATTAATTGCAACTGTTAATTCTTCGAGTGCACCTTTAAAGTCTTTTATTTTAATTTTATTAACCGAAGTCAGAAGGTATTTTTTATAATCTTGTTCTCTTTCTTTAATAACATTATCGTAATTATCTATTTCATTTAAATAACTATGCCGACCGGAATAGTTTTCTTTAGACTCAACCTTATCTTCCTTTTTTGTTTTCTTCAGCTCTTCTTCAAGCATGGTTTCTAATTTTTGTCTTTCGCGAAAACCTGTTTTAGGCTGATTATCTTTTTTTTGTTTGATTAGCACAACAATAAATATAACAATGATTATAAAGAAGAGAATTATTAATGCAGTTGTCATTAAATTAAAAACCTAAAAAATGAAAATGTTTCAGTTTCCTTTACCCCAGCGATAAAAAATATTTTCATCGAAACAAAAATAACTATTTTTTTAATTTAATGTTAAATATATTTTAATTTTTAAAATAAAGGGCGTGAAATTTCACGCCCTGTAATGGAGGTTGAGCTTGTCTTATTTTACCAGAGTAGAGCAGAAGTACGGAGTGCCGTTTTTGATATGATAGTCGCAATATAAATTTTTACATAATGACCTAACCCTTTCACTTTTGTCCAGAACCGCCGCACCTCTAACACTGTAAATTCCCATTGCTGTTCCAATATTGTGGAGAGCAATTGCCGAAACAATTTTTGCTTCCTCCGTATTGTTCTCACGAAGCATTTTCATTAATGGTATTATTGCCCGAGCCAACATCTTCCCTTTTTACAACATTATTCTCAACAAGTTGTGATAAAACAAAAGCCGAACTTACCCTCAATCCGTAATTATCAGATTTCAATCCTTTTGTTAAGTTATCGACAATTTGTGTGCTGTTGTTAACCGGATTCTTAGCAAAAATCGTTACGGATAACAACGTCAATACAAGTAAAGCCCCTAATGTATATCTAAGCGATTTCATATCAGCCTCCTTGTATAATTGTTTATTATTGATTCCGAAATGAACATAATATATTAAATGAAATGTAGCTATTGAATTGGGATTGAAGGTATTAAAATTAGTTAAGAGGTGATTTATATATATAAATTATTTTTCAAATAAATAATATTAAAATATATTCCCTTTTCTGAATCTCCATACGCTGAAGGAAATAACTATAAATGCAATAAACAACAATACTCCTATATAAGGTAATATTTCTATAGTAGAAGCTCCCCGCCATAGAACCTGAAGAAACCCCTCAATGGACCAATATACCAGAGTAAGTTTACTCAATGATTGAATAAAACCCGGAAGTATAAATGTTGGAAACCACGCACCGCCAATAGCACTCATAAGCAGTATTAAAAAGGTTCCAAGACCTCTGGCCTGTGCAGGTGTTTTGCTGAATGCCGCCAGAACCATTCCGAAAGCAGTACTGGCCGCTGATGCTGCAATTATAATTAGTAAAAGATTAAAAAAGTTTGAAAAAACATCTATGTTAAAAAATAAAAATCCCGCAAAGAATAAAACCAAAAGCTGAATTATTCCTAAAAATATATTAAAGAGATATTTCCCCCACAATATTTGCAGTCTTGAAACAGGAGAAGAAAGAATTCTTAAAGTAACTCCATTTGCTTTTTCTTCAAATAAAGATGCGCCGGAAGCAGTAATAGAGAAAAGAAGAAACATCATTGCCCAGCCGCCTACACTTCTTGTTGCGCCGGGATTGTTAACCTCTTTTCCGACCAATTGTACTTTATCCAGCTTTACAATGTTCTTGAAAAAATTTGATTGCCCGGCCGCCGCCGCCGAATCTTCTAATGAATCACTGCCGCTTTGAAAATATCCTTTTTGCAGAATATCTGTTGTATCAATATTGAAATATTCGCTTACAACAGAAGCAATTTTTCGGTTAAATTTTTCACCTTTATTCTTACCTAAATATTCTTCGGATCTTCGCATCATGCTTTGATTAAATATTTCGGGAATCTGTGTCATAACTGTCTGCTGAAGAAGACCTTCGATTATCTGCATCTCAATTTCATTTTTAGGATCATAATAAAATTTTAATTTTAATCCGAATGATGTATCCGTATATGCATCTTCGGGAATAACGAGAGCTGCGGAAGCATTTCCTTTTGTTACATAATCTTTAATTGCGGTTGTATCGAAAAGAACTTCTTTACCTTCGTCATTTGTGTATGTTTTAATTATGTTAAAAGTCTTTGTTGTATCAAGAGTCTTTTCTATTTTTTTCCCGATTTGTGAATTACTGTTATTTAAGAAGGCAAGCTTTATTCCGGTTGGGCTTCCGCCAGATCCGCCGAAGATTGAACCGAATAATAGAATTAAAACAGCAGGAACTATAAATGTTAAACCGACGTCTACTTTATCATTCCAAAAAATTATAAAATCTTTTTTGATTAGACTTAATATATTTTTCAATCTCTTAATCTCCTTCCGGTTAAGTGAAGGAATAAGCTTCAAGGGAAGGTTTTTTAACATCTATGGAAGAATAATTAATCCCATTACTTTCAACAGCATTAAAAAATTCGGATAATTTTAAATTTTCAAATGGTTTTAATTCATATTTATCCTGTTCATTAATTATTTCTCCGAAACTTTTAAACAAATCAATTTTATTTTCGGTTGCCTTATTCTTATTAATGGATATAGTCCGTTCAAATTCCAATCCGTCCAAAAGTTCTTCCAGGGTTCCGACAGAAATAATTTTTCCGAAATCTATTATTGCAATTCTACTACACAATCGTTCTGCTTCTTCCATGTAGTGGGTTGTATAAATTATTGTTTTCCCGTCATCGTTTAATTTTTCCAGGTATTCAAATATTGCATTTCTAGACTGAGGATCAATACCGACAGTCGGTTCATCGCATAAAATTATTTTAGGATTGTGCATAATGCTTGCAGCCAGGTTTAATCTTCTTTTCATTCCGCCGGAAAACGATTTTACTTTATCTTTTTTCCTTTCGAATAAACCTACCATATTTAGTTTATCTGCAATAATAAATCTTAAATCTTTTTTGTTTAGTCCGAAAAGTGATCCGAATATTTTCAAATTATCTTCGGCGGAAAGATCATCATATAAAGCTAAAGATTGAGGAACCAGGCCGACTTTATTTCTTATTTGTAAATTGTTTTTTCCTGCCGTTTCGCCTTCAATTAATATTTCTCCGGAATCAGCATCAAGATATCCAATAAGAAGATTCATAAGGGTTGATTTGCCGGCCCCGTTAGGTCCCAGCAATCCGAAAAATTCTTTTTCATTTATATTAAGTGAAATATTATCAACTGCAGTTACAGAGGGAAAGCTTTTTGTTAAGTTTTTAATTTCTATCATTTTACAAAACATTAAATGAGAAATTATATTAGAATCGTTTCTAAAAGACCCAGTAAGTTAAATCAAATGAAATTATTTATCAATATAGATCAATTTATTAACCTATTATATAATAAAAAGCAGAGGCACAAAATGCACCTCTGCAATTTTAAAGTTTTATTTACCTTTTAATGTTCTGTTTTCATAAGGCGGTTGATGCGGTCGAATAGGAGGATTAGTTTTTAACATTTCCATAACTTTTTCAATTCCTTTTTCAAGCTGCGGATCTGATTCCGTTTGCAAGTTTTGTAGGATCGTCAACTACTTTTATATCCGGATCAACACCATGACCCTCTGCAAACCATTTACCTTCGGGATTAAAAAATCTTATTGAAGGAACTGTTAATCTTCCGCCGTCAATTAAATTAGGAGCACCAGAATAACCGATTAAACCGCCCCATGTTCTTGTACCGATTAATGGTCCGGTACCGGTTTGACGGAAGAATAATGGAAATGCATCACCGCCGGAACCGCTCCAGCCATTAATCAACATTACTTTCGGACCCGAATTTGCAATTGCAGGAGATTGCTGCGGTTTGCCGTCCCGAACAGCTAAAAATGTTAATGGTTTTCTATTCAGCATTTCAATAAATCTATCCGGGATTTGGCCGCCGCTGTTAAAACGTTCGTCAATTATTAATCCGTCTTTATCAAATTGAGCGGTAAATTGTCTAACAAGTTCATTTTGTCCTTCAATTCCCGTATCCTGAACATATATATAACCAATTTTTCCGTTTGATTCTTTGTCAACCAGTTCTCTGTTTGCTTCAATCCAAGCAAGATTGCGTAATCTTGTTTCATCTTTCATTGTTTCAACAACAATTTTCCATGAACCATCCATATTTGGTTTATCATTTACAGTAAGCTCAACAGTTTTTCCGCTTAAATTTTGAAATGATGCCCATGGATCTTTTGTAACATCCATTGGAACACCGTTAACAGCAAGAATGTAATCGCCTTCTTTTATTTTAACTCCGGAATTATCTAAAGGAGATCTTACTTCATCATCCCATGGAGCACCTTTAATTATTTTTTTAATTTGATATGCGCCGTTAGATAATTCCCAGTTAACACCAAGATATCCGACGCCGATATTTAATGCTTTTTCTTCATCACCGCCGCCTTTGTATGTATGGGAAGAATTTAATTCCGCAATTAATTCTCCGATTACATAATTAACATCCCATCTAGTAATACAGTAATCAATTAGTTTTCCGTAACGTTCGCGCATTGCCTTCCAATCTACGCCGTGCATGTTCGGATCATAAAACATATCTCTTTCAAATCTCCATGCATCAGTAAATATTTGATGCCATTCTGCTCTCGGATCTATAGTCATTGATATCTGATCAGTCGGCATTTTCTTTTCTAATTTTTGTTCCGGAGCAATATCTGCTATATAATATGAATGTCCTTCTTTTGCGATCATAATTTTTTTGCCGTCTGCAGTTATTTGGTAATTCGCAATGTTATCGGCAATTGTTTTTTCTTCACGTTTTTCCAAATCATAATAATTAACCGATCTTTTCTTATCTGCACTTCCGGTGTTCGGCAATCTTAAATAAACAACTTTACCGGATACAGCTTCCAGGTTTGTAATATTTCCGTTTTCCGGAGGAAGTATTACAACCCGGTCTTCAAAACCATCAAAAGTTATTTTTACATCTTTCGCTTTTCTTCTTTCTTAACATCTTTTTCTTTATCCTTATCATTTTTGCTCTCATCTTTTTTTATTTCTGTTACATCATTTTTTGGTGCCAGCAGAGAAGGCGTTTCTTTATCAAGAGAAACCGCAGCAATTCTTGTTGCATTTGCATAAATAAATGTTCCCTGATAGTCGCTGTACATAGGATGAAAAGTCCTATTGGTTAGAAAATATAAGTATTTGCCGTCGGGATCGAATACAGGCGACTGGTCATTATAATAACCAGAAGTTACCTGATGCACTTTTTCATTTTTAACATCATATAAAAATATTGCTGATTTTAGATCATCTGTTCCTTTATAATAAGCAAGCCAGTTTCCGTCATGCGACCAGCTGATATTATAATTTGAGAGCTCACCGTTCGACATAAATAATTCCGACTTATCAACTTTTGTCGTTGTGTTTTTATCAAGATCATAAATTTGAATTAATCCTGATTTATCAATAAAAGCCATTTTCTTACTGTCGGGTGACCAAAAAATATTATAACGATAACCAGGACCATAAGAAGTTAATTTTTTTTCAGAATCAGGATTATCTGCATCTTTTATTGTCAATTCATATTCTCCCGATCTATCGCTCCAGTATGCAATCTGTTTTCCATCAGGCGACCAAGACGGAAATCTTTCTGCATAACCTGAAGTATTTGTCATATCTAAAACAGTACCGTTTTCCGCAGGCACCGAAAACAATTCACCTCTAGCTTGAAAGACTGCTCTTTTACCATCAGGTGAAGGCCAAAAATTTTGAATATATTTTTCAACATTTTCTATTTTTGGAATTAAAGTAGATTCATCAGTTATAACATCAATTTTAACTTCATTGTATTTTTCAGTTGCTAGATCCAACAAATAAAGATTTCCGCCGGCTTCAAAAATTATATCTTTTGGACCAATTGCAGGGAAATGAATATCAAAATCTTTAAAAAATGTAATTTGTTTATTTTGTTTTGTATCCAGATTATATGACCAAATATTAGCTCTCTCTTCGGGTCCGTTATCAGACATATAATAAATTGTTCTTCCATGCCACATCGGCATTTCATCGTTTGCAACACTGTTGGTAATATTTTCCGATGCTTTTGTTTCTAAGTTGAAAAGCCAAATGTCTGTTGCCATTCCGCCGCGGTATCTTTTCCATGTTCTAAAGACTCTTGTTCTCGGTGTATAGGCAATCATTTTTCCATCGGGAGAAATTGAGCCGAACTCGCCGTAAGGAACGGGGAGTTTTTCGGGCATTCCGCCTTTTACAGATTCTGCATAAAATTGGCTGTATCTCTGTCTTCCGCTTTCCATTGAAGAGGTATATAGAATTTTTTTACCATCCGGATACCAATCACTTATTCTGTCAGGCATCCCGTGATGAGTTAATCTAACGGGCATTCCGCCTTCTGACGGAATTACATAAATATCAAGGTTACCGTTATAATTTCCGCTGAAAGCAATTTGAGAACCGTCAGGTGAAAACCGCGGAAGAACCTCCTGGCCTTTTGCATTTGTAAGTTTGCTTGCAACTCCTCCTTCTATAGGAGCAATCCATAAATCGCCGCCGTAATAAAAAGTTATTTGATTCTGAGAAACATCAGGATACTGCAGCATCCTAGCATCAACTTGCCCATATGCTGTTTGCCAAAGCAGTGATGCTGCTGAAAATAGTGTAATAAATAATAATTTTTTCATAGTGAACCTTTTAAGTATTTTTGGTTAGTTAGGGGAATAAGTATTTAAATGACATTTAGTATATTAATATTTTAATGATATTGTCTTCTTTAAGATTTGCAATTTAATAATAATAGCTATAATTAATACAGTATAAAATTATGTGAGGTAAATAATAATGTTTAACGGCTAAATATTAATTTTAAAACTAATTCAGTCTGATCAACATTATAATTAAAATTTTAATAATTTCTTGCATATAAAATCATTTTAACTTATTATTATCGCTGAGAATCTGAACCCCACCTTCTTCTCAATTAATCAATCCCCAAAACTTTTCAGGAGGCACTATGTTTCGTGTTAAACATGCTCTATCTTTTGCTGTCATATTGGTTTTAATTCCTTTTATCCAATCTTCTGCTCAAAACGACATTCCTTATGATCAAGGAACCGTTTGGACGCTGACTTTCGTAAGAACGGAAGCCAACAAGGGTAATGATTATCTTAAAGATTTATCTAAAACCTGGGTTGCTTCTATGGAGGAGGGGAAAAAAGAAGGTCTTATTGAGAATTTTAAAGTCTTATCCGGTGCAGCTGCGAATCAGGATGATTACAATTTAATTCTCATGATAGAATACAAATCGTTGGGCTCACTTGATCCAAATAAAGAAATGGATGCAAAATGGGATGCAATACAAAAGAAAGTTAAAGATCAGATGGGTGATAAGTTTGATAAGGTAGTTGATAACTATTCACAGATAAGACAAATATTCGGTTCTAAATTAATGAGAGAATTAATTCCAAAAAAATAATCTCAAATAAATGTGTAATTAAATTATAAAGACATGCAACAGCATGTCTTTATTTTATCTGCTGGAGATTTTTATAACAATTTGACTAAACAAAAGAAAATAGTTGCTATTTGTAAAACATTAATTTAACTTCATTCAGCTATTGTTAAAGGCCTTTCCTAATTCTTGCTGCCATTCCTTCAAACAAATTAATTATAATAAACCAGGGAGTTCTATATGAAAAAATTTACTTTCATGTTCGTTCTCTTTTTTGGGGTAGTTATTTCTTCTTTCCTATCAATTAATTACGCACAGGAAAATGAAAACAATAAGGATCAATTGTTTTATATACATAAAGAAGTTGCTAAGCCGGATATGATACAACAATATGAAGAAACCAGTAAAGACTTTACAAACCTTATGAAGGAAAGTAAGCTGGATGTTCCGGGAATTTATGCATCCGAAACAAATGATTTTGCTTTTTATTACTTAGTTCCCATCGAGAATTATGGTTCAATAGACCATATGTATAAAAGTTTTAATAATATGATGATGAATGCCGATAAAGATAAAATGAAGAAAATTATGAAGGACAATAACGATGCAATTGATTATACTGAAGATTATATATTTAGAAGATCCACAGATCTTTCTTACAACCCGGATAGTACTTTGGGAAACCCCGGCGACAACAAATTTATTCACTGGTCATTTTTTTATTTTAAGTCGGGTGTGATGCAGCAGGTTAGAGATTTAGCAGCCAAGATAAAAGATTTATATACAAAAAAAGGCGTTAAAACAGGTTACCAATTATGGTTTCAGGAACTCGGCGGGAAAAACGGTTTGATGGTAGTAACCGATTTCGCTAAAAGTGCTGCGGATTATTATAAAGCAATGGAAGAAGAAAATAAGCTGATCGGTAAGGATGCAGATCATTTATGGGATGAACTTCTTTCACTTCTAGTCAAAACAGAATCAAAGAACGGCAGATTCAGACATGATCTGGATTATACAAAAAATTAATTTTGGCTGACATAATTATGATGAGGGCTGTTTAAGATTTTGGTATAATTAATTTCCAACTCACTAAACAGCCTTTTTTATTAAGAGCATTCCATTGAAACCTCCATTTAAATTTTACTGCTTATAAATTTCTTAAAAATAATTTTTCTTACTATTGTTTATGATTTTTCTTTTTATGAATTTCACATAACTTATCAAATAAACTTTAGCGGAAAACAAATTATGAAAAAGTTAATCTTATTGGTTCCGGTATTAACTCTTATCCTTGGATTTGTATTCGGACATATTATAGATGATAAAATGAAAAAACTTTTATCTCAGCTGGATTATTCCGAAGACAATGCAAAGAGCAATCTTTTTTCCGATATTTCCGGTCCTTCATTTTATTTGCCAAGCTTTAAATTATTTAAAAGTATGTCTTCCGGAGACAGAGTGTCGGTAGTTGAAACGGTTGGAAAATACACAAAAGAATTTACAGCAAGCAGTGATTTCATAAAAAGATATAATGATTACAGGGAAACAAAAAAACCGGATGCACCGGAAAAACCTAAATCTGCCGATGAATTAAAAAAGGAACAAAAAGAAAACATTAAAAAAGCTATTGAAAATATGGAAAAAACAAAAAAACAAATGCCGGCAGATCAGCAGGCTTCTTTTGATGAAACAATAAAATCATTTAAAGAGCAGCTAAAAGAAGTTGATAATCCCGATAATCCAATGTACAGCAAAGATATGGAAAATATGATGCAGCAGGGTTACCAGCAGCAGTTAGCGGATTACAATAAAGAAGTAGATGAATGGAATAAAGAGTATCCTGAAAATAATCCCAAACCGATGATAAAAAAATGGCTCCAAAATTTTTTAGATAATACAAAGGATATAAATTTTAAAGCCGAAACTGCTGCAGATACAAACGGAAAAGAAATATTTGTAAAAACTGAATTTGAAAGAAAAGATAATTTATGGAAAATGTGTTACAGGGCCGGAAAAGCTCCGGTAGAAGCAGCCCGAAAGTTTGCACAAAACTGGCTGAAGGAACTAAAGTAAAATTATTTTCAAAATTTTTGTCCCTTTGCATAACTAATAAGCAAAGGGATTTTTATTTTACACTAGGATTAATTAATACATTTCATTAGCTAATTACGCTTCTTATTTTTAACTTAACTTAATTAACATACGCATTTCTTGAATTGTTATTCCTTCAGTAATCCTAAATATAAAGCCGCTGATTTTTAAGAAACTGCCTATTTAATCATAACAGTAATAAGGTATTTAATGGACATTATAATTCCGGGCCAAGAAACAATTGAATCAGCAATAACCGCTAAAACAGAAGTTCTTTCTTCTCTGGAGACTAAAGTTAAAGAATGGATAAGTTCGCATATTGAAAAAAGAAAGTTATGGTTCTCAAGCGACTTTCTTCCTTCCGATGAAAAGATGTGTGACGATAAAAAAAGTATTATTGAAAAATTAAAAGACCGCTCTAAAGGATTGGGCGATGCAGTAAGAGTGGCACTTGCTTTAAACTTAATAACTGAAGAAGGACTCCCTCATTTTCACCGGCTTGTTTCAAGTTATCTCGGAGAAAACAGTTTCTGGGCTAAATGGACAAATATGTGGACTGCAGAAGAAGACAGGCATGGTAATGTAATACGCGACTACGCCCGCGACAGCCGCGTTTTCAAATTCCATGAAATTGAACAATTACAATTCTATTATCAACAGGCCGGATTTAATCCAAACTGGAATAAAGATCCCTATAAAGTTTTTGTCTACACAACTCTTCAGGAGCGCGCTACTCAAATTTCTCATAAAAACACCGGGAAACTGGCCGGTAAAGAAGAACCCCTTCTCGGCGGGATTCTTAGTAGTGTTGCTGCCGATGAAGCAAAACATTATTCGTTTTATAGAAATGTATTTAAAGAAATTTTAACACTTGATCCTGAACGCGCTTTACACTCAGCTGCCCAAGTTATGCCTGCTATTGAAATGCCCGGGAAATCAATTGAAAACTTTAAAGAAATGGCAGATATTGTTAGGCGAAAAGGTATTTACGGTCCCTGGGATTATAAAAATATTGTAGAAGAAGCAATCAGTTTCTGGAATATAGAATCAATTACGGGGCTCAATGACTTAGCATCAAAAGCCCAAGAGGCGATTCTTGAAATTCCTGCCCGTCTTAAAAAAATTGCAGAATATCTCGATAGGAAAACAGTAAGCAAAACTTTTTCGTTTGATTTTATTTATAACAGGCTTTTATCTTTCGAAGTTTAATTAAAGTTTGCCGTTTTCATTAACAAATATTAAAAAATTAAATTCTCCGGTTTTTCATTAAAGAAACTTATTACATTTCGAAAAGCAGTTTCGAAATAATATTCATAGCTGTTCATCTCAACGTAACCTAAATGAGGCGTGCAGATTACATTATCCAGTTTTAATGCCCAATAATCCGGATCATAAACCGGTTCATATTCATAAACATCTAAAGCGGCATAACCGGGATTTCCTTTTATTAGTGCTTTTTCAAGAGCACCTTTTTCAATCAATTCCGCTCTGCTTGTATTTACAAAAAGCGAATTAGTTTTCATTTTTATTAAATCATCATACTTAATAATTTCTTTAGTTTCGGGTTTTAATCTTAAATGAATTGAAAGAACATCTGAAGTTTTAAAAAACTCATTTTTGGTTTTTGCTGATATGTAACCTTCTTTTTCTGCATTTAAACGTGATTGATCACTTCCCCAAACCAAAACATTCATTCCAAATGCTTTACCGTATAAGGCAATCAACTTACCGATTTTTCCGAATCCCCATATTCCCAAAGTTTTTCCATGTAATGTTTCCCCTATATTTGTCTGCCACTTGCCGAGTTTCATATCATTTACGGCGGGAATTATTCTTCTAACTGCAGTCATTATTAATGTCCAGGTAAGTTCTGCCGGTGCAATTGGAGAGCCGGAACCTTCTGCAATAGCAATACCTTTTTCTTTGCAGGCTTCCAAATCAATATGCCCGGAAACTTTACCTGTCTGGCTAATAAGTTTGAGCTTTGGAAGTCTATCTAACAATTCTCTCGTTATTTTAGTTCGTTCCCTTATTAAAACAATGCAGTCCGCATCTTTAAATCTTTCTGCTAATTTATCTATTTCGGATACAGAATCATTAAAAATCTTAACATTAAAATCTTTAAGAAGTTCAAAACATTTTAAGGAACTAACAACGTTTTGGTAATCATCCGATATAACTATGTTCATAATAAACCTTTAACAAAAACTAAAAAATTATTAACACGGATAAATATAAAAGATTTAATGAAATTCTTTATAAGGAGTAAAAAGAAAAATTAAGTATGGATATTTTTGTTAAAGAAGATTGCAGTGACAGTATAGAAAACTGTCACCACAAAATTATAAGTTATTATTTCAGCAAAAGCATTTTTTTGCTTTGAAAATTACCGTTTACGTTTAATCTATATATATATGTTCCGCTTGGAAGGTTTGCGGCATTAAATGTAATTTCATGAATGCCCTGATTTTGAATTCCATTTATTAGAGTAGTAATTTCATTTCCCAGGATATCATAAACAGTAAGATTAACAAAATCTCTTTTTTGTAAAGTATAAGAAATCTTTGTTGACGGATTGAAAGGGTTTGGGTAATTCTGATTTAGTTCATAGGAAAAATCGTTTATCCCGCTATCTTTAACATCTGTTGCTATAGTGGTGGCTGTAAGATCAACCGTGATTCTGTTGTCGGGAAAGCGTGTTGTTCCTGCCTGTAACTGAACATTTCCGGTTCCATCATTAGTTGTTGTGTTACAAAGTGAACAGATAATTCGGTACCGTATCTCCCGGCTGCAGGGGTTCGCTCTGGAAATCCGAATTTGTAACTATACTATCAATATTCGGAGGAAAACATACACTCTAAACAATAGATGAGGTTGTCCAATCAGTTGGCAAATCATTCTCATGTTCTTACTACAAAAACAGTTTGAACAGAAGAAGAAACATTAATTATATCAACGTAAATAACCATCTCAGATCCTAATGTATCGGAAACCAAAGTATCGCGCGGAATAAATTCTATGTCTTGTGCTTTAATTTGACCGAACGGAAATGTAAATAATACTATAAATAAAAAAACTATAATAGAAAAAATTTTTTTCATAACAGCCAATCCATTTTAAAAATCGTTTAACATAATTATTAACAGGGCGGTTACCCCGCCCTGCAATTTAAATCATTTATTTAAGTATGCTCATTTTTCTTACGCAAGAATAATTCTTAGCGGACATCTTATAAATATAAATACCTGAGCTTAAGTTAGAAGCATTTAAATTAACTTCGTATGAACCGGCTTCCTTAACTGAATTAACCAGGGTCATAACTTCCTGCCCTAGAACATTAAATAATTTAATTGTAACCAGGCTTTGTTCCGGGACAGCATAGTTAATTTTTGTTGTCGGATTAAAAGGATTAGGATAGTTTTGACTGAGAGAGAATACTCCAGGTACGTCAAATTTAACATCTAATATTTTGCTGTAATTTGCGCGCCCGTCAAAATCCATTTGTTTTAGTCTGTAATAAACATGCTGACTGCCGGAATATTTTATTTTATCCATATAAGAGTAACTATGTTTCTCCGTGCTGGTTCCTTTACCTTCAACAAAACCAATTCTATAAAAAGTTTTACCGTCGGCTGACCTTTCAATTTCAAATCCGTGGTTATTAGTTTCGGTTGCTGTTGCCCAATTAAGAGTAATGCCTTCTTTACCGACACTTGAAGTAAAGGAAGTTAATTCAACCGGAACAGGAGCAAGTTCGGTTAATTTAACTTTTGTTCCCTGATATATTTCTTTGCCGTCATTGTTTTGAATAAAAGCAGTAATTTCACAATTATCGGTAACCCAAGATGCATCCGCAGTAAAGCTTAGATTTAATATCTGTGTGTTGGCAGAACTGAAATCCAGAGCAGTACCATTCTGATCAGGCATCATAACTCTTTCAACAAAACTCAATTGAGTCTGTCCCTGCCAGGTATATGGTATGTCTGATTCAGTAACAACAGCCTGTAAAACTAAGTTATTATATTCAGGTGTTGTAGCTACTTTGGTAGCATAAATTGTAAGATTATAATCATTGCCTGTATGTGTACCGTAAACATTAATTTGATAAGCAGAGTTAATTGGTTTACGGCTGTTATAAATCGGAAGATAATAAGGATAATTACTGACCGTATGACTTCCGCCGACAAACGGTACTATACCGTCGAAATTTGCAGTCGGGAATCCGGTTATATTATAATATATATTTCTTGCATCTGATGCGGGGTTTGCAAAAGGATCGTTGTCGTGATATTCTATTACCGCAACGGCTTTTCCGCTGTCTACCAGATCATCTGCACCCATTGCGGCACCGGGACAGTACTGGCACCATGCTCCGGTTCCGATTTCAAGAACAACCATATTTCTTTCGGTAGTATATGTATTGAACCATTTAGACTTTGAGTCGTTGGTTGTATCCATATCTCCCTGAAGATTAGTTTTAAAGCTTATTTGATATAAATCGTTTGCCGAAGAAGTAAAAAATCCGGGGAATGTAACAGTTTGTTCTTCATCAGGAGCCAGAGTCATCGATGCACTTGTTTGATCATAAACATTATTACCGCCTAAATCAATTTTACATGTTGCATCAAATGTTTCGGTATTAGTACCAAAGTTCTTTACTACAGCTTTTGGAGTAATAGTAGTATTTGGTTCATATTGATTATCCATTTCAATACTTTTCAGCATTGCATCATGAGCCAAAGGTATAAATAAATCTATATCATCAATATACCAGTAATTTAAATTATATGAATCTCCGCTGAAGAACCAGCAAATTTGAAAATCTGATGCGCCTAAATCGGAGTTGGAAATAGAAGCAACTTCTTCCGTTGCAGGAACAGATTCGGTTGGATTAACGATTTGCCAAACTATATTCCAGCTTCCGCCGCCGGAACGTGTCGCAACACCTATTGTATATGGGCCGCCGTAATGATCGAGCATATATTTAAATTTTACTTTTAATGCTGTTACGCCGGTAAGATCAATTGAAGGAGAAATGATATGGGTTTCTCCGGAAAACTGAGGACTCCAATTGAATCTTAATTCCGGCATATGTCCACCTGCATTATTAGAGTTATTTGCCGACCAGTTACCTGCCTGGGCGTCGATAGTCCAGCCTGCCGGCGGAAAAGTTCCGCTTCCAAAATCTTCGGTAAGAAGTGATTGGGCTGATAAAAGTGCTGGAAATAGAAATAGAAAAAGTACAAAGTAGAGTTTTTGCATAGCGTCTCCTCTTTGATGAACAGTAAATTAATTAGTTTTGATTTAAGATTGTCTCCCTCTTGTTTGAAGCTGTATTAGAATATTGAAGCAAAGTTTTATGCTATAAAGATTAATAACGAAAACTTTTAGATAAAATTACGTTTTAATTTTCAATTATTCCATATTTTTTTGAAAAAATTTGCCTGATTTATATTATTCTTAAAATTTGCCCGGAAATAAAAAGTATAATAAATACTTACTTTAATTAACCACAAAGGTTTTTCTCGTTGAACTTCTGGTTATTTATGGTTACTTTCAATTTACACTTCGACAAAAACAAATTTAAAGGAGGAACACATGAAAAAATTGTTTCTATATTTGTTTTTACCAATATTATTCTTTTCTAATTCTTTTTCTCAATCAAGTTTAACTCCCAATGAAAGAACTTTAAAATATATTGAAGAAAACGGTACCTCCGGTAAAACCAATACAGGCTTTGCGGATTTTTCCCCGGATAGTGTTTCATGGACAAGCACGCCGGATGCACCCGAGGTATTCGGACGATCGATAGGCGGAATTATTGGAGATTATCTTTATATCTTCGGCGGACAGGCAAATAGTTCATTTGCAGCAGCATACAATCTTTCAACAAATACCTGGAGTACATCAACGACACCCACTGTACCTGGTTATAATGCTTCCTTTTGTATTGCTGATGGTGAATTATATAAACTTTCCGGAACAGGTTCTGTTTCGACGTTTGAAAAATTTACTCCGGACGGAACAGGCACGGGAACCTGGACAGTATTAACAGGCGGCCCAACAGTAATAATGAATGCACAAAGTACTATGGCCTGGGACGGCGGCGATTATATTTATGTTCATAGTTCGGGCTATACATCTCCATATACTTCTTATTTATCAAGATATAGTATTTCGGGCGGCACATGGTCAGATTTAACCCCAACGACTCTGATAAAAAGATATGCAGGCTTCCAATATATGAATGGATTTTTATATTTGATCGGCGGACTTGTACCAACTGGCGACGATCAAACTGCATGTGCAAAGTACGATCCTTCAACCGATACCTGGAGTTCTATTGCATCTCTTCCAGAGAATGTAAATTTCTGTAAATGGACAACAACAAAAGCCGCAGGGTATATTGTATTAGTCGGATCCGGAGGCGGTTATTCTTCAAATCCTTCAAATCCCAAAATATTTTATTATAATCCTGGATCGGATTCCTGGACTTACGACAGCGACACACCGGCAGACAGAGGTTTGGCACTTGCATTTTTTATTCCCGGTTTATCCGAATTCTTTTTCGGCGGAGGAAATGAAGGCGGATCATCAACGAATTATCAGGCTTCGTGCTGGACAGGAATGGCCAGTTTTGTCCCTGTCGAATTAACTTCTTTTAATGCTTCAATAGACGGAAACAATGTACTATTGCAGTGGGAAACCGCTACCGAAACCAATAATAAAGGTTTTGAAATTCAGAGAAAAGTAATAACTAATAATAATTGGTTAAACCTTGGATTTGTAAACGGAAACGGAACAATTTCCGAAAAAAAATCTTATATATTTATTGATAATAATTTAACAACCGGTCATTATTTATATAGATTAAAACAGATTGATTTTGACGGGTCATTTAGTTATTCAAAAGAAATCGAAACGGATATTTCCACACCCGATCAATTTTATCTGGGGCAGAATTTTCCAAATCCGTTTAATCCCTCAACTACTATTGAATACTCAATACCTCAAGATGGATTTGTAAATCTAAGCGTTTATAATGCTGTAGGACAGAAAGTTGCAGTTCTAATTAATGAAAATTTAAAAGCAGGAAAATATCATGCGGTATTTAATGCATCTCGCATTGCAAGTGGAATATATTATTACCGGCTGGAAACAAGTATTGGGATAAATGTGAAGAAAATGTTGTTAATAAAATAAAGATGAATTTATCTATAGGGAAAACATTTATGTTTTCCCTTTATATTTTAAAATGGAAAACTTTCATATTACTAAATTTATTTTTATATCTATGATTATTTTATTTTGATAATGATTTTTTAATTAAATGTAGATATATTTAAACAAATCGGTTAGGTTAATAAAAGTAAAGGGGAAAAAGTCGTCTTTAGATTTTTAATACTATTTAAAGAAATTCCTTATCATTAATTTTCCCCAATTATTTACATTGGCTTACGGAAACAAAAATGTTTTATAAACCTGTTAAACCTAATTGATATTTCTTAATTGGAAAAAGGGGCTATCATGGAAAAAAGATTACCATACTTTACCGTATTTCTCCTGGTTGTTTGTACTTCATTCGTGTTTTCACAAAACAATTCACCCAAAACCGATCCACCTTCTACATTTGATCTAAGAAATGTAAACGGCACCAATTATGTCACTTCCGTTAAATCGCAAACAGGCGGTACTTGCTGGACACACGGAACCATAGCTGCAATGGAAGGGAACCTTATGATGACGGGAGCATGGATGGATAATGGCGAATCAGGCGAGCCAAATTTGGCTGAATACCACCTTGACTGGTGGAATGGGTTTAATCAATATTACAACGGAGATCTTGATCCGCCGACAGGCGATGGACTAACAGTTCACGAAGGCGGAGATTACAGGGTTGCTTCGGCTTATCTATCAAGAGGCGAGGGTGCAGTAAGAGATATTGACGGACAGTCTTATAATAATCCTCCTCTGCAATCCGATCCAGGTTTCCATTATTATTATCCAAGGGATATTCTATGGCTGAATGCAAATGAAGATCTTAGTAATATAAACACTCTAAAAGAAATGATAATGGAATACGGAGTAATGGGAACGTGTATGTGCTACAGTTCTTCATTTATGCAGAACTACGTACATTATCAGCCGCCTAGCTCCTCACAAGAACCAAATCATGCCGTAGCTATAGTCGGCTGGGATGATAACAAAGTTACACAAGCACCCCTACCCGGTGCGTGGATAGTTAAAAACAGCTGGGGATCCAGCTGGGGATTAAACGGATATTTCTGGATTTCTTATTATGATAAGTATTGCGGAAAACACCCGGAAATGGGGGCCGTTACATTTAAAGATGTTGAACCTTTAAGTTATGATCATATTTATTATCACGACTACCATGGCTGGAGAGCTACAAAAGAAGATTGCAGCGATGGGTTCAATGCATTTACTTCAGGCGGGAACGAATACTTAAAATCGGTAAGCTTTTTTACCGCAGAAGATTCCGTTAATTATACTGTTAAAGTTTACGATACTTTTCAAAACGGACAACTCCAGGACGAATTAAGTTCCAAATCAGGATTTTTACAGTTTACCGGTTTCCATACAATAGATCTTGCATCTATGATTTATCTTGAATCCGGGAATGATTTTTATGTTTTCCTTTCTCTTTCAAGAGGCGGACAGCCTTTCGACCGCACTTCCGAAGTGCCTGTTTTATTAGTTGAGAATAAATACTATACAATAGTTACTTCATCTTCAAATCCAAACGAAAGCTTTTACTGGGACGGTTCACAATGGCAGGATATGTATAACTATGCAGACCCGCCATGGCCGGCACACTCAGCAAATCTTTGTATTAAAGCTTTAACTTTGGATGAATCAAGTGTCCCCGTCGACTTAACTTCATTTACCGGATTTATGGAATCTGGTAAAGTAGTTCTAAATTGGTCAACAGCTACTGAGACAAATAATCAAATGTATGAAGTACAAAGGAAAATTATTAATCCTGCTAATAATGCAAACAATAATTGGACTTTAATTGGATATAAACAGGGTTTTGGAACTACAACTGAAACACACTATTATACTTTAAGTGATGATATCTCAAATATAAATGCAGAAAGATTCGAATACAGACTGAAACAAATTGACTTCAACGGAAATTATAAATTCAGCGAAATAGTATATGTAGAGAACAATATTCCAGTAGGCTTTGCACTCGAACAAAATTACCCGAACCCGTTTAATCCAAGCACCAGTATTCAGTATGCAATAAGCAGTAAACAAAAGGTTTCTTTAATAATATATGATATACTTGGAAATGAAGTAGCAGTTTTAGTAAATGAAGTTAAACCTGCCGGGAAATATACTGTTAATTTCAATGCAGTAAATTTAGCAAGCGGGATGTACATTTATAAACTTACGGCAGGCAGCTTTATTCAAACTAGAAAAATGATCCTGATGAAATAGTATCAAATGATACTAACTATAAACAATGCGCTTTAGTAAATTTAACTTTATTAAGTAGGGACGTCCCGCGGGACGTCTCTAAATTACTTAGGCATACCAGCAAGACTAAGAAAAACTAAAATTGGGTTGTGATAAATGACCTGCTTGGTCGTATCTACAATAATATATTAATGTTTAACCGGAGCCCAAAACTCAAAACTGATAAGAAACTCCTCCGTTCAACAAACCTTTGTAACCAAAACCAAACTCTGCGAAAACACCGAATGACGAACCGAAACGTAAGCCGAGAATATTAACCTGAAAATTTAAAAAGAAACGCTTCCGTTTTGAACACCGAATAAACTCCCTTCATATTTATCCTTTTGCGAAGTATAGGCGGCTCCCAAACCGGAATACATTTGAAATGTTCTGCTGGAGATGTAATGGTAGTTAGCTTCTAACCCTGTTGTAATATAATTGTGAGAAACTTTTCCTACCGAGGAATTTCTTGAAAACATATCCTGACTAACTGACTCGTAAACAAAAGATGCGCCTATCATCAACCTGTTAATAACCGCATACTCATAAGTAAAATAGAATGCTCCGCTGCTTGAGTTATTTTCGTATTCAATCCCACCCAATGTTAAACCTGTAATAAATATACCGGAAAAAGCACCTAATAAAGTGTTGGTTGTTAACATCCCGGCTCCGACTTTTATATTGCTTTCTCCCTGTTCCTGACTGAATGCAGATACGGATAGTAAGACGAATAATAATGCAGTTAAAAATGATTTTTTCATATGAACACCCAAATTATTATTAAACGTTTTTTTTCGTTTGCTTTTAATTAGTCATAGAAAATATTATCTGATCAGAATAGTACCCCTATATTTAATAAAACTCATTTGATATGTAAGTTTCTTACCTTTAAATATATAAAAAATCCCAGGATTAAAAAATCATTTATTGTTCCTTTGATTATTTTATAAAAATGGAATTATCTTTTTAGTTTTTGATATTTAAATAAAAGTTGACCCACCCCCTCCCTTCGGGAGGCAAGCTCGCCCCTCCAAAGGAGGGGACAATTCGCTGCTTTGCTGCTGTATCATTACATTTTCTATACAAATCAAATATTTAACTTCTTATCTATAAATTTTCTTTGATTTTAATCGATAGAACTGCAAATTAAAAGTTATATTGATAATAAAAGTCCCCTCCACCGAAGGAGATTTAAGGGCGGGTAATTACCTCTGTAAATGAAATATAAATTCTCTGCTTTTCAGACAAAATCAAATTTAACTTTCGTAAGTTCTTCGGAGACTTTCCACAATTTTTCGGCAATTCCTTTGTTGTGCGAAAGTTCATTGGACTCAGTTTTTACCGGGTAGCCTCTCCAGCCTCCAAATCCGTCCGGTCCAAAAAAATCTCCGCTCTGTGCATTTTCATCTGTGGCCGCTCTTAATGTTGGAAGCGCTCCCTGTTCCTGCGGCATAGCAAAAAATTTATTTAAGAATTCTATAACCGGCGAATATCTTTGCAGCTCTGTAGCTGTCCAGCCCGGATGCGCCGCAGTTACTTTTATATTTAATCCGTTTTTGTTTAGGCGGTCTGCTCAGTTCATAAGTAAAATATAAATTAGCAAGTTTGCTGTCGCCGTAAGCTTTTTGCCGTTTGTAGCTTCTTTTCTCCCAATTCAGATCATCAAAATTAATATTGCCCATTTTATGAGCTAAGCTGGAAACAATTACAATCCTTGAGCCGGGAGTATTTTTAATTATATCCAGCAGCAGACCGGTAAGTGCAAAATGTCCCAGATGATTTGTACCCATCTGCAGTTCAAATCCGTCCTCGGTTTTGGAATAAGGCGGAATCATAACCCCGGCGTTGTTAATTAATAAATCCAGCCGATTATATTTTTGTTTGAATTCATCCGCAAAAGTTTTTACCGATTGAAGTCTTGCAAGATCCAAATGCATTAATTTTACATTTGCATTTTTATTTATGATCTTTAATTTTTTGAATTGCCTTTTCGCCTTTTCCCTGGTTTCGGACCGCAAGGATAACCTCCGCATTTTTATCTGCAAGAATCCGGGCGGTTTCAAAACCAATTCCGCTGTTTGAACCGGTTACTATTGCAATTTTTCCGCTTTGATCCGGTATTTTCTCTGCTGTCCATTTTGTATTGCTGCTCATTTATAATTTCCATAATTAAATATTTTAATTTCTACTTTTAAATTTATATAAAACTATTTGTAATATGTGTGAATTACTTAAAGATGAGTTGAGATATGAGAACAAGCATAAATTCAATTTATCAATTATTGAAGAAGGAATAATAATTTTTATGAAAAGAATATCGGTGGGATGGTTAGGATTATATTAAAAAAAATCGAAACCAAGTACCGTTTATATTATCTGAAAACCAACGTTCTTTAAATAATTAAAGGTTGAATCATAAAAATTTGGTAATCTAGTTAAATCATTTTTATCCCCATTTGGAACTACAATTACCATACCTTGTCTTGCTCGAGTTAGTAAAACTCGATATGCATTTTTTAAATAAATTTGTCTTTCAAATTTATTAATTTTTTGCCATCGATTTCCACGAAACGATAAGTGTTTCCAACCATTATTTGTATATTGAAAATCAGCATCCCAAGTAACACATACCCAATCAAGTTCTAATCCCTGAACATGAAATTCTGTAGCTACATCTTCAAGATAGAAAGATGAACGAATATCGCTTTTATCATTTAAGAACCAATGCACAGGATTAATTGGAGATTTTACAAATATTGATTGAGGTTTTAATCTTTCTGCTTGAGAAGAAACTACTATACCATATCTTTCGGTGCCCCTTGCTTGCATTTTTAACCAGGTTTTAGCTTTGTTGATATCACGAGTTAGCACTATTGGATAATTATATTTAAGTCTTTCAAATGTTTTCCTTGATTCCTCAATTTCTAAATCAAGAATTTGTTTTATAAGTAGAGATACATTTTCAGCTCTAAAAGAACGCATGGAAACTGATAAATGTAAGGCATCTTCATATTTAACATTATTCCTTTTTTTTAATATATTTTCAATAATTCCCAAGTTATATTCACTGTCTGTCAGTCTAGGAGAAATATAAATATCCCAGTGATTGAATTTTTTATTTAAAGATAAAATCCATTCACTTATACCAGCTTCACCAGTATTTATTTCTTGGCCACCTCCCACTAAACAAACAATAACAGCCCAATCTTGGTGCCTATCCAAGCAGGATATAAGAAATTCAGGCTCGGACTGATTAAAATTCTTATTCTTTTTCTTCGAAGCATAAAATTTGATGTTTGATTTTTATCCCAAGCTCTTTGTGCTTCATCAAATAATGCTACATGTTCTATTGGTGGGGATTCTATATCAATTAAACATTCATCACGAAAATTATGGACATTTTGAATGAATATTTTAATTTCACTTAGGGCTTGACTTTTCTTTATTTTATTTCCTTTTAATTTTTCATTTTTTACTTTGTCACGTGTTAAAGCCTCCCTTAAAATAGAAACCAATGGTCCGTTACCAGATAAAAATACGCTATAAAGCTCATTTAACTTGTCAATATGTTTGGTGGCAATATTTAGCCCGACCAATGTTTTGCCTGCACCTGGAACTCCAGTGACAAAGCAAATTGATTTTCTATTATTTTTTTTTGAAAACTTAATAATATTTGATATAAAATCTGAAGTGTAGCTTAAATTTATAGCATCAGCATCACTTCTTGAGATACTTTTTACAGAATGTTTTTTATAAAGTATCGTTGCAGCTTCAATAATTGTTGGAGTTGGTTTATATTTACCGCTTTCCCACTTTTCATTTATGATAATATTTTCTTCACATAATTCTAAAACATCTTTTATTGTATCATAAATGAGTTCAGAATTATATTTTAATAGGATCAAATAATTTATCATTTCGTTTTGATTGAACTGATTATAATTATCTTTAACAGAAGATTTTGTGGCAACTAATATTGGTGCAATATATTGATTATGACTAGTTTCGTGAAAATTCTTTAAGTCTAATGCATAATCCATTACTTGATCTAAAGCTGCAGAATTAAATTTCTTTTCACCAATTTTAAATTCAATCACAAATATTGCAGAATTTATAAGAATAACGGCATCTATTCTTTGGCCCATTCTTGGAATGGAAAATTCTAAATAAATATTTCCTTCGTAATCTTTAAGTGATTTTTTTAAAATAGAAATTTCTTCTAGCCAAGCATCTCTTTGTGTACTTTCAAGAGGGAATTCATTTTTTATTGAAAGTTCTCCAAGAATCTGCTCATTTGATGTGTTTAAGAACAGTTTAATTGAGCTTGAATAAAAAGATCGGTTCATGTTTTTTAAAAATTATTTTGATGAATTAAATAATTTAACGAGTTTAAGTTAGTTTTTAAATATTAGAAATAATAATTAGATTAAATTCTCATTATTATTGTACAATTTTATTTATTTCCACGTATTATGGTGAAAACTCATTAACTATTTGCGATTTTTAAACAAATATTTGAAAACAATAAATATATACCTGGAAATAAGAATTGATTCTTCATTATAGTAATGCAATAATCTTAAATTATAATAAAACGCATTGAATTCAATCTGTTAAAATAAAATTAATTTATTTCGCACCTGCTCAAACTTATCATAATTACAATTTATCTCTTTTAGTTGTATTGTCGAGATAAGATATTTATTCGCCAAAATATTTTAATTGGCCCACCTTTGTATTTACAACTTTTACAGATCGCGGTTTTCCAAACGGATAAGGAAGAGCTGTTCCGCTGGAACGGCTTAGAAACTCTAACCTGAATAACAAGAAAATAAATAATTATAGCTGTGTGGCAAAAAGACGGCCCGCCGGTTCCGTCTCTACGGTTTTAAATAATGTGTTTAATTAAAAAATATGATTTGTGTGAAGCCGGGAGATAAATAATTATTGATGATTATGGAATAAAACAAATGGTTAATTATTAACAAAAGCTGTAATTTAATTGCGTCCGGTATTTACAATTACATATTTATTATAAACAGAAAATCATTTATGAAAAATTATTTAAACAATAAAATCGATCCGGCCGATAAAAATTTAATTTCTGTTCTGGATGAACTCGCGCTTTGGTCGGCGCCGTTCGGACTTTCGCTATTAAACAAAATTAAGATGAATAAAAATATGAAAGTCCTGGATATCGGCTGCGGCTGGGGATTTCCCGCAATTGAAGCTGCCGTAAGACTTGGTGATTCATCTTTTGTTTACGGAATTGATCCCTGGAAGGAGGCAATTGAAAGAGCTGAATTTAAAGTCAATTTTCACGGAATTAAAAACATAAAATTCATTACCGGCTATGCAGAAAAACTTCCTTTTGAAGATTCGTTTTTTAATCTTATAATTTCCAACAATGGAATAAATAATGTTCAGAATTTACCGCAAACATTAAAAGAATGCAGAAGGGTTTGTAAAAATGGTGCACAATTTGTTTTTACAATGAATCTTGAAGACACAATGATTGAGTTTTATAATTTACTTGAAAAAGATTTAATTAAAAGAAATGAAGATAATGCAGTTAAAAAAATGAAAGATCAAATTTATTTAATGAGAAAACCGGTCACCGAAATAAAATTATTATTAAATAAAAACGGTTTTAATATTGAAAGCATCGATGAAGAAGAATTTTATTTGAGATTTTCCGACGGAACTGCGATGCTGAATTATCCCATGATAAAAAATTGGTTTATTCCAGGCTGGAAAAACATAATTGATGAAAAACTTCATGAAGTTATATTTGATTCTATTGAAGACCAATTAAATTTAATTGCCGAAAAAAACGGAGAAATTCAATTAAGTGTTCCCTATATAACAGCCGAATGTACAGCAAATTAAAATTGGATAGTAAAATTTATAAGTACCAATTATTCATTACAATTTATACTTAAATTAATTTGAACACTTGTTTCTTAACTTTTAGGTTTGCAAGTTTATGAAAAAGTAATCGGTTTTACTTTAGTTTGTTCTAAGACCACTTAATATTATTTGATTAATGTTTAAGCCAGTATACATATTCCGGTTTATTATATTTAGTGTAATAATTACCTTATCTCTTTTTCAAAATGTTTTTGCACAGAACAACGGTATTATAACCGGATTTGTAACCGATTCAACTTCGGGTGAACCGCTTGCCTTTTGTAATGTATATATAAATGAACTGCAGACCGGAGCCTCCACCAATTCCCGCGGATATTATATTATTACAGCCGTAACTCCCCAAAAATCTTTAACAGTTTATTATTCATATGTAGGATACAAAACAAAAAAAATTAATGTTGTTTTAAAATCCGGAGAATCCCGCCGCCTGAATGTTCAGTTAATCCCAACAAATTTACAGTTGCAGGAAGTGGAGAAAATAGGCGAGAAAGTAATAAATAAAAACGAAACGGATCTTAGTCTGGATAGGATCAGCATGAAGGAAGTTCAGGCAATTCCGCATGGCGTAGAAAGCGATATTATAAGGACAATTCATTTCCTTCCGGGAGTTCAAAGTTTCGGCGATATTTCTGCAAAGTATTATGTGCGCGGCGGTTCAAGCGATCAAAATCTAATCCTTTTTAACGATGTTCCTATTTACAGTCCTTTTCATGCAATGGGTTTGTTCGGTGTTGTTGATCCCGATATTATCAGTAATATAGAATTTTATAAAGGCGCTTTTCAATCTAAATACGGCGGCAGAATTTCTTCCGTACTAAACCTTATTACCAGGGACGGAAATAAGTTCAATTATTCCGGTAAGGCAGCGCTTAGTTTTCTCTCCGCTAAAGCAATGGCACAAGGGCCCATTTCTCACGGTTCATTTATAATAACAGGAAGAAAAAGTATTTCAAATTTTATTCTTAAAAAATATTTAAATGACAAAAGCGTACCTCTTAATTTTTATGATGCTGCTTTTAAAGTAAATTATTCAGATGATAATTTTTGGAAAGATGTTCACCTTTCGGCTTACGGTCTTATCAGCGGAGACTTTATTAATGGGAATAATATTAATTCAGCCGATTATAACTGGAATAATTATATACTTGGTTTAGATTATTTCACCGTTTCGGATTTACCTTATATAGTTAAGTTCAGTATAAATACAAGTGAATTTAACGGTGAGGTAGTATCAAACCAGAGCAGTGTTAAACCGATGAAAAACCACGTAAAAGATTCTAACTTTAAACTCTTTTTTAATTATTTTTTTGAAGATAAAGATGAGATTTATGTCGGCCTTGATTTTAATGACATTACCACAGACCTTCTTCTTGCCAATACCTACGGTGCGGTTTCCAATATCGGAAAAAGAGGAACAAATGTTAATATTTATGCAAATTATAAACTGCTGCAATTTGCTAAACTAGGCGTTGATTTCGGTACAAGGGTTAACATGATTCAGCTTACCGCAAATGATTTTTTTGCCGAACCAAGATTGAATGTTAAGTATTGGTTCAACCCATCGTTTGCATTTAAAGGAGCTTGGGGAATTTATCAGCAGGAAATGGCAACCTTATCGGATGAAAAAGATGTTCTCTCAATTTTTGATCCCTGGCTTATTTTACCTTCATATCTTAAACCGGAAAGAGCATTAACATATATTTCGGGATTCGAATATCATCCTTTTTCAAACACCTCCTTAGAATTGGAAGGCTATTACAAAGTTACACATAACCTTCCAATTTTAAATGATAAAAAATATTTTCCGGAAGATCCGGATTTTATTGAAGGAAGAGGCGAGGCATACGGAATAGAATTTAAAGCCGGATTGAAATTTGCAAGATTAAATTTTACAGGTTCTTATGCTTACAGTAAATCCTTCAAAGAAGTTAACGGCCTTAAATATCCGCCGAGGTATGATTCCCCGCATAATGTAAGTCTTATTTTAGAATATAATCTTGGCGACGGATGGGCAGCAAGTGCCGTATGGAAATTTAACTCAGGCCGTCCGTTTACACAAATATCCGGATATTACGATAAGTTTATGCCTGGAAATAGTCTTGATATAAATTCAATTCTTCAATCATATCTTCCTTATATTATTTTTTCAGGAACCAATCTTGCAAGGCTGCCGGATTACCACAGACTTGATCTAAGCTTGTCTAAAGTTTTTAAAATTGGTGATTTTACTTTCCATGCACAGGTAAGCGCTTTAAATGTTTACGACAGGAAAAACTTTTTCTATTTTGAAAAAAGCACGGGAAAGATAGTAAATATGCTGCCGTTTTTACCGACGGCAACTTTAGAGGCGGAGCTATGAAAAATTATTTAACTGCAATATTAATCTGTTTGTTAACAGCAATTTCATTTATTTCGTGTGAAAATAATTTAACTCCGGTTATAGATTTTAACAAACAGTATGCACTTAATTGTATAATCAGGGGAGATACAACACTTCAGTATGCAACGGTAATACGGAATTTCGATAATGAAAATTTTAATACGGATTCTGCATTTGTCTCCGGTGCTCAGTTAAAATTAAGTTATGATGGAAACGATTACTTTTTCAGGGATACTAGTACCGGCGGAAATAACAGCATACCGTTTTATTATCTTAAAAACTTTAACATTGGAAAAGGTAAACAGCTTAAGATTGAAGCTGATTTACCGGATGGGACCGTACTTAAATCTTCAACGCAAACACCTGATCCGGGATTATTTATTTTTGATGGTGATAATAAAATTCCTCCCGGAAATTTCTCCGGTGTATTTGCTATAAATTGGCGGTTATATAATTATTACGGAGAGCCTTTATATTATAAACCGATTCTTTATATAGAATATCAAAAAAATGTAAACGGTACAATGGTACACATGCGGAAAGAAGTACCGGTTCAGTATAATGAACAGAACAATCAAAATATTCCTGTTTATCCGAAAATTTCATTAAACAACAGTGTAGATTATTCTCTGAATGCAATAAGTATAGCTTTAACAGAATTGAAAAGTGCTGATTCACTTAGCAATAGCGATATTCTTAATGCAAAGTTTGTTGTATGGGTATTTGATAGAAACCTTGCTACGTATGTTCTATCATCCGTGGGCTTTCAGGAAGGTTTTTCATTAAGAATAGAGGCTTCCGATTTTACAAATATCCAAGGCGGATTCGGTATATTCGGTTCATTCCTAAAATATGAAACCGAGATTCAATTAAATCCGTCCGATTTAAAACCAGTGATCTTGAAAAATCCCCATACACAATAGTTTTTTAATCTCTTTATCAAAATCATCTTCTTTGTTTCAACAAAACCGCAAGCAGTTAATTTGTAAAAATCTAATCAGCTTGAAAGATTAGGTGCATTGAAATTTAATTTATAATTTCCAGCATGTTTGACTTTGTATACTATAACGGCGACTTCATTCCCCAAAACATCATAATCCTTTAGTGAGACAAATTGCATGCTGTTCAATGCATATAGAATACTGTTACTTGGATTGAACGAATTAGGATAATTTTGTTTTAAAATAAATTCATCAGGCAGATATAATTCAATTTTTATGGTTGAGGAATATGTAAATATTCCGTCATTTTTTATTAAAGCGGTAAGGGAAGACAATTCAACCGGGAGTGTGGAAGCATCATGTCCGAATTGAATTGCAAAAGGAGAATCGAAAATAGGTCCGCTTCCACTCATTTTCTTTTCATTTTTTCGTATTCAACCTACCAGAGGAGAGAACCCACCAATAACTTAATCCTCACACTATTCTTTATTCTTCACATAGATAAGTTTAAATCTTTTATTTTGATGTTCTCTCTGCTCAATTTCAAATTTGCCGATAGATTTAATCAATGGTGTAAGTTTTTGGAATCCGAAATTCCTGGAATCGAAGTTAGGCTGCTTTTTCTGCAGAAGATTCCCAACATCACCTAAAAATGCCCAGCCGTCTTCGTCAGCAAGGTCCGATATAGTTGATGAAATTAATTTAATTATACCCGGTGTAACTTTGTCAACTTCACTTTTCTTAGAAGTTTTATCAATAATAACACCGGATTCTTCGGCGTCAAGGAATTCGCCGGATTTATTTTTAAGAATTTCTATGTAGATGAATTTATCGCATGCGGCAATAAAAGGTCCGGGAGTTTTCTTTTCGCCTAGGCCGAAAACCTTCATTCCGGCTTCCCTTAATCTTGTTGCCAGACGTGTAAAATCGCTGTCGCTTGAGACCAGGCAGAAGCCGTTAACTTTTTCAGAATATAAAATATCCATTGCGTCAATAATCATAGCCGAATCAGTTGCGTTTTTTCCGATGGTATATCCGTACTGCTGAATCGGAACAATAGCATTTTCAAGAAGTACGTTTTTCCATTTCGAGAGGGTGGGCTTGGTCCAATCCGCATAAATTCTTTTTATTGTAGGATTTCCGTATTTGGCAATTTCCTCCAGCATTTCTTTTACATAAGCAGAGGGAATATTATCTCCGTCAATTAATACTGCAAGATTTAAATCTGTTTCCATATATTTCTTAAATATTGTAGTCTAAAATACCATGTAATATTGTTTATATCCAGTTCGAAATCAAATTCCGGTTAGAAGCAAAATTTTCACATTTAAGTTTGGTATTTAATATTTGTCAAATCATATAAGTAGAGATATCACGCCGAAAGATATTTAAAACAAAAAAGGCGTCAAAAAGACGCCTTTTTCAGAAATCAAAAAAAATATTTTTTTAATTGCGTGCTTTAGCTTCATTAACTACAATATTTCTTCCATTCAATTCCGAATCATTTAATGCCGTAATGGCATTTTTTGCATCTGAGGAGTTCTCCATTTCAACGAATCCAAAACCTCTAGATTTTCTCGTATCACGGTCTGTAATAATTTTTGCAGAGATTACGGTACCATGAATTTCAAATTTTTCCTTTAACTCTTCGTCGTCAACCGACCATGGGAGAGAACCCACAAATAACTTAGTGCTCACAAAGGACCTCTAAAAAATAATAAATAAAATTCCGGTCTTTTACCGGTTGCTTAAAGCTACTTATAATAAGCATGATAACCTAATTAATAGCATACTGTTTTGCAGTAAGCAGAATTAGCTGTGAGATTGCCGCTTTCCGGAGAGAAATTGTTAAATATAAGCCAAATAGCAGTATGTACCATAATCTGCATAATTTTCACCATGATTGTCTATATAATGAAATGCTATGTAAACTATTTGTACTCAATGCAGCAGCTTAAATACAGTTTCCATAAATCCCACAAATAAAAATTCCGGATGCCTGTATTTAGTTCTGTTCAAGCGCGGTCTGAACAAATGTATGCCCAATAAACTTTTGGATTTATTAAATTGGATGTGAATGAATGGCTAAGGTTGTTTTTTATGTTCCGGATTTTTCGGAATTAAGTTTATCATACTCGGATTGATAATAATCAGCTTTTGAATTATTACCGATTTCCTTATATAAAATTACAGCATATTGTGTATATCTTTCCACTTTTTTGTAATTATAATTTTCTTTTTTGTTGAAAAAATCCAGCGATTCTATTAATATTTTTTCGGCTTCTTTATATCTTTTTTGTTTAACCAGGCAAACTCCCAGTTCTCCCCTAACCGACCAAATATTCATATTATTTTTCGGATAAATTTCTTCGCGTATTTTTAATGAATTTATTAAACTTTCTTCTGCCTTTTTTAGTTGATTTGTTGCAAGATAAACCCTTCCAATCCAGTAATAACCGTAAGCTAAATAAGGATCTTTCAGGGCGTTGGTTCTTTTAAATAAATTAATTGATTTTAAAAGTGAAGTCTCGGCGTTTTTATATTCTTTCCTTATAAAATCGAGCATACCTATATTCACTAAAGCCAAACCAACATAAGGATGATCTTTACCGAGTACTTTTAATTTGATTTCATAAGCTTTTTGAAATGCCTTTGCAGAAGCATCATATTTATTGTTATCTAAGTATATAAATGCAAGATTATTAAAAATACTTGCAACCTCGGGTCTGTAAATTCCATATAAATCCGTTAGTATTTTTTTTGCCTGCAGATAATATTTTTCAGCTTCATCAACTTTGTTTCTGTGGTGAAGATCGACCGCAATATTATTTATAGTAATTGCAGCTTTCTGACCATTACCCGCGTGGTTTAATTTATAAATTTGCAGGGCTCTATTTAATACGGTCCAGGCGCTGTCGTATTCTCCAAGATTAATTAACAAAGATCCATAGTCGCTCATATTATCGCCTAAGGCTTTAGAGGGAATATCCCCGGATAAGCTTTTATATAAATTTATTCCTTTTAAATAAAATGAATCAGACTTCTCGTAATTTCCGATCCAGTCGTAGCACAATCCAAGCTGATGATAACATTTAGCAGCTTCTTTGCTTTTTTCTCCAAACTGATCTCTGCTTAAATTTAATGATTGTACAAGAAGTGATTCTGCTTTTGTATATTCGCCGAGGCCGATAAATGTAGAACCCAAAGTTTGTTTAATTGCTGCTTTTATTTTAGGCTGATTTTTTAATTTTACATCAACATCCTTTGAAGCTTTTTCAAGCAGATCATAAACTTTTACATCGCGTCCTTCTGCTCCCGGATCAGCAGACCCGAGCATGTCTAAAAGAAAATCATTTATTTCTTCAAACTTATTAAGTTCAACTCTTGCATTGTCTCTTTCAGCAGCAGCCACATTTGCCTGCCAGACTACCGCTGTCACTCCTGTAAAAAATGTTAAAGCAATTAATAACGTTGCTGCAAAACCAATTTTATGACGCTGAATAAATTTTTTACTTCTGTAGCCTAATGAATCAGGAAAAGCTGCAACAGGTTCATAGTTGAGATATTTTTTAATATCCTCGGAAAAAAATTCCACCGAAGAATAACGCCTGTCCGGTTCCTTCCTTATTGCCATCAGGACAATATTATCAAGATCTCCTTTTAATTTTTTTTGAGTTTTTTCCGTAATTATCTCTCTTGTTTTACTGTCCATTTCCGGAGGAGTAAATATTTTATCGCTTGGTTTGGGAGGTTCGGATTGTTCTATTATTTTTGCAATATCCTTCTGCAGAATGCTTTTTATTTTATACGGATTATTTCCGGTTAACAGCTTGTACAAAATGATTCCTAATGCATAAACATCACTTGCCGTTGTAATAGATTTTCCAGTCACTTGTTCCGGACTTGCATATTCCGGTGTAAAGTTCCACAAACCGTGTCTTGTTAATTCATTGTTATTAATTTCTTCAGGATCCAATATTTTTGCTATTCCAAAATCGAGAAGTTTTGGTTCACCGTTGTTGGTTACAAGGATATTGGTCGGTTTTAAATCCCTATGAATTACAAGATTTTTATGTGCATACTGAACAGCGGAAGCTACTTTCAAAAACAAGTTTAATCTTTGTTCTATTGTAAGATTGTTTGTTTCACAGTACTTATCGATAGGAATTCCATCGATATATTCCATTATAAGAAATTGAATTCCGTCATCCGTAACTCCGCCGTCGAGCAGTCTGGAAATATTCGGATGATTAAGATTCGCAAGTGTCTGTCTTTCGTTTTGAAATCTTTTTATAGTTGTTTCAGATGCAGTTCCCGGATTTATAATCTTTACCGCAGCAGATTGTTTTACTTCGTCATCTCTAACTCCCAGAAAAACCAAGCCCATTCCGCCGCGGGCAATAAATTTTTCTATTCTGTATTTGCCAAAATATTTTCCGATGAAAAGGTTATTGTTTTCATGCAGAAATTCTTTAGGAACAGATGGCGATTCAAGAAATGTTTCAGAACCGTCGTAAGCTTTGAGTAAAGAAAATATTTCTTTTTTTAATTCTGGGTCATCACAGTTTTCATTTATATATTTTTCTCTATCTTCTTTTAATAAATCAATTGCATCATAAAAGATTGTTTTTATTTTTTCCCAACTTTCTTTATTCATTTATTTCCTTTAACTCTTTATAAAGCCAGGCTTTTGCAAGACTCCATTCTCTTTTTATAGTTGCAGGCGAACACTCAAGAACCTTTGCTGTTTCATCAACATTTAATCCGGAGAAAAACCTAAGTTCAACAACTTTACACAACCTTTCATCTATTTTTACAAGTTTGTTTAAAGCGCTGTCAAGTTCAAGAATTTTGTCATCGTATTCATCAACAACTATTAAACCGTCAACTAAAGATATTCTTGTAAGATTACCTCCTCTTTTTTCTGCTTTTCTTCTTCTTGCGAAGTCAATTAATAGCTGTCTCATCGCATTTGCAGCAATTCCGAAAAAATGAGCTCTGTTTTCAAGAGAAATATTTTCACTTCCTATAATTTTTAAATATGCTTCATGAACCAGCTCAGTTGTCTGAAGTGTTCTCTCCCCGTACTCCTCGTATAAATACCGGGAGGCAATTCTTCTTAATTCATTATAAACAATCGGGAATATTTTATTAATTACAGTTTTATTCCCTTTGCTTACTTCTGATAATAAAAGTGTTAATTCGTTTGGAGATGATTGCAAATTTATACCGACATGTTCATCAAAAAGATAAGGATTTTTTTGAAATATCAAAAATTTTCGAAGAAATTAATTTGCAAAAAATGTTAACGATTTTGATGTTCCTTTCTGGAAACTTGTTAAATCAACTCATTGCCGGCGGGTATTATATGAATGTAAAATAA
>CAVQMC010000026.1:0-15806 GCA_963713505.1 uncultured Ignavibacteria bacterium | reverse complement strand
CATTCCATTGTGAGCAGACATAGAAGTAAGGTGTATACAATCTTTACCTTCAATTTTAACCTTCATACTTCCTTTTTTATAAGTAACCTTACTCATATTCATCCCGGACATAATACCTTTATTTACACCTGCTTCATCTCCCATAGAGCGCGGAACTTCCGAACTAATTGTAACTACTTCTTTCCCCGCAAATTTTACTTTTGTTGAAGTTTTACTTACTTGATTAACCATTCCGGTATTCGGATACGGAACAGGCACGGGCGGACTGGGAGGCGCCGGTGTCAAACAAGTATCAGGCATTCCAAAACATTGACCGCCTGCTTTTGTAGATGCTGGGAAAATAGCCGGCATAAAATTATTCTCCTTTTTTAATTTAATTTCATTTATTAAATAACATAAATACTTTAACCGAGATGAATTTTATCACCATTAATTTTAAAGTCTTTTTCAGACTTTAAATAAGAATTCTTAGCTTTAATATGTAAAGTATCTTTTATAAAAGTTCTCATCCGGTTTGCTCTAATTTGCGAGGTCTCTTCTATAGTATTGAACATATTTTTTGTCTTGCAAAATATATCATTAGCAATAGTTTCTAGTTTACCAACAATAATTTTACTTTGTTTTAAAGTTCCTGAAAACCGTTTACCGATATAGTTCATCTCTTCACTTTTTATATTAGAAAGTTTTGAAGTGAATTCTAATTCAGAACTTTCCATATTAATTTTTTTGGGATTAAAAGAAATATTGGAAAGAGATTTACCAATTATATTTACTATTGATAACCTGATTCCTTTAAGGCTTTCTACGATCACTGACTGACTACTTTTAAAATTAATATTCTTCCCGGAAACAAAGTTTATATCGCCGTTTTGCGATATAAATTCAAGATTGCCGGACTCTACATTTATCGAACTATTTCTTGTTTTTGGATCATGCTTAAAAAGTAACTCTCCTCTTGATGAAAATATTTGTGCAGGTTTGTCACTTAATGTAATATTTTCAATTGCTGTTTCTTCATTTTTAATTCGTTCTACAATTCCAATTATAAATAAATTATTTATATCATTTCCGGCGGCTAAAACAATATCACCTTTTAAAAGAATACAACAATTTGGAATTGCAAGTTTACCTAATGTATTATATTCTTCTCCAGATGCTTTAATTTTTATTGCAGCAGTTTTTTCTTCTTCATCATAAGATAGAACATCCGCCGGTCCGAAGTATTTGGATATCTGTAAAAAATTAGGTTCTTGAAATAAACTTTCCATTTTTAAACTCTCATTTAAATGTATTAGTATTTTGATTATGCTTGAGGTTTTGGCGTTTGAAAATTTTCAGCTTGGGCAAGATCTTTATCTGTTTTATCGACCCTTTTTTTATTTGCATTATGCCAGTTCGTGCCAGAATCAACGATCATATGCAAAATGGATTGAGTTAGATCTGCATTTGAAAAATTTGCTTTAATAAGTTTTGCATTAGAAAAATCCGAAAAACGAATATTGGAATTTAAGAACGAAGCTTCAGTACAGTCAGCTTCGTTAAACTCTCCCCTTTCCATAATTGTATTATTGAACTTAGTTTTTTTTAAAGAAGCTTTAGTAAATCTTGCACATGTTAAATCAGATCCGGTTAAATCGGTATTATCAAGTACAGCTTCAGAAAAGTCTGCCGTATTGCAAACTGCATTTTTAATTATGCTTGATGTCAATTTAGTTTTTTGAAAATTTACTTGTGTAAAGTTTGTATTTGTTAAATTAGTATTCTCAATATTACTTTCTGCTAAATCGGAATCGGTAAAATCACATCCTGTTAAATCCATACCGGATAAGTTAACTTTCTTCATATTGCACAAAATAAATTTTGTATTATCGATAATTGTTTTAGTCATATCAATTCCCTGAAAGTCAGTATTATTTATTTTGGAGTTAATAAATTTTATTCCTTCCAGAATACACCCATTTAATTGTGCAAAATCGAGCGATGCTTCAGTAAAATCTGAATTCGAAATATCAGCATTCACAAATATTGTATCTTTGAGAATTGCTCTAGCTAAAATCAGTTTCTTTTAAATTTGCATTCGAAAAATCCGCATTTGTAAGATTGCATTCAACAAATTTTGACTTTTGTAAGTCTGAATTAGCAAAATCAGTTTCGATCAAATCAATCCGAGTAAAATTTATTTCTTTCACTTTACAATTTAATTATTTGAATTTCTTTTAAGTCCGATTTTTCAAATTGAGTTTCTTCGAGGTTTGAATCAACTATCAAAGTACTTTGCAAATTGGATTCTGAAAATAACTTCCCTTTCAAATAGCAATTTGTAAATTCACAATTAGATAAATCTTTCGGTAATTTTATATCAGTAAAATCAATTTCATTAAATTTAATTTCCTTAAATTTTGATACGCTAAAATCAATTTGATCTCTGATAATTAATTTTGAAAATTCTGATTGTTCGATTTTGCATTCATTAAATAAAGCCAAAGAAAGGTCTGATTTTAAAAATGTAGTAGAAATTATATCTGAACTTTCAAAATTTGAATTAGACATCGTGCAATCTGTAAAAATGGAATTTTCTATTTTTGTTTTTTTAAATATTGCATTATCAAGTTGAACATTTTCAAAACTGGTGTCTTTAAGTATTGCATTTGAAAAATTTGAATTATTTAAAGTAATTATTTTTGCTAGTGAATCCTGCAATTCCCATTTCCATTAAACATTTTCAAATCATAATTAGTTAACTGCATATCTTCAAGTTTTACATCTACTTTATCCGGATTATTTTCAGGCACTTTTTCTATAAAAAACATTGTACCCAAAAGATTTGCTTCGGAGAAATCTACATTATTACAATTCGAATTGATGATTATTGCGGTATCTAAATTTGATTTAATAAATTTACAATTTTCAATATTTACATCATTAAATACGCAGTTAATAAAAACAGAATTACTAAAATTGCAGTTACTTAAATCAATTTTATCAAAGGTAACTCCTTCGAAATTTATTCCAATGAAATCACTTCCTTTTAAATCAATTTCCGATAAAATAGTGTTCTCAATTTTTCCACTATTTTGAACCATTTTAAAAATTTCTTCCGGAGTATAAAAACCTGGCATAATTACTTGGATAATTTAGTCATTTTTAAATTTGTGAATTGAAATTTGGTATCTTTTACAATTGTATCAAGAAATTCAACACCGTAAAAATTCGATCCGCTGCAGTCAGTTTTATTAAGATTAGCTTTTTCCATAGTACCCTGAAATAAATTCATTTTTATTAATTTAGCTGATGTAAGATTTGTTTTATTCAATCTTGCAAACTTCATATCTGCAGCAAATAGATTTGCATTCTCCATTAGAGAAGAAGTAAATAATCCGGCTTCCATTTTACTGTAAGAAAAGTCTGTTTCTGAAAGATCAGCCGAACTTAAATTAATATCAGGAGCAATTACTTCTTTAAATATTGATTTTTTTAATTTGCTGCCGGCAGCTTTTAATTTGGTTAAATCTGCTTTTGTAAAATCGGATTCAATCCCAACAACATTTTCAAAAGCAGCTTCGCTTAAAATTGATTGGCTGAAATTAGTTTTATTTAAAGTCGAATTAGAAAAATCAGCTTTTTGAAATTCACTTTTTATTAAAACAGAACCGGTTAAATCAGCTCCTCCGAAAAATGAATTCTTTCCATTAACAAAACTTAAATTGCAGTTAATAAGTGATGCATTTTCAAAAATACTTTCTTCCAGTATGGAACCGGATAAATCTGAGTTATTTAAGAAGGCTTTTGTTAAATCAGTGTTAATCAAAACTGCATTATTTAATTTTGAAGCAGACAAATCAGCCTCGATTAAATTTGCTCCAGTAAAATCAGAATTGGATAAATTAGAATTTTTTAAGTTGACACCATTTAAGATAGTTTCTTTAAAGCTTAAACCTTGTAAATCTAAATTTGATAAATCAATATTGCGTAAATCTTCTCCGTCAAAACTTTCTTTATTTTCAGCACGCTTAACAATAATTTCTCTTGTTAACGGAATTACATTTGCATCTTCTTCAATTCCCATTTCTTTTAATAATTCTGCTTCTTTATTTTTATCTTCTTCGGATTTTTCAGGCGGAGTATCGGGATCAATACCTGCTTCAACTAAAGATGCTCTCATTTGTTCTTCCGCTAGTGCTACTTCTTTATCTGCTTCAGTTTTTTCTTCTTGCTTTTCCGTTTCAATTTCTTCAAACTCATCTTTATCTTTTTCCTTTAACATTTTTTCAAGTTCTAGTTTATAGAAATCAGTCGTATTTGGTTCATCTGCTAATTTTTCAGATACTAAATAAATATTATCAATCTCTTCATATTCTTCGGATTGGATTTCGGTCACTCCGCGCCAAACCAAAATCAGTTTTTCATTTTCCATATCAACCCATAAGGTATCCAAATTCATTTTAATTTCTTCAAATTTTTTTACTTTTTCGTGTGATGTAACGGATTTTTTTTCAACATTCTCATCTTTAAAACATCTTATCCTTATACCCGGAAGTTTTGAATGATAATTTGAGTGAACAGGATGCAGGTTTTCAAAATATAAATTTTCATTTCCTTTTAAATAGCCGGATACTTGCATATCATAAGGAGCGGAATTAAAAAATCCCCAGTCAAAATCTTTAGCAAACCACGGCCATCTTTCCTTTAAATAATTACCTTTGTAAGTACCGATTTTTGAATAACGCTGCGGCCACATTAGATTATAAGGACCAAAACCGGCTGGTTCTAATTTTGTACTTTGAGAAGTTATTTTTTCTCCAAAGTGTAAAATATTAGGTAAGGCGACTAAATTGTCACCTGTTTTAATTTCAACTTTAGTTAATCCTTTTCCAACCGGATTTTTTTTAAATCCTTCTCCGCCGAAACTGTTATCATACCGTAATTCCATCTCCGTAAATGCTTCAGGATTTGTAGCTGTTGTAGAAAAAGTGCCTCCGGCCCAAAATCTGTTGCCAGATATATTTAGAGTTTTATTTTTAGGAACCGGCCTGGAACTTTACATTGATTGAGCTTATTTTTTTATTTCCAGGCGAATAACATTTCCCAACTAATAATAAATCAGTTTTAGGTTTAAAATATGCAAAATCAGAGGGATACTTAGGACCACCAATCATTTCTTTATCTTCAGGATAAAATTCATCACCTGTAGGATATATTTGCTCTTCATCTATTTGCAGTGCTTCACTAGGAAATAATGAAAAAGTAGCTTTCGCTATTATTGTTAAAGAATGGCCCGGGAAAAAATATCTCCCATTTATCCATGCAACTTGAAAAGGTGTACTGTTATAAAGATCCATTGCTAATTTGTATTAGAGAAATTATTGTTAGGTATTAGCTAAGATTGAGATGTAATATTTGGATTTTTCATCATGTCACCGCCATTAAGCTTTCCCGTAATATCCACATCACCATCTAACTTTATTTTTGGTGCTTTTATTGTAATATTTCCACCGGAAATAGTGATTTTATTACCTGATCTTTCAATTTCAACAGTTGTACCACCTTCGATTTTTACATCAGTCGTTGCATTTAACTGATAGGATCCCACATCTTCTTTATGTTCGCTTGTTATTTTAACAAGTCTTTTTTGTTCTTTATACAAAACTTCCGCTAAATTTTTTTCAACATGCTTGCTTAATGTAAAATCAATTTTTGCTCCGACAAAAGTACTGTGTTCAACGCCTGCTGTCCACGATGTTTTAGCACTGAGATTTTTTTCAATGACCGCAGCTATGGAAGTACTGTTTTTCGTACCGTAAAATTCTTCGGTAGTATTTCCAATAGTTTTTGATGTTTTATTTCCACGTATTTCTTCTGTTTGGTTCCCCTTAACAACTTTATGGGAGTTTGAATGGAATTCATATGTAACATTACCATCAACAACTGTATATTGATGTCCATCAATCGTTACTTCCATATTACCCTTATTATAATGAATTCTATGGCCGCCGACTTTAGTATATTCATGTCCATCTGTTTTCATTTCAATTCCCGGTTTACCGGAAGATTTAGAAGCACCTATACGAATGGTAGTATTTTTATGTGGAGTTGAAAGTTTAATAAGATGTGACTTAGATTCATCTTCAATTTTTATTTCATTACCGCCGGCAGTTCTTATCATGCTTTGTGTATGATTCTTAGAATTAACCGGACTAGCATTAGAGGGATTTGGTATAGTTCCCAATCCAACCGGTTTGTCAACATTGCCATCAACACATGCCCAAATTACCTCTGTTCCTGCATGATTCGGGAAATGAATGCCGTATCCAGGGCCTGTATAACCCTGGGAAAGTCTGATCGGAAGTGAAGCTTCACCATCGGTTTTATCACTTAAATCGAAAAGAGCTTTAAATTTATATCTTCCGTGGTTATCAATATAGGCATAGTCATCATTTGAACTTGATTCTAGCTTTGCACTCATTATTCCGTTTATTTTGGGAATAGCTGCTTCACGTTTTGGTCTGAAATCAATTTCAAAAGGAATTGCTTCAAATTCATTTTGATATGTCGGAATTATTTTATTCGGACTGGGAAGAAAAGCAAATAAATTTTCCTGTGTTCCTTTAGATTTTAATTTCGTTAAGATATATTCTGAATTCCAATCTTTTCTATAATGTTTATCAACTTTAAATCGATAACCAGTTTTAAATAATCTACAATCACTTTTACCATAAAAAATTTTTTTATCGCATAAAAATTCTTGGTTTCTAACTTTTGCTAGGAATTCACCTTCTTTTTCATCACTAAAATTGCTTCCATAATCATAATATAATCCCGGTTGTTCGCTGTCAATTTGACTTTGTGCCATCAGTTGTTTTTCCGGAGTCATATAATTATAATCTTTCAATTGCACCATACCCGTAACTACTTTTTCACGACAAGTAATTTCTGTAATAGAATCTTTTTCGCTCAAAGGATCTCTATTTTGATTATAAGCAATCGGATCATCCGCTTTGATTTGGGGCAGTTTGTTATTTACATCTGTAAAAACAACAACTTCCTCATCTCCGCTGTGATCGAAAAAATAGAAAATTCCATAATTTTCTAAACGTCTATTTAAAAAATTCATACTGGTTTCTCTATACTGTACTATATATTCCATAACTGGATAACTATTTTTAAGATCAATTTTATAGTCACTGCTCTTATACCCTCCGTCTTTCATGACTTTGTCGATTACATCTATAATATCCATATTCTGATAAACTTCATTTTGAAAGACAAGATTTAATCGCCATACTTTTGGAACTAATTCAATTCGATAAAACACGTAATCCGTAGTTTTACCATATTGCTCAAACTTGGAGACTATTCCATGTATATTTATAGGATCTTCATCTCCTCTATTTAAAATAAAAGTCACGGGTTTATTTAAAACTTTTGAAGAATCCAACTCAGGATCATCAGAAATTAAATCAATTTTATATTCATATAATCCGGAAAGTTTTTCTTCTCCTTCAAAGGATAAAACATGAATTCCTTCTTTATCTAAATTTGAAAATTTAATTTCGTAGTAAGGTTTATTATATTTATGCTTAACCATCTAAAACCTCTCGCTAGAGTTTTTTATAGAAATAATGTTAAATGACTATTTTGGTATTAATTATGAAATGAAGATTTATAAAAAATCAATTAGGAAAATTTATATTTAAAAGTCCCGTCCTTGCCCCTATTAACAGTCAATTTTTCAGCACTTTTTCCTTCAGCCAAAAGACCTAAAAGCTGTGCGGATATTTCAGGCGCAAGTTTTTTGTCAACAATCGCATCTACATTCCTCGCACCGGTTTCAGCTCTAGTACACATTGCAACAATATCATCAATTACAGTTTTATTAAATTCTACTTCGAGACCTTGATTATCTAATAATCTCTTTTTGATTTTTCCAAGTTTTAATTCAACAATCGGTTTCATTACTTCAGGACTTAGCGGTAAAAAGACTATTGGTTTCACTCTTCCAAGAAATTCAGGTCTAAAATACTGATTTAAATATGGACGCAATTCTTCCAAAAGATCTTCAGGGGAATTCATTCCTTCATTATACTTTTGGAATAATACATCCGAGGCAAGATTTGATGTCATAAAAATAATGGTATTTGAAAAATCTATATTTCTCCTATCTGCATCCTGCAGCATTCCTCTGTCAAATATCTGCATAAAAAGATCAATTACAGATGGATTAGCTTTTTCAATTTCATCTAATAGAACTACACTGAAAGGTCTTCTTCTAACAGGCTCACTTAAAGCACCGCCTTCTCCGTAACCGACTAATCCGGGATCCGCTCCAATTAATCTAGAAGTATTGTATTCATTCTGATATTCAGTCATATTTAAAGTTATCATAAATCTTTCATCACCAAATAAAACTTCCGCAACGGCACGGGAAAGTTCAGTCTTTCCAACTCCGCTTGTACCAACCAGCATGAAAACTCCAATCGGACCTTCTTCCTTTTTAATTCCAACTTTCGCTCCTCTTATTGCATCGGCAATTTGTTTTATTGCATGGTCCTGCCCGATAACTCTTTTCTTTAATTCATCTTCCAGAAGTAATAAAGTTGACATTTCATCACGAGTCATATTTCCAACTTTAATTCCAGTCCAGGCTTCAATAACTTCTGCCACAGTATTTGCAGCCACTTCAGCAAATACTTGAGGCTTTCCATCCTGAATTTTTCCAATTTCTGTTTTTACTTTTTCAATTTCCTTTTTGATTTCAGGATCGTTTTTTCCTTTCCCGTTTCCGGAAAATTTTTTCATTCTTAAATCCATTAAATTTTTAGTTAGTTCGCTTTCCTTTTTCCATTTATTTTCATTTACTTTTATTTCCTTTTCAATTTGTGTCTTACTAGTTTTTAAATTATCTAAGATTTCCTGATCAATCTTTAATTCCATATCGGAATCTTTTTGCTGAGCATTTATAGCAATATCCAGAGATTTCATTTTACTGATAAGCAGTTCTAATTTTGCCGGTTTGCTTGTAAGTGACATTTTAACCCTTGTAGCTGATGTATCCAAAAGATCGACAGCTTTATCAGGCAGTTGTCTTCCTGCAATATATCTTCTGGATAATTTCACGGCAGCTTCAAGAGCTTCATCGGTTATATGAATTCCATGATAAGCTTCGTATTTATCTTTAATTCCTCTTAACATTAATATTGCTTTATCATCTTCAGGTTCACCTGACATGAATTGGCTGAAATCTTCTTTCAAGGGCTGCATCTTTAGCAAAATATTTATTGTATTCCAGGTAAGTAGTTGCGGCAATTGCCCTAAATGTTCCTCTTGCAAGAGCAGGTTTTAAAAGATTAGCTGCATCTCCGCCGCCTTCGGAACCACCTGCGCCAATTAATGTATGAGCTTCATCTATAAATAAAATTGAAGGTTGTGCAGAATTTGTAATTTCATTTATAACCGCTTTGAGTCTTTTTTCAAATTCACCACGCATTTTTGTTCCGGCCTGAAGTGAGCCTAAATCCAAAGCATAAATTTGATTATTCTTTAAAATATCCGGTACTTCATCATCAGCAATTTTTATTGCTAAACCTTCGACCAAGGCAGTTTTACCAACTCCCGGCTCTCCTAATAAAATTGGATTTGATTTTTTTCTTCTGCAAAGAACTTCAATCATTTGAATTATTTCTTCATCTCTTCCAAGTATCGGATCAATTTTTCCTTCTTTAGCCTGTGCAGTTAAATTTGCAGTATATAAATCCAGAACGGTTGCATTCGGTGGTAACTCTCTCGCTTCTTCCTGAGAAATAATCTCTGAAGAAACAGATGCATCTTCCACTGAACCTTTAACAATGTTATAAAATTCCGATCTTAACTCTTCCAGCTTAACCTTTGATAAAATATCCATTAAGTTAGAACTTATTACCTGTTCCGATGAAACAAAGACTTCAAATAATGCACCGGATCTTATTTTGCTTTCATGATGATGAACTGAACTGGTTATCCAGGAATCTTCCAATAATTCTGTTAATAATGGCGAAAGTTTCGGTTTACCAGAATTTCCCGACTCTAATTCATTTAAATTTTTATTAAGAGTCGTTTGAACATCACCTGAATCAATTGCAAAATGTTTCAAAATTGATGGAATATCTCCCTGGCCGTCTTCCAGCATTGAATTTAATAAATGATCAAATGTAATTTCGTAATGACCATGTTTTATACCTAAACCGGTTGCGGTATCCAAACTTCTGACTAAATAATTATTTAATTTCAACAGTAGAGATTTTAAATCTTTACTTTGCATATTGATCTCCTAAAATTTTCTATAATTGATTATTCGGAAGGTTATTTTAACGGGAAATAAGGGATAGAATAATTTAATTTACATTAACAATTTCTTCGTAATGAATGTAAACTTCCATAATTTCCATTTTTGGTTTTCCAAGCCACAAAGTTGAACCTAATTTCAATCTATCGTCATTCCATGAAACGGAAACGATTGAGTTGGAATTGATTTTAAATTTTAGATCGAACTCAAGACCATCATTTAAATATAACTTTAAGAGTTCTGTAATTTTTTTTGCACTATCGGTTCCGGGTAAAAATCTAAGATAATCCTCAAAACTTATTGGTCCAATCTCTATGCAAATCCTGCTCATATAATCTAATGCATATTTACCGGCAAAACTACTAATACCTAATTTATTATCACTGCTGCCTATTGAAGGAGCATCAGCCAATTCAACCCATTTCGGAACAAATTCTTTTACTTTAAGAGCAAATTGCGGGAAGATATGATTAAGAAGAATATTTAATCCTTCTTTATTCCTTACACGCCGGCTTAAAATGCCGGAAAATTTTAATAGTGTAAAATCTGATAAATAAGAATTAAATTTTTGATCTGATAGTCCTCTTCCAATAAATGAATTTATTCTGGAAAAGATCTTATTTTTGTTATCACTATTTAGATAAAGATAAAACCTGTATTTTTTCCACGAATTATAATAAAGCCAATAAAATCTATTGTTAAAAATATCCAAGAAATTTTGAATAGGAACTTCACCTTTTCCTAAAACTCTCTGCTGGGTTGCAACAGGTTCATGATAACTTCGCGGAAGTGGGGAATTTACTCCATATAATCCCATAAAAGTAAGTGTATAAACCAGTTCGTTATTTTCAGAAACGATTTCTTTTATATCTGTCGGAGGATATTCATATTTTTCATATGGCCGGAATCTTAATCCTGCCTGATCAAAAAGATAATCCTTTCTTTCGGGATGGTCTTTTTTTGTAATGTTTTCACCAAGCCAAACTGCTTGCCAAACATTATAAGTCGGACCGTTTTTTAAAAGATCTTCCTTTATACAGGAAGAATTGCGCCTATTAGTGGTTCCCATGTATAACTTTTACCAGTACCTATTTCTGTAATTTTTAAAAATACAAATGAGTTAAGAGTAACATATTGCGAAAGGAAATTATTCAAAACCATTCCGAATAAATTAATATCTCCCTCTCCCTGTTCGAATTCTTTAGGGTCTACTTCAATATGAAATTCAATTCCTCTTATTATACTTTGATTCTTAAACTTGCTGATTAATTTAGGTGTGTGAATCTTTTTTATTCCTTCAATTCTTTTTTTGTTGGGATGATTATGCGTCATCGTCCAATTATATAAATTTAAAATACTTTTTAGAGAATCAGCATCTGCCAAGGAAGTATAACTAACAGTTAAATGAGAAATTAAAGACCATAAATAATTTTGCCTTTTCGGGCATTCCAGTACTTCATTCGGAATTGTAATGTTCGATGCTTCAATTCCTGCCGGAAAATCAATTGGTTCTTTTATAGAACCTACTTCCAAATATGCGGAAGGTAAAAATCCATTTGACAGTGTTGCTTCAATACTCAAAGTTTCTTTCGGAAATTCTTCATATTCCATACTAGGTCCAAACAAACGAATGAATGTGTCGTTCATGTCGTTTTGCTGAGTTCTTCTGAAGGTAGAATAAAATCTTTTATAATTATATTCCGGATCGCTGGTATCTAAAATATCGTGGGATGAAATGGGAATATATTTATATTGTTCAAATTTATCTTCACTTATTCCACTTACTTTATCAACCGAATAAATTTCTCTGCTCTTTCTTCTGTCCAAATCCGGAACTATATAATATTCAGGTAATCTTTGGTTTACAATAACTTCTTCTGTTGTTTTAGGAAACAGATTTACAATGGGAGTACAATTAAGTAAGATATTATTTAGTCCCGGGTGTTTTTCTCTTAATAATTTTCTATCAAAATCAATTTTTATTTCAAACGGATGAGATTCACCGGAAGGATTAAATTTATCTAAGCCAACCATATCAACAAAAAATAATTTTTCCGGAAAAGCAAAATACTCCTGCAGTATTCTATAACCGGAAAATGTAGTCTTAGAAAATGGTAATATTGAGTTATCAACTTCACCCTCTTCTATAATTTCTTTAGAAAGTTCGGGAATACCAATTTTTACACCATCAACTTTTTGAAAAGGTGTTTTATCATTAACTATTTCTCGCACTGAAACCGAAGAAACATATTTCGTTAAATAAAGAAGTAAATTATATTTTATTGAAGCCGAACCATGAAGATAAATTTGAAATCTATTTAACTCCAATGATTCATAATTAATATTCCTATCAGGCTGAATAGTTAAAATCAGCGATGAATTTCCTTGCGGTGAATCAACTACTTTTACCTGAGTTATTTTAATTGGTCTAACCGTAAGATTTTGAGTTGTACAAAAAGTGAATTCAGCAGGTTCTTCCTTTTCGGTAATTCTGCTTTTTTCTCTTGGCCCGGCATATACTTTATATTTAACTTTATATTTACCTGTTTGAGTTTGAATTTCGCTTCCTTTACCTATTAAAACCGGAGTTGTTATTGCACCTACTTTATGTTTAGCTTGAAGAATTGAACATGAAGGAAAAGGTTTTAATAAATGAGGGAAAAGAATTTCTATAATACCGCCGGCAATTTCAGGGAATTCATCATCTAACCTTTCATGAATTCTGCCTGCAAGAAAAGCAAAACCTTCAAATAATCTTTCTACAAATGGATCTTTCCGTTCTCTTTCGCTTAAATGAAGACGAGAACCGAGAGTCGGATGTTTTTTACTGAATTCTTCTCCTGAAACCTGGAGAAAATTATATTCTCTTTCGAAATATTTATCAGAACTCATTTTGCATCCTTTTCGTAGACTACTTTTGTCCAGCCGGTTGTTGAAAATTCGGTTAGTAAAATTTCCTTATTCGGATTATCTTTTATCATTGCAATTATCTTTAAAGAAATCCTCATATTTTCTTGATCAAAGTCTGAGCTTTGTATTTGGACATCACCAATTCTAGGTTCATATTTTAATATAACATCTCTTATTACTTTTTTTATAGGTTCAATCGAATTACCGGATTCAAAATATAATTGTAAGATATCCGGCATTCCGAAATCGGGCAAATGAATAACAGAACCTTGTCTCGTAGATAAAACCAATCTTAAATTTTCTATAATACTGAACCTCAGTTTTTGATCTTCAGACAAAGAATCAAAATTTGTAAAATCGGCATCGTCTGGATTTCTGGATTCCGAGATAAACTGCCCGACAAGAATATCAAATAAACTTAAATTTTGCATTCAATTAAAATTATAAATGAAATAAAAGTGGATATATTAATCTTCGGAGAAGAGATATTATCCACTTTTATAAAAATAAGGAATGATGTTAAAAGGCTTCTTCTGTATACATAATACCGCCGTCCAAATATTCCCAAGTAAGTTTTCTAGCAAGTATCATAACTTTTTCAAGATGGCCAACACCTTCATTTTCAGGTATATATGTTGGAGGCATCCAGTTTTCTACCGAAACGACTTTTGCATCTTCCAAAGTGTAGTGGAAATATGGTTCCTCATCACCTTTATCCATAGCAATTCTATATAAAGTTATTTTTACCTCCTTGCACATTTCACCGAGACAAACCATTTGATAAAGTTGAGGAGTTAATTGATCAATTCCTTTGATTAACTCGAAAGCAGTTATTTTCCTTGAACCTTGAATCTTATTTTCTTCCTTTTCGTAGGGAAGATAAACCGAATGTTTAAAATTATAAACCAAACTTGATTTATTTTCGCGGGGACCTTCTAACTCGGTTCCTTCATGGTTCTTAAAAAAGACTTCGCCTTTTACAGCCATTAGATACCTCCTTGGTAATTAATAAAATGAATAAATATTTAAATATTATGATTCTTCCCCTGAGTGGAAAGCTATAAGTTTAAGGTTAACATCCATGCCGGTTATTGCAACATGTGGTCTAAACTCCGCACTTATTTGGAAGAATCCTGGTTTTTCAGCCAATTCTTCAACATGAAGCTGGTAAGAGCGAAGAGGTCTTTCAGCAATTACGGATTCAGGAGCATTAGGAAAATCTGCTACCAATGTATCCAGCCATTTTTTAAGATCTTTTTCGATATCTCCTGCCCCGGCATTTTTACCGACAAAAGTTAATTGCCTGTATTTTAAATAATGTGCAATCCTTGTAACAAGCATTGTATATTGGAGTCTTGCACCAACAGCATAATTAGCAGTAGCTTCAGGATCATTTTTAATTTGCTTTGGTCTGTTTGTAGATGGAACTTCGAAGAAAGCAGCATAATCAGTTCTGTCCCAATGAGCTAATGGAATAAAACCTAAATCGCAAAGTTCCTGATCTTTTGCCTGCCCGACAGAAGCCTCTAACGGAACTTTCAATTTCTTCTGACCATGTTCTTCATAAGTCGGAGTAGGTAGATTTTCAACCTTACCGCCGGAATCTACTCCAACTATTTTTACACTCCAGCCCCATTTTTCAAAGCTTTTAACCATGTTGGAAGCCAAAGCAAATGATGCATTACACCATAGACTGTTATCTTTATTTTCTCGGTAAACACCTTCGTTGTAATTGAAATTTTTAGTTGGTTCCGATTCCGCATTGTAAGGTAATCTTCCTAAAAATCTTGGTAAAGCTAAACCAATATATTTTGAACGGTCGTCATCCCTGAAAGCTCTCCAAGCAGTATATTCGGCACCATCATTTACCTGCTCAGTCAGAAAACGGTTATCCATTACATCGCCAAAGCTTTCTTCTCCAAAGAATTTATGGCTTGCATTTGCGATAAAAGGAATTTGAGCGGATTCTGATAAAACTGATATATGCTGCAGTAAAGAAATATCCTGAGGTGAGTTGTCTATCTGCAAATCGCCAACTATTGCAGTGTATGAATGTCCACCTACTTTATCGTAAGCACCCCAATAAATGTGATGCCACAACCCTGAATCTTTCTCGTATCCCTCGCCGTTTGCAGCTTCATTTAAATCGTCATATAACTCTTCTTTTGAACAATCTAATAGTTCGAATTTAACAGGCTTACTGAATTCAGTATTTTGTATAAGGAAATTTAAACCACGCCATGTGGATTCTAATTCCTGAAAATCTTTATTATGAATAATTACATCCATTTGTGCGCTTAAAACTGTATCGATATCTGCAATAAATGAATCTACCAATGCACCAGTAACTTTAAAGACTTCTGCTTCTTTGCCAACTTTGCCGATAAATTCCGCCACTGCATCTTTTTTGGATTCATCCAGCAACGACATTAGTTTATCTACAGAACTTTGTTCGGTTTTCTGTTCTTGTTCTGTACCTGTTTGTTTTTCTTTTGCCATTTAAATATTCCTCCGATTCTTTTTAATTTTATTTAACATAAGTACAGAATTATTCTTCTTTCTTTTCTTCTTTATCATC
>CAVQMC010000025.1:0-296428 GCA_963713505.1 uncultured Ignavibacteria bacterium | reverse complement strand
TGTTTACCAACAGATGCATTCCACCATTGATATCCATAACCAATATCATGAAAATAACGTCCGACTCTTCCATTTTTAATTCCTGCAGAATTAAAATTATTTGAATAGCTTTGAAGTGATTGGCTAACCCATTCAGCATGGAATCAACTGGTCGTTATTATATTTTCCATTATTTAAATATAAAAGTCCAAACTTACCACATGTCTCGGGCAGTAATTTCTATATCACCGCTTCCAATATAATAGCCATCCCAATCACGCGAGCCAGTTTCCTAACTTTACTTTGAGCGGATTAAATAAATATTTTTCTCCGAATGATTTAAGATCAGTATTGCATGCACGAGAAATAATAATCCCGAGCCAATTGGAAGTAAGATTGCTGTATTGAAACCCAGTTCCCGGATCTTTAGTAAGAGGAATATCAACTATTTTATTTAAATATCTTCCGCTCCACAAAGCACTCCAATATGTTGAATCGGTTTCTTCCCAGGGAAATCCAGCCCGCATTTGGAGCATTTCCTTTATTGTAATTTCCATTTTTCTTTGATCATTAATTTTATCGGTAATTTCGGGAAAATAATCGATCATTTTTTGATCAATATTTTTTATACAGCCTTTATCTAAAGCAATTCCCATTAATGCAGAGACATAACTTTTTGTTACTGAAGCGCGCTTTGATAATTGATCGATTGAACCCTTATTGAAATATTTTTCGCCAACCAAACAACCATTTTTTATCACCAATAAACTATAAATAGTTTTCAGATGAGATGCATCGTTATATAATTCGGCAACAAGCTCTTTGTCTAAACTTTGTTCTTCCGGCGTTGATAACTTCCAATCGTCTCTTTCGATTGGTTTATAATCCACTGAAGCAAGTTCTTCTTTTGAGTCGCGCAGCATTTCAGCAATAATCGGCCTTGAGGCTTTGATTTTTTCATAATCCAATTTTAATCCAATCGGGGCGAGACTCATACTGAGCTGATCGTATATTTTTTTATCATATTCAAAAGGAGCAGCCGCCAAATCATAAGCAGTTGAACCGCTGATATTTCTTAAATATTTATCAGCGCCTTTATCAAGAAGAAATTTCACTAACTCTATTCTGCCCATTAGTGCAGCAATATGCAGCGGAGTAGATTCTTCATTATTACTTATGTCTAAATCTGCTCCGGCATTTATTAATTCTTTTGCAGCTTCGGTCTTTCCAAATAATACAGCAATTATTAAAGGAGTTGAACCATATTGATCTTTTTTATTTAAAGCAGTTCCGTCATTCAATTAATTTTTTTATAACTTCAGTATTTCCCTGCAATGCAGCTAAATGAATGCTTGCATTTTGTTGAGTATCTTCCTGCCCGTATACAGTTAATTGTGAAAATGAAAATATTAAAATTAATATTATTGATATTATTTTTACATTTATGTAAGAATTCTTGTTGATGTTTTTACAATAAAGTGAAGAAAGCATATCGTCTCCTTTCGCGCGGGAGGAATATTGCGGATCGGAGAAATTATATTAGATTTTCCCGCTTTTTATTAATGTTGATTGGAATCTATCTCTAAAATAACATTACCGGTTTTCTGACCGGATTCGACATAATTAAATGCTTCAACAATTTCTTCGAATTTATATTTACTATCAATGACCGGTTTGAATTTATTTTCTTCCAAAATTTTTTTGATAAAAGCGATGCTGCCTTTTATATCTAAAGGAATAGGAAATTTAACTTTCTTATTACCAATAAAAGTAGTTACAATTCCTAAAATAGGATTTTGAATATTTTTACCCAGTTCTGTTGACATATAAACTCCGCCGGACTTTAATAAAGATTTGCATTGTTTAAATGAACTTTTACCGACAGCATCAAACACATAATCATAAATTTCATCATCTTTTGTAAAATCCTCTTTTGTATAGTCAATTACTTTATCAGGTCCTAAAGATCTCACTAACTCTATATTTTTAGTATTACAAACGGCCGTTACATAAACATCAAAATATTTCAATAATTGAACAGCAGCAGAACCAATTGCTCCTGTTGCTCCATATACCAAAATCTTAGTACCGGAATTTAACTTCATTCGCTTAATATAATTATATGCGTAGTGCGCACCTTCCAAACTTGCAGCAGCATTATCGAAATTAATATTTTCAGGCATCGAAAAAACCGGTTTATCTTTGGAGATAATCATATATTCGGCATGTGAATTTATTCCCTGATCAGCAAATCCAAAAACATTATCTCCAATATTAAATGATTTAACCTCTTCACCGACTGCTTCGATTTTACCGGCAAAGTCAGTTCCGGTTGAACTAAACTTAGGTTTAGAAAGTCCGGTGAATAGTCTAATAATAAAAGGCTTACCTCTCAGTATTCCGCAGTCGGTACGGTTTACCGTTGAAGCATAAACTTTAATTAACAATTCATTTTTTTTAGGTGAAGGTTTATCGACTTCCCTAATTTTAAGAGTTTCAGGGGGACCGTATTTTTCAAATATAATTTTTTTCATTTAAGTACTTAATTTTATTTGAGGAATTTTTGTCCCTTTAATTAATAACCATAAACAAAATGATAATTCTCCAATAATACCCGGAATAACAACAATCATTTCAAATATTTCTTTATAATCTGTATAATTAGATAAAAGAAAATGTGCAAAGCTGTCTATAAGATAACCGAAAGATGCGGCAATCAATAAAAATCCTAGAATGCTGGGTATGTAATCTGATTTGATAATTAAATAACCAAGCAGGAATAAATGAAGTCCGAAAAATATTAAACCGATAATCCAGGTATAATCAAAACTTTTAAGAAGCAGCATTGCTTGTACCGCACCATTGCCAGATTCTCCGGCAGCTGACAATCCGGTACTATTTAATACTTCCAAAACATTAATTAAATCAATTAAGGCAATTCCGAAAACCGCACAATTCACAAGTCTTAACCATGCTGCTAATAATGACAAATTATTGTTTACCGGTTTCAGAAATATATAAAGCGCCCATGCAACAAGGACATCAACAATTACCATTATAACAAAACTTAAAATCCCTATCCGGTAAAGAAATTCATTTGCAATAATATTATTTGCTGTTGCTGCAGCATTACCCGCAACAATTAAACTTTCAAGAACAAAAAAGTTTGCAAAAATACCGCTTATAAAAATTATAAGATAACCGTAGCCGGCAGTTCTAGGGATTAATTTGTTAGAATATGTAAATTCATTCATATGACAATTTGGATATTATTAATAATTGATTAATTATTATCTCCCCTTTTCATTTCGATTTTATATAAAATTATTTAAAAATGTATTTACTGAGTTTGATACACTTAATTTTTAAGTATATTTGACTTTAAGCTTAACTATAGTATAAAGTAAAAATTTTAAGAATAGATAGAGGATTTTCAGCAAAAGGAATTAGAATTACTTTTATAATAATTTTAATAAACTAAAGAACTTATAATTCCCCTCATGTTCCGGAATGGAATTTTTTGTCTGTATTTAGGTTTTAAGATAAAAGTTTAATTTCAATAACGCAAATCATTTCAAAGTATTTGCAAATCCATAAATATTTATCAGAAATCCGGTGAATATTCTTTACTAGGATAATTTTTTGCTTTTTGCAATAAAATAATTAATTGAGAATAAAAGAATAAATAATAAAACTGACTGAATTATAAACGGTCTTAAAGTATCACTCGCAGAATGGGAAACAGAATCAATCCTTAAAAAATTAAAAGCGGAAATTACTATAAATAAAATAAACAAGAATACTTTCATGAAAACTTTCAATTTTATTTTCATTTCAAACAAACTCTTTCAAATGAATATTATAAAATATTTTATAATGCTTCTTAGTTAAAGTCGATAATAAATTCCAAAAGTTGTACGAACATTTAGCAGATTTTCATTTTTTGAATTTAGTAAAATTCCGCTTCCAATGTCCATTCCTAAATTAAAATTAAAAGGGATAATTAAACCTGCTCCCAACCCAAAACCAAATTCTTCAACATTTTCAGTCGCCTTTTCAGGATTTAATTCAACTATTCCATATTTATATTTTATATAATCGACTTCTCCAAAAAGATAATGATATTCTCCCGAAATATATGGTGAGAAACTGCTGGAATTAAATTTATATCTTGCACTAAGAATTATTGGAACGACTTGGGTGTTATATTCATTTCCGTTATTATATCCCCATGCTGCATACCCGCTTGAAATTGAAAATATAAAATGTTCTGACGGCTGAACATTAAATGCAGCAAGTGCACCTATTCCTAATTTATAATTATGTGAGTTCGGGAAAAAGAAACCTGGGCTTAATTCGACGGAATATTCAATTTGACCAAAACAATAGGAGGAAGACAGTATCATCAAACAAAAGATTAACTTTTTCATATCAACCTCTTAATGATAATAAATATAAATATTTTTAAGATTGAGTAAATCTTTGTTTACCGTTTCCTAAATATTTGAATTGTTTTTCAAGACTTGTTCCACCCATATTAACATCGAAGTTACAAATCGTATCAACTTTTACCCATCATTTAATTTGATATTTGTAATTTAACCTTTAATTATTTATGAAACAATGAATAAATTAGGTTTATAAAAATTCTATTATTTCAAAGTGATTTTTTCCCTTTTTAAATAAATCAACTTATAATTTTATCTTCTTCTATTTTAATTTTTACTTTTTCCTTTAAATTGAAAGAACAGGATTAACCGAAATTGCAGTATTCCAGTCAATCCTGTTTATTAAATTGTTTTCCAATTAAACTTATAATTATTTATAAAAATAAGGATCCAGTACTGTAACTTCGGTTATTTTATCTACCGGCAATTTATTTTGTTTAGCTGCTTTACGGATAGCTTCCGCAGAGGGAGCATCATAAATACAAAATGTTTTTTTCTTATCTTCGCTAACATAAGACTGTACCCATGTTACTTGATCTTCAGCATTGGTTGAAACAACTCCCGTGCAAATATCTTTTCCTACATTATTAATAGGAATATTTAATCCGTTAGGGAAAGTTCTTTCTACAACATATCTATGCATAACTACTTTATGTTTTTCCGATGATTTTTTGCTTTGTGCATTACTTTGGGTAATAAATAGAAACGAAAATGTTAATAATATTATAAACGAAAGTAAGTTTTTCATATTTGTCTCCTATTCATTTTTTTTAAATTTTTATAGATAGAAATACGGATCGAGAACTTTAACTTCAGTTATTTTCTCAACGGGAAGCTTATTTTTGTTGGCAGCTTTTCTAATAGCTTCAGGACTTGGAGCGTCATAAATACAGAATGTCTTCTTTTTATCATCGCTAACATAAGAGTGAACCCAGGTAACATTGTCATCTGTATTTGTATTTACAACATTCAAACAGATTTGTGCACCGTCATTTGAGACGGGAATGATTAATCCCTCCGGAAAAATTCTTTCAACTAAATATCTTGGCATTTTACCTCCGATTAAATTGAATAAATTAATTTCGAAGGTTAACTTAGCTTGTATAGAAGAATTATAAATCGGGAAAATTCCCCATTTTTTGGATTATTATTCCCTATTTTTTTGCAGACTCTTCGGAAAGTATAAAAGCAGCTGCTTCCGTTCTGGAATGAATATTTAATTTTGAAAAGATCGCAGAGATATGATGATCTACGGTTTTGGGCGAAATATAAAGTTTATTCCCTATTTCAATATTGCTAAAACCTTTTGCTACAAATTTTAGTACTTCTAATTGTCTTTTAGTTAATCCCCATGAATTATTCATTGTGGACTTATAAGGTCCGCGAGGTATTTTCTTAAAACCTCTTTTCCTCAATATTTGCTGAAGTTTTTCAACAGCCGGATTAGCACCAAGTTTCCGAAAAATTTCTAAAGCTTTTAACATTGAATCTTTATTTCCGTCAGATAATGCCAAAGCTTCTTCGTATGGGCAGCCGATTTTATGCCAAAATTCGGCGGCTGTTTTCCAATCACCTTGAATTATGTTCATAAAAGGCATTTTGATATCAGCATGCACCGAATATAAATTCCCATTTTTCCAGAGCCACATTGAAATATAACTTAAAACATTTTTATTTTTTTGTTTTAGGGCTAATTCAAACCCCATGCTACCAAAAGACAAGTACTCAATAGGTTCGTTATTTAACCAAAACGCTTCCAATAAAGCTGCGGAAATCGGACCGATGCGCTGAATCTCTCCGGTTATTAATGCAAAATCTTTTACTTCATTTAATAACCTAAGTGCATCCGGATCTCCTCTTCTTAGGCGCAGCCATCCTAGAGTTGTTAATGCAGGAATTTTTGAAATTAAAGAAATATTATTTAATGCAAGTATTGACCGGGACAAATCACCTGCCTCATCCCATTTGCCTGTTTCAAAATATACTCTTGCCAGCCATGATTGCATATATATCATCCACGCATTAAGATCATGTTCTATACAATAGTTAATACCTTCAGTAAAAAAATTAATTGCCTTTTTATAAACCATGTTATCCGTTGCCCGGCAGCCAAGATTTGTATATGCTCTGGCTGCATGCTCTTCATAATCATTTTCCAAAGCAATGTTCAGACTTCTTAATAATTTTTCTTCACCATTACTATCATATTTATTTGTCGTTAAGGCTGTTCCAACATTATTTAAAGCATGAGAAAGTATTTCGTAATTGTTGTTTTGTTCGGCAATTACGATGGCTTTTTCTCCCCATCTTACGGCATTATCAATATTATCCGACAACATAAATAGTTGGGATCGGTTACTATATGCCATTGCTAATTCATCAGTACCTGGAAATTTTTCTAAATAATTTACTGCATCTATTCCATATTTCTCAGCATCCGATTTTCTTCCTAAGAACCACGATAATCTCGAAAGCCATCTATATGTATTACCAATTTTCATATAATCTTTTAGATTTCCCCAAATCTCTAAAGACTTTTTTCTTGCTTCCAATGCAACCGCAGGTCGATTAGTTAAGTAACATTGGTAGGAATATTTTTCCAGAAAATTGGCATATTCTGCCTGAGAAAAATGATCATGATAATTTAATAACTTTAGATAATGAGAAGCAGCTTCACGATGTGCACGAAGATTCTGCGCTTGTTCTGCAGCCAGTGGTGTATATTTTAAGATGATTTTAATATCATTTGCATTTATAGCATAATGAACAATTCCAGATAATTTATTCTCAATATTTTTTCCTTTTAATAAATTATTGAGAATAATTTTGTTTAATTCTTCTTTCTTTATTGTAGAAATTGAATCTTCAATCGATAACCTTACAAGTTCATGCTTAAATATTATTCCGCTTGAATCTATTTTTAATATTCCGCAATTAACAGCATCATCAATTAACGATATATCATCATCAAAAAAAGATTTGAGAAATTCTTTTGAAATTTTTCCGGGAATTACGGAGATCATTTCAATAAATTCTTTTAATTTATTCGGCATTCTGGATAATTTAGAAAGGACAGCATCTTTAATCGAAACAGGGATATTGTTATCCGTGTTTTCAAGTATTTCGCAAATAAAGAAAGGATTACCGCCTGAATTTTTGTAAAGCTCGGGAATTGATTTCTTATAATTTCTTGCAAGATTGTCTACACTTTCTTCAGAGAGAGGATTAAGTTTTATCCTCACTAAATTTTTAGTAGGTATATCTCCAAATAAAAGTTTAACCGGATGATTATTACTAATTTCATCATCCCTAAAAGTTGTAATTAAAAGTAAATTAAGTTTATCAATCCTTCGCCCTAGATATTTTATTAAATCTAATGTAGATTCATCGGCCCAGTGAATATCTTCAATGATTACAATGTTTAACAATTTATTATTTTGCAGATCATTTAAGAATTTTGTAAAAATTTTGGTTCTTGCTTTATGTTCGTAAAGAATATTCAGCAGACCTGGTTTCATCTGTGCGGCAATATCATATAAAGGTCCAAGCGGACGAGGAGTATATAATGCATCGCAGGTTCCCCATAAAACATTTACTTGATCTTTAACACCTTCTACAAATTTTTCAACTAAAGTTGTCTTGCCAATTCCAGCTTCTCCGAATAATGCCGCTATTGTTCCAACACCGCCGGAAAGTTTTTCGAATGAGTTATTTAATTCAAGTAAATAATTTTCACGTTCTAAAAAAATCATCAAACTAATTTATTTTTTGAGAATTATTTTTAAGTAAATAAGCAGCAGCTTCCGTTCTGGAATGAATATTTAATTTTGAAAAGATCGCAGAGATATGATGATCAACGGTTTTGGGCGAAATATAGAGATTATTTCCAATTTCGTTATTGCTTAATCCCATTCCTAAAAGCTTTAAAACTTCCATCTGTCTTAAAGTAAGTCCTGCAGGATTTATTTTAGTTGATTTTCTTGGACCTTTCGGTACACTTTTAATACCGAGTTCCCGCATTTTTTGTTTTATGATTTGCGAAGACGCTGAAGCACCTAATTGATTAAATAATTCTACGGCTTGTTTCATTGCCTCTTCATCCCCTTCACTTAATGCCATCGCCTGTTCATAAGGACAATTTAATTCTTTCCATAGTTCGGATGCTTCTTTCCACTTGCCTGTAATTTGAAGTAAATAAGGTCGGGCAATTTTTTTAGGTATCTCTTTTAATCTATCGGCTTTCCACAGCCAATAAGAAAGAGATCCATAATACCATGGATTATTTGTATATTGAATTTTTCTATACAATAACTCGATTTCTTCTATAATTTCATCTAATTTATTTTGAAGCCAATAAGCTTCGGCAGTTGCTGATTTAATTGTTACAATTTTATCTATTTCTCTTAATTTAGCCGCCAGCCTGTTGGATTCATCAAATAAGTTCATAAATCCTGGATCACCTCTTCTTGCGCGTATAATTCCAATTATGAATAAAGGAATTATTTTATTTCCGTCAGGTACATATTCATTTTGAAATACGGTGTTTGCTGTTTCAATTGCAGAATCCCATTCCCCAAGGTACAATTTAACATTTGAAAGATGAGAAGCCATACATAAAATCAATGTAAATAAATCTTTATCGCTGCAATATTCGCTTCCCTCCGTAAAATATTTGTTTGCTCTTTTTAAATCTCTTTTTTGAAGCAAGAGACAGCCTAAATTTATATAAGCTCTCATTGTATGTTCAGCAAAATCATTTTGCAAAGATATTTTAAGGCTCTTTTGAAGAAACTCTTCTCCTGTAGAATCATCAATAAACATTTTTGCAGTACCGATATTATTGAGTGCATGAGCCTCAATTTCCTGATCTTTTATTTTAACTGCTAACTTTAATGCTTTTTCTCCCCATTTAATAGCTTGCTCCGTTTCTTCTCTTAACATATAAGTCTGTGATTTATTACTGTAGGCTAATGCAAGTTCTTTCCCATGGGGCTGATCTTCTAGAATTTCAATTGCTTTGTCAACATATTCTTCGGCTTTTTTATCGTTGCAGTCATACCAAAGCATTCTGGAAATACGCCGGTAATTTTCACCTTCGCGTATTGGATCCGGAAATTCTTTAAGCATAGTTAACACAGTTTCACCATCCTTAATCCCTTGTCCAACTTTTCCATTAAGATAGCATTCATACGATTTATTCTCATAAATATCTATTTTATCTTTAATAGAAAGTTCATCGGCAAATTTTAATAGATTTTTATAGTGACTTTCTGCCAATAAATGAGCACCTAATTTTGAAGCCTGCTTCGCAGCAATTGGAGCATATTTTATTATAACTTTTTTATTATTTGATTTTGCCGCATGATGTATTATTCGTGCTAAATGATTTTCAATTTTATCCTGTTTAAGTAGAATCTGAAGTATTTTTTCATTATAAAGTTCTCTCTTTAAATCATTTAAAGATTCTTCTACAACCAATCTGCTTATTTCATGTTTAAATGAAATTGCTCCTTCATCTATTTTCAGAATTTTTGAGTTGAAACATTCGTCCAGTAACTTAGGATCTAAAGGAATAATTTCATTTACCAGCCACTTTTCTGCTTTGGTAGGAACAATAGATACCAATTCAACAAAATCTCTTGCATGTTCAGATAATCTTGAAACCCTGGTTAATATTGAATCTTTTATTGTTGAGGGAACACCTACTTCTTTATGGTTTAATAATTCCGTAACTAAAAACGGATTTCCGGAAGTAGCCTGATAAAGATTTTTAACTCCATGTTTATCTGCAAGCTTTTCTACTGTTGCTTCGGTTAAAGCAGGCAATTTAATTTTGATTAAATCTTTTGCAGGTATATCACCTAATACTAATCTTAACGGATGTTCCGAACCAATTTCATCATCTCTATAAGTAATTATAAAAAGTGAATTTATTTTATCAACTCTTCTTCCTAAATATTTTATTAAATCCAATGTTGATTCGTCTGCCCAGTGAACATCTTCTATGATTAAAATATTCGGCAGACTGCTTTCCTTAAGTATTGTATAAAATTTTGCAAAAATAGTTGAGCGGGCTGTTTGACTATCCAATAAATTTAATAAACCGTTTTTTAACTGTGCGGCAATATCATATAAAGGTCCGAGTGGACGAGGAGTAAATAATGCATCGCAGGTTCCCCATAAGATATTTACCTGATCTTTTACTTCCTGAACAAATTTTTCGACCAACGAAGTTTTACCTATTCCCGCTTCACCGGAAATTACAACAACAGAACTATTTTTTTTTAATAATTCATGGAATGAATTGCTAAGTTTATTTAAATATACCTCGCGCTCAAGCAGTTCCATAATTCGCCCACTTTATAAATTAGATCTGTTTAATAAAAGAGTTTTTTTCTTTTATTTAGAAATGTTGATTCATGATGTTTTAAGACAAAAATAATGTTTTTTTTAATTATATCAAGCACCAATTTTAATATTTTTTAAGTTAAGCTTTCCTATAACATATATTGTTGTTTTGAAGAATTGATGAAAGAAAATGTCCGCAAATAATATAAATAAATTTGAAAAAAGAAGTTTATATTTATAGTGTTATTATGGAGGAAGGTTAAATGAAAAATTGTGTTTTATAGATAAAATGAATTATTTACTAAACACTTTTTTTACTAATTATTATCTCTATGAAATACAGAACTTCTATATTCGTATGCTTCAATTATTATATAGAAATTTTTCTTTAAGTATAACATCAATTTTTGACCAGGCCATGTGAACTTTTTATAATAATTATAATCCTGATTTATTATATCATTCCCGCGATATTCTGCTGGATTACCATAGAATTTAGTCAGCTCTCTTTTTAATTTCTCAACTAAATGAATATTCTTTTTTTGAGGTTTAATGGTAATTCTTATTGAATATAAACCTTGATCTCTAAAATTAAATTGACAATCACTTGTTAATTCACCTAAAAAGTTAATACCGGAGAAAAAATATTTATTATATTCATATTTACCATGAATTTTATTTACACCAGGCCTGCTACTAAGTTCTCTATCAACCACACCCATCGGAGTTTTCCATTTGAAACCTAAAAATCCTACATCAATCGGCGGTGTATCAGTCTTTAAAATATATATTGGACCTGAACATCCTATTAAAAATAAAGAGGCTAAAACGGTAGAAAAAATATTTACAATAATACTTCTATTTCTAATTTTAGCCTCCTGCAGTTTAATTTATTTTAACTAATATATTTCATTAAATTCAAAGCATCAAAAAACCTTTTGATAATAAAAATAAGAAAACAATGATCTATTATTAAAAGAAAACAGTAAGACCCAGTTTAACACCAAGACTGTTTATTTCAAAATTTTTTATTTTACCGTTTTCAGTAGTAAATTCATCTTGAGTTGAATTATAATAATCATGGATACTTTCATCATTAACATCGGTTGTGCCTCCGCTGAAAGTTACGCCATACTCACCGGAGATTGCAATATTTTCCAGAGGTTTATATTCAGCACCAAATAATAAGTCTAAACCATAAGCAGTAGATTTATGATCATACTTGCTTTTGCTGATATATGAAGAATAAATATATTCTGAACTGAATTCATTTTTAGTGATTGAGATAAATGGTCCTCCACCTAAAAATAAATAGAAGTTTTTGTATTGTGCAGCATTAAACAAATATTGCAATGATAATTTATAATTATAACTGTGGCTATAATTATTTGGATTAAGTGAAATTGTATCTTCCACTACAGTAACATCCTCGTCATTATTGTTTACATCGGTGAGTATTCCAATTCTTATTCCGCTATTTGAATCAAAGTTATAACGGTAAGACAAAGTATAATTATTAAAATTATTCAATGTTAATAAACTTCCAATCTGGAATTGTATCCCATGCTTCAGTTCTTCCTTTTTTGTTTTTGTTTGTTGTGCTGAAGTTAAATTTGCAATAATTAAAAATAGTATTATAAATCGAATGGATCTCATGATTAGTTCCCCTTATTTTTATTAATTGAATTGCATTTTGAGACTTTCCCTTTCCATCGTATGCCACCCACTATTTTGTAGTTTCAATTTCCTCCCATCATCAAAATTACTATATGTAAAATAATGCTTTAATCATTTTTTAGCAATATAATAATTGAGTTTTTATAATAAATTCAGCAGGATGAACTTTTAGAATTTTAGGTTTTATTTTGTTTCGGCATATTTCTTCAAAGGATCAGAAAAAAGTAAGAAGCCGAATAAAATAGTAAATATCAAATAAATGCATAATAAAACTATTGAAATTAGATTTGAAGCGTTTTTTATAAGTACAAAACTTCCGGTTAGATAATTTAAAAGATTACCTACAATTATTGCACGGCCGTAAATTCCGCCAAGCACAATTGATCTTGCCATCCAGTTTATTATTCCCAATGCAATAAATGCAGAACCCATTAACTGGATAACATAGGATTGATCAATTTTTATATTTAATAAATTTATTGTTTCCTCAGGAGCAAAAAGAAAAGCTAAACCAAATATTCCCAAAAAAAATGAAGAAACATTCATTATTAATTTTGTATTCATGCAGTAAAATTTGATTTTAAATTTAATGAAGATCTTTGTTTATGCCTTTAATCCGGTTAATTCAAGTCCGATCTTGCGGAGTTTTTCACGGGCAGTTTTGTCATAAGCCTGGCTGTCGGCTCTTGCTTCCTTTTTCACATTAAAATATTTCCCTGTAACTCCTTCAAGTTCTTCGGATTCTGCTAAATAATATTCTGCTTCAGCTCCGGTTTCAGGTTTGCCCATAGGAGTTATACCGGCTTCGGTTACCATTTTAGTTTCCAAATAAGTTCCAGGATGAAGACTGTTTACTGTTATATTTTCACCTTTTAATTTCTCAGCTAAATCTATCGTAAACATAATTAATGCAAGTTTGCTTTGCCTGTATGCATTAACCGCATCAAAGTTTTTCTCGAACATTATATCATCAAAATTAATCGGATACTGGCCAGCCGAACTTACATTTACAATTCGCGAAGGTGCAGCCTTCTTTAAAGCAGGAAGGAGTAAATGTGTAAGTAAAAAAGGGGCTAAATAATTTACGGCAAATCTTAACTCGTAACCGTCTTTACTCTTTCTTTCATCGGCAAAGCCGGAACCAGCGTTATTAATGAGAACATCCAGGGAAGAATATTTTTTTAAGAATTCATCAGCCAGATTTCTCACTTCATCAAGCGAAGAAAAATCCGCAGTCATGCCTTCAATGTTTTCATTTCCGGTTGAGGCTTTTATATCATTAATAACTTTATCCAATTTTTCTTTGTTTCTTCCGTGAAGAATTAAATTAGCATTTTTATCTGCAAATTTTAAAGCTGTTGCTTTACCAATTCCATCAGTTGAACCGGTAATTAAAATTGTCTGTTCTTTAATAACTTTCATCATAAGTCCGTATGTTGTTATTTATGTCTCATTTATCTGCTAAACTACCACTACAATTTTACCCGTAGTGCTTCCGGTTTCAATTTGTTCATGCGCTTTGGGAAGATCTTCAAATTTAAATTTTTCCGACACATGTGAATGCAATTTTCCTTCCTCCAAAAGTTTGGCAATTTGTTTCATATCGTTTCCATTCGAACTGACTAAAATTCGATAAGTTTTTAAATTTTTAGCTTTTGCTTTTTCGGCAATCTCCCCTTCAAAATTAGTTTTAATGGAAATTATCCTTCCGCCGTTTTTAGCAGCAGCAATTGAACGAAGCAGATGTTCGGTTCCGGGAATTGAGTCAAGAACTATATCGGCATCATTTATTTTATCTTCAAATTTTTCCTTTGTGTAATCAATAAATTCATCTGCGCCAAGTTTTAAAACAAAATCTTTTTTTGAAGTTGAGCCTGTACCGATAACATAAGCTCCAAAACTTTTTGCAATTTGAACTGCATAATGCCCAACACCTCCGCCGGCAGCATGAATTAAAACTTTATCATCTTTTTTTATTTTTGCATTTGTTACCAAACCCTGCCATGCAGTCAACGCGGTAAGTGTGGCAGCAGCAGCATCTTCAAAAGAAATATCTTTCGGTTTTAAAGCTATTTGATTTTCAGGCGCAGCAACATACTCCGCATAAGCTTTTCCCTGTCCCGGAAAATTAATCATTCCAAAAACTTCATCGCCTTTTTTAAATTCCGTTACATTGCTTCCGGCTTCTTCAATTATTCCTGAAACATCCCAGCCTAAAATAAATGCGTTCTCATCTTTCCCGGGTTTTAATATTCCTTTTAAAGAAGATTCGTTTTTCCTGACAAAAGTATCAACCGGATTTATAGAAATCGCTTTTGTTTTAATTAAAACTTCATCTGGGTTAATTTTGGGTTTATCAACTTCAGATAATTTAAAATTTACTTACATCGCCGGGTTCTTTAATTATATATGCTTTCATAATTTATTTCCTTATTAAAAACTTTGGTTAACAAATTAAATATTTTTTAAAAATTAAATTTTTGTATCCCGTTTTCCGGTTCATCTATTACTGAGTTTACTAATCGACGGGCTTTGTCTATGACCGATATCAGGATATTTTTTCAGCAGGTTATCCAAATTAGTTATATCATCTTCCGTTAACTTAATATCCGCAGCTTCGGCATTTTCTTTTAAATATTTTCTTCTTTTTGTTCCCGGAATTGGAATTATGTCCTCTCCTTTTGCCAAAACCCATGCAATTGCTAATTGTGCCGGTGTACAATTTTTGTTTTCTGCAAACCCGGAAAATTCTTTTGTCAATTTTAAATTATTTTCAAGATGTTTGTCATTAAATCTCGGAATTGATTTTCGCATATCATTTTCCGGCAGATTTTTCATATCAACTGTGTCGGTTAGTAATCCTCTTGCAACCGGACTGAACGGAATAAAAGTAATTCCTAATTCTCTGCACGTAGGAATAATTTCTTTTTCAACATCACGGCTTAAAAAAGAATATTCGGATTGAAGCGCAGTTATATGATGGACGCGGTCTGCTTTTCTTAAAGTATTCGGATTTACTTCAGATAAACCGATATATTTAATTTTTCCTTCTTTAACGAAATTAAACAAAACCCCGATCGTTTCTTCTATCGGGACATCAGGATCAACTCTATGAACATAATAAAGATCAATAACATCGGTTTTTAATCTCTTTAAACTTCCTTCAATACATTCTTTTATATATTCGGGTTTGTTATTAACAGTGAATTCGCCTTTTTCATTTCTATTTAATGCGAATTTTGTAGCGATAAAAACCTTATCTCTGTTTGGTTTAAGTACATTAGAAATTAATTCTTCATTATGATGAGCGCCGTAAACATCGGAAGTATCCCAAAAGTTTAATCCGATATCCAAAGCATAATTTAAAGTTGCAATAGATTCTTCATCATTCCTTGTTCCGTACGACTGGCTCATCCCCATGCATCCTAAACCGACTGCAGATAATTGTTCTTCCAGTATTTCCTAATTTTCTGTATTTCATTATGTCCTCAACTATAATTTATTTCAAGATATCTAGGACTTTGTTTTAACTCTAAATTTGAAGTGAGATTATATAGTAATAATTTTCAATAGTGTTTTAATATAAAACTAATATAATAAGGAACCATTGACCGATGTCAAAAACAAAAGCTATGGATGGCTAACCGTAATAAGTGATGAGATAAACGACATAATATTACTGACTAAATTTCTAATATTTAATTCAATCGCTCTTTGTTTTGCTAATTAAAAGTAACTTGTTTAAATTTAATTTTAATTGATATATATTTTGAAAATTGGGTAAGTTAATCAGATTAATCTGCTGAATTTCTTATTATTCAGTTAGGGGGCAAATCGGTTCAACTCAATTGTTATCTCCCAAATTAATACCAAAGGTGTTAATAATGAAATCTTTACAATCCATTTTGTTAGCAACTATTTTTTTATTAGGAAGCAGTGTAATACTTCCCCAGTCATTTGAATATGTTTCACCGAAAGATAATTCGACACTTGTTTCTTTAAATACAAATATTATCCTAAGATCCGATACATATATTGATCCTTCAAGCCTTTCGCAAAATAACATTTCGGTTGTTGGATCTTTAAGCGGAGTTCATAAAGGTGAGTTAAAATTATCCGATGATAACAAAACAATTCTGTTCCGTCCTGCAATTCCGTTTTTACCAAACGAGAATATTAAGGTAAATGTCAGCAGTATTTTCAAAACAACAGATGGAAATACATTACCTTCGGTTGTAATTCATTTTAAAACAACTCCTTTAGCACAACCTTTAACCATAGATACCTTTTCGGAGTTCGAAAAAAGTTCAGCAAACAACAATACATTAAACTTTACTCCAACCAATAATTCTCCCCATAATTATACAGTTACAGACACATTACCGTCGGATATTCCACAAATTACTGTTGATACCTCTAACAATCCGGCACCTGGGAATATTTTTATAACTAATCAAGTACTTGGGCCGGATACTACATATGGTAATTATCTGATGATATATAATAACAACGGCACTGTTGCTGGATATAAAAGTCTTCCACAAATGGCAAATCTCTTTAAAATGGAATTAAATGGGAATCTTTCATATGCATACAGACCGGGTAGAGATTGGATAATTCTAGATACAACTTTGACTCCTATCGATACTTTTAAATGTGGTAATGGATATAATGCTGATGCTCATGGTTTTCTACTTTTACCAAACGGTCATGCTCTTTTATTTGCAAATGATCCGGAACCAGTAGATATGAGCAAGATTGTCGCTGGTGGTGACCCAAATGCTACAGTTATCGGCACAGTAATTCAAGAATTGGATGCATCAAAAAAATGTGATTTTTCAATGGCGTTCGTGGGATTACATACCATTCACAGATACATATTTTGACATGACAGCACATAGAGTAGATTTAATTCATATGAATGACATAACGATTGATAATGATGGAAATATAATCGCATCAATGAGACATCTTTCAAGTATCATCAAAATTAATCGTGAAACAGGAAATATAATGTGGTTTTTAGGCGGTAAACAAAATGATTTCACATTTATTAATGAACATCCTGAAAATGCTCCGACATATTTCTCTTATCAACATGACGCAACTATATTACCGAATGGCAATATTACTCTATTTGATAATGGAAATCAGCATCCTACGCAATATTCTCGTGGAGTAGAATACGAATTAGACCAGCAAAATAAAACCGCAACTCTCGTTTGGGAGTTTAGACATAACCCGGATATTTATGCAGGTGCTATGGGCTCTGCAGAAAGATTACCTAACGGAAATACAATAATTGGCTGGGGAATTGCAAATGGACCTGACATCCCCACTTTTACGGAAGTCCATCCGGATAATTCAATCGCTCTTGAATTTTCATTGCCAAGCGGTCTGTTTTCATACCGTTCTTACAAATTTCCCTGGATTAGTCAGCAGCCGGAAGCTTACGTAACTCGCGAAATTCTGGAATCAAATACTTATACTTTTAACGACAATAATGATACAACAGGAATAGCAATAACATTTAGTCAGCTGCAAGGCGGAGGATATGTTTTTGCAACGGTTACCAAATATAATTATGCTCCTGTAAATCCTGTATTTACAACAGATGCACCTAATGTTGCATCAAATTATTTTACGATTGAAGGTTCCGGAATAAATTCATATACCGGAAATGTTGTTGTCAATCTAAATAATTACCCGGCAGTTTTAAATCCAAAAGGAACAATAGTATATTCCAGCCCGGAAAACAGCAACACATTTACATCCATTCCAACAAGCTATGATTCAACTACAAATGAACTGACTTTTACAACTTCAAACCTCGGTAATTTTATTTTTGGAGTACCTCAGGTTGTTGATTCTTCTTACGCTCCGTCTCCTATTACACCAAAGGACAGCGAATATGTTAACGGTTTAGCTCCTATTAAATTAATGTGGGGAACCCGCGGAATAGTTCAGACTTATCATTTACAGGTTGCAGCAGATCCGTCTTTCAGCAATTTGGTAATCGATAATTCAAACTTAACATCAACAATTTATACTTTGAATTCCGTCAACAATAATTCAATTTATTATTGGAGGGTTAATAATACAAATTCAGCCGGCACAAGTAATTGGTCTGGTGTAAAAACATTTTTTACAACCTCACCATTTATAAGCATGACTTTTCCAAACGGCGGAGAAAATCTTTATTTAGATTCAACTTATATAATCCGATGGGAATCAAATATAAATGACACAGTTAATATTCAGCTGATGAAGAACGGTAATTTCGATTCGTTTATTGCTGATTCAATAGTGTCAGGTACGCATGCAATTAATTGGACGGTTTCAACATCAATTGCAGTGGATTCTTCATATAAAATCAAAGTTTCGGGTATAGAAGATCCCGCAGTATTTGGAATGAGCAATTCAACATTTAATATATTATCTAATTTAAATGGAGTTGCAGATAATAATGTTAAATTAAATAGTTTCGATTTATACCAGAATTATCCAAACCCTTTTAATCCCTCAACCTTGATTAAATATTCTGTTCCGGAAGAAAGCCGAGTAACAATTAAAATATTTAATATTATAGGTCAGCAGGTAGCTGAACTTGTTAATACTTTAAAGAGACCCGGCAGCTATAGGGTAAAATGGAATGCTTCAAATTATTCATCCGGTGTATATTTTTATTCAATTAAAGCAGCGGGTAATTCCGGTAAAAAATATTTCAGTGTTAAGAAAATGATTTATTTAAAATAGTATTTCTTTAATTTTTATTTTCTAAGATCCTTTGATCTTATGTAATATCTTTATTGATAATTTTTAAGACTATTTTTACTATAAATATAGTTATAGGCTGGAGGAGTAAAATAGTGAAATATCTTTTGCGCAATTTTTTCTTTTTAATGTTGATTAGTTTCACCCTAATTTTTGTTAATTCTGCTTCCGCACAGAACATTTCAAACTTTCAGTATTTAAATCCTCTGCCGAATTCTTCTTATGTCTCAGTTAGCAGCAATATTATAATTAGACCTGGCAGCAAAATTGATAAAGCAAGTATAAATAATAATTTAATATCTGTAATTGGTTCAAGAAGCGGTAAGCACAGTGGTAAAATAGCGCTTTCAGTTGATTTAAAAAATCTGATATTTTCTCCGGACAAAGATTTTAATACAGATGAAGAAGTCAGTGTAACTTTAAAAAATGGATTAAAAAACTGGACGGGATATAAAATCGGCGGATTGACATTTAAGTTTCATACATGCCGGAATAAAAATACCGAAATCCCCGTGAAGACATTAACCGAAGATAATCCAAATGAAATTGAAAATGAATATTCATCTGTTCCGGATACAGCATTACCAGTTGATTTAGCCAAAATATTTGTAAAAACTTACAATAATCCTTCCGACGGATATATATTCCTTACCCCTCCGCCTTACATTGTGATTGCAGATAATCGGGGAACTCCAGTTTTTTACCGGAATATCCATGGAACACCATACGACTTTGATCTCCAGCCCGACGGCGAATTAACTTATTTTAAATATCCAATCGATTGTTACGGATTAGACAGCTCATTAAATATTAAACGTACTTTTAACGTAACTAACGGCTTTTCTAATGATGTACATGATTTAAGAGTTTTATCGAATGGAAATTATTTTATGTTCGGAAAACGAAATGTTACTATAGATATGAGTCATTACGTTGAAGGCGGTGATACCTCTGCGCGCATTATCGATGGTGCATTACAGGAGTTTGATTCGCAAGATTCATTAATATTTCAGTGGGATGCTCTCGACCATTACAACATTACCGATGTAGATTCAAATATTGATTTAACCCAGCCGACTATAGATTTTTCACACTTTAATTCCGTAGCATTGGAAACGGATAGTACAGTACTAATTTCTGCAAGAAATTTAGATGAAATAACTAAAGTTAACTTGAACACAGGAGATATTATATGGAGGCTTGGTGGTAAAAACAATGATTTTATATTTATTAACGATGATCTAGGTTTTTCCCGCCAGCATGATATAAGGAAATTATCAAACGGCAATATAAGTTTATTCGATAACGGCAATTATCACCCCGTACGTGTTTCCAGTGCTGTAATATATCAGCTTGATGAACAAAATAAAACCGCAACTCTTGTAAGACGCATTACTCATCGAAATATTTGGACCAGTACCGAAGGTGCCGTGGAAGAGACTTCCTAACGGCAACATACTTATTTCATGGGGGCGTAATTTTAATCCTTTTGTTACCGAAGTAACTCCGGATGATTCAATTGCATTGGATTTAAGTTACTCTAAATTTTATGAAAATTACCGGGGATTAAAATATAATTGGCAGACTAACTTATTTCGCACTGATTCCGATAGTATTGATTTCGGGAAAATCAGTCCCGGTGATTCCATATTAATAAATTTAACAATTTATAACGACCGCGATACAGCAGTGGTGATTAATGAATTTTACTGCAGTGATTCGGTTTTTTCTACAAATCTTTCATTACCGATAATGATAAATCCTAATGATTCAATTACGGTGCCTGTTCAATTCAAACCGCTGCATGATGGAAATTATCAAGCCTCTTTTAATATTAGGAATTTTAATGAATTCGACGGATCGAAACAAATGATTGCAAAGCAGGTAATGCTTTCGGGCAGAACCACAGAACTTACTTCAGTTAATTCCAATGAAGCAACGATAAAAAGATTTGGACTTTCACAAAACTATCCTAATCCTTTCAATCCAAGTACTAATATCGGATTTCGGATTGCGGAATCCGGATTTGTTACATTAAAAATTTATGATGTTTTGGGTAGAGAAGTTTCTGCATTAGTTAATGAATATAAAACAGCAGGCAAATATAAAGTAGAATTTAATGCATCAAACCTGCCGAGCGGAGTTTATATTTATAAATTAAAAACAGGCAATTTCGTACAAACAAAGAAAATGATTTTACTCAAGTAATTGATCATAAATTACCCCGGGATTAATGAGAAAAATAATTATTTCTAACTATTTCAGTGGGTTACTAAAAAGTCAGAGGACTACAATCCCCTAACACAATTTGATTAAATATCTGTATATTAAACATGCAATTCAGTGTCCGCCCCTTTTAATGTCATCAGAGTAACCTGCTTCCAACCGTGACCACTGGGAAGTAGGACGCCCATTTAAACGCAGTGTGTCCATAATGTTTCCTTGCGGCCAGCCTTCCGGGGAATCCTCCCATTTCTCCTGCCGTCCGTAAACAGTTAAGTCAAGCAAATCATAGCTGTTGTCAATTACTTCACCGCCCCGCCCGGTTGTCCAGTAAGTTTCAAAAACCCTGGAACCTTGCCGCAGGTAGCAGACAATGTGAAACATTCCCACGCGTCGTCCGACCAACAAAGTTTCGCGTGAATCCAAGGCCGAGTACCAGGGCATCTTCCAACCCATGAAATTTCGGTAGCGAATACTTTCCTTGTATGGTCCCTGGCAAAATACTGCATAGGTAACGTTGCGGGAATGAATATAAGACAGTTCGCTGATTTGAGATGTAAGCCATGTGCATCCTTCGCATTGCTCGGATGCAGGGCGGCCGGGATACCACATAAAGTAATAAGCAATTAATATTTTGCGATCTTCAAACGTATCCAGCAGCGATACTTTACCGTTTTCACCAATTAGAGGTGTACTTGCATCCACCTCCACCATTGGAAGTCTCCTGCGGGCTGCTGCGATAGAATCGCCTTCTCTTGTGTGAGCTTTCTCCCGAACTCTCAATGCATCCAGCTCCGTTTGAAAGGTTTCCCTGTCAACGATCTTAGGCATACCAGCGTTAACTTTCGATGTGTTGTTCGTCTTTTCATCTGCATCTTTTTTATTCTTGCTCATTGCTTTACTCCTTACAGTTAAAAATTACATCTTATTCATTTCAGGTTAATATATTTTCTATGAATAATATTTATGGTGTTATCCGTTACAAATGATTGATATTAAAAACTAAGTTCTAATCCAATTTAGCTTATACTGCATAAGATGAATATGATATTTATTTTAATGCCAATCTGCACCTAAAAAGAAATTCGTAAAGAAATTATACGAAAGACAATTATTGTAATTTAGGATAAGACGAAAAGAAAAATCTGTTTGAAGGAGTCCGGCAATTGTCAGATGACTGAGTTATTTTTCTTTATATAACTTGATAAGATTTTTTAAAAAAAGTATAATTTTAGAATTTATTTTTCAGTGCATGCTTCTTCTTGCCTGCCGGTTTACATACTAAATGTATGCAGGCAGGTTCGTTCTTTTCTTACGTTAAGAAAAGAACAAAGAACTTCAATTAAAAAGCGCAACTCCTTTAACAATCCTCGATTTGATTAAACCGTAAAAAGAGAATTTCCCGGAATACTTCCAGCCGAGATGCAAACCGCAGCGGCTGCAGACAGCAAAAGACCAAGCATGATTTTTAAACCATGTAAAATTTAAAGTTGACTCCCCTATTTCATTACAGCCTTCAGCATTTTGGAATGTAATTATATCAAAAGCAAAACCATTCGGATTTGTAAAATGAAATTCAGTTTCGCCATCATACGAAAATCGTTCCTTATCTTCCGTAATTTTTTTACTGCAGGCTAAGCATAACCAGTCATCCGGCTTAAGCTCTGTTTCAATCTTAACTTCGCTTTCCGGTTTGGTTAAAGCTGAATTATTATAAATATGATTTTCTTTTGTGGACATTTTATTTCTTTTCTTAATGTAAATAAAATATCAAAATTGCTTAAAAGTTGCATTGGAAAATGAAATTGATTACATCAGTATTTTCTAATTGATATGCTTATAAAACAAATTCCATGTTGAGAATTAATTAAGATTAATAAAATATTACATTTTAACTGATTTAATAATAAACTCACAAACAAATCGCACATAACTCAAGTTTGGGGTAATACCTAGATTTTAGGGGTATCATGTTTTAGGTTAGATGACTTATCATGAAATAAAATTATAATAAAATCTATGTGAAACGATTAATTAAAATATGAAAAAACTCGATATCAAACTGGAAAACTGCTATGGAATTGGAAAACTAGAATACAGTTTCGATTTTTCATATAGTAATACTCATTTAATATACGCACCAAATGGTACGATGAAATCATCGTTTGCAAAAACATTAAGTGTTATTGCAAAAAACGATAATAAAATAAACCATGCGATAGAATATTTCAGAATCGGAAATCTCAGTTTGAATTAAAAGCTGATGGTACTAAGATAAATCCTGAAATAATTTTAGTAGTTGATGCAGAAGATAATACGTATGATGCGACGAAAAAGATAAGTAACTTCATTGCAAGCAAGGAACTAAAGCAAAAATATGACAATATCTATTTAGAACTTGATTCTCATAAAAATGAGTTCATCAAAAAACTTAAACAAATCTCACAGAGCAGTGACTGCGAAAGTGAATTTGTGAATACCTTTACAACTTCATTGGACAATCTCTATGAATCATTAGATTCAATTATTAAAAAACTTAATGATAAGTATACTAAATACAACTTTAAATACAATGATATCTTTGACAAGAAAGGAAATGTTAAGAAATTTTTAGAAAAGCACCGTAATTTATTAAGTCAATACATTGAGCAATATGAAGAATTGTTAACCAAATCAAGGTTCTTCAAAAAGTCCGATAATTCATTTGGGACATACCAAGCAGGTGAAATATTAAAGGCAACGGAAGATAATTCTTTTTTTGAAGCAGGACACAAATTTATTTTAGATGGTAATGTTGATATAGAATCTGCTGAAAAATTAAAAGAATTAGTTGAACAAGAGCTAATTAAAATAATCAACGATGCAAAACTAAAAGAACTTTTTGATAAAGTGGACAAAGCGCTTGGAGCAAATAGTGATCTTAGGGCATTTAAAAGAGTCATTGAGATGGAGAACTTATTGCTATTAGAGCTTAAAAAATATGACGACTTTAAGAAAAAAGTTTGGATTTCATATTTTTCTGAATTAAAAAATGAAGCAATTGAACTATCAAAGTTTTATAGTCCAAGAAAAAAGGAATTAGAAAAAATAATCCAAAACGCGAAAAGAGAATTTGAGGTTTGGAAAATCATTATTGATAAGTTTAATTCAAGATTCTATGTCCCCTTCAAAATAATCTTAACCAATCAAGAAGATATTATATTAAAAGAAGAAACAGCAAACATAGAATTTGAATATCAAGATAAAGATGAAGAACCAGTAAAACAAGATAAAGGAACTCTTCTTAAAGTTTTAAGCAAAGGTGAACAAAGGGCTTTTTACATTCTACAATTGCTGTTTGACATTGAAGCAAGGAGAAATAATTCAACTAATCTAATAATTTTTGACGACATTGCAGACTCTTTTGACTATAAGAATAAATATGCAATAATTGAATATCTAAAAGATTTACACAGAGAAAATAATTTTAAGAATATTATTTTCACTCACAACTTTGATTTTTATAGGACCACTATTTCAAGGTTGAATTTAGAAGATACAGTTCATATGGTATTAAAGGATGAAGATAGAGTTATTAGCTTTTCTTTAGGGCAGTACAGAAAGGATGTTTTAAAGTATTTTATATCAAAATTAGATAATCCTAAGATATTTATAAGTTTAATAACTTTTGCAAGGAATATTATAGAGTACACTGAATCCAATACTTCTCCAAATTATCTCAAACTTACTAGTTGTCTCCATATAAAATCTGATTCAGCAAGTATTAACGCAAATGATATACTGAAAATATATCAATCTAAGTTTGATGCTTGTAATGGGAAAACTATACTATTTGGAAATAAAAATATTATTAAACTAATTATTGAAACAGCTGATTCTATCGTTAAAGAAAATCCTATTGATGAAATACTTTTAGAAAATAAGGTTGTATTATCAATAGCAATCCGCTTAAAGGCAGAAGATTATATGATTAAAAATCTTCCAACTATAAATTTATTCACAATAACCACAAACCAATTTAATGCCTTGTTTGAAGAATTTCGAAAACTTAATAATGCAAAAGAAATTACAATTTTGGATAAAGTAAATTTGATGACTCCTGAAAATATACATATGAATGCATTTATGTATGAGCCATTAATTGATATTTCATTGTACCATTTAAAAGAACTCTATAGTCAAGTTTGTTCACTAAACTAATTGTATCATAAATTTTAATTAATGAAAAATGATCTTTTAAGATTTTTGTTCTTTTATTCTCATCAATTCAATTAACCATTTCTAACAACAATAAACTCGACTATAGTTCTAATTATTTTATTTACAAATCATTCACTCTCTTCAGGGTCAGCAATTGATATAGTGACGGGGATTGCTTCTTTAATAAGTTTTTGTTTTTCTTCGTTTAATTTGTCAAAGTTTACACCATACTTTGCTAAAGCAAATTCATCTCTCGTTTCATAAAAAGATAATTTTACTTCATCAAGCAGGGATATATAATTTCCATATTTGGTTTTTCTGTCGTACTTAATAGAAACAATCAGTTTTTTATTCTTCGGCAGATCAATTCTATCTTTTATCTTTTCCTTTAATCTATCTTTCAATTGGGACAAAGGAATCGATACATCATTAAGTAAAATTTCATTATTTGCATTTATAAGAATAGCCGCAAGCCTGGAATGCGAAACAGGATCGAAGATTTCTTGATCAGTATATTCCGGTAAAGTCAGTCCAATCCCGGAATCGACATCTATAACCGCTGCTACAAAAAAGAAAATTAAAAGAAGAAATGCTAAATCCGCCATGGATGAAGTTGGAATATCGGAACCTCTGTTTTTTACACTTAAGCTCATTAATTCCTCCCGTGGGTTGTTAATGTTTAATACTTAAGGCAAGTTATAAAGTTCCCTTTGGAGTTTTGAATGATTGTAAGTTTTAAACCAATGTATAAATCCATTGGTTAGTGATATACTGTGCTTTTTATTAATATTTTATTAGAGCTTGCAAATATTAAATCCCTACGGGATTTTTAGAATTCCTTTAGGAATTCAATGTTTGTAATATTGTGTAATACGCAAAAATTAGAACCTCGTAGAGGTTCAACTAATTCATATTTCCTTTTTAAAAGCTTTTCACAATAATTATTTTATTTCAAATTCTCTTAATCCATTGGTTAGTGATATACTGTGTTTTTTATTTAATATATTATTAGAGCTTACAAATATTAAATCCCTACGGGATTTTTAGAATTCCTTTAGGAATTCAATGTTTGTAACATTGTGTAATACGCAAAAATTAGAACCTCGTAGAGGTTCAACTAATTCATATTTCCTTTTTGAAAAACTTTTCACAATAATTATTTTATTTCAAATTCTCTTAATCCATTGGTTAGTGATATACTATGTTTTTTATTAATATATTATTAGAGCTTACAAATATTAAATCCCTACGGGATTTTTAGAATTCCTTTAGGAATTCAATGTTTGTAACATTGAGTAATACGCAAAAATTAGAACCTCGTAGAGGTTCAACTAATTCATATTTCTCTTTTTAAAAACTTTTCACAATAATTATTTTATTTCAAATTCTCTTAATCCATTGGTTAATATTATTTAGTTGTTCTTATTAACAAACAGATTTATCTGTTGGCACATTATTGAAATCAATTCAAATATTTACCCAAAACAGCCGATTTCAAATGCGACTTATAACAACATTAAAAAATATTAATCTGAGTCAATATTAAATTATTGTTATATTTATAGTCTGTTCTAAGTTCAATCAAATAAAGGAATAAAAGAAATGTTTCGATCTTTTAAAATTACGCTAATCGTTGGATTTTTAACGGTTAGTATTTCATCATTAATGTTTGCTTATACAAATCCAAATTCAATTAAAGATTCTATGAAAACAACCGGAACAAATCCGTTTTTCACCGCAAGCACTCTTCCCTTCCAGGCTCCGCCTTTCGATAAAATAAAAGACAGCGATTACAAACCCGCTCTGGAAAAAGGAATGAAAGATCAGCTTGCAGAAATAGAAAAAATTGCAGATAATCCCGCTCCTCCGACTTTTGAAAATACATTAGTCGCACTGGAAAAAAGCGGACAGTTATTAAACAGAGTTAATTATGTTTTTAATGCTGTAACAAATGCTAATACAGATTCTGTTCTTACAAAAAATTCAGGAAGAAGAAGCCCCGAAACTTGCCGCTCATCATGATGCAATCTACTTAAACTCAAAATTGTTCGAAAGAGTTAAAACTATATACAATAAACGTAAAACTCTTAAACTGGATAGTGAATCTCAAAAACTTATAACTTATTATTATAAAAAATTTGTTCACGCCGGAGCAAATTTATCTAAAGAAGATAAAACTAAGCTAAAAAAATTAAACGAAGAAGATGCAACACTCGAAACTCAGTTCACAAAGAAATTACTCGGCGGCACAAAAGACGGTGCATTAGTTGTTGATAATACTTCTCTTCTGGATGGATTGACTCAAGCTGAAATTGATGCAGCTTCCCAGGATGCTAAAGCGAGAGGCTTAAAAGATAAATGGATTCTTCCTTTGCAGAATACAACCCAGCAGCCTTCACTTAGTTCATTAAATAATAGAGAAACAAGACATAAATTGTTTGAAAATTCCTGGAACAGATGCGAAAGGAATGATGCAAATGATACTCGCTCGGTTATTGAAAGAATGGCTAAAATAAGAGCGGAAAAAGCAAAGTTATTAGGATTCAAAAATTATGCTGCCTGGACTCTTGAAGATCAGATGGCAAAGACACCGGATGCGGTAGAAAAATTTCTTAAAGGTCTTGTTCCGGCTACAGTTGCAAACGAACAAAAAGAAGCCGGCGAAATTCAGGATTATATAAATAAATCCGGTAAAAATATTAAACTGGAACCTTGGGACTGGAATTATTACGCCGACAAATTGAAAAAAGAAAAATTTAATTTAGATGATTCACAGATTAAACCTTATTTTGTTTTGGAAAATGTTCTTGAAAAAGGAATTTTCTATGAAGCACATGAATTATATGGTTTAACTTTTAAAGAACTTCATAATATTCCGGTTTATCAAAAAGATGTACGTGTTTTTGAAGTTTATGATAAAGACGGTTCACCGCTTGCATTATTTTATACAGATTACTTTAAAACGAGATAATAAAGCCGGCGGTGCATGGATGGACAACTTTGTTCAGCAGTCAAAACTTCTCGGATTGAAACCGGTAATTTATAATGTATGCAATTTTACAAAACCAGCTCCGGGTAAACCCGCTTTATTAAGTTATGATGACGTAACAACAATGTTCCATGAATTTGGTCATGCTTTACACGGAATGTTTGCAGATCAGGAATATCCAAGTTTATCAGGAACAAATGTTCCGCGCGACTTTGTTGAATTCCCTTCCCAGTTTAATGAACATTGGGCTTTATATCCAAAGATACTTGAACATTATGCATTGAATTATAAAACCGGGAAACCAATGCCGAAAGAATTGGTTAGATAAAATAAAAGAATCCAATACTTTTAATCAGGGTTATGATTTTACAGAAATAGTCGAAGCTGCCGATCTTGATATGGCCTGGCATACTTTACCTGCAAGTGCACCGGAACAAAACTCGGATAAATTTGAAACTGAAAGTTTAAAGAAAGATAAATTATATATTCCGCAGGTTCCGCCCAGATACAGATCAAGTTATTTTAATCATATTTGGTCGGAAGGATATGCAGCAGGATATTATGCATATTTGTGGTCTGAAATGTTAGACGATGACGCATACCAATGGTTTTTGGATAACGGCGGTTTAACAAGAAAGAACGGCGACCGTTTTCGTAATATGATTCTCTCTCAAGGAGCAACTAAAGATTACAGCAAAATATTTAAAGAATTTACCGGACACGATCCTGAGATTGAACCTATGTTAAAATTCCGCGGACTTAAGTAATTCAATTTATTTAAAAAATAAGGGAATGAATTTTTTGTTCATTCCCTTTTTTATTTTTATAGAAAAACAATATATTAATATTTTGCTTTAGTTTTTAAGAAAGTTCCATCCTGCAGTTCTTCAAAAGCTTTTTTCAATTCACCTTGAGTATTCATAACAATCGGTCCATACCAGGCAACAGGTTCTTTAAGAGGTTTACCGGAAATTAAAAGAAATCTTATTCCTTCTTCTCCTGCCTGCACAGTTACTTCATCACCGCTGTCAAAAAGTATTAAAGATCTGTTATCTGCTTCAATAGGCGGAGAAGTATCCAGCCAGCCAACACTTTCTGTCGGAACCGATAAAGGACCTGATGAATTACAAAACTTTCCTGTTCCTGCAAATACATAAGCAAATGCATTATTTCTTGTATCAATTGGAATAGATTTTTTCTTTCCGGGCGGAACGGAGACATCCAAATAAATCGGATTAGCAGCAATTCCATCAACCAATCCTTTCTTTCCCCAAAAATCTCCGCAAATAATTCTTACAAATGTTCCATCGTCATCGGTAACTTCCGGGATATCCCCGGTTTTAATTTCCTGGTATCGTGGTGTCGTCATTTTAAGAGCGGAAGGAAGATTTGCCCAAAGCTGAAAGCCGTGCATTCTTCCCACATTATCCCCTTTCGGCATTTCTTGATGAATTATTCCGCTTCCAGCCGTCATCCATTGAATATCGCCGGAAGAAATTACACCTTTGTTTCCCATACTGTCGCCATGCTCAACCGAACCTGCAAGAACATAAGTAATAGTTTCAATTCCGCGGTGCGGATGCCATGGAAATCCGGCTAAATAATCTTCAGGTTTTTCATTTCTAAAATCATCTAATAAAAGAAACGGATCAACTTCGGTCGGATCACCAAATCCAATTGCACGGCGGAGATTTACACCCGCCCCTTCAACAGTCGGCTGAGCTTTTAAAATTTTTTTAACAGGACGAATTGACATAATTTCTTCCTTTCAATTACTAACTAAATTTCAGCTCTAAATTTTACTTTCAATTTAATTATCATATCTAAATAAAAGTGTGCTGTATTTATCTGTATTTCACATATTTATTCTTAACAAAAAATTTAATTTTATAAAGTTCTATATTCATATTCAACTTTCCGGTTCTTTAATTAATTAGTTATATTTGACGTTAATAATTCATCAAATTAAATAAGGGGAAGGTTTCATGAAGACTTTGTCAAAAGTCATATTTTCACTGATAATATTTATAAGTTCATCTTTTGCTCAAAATATACATACATTGATGAATTATAATCTGTTAAATTATCCCGGATCAACTTCAAGTTTTAGGAATCCGTATTTTATTCAGACTTTAAATTACATACATCCGGATATTTTGGTTGTCCAGGAAATGACTTCGCAGGCTGGTGTAAATGAATTTTTAAATAATGTTTTGCTTCAAGTTGATACTAATTATAAAGCCGGAATATTTTTAGACGGTCCTGACAGCGACAATGAAATTTTCTACAACAGCGAAACTTTTACATTCATAAGCAACACTCCTATTCCAACCGATTTAAGAGACATAAGTGAATTTAAAATTTATAATAACATTACTTTAGATACTTTATTAATTTATTCTGTTCATTTAAAGGCAAGTTCAGGTACTTCAAACGAACAGCAGCGTGCTGCGGAAGTTGCAGTTTTAAGAAATGTCACAAACGCTCTGCCATTCGGTAGCAATTTTATAGTATGCGGTGATTTTAATATTTACGGTTCAAATGAAGAAGCATATCAAAATACTTTTAAATCAAACAAATCCCGGATATTTTTTAGATTATCTTGATTTACCTGGAATTTGGAATGATGCAGATTACGCACCATATCATACTCAATCTACAAGAACACGTCAATTCGGCGGCGGTGCGACAGGCGGACTAGATGACCGCTTTGATTTGGTACTATACTCTCAAGCTGTTAGCGATCCGGGCGGAATTGTTTTTATAGACAGTTTATTTACTGCAGTAGGAAATGATGGCAATCATTATAATGATTCAATTAATCAAGCCGCCCGAACAATGCTGTCCCGCAAGAAATAGCAGATGCATTGGAATTTTCATCGGATCATTTACCTGTTTTAGCATATTTAAAATTCGGTGATATCCTGCCTGTCGAACTTGCAGCTTTTAATGGATTTAATGAAAACAATTCTGATAAGATTGAACTGGTCTACTTCAACAGAAACCAACAACAAAGGTTTTGAGGTTGAGAGAAAAGCTGTTAGTAATCAGTTTACCGGTAAATAGTGATTGGGAAATTATAGGATTTATTGAAGGGAACGGAACATCAACACAGCAGCATGATTATACATATTTAGATAATGATAAATTATCGGGTATTTATTCATACAGACTAAAGCAGATCGATTTTAACGGATCATTTACATTTTCTAAAACAATTAATGTAAATATTAATATTATTAATGAATTCCAGCTTTCACAGAATTATCCTAATCCATTCAATCCAAGCACCAAGATCGGATTTACAATTTCGGATGTCGGATTTGTAAAATTGAAAGTGTATGATGTTTTGGGAAATGAAATTATAACCTTAGTTAATAAAGAAATGGAACCGGGAAAATATTCAATAAATTTTGATGGAAGTAATTTACCAAGCGGAATATATTTTTATAAACTTGCTGCAGGCAATTTTGTTCAAGTAAAAAAAATGATGCTGGTTAAGTAAAAATTAAATATCAATATTTAACCTTAAATCAAATGCAAAAGAATTTGCAATTGCAGGATTTGTATTCGGATTAATTATGTATTGAATATCCGGCTGAAGTGAAAACCATGGGAAGATCTGTGCAAAGTAAGTAAGCTCAAAGTTGTATTCACTATTGGAAACATTTTTATTATTTATTTTCAATAAATTTTTATAACTGTTCCCGTTAATTGCATCAGCAAATGCAATTCCAATTTGATCATCCGGCCTGCAGGAAAAAGGACAATTATAAACTAACCCGCAGCCGAAGTAATAAGCAAACCTGTTTATTTTGGAATTTGCGGTTTCAAATCTCAAAAAAGCAGTCAATTTTTGGTTATCATTTTCCGAATTATTATAGATACATTTTTCGGTAATAAAATATGCTCCGATATTATCTTTGCTAGTTTTCAGTTTCCTTTCATTATTGAATTCGTTTAATTCATTAAATTGACCTGTATACTTCCAAAATCCGATTGCAATTTTGTTTGAATAATTTTCATCTGAAAATCTTCCAATATTAATTTTAGAATCTGAACTATTTTCATATTCATTGCCGAATAAAAGAAATCCGGTTTCAAATGATAATAACAATCCATTTCTATTATTTAATTCTATTGTATTGAACTTTGCTGTTGAAGGATCTGCGGGAACTCCATTTAATATACATGTTTGGAAATAAAATGCATTATTAAATTTGGCTTGCATGCGTAAACCGATGGAAGTTGCCGGAAAAATTGACGGACCATTTTTTCCGGTTTGTGAAAATGCTATACCGATTCCATGCGAACTATTTAAAAATAAACCGGCAGAAGAAAGTAAATCAAATTCTGAATTCAGATCATATAATCCTGCTAATAGAGATAAATGATTATCAATTAAATTAGTCTGTATCCAGGCTTCATAAATTTTCCAGGCATTTGGTGCGGCAATATTACTTACACCCTGAGCATCGCCGATTATATTATCAGGATTTCCGCCGTCATTTCCTAAACCGTATATAAACAAATTAGTTTTTTTAATTCCAAGCAGTTTTTCGAGATTAAAATTAAAAGTTAGATTTATATTATCTAAATAGTCTACTCCTTTTTTTATTCCGCCGTTTAAGTTTGAAAAAATATCAGAGGTATAATTGAATTCAGGAATAATTCCGCTTTTAATTAAACAATCCCTGCTTCCAAACCAGTCGCCGGTTAAATGATTTCTTGTCAGTAATGATTGGGAGAAACAAGTAGTCTGAATTAATATAACTATTATATATTTTAACATATCCTCAACGGAATAATTAATATATTTTATGTTTTTAATTTTAATTAGGAAGAGATAACAAAAAAGAAATAATGTCTAAATTAAATTGAATAATTTAGTTCAATATTATTATTCAATAATTAGGGCTATTCCAATAATTTAAAGTAAATATTTTAAGATGGATATAACTTGATCTCAATAACAGGAGTAAAATTAAGAACGCAAATTTTAAAAATCTATTTCTTATTCATTATTTAGGTGAAAACTATGATTGAAAATATAAAATTAAAAGGACGGTAATATTAATCAGCAAACCTATACCACCTTTATCCGCTAATTTATTTCTTTTACCATCCCAGAAAAGCAAAATTAAAATTGTAGAAAATATTGATGCAAAAATTAAGAAATGAATTCCCGAACCATTTTGAAGAAGAAACAAAAAACCGCCGATTACAAATGTTAATGTAGATATTATATAATTAACCCCTGCAATAATCCTAATTTTAGAATTTGAAATTATTCTTGAAAACGTCCAAGAATCTTCAGGCCAGGTCATTCCGTGCTTCAGTTCAAACAATTTTAAACTATGTCCTGCATATAATAGAAATACAAAACCGTGCAGAATAATAAATATTCCAAATAAGGTTATCAAAATAAAATCCCATATATTAGTTAATATTTTTACTTTTCAAGTTCTGAATCTGCAGAAGTGGAACTATAATACCGAGAGTTATTGAAAACTGAAATGCAATTGACCAGTTAAAAGCTCCTTCAGAATGAACGATCAGTGAATAAAGAAATGTAACAACTGAACTTACAACAAACGCAATAATAAAAACTACCAGAAAGTTTTTTACGAATTCTGCTACTTTCATTTTTTCCCCTAAATATTTATGTGATTTTAAAAAAAATTACCGAAGTGATCCTAATCTTAATGTATAATGTAACACTTGAATGATAAAAAATAAATAGAAATAATATGCTGGTTTCGATTGAAGCAATATTTATTCAGTCTGTATTTTTAATTATTTGATACTAATTAAGAATTATTTGATATAAAATCGATTACCATTTCTTAAATATGATTTGTATTAAAATGAATTATTTACATTGACAATTAACACAACTTAATGATTATATGAAATGTATGTTAAAAAAGATTACTTCACATAAATTATTATCAGCTTACAAATTAATTTTCATTCTACTTTTTTATTCACTTTCATATTTTTTTATAAAATTATTATCAAAGTTTGATGAAGATAATTCATCAAAAAAAACAGCGTTACTTATTTACAACATAAGGAGAAAAAGTATGATTAAGAAAGTGATGTTCATGATTACCATAATTTGTTTTTGCAGTGTATTTATGTATGCACAGGAAGCAAAAACATATATTGGACCTCAACTTGGATGGCAAAAAGCATCTGATGCCGATAATGGTAAATTTATGCCCGGCGGTGCTATAAGAATAAAACTTACAAAATCGCTTGGTGTTGAAGGTTCGATAAATTACAGACAGGAAGAATATCAAAACAGTAATATAAAAGTAACAAGCTGGCCGGTAATGGTCACAGGACTGATTTATCCGATAAAAACTATATACGGTGCAATAGGAGTCGGCTGGTATAATACATCAATAGATTATTCAAAGCATTTTCTCGATCTTGGATTATCTAATGATACTCAGCAAAAATTCGGCTGGCATTTCGGTGCCGGTGCTGAAATTCCATTAAGCGAATCCCGTAGGACACCTGGAATGATACTTACAACCGATTTTAGGTATGTATTCCTAAATTATAATTTTACGGAAGTTCCCGGAAGCAACGACATAAACAGTGATTATTTTATTGTTACCGTAGGTTTATTATTTAATATTTAAAACAATCAATCATTAATTTTAGAGGGATAAATTTTAAAGTTTATCTCTCTTTTTATTTTTAAATTCTATTAATGGAGTAAGTTTCCAATTGCAACTCCGATAAATGTTGCAATTGCATAACCTAATGTTCCGCACAAAACAGCAGGAATCACAAGATCTTTCCATTTTCTAGCAACAGCCATTGCAGCGGCTGTTGTAGGTCCGCCCATATTTGCATTGGAAGCAATTACAATTTCCGCAAGATCAATTTTAAATATTTTTCCTGCAATTAAAATAAATATAAGATGTACAAATAAAATTACCGCAGCAAAAAAGAATAAGATGGGTCCGACTTTCAATACAACATAAATATTTGCACTTGCACCTATAACCACAAAAAATACCTGCATAAGCAAAGCACCAATTTGATCTGCGCCTTTAATAGTACCAATTTGTTTTGGAAATACGGTTGCAAGTACAACAACAATTGCAGTTATAATTAATATTCCGCTACCTTGAATATTTACCAAATCCGATAAACCGAATCCGACTGCACAAATACTAAATGCAACAGCTAATCCCTTAGCCATATTAAACATATCCGGCTTCTCCTGCTCTTCTATTTCAATCTCTTCGTCAAGTATTTTGGCTTTTTCATCATGTTTGGTTGAATATAATCTTCTTAAAATTGCAACTGAAGGCAGAGCGAAAAGGATTACAAAATATGCTGCCATAACCAGATTATCGGCGGCAACTCCCGCGGTTAAAAGATCTCCGGCATTTAATTTTAATGCAGCTGCAGTTGCAACATAATTCATTGAACCGCCCACATAAGTAGAACAAAAAATTCCTGCCAGTTTCCATCCTTCCGGGCCAAGTGAAAAAATTTCAAATGAAATTATTGTTCCCAGAATAGTTCCTATAGCACCGAAGAAAAAAGCAATTAAGGTAGGTCCTGCCTCTTTGATTATTCTTCTTAGGTTTGCTTTAAATAAAAGTAAAGGAATTGCTAATGGAACCAAATAAGACCAAACCATATCATAAGCCGGAGCCTCAGTTGGAATTATGGAAAAATTTGAAAGCAGAAATGCTGCAATTATTGCAATAACTACTGCCGAAAGTTTAGATCCTATCCTGGATTTTTCGGCCCAAAGACTAAATGCTGCGACTAAAAATAAAACTGCCCATAATCCCCATTGATTATTTGCATTTATCAAAGTACCTTCAAACAAAACTACCTCCGATACATTACTCTAAGTATTTGATATGAATGAATAAAGATATGATTTTTTATATAATTAATCCTATAAAATCAAACTATTTAAATTTCGGCCTTCATACACCAAAATTAATTTATCATTAAATATTTCCGTCTATAAAAAATAATTCTTTCGTATTTTGGATTTAGTTATATTTGTATTGTTGATATTTGCTTAATTCATCCAATTTTGTTGCCGATTATTAAGCAAATGGAAATTTTAGCAAAGTGATTTAAAAGGGGAAATTACTATTCTTGCTAAGGAATAGTAATTCATTAATGTTTTTATCCATACTGCTTTTTATCACTTATAAATCAGAGTTACTTACAAAGTTCATATTAAATAAAAAAGTCATATCGATTGATTCAGCAGAGGAAATGAAATATGGTTTGGCGCAAAATTATATTAATTCTTTCATTATTTTTTTTCGTTTATGTAAATAATGCCAATTCACAAAATGAAAGAAGAATTGTTTATTTATCGTGGGAAAAAGTTGTAGATATTTCTTTAAAAGATAATTTATCACTTAAAACAAAAGCTCTTGATTACCAGGTACAAAATCTGGAAACATGGAAATCTCTAACCTATTTTCTTCCAACATTATCTTACCAGGGAATTGCACAAAAAAATGTTGAACTCCCGGTTTTTGTTTTTATGGGCCAAGCATTTGCAGTTGGAACTCCATATAATTTCCAGCATTCTTTAAGTCTTTCACTTCCGATTTTTACAGGCGGCAGCAGGTGGTTTAATTACAGCATTCAAAAAGATTTAAAAAAATCCTTAAAGGAGGAACTGGAAGGTAAGAAAGAAGAAACAGTATTGAATTCAATGCAGGCTTATTACGGAATTATTTTAGCTGAAGAATTGAGTAAATCCGCAGGTGATGCTGTTAATGTTGCAAAACAAAATTTAGCTCAAGTAGAAAAATTTTATGATGCCGGAACTGCAACAGAATTAGATTTACAGCGTGCAAAGGCTCAATATTCCTCTACCCTTCCCGTGTTTGAATCGGCATTGTCAAACAGAAAACTTGCAAAGCAGAGATTAAAAGGTTTACTTAATATTCCTCTTACCGATTCACTTGCAGTAGTAGATAGTCTTGAAAAAAAAGAATTTCTTAATTCTTATTTCAATACTTCACTTGATGAATTAAAAAAACTTTCTAAAGAAAACCGCAATGATTTAAAATCATTGCAGTATCAAAGCGAAGCTGTTAAAACAAATGAAAATATTGCTTTGGGACAATTCACACCTTCAATTGCAATTTCTGCAAGTGTAGATCAAGTTGCCCCGCTGGAAAACGATAAAGTAAGATGGGATGATTATATAAGATCTAAATCCATAACAATTTCTCTTTCATGGCCTTTGTTCCAAGGCGGTAAAAGAATACTCGATTATCAGATAGCAAAAATAAAATCGGATCAAATGGATTTATTATTAGATCAAACACAAACCGGAATTGATCTTGATGTTGAACAGAATTACTACACTTTTATAGAAGCATCCAAAAGTCTGCAGAGCCTTAAAGATGCTTTGGATCAATATAAAGAAAGTTTAAGAATTTCAAACCTGCTGTATGCTCAAGGAATAAGTAATCAGCTTGATGTTTTAAATGCACAGCTTTTATATACAAAAAGTAAAAGTGATTACCTTCAGGGAATCTACAATTATAATGTCAGTCAATTGGCTTTGCTAAAGTCAATTGGATTATTAGACAAAATATGGAAATAATTTTTGAGGAAAAAATGAACAAAAGAATTTTAATAATAATTTCAATTTTAGCATTTGCATTTTTCGGCTGTTCGGAAAAAGCAGATAAAAATGATGAAAAAATTGTTCCGGTTAAAATTTATAAAGTAAATTCAAGTACGATTTCAAAATATATAAGAGTAACAGGAACAGTAACTGCTGAAGAAGATGTTATCGTTTACAGCAAAGTTGCTGAACGAATTATGAAAATAAATGTTAAACCGGGACAGCACGTAGCAAAAGATCAAATAATTACGGAACAGAAAAATGATATTTTAAAACAGGGATTGGAAATTGCCAATTCAGTTTTGAAAACCGCTGCAGGCACAATCAAAATTAGCTGCTCAAGATTATGAAAGAATGAGCAAACTCTTCTCGGAAAAAGCAATAAGCCAGCAGCAATTTGATCAGGTTAAAACTGCAAAAGAAACTGCCGAACATTCGCTTAATCAAGCTCAATCCGGATACGAACAAGCAAAAGAACAATATGAAAATAGTTTTGTAAAAGCTCCTTTTGACGGAGTTGTTGCAGCAGTTTATGTTGAAGAAAATCAAATGGTAAATATGGGTCAGCCTGTTGTACAGATCCTTTCATCTTCCAAAATGAAATCAAAAGTTAATTTAACCGGAACGGATATTCAAAATGTAAAACCGGGACAAAAAGTAATAATTAAATTTCCGGTTATTCCAAATGAAGAATTTGAAGGAAGAGTTGATAAAGATTAATTCTTCAATCGACCAGATGTCCAAGTCATTAGAAGTTGAAATTGCATTTTTAAAGAGCGATAAAAGATTAAAGTCAGGCATGTTCGGAGAATTTTATATTGAAACACAAAACCATTCAAACAGCATTGTTGTACCGGAACCGGCGCTGCTTCCTCAAACTGAAGTAAAAATAAATAGAGAAACAGGATTGCAAAATCCGGTAAAAAAATATTTTCTTTTTATAGTTGATAATGGTTCGGCAAAGTTAAAAGAAGTTAAAACAGGTATTACTAATAACGGACAGGTTGAAATTAGCAGCGGACTTAATATAGGTGACTCCGTAATAATAGTTGGACAAAATATTGTTAAAGAAGGCCAGACTGTAAAAGTAATCGATTAAAGGATTTTCAAAAATGACAATTACTAAATTTTCATTAAAAAGACAGATTACACTTGTAATGATTTACGGTGTGGTAATCTTATTTAGTTTCTTTTCGTTTTCGCAGTTAAAAATTGATTTTTTTCCGAATATAACTTTTCCAATTGCAGGAGTTGTTACTAACTATTCAGGTGTCGGACCTGAAGATATTGAAAATCTTATCACCAGACCAATTGAAGAAACTGTTTCATCCGTAAAAAATATTGAGAAAGTTAATTCGCAGTCGTTTAAAGGTTCTTCAATAATTACACTTGAGTTCAAGTACGGAACCGATATGGATAAAGCTGAAAATGATATTAGAAAAAATCTTGATTTAATAAGAGATTATTTGCCATACAGATGCTTCCAAACCGCTTGTATTTGTTTTCGATCCTTCAATGATGCCGATAAGTTATTTCAGTTTAAGTTCACCTTATTTAGGTCCAGCTGAATTAAGAAGATTATCAGAAGAAAAAATTGAACCGCTTTTGGAGAGAGTTGAAGGTGTTGCATCGGTTCAAACTCAAGGAGGATTGCAGAGACAAATAAATGTATATATAAATCCTGTACTTTTATCTTCTTATGATTTATCTCCTAATGATGTTCTTCAAACAATTCAATTCGGAAGCGGTCTTCAGCCGGCAGGTACAATTGAAACTACAAGTAAAAGTTATAACCTAAGAGTCTTCAGTGAATATACTTCACTTGAACAAATTAGAAATACTATTCTTACATATAAAAGCGGTAAGCCTGTTTACATTAAAGATGTTGCAGATGTAGAAGACAGTTATAAAGAAAATGCAAGTGAAGTCAGAGCCGAATACGGCGAAGGTGTAATGCTTCAGATTATGAAACAATCTGATGCGAATACTGTAATTACAAGCAGAAAAATCCGTGAAGCAATTCCTGAAATTCTAGCCAGTTTACCGCAAGGAACCAAATTGAGTTTAATTTGGGATCAAGCTGATTTTATTTTAAGAGCCGTAAAAAATCTCAGGAATACTGCTGTAATTGCATTCATAATGGCGTTCATAGTTATTTATTTCTTCTTAAGAAATATCCGCGGAAGTATTATAATGGGAATTTCAATTCCGGTTTCTATTATTGCAACTTTCGCAGTTATGTTTCTTGCTGATGTAACACTTAATATTATTTCCATGGCGGGACTTGCGCTTGCTGTGGGAATGCTGGTTGATAATTCCATTGTTGTACTTGAAAATATTTACCGGCATCGTGAAATGGGAAAGGATTTGAATGACTCAGCTGAGTTTGGCGCTAAAGAAGTTGGCATGGCAATTACTGCATCAACTTTAACTACAATAAGTGTTTTTCTGCCTGTTCTTTTTGTTCCGAATATTACAGGCCAATTATTCAAAGATATGGTTCTTACAATAACGTTCAGTCTTGTAGTTTCTTTATTAGTAGCGTTAACTTTAGTCCCGATGATGTCTTCAAATATTTTAAAGTTGGAAGACAAAAAGAAAAACTACAAAATTTTCAAGAATGAAAGATTCCGTTGGAGATTGGTTAATTAAATTATCTGATAGATACAGCAAAATTTTACATTGGTCTGTTCATCATAAAATAACAGTTTTAGTATCTGTTCTTGTACTGTTTATTTTATCTCTTTTATTAACTCCTCTTTTAGGCGGAGAATTTCTTCCAAAATCAGATCAAGGAATTATTAATGTTTTAATGGAAACACCTTCCGGAACTCCAATTGAAAAAACCAGACTTTATGCATATCAAATTGAAGATATTGTAAAAGAAACTGTTGACAAAAAAGATTTTGAATCGCTATCAATTTTTTACGGAAGCAGAGAAGGTCTCGGTGCTTACGGAACAACTTCCAATACCATTGAGTTTTTTATAAGATTAACTCCTAAAGAAATAAGGAAAGCAACTCAGTTTGAAATTCAGGATAAATTAAGAAAAAAATTTGATCAAATTCCTGGAGTTACATATACTATACAGGAAGGCGGATCCTTTACAACTGAAAAAGATATTGAAGTTAAAGTAGTTGGATTTGATGTTGCCGGTGCAAAAGCAATTGCAAATGAATTAAAATCTAAAATGGAAAAAGTAAAAGGACTTGTAGATATATCTTTAAATACAAAAGAAACAACACCCGAACTCCAGGTTCATTTAAATAAAGATCTATTAAATTACTATAATTTATCTTCACTCCAGGTTGCAGGCAATATTTCAACTGCAATACAAGGAAAAGTTGCTTCACAATTCAGAGAAAAAGGTGATGAATACGATATTTATGTCCAGTTTGCAAAAGAATATAGAAACAAAAAGGAATCGCTTGAACAATTAGAATTTGCAACTCCGACAGGCGGAAGAATCAAATTAAAAGATGTTGCAAGCATTTCTGAAGAACCATCCAGCCCGACTATATTTAGAGAAAATCAAAGCCGTTTTGTTTCGGTTGGATGCGGATTGTCCGGAATAGATCTTTCATCAGCAGTTTCGAAAATAAAACATATAATTGCAGATCACCCATTCCTTCAGACTACCAGGTTGTAATTGGCGGTACAGCTGCAGATCAGCAAGAGGCTTTCTTTTATTTAGCCCTTGGCATTTATTGCTGCAATATTACTTGGTTTATATGATTATGGCATCGCAATTTGAATCTCTAGTTGATCCATTAATTATAATGTTTACAGTTCCTCTTTCAATCATTGGAGTATTAATTTTTCTTGCAATAACAGGAACTTCTTTAAGTGTAATGGCTTTAGTGGGAATTGTAATGCTTGTTGGAATTGCAGTTAATAACGGAATTGTTTTGGTTGATTATATAAATCAGCAGAGAGAAAAAGGAATGGAACTGTATGAAGCAGTCGAATTTGGTTCTAAAGCAAGAATGCGTCCAGTATTAATGACAGCTTTAACAACTATTCTTGGAATGGTTCCGCTGGCAATAGAGCTTGGTTCCGGATCAGAAACATGGTCGCCGCTTGCAAGAGCGGTAATCGGAGGATTAACTGCTACTACCCTGCTTACTCTTATTGTTATACCTGTACTTTATATAGTTTTTGAAAGAGCAGGTGAAAGAGTAAAAGTTTATATAAAGAATAGAAAAAGCAGATGATTTTTCTTATTATAAAAAAAAGGTTGAGATTAATTTTCCTCAACCTTTTTAAATTATTTTGAAATTTTATTTTACTTGAAAATTATTTTAGGAGAATCATCTTTTTAGTTTGAGTATAATTACCGGCGTGAATTCTGTAATAATAAATCCCGCTTGCCAGATTTGAAGCATTAAAATTGATTGTATATGCTCCTGCATTTTGATTTTTATTTATTAACGAAGCCACTTCTCTGCCTAATATATTATAAACTTTCAATGAAACAAAACCATTGTTTGGTAATTCATATTTAATTGTTGTACTCGGATTAAACGGATTTGGATAGTTCTGTGAAAGATTATATTTAGCCGGATTATTAAATATAACTTCAATTTCTTTTGAGTAAGAAAATGTCCCATCATAATCTAATTGTTTTAATCGATAATTGTATTTTCCGCTGGATACATCATTATCAATAAAGGAATAACTTTGTCTTTCAGTGGTAGTTCCATGACCCTGCACAAATCCTATTCTTTTCCATTCATGACTTGGAATTTCTGACTTCAGATTTAATCTTTCTATTTCAAATCCATTGTTATTTGTTTCTGTTGATGTAATCCAGTTAAGCTTTACTTCATCATTATTCACAGTTGCGTTAAATGATGTGAGTTCTACAGGTGTAAATGAATTATTTATAAACGTTCCGTTAATTGCAGTTCCAAGGAAAAGCTGCATATTTTCGTTGGAGGTTATTACTTCTATTGATCCATACATTCCGGAAATATTAGGAATGCCTGTATTAAAAGTCGTCCAGTTATCATCATTTGCTGCAGAATAAAATACTCCTTCATTTTGTGTTCCAACTAGAGATGCACCGTTCGGCAGAAATGTCATTGAAGCAGGTTGTGAACTCCATGGATTTGATGGAATTGAATTCCAGGCAACACCTCCGTCAGTTGTTTTACTTATAGTATTATCATCAAGTACGGCATAAACTATATTTTGTTTTGTATATAAAGAAACTGCTTCACTTTCATTTGGGAAAATATATTGATTCCAGGTATTCCCGCCATCATGAGAATACATTACATATGCTTCAACAAAAAATGTAAGTCCGCAAATATAAATTGATCCGTCATCCGTGACATTAATTTCATCTATAAGAATTCCCTGTCCTATAAAATCGAATACAATATTCCACGTGCTTCCGTTATCGGAAGATCTGTATATTTTATTATCAGATGATAAAAATACTATCCCTCCTGAATCGTCACAGATAAATAATTTCGGAGTTATATAATCATTTCCCAAGTCTACTTGGTTCCAGTTAATACCCTCATCTGTTGAACGATATAATCCGCCTTGGTATAAGCCGCAGAACAATTCGTTGTTATTATTTTCTGCAAGTGAAATAATATTTGAATTAGAAAATTGTGTATCCCTTCTTTCCCAACTATTTCCTTGATCACTAGAATAAATTATTCTGTTACCTGATAACATAAATATCTTATCGTTGGATTTGGTGAACATCTCTTTGGGATATGTTAAAGGAAGTCCTGTATTTTTGACATTCCAACTATTTCCCAAATCAGTAGACTTAAAAATTCCGTCACCGTTTGTTGCAGTATATATTGTTGCCGGAGTTGAACCCGGCAAAGTTAATATTTCATTAATTTGTGAATTTACGCTGCTATTTTCTTTCAAATTCCAGTTAGAACCAAAATCAGTAGAAATATAAATTTCACCAGATACAGTTCCGGCTAAAATATTATCATTATTATCAACAGTTAAACTGCTTATTTGCAGATCATTTAAACCGGAATTACTTTGAATCCATGAAGCACCTTCATCTGAAGAAAGATAGATACCAACTTGATCAGAACCGGCAAATATATATCCATTTGAGGTTTGAACAATTGGGTGCATAGAAATATTTTCTATACCTGAATTTGATGGCAGCCAGGTTGTTCCGTTATCTGTAGATTTATATACTCCATCTTGTGTCGTTGCAAATATTTTATTACTTGAAGTAAAAACAAATCCATACCCATAAATGCTCATTTCATACCAATTAGCACCATGATCAGTTGAACGAAAATGCGATACAAAAATATCGTTATTGGAATTAAATGTAATATAATAAATTGATGCGCCCAGTCCGGAATGCGGATTATGGGTAATTTGATTGTAATCCCAGGATTCACCATCATCCGAAGACCACCATACGCCTAAATAAGATACACCGGCATAAAGTATACCTTCAGAATTAATTTTTACAGTATTAAAATTAGATAAAGAAAGATTTAAAACTGAAGCATTTGTTATATTCTCCCAGGTATTCCCATTATCCGTAGATTTATAAATTGCTTCATTTCTTGAGGCATATAAATCTCCTTGTGAATTAGCTGTTAATCCATTTACGGAACCTCCATAAGGTCCGTTTAATTCTGACCAGGAACCTTCCTGTGCAAATATATTACTAACTATACAAAACAAAACAAGAAAAGCGATTAAAGTAAAAGGTTTTAACATGATTCCTTTCCTTTAAAACTTTATTAAAAATTATAATCTGGGGATAAGAAGAAGATTTGTTAATATAGTAAAAATTTAATAATTAAAGTGACAAAAATTAATTTATTTTATAAAATTTATTAAGATCTAAATAGTCTTAAGATTACAAATAATTTATAAAATTAAGTTTTGCTTTTATCAAATTCAATTAATTCAACAGGAGCACCGTTTTCAAGAATCATGACAACTCTAACTCCTTCGGAAGGAAAATTGATTTCCGAAATGAGTTCTTTATCTTTAACGGATTCATCAATGTTGTTTACTTCAAAAGCAATATGAGGAATAGTTTGAATTAATTCCGATATTGGACTGTCTTTTTCAAATCTCATCCATTCAATTCCAAATTCACTAGAATCAAATCCGGAAACATACATTTTGTATTTTTCCAAATATTTTTCGTTCGGCTTCATATCTTTTGTTGGGATTCCAATGTGATGGAAACGCATTCCTTTATTTACAACAGCAGAGGGCTGTTCATGATCTTTTCTTTTTGTTGTCATTTCTAATTTTGTTCTTTATTCTGTTGTTTCTTTATCAAATTGTTTTAGATCTTCCAATTCATTTTTAATTTTTAAATGCCAATTAAATACTTCATCAAGGTTTTTACCCATATCGCTTTCTTTCCTGAACTTAGATACTTCATCAACTAATTCTTTATTATTTTTCTCAGTCATATTATGAAACTTTTCCGAAAAATCACTAAGTCCGAAATCAGTTTCAGAAAATTTCTTTCTTAGTTTTCTTGTATAAAGTTCATAAATATCAAAAATAGTCTGATTGTATAATAAGGTAGATGAATCTGCAAGACTTCGGTTAACCCAGGAATGTTTTTTATCGAAAACACAAATTGATGTTAATTTAAAAGAACTAAATAAATTTGATTTCTCTATTGTTGCCGGATTGTATACAAAAATCTCGCTGCCAATATTTGAAGATGTTAACGGTTCACCTTGAAAGTCATCCCAGGTAAGGCCATGTGTATCAGACCAATATAAATAATCAGTCTTATTATAAACGTTGTATAATTCAGATATTTTACTGGATGCACACTGGATTAAAAATAAACTTAAAATTAAAAATATACTTTTCTTCATATTTCATTTTTTAGTTTAAAATTTATAGGTTATTCAGTTACAGGTGTACCTTGATGAAAAATCATCTGCCACTCATTTTCATTTAATTTCCAAATTGAAGTTCTCATAGCAAAATACTTATTACCATTTTCAATCTTTTCTGATTTATAATTTACCATAATTATATTATCACTTAATTTCCTGGCTTCAAAATTAGTTAAAGATATTTTAATATTATTTTCAATTTGCAATTCTTCAATAATCTGTTTTTTATTATAAACATCACCGGAACTCCCGATTTCCAGAAAATCATCCGAAAGTAATTTAGTAAGTTCAGCTGGTGATTTCCTAATTTCATTTCTAAACAAAGTTTCTTCAAGTTCTTTGAGTTTACGTGTTATTGTTTTGTTCATTTTAATTATGCGCAATCTAAAATATATAGAATAATAATTTAGTAATTTATCTAAAGGTTAGCTATGATAAGAATATTATTTTTCAATAATTAAAATGGAAATGATCAAATATTATAATCTAGTTACTAATTTTAATCGGTTCGGCAATTGGATCTCTTTTATGCCACTGTCGAAGGATATTGATGAATGTATCCGTAAGAATTGAGCCAGCTTTTAGAAGACGCTGATGTCCATTAATTGTATATATATCTTTTAGAACAATCATTCCAGGCTTAAGTTTTGTAACCGGCAAATGTTCTTCACCTGAAGCTAAAGGTTTATTCGTTAAATTTTGCCGGATTGATTGAATTAATTCAACATCATATTTATATTCTTGACTTTCCATCTTAAGCAAAATATCTTTTACACCCGAAGAACTACCAGACGATTTAACTAAATCATTCAATATTTTTAAAATACGTGAACCTAATGGAATTTCTTTTCCGCTTATTATTTCATTTTTAGGTTCTCCCGAACCATCGTAATTTTTTGATTGGAGTTCTATTATTTTAGCAATATTTTCGAATCTCGGAATGTTTTTTAGAAGCCCTGCAGCAAGCAAATGATGATTTGCAGCAACAATAGATTTATCAATTTCATCTATTCCGTTCTTATTAATATTTGCGAGAACAGAAACGGGTAAAAGAGTTATTCCAAGGTTAAAAAGATCCAGCGACCTCATTATTTCCCATCTTTCTTCAAAAGAAATTTCGGTTAAGTTTTGTAAAAAGGAATTACCTATTACTTTAACTTTTTCACTATAAGATGCAATTTTAGGTGCTACATGACTCGCTATATCACCAAGGACTTTTACTGTTTGAGCAACAGTTCCTTCCAGTAATTCATTTAATTTTTCATTTTCTTCATCAAGAGCTTTTAATAAATATTTATTTTCAGATCGTAAGTTATATTGTGTAATCCATTCTCTAATATTTCTTTTTATATTTTCATCTTCCCAGGGTTTTGAAATATATGAATTAATTCCACCGATATTTACAGCTCTTATAGTATCCTTTTGATCTGCATAACCTGTAACCAAAACCCTGATAGTTTCTGCAGATTTAGCTTTGCATAATTCAAGAACTTTAACACCGTCATAATTCGGCATTCGCTGATCTGAAAGAACCACGGCAAATGGACCATTCTCTTCCAATATATTTTCAATTTTTGCTGAATTAGACAGAGTAACTACCGTACATTTTTCTTTTCGCATTAAAGATTTAAATGATTTCAACAACTCTTCTTCATCATCAACATAAAGTATTTTATTATTTTCTTTGTATGACATCATATTAAACAAAAAGACTGGTTGAATTTTCTAATTTCTGTATTTTATCATTTAACTTAGGCTCCCATTCATAAATTAATTCATCAATTTTGGGATCATGAGGTAAGGAATCTTTTTCCAGTACCAATGCATCAGCCAACTGAACAATAGTTGTTAAAGAATCATCGCCCGTATAACGATGATGATTTGCAACTGCAGTTATTATATCAGTAGGAAAATTCCAAAAAGTTAAAAGAGCGGCACCGATTTCATCGTGTGTATTTTGAAATAATTCTTTTTCTATTGAATAAACCGGTTTATTATTCTGATTGTATTCTTTATGAAATTCGTTAAATTTTTCCTGGTAAGAACAAATCTGAAGAATCAAACCTATATCGAGCAAAAGCGCCGCAACATAAATTTCGTGCTGCTTTTTTTCTTTGGACCAAAGTACAGAAATTTCTCTTGCTATGTGTGCTCTTACAATTGATCTTTCACGTATTAATTCAATTTGTTTCATTACCAAGAAATCACCGCATCCTTTAATGGTCTCAAAACTTTCTAGACCTAATACAATACCAAGTACAAACTCGGTGCCTATAAAAGTCAGTGCCTCATACACATTAGATATTTGCTTACGTGCACCGTAAAAAACAGAATTTGATATTCTTAATAATTTGGCAACAAGCGCAGGACTTTTTTCTATTTCATTTGCGATAAGTTTATGCGATTTGGTTTCCGACTTAAGAATATTTACTAATTTTGAATGCAGTTTGGGAGGTGATGGAAGATTATTAAAATCATGCATTATTTTGAGTAAATGTTTTTTCCTTAGTTCATCCTGAAAAGACATGGATTCCCGAACTATGCTTTTAAGCTGCTCATCATCCCATGGTTTCATAATATAATGCTGTGCAAAACCTTTTTGAATTGTATTCAGTACTATTTGTTTTTCTTCAAATCCGCTTAGAATTATTCTAATTGCAGTAGGATTTAATTTCGTGGATTTTTCCAAAATATTCGGCCCGGAAATTTCCGGCATTCTCATATCGCAAATAATTACATCAACATTATTATTTTCTAAAAACTTAAGAGCTTGTAATCCGGATGTAAAGTAGTGCATTTTATATTTATCATGTCTGAATAAACTTCTAAGTGATCTTAAAATATCTTCTTCATCATCAATAATTACCAAGCTTGGATTATTTGCTTTATCCGGTTTTAATAATTCTTCTGTCATAATTTAATTTCTAAACTTTCTCTAATTGTTTTTGTTTAATCGGGAGTTTAATAGTAAATGTACTGCCCACACCAACTTCACTATTTACAGACAGCAAACCGCCGTGTTTTTCAATAATAGATGAAGAAACCCATAAACCTAATCCTGTTCCCTTCCCTATTTTTTTAGTAGTGAAGAATGGATCAAAAATACGTTTTAAATTTTCATTTGAAATGCCGCTGCCCGTATCTCTAATATTAATGAAAACCCATTCGCCGGCTGTTTTTGTTGAAATACTGATTAGACCTTTTTCTTTTATTGAATGAGCAGCATTTACAAGTAAATTTACAAGAACTTGTTTAATTTCTCCGATATTACAAATTATCTCGGGCAAATCGTCAAATTCTTTTTTAATTTCGGCTTTATATTTCAGTTCATTCCAAACAATTGTTAAAGTATCATCTATTGCTTGATTTATGGAAGCTGCAGCAAAGGAAGCATCAGATATATGAGCAAACCCTCTTAATCCTTCAACAATTTTTTTAATTCTTTGAGTACCTTCATTTATACTTTTTAACATGGAATCAAAATCTTCAAGAATAAAATTAAGATCAATCTCTTCAGAAAATTCCTCTATAGTACTTAAATCCTGTATCCATTTATTTTCAGTTTTAATTTTATGGCCTAATTCAATCCACTTATTTAATAGCAGAATTGTATCCTCGAAATATTCTTTAAGTCTGTTAATATTACTCGATACAAAAGCCAGCGGATTATTTATTTCATGAGCAATTCCAGCAGTAAGTTGACCAATTGAAGCCATCTTTTCCGATTGAACTACAGTGCCTTGCATTTGTTTTAAATTTTGAAGTGTTTTTTCCAGTTCTTTATTTCTAATAATTAATTGCTTTTCAAGTTCATGTTTTTCTCTTTCTCTCAAAACACGTTCCGTTATGTCTTGTGTTGTTCCGATTAATCTCACCGGATTATCATTGTTATCAAATTCAAGATCCCCGGTGCTTAGTATCCATCTTTCCTGATTATCACTTAATCTTATAATACGATATTGTTTTTCAAATCTTTGATGTTCTATAAAAACCTTTTTATTAAAATCTTCTACAACATTTTCTCTGTCTTCAGGATGAATAAGGTTCACCCATTCATCTAAATCTTTGGGTGCATTATTTTTAAATCCAAATATTTCGTTTAATATTTCAGAACTTTCCCAAATACTTGTATTTAGATCTAAACTGTAAGACCCTAGCTGAGCTATTTTTTGTGATTTTCTTAAAAAATATTCACTTGACGCCAATGCATCTTCAGCTTTTTTTCTCTTTGTAATATCTTGATTGGCACCGAATGTTTTTACAGTTATACCTTTGTCATTTTTAATCACATAAAATTTTACACTAAAATAACCTACCTCTCCGTCCGCGTATATGATTCTGTGTTCCAGTTGATTGCTGTAATTCGGATCGGTTGTTTCAATTGACTTTTGAACTTCTTTACCAACAATATATGCATCATCCGGATGAACAAAACGCTGTGCATACTGTATTGCGGACATTTGGTATCCGCCTTCTTTTTCTGCAGTTGTTCTCAGTAAAGCATAAAATTGATCATTAAATGTGAATTTATCCTGAACTACATCAAAATCCCAATAAGCAATTTTTGCAATTTTTAGCGTATTGGATAGTTTTTCTTCACTGGCAATTAAAGCAGATTCCATTTTTTTTCGGTTAGTTATTTCATGACAAATACCAACCATCCCTGAAGTTTCACCATGAATATTACTTAATGGAACTTTAGTTGAAACGAACCATTTATATTCATCCAAAGAATTTCTCAATTTTGATTCCTTATTTAAAACAGGCATCCTTGTTCGAATTATTGCTTTATCTTCTTCCAAAAATTCCGAAGCATAGTTTTTATCATAGAAATCAAAATCATCTTTACCTCTAATTTCCTCTTGAGATTTAATTCCGTAAAATTGAAGATCAGTAGTATTATTTAAAATAAATTTGCCTTTATTATCTCTTACATAAATTCTTTCCGGAATTGCATCAATCAGTTCTCTCATTAGATTATGTTCTTGAGCTAATGCCTCTTCCATTAATTTAGATTTGGTAATATCTCTTGAAATTCCAAATGTACCCAATATCTTTTTATTACTATCATTGAATAAAACTTTAGTAGTGGAAACCCATGTAATTTTGCCGGAAGGCCATATTTCTTTTTCAATTTTGTTAATAATTGGTTTTCCGGTTTTGATAATGTTTAATTCATCATTCCTTGATTCACTAGCATGAGCCGGATCGAAGAAATCAAAAGCAGTTTTCCCAACTACACTATAATCTGATGTCTCACCAACCTTATTTACAAAATGTTTATTTACCTTAATAAATCTGCCTTCCGTATCTGTAAAATAAATTGACTCAGGCATGTTATCCATTAAAATATTGAAACGGCTTTGATCAGTTAAAGCTTTGGTAATAAATGGATAACTATAATGAACATTATTTTTTTCTTTTGTTTTTGAATTAGGCTTATCATTTATATTTTCATCATTACCGCTGTATTTTTTAAGCTCGCCCAAAAGCAATTGAATTTGTTTTCTTTCTTCTACAAGTTCATCCTCAAGATGTTTGTTTTCGGTATTATCCATCAGGAAACCATCCCAAATTATTTCACCGTTAGCTTGAAGTTTCGGCTGAGAAATAAATCTATACCATTTTAATTCATTATTGATTAAAAAACGGGAATCTTGTTTAAAAGTTTTTAAGGTTGCTGCAGAATCAAAAATAGCTTTAGTCAATTTTTCATAATCATCCGGATGAACAATATCAAGTAAATTATTAATATCCTGAACGACAACTTCAGGCTCTACCCCAAATAAATTACGTGCAGCTGAGCTAACATAAGTAAATGAATAATTTCCATCAGGACGCAGAACAAATTGATAAACCATACCCGGAATATTTTTTTCCCACTGCCTGTATTTATTTATATATTTTTCATATTCGTTTAAATCATGTTCGGAATGTTTTAATTCTATTCTATCATTTTTAATTCGAACTGCATTTAAAATTGCCGGATTAATTCTTTTCAACTGTTCAACTAAAATATAGTCCGCCGCACCTTCTTCTACACATTTTATTGCTTCATCTTCTTTATTATAAGTAGATAATATTATTATTGGAATTTGAAAAGCAATTGAATTTATTTTATCAAAAACAATTTTACATGTGGGGTTTTCATTTAATAAATAATAAATAATTATATCAGGATGAAATTGATCAAGTTGTTCAATTACTTCTGAATTTGAATTTAATCCTTTACATATACTCTTTTTGTATGATTTTTTGATTTCGGTTTGAAGAATATCTGAAATCTTTTGATCATCAATAATCAAAAGTATTCGAATTTGGCTATCTTTTAATGTTCTTCCCAAAATATAAGTTATCCGGATTTATATTATTCTTCACCTTTTCTATAGGCAGCGGTGAATTTTTACTTATATTATCGGATTTTTTGGCTTTTTCTTTATTTTGAGTATTAAAATAATTGAGGAGTTGGATAAAAAATTTAAATATTACACATAAAATGATATTTGAATTTCTTAACATTAAATTTAATTAAATAAAAAAAGTATTTTGAATCAGCGAATTACTTGCAAATCAATAAATTAAAACTAAAATTTTAAAAGGAGACTTAATATTTAGAGAATGAGTTCCTTAATTAATTTCCCTTTGTCATAGTACTCTTCTTTTAATGTCTCACCATAGTTATCACATAAAATTTGTTTACCATCTTTCTTATTGTGAACGAAGTTCACCTTTGAGTTAATAGTTCCATTGTCATTATACCAAATCCATTCACCTTCTTTTAAATCATTTTCCATTAATCCTTTTGAAGCTAGTTCTCCGGAATCGTAATAAGTTTCTTGTATTCCGTTCATTTTTCCTTTTACATAATTTAATGTTTGAATTACGTTTTGGCTTAAAGGATTTAAAACATTCCATGTACCGTTTCTCAATCCATTTAGAACTTTTCCATTTAAAATTATTGTTTTACCATCATCAGCATAAACGGAATATATTCCTTTACCATTCTGAATTAACTTTTCGCCATTGCGTTTATAATAACTATCAATAAAATAAACATTATTTTCAAAATGACCTTTCTCTTTAATTTTTCCGTTTTCATAATAATTAATCCATACACCAATTTTTTTCCCGTTCTTAATTTTCCCCTGGCTTAATAAATTTCCATAATTATTATAATTTTGATAAATACCGTTTCCTTTTCTTACTATATGTTTTCCTGTCCAGTCCCAAGCCTCAATAATTTCAATAGAATTATTAGAAATATAGCGATCAATTTCAGATAATTTTCCGGTATCATAATAAAGTTTCCAGATGCCGTATACACCTCCATCCCTGTAGTTCCCAAAAGATTTTAGTTTACCATTTTCATAGTACATTTCCCAGGTACTGTCATATTCATTTCTATTATAAAAACCTTTCATAAACAATTTACCATCGGGATAATATGATTTGGTTAAACCATACATCCTGCCATCAAGAAAATAAACCGAATCAGAGACTATTCCAGAATCAAAATAATTTATCCAAGTACCATGTTCTAATCCCCTTTTATAATGCCCAATTTTTATTACCTTCCCATTTTCATTATACCATTTCCAAATGCTGTCAGGCTCATTATCGACAAAAAATCCATCGGACTGTTTAGAGCCATTCTTATTCCAAGATATCCATTGCCCCTGTCTATTTCCATTTTGGATTTGGCCTTTCGATAATTTCTCACCTGTGTCATAATAAAAAGTTTTAACTCCGTTTATATTCCTAGAAATAATAATATAAAAAACTGCAATTGAAATAATACTAATTACAGCTATTGGTTTTCTTAAATTTGATTTGGGAGAGAAGGGTTCAAATTCCGGATTTTTTAATTTTTCAAATAAATTTTTTGTAACAGGTCTAAAGGAAAAACGATAACCTTCATATAAAGCAAATCCATAAAATAACAAATCAACGGGTTGAAATGATTGTGCAATAATTTCGGGTATCAATTCTAATTTAAGAAGCGACACGACATCGACAATACCAATTGATTGTTCTATAGATATAAATCCAATTTGACTAAATAAATTTCCTAACAAACATCCAAATAATGCAAATAATGCTCCAATAATTCCGTATATCTTATCAATTCCAGCACCAAAAAACCTTACAGTTAATCCTACTAAAAAACCAACACCTATAGCCATGTAGCCAATTTGATGTTTAGTTGCAACAGTAATAATCGCCCAGATTATTGCACTAATTAACATTGAGAGAAATCCGCCTATAACCGCATAATAAAGATCTTGATGTTTTCTTAATCTATCTGTTACTGTATCATAATCCACTTCGGAAAAGTTGATTTCATTATTAGGATTTGTATTTAGTTTGTTCTCTCCTGAACTTTCATTTTGCATGAATACCCCCTGCAAGTATTAAATTAAAAATAGATCAAACTTTTTGATAAAATTCTTATTCTATTTTAACTTTCCTATTTTTTATAATATAAATAATACCTACCACCAGCATAATTGCGCCCCACCATATGTCGGGATGTTTTTCAGACAATACTATTTTACTTTCAGGCGGATTAATTAAATTTACAATCCCGGAGATTAAAATAATTCCTCCCATTATAGCTAAAATTAATCCTACAAAATACCAGATAGGTTTCATTATTAAACTCCTTTACCAGTAAATAATATTTAATATTATTAAAACTATGAAAGATATGATTGCATAGAATTCCGGTTTTTTATAAATAACAACATCTTTTGCAACTGTTTCTTCGGTTAATCCTTTTACTAATCCAACAAGTTCTTCTTTCGGTTTTTTCTTTGTAAAAATGCTGATTAGAATAGTAACCAAAAAACAAATAACCCATGCCCACCAGGCACGCCAGAAGTTTGCAGCCATAACACTTGATGCATTTGACATTGTTATAATGCTTTGGTTTATCCAATTAAATTTAACAGCAAGATAAAGAGTAAAAGATGAACCCATACCTGCAATTAAACCCCAGAATGCTCCGTTCGGAGTTATCCAAACAACGAACATTCCTAAAAGCATAGTAGCAAAAAGCGGTGCATTAACCCAAGAAAATATTGCCTGCATATAATCCATAATACTTGGAAAACTTTTAGCCCAGTAAGCTGTAACCAAACTAATAGCAACTCCAACGATTGTAGCAGCCCTTCCCATCCAAAGTAAGTGTGCATCGGTTGCATTTTTATTTAAAACTGATTTGTAAATATCATATGTCCAAACCGTATTAAATGCACTAATATTGCCTGCCTGCCCTGCCATAAAACCTGCAAGTAAGGCTGTAACACCTAAACCAATTAATCCACTGGGATAATACCTTGCAATTAATAAAGGAAGTGCAGAGTCATAATTTATTTGTCCGCCGTCTTTTAAAAGTGCAAATCCGCTGTGAGGATCGTTTGCAAGAACAATAGCAATAAGTCCTGCTAAAATTACAATAAAAGGAATTGCCATTTTAAAAAATGATGCAAGGATCGGAGTCATTCTCGCAGTTCTTAAATCTTTAGCAGAAAATGCTCTTTGAACAACTAAAAAGTCGGTTGTCCAGTATCCGAATGAAAGTACAAATCCTAATCCTAAAACAATCCCGCCCCAAGAGACCATCATTCCATTAGCTGAAGGATCTGCAGAGTTAGCCCATAGATGGTTAAACGATTCGGGAATTCTTGCAAAAATTTCGTGTACACTACCAATTTCTAGAATACCTAATATTGAAACTAAAAATAAACCGAACCAAATTAGAAAGAATTGAATTATCTCCGTGAAGATTGCTGATAAAAGGCCGCTTAATCCAACATAAAATGCAACTGTTATAGCTGAAGCCCACATACTGATATCCCAATTCCAGCCTAAAAAAGTATGTAGCACCAAAGCCATTGCATAAAGATTTATTCCGGAAACAAGCAGAGTCATTACTAGCAAATGCAAAACCATTAAGTACTCTTGTTTTTTCATCAAAACGAAGTTTTAAATATCCGGGTACTGATTTGATCCTGCTGCTGTAATAAAAAGGCATCATATAAATTCCTAGAAACAGCATTGCAGGAATTGCACCTATCCAATAAAAATGTGCAACATACATTCCATATTTAAAAGTATTTCCCGTCATTCCCATTAATTCAAGCGCACCAAGATTAGCAGATAAAAATGCTAAACCGGCTACCCATGAACTATTTTTTCTGCCCGCCAGAAAAAAGTCTTCTTCACTTTTAGTAAATTTTTTAAGATAAAACCCTAAGCCGATTACAAATGCAAAATAAATTGCAATAATCAGCCAATCCACAAATGATAGACCAATGGAATTCATAAATTTTACCTATTTAACGAAATAATGAAAAAGCGAGAAATAACTACAAGAAATTTACTTTAAGATAAATAATTTTATTTTTTTTGCATAATTAATATTTAGAGTTTAGCAAATTATTCCGGATTACATAAAAAAGGCGTATTAAGATATCTCATTCTTAAATACGCCTCAACAATTAAGGTTTAAAAACCAGTTTACAAGTCATACTTCAAGTCAATTCCGTAAGTTGGAATAAATCCTTTTTTATGAAATACGCCTTGATAGTAAATCCGAAAATACTTGAAAAATTCATACTGAAAAATTAGTAACGGATAAACACCAAGTTTATTTTCACTATAATTTTGTTCTATTTTTTTATCACTTAAAATTATATTTTCCCCATTCTTTTCATGAATATCGGATTTTGTGATAGAATAAGAATAGCTATATTTATAGTAATCTATCAATGCTCCTGTTTCAACAGAAAGATTACTTGTTAAATAATAAACAGGACTAGAAATTTGAAATGATAAAAATAATTCTTTTAAATTATTTAAACCATTGGAAGAATAGGCATAATAATATTTTTCTGTTCCTGAAACAATAGTATATGGGAATGTATAAAATTCTTTCCCTTGCAAAGTATCTATAATATTGGAATTCAATTTAGTATAAAGAAATTTAAACCTAATACTTGAAAAAGGTGTTTTTTCTTTTCTGACAGCCCAGCTATATCCTAAGCCAAAAAATTGTTTATGACTATGTTCGATTTGGATTGGAATGGAAAAGGTTTTGGGTTCCGTAAATGTCGGTAAAATCTTTTCTTCATAGTTAAAAGTATTTTCCAATATTCTTGGAACGGTTAATGAAAAATTGAACTTAGTTTGATACTGATAAAATGATACATATAAATTACTATGGGTTTGGTAATCGGCAGCATTATATTGATAATATTTTATTACAGGAACATTAGCATCAAAATTCGTCGCAATATTATATCGATTATTATTTTTGTCACCAACAATGGAATAATAGTTTTCAATATCATTAATAAATTTTTTCTGATCGCTGCTGTTTAAATGATCAAAATTTTGATTTAATTCATTTAATTTCTTAACAGTATCTTTAATAGCTTTAGCAACATAATCTTTATAGTTTTTCGAATAGTTATATGATTCCTTATTTTTCGAATAATATACATAATCAAAATACTCTACCATATTGGAATCAATCGGCAATGACTTTATTTTTTTAGGCGGATTATATTCATCTGTCCCGAATCCTTGGAACTCGTATTTCATCTCCCATTTTCTAAATATTTTTTCTAGGTCATTTGTATCTGTAACTTTATTATTAATCTCATCAATTTGTTTATCTGCCCATAAAGATTTATTAAATGAGTAATAATTCTTTCGATCATTAAGAATATTCATATAATTTGAGTCCAGGTTATGAATTCTCTTATTGAAAAAAGCATCCAAATAATTCAAATAATAATAGATTAAATCAGGATTTATTTGAGAATATGCTTCAATATTTGATTCAATTGTATTTCTATCAACAGAGTTTTTTATCGCATCTTTTGGTATATAGTTTTTATAAAGATTAATGAGACTTTGCGAAAATGCAATATTATATAAGATTACAATAAAGAAGAGTATCAATCTTTTCAAAGTTTCACCCCTATATCATTTAAAATTATTAAGGAATATTTATAAATCAGCGAAAATTTTAAAAATTAGAATAAATTTGTCCCCCCCAATTTCGCATTTGGGGAATTTTTGTTTTTTAAAAGTAAGACATTTTACTTTTTTATACAATAATATTTTTTAATTAATTTAATTTTTGAAGATGTAATATTGAAAGGCAGAATTGAATTAAAAGAGTAATTAAAATCTTAAAAGTATTATCATTTTTATTTTATCCTATTTTTTTCTCGATTCATTTTCATTAAAATATTTAACCAAATCCATATAGTAATTAAGCCTAAAGAAATTGTAATAAATGTTAACATAATAATTTCTCCCCTGAAAAATTTATTTGAGGCTGCCTCAAACAATCAATAGTGTAATCTTTTACGTTCGGTCACTACCCTAAGTATGAATTACTCTAATATATTAACAATAATTCTAGGCAACCCCAAATTCAATAAAAATAGATATTATTGCTCGAATGAATTTAAAGAAGTGCCCTAGTTTAAAAAGCACTAAAGTAAAAATTTTAATATTTTAAAGCTCTAAATAGTATATATAACAACAGCTTAGAAGTATAAATATATTACGGAATTATTTATTTTTAAGCAAATTATTTTTTAATATAATAATATTATTAATTCTGTGTGACTTGAAAATTTGAAATTTTTAAGATTTTTATCGTTTTTACAATAAACCAACATTTAGAAGTTTATTCATGAGTAAGTTGAATTTTGCAACCTGCAGCTGGAAATATGAGTCTTGGAAGGGATTAATTTATCCTGAAAAAGAAGGATTAAATTACTTAAAAGAATATTCGAAACATTTTAATTCAGTTGAAGTAGATCAATGGTTTTGGTCTTTGTTTGATAAAAATGTTGTTTTACCTAAAAGCAAAGATGTTGAAGCTTATAAAAATTCGGTTCCGAAAAATTTTAAGTTCACAATTAAGGTTCCAAATTCATTAACATTAACTCATTATTACAATAGAAGTAAATCTATTCCATTAAAAAAGAATCCTTATTTTCTTTCAGTTGATTTGTTTGAACAATTTTTGGATTCAATTAAACCTATAAAAGAACGAACTGCTTCTTTAATTTTTCAGTTTGAATATCTTAATAAACAAAAAATGTCCGGACTTGCTGAATTTCAGAATCAATTTATTAATTTTTATAATGAAATTCCAAAAGACTCTCCGCAAATTTCAATTGAATTAAGAAATCCAAATTATCTTACCAGTTCATATTTTAAATTTCTCGATCAGCTTGGAATAACAAATGTATTTCTGGAAGGTTATTTTATGCCTTCAATTTTAAATATTTATAAATTGAGTAAAGATTTTATAAGAGACATGGCAATTATTCGGCTGCATGGACCTGATAGAAGCGGAATAGAAAAAATAAGTAATGAGAATTGGAATAAAATTTATATTAACAGAGATAAGGAACTAGAAAAAATAATAGAATTGCTTATTGATCTGCAGAAAAGAAAAGTTGATGTCTACTTAAATGTAAATAATCATTATGAAGGCAGCGCTCCGCTAACAATCAAAAAAATAAAAGAAAAATTAAATATGGATTAAACTATTTTAAATAATTAAATTTTTCTTCCGTAAATAAATTGCCCGCAAATATCATTTTCAAAATGTGCAATATCAGGAAAATGTCCCCATTTTTTAAATCCGAATTTTTCCAGCAAATTAATGCTTGTATTATTTTTATCTAATAAAATTGCCAGCAGATTTTTAAAACCTATTTGCTTTGCTTTTTCAATTGTATAAAGGACTAGTTTACTGCCAATTCCTTTTCTTCTAAAATCTTTGTGAATATAATAACTTATTTCCGCAACTGTTTTTAAGGCTTCTCTTCCGGTTCTGTACGGACTTAAACTGCACCAGCCAAGAATTTTATTTTCATCTTCATAAACAAATATTGGATATTGATTTTCGGAATGTTCTTTTAACCAATTCAATCTTGATTCAACTGTTACATGTTTAGTATCAGCAGTGCAAAATTTTTCATCTACTGCATGATTATAAATATTTATTATTTCCACCCAATCGGATTCTGTTGCAGTTCTTATATTCATAAAAATTTCAAAGACTTTTAGGACATAAAAAACCGGAACTTTCTAATTTTTGAAAGTTCCGGTAATCAAAATAATTTATTTTACTTTTAATCCCAACTCATGTGCAAAAAAGGTTAATGCCATACCTGTATTACCAACTCTTTGACTGAATGAAGCCGTAACACCGTGTCCTTCATTCATTCTTGTTAATAATAAAATAGGATTATCACCTGAGTTAGCATCCTGTAATGCTGCAGCAAATTTCCATGACTGCCATGACGCAACACGAGGATCATTAATTCCGGTTTCTAATAAAGTTGCAGGATAAGCAGTATTAGGTTTAATATTATGATAAGGTGAATATGCATAAAGCCATTTAAAATCTTGTTCATTAGTAGAAGTTCCATATTCGCTAATATTATATTGTCCATTTGGGAACAATTCATTTCTGATCATATCATAAATTCCTACAAAACTTACGACTGCTTTAAAAGCATCCGGATGCTGTGTTAATTCTGCACCCATTAATAATCCGCCGTTAGATCCGCCGAGTATGCCAAGATGCTGCGAATCTGTCCAATTATTTTTTACCATTGCTTCAGCGGCTGCATACATATCATCAAAAACGTTTTGTTTTTTTCCTAACATTCCTGCTTCGTGCCAGCCTTCTCCAAATTCTCCGCCGCCTCGAATATTAGCATATGCCATTACACCACCATTTTCCAGCCATGCTAAATAAGGACCAACAAATCTTGGAGAGGTAGGTATTCCAAAACCTCCATAACCGTAAACTATAGTCGGACGTTTTCCGTTTGGTGTAGTTCCTTCCATATATAAAACCGAAACAGGAATTTTGGTTCCATCTTTAGAAACTGCATCAATAACTTGAACTTTTACTTTGGAATAATCTCCTGATGGTTTAACTTGAAAAATAGTTTTTAAATTACCGTTGTTTGAATCAAATTGGGCCCATGTTCCGGGAGTTGTCCAACCGGAATAAGTAATTAATGCTTGATCTGAGCTGCTGGAAGAGGCAATTGTACTAATGTGAATATTACTTTTTGGTAAATTTAAAGTTCTAATCATTTTACCATTATTTTCATATTGATCGACTTTCCAGGCCGGTCCAAGCACTTTTGTCAATAAGAAACCGCCTTTAACAGGTGAAACAGAGTTCATAGCCCAATCACCCTGTTCAACTAAGGTTATTGATTTCCCATTTTCACTAACAGACAACAGTTTACCTAAAGGTGCATCTTTATATGCTATAACTAATAAGTTATTCCCATCCCAAGCTGCACCGGGATTAACTTCTGAAGCAACTCTAACATTATCATCAGGACCTAATACTTTTTCCCAATTTTCAATTCCTTTTCTTAAGTAAACATAATCAGGATTTCCATCTCCAAAATGAACAAACATTGCGGCATGCTCGCCATTTTCCGAAGATATGAAAGTATATTCAGCAACCTTTGATAAATCTTTGCCAAAAACTAATTTGTCATCTTTAAACGGATCACCCAATTTGTGATGATAAAGTGCAGCATAAAACTGAGACTCTGATTCCGGTACAGTTTCAGGTAATGGTAATCTTACATAAGTTAATCCTCTTTCATTTGCATCCCAAACCATTCCGGTGGGAGTTGCTCCGCCGCCTGCAAACGGAAGTGAATCAGTTAGAGTTTTACCATCACTTACTTTCATAACATGAATAGTTGTAGCTTCGTTTCCTCCTTCAGCTAAACCGTAAGCTAAATAATTACCTTTTGGTGAAGGCCAAAATCCGGTAACTGCGATATTTTTTTCACTTTTATTCGGATCTATTAAAACTTTAGTTTCACCATTCGGCCAATCTTTGTATGCAACAACCGGCTGGGCCTGAGGAGGTGTGAACTGTTCAAAAAATAATTTTCCGTTTTTTATTTGTGGAGAAAATTGTTCAGCTGATGTTGTGGATAATTCTTTAATTCTTTTATTAATAACATCACCCTGCTTAAACTGAGAAAGGACTTTATCTGTATAATCATTTTGATCTTTTATCCATTTCTTAACTTTAGGTGAGTTAGTATTTTCCAGCCACCTAAATGGATCTGAAACTGTTGTTCCAAAATAAACAGTACTTAATGTATCTTTTTCTGTTTTTGGTACATTTGAATTTTTATTTGATGAACAGCCGAAAAAACCAATGAGAAATGCCGGTATCATCAAAAAAATTAATTTGTTTTTCATTTTTATCTCCTTTAATTCAGATTTTATTTTGCTTTCCCCTTAAGAATTACTTAGAATATAAATTTAGTTGAAATAAAATTTAGGCAGTTAATTAGATTAAAGGTGTGGTAAATGACACGATCTTGAATTTGAATATTTAAGTTGATTTCTTATGATTCATTTTATTGCTTAAATAAACAGGATTTATAACAAAACAGCTAAAATTTTTATATTAAAACTGAATTGATAAATAATTTTTAATGGAATTGATAAACTTTATTAACACCAATTATCCATCCCACAACCGGACCAACGACAGCACCTAAAATAAGTCCCAAAAATGTTGAAGTTGCTCTATTATAGGATTTTGTCATTCCGCCTTCATATGTTGGGAAAGTTCCTGATATTCCAATAACAAAGCCTGTTAAGCAACCTATAACAAAGCCACCAGGAATTCCAAGCCAATGATTTTTTGATTTGACCTCATTTATTAATTTCAATGGAATAGGATTTTGTATTGTATTCTTTTCTATTTGATTAAATGTTAATAAATCTTTTTTGAACGTACATTTTCGGCAATTATATTTTCTCCGTTCTTTGAATGAAGAATCGCCGATTGATTAATAATTCCGTTTGTTTCGATTTTATTAATATCATTTAAATCAATAATTAAGTTTTCTTTAACGAGTTTTTTTTGAATTGGATAATACATTGTATCATTTTTAATTTGTGCTCCATTCTTTGAAAATAGTGTACTACCATTTTTAAGTTCGATTATAAATCTGTATTCACTGCAAAATCGTTAAACTTATTAATGTATTTTTCTTTGGATTTATAAATATTTTGGTTTTAATAAGAGCTGAAACATCCGGCAAATAAAATGATACGAAAAGAGCCATAATTATCTTCCCCATTTTAATATCCTCCCCCTTATTTAATTTTATTATAAAAATATAAAAAAGCTCGTTAATATTAAACTAACGAGCTAATAAAAATAAATTTAATATTTTTAAAATTTATAATCAGCACCCACTTCAAGAGCACCATAACTTAGTGAACCAAAACCTACACGAGCCGTTAAAGACCATTGAGGTGAAATCATGTATCTAATTCCGCCTTGTAAGGCAGCCCACAATCCGCCGCTTGATGGAGAACTGTAAATAGAATTCGGACCGGACCAGCTAACCGAACCGGCATCATATGCTAATACAATTCCAGCGTATGGATCTAATTTCTCATTACCAACTTTAAAGTGATAATTTCCTTGTGCCCCTATAAGTACATTAGTATAACTCCATTTACCATCAAAATAAGTTTCGGAATAACCCCAGTATCTAAAAACTCCGCCTATTCCAACCATACCGAAATCCTGGACATTTATTGCATGTTCAAAATTTACTCCAAATTGAGGAGCACTTCCCAAAAACGAAAGTCCAATACTGGCACCAAGATAATTATTACCGTCTCTATATTGTGCGTTTGAAATCGAGTTCAAAGAAAAAACCATTAATGTTACAAACATAAAAAATCTAACTATATTTTTTACCATTAAATCCTCCTTAATTATAGCTGTATTCATTTTATTAAAACGTATTTGAAATAATTTACTAAAATTATTTTCAAGTCTAATCATCACCCTTGCTGAATAATATTTTCAGGCTGGCAGAAACAAGTTTAATTTTTTCAAATTACAGCAGAAATATACAAAATTTGCAAATTATTTAAGTATTTAAAACGCGATAATATAATATTTTGATTAAAATGTGAATATAATAATAGATAGCAATTAATGATTGGAATTGTTCGTGAAATCTTATTATTATTAAAAACCTTTTTATTATTAATGAATTTGAATAATTTTCTGCTTTAATGATTATTTTTGTAATAATTACTACTACAATTTTTTGTGTTTAATAAAATAACTTGTTAACTTAGAATTGTTCGTTCAAGGGTATCCCCCCATTGCCCTTGATGGTTGAAAGAACAAAACCCGGTACCGCCTGGTATTCGGGTTTTTTTATTTCATGAAATATATTCTTTAATAAATTTATTTAAGAACTATTTTTAAGTTTCTTTTAAATATCTCAAGTGATTCAAATAAAGCATAGAAAATGATTACTACAAAAAATGAAAAGGTAAAATCTATTTTCTTATCAAAGTAATTTGTAAGTTCCCGAACTTCAAAATCAGATTTCAATCTCTTTTTTATTCATATTTCTATCCCTTTAATTAACACTTAATAAATTTACTCTAGTTTAAATATATATTGACTGTGTTAATTTGCTGTTAATTTAATTTTAAGATTATATTAAGGTAAATAGGTAAGACAATTTGAAAATGACTTTGTTTAAAAATAAAAGGTATGACTATTTATAATCATACCTTTAATGATCTTAGCTTAATCTTTAGAGTAATTTATTTCCATCGATTTTGTTTCCTGTCCATTCTCATCGACCATGAACATTTCCATTACCATTTTATTATCTCCTTGATGTTCGAATGTTTGTTTGAATTTCACATCTTCTTTTTTAACAGGATCATATGATGTTCCATACATTATTACCTTACCGGTTTCATCATCATATTTACCTTTGCTTATCATTGTTCCTGTTCCAAAATTATCTATCCAAATTGAAGTATATTCTTTTTTATCATTGTCGAATCCCTCAATCATAACACCTTCAAACGGCATTCCCATCATTATACTTTTGTTAACAGATTTTATATATCTTCCGCCCAAAATCATTTCGTTGTGAGTTGTCCCCTCAAATACCTGGGGATCGGCATTTGGATCCATCCACATTTTAATATTTGTTTTCCAATCACCCTCAAATTTCGCCATCATTTGATGCGCTTCAGACGGAGTCATATAATCCATCCAAATTTTTTGTTCCGGAGACATTTCTTCCTGACTGTTGTCCTGAGCTTTTATTATTGCAGGCAATACAATAAAACCTGCAATTAAAAAGAAAATAATTTTTCTAAACATATAAACCTCCCTATATGGTAATTAAATTAATAAGACAGAATTTGAAAAATCACGAGAAGAATTTTTGAAGTGCAATAAAGATAGTCTGCAAAAAATTCGAAAGCAACAAAAAAATAATTAATTTATAACAACAACATTTATTTATATCAAGTTTGATAAAATTTTAACAATCATCATCACAGCAAGTTATTTCGCCGGTTCGAACTTTCTCAAAGGCTTCTTTACCTTCCTTAAATGCGTAATATGCTATTCCGAGACTTCCTAAAATATCAAAATATCCAATCTTAAATAATTCGTAAAAACCGCTTGATGCCAGTAAAATGAAAGATAAGTAAAAACACGTTTTAGTGCAGTTCGCATCAGCAATTATTGCGGCAGAGTTCAATTTTTTTCCAACATTTAATTTAGCCTTCAATAAAATATACATTGTTATTATTGAAATGATGGAAACTATTATTCCAACTAAAGTAGTTTGTGGTTTGATATCATAAATTATATTTAGTATTGAGCCTGCAATTAAACCTGCAGTCAAAATATAAAATCCTGTTCCTGTGATTCGAAGTGCAGTTTTTTCAAATTTATCTCTCTCTTCTATCCCCGCTAATTTTATCCTGATTATCATATGAACGATACCGATTCCGGAAACAACTTCTACAAAACTGTCAACACCAAAACCTAACAATGCTAAAGTTTCATCATGAAGTCCGAAAACAACAGAAACAATCCCTTCAATTAAATTATAAACAATAGTAAAAATACCGAGATAAATTGCTGTTTTTAAATATTTATTCATAAAGTCGCAAAGTTATAAATTTTAATAATCATATTTTGTAAAAAACAAATTAAGATATTAATTTAGATGCATTTTTGTTATAAATGCAGTATTTAATTGCATAATCACTAGATATTCTATCTCTTAATACCTGTTATGATTATGATACAAATAATATTTGGTTAAGCAGTTCATATGATCAATTAATCCGAACCTATTAAAAATATTTTAGTTTTTGATGATGGACATTTTACCTTATTAGTTATAATTCTAAGATGATTTGTTACAAAGATAAAAGATTTTTAACCCCTGCAAAGGAAATCTTCTGATTTCCTTTTTATAATTAGGGCAGGGTATTGAAAGATAAATATTTCGACCAAATTCATTTGATAAAAAATAAGAGTAATTATTTCAGTAAAATCATCTTCTTAGTTTTAATTAGATTTCCGAATTGCAATTTATAAAAATAGATTCCACTCGATAAATTTTCTCCGTCAAATAATACTTCATGCTCCCCTGCTGTTTGTTGTTTATTTACAAGTACAGCTACTTGCTTTCCAAGTATATCATAAATAGATAATTTGGTATTAACAGGCATTCCGTTTTTTAATTCGGGTATTGTATATTTAATTTTTGTAGAAGGATTAAACGGATTTGGATAAGCATTGAAAAGATGAAAACTTGAAGGCGGTAAAGTTTCATTTACTGAAACTGGATTACCTTCACCTTGAATAAGTGTTAAAGTTGCATCACCATCCGTTACAGGATCATAAGTTGTTCCGGCAATTAAATACTGATCAGGAGAAATCAACTGCATGTCGAAACATCTATCCGTACCTGCTCCTCCATAAGTATGAGTCCAGAGTGTATCACCGTTATCATTTGTTGAGATAATATAATAATTAAATTCTCCCGGGATCTGTGAATCTGTATTTGCCATAATCATATATCCGCCATCTGGCTTTATCAATACTTTTCTTCCTTCATCGTAACCTGTGTTGCCGTAAGTTTTCTGCCAAATTACATTACCAATGGAATCAGTTTTTACTAAATATGCATCCAGTTGCCCTGCACCGTATTGAAGCTGTACTTCCGCAAGTAATAAATCCTTTATCCGATGTTTCTACGGAATTTATTCCTTCTTCATAGTCGGTCCCGCCGATAGATTTAGTCCATAAAGTATCGCCTGCTGAATTTATTCTCAATAACCAAAGATCAGCCGAATTATATAAGCCGGTTACTATATAACCACCATCATCAGTTGAATTAATACCATAAGCAGCATCATTACCTAGAGTTCCATAAGTTTTAAACCAGAGCGAATCTCCATTATTATTTATTTTCATTAAGAAAACATCTGCGTCTCCATTTCCAAATGATTTTGTTTCACCCGCAATTATAAATCCACCGTCAGATGCTTTTACTATTGAATGACCGATATCTTTTTGAGTACCTCCATAATTTTTTTCCCAAATTGTAGATCCTTCTTCATTAACTTTTACCGCATAAATATTTTCATAATCGTTTTGTGTATCTGTAAATCCGACAGCTAAATAATTACTATCAGGATCAACAACTACCGAAGTAAAAACATCCATTCCATCCCTTCCATACATCCTCGTCCAAATTGTATCTCCGGTTAGATTTGTTTTAACCATATAAGCATTGCCGAACCTTCCAAGACCAAATGATTGAGTATATCCGCCAACAATATAAGCACTGTCATAAGTTGCCATAACTGCATCGGCTTCATCATATGAATCTCCTCCGTATGTCTTATTCCAAATAATTTCCCCATTATGTTGTGCAAATACTTCCAATAAAAATAATGCAAGAAAACAAAAAATTTTCAGTACTGAATTTAACATAGATCAACTCCTTTACAATAATCGACAATTGAAAATATATTAATAATATTATTTATTAAATAAAAATTAAAAATAATTTCTATATTTTTAATTTTTACCTTGCAAGCTAATTAAAGTAGGCTATCTTTAAATTTTTAGAACGCATAGAGCGCAAATATTCTAAAAAAATTCGGGGAAAACAATAATTCACTTCACTGAAGAGACAGTCAATTTCACCATTCTTTCCTGCAATATATCCATCTAGGCTGGAAGCAATAAATAAAATTATTTTTCTCATTTTTATAAACTTCTAAATATTAAAAAACTTATCTATTTGTTTTATCATTATATAAATCTGTAAATGCTTTGTCTATTGGTTCCCAAAGTTCAATTTTATTTCCATCGATATCCATGATATGGACAAACTTTCCATACTCATATGTTTCTATTTCATCTAAAACTTTTACTCCTTCTTTTTTTAATTGCTCTACAAGATCTTCAATGTTCTCAACTCTATAGTTTATCATAAATTCTTTTCCAGACGGATTAAAATAATCCGTGTCTTCCTTAAATGGACTCCAAACAAGATAACCTTTTTCAAACGGTTCTCCAGATTTTATGAATTCAAAAACAGAACCATATTCATTAACAATCATTCCAAGATGTTCTTTATACCAATTTTTAATTTTTTCCGGATTTTTACTTTTAAAGAAAATTCCACCTATACCGGTTACTCTTTTTTTAATTGACATTAAATCTCCTTTTAAACAAATGAAAAGTAATTTATTGGGAAAGCACTAAATAATTATTAGGAGTATGAATATAAGCAAATTACAAAGATTTTTAATAAATTAAAAAAGGAGTAAAGCAAGGGTTAATTGTGATCATAAAGATGATCGGCATTAGTTAACTAAGAGCTTTACTCCCAATTATTTATAGTACTAATAAAGTTATCCTAATTTATTATCAGAAATTTCTTTAACAGGTTTAACCTTTGCAGTTATATAATAAAATGCAGGGATTACAAAAAGTGTTAATACTGTTGATACAGCCAAACCACCAATTGCTACAACACCAAGCGGAATTCTCATTTCTTTTCCTGCATCACCAATCCCAAGTGCAAGAGGCAGCATCCCTAAAATTATAGCCGTTGTTGACATAATTTGCGGTTTTAATTTTACAGGACATGCCTCCAATAATGCGTCTTTTGGAAGATAACCCTGCTCTCTTCTTAACTGATTTGTATAATCCAGAATTAGTATTGCATTATTAACTACGATTCCGATCAACATAATAATTGCCATTAAAGAGGTTACACTAAATGCAATATTTGTAATGTAAAGTGAAAGTATAACGCCTATCATTCCAAGCAGAACAGTTAACATAATCATAACCGGCTGCCAAAAGCTTTCCAGGATCGCAGCTAAGAGCATATAGGTTAAAAGTATTGCTAAGAAAAATGCAAACATCATGTCCGCAATCATATCATTCATCATTTGCACATTGCCGCCCCATTTAATACTATATCCCGGAGGTAGATTTAAACTTTCCAGTCTATTACCTATTTCAGAAGTAACATTACCCAGGGGAACTCCTTCTGCCGGTGAGCCGGTAAATGTAATAGTAGTAAATTTATCTCTATGAAGAATTTTTGTATAACCACGTGTAAATTTAATGTCAGCTATTTGAGCAAGTCTTAATGCTCCTACAACAGGCGAAACAACAGTAATTTTTCCAATATCTTCCGGCGATGAAATTGAATTGTCATTAAGTGTTACTGTTATATCATATTCATTTCCATATTCTCTGTATTTTGAGGATGCAATTCCTTCAACCGAGGATCTTAGTGTTAAAGCAACTTCAGTTACCGACAACCCTGCTTCATTTAATTTTTCTCTTTTAGGGAAAACCGTTATTTCCGGTTTGCCTGCCCGAGAACTCTGATCTAAATTTATTAATCCCGGAACATCCTTTATTTTAGTCATTATTTCACTTTTAAGTTCTTCAAGCTTATCCAAATCCTGTCCCAATAAATAAAATTGAATTTGAGCACCGGGCCCGCCAACATGAGATCCTAAATCTACTTTTATTTTTGCATTTGGAATATCGGCTAATTCTTTAACAAAAACGGAAATCATTTCCTGCAATCCGACATTTCTATCCTTAGCATCGACAAGCTGCACATTCATTGCCGCCATGTTTGTTCCTATATCAAGATCACTTACTTTCCCCAAATCAGTTAACATATGTATGACTTCTTTATGGTTTTTTATTCGGTTTTCAATTTCGCCAATAACTTTTGAAGTAGCTTCCAGATTATAACCTTCAGGCAATTCAACTTCTACTCTAATTTTACCGTCATCCATAGGTGCCATAAATTCAAATCCGAGTTTAGGACCAAAAGTGAAAACAACTGCAAGAAAAACTAAAAACGAACCTAATACAGCAATCAGACTATTCTTTTTATTTTGAAGAATAACGGATAATATTTTCTTATAAATTATATTGGACTTTTCCTCCATCTTTTCAAACCATAATGCAAACTTGTTTTTCTTTTTCCTCACTTCCGGAATAATAAGAGAAGCCAACATCGGAGTTAAGGTAAAAGACATTATTAAAGAAAAGATGGTGGCAAAAACAGCAGCTAGTGCTAGTTCTTTTAACCACTGTCCCACCATTGAAGACATATTTGCAACCGGTAAAAATACAACTAGATTTGTTAATGTTGATGCAAGAACAGCAACTACAACTTCGGAAGTTCCTTTATACGCAGCTTCTTTATTATTTTTTCCTAAACTTTTATACCTGAAAATATTTTCAATGACTACAATTGAATTTGCTACAAGCACACCGACCGATACAGACAGTCCCATCAGGGTCATCATATTTAAAGATAAACCTGAAACCTGCAAGAGGAAAAAAGTCGAAATAATTGAAGTGGGCATTGATAATGCAACTATTATAGTTGATCTTAAATCATGAAGGAACAGCAATAGTACAATTGCTGTAAAGATTACTCCCAAATAAACGTTACTCATCGTATCGTTTACACTGCTTTTCACAAAGTCTGATTCATCGTTTACAATTACTAAATTAGTGCCCTGAGGAAGCGAAGCTTTTATATCCGGTAAGGCTTTTTTTATACCATCGGCAACCTCAACAATATTTCCCTCAGCACTTTTGACAATTCCCATTCTAATTACATTTGCATCTTTCTCTTTGTTAATATTATTAAAATAAACTGCACGCTGCCTAATATCCTTTCCGTAATCCATTACTTTTGCAAATTGCTGCAGTTTTTTCGGTCCGAAAGGAGTTGGGACTAGTAAATTATTCATAGTTTCCGGATCTGCAAACTCACCTTTTAGTCGCACTGTATATTCCTGATCTTTAATTTTAAAATAACCGCCGGGAATATCCATATTATGGGCTTGAAGAATCTGCAGAAGTTGGGGAAGTGAGATATTATTTTCAAATGCTTCTTTGTTATCAAGAACAACTCTAATTTCTCTTTCCTGTCCTCCTATAATATCAACTTTTGCAACACCTTCTATTTGAGAGAATCTGTCCTTTAAGGTCTTATCGGCTATTTCAAATAATTCACGCGGATCTAAATTTCCTGAAAGTACAACATCCACAACAGGAAAAGATTTTAAATCTACTTTTTGAACAATCGGTTTTTCAGCATCTTCCGGAATATCATTTATTATTTCATCAACCTTATCTTTTACCTCCTGGTTTGCAACATCAACATCTTTTTTCAGTTTGAATTCAATAATTACAATAGACAATCCATCTAAAGAATAAGATTCCACTCTTTCAATCTGGCTTATAGTTGAAACCGATTCTTCAATTCTTTTACTGATCAGTACTTCAATTTCTTTTGGACCGGCACCGGGATAAACAGTTGAAACAGTTACATAAGGAATTTCAACATCCGGCTGCAAATTTAAATTAAGAGTAAAATATGCCAGCAAACCAAAGATCAGGAAAACCATGATTCCCATAGTAGTCATGATTGGTCTGTTTATTGATAATTTAGCGAGAAACATAAAAAATCCTTTATTGTATCAGTTTAACTTTTATTCCGTTATCTAATAAGGCCGCGCCTTCAATGATTAAATTATCTCCTACACTTAAGCCATTTCTTATTTCATAATTTATTCCGCTGTCTTTTCCGTTGCTTACATATCTTTTTTCTGCCTTGCCGTTATTTTCAAGAAAAACATATCCGCCTTTTTCATCTGTCATAACTAAGTTTCGAGGAATTACAATGGCATTATCATTTTTATATGTTAAAATTTTAACATCTGCTGTTACTCCGCTTTTCAATGAAAGCTTTGAATTATCAAACTCTACTTCGGCATAAAATGCTTGCTTGTACTGATCTGCTGCCATAGATACTTCGACTACTTTACCTTGATAAACCTTACCGTCATATTCTATTTCTGCACCCATACCTTTTTTAATGTCATTTATTTCCTTTTCCGAAGCCCATACTTTAGCACGCATTTTTGTCAACTGCGCAATAGTAAAAAGATGAGCTTCGCTTTTTACATTATCTCCTTCATTAACTTTAATATCTACGATTGTTCCGTTGAAAGGAGATTCAATAAATAACATTTGTCTTAATGCTTCGTAATTTCTTTTAGCCACTAGGTACTGAGTTTCAGCGCCATCAAAATTTGCTTGCGAAGTTTCTCCCGCCTCCAAAAGAACTTTCATTCTTTGATAAGTTTTTTCTGAATTTTCAAATGCATTTTGCGCCTGTATATATTGTAAACCCGGATTATCTTCCGCAAATTCAATAACTACTTGATCTTTTTTAACATAATCCCCTACTTTAGTTTTAATCTTTTCTATTTTTCCTCCGACCATTGCACCTTTTGTAGCTTCCTTTATACCGTTTAATTTTGCAAAGAAACTAATGTACTTTTGAAAAGGCTGATATTGTATAACTTCTACCTTTACAGGAACACCTTCTTCGGCCCTGATTTCTTCCATGCTTTTAGCATTAACTTTTTCTTTTCCACAACTTTGGAATAAGAAAAGAGAAGTTAATGAGAAGATTAAAACCGGTATTATCGATTTATAGTTAAACAAATTCATTATTTATTCTCCGTTCTTTAAATTTTCTTAAATAAACTTTTTCATTTTTTAAGTTTTAATAGTTCAAAATATTTTGATTCAACTTTACCCAGTAGTTCATTTAATGAAGACTTGGCAATTATATAATCATATATCGACTGCAGCCGGTTTATTCTTGCCTGCTTTAAAGCTATGTCGGCATTTTCAACTTCCAGCTGGCTGCCTGTTCCCTCTTGGTATCTTACGGTTGAAATCTTATATGCTTTTTCAGCTAAAGTTACATTTCTTTCCTGTGCATCTAATGTTGTTTGAACACGAATCAGTTCATTTAATTTTGCTTTTACCTTCGACGAAATAAAATCATTTAGCTGGGATAATTGCTGTCCGGTTTGCTTTAAGGAAATTTCAGACTGCTGCACTTTATTCTTAGTTCGATTACCGTTAAACAAATTCATTGAAAACGTAACACCAATAATTGATGAGGAATAATTCTGAAAATTCCAATTGTCGGATGAACCGGCATAAGTATAATTTCCAAATGCATAAAGTGAGGGCCAGTATTCGGCTCTGTCCAGTGCTATAAAGGCTTCATCAACCTGCATTTTATATTTCAGTGAAGAAATGCTGTAATTGCTTTCTAATGCAGCTTGAATCGTTTCAAATTCTTCAGGCAGACTTTCCTTTTCATATACAAATTCACCTTCAACATCGATATCTTCATTTTGATCAATTCCGAGAATAATTTTTAAACCATTTTTGGCGTTTTTAAGATCATTTTTAATTTGCTGTACAGTTGGTTTAATATTTTCAACTCTTACTTCAGCTTGGAGTGCATCGTACTCGGATACCAAACCTTGAGAATGAAGTGCTTTTACATTTTTAAATTTTCCAAAGCGTTGTTATAGCTCGCTTCTGTTATTTCTAAAAATCTTTTTGTTAGCAGAACTCCATAAAACGCTTTTTTAGTTTCTAAAATTGATGAAGCTACTTTTCTGTGCAATTCAGACTTTGAAAGATCAAGATAAATTTGAGATGCTCCTATTCCTCTAAATACTGCTGAGTTAAAAAGTGTTTGTGTTATTTGAACAGAAGTTTCGTAACTGTTTGATAATGCAAAGGACTGTAATGCTGTATTAATCGGGCGGAATTTTGAATTATCACGTGGAATTACATTTTCATCAAAAAGAATATTATAAGTAGCATTTGTAAGTAATGCTTCAAAATCCGGAAACGGAGTTTTAGGCTTTTCAAGGAAATGAGAAAAGTTTGCTGAAATATCAACCGAAGGTAAAGCGTATCCAAATGCTTCATCTACTGCTTCTTCCGATTTTTCAATATCCATTTTTGCTATAATTACATCCCGATTATTCATCAAGGCAGTTTTAATAGCTTCTTCTATAGTGAAAACCCTTGTTTGAGAAAACGTATTGATTGACAAAGGAAGTAATATGAAAAGAAGAGTTTTCTTAATTCTACTGTAGAGAAATGATTTTAAAGACATATTATTTATTTACCTGTTTACTAATATTTATTAACTGGTTTATCTTTCGGTAATTTATTGCTGATTTTTATTTTCAGCATTTCTTCACTTAATTTCCATAGTTCTTGTGCAGTGTTTGGATCGTAAGATTCTTTTGAAGTGCTTATGCACTGTTTATTTATAAAGTACTTACCAGATACTCTTGTCACTTCCGGAGAAGCAGCTAGATATAATATTGTTTCGGCTCCTTTTTCGGGACTTTTCATGAAAGGTGAAATCAATTTGTACAGAAACTTTGAAAAAAAAGAAGCGTCGGGATCATTAAAAATAATATTTGTTTTTACAAAACCCGGGTGCATACAATTAACAGTAATATTAGTTCCGGTTAATCTTCTTGATAGTTCGTATGTTAAAATTACATCAGCAAGTTTTGCCTGTCTGTTAGCTTTGACCCCCGAATAAAATTTTTGCAGTTCTAAATCATCAAAATATATTCTGCCTTGCCTGTGATATTCACCGGACACATTAATTATTCTTCCCTGCTTACTTTTACGAATAGATTCCAAAAGTAAATTTATTAGTAGAAATCGCGATAAATAATTCACTGCAAAAGTAGCTTCAATTCCATCAACTGTTTTGTGTCTTTTAGAAAAATATGCTCCTGCATTATTTATTAGTATGTCTATTCTTTCGTAATTACTTTTTAATTTTTCAGTTAAATCAAGAATTGAATTTTGAGATGATAAATCAGCAATATATAAATGAACCTGTTTATTACCGGAGCTTTCCACAATATCTTTGAGCGCCTTTTCTCCGCGAACGTGGTTTCTGCAGACTAGAATTAATTTTGCACCTAATCTTGCCAGTTCTTTTGCAGCCGCCTTACCTAACCCTGAATTAGCCCCGGTAATTAAACAGATTCTCTCCCCTGTAAAATACATTCCAGCTTATACCATTCTCTTAATATTTATTCACAAATGACAATTATTCTTTAATAAATACTTTTAATTGTTTGTTAATCAACAGCTTTAGTTTTAGAAATAAAAAATTTGAATGTAAACTTATTACTGTTATACTTTTTTATCGACCGGAATTATAGTACAAGACCAATAATTTGTATTGACCTATAAACTAAAACTGTTTTGATGGATGAATGGTTGGAAATAATGATGAATAAATTATTTGGTATACTTAGGATGAATGATTTTGTCTAAATTGACTAGGAGTCATTGAAGTACACTTTTTAAAAGCGACATTAAAAGAAGATTTAGAATTAAAACCTACTTCTTCCGCAATTGCCAAAATTGTAAGCAGTTCGCTTCTTGGTTCAGTCAATAATTTTTTTGCTTCTTCAATCCTGTAATTATTAACAAAATCGAAAAAGTTTTGATGCATTCTTTCATTAATTATCTGGGATAAATGATGCGGCTGCATGGAAATAGTTTCGGCAAGTTTTTGAAGTGTTAAATTACTATTTAAAAAAGGCTTTTCGGATTCCATGATTCTTAATAATTTTTCAAGATAAGAGTCTGCTTTTTCCAAAGTCAAAGATGATTTTTCATATTTCTTTATTTTCTCATCGTTATTTTCGTTAGTAATTATTATCGGCTGAGTCAATCCAAAATACCCGATCGTTAAAATTACAATTGATACAAGTATTGGAATTACAGTAATATAATGCTGGTACAAATCGATACCAAAAAATGAAACGGCGACAAAAACCGTCATCAAACCAAAAACTATTAAAAATGCATAATTACCAAATTTAATCCATCTAAGATTTATTTTATCCAAAGATGACATAGTTGATTTAATTCTTCTTTCATACTCTGTTAATAACTTCATCGTGAAAAAAAGATAAATAAAAACATGAACAATCTGCAAAGAGAGTATGATAAGATTCTCGCCAAAAGCACTTGAATTATTTAACGAAGCGATTTTGTTAGAATTACTGCTAAGGTAAAATGGTAAGCGGTAAATAACTAAAAGTATAAAAGGAATAAAATGAAGAAATTGCGGAAATTTTAATTTAATTTTTTTATGAGTTAATTTCTTAACATAAAAGTAAAAAAGAGGGCCATATAAAAAAATAACAGTTGATGGAACACCAATTAAAAAAGGCACATCTTTGTAGGTATCGGAACGGACAAAAACAAAACCGCTAATACCGAACGCAAAAAATAGCAGCAGCAAGCCAAGCAGCCGATTTGCAGAAATATTTCCTCTCTTTATTGTAAGCAAAACAAATCCGAGAAAAATACCCTGTCCGATACTCAAAATGATGAAAATAGTAATTAAATCCATCGCCCCTAAAAAATTTAATTAATAGTTTAAAATTAGTGAAAAATTGTCAAAATATATGCAGAATAATTTAGGAATTACTAAAACTGGAAGCGATTTTTTACAAAAATATTTGATACAAATATATCAATTATTTGCTATAAACAGCATTGCGAAGTGTATTTTGAAAAACTTTTTTTGAAACAGCGAATGTAAACAAATTATTATTAATTGGGACCGGATTTGGTTCAGTTGAAAAACCCGCTGCGTATTTTGCAATTAAATTATTCGTAAATAAATCATAAACTGAAATTTCATGTTCGGTTGCAGTAATTAAATATCTTTCACCATTATAATCTTCATTAGGAAAAATTTCTGTAAACTTTGAACTTATATAATTTTTAGGTTTATCATTAAATGAAATTAACAAGTAATCTTTAATTTGAAATATATAATTAGTTTTATTGTCGATTAACATAAATGTTGAATCCTCGGCAACAATATCTTTATAATTAAATTCATCCGGAAAATGGATATCAGTATTTTCAGATTTGTAACTATCTATATAATTATTCCATTCTTCTTCGGCAGGCAAATCATTTTTATTTATTTCGAATATTTTGGATTTCTGAAAATGAGCCTGAATATTTTTCATATAATTTTAAATAATTATCAATTCCAATTTTTTCAATTAAAAACTTATTATAGATACCGCTTAACGGATAAGCAAATGACGGATCAACATTATTAAAATCATGAAAAGTAAATAAGTCACTTACTTTCATCAGCCCCGATTCTTTTATGAAAGCACCTAAATTTAATACAACATTGGAGGTTCTTCCTCCTCTTCCGCCCAAAGCGACTGCAAAACCTTCCTGAAAAAACGGAAGTGTGTATAAATTCAAATTATGCAGTTTATAGTTCATTAATAAATGGCAAAGTTCGTGGTAATGACTGTTATAAGAAGAAATGATATAATCATAAGCTAAAATATAATTTCCTCTTGCTTTGTAGCCGGTTAAATTTTCAACTTCATTTTCATTCCTGCAGAGGAAATAATAAATTTTTTCTTTTTGCAGCAATTCTAATTCACTTCCGGTCAGTTTTAGTTTTATTCCTAAACTGTCAACAAAATCATCTAATTTTTTAACCGCATATGAATTTGTTAAAGATTTATCACTAACAACAAAGATAAAATATTTGCTATCAATCCTTTCCCAGCTTCTTGAGTAATAACTTGCTGGTGTAATTAGTAGTGTGTCTTTGAAGAAAAAGCTTTTAGTATAATTTTGATTTTTTATTAACAATTTTAATTCATAATAATCATCGTCTAGATTAAGACATTTAATATCATATAATTTAGGATTGTTTTGAATAATTTTTTTCACATTTACTGAAAGGCCGTAAGAAATTAAAAATTTATATTTTACATCTTTATAATTAATTCCTAACCTTTTGGATAATTTTAATTCTTCTGGATTAATATACTTTTCAATATTTTTTTCTGTGACTAATTCATGTATAAAACGCTTTGAAAATTTTGTATTGAAATTTTGAGCAGATAAGTTTGAGGTAAAAGAAAAAATAAAAATTGCAATGAAAAGAATAAATATTTTCTTAAACATTAGTTCCCCGGGAAAGTATCAACTATAATAAAATTAAATATTTTACAAAGGAAGCTGATTAAATTCTTCCAAATTTGAAATACAAATATCAAGATCTTTTAGAAGTCCGTCATGCAGACCATAAATCCAGCCATGAATGCTCAATTTTTTATCATTTTTCCAGGCTTCTTTTACAATAGTTGTACTGCAGACATTTTTTACCTGTTCAATAACATTTAATTCACACAAACGGTTTATCATATCATGTTCCGTATTAAATTTATCAAGTTCATTTTTATGTTTATAATAAATATCTTTGATATGTCTTAACCAATTATCGATCAGACCATGATTTTTATCTTCTACAGAAGCTTTAACACCTCCGCATCCGTAATGTCCGCATACAATAATATGTTTCACATTCAAAGCTTCAACCGCAAATTGAATTACAGACAAACAATTCATGTCAGTATGAATAACCATATTTGAAACATTCCGATGAACAAATAATTCACCCGGCATTAATCCTACAATTTCATTCGCCGGGACTCTGCTGTCGGAGCAGCCGATCCAAAGATATTCCGGATTCTGCTGCTTGGATAATTCACTGAAAAAGTTTTGATCTTTTTCTTTTATATTCTGTGACCATTTTCTATTATTTTCAAATAGATTCGGTAAATGTCTCATATACATTATTTCTCTTTTTGTTATTTAAATTTTGATGACTGAAGAATTTAAATTATTTAATTTAGGAAATTAATAAATAATATTTGATAAATTTATGATATAAATTCTCAGGGGAATTGATATGATAAAAAATTCCTACAGAATGACAAAAAGCGGATCATTAAAAAACTTAAGTTGGTTTCTGAAGAATTACCTCCTCTAAATAAAAACGAAGTATTAATTAAAGTTAAAGCAATCGGACTTAATTTTGCCGATATTTTTACAATTGCCGGATTATATAAAGCAGCTCCAAAAAAAGATTTTATTCCTGGATTAGAATTTTCCGGTATAATTATAGACAAAGGAAAGGAAGTAAAAGAATTCGAAATAAATGATAAAATTATGGGAGTAATTAGATTTGGTGCATTTACGGATCATATTGTAATAGATAAAAATTACGTTATTAAATTACCTGAAGATTGGTCGTTTGAAGAAGGAGCAGGATTTATTGTTCAAGCGTTAACAGCTTATTATGCTCTGATAAAAATGGGAAACTTACAGTCAGGCCATACGGTTTTAATTCACAGTGCTGCCGGCGGAGTCGGGTTATATGCTAACAGAATAGCAAAAAAGTTTTCCGCATTTACAATCGGAACAATCGGCAATGCTAATAAATTAAATGTGGTTGAAAATGAAAACTACGATGAAATTATAATTAGGAATAAAAACTTTAAAGAAGAATTAGAAAAAAAATTAAACGGAAGATCACTCGATTTGATAATGGAAGCAATTGGTGGTAAAATTCAAAAGATCAGTTTTAATTTTTTAGCACCGACAGGACGAATGGTTGCATATGGTTTATCCGATTATAGTTCACCAACTTCAAGGCCAAATTATTTAAGATTAGCATATAAATATTTAACAAGACCGACTTACGATACTTTAACATTAATTGAATCTAATAAATCAATATTAGGGTTTAATTTAATCTGGCTTTATGATAGATTGGAATTACTAAAAGGAATGCTAAATGAAATAACAGAACTAAATTTAGAAAAACCAATTATAGGCAAAGTATTTGAGTTTAAAGATTTGATTAAGGCTGTAAAAGAATTGCAGTCAGGTAAAACAATTGGAAAAGTTGTAGTTAAAGTTGAATAAATTTATTCAAATTTAATTAGAATATTTTTTATTTCTAAAATATTTAAACACTAAGGCACTAAGAGCACTTTGATACACTAAGAACTATAAAAATTCATAAGTTCATATTATTTCATCAAAATCATTTTCTTTACACTTGAGTAATTTCCCGCCTCAAGTTTATAAAAGTAAGTTCTGCTTGAATATTTGCTGCCGTTGAATTTAGATTTATAACACTTCAATTTTGATCTACATGAAATGAATAAAATTTTAATGTTTTAACTATATTGAAGAATGGAATTTCCATTGCAGTCCCCGAAACTTATAAATACTATTTGATTTTACTGATAATTAATATTATAAGCAATCTTTTACTAATTAAAATAAGGTTATTTCTTATTGTAATTAGCAAAAATTATTAACAGTAAACTTTTAAATTTATTTAAAAAACAAAAGGCAAACCCAATTTGAGTTTGCCTTAATTAATAAAAATATTATTTAATATTTAACAATTAAATCAAAAACATATAATATTCATTTTTGAGAAATATATTAAAGTTTAGAAAAACTTTTATTTTAATAGTATCATCTTTTTGCTGTCTATAAAATTATTTGCTTTAATTCTATATATATATACTCCGCTGGCTACTTTATTGCCTTCAACATTTCTCCCGTTCCAAATTAATGAATGCTGACCGGCATTTTGAATTTCATTATTAATTAAGCTCGCAACTTTTCTGCCGAGTATATCATATATCTCTAAAGTTACAGTACTCTTTTCTTTTAACTGGTATACAATATTAGTTGTCGGATTAAAAGGGTTAGGATAATTCTGAAATAGATTATATGTATCCGGAGTTAATGATATATTATTTGAATTATTTTTTGCGAATTCTTCCGTTCCTACAATAACTCTGTATTTACCCTTCCCGTTATCAGGTAGATTTACAAATAAATGATTATTAATTATGTTTATCGGAGTTTTTCTATCTTTATCAAGGAACCAAATTTTAAATCCTTCAGGCAGATTGGATTTTAAATCCAGATTTATATTTACTTGTTTGTTCTTATTAATTGATGAAATTGCCAAGTCCCAAAATGCTCCGTCTTTGGATGAGTTAACTAAATATTGTGCATATTTTTTATTGTCAGCGATTATATCGACAACTAAATTATTATCAAACGGAGGCGGTTGAAGCCAATTAAGTTTTTTATCAACGGTTTCCATCATTCCAATGTAATTCTGATCATCGGAATAACCGGTTGAATTGAGTGCTGCTTTTAATTGAATAACAAATTCATCATTCTTCAAATTTTCTAAATAATTTTTCTTACCTATGGTTGATAAACTTGCAACAGGAGGTATTGTTAAATTAACATTTAGACCAGTTGTATTGTTAATCCAATAACCGTCCCATGGCTGCAATACAGTTATACCAAATTCATTTTGCTGAGTATCCCTGTTCCAGCCAACCGGAGACTGCAGCAATAGTGAATTTCCAACACTATCCCAGTCAACTGGAAATGCAAACGGGTCTCCTATTTGATTCCAGCCAGGCTGTAATGTAATTGTATAACTATTACTTGCAAATACGGTTTGCGCATTCTTCACATCAAAGGTTTGTCCGTCTTTATTTATCAGCATAAAAGCATTGCCAGGAGAAAAATCGGAAGTCAAATCCGGGTATTCAACATAAGTACTATTTACAGGATCGTATCTGAATATTCTCCAAATTCTGTTATCATATATTCCATAATTATCTGCTAAAACTGAATCTATTTGAGGAGCACTTAAACTCAATGGAATTGATACAAATTGATACTGTGCTTTTTTTATCTCCAAAGGATAATTCATTTGAGGAACTTTTAACTGTAGTGTGGCTGGATTTGTTAAAGGATTTGCAGAAGGGTAAGTTACAATATTTAATCCATCCGAAAACTCTGCATAATATTGAATTCCTCTTACAGTTGAATAATCGGATGGAATATCAGCAGTGTAAGAAAGTCCGTTGTTTATCAAATTAGTAACTTGATAGGTTAAATCACCAGTCTTTTTATAAAATAATTGATATGTAGTATAAAGAATTCCGGCTGGAGGAATTAAATCCAGAGATACATTTTGTCCCACACTTGAACTATCAGACTGCTGAACGGTTACACCTGCAATTCCGTTTCCAAATAATAAAACTCCGTCCGGGCTGCTTATTGCATTACTATAGATAATCAAAGCTCCTAATTGAATTCCGGCAATTGTAGGGGTAAACCTAATATTTAAATTTATAAAATCGGAAGGAAGTAATGTATCAGGCAAACTGATATTTGGCAGCATAAATGTAGTATCATTGCCGGTAGCTAATGTAAGACTGTCAATTATTAAATTTGATAAACTAGAATTAGAAATGGTTAAGGTTCTTTCGGAAAAACTATTAACATCAACTGTTCCAAAATTAAGTGAATCTGAAGAAAGAGATAAAGGCGGGGTACCGCCTGTACCGGTTAAATGTACAGTATCCGGGTTTGAATCAGCATCACTTTTTATAATTAAAAATGCACTTCTGCTTCCTGCTAATGACGGTGCAAACGTAATATTTAATAACTCATTTTGAAGTGGAGGAATTGTATCTACAAATCCTGTTAAACTATAAGAAAAATCTAGAGGATTTAATCCGCCAAGTAATAAACTATCTATATGAACAGTAGCATTTGAATTATTATTAAGCAGTATACTGGAAACTAAGTTATTATCAACTTGAACGGTTCCAAAGTCTAAAGTATCCGGCGAAATTGTAAGAATAGGTGTTGTAATTTTTGCAGTTAGTATATCATAAACACCATTAGTATTTAAAGTAATGTCACCAATAGTTGCTGATTGGTCAAAATAACCTGTGATTATTAAGTTGTTGTTTTGGTCAGCAGTAATTCCATAGCCATCTACGTATGACAATCCTGAATACACATTATTCCAAATTTCATTTCCATCTTTATCATATTTTCCAATGAACATTTCTTGAAATAACCCCTGTTTTTTCCCGATAGCTTCATTATTACTTCCTATTACTCCAACATTATCATTATTATCAAGTGTAATATCATTCCCAATATTTCCATTAATTTGCCCTTCCTGCCTAACCCAGACAGCATTTCCGGAGTTATCATATTTTGCGACAAAAATATCAGCGAAAGCTAGACTTGTAAGGTTTATTCCACCGAAGGAAACCTGTCCTGAAAAACTTCCGGTAAAATATATATTATTATCCCCATCAGTAATTATACTTTTAGCATCATCATAATAATCCAATCCACCTATTCCTCTAGCCCAGACTATATTTCCGGTAAGATCGTATTTTGCAACAAACATATCATTTGAACCATTACTAACTATAAAAACATTTGGGCTAAAATGAGTAGTATCTGCAAATGAACCGCAAACCATAATATCATTATTGTTGTTTATTGTAATACCTTCACCGTAACAATCACCGTTACCGCTGCTTTGCGTGCCATGTACCCATTGCAGTACTCCTAAAGGATCATACTTAGCAACAAATAATTCTGAAAATTGTCCGCCTGTAATAGTTGAATCATCAAATGTTGCGGAATTTGAATAACTGCCTGTTACATATACATTATTTAAATTATCAGTAACAATTTTACCAGCAGTTTCATAATTAATTCCTCCGGCCTTTTTTACCCATAATAAAGTTCCGTTAGGGTCATATTTTGCAACAAAAATATCATCGCCTCCATAACCGGTTAATCTTGTTGTATCAAATGTAGCACTTTGATTAAAAGTCCCTGTTACTAAAACATTATTTTGATTATCCACCGTAACACTCACTCCATAATCATAATTAATTCCTCCTGCAGTTCTAACCCATATAACATTACCCACAGAATTGTATTTAGCAATAAAAATATCATAAGCGCCGTTAGTGGAAATATTAAATCCGCCAAAGTTAAATGTACTATCAAAATAACCTGTCGAAACTATATTTCCCAAATGATCAACAACAATACTATTACCAACATCATATCCGGTACCGCCGAAATTTTTTACCCATTGGAACGTTTGAGTCTGAGCAGATAAATCAACTTGTAATAATATTATAGTTAAGAAAACAAGAACTAATTTACTAAAGCCAAAAAGTATTTTCACTTTCATTAAAACCACCGAGTTTATAAAAATGAATTAATAAATCATCAATTTATATTTTACATGTTATATTGGATTCCGGCACCGATTACAAATTTAGTGATGCTTGGTTTTCCGGAAGCAGAACCTGTTGCCAATTTCAAATAAACAGGCAATTGGAATCTTGGTGCTATTCTAAAAACCGGGGTAAGATTAACTCCAAATATATTATAGCCGGAAAAAAAGGCAGCAGTTTTTTCATAAAAACTTCCAAAAACTCCATATTCTATTCTCAAATTGGAATTTATTCTCTGACTATATGAACCTCCTAAATAAACCTGGTTTGGACTGTACTTTTCATTCTCAATAATTGCATAATATCCTTCAAGTTTATCAACAGCTAAGTTTCTATACTGCAGTACAACAGATAGAAGATTATAACCGAAATATTGTTTATACATTCCGGTAAAAATTATTCTATTACCGGATGAGAATATTTTTTGTCCATCAACTTTATCACTTCCATAAAAAATTCCTGTAACGTCGCCTGTTAACGTTGATGTCTTATTTAATTTATAGTCCATTCCACCCGTTAAGGAAATTTCATTACTTGGCTGATATTTTAATGAAGTATCCGCAAGCGGCTGATATTCACTTTTAATTTGGTACGATAAGCCTGCTCCTACGACTAAATTATCGGAAACGGGATAAGCCCAAGTTCCCCCAAGAAATAAGTTTAGTCCCTGTCCAAAATTTGGCGTTCTCATTGTAAATAAATCCTGACTTATAATCCTGGAGGTTACAAATTCATCATTAGTTAACTTAGTAGTACCACTTGGAATATTTATTCCGCCGTTAAGTATTACACTGTAATCCGGAAGTTTTTGATTTATAGAAATCTGAGAATCCGATAAACCGCTTAAACTGCTTACATCTCCGTTAACAGAAGCATAACGGGTTACGAGGGATAAATTTGTATTTTTTGCAGCTAAATAATTTGCTGAAAATAAATTTGTTAATTCGGAGAAACTCGAACCATCTTTAATATTCCAGCTTTCATAAATAGGTGAAAAACTCAGACTTAAATTATTTGTAGCAGAATAAAAACCCTGAGCGGAAAGAATTCCTGAAAAAAATATTGGAAGCAAAAGTACTTTTAAAAAATACTGCTTCATTTAAAACTCCTTTTGACATTTAATTATTTAATATCTATAGACGAATATTTCTACAAACCGCCGTTTCCATTAGGCGGAGGCGGCGGAAGTGGCAGAGGACTAAGTGTTTGTTGTTTATTAGTTTCCTCTTGTGCCGGACTTCTGCTGTCAACACCAGGGACAAAATTAGAGGTAATATTATTGTTCAGATTCGACATTCTGTTTTGCACCAATTTATTATCACTTAATGAAACAACGGGATCATCAGTTCTTAAAGTGCTAACAACTTTTTCTCTTTTTCCACCTGATTTTCCTAAACTCTGAGAAGATTGAAGTTTACTGCCGGCATCGTTGAAATGCGGATCCAATTCAACTGCTCTTTCAAAGTCCGATTTGGCTCCTTCAAAATTTCCTGCGTCTTCCTGCATTAAGCCTTTGGAATATGCAAGAAATGCCTGAAGGTTTTGAGTTGGAATGTAAGCTATATTCTCTTTTTCAACCTGAGTAAGTTCAATTCCATTACTCTGTAGAAATGCTATAACGACTTCTTTTTGTATTTGGAATAAATCACTTAGAGATCCGGATTTATTAACCCAGGATTTTCTTTGACTTGTAAGAATATCCCAGGAACCTAAATCAATTTTAAATTTTCCATTATCGGTTACATCGTAATCGCCGGAAACAATAGTACCAGCTCCCAATAATTTGCCTACTCTTGGAGCAGTTGATTGATCAACAACATTAGATTGACCAAACTTTAATTCATCAAGTACAGCTTGAATCCTTATTCGCTCAAGAATTTTAAGCTGTTTTACTTTTGCCAAATCAATACTCACCATTTCACTGAATCCTCTGCTTAACGGTGCATATTTTTTGTCTATTCCTTGATAAATTAATGGGAAAACTGCCATTGTACTATCGGAAATATTTGCAACTGAAATTTCTTTTTCTTTTTTAACAAGCGAGTCTATATCGGAATAGGCCTGCTGTCGTTTTATCCAAAGATACCTGCCTTCTAATAAATCACGGTAAGGAGAATTTTCCGGAACAGATTTATATTTCTGATAATATTCAAGTGCTTCATTCGGTTTATTAAAATATTCCAGGTTCAAGCCTTTATAAAGAATTAAAGCCGGATCATTAGGTTCAAGTCTTAATCCTTTTTCGAGATATTTTTCAGCTTTTTCATTTTGATGTGTCTGCACATAATAGATACTCAAATTTTTAAAAGCTTCTTCATCAACAGGATTTGTTTCTGCTCTTTGTATCCAATCATCAACCTGATCTTTATATAGTTCAGGATTTTCCATAATTGAAGGTGTTGAACACGAAGTAATTATAAAGGATGAGAGAGGAATAAAAATAAAACAAACTAATAAATATATTTTTTTCAAGTTTTATTCCTTAAGAATTTACTCAATATTAATACTAAGTTGATTTTTCTTTTTACAATAAAGGTGCAATACTCTGAGCTTTTAATTTAGCTTTTTCATAGTTCGGATCATATTTTAATGCTTCTTCAAATTTCTCGTAAGCATTTTTATAATCTTCTTTTTCCAGATAACTTAATCCAACTGAATAAGCCATAATTGCATCAAGAGTAGGTGCTTGTGAAACTTGTTCTTTAGTTTCAGGTTTCAAATTAACATTAATGTTATCAGCTATTTTCTTTCCTAATTTATCTACTAAATCAAAAAAGTTGTCTAAGTCGCCTTTAACTTCATCAGTTAATAAAATCTCACTTGTCTCAACTTTTACAAGTCTTGCTCCAAGCCAAATCTGATCGCCGACGATTATAAAACTGCCGAGCAGAACAGTCTGAACGCCGAGCTGTTTACCTAGTCTAACTGCACCCTGCATATCATATTGATTCTGCATTTTAATTTCATTTAATATCCATTGAATTCTTTCTCTTTCAACAACTTTAAGATTTGTAGAATTATTTAGTCTATTAATTAATAAATCAGCAAAACCTTTTTCCATAGGATCGTATTGTGTTTTATGATCTACCGAACGGTTTTTAAAATCAATTATTGCCATCGTTTTCATTCCCGGATCAGGTCTTTCCATTTTATACGAGCCGGAATACTCTTTACGGGCCTCATAATATAATTTCATAAAAACCGGAGGTTCATAATCAGGGTTAAAGACAACCATTGGCGGTTCTAATTTTAATAATTTCAATATTGAAGTTTTAGCCTTTTCATATAAGCCTTTAGCAGTATAAGCCCTGCCAAGAAATCTTAATGCATCTTTCTGTACTTCTACATCAGAAGAATCATTTGATAATTGTGTTAAAATATCAATAGCATTATCAAACTGTGCAGCTTTATAATATTGTTCTGCCTTATCCAATTTGGCTTTGGGTGTATCTTGAGCGAAACTATTTGCTGAAAAGCTTAAGAAAAATAAAACAGCAAACAGTACCATTACCGTTTGTAATTTTTTCCTGAATAGGAAAACTTTAAGGTGCATAATACTACCTCACTAATTAATTATTAACAATTTATCTAAAACTTTAAAGATATGTTTTTAAGGTTTCTTTAAATGAAAAACTAAAGAATGTGTCTTTACCGAAAAAGTAGGAGTAATTTTAAGCTCAACTTCATTTTCAACTGTTTTATATCCCATTTTTTTAACTGTAATTTTATAATTACCTGGAGATAACAAAATATCGCTTGGAGTAGTTTTTCCGGTATTGGTTCCATTAATATAAATTGAACCCCAAAATGCATCTCCATTTGAATTTAAAGATTGAATATTAACCTGCTGCTGAAAATAACATGTTAAATTTTTAGTCTGGTTTGGTTTAATATTTAAATTTATTTGAGTGCTTCCGTATTCTGAATTCACAAATTTAATTAAATGCTTTCCGGTGGTTACTTGTTTACTAATTACTTCATCCGTATTCGAAGAAACTAATTTATTATCTATATATATAGAACCTTTTGGTTTTGCGTTTAATATAAAAGTTGCATACTCAATCTTCTTTTCAACCGGGTCTAAAATTACATCAATATTATTATTACCTTTTTCCATACTATAATTATTATTAACCCATTCTTTAAAACCGTCTTTATTTATTTTAATTCTATACTTATTAATCAGCAAATGAATCTAACGATAACGGAGTTGTACCATAATTTTTATCATTAATAAAAACTGCTGCACCGGAAGGATTTGAAGTAATTGACAAATTTGATAATGTATCAACTTCAGTAAGCGGCTTTTGAGGAACTTCAACTTTTTCTTTGGTATTAAAAACTAAGAAATACAAAAGCAGTAAAATAAAAATTGTCCCGGCTCCGATTAAGTAAAATTTGTTAGCTGGTTTTTTCTTCGGAGTTTGTTTTATTTCACTTTTTTCAAAGGATGTAATTATTCTTGTTTTATCATTTTCAGTTTCATCTTCAATATTAATTTGATTCAATGCTAAAATCATTTCTTCGATATTTTGAAATCTTTTATCGGCATCTTTATCAATGGATTTTAGCATAAATTTTAACAACTGTTTAGGAATTAGAGGATTATATTTTAAAGGTGAAGGAATTTTTCCGTCAACAATTTGTTTTTGAATTGTGTATTCGGATTCAGATTTATCAAACGGACATCTTCCGGCAAGCATTTCGTAAACCGACATTCCAATTGAATAAATATCGCTGCGGTTGTCTACATTTTTCAATCCTTTAATTTGTTCGGGAGACATATAATACAAAGTTCCGGCAGCTGCTTGAGTAACAGTACTTTGTGAACCATGATCATGAACAACTTTGGCTAATCCAAAATCCATAACTTTAACAGTTCCGTCATCACACAGCAAAATATTATTTGGTTTGATATCCCTGTGTATTACTCCTACTTTATGGGCATGCCCAATTGCATTTAAAATTTGATTTAAAATTGCAACCGTATCTTTAATGGAAAATTTACCGTTATCTCTCAGTCGTTCGGAAATTGTTTTTGCTTGAACATATTCCATAACCATAAACAAACCGAACTCAGTTTCCCTTAAAGCATAAACACTTACAATATTAGGATTTTCTAATTTCGCTAGTGCTTTTGCTTCGGTTTTAAATCTTCGCAGAAAATTTTCATCTTTTGCAAGGAAAGGATCAATCATTTTTAAAGCAACGATTTTTTCTAAATTTATATCCATTGCTTTGAAAACAACGCCCATTCCGCCGCGGCCTAAGACTTCGATAATTTTATAATTATCTACTACTTGACCAATCATTGAATCCATTTTTGCTGCCTTTGAAGTCTAATTAAATTAGTTAGATTTAATACCATTAATTGATAAGTTAGTAAATTTAACAGAAACATCCATGTCTGCATAAAGGCCAATTTTTCCTGTAATTTTATCAGGATTGATCCAGGTGCTAAGCAATCCGTTTCCATTATATATTCTGATTATATTATTTTTACATTCGATCTTAATGAATCTTTTATCATCATTTTTATTTTTTTCTGAATGAACAAAGAGCAGTTGTCTGTCAGTATTGCCGATTACTTTCTTTAAAATATAATCCCCATCTTTCGTAAAAGAAAATAAATAATAAGAATCTTCATTGCTGTTCTGATCCTTATTATATCCCACAATTAAACCAACAGCTGAATTTCCGCTAAAATAATACAAATCAGTATTTACAGAAAATACTGCATCCGACAATGAAGTTTTATAAAAGGTTTTTTTATTTACATCGCTATTAATAAACTCAATCCCGCTGGCATCCATTTTATATTGATTCGTTGTTAAATCAGCAAAGTTCCAATCGTTATTATTAAAATTTTTTTCATCAACTTTACTATTTAAAGGTTTGTTATCACTATCATCAGCTGCAACATTTAAAGAGTCTACTGGATTGCTTTGTTCTTTAATTTCATTTTCACAAATTTTTATCATATCGGAAGCTTTGTCATTATCTGGCTGAATTTGTTTAACCTTCTGATATAGTTTCATAGCTTCATCATAATGATTTTCTTCTCTTAATTTTTCAGCTTGATTGAAGTACACTGTAGCTATTTCATTAATACCCTGCATTGCACCTAAATGCATAGGTTCATCATTTAAAATTTCATTGTAAAGAACAAGTGCACTTTCAAACTTTCCCTGCTTGTAAAGTCTTTTAGCTTGTTTTAATATTTCGTCATCTTGATTTGTAGTTTTAGCCGCTTTTTCATTATTAGAAACAACTTTTTGTTTTTCATTAGAAACATTAATATCATCAATTTTACTTGTTCCAAAAATTTGATCTTTAAATTGAAAAGTTAAAGCTATTAGAATAATTATAATAACAACAACAGTGATAACAGCAAACAATTTATTACTTTTTTCTTTTACAGGTTTTTCAATTTCCGGCTCTTTCTTTGCAGATTTTACTTTAACTGTTTTTTCTTTTTTAGGTTCCGGAATTTTTTTAACTTTTTCTGAATCTACTTTTACAATTTGAACAGTAACATTGTCTTTCCCTCCGCGTTCATTCGCCAAATCGATTAATCTCTCACAAGACTCTTTTATATTATTTTGATTTACTATTTCAAGTATTTCTTCTTTATCAACTTTTCCCAATCCATCGGAACATAAAACGAAAATTTGGCCATTTTTTATTTCGAAATCGAAAACATCAACCTTCACATTTTTTTCAACTCCTAAAGCTCTTGATAACACTGATTTAGAAGGATAATTTTCAGCTTCTTCTTTAGTAAGAATGCCCTCCTTCAACATTTCATTTACTTTGGTATGATCCATCGTTAGTTGAGTTATTTTGCCATTTTCAATTTTATATATTCTGGAATCACCAACATGACCAATTGTACCCTTATTTTCTTTTAATAAAAGAGTTGAACATGTTGTTCCCATTTTCCTATTAAGTTCAGAATTTTCAGCTTTAAATATTATCTCAGCATTTGCAAATTCAATAGCTTCTTTTAAAAGCGAAGAAGGATCTGATTTTTTTTCAGAAAATACTTTATATATTGCCTCAACTGCTGTGCTGCTTGCTTCTTTGCCACCTGTATGCCCGCCCATTCCATCGGCAACTATAAATAATTGCCCTTTTTCATTATAAAGGTCCAAATTATCTTCGGGAAATTTACCATAACTATCCTGATTTTCTGTTCTAACCAAACCGATATCAGTAGAGCCATGATAACTTAATATTAATTTTTCTTTTTCACCTAGAGACATAAAATTTTATCATTGTTCTTGAGAAGCATTAAAATTTTCAAGTGCTTTTTTTAAAGGATCTTTGAAATTAAACCCAAAAAGTTTTGGATCTTCGCCTATAACAGCAGCAGAAAAAATATAAAAGACGTAATTATAAGTTTCCTGAGGAATTTTATCTTTATACTTTTCTAAGAATTTCCAAAAATTTCTCTCTCTTGGATTAGCAGGTAATTTTCTTATTAAATCTATTATGTTGTATTCACCCCAATTATATGAAGCTATAACAAGTAGTCCCGAAGCCTGTGCATCCGTATTATAAATATCATTTATATATCTAGATGCGGCGCTTGTAGCTTTTATAAAATTATACCTGTCATCCCTCGGATCATATGCTTTTACATCTTTTAGAGGTCCAACCGTTAAACCATATTTTTGAGCAGTAGATGGAATAAACTGCCAGATTCCTTTTGCATAACCATATCGGGTTTTAGGTCCAACAATTTGATTTCGAAAATCACTTTCCTGTAATGCCAAATAAAAAAATTGAGGTGCAAGATGCTGCCGCACCATATAATCAACAACAACCTGCGCATAACCGTTATCTTTTGCACGCTGTATAGCTTTTTGAAGTCTGTCGCTTGTCTGCCATTTTTTAATATAACTTTTTACTTCATCCATAAATTCGGCCGGCATGTTAAGTTCACATTCGCCAAAAACCCTTGCTGTTTTAATAATAAGCTTATCCTCTTCATTATTATTGTAAACACCAAGCTCATCCACAAGCTTATCGTAATTACTTTCCAGTTGTTTATGTTTTTGATCGAATTGTTTTAATGCCTCCTGGGTAATCTTGTTACTGGATTTCTGCAGTTCATCTTTTAAAGTTGTTATTTCCAATTCCAAAGATTTCATATCATAAAAAATATTTTCAGCAAGTTCTTTTTGCTTATTCTCCTTTATATGCTGATATATCGAATACGCCGCTGCAGCTAACGCAATAACTCCGGCAACAATAATTAGTTTAATATATTTTGAAGTGTGCTTTTTCTTAACAACTTTAAAAGCTTCCCTCATCATTCTGGTGTGTTCGCCGATTTCTTTATCTTCGCCGGATTCATCAAAATAATGTTTAATATAACTTGTAACCGAAGGATCTGCAGTTACTTTAGTTATAGAATGCGGATCAACTTTATCTTCAAAAGTAAAAAGCAGAATGGGACCATTGCTTCCGAGTTCTATTGAAGTTGTATTTTTTAATTCAAGCTTATCAATTCTTTTACCGTTAAAAAAAGTACCGTTGCTGCTTTGCTTATCAACCAGCCACCAATTATTATTTTCTAATATTATTTCAAGATGAACTCTGCTTACAACTCCTTCATTTATTTGAATTGAGCATTCTTCAGATCTTCCAACAGTAAATGAATTATCAAAATAATATTCTTTTTTAGAAGTGTTACCGCGTTCAATTCTAACTTTTAATATTTTATTTTCCTTAGGTATACCTTCGGAAATTTTTGTATCATTCATTCGTAAATAAAAAACATTAAATTTATTATATGAAACATTGTATTCATTTTTCTGATTCTTTTCCGGGTTCAAAACTCAGCATCATTCTTTCAACTTGCGGTCCAAGTGTTCTTCTAGTTTTTTTAGTAAATGAAGCAGTTAATTTATAAGCTTTACTATTATCTAAAATATAAATCTGCTGCTGATAAATTCTAATATCATCAACAGGATACCAGCTAAATATTGCTTCAAAAGCCTCCATTCCGTTATTCAGTTTTATTTCATCTTTCTTGAGAAGCATACAGCTTTTTAATTCTTGTTCGAGTATTTTAATATTCCATTCTGCATAATCAATTAGATTTTCAAAAGCAGGTTCATCATCAACAGTTATTACAACATTATGCTGTATACCGTCGGTAACAGGTCCGGTTAATGTATAAATAGTTTTATCTTTCCAATCCTCCAGTTGATTTAAAGTAAAACTATTAGCTTGATAAAGAATAGTTTTATCTTGAATCGCCGATTTTTCTTTTGATGCCCGGGTTTCTTGTTTTTTATCAACCTTTGATTCGGATTTCGGAGAATTTTCTTTTTGATCAGATTTTTCGGATTTACTTTTTTCTTCGGAAGGCTGACTTTGAAATTGTTTATAATAATCGGGTATTTTCATAAATTAGCTTAATGGATTTTATTCTAAATAAATATGACTTAAGGAAATCTGCCTTTGTTGGAATCATAAAGATTTTTTAAATGTTGCCTGATTCGGTGCCGTAATATTTTGCTTTACACTTATAAATATATTCTAAAGGTAAAATATAAGTTTGTCTTTTTTTATTTAAATAACCACCACCGCAAACAATTGCAACCAATTCCCCTTTTTCGTTGAAGACACCGCCTCCCGAGCTTCCTGGTGTTGCCGTATTTTCAATATATGCATAACATTTTTTTTTATTTGGACATGAATCATCTGGAGGAGATTGATCAACAGCTGTCACCGGTCCCATTGCAACGTGAGTTGAGAAAGAAGTTTTGGAATTAATCTTCACAGGTCTTGATGCAGAATATTGCATAAATGTACATAATTTTTTGTCCATTAGATCTGAAGATTTTGCATTTGAAGGGTCTTGTAATCTGGCAGTAATTCCAATTTTGTCGAAATCGTGATTTTTACCCCAATCTATTCTGACTATTGCAAAATCTTCTTCACATTCGCTATCATTAGTGCCTGTCCAGGCATAAACATCACCGCGCAAATATGCCGTTGGTCTTTCAGCCTCGGCCGAGGGATGCGGTAAATTCAACGATGCTGCAGTTATTTCATTATTGAACACAACTCTTACTTTATGATTTTCCATTCCGGAATTTCCAACAGTCATAGATATGCTTTTAAAAAAGTGGTTGCGCATTAGTACATATCCCCAGTCAATTAAAATAGCCGTTCCAGACATAGGATTGCCTACTAAATCAAAACCGGGTGCTGAAAACCCAGTTCCTAAAGAATTTATTGCAGCTTGATCAACAGTAACTATGCCGCAGGTTTTTTTATGAGCTTTGATAAATTTATTATCGAATTTAGTGTGAGGGAAAAAAGCATTTCTTGAATTAATTTCAATGGGCAAAAATCCTTTACCAGGCCCACTTCCGTTACTCATAAATTGCACCGTCAATTTCAGAATGTAATCTAGCTGAAACCGTCATCCAATCCTCACCTTTTACTATAAAAAAATAACTGTAGAAGATTTGACCTTCTTTTCCCTTAAGTTCATTCACTACATTTTCTGACAGTTCTTCAAAATTCGTAGATGAATGATTTGCTATAATCATGGATTTAACAGGTTCGAGTATCTTTTTTAATTCTCCTTCGCAAACTTGAATAACAGAAAATTCTACATTTTCCCCTGGATTATTTCCGTTATAATGAACTTTCATTTTTCGATGATCTGTATGTCCTGCCAAAATGAGAGGGTGTTCCCAATTCGCTGAAATAACCTTGCCTCGAATTGACTGAAAAGAATTAAATAACGAACAGCCGTTAAAACTACATCCTTCGTTTTTACATTTAAGTTCGGGAATATTGTCTTCATCAAAAAAAAGGATTTCAACACGCCGGTTGGATTTACTCGTAACATCATCAATTTCAGGTCTATCAATTGGATGATATTCACCACAAGCAATATAATGTTTATCAGAGAAAACAAATTTTGAATTAAGATTCATTCTGTCTCTATATGAGTTTAGATCCTTTCTTTTTATAGTTAATCTTTGAGATAATTTATATTGATAACAATCAAATACGGCTCCCCAAGTTTTTGGTCCCCAATCTCCGTCAACTTCTAAAGTTTCACCATCGGGATTTAAAAAACTTATTTCTTTATTATAACTTTTCTGAAAAGACCTAAAAGTTTTAATATAATCATAATCATTTTCTTTTAAAGTGCACGGCCAATTGAACTCTTTAGATGACCAATCTGCAATCTGTAACTTATCTTTTAATAATGTATTATGTTTCTTTTCTTTATCATGAATATGTGGAGCATTGGATACTGATTTGAACAATTCTCTATCCCCAATTAAGATCGAATAAACTCCCTGCGCACGATATTCAGAAAGTGTGGAGTTGCTTTTAAAATCACCGGATCTATCCGTATGACCTGCTATTAAAAATTTTTTCGGCGCAAGTTCAAGAAGATGTATAGCTCTTTCCAGCATTACTATTCCACTCGAATAAATATCTTCAGATTCATCAGGTTCATTTCTTTCCGAATCATTAGGTAAAAAAACCGCACTATTCAAACTAAAATGAGAGCTTCCTATTTCAAAATAGCCTCCTGCAGGCCATTCTTTAACCAATGAAACTTTCTTTATTTTACCCGAAGATACATCAAAAAAAATACTTTGAGACATACTGCACTACTTTATTTTGACATTTTCTTGATTTTTTAATTCTATCTTGGATTTTCCTGGAGGAACATCCTTTTTAGTAGCTTTTCCTTCTTTATTCACTTTACCGTTAACTGATTTTCCATCAGGCATATATACAGTAAAATCTACATCTGAAAGTGGATTTCCATTTGAATCAATTAAACTAAATTCAAGATGATCTTTAAACTTTAACAATCCTGAATCAGCTGATTTTCCAGCAACTAAAACTCTAAAAAAATACTCGGGCCATTGATAGCCTTTTTCACTTTCTTCGTGAGTTGGTATATCATCTGTATCTTCTAAGTATTGATATTCCCACTCAGCTTCAATCTTATTGCTTTTTATTTTTACAGGAAACTTTGTAATAAAATCATGCACACCATCTTCATCATGTTCCCAAATTTGAATTTCAGCTTCATTACCATCTGCTAATCCTTTTACTTCAGCAGTGAGTTTTAATATATCGCCTCTTCCTGCTTCTTTCTTATCCCATTTGAGATTTTTAATTTCTATCAGTGGAAATAAATGAAGTCCGTTTGATTTTTTTGATAAACTATGTTTTGATAGTTTTACTTCGGCAAAAAGTTCTTCTTTGGCTTTTTCGGGAACTTTAATTTGTTTCCAAAATAAATTCCCGGAAATTTTCCCTTTTATAGTATCAAATGTTTTACCTGACTTATCCTTTATATCTATTTTAATATCCGAATTATGTCCTACCAACTTTGTTTTTACTTCAAGCCCCGCCTCGCCGCCTGGTGCTGCAGCAGGAATTGTCCAGTAAACCTGTTCGATTGAAGAATCAAGTTTAACTTTATTTATTTTTTTTGTTTGACCTTTATGTTCTGACATATAGTTTTAATTAAATGGGACTAGTTCTAAATCGTTATTTTTATTTTTGACGGCTTCATATGATGCACCGGAAGATGTTAAAATTGGATAATTGTAATCATCTTCAATATTATCTCTGATAATCCTCTTAAAACCGGTTTCCGGTTTGATAAAAATTAATTTATTTTCTTTATTTACTACACATATAAAACCACTCAATTCTTCTTCATCGTTGTAGAAAAAAGTTTGTGCAGAAACAATCGAATTGGGCGAAAGTACAACCTGGAAAGTTTGTAAATCATTAGTACTTTTCTTAAAATTAAAATTATATCTTAAATAAATATAATTACCATTAATCGTTCTGGTTAATATTCCTACACCATTTAATGCTTCGGATGCCGATATCAGACTTAATCTTTGTTTTTCAACAGGAATAAGATTCGGTATTCCAAAAGCGTTAATTTGTTTACTTGCATTATCCGATAAATATTGTGCAAATACTTTTATACTATCATCAATAATAGATACCCAGCTTACAACGACTTCATTTTTTTCACTTCCTATTAACGGTGCAGCTCTTGAATACAACGGTTTATTATTTATATCAAATAGTTCTATTATTTTTACTTCACCTTTTTTTTGAAATTCACCGGAAAATTCAAATTTGGACAATATCCATTTGCCGTTATTATCTTTCCAGAAAAACTGACTTAATTTTTTGTTTGCAGTAATTATCGGCGGAGATATTAATGAAATATTTTTATCAAGTTCAACTTTAATCGGATTTTCCTGGTAAAGTGAAAGTGCATTATAATTATTTTCATCAAACCAGCCTGTCCAAAAAGTCTTTAACTGATCTTTTGATAAACCGCTTTGTCCGATAAAAAGTTTTGAATTGGGCGGAGCTTTTATATCCCAGCTAATGTTTTTTAAAAATTGAATTTCACCCAGATCAGGACGTCTTTCAAAAAACTCGGTTGTTCTTAAAATATTATCCGGCGGTTTCAAAGAAGCTAAATAAAATTCTGTCATTTCTCCATTATAAAAGAAAGTTATTGCTTCATTATTTATAAAATTTGGATTCATATTCATCTTACTAAATGAAATTGCATTTATGATTAATATTACTAAGCATGTTAAAAAGAAAATTTCAAGGACTTTTTTTCTATCCAATACTGCCATCTTTATGTATCTCACTATATAACCAACCCTCAAGTTTAAACAAACATATTCCGCACAATTTATCCGGATCAGAACCGTGGTAAGACATAACACACCACATTTTATCATCATGTGCATCGGGTTGAAAACCTGCGGGCTGTTCTACTGCATTACCATCGGCATCTACAGTTGTCCTTAAATCACCGGAATCAAAATGTCCAGGCGCATGTGCTAAAAAGAATAAATGACCAACTTCATGAATTAAAGTACGAGTTGATTTATCTTCCGTAAATACAAAAAAAACTGCTTTATTTCTATTTGTATAACCTTTAATTGCGGGTGCAATTCCAGCAGTAAATGAATGTTTCCACATATTATGGTCACCATCTTCACCAAATTTGAAAAAGGTTAAGCCATCTTCATTTAAAGGAAAGTTCTTAACTACATTTGAATAAATTGGGTATGCATACTTATCACACATGTTACGATATGTTTCTTCATCTGCTGCACCAAAAAAAGATACTATTCTGTGCCAAATACGGCCGAAAATATTTGAATTAGGATGAGCATGGTCCCAGTAATCATTATAACTTCTATATTTCACAGGGTATAAATCCGGGTCTTCGAGAGCAGCATCTTTAACAAAATCTATACTCTTTGATTGTTTTTGTATTTCAGCTTTATAATGCTGTTTCCATTGTGCTTGTATGTCAACAACGTTTAGCCCGGATTTTCTTTCTAAAATTATTGAAGCTTTTTTATATTCATTTGAGAGAGCGGGAATATCTAATTCGGTTGTTTCATTTCCACTTTAAATTTTGAACTATGTGCACTCTACGATTGTTTTGAAAATGTAACTCATTTGATTTAACTGATTTATCCATTGATTTTAATTTATTGTTATCAGTATTATCCAATTCATTTTTTAAATCCAAATAAGCAGTAATATTATGAATATCTCCGGCAATTCTTCCGCCGCAAAAAAAAATTCCGGTATCAAAGTCCAGATCCGTATCTGTTTTGCAACCTAAAGTGAAATTCATACTCTATTATTTAATTTTTTAATCTGCCAGCCATTAGTTAACTTGCTCCAAGGCTCTTTTTCCTTTTTACGTTCTGATTTTTTTGCTTTTTCACCGCCGAATTTAATATGAGAAAGTTCGTCCTTTGGGTTGTGTGTCATCTTTTTTATATGCTGATATTTTTTTCTGGAATGCGTGTATTCCAATGATTTCCCAGAGCATTTAATCTTTTCTCATACTCGGCATCGTCATTTCAAACAACAGCCCATTGTAATTTAGAATCCTTTGAAACTTTGGAACATCTTTTTTACGGCCATCTTTACCTTTAAGCCAAATTTTTGCAAGTATTGGTATTGCGGCACCTTGATTCCATTTCTTACGGTATTCTATAAATGATGAGTCGTCATTCATTTCGGAGGATTTTATTTTAAATAGAGGACTATCATAAATAACTTTGCCTGTCGTATTATTTTCTAAACTAGTTTTTAATTCTTTAATAACTTTGGGAAACTGAATTTGAAATTTATTTTTACTGTCATCTACAACAGTTATTTCAATTCCATCGGGAATGATTTCAATTTTTTCTTTATTACTTTCGGCTGACTTTCCGTCTTCCAATTCCAACACAAACTGAATTGAATAAGGCGAATTAATTAAACTTATAAAACCATCGTAACTAATATCATTAACTTCTCCATTCCAATTAAAACTGCCTTTCTCATTAGATGGAAGAATAAGTTTTTTATTTAATATTGTTACATTTGTTTTCTTTTCACTTTTAACTAAAAATTTAAATTCTTTTATTTTATTTAGATTGCCTTTTATCTCATAATCAATTTTAATATCCTCAAGTTTTGGGACAAAATATTTACTTTCAACTTTTACAATTTTAATTTCATGTTTAACAGCAGGTTTAGGCGGTTTAATTGGTCCCGGAGGATAACAAGGAACCGGAGTTACTTTATAATATTTTTTATTGTTTAACTGGCACTTAGTATACAAACATGTATGATTGTTCGGATGACAACTAAGTTCGGGTTCCTCTCCTTTATCAAAAAATATAATTTCTACCCGGCGGTTTTTTTTGCTTCTGTAATTATCCTGATATTTATTTTCGATTGGGAAATATTCACCACAGCCAACAGCTTTATTATCATTATCAATAAATTGAATGGAACTTTGATATTTGGATAATCCTTCATCATCAGTTTTCATTAATTCTATAATAGAAAGGATATAAACATCAAAAACAGCTCCCCACGTATCGGGTAACATATTGGGATTTTCAATAATTTTCGAATTAAAATTTTTATTATAATTTTTTTGGAAATTAAGAAGGGCTTTATTTGTTTTAGCACCTTTTATGTTATCAACTTTTCCAGGGTCACATTCCCAACCTCTAGTAATATTAACCCATTTTAATATTTGCTGATAATCTTCAACTTTATTTTTATTTAAAGTAACATTTACCCAATTATTTTTATCACCTATCAGCAGATACAATACATTTTTGGATCGCATTTGGGATAGAAAAACATTATAATCTTTTTCGCCGGAAGTATCTGTATGACCGGTGATAATTACTTTCTGTTCAGGATGTTTGGCAATTTGTTTATAACAATCAATTATTACTCCCAAACCTGTAACATGATCTTTTCCCTCAGCATCTTTAGAAGAATCACAAGGTCCATAGTCGGGTAATAAAACACAGCTATTTAAATGAAAATGAACATCTTCCATCTCTACAAGAAAACATTGACTGTTTAGTTTTACATTAAATGAATTCTTCTTATGAGATTTTACTTTAAAAGTTTTATCTGTTTGAAATCTATTTAGATTAATTGTATCCGGCATCTCTATTTATGATAATTTATATAAACAACTTTTAATCGGATTCATATTCCGAAAGGTTCGGAAATTTTATTGAACATTTTCCAAGAGGAATATTGTCTATTTTTTTAAATCCATTGGGATCAAGTTTACCTTTCTTTATTTCACCATTGGGAAGGATTAAAATATAATCTTCGTTCTTAATTGGATTTCCCTTTTTATCTTTTAATTCAATTTCTATCCAGTCATTTAGATTAAGCAGACCTGAAGTCGAGGTAATTGAATCAACAATTACTTTAAAATAAAACTGCGGGAATGAATATCCCTGATCATCATCTTGTTCATTACCATCACTATCATCATTTTCATCTGAATCTACAATCTCATATTTCCATTCGGCTTCAATTTTATTCCCTTTTGTCTTGGCATTTAATGTTTCCACAACCGAATCGGCTTTTCTAATATCTTTACAATAAATTTCAAATATACCTTCAGTGCCATCATTAAAGCCTTCAACATCTGCACTTAGCTTTAATTTTTCATCAACTTTTGCTTTATCTTTTGACCATTTTGCGTTACTTACATTAAACAACTGAACACTGCAGCTGCCTTCATTTAATGAATCTCTTCTAATTCTTCCGTCAGTTTTAATTGTGCTTTTAGAATCTTTTTTATCAGTATCCGTAAATTTATACGGCACACCGCTAACAGGATTATTCGCTTTATCAACAAATTCAAATTCAATCCAATGTTCAGTTTTAGTAGAAGATTCCGTATTATCTGCCAGTGCAGTAGCGGCACTTGCAACTGCAGAAGCAGAAGAACTTGAGCCGGCTCCACCTCCGCCTCCAGCGCCTCCACCACCTTCGCCGATTAATACTGTTGGCGCTCCCATTATTATACTATCAGGAGGTCCTGTACAGACAGCCATATCTCCCATTCTCGCAGCCGGCATTCCTCCGATTAATACCATTGGACTTCCTAATGAGATTGGTCCGCCAACATGAGGAATTGGCGGAGTACCGGGAGTCATCATCGGACATACATGCATATCACCAATTCTTGCTGCCGGCATATTTCCAATTAAAACCGTAGGACATCCGGCTACTATTGTTCCTCCGTGTGCTGTTGAATCTCCTATTCTTGCTGCGGGTTTTCCCATATTTCCTTTTTCATATATTAAATTAATTAATCATAACCGGCGTACCTTTTATTGTGTTTGGTCCGCTCGATTGTACGGTTATTAATGCACCTTTTACCTGCATATTGACACTTGCTTGAGCCGTTACATTTGTTCCTTTCAATGTATTTTCTGCTGAGGCCTCGGTAGTGATATTCATACCTTTTTGTTTTAAATTCATATTTGCATTTTGTTCGATATTATTCGCTTTAACTTTAAAATCGCTTTTAGCATCAGATTTAATATTTGCAGCACCTATCGAAGTATCACCCTGTGATTCTATATTTATAGCTTTAGATTTTATATTTATTTCTCCTTTCGGAGCAAGCATATCAATTCCGCCTTCTTTGGTTTCAATGACTAGTTTATTATTCTTTATGTCAATTATAAAATTGTTTTTTTTCGGTTTGTCAGACATCTGGAGTTTCTCCGAACCTTCCTTATCGTCAATTAAGAAGAAATGACCTTTCTTGCTTGTAATTTCAATTTTAGTGTTTTTATCGTCAAGCAGTATTGTATGGCCTTCTTTAGTTTTAATAGTTATATTTTGATTTTTATCATCCATCAAAACTTTGTGTTTATCTTTAGATGTAATTTCAATCTTATCATCTTTATCATCAAATAAAATTTTATTTGCATCAGGAGTAGTTAATATAATTTGGGATTCTTTAGATTTATCATCTAAAATAAATTCATTACCCGAAGCCGTTCTAATTATATTTTGTGTTTTGTTTGATGATGCTACCGGTGTTGCTTGGGAAGGATTTGGTGCGGTACCGATACCGACAGGTCTATCAACATTGCCGTCAACACAGGCCCACAACAATTCACTGCCTGCATGACTTGGAAAATGCATTCCATAACCGGAACCGGAATAACTTTGTGCCATTCTAATCGGCAATGAAGCTTCGCCGTTTGTTTTATCGCTAATATCAAAAAGAGCTTTAAATCTATATCTTCCTTGATCATCAAGAAAAGCATATTCGTCACCAGAACCTGATTCGAGTTTGGCACTCATTATTCCATTAATTTTTGGAACGGGTGTAATTCTCTTAGGACGAAATTCTATTTCAAACGGAATAGTTTCAAAATTAACTTGAAAAGTCGGTATTATTTTTTTTGAACTTGGGAAAAAAGCAAATAATGCTTCCTGCGTACCTCTTGAAAAACATTTTGTCACTATATATTTCGAATTCCAATCTTTCCGATAATGTTCTTTTAATTCAAAACAATATCCCGGCTTTAAAAGTCTGCTGTCGCTTTTTCCGTAAAAAATCTTTCGTTCACATAAAAATTCTTGGTTTCTAATTTTTGCCAATTCTTTGGCATCTTTTTCATTTTCAACATTATCTCCAAAATCATAATATAGTCCCGGCAGATTATTATCAATCTGGCTTTCAGCCATTAATTGTTTTTCAGGATACATATAATTATAATCTTTTAGCTGAACTTTTCCAGTGACTACTTTTTCTCGGCAGTAAATTTCAGTTATTGATTCTTTTTCACCAAACGGATCTCTGTTTTCATTATATTCTATTTTATCATCTGAATTTATCTTTGGCAATTGCTTATTCGAATCCGTGAATACCACAACATCTTTATCACCGCTTTGATCGAAATAATAATAAATTCCAAAGTGCTCTAATCTTCTGTTCAAAAAGTTAAAACTTGTCTCTTTATATTGAACTATATATTCAAACTTCGGGTATTTGCTTTTTAAATCAATTTTATAATCACTCATTTGGAATCCGCTGTCCTTCATTACTTTATCAATAACATCGGAGATATCCATATTTTGATAAACTTCATTTTGAAAGACAAGGTTTAAACGCCAAATTTGCGGAACTAACACAATTCGATAAAAAACATAATCAGAACTCATACCATATTGCTCAAAATTAGAAATTATGCCATGAATTTTAAGTGGATCTTCGTCTCCCCTATTTAATATAAAAGTAGCTTGTTTATTTAAGATTGATGATGAATCAAGTTCTGGGTCATCGGAAATTAATTCAATACGATATTGAAATAATCCCGATATTCTTTCTTCTCCTTCAAAAGATAAAACACGAATTCCTTCTTTCTGTAAGCTTGAAAATTTAATCTCGTAATATGGTTTATTATATTTTACCTTTGCCATTTAAACCCTCTTTTATAGAATTAATCATCCAAAACTTTAAGGATAGAAATCTCTTTATTGAAATGCTTAAATTTTGCAGATCTAAAATGATTGGTATAAAGACTGATTAAGAAAATTTATATTTAAATGCTCCATCTTTGCTTCTGGATACCGTTAATTTTACAGCACTTTTCCCTTCAGCTAAAAGTCCTAAAAGCTGGGCGGAAATTTCCGGAGCAAGTTTTCTGTCAACAATTGCATCAACATTTCTTGCGCCGGTTTCGGCTCTTGTACACATTGAAACAATATCATCAATTACAGTTTTATTAAATTCTACTTCTAAATTTTGATTATCCAACAATCTCTTTTTGATTTTTCCAAGTTTAGTTTTACAATAGGTTTCATTACTTCAGGACGGAACGGCAGGAACACAATTGGTTTTATTCTTCCAAGAAATTCAGGTCGAAAATAATCATTTAAATATGGGCGCAATTCTTCTAAAAGATCATCGGGAGAATTCATTCCTTCAGTATACTTTTGAAATAAAACGTCAGAGGCTAAATTAGAAGTCATAAAAATAATTGTATTTGAAAAGTCAATATTTCTGCTGTCAGCATCCTGCAACATTCCTCTATCAAATATCTGCATAAAAAAGTACTCGATTACTGAAGGGTTAGCTTTTTCAATTTCATCTAGTAAAACAACACTAAACGGCCTTCTTCTACAGGCTGATCAATGCCCCGCCTTTTCCATAACCTACTAACCCTGGGTCTGCCCCAATTAATCTAGAAGTATTATATTCATTTTGATATTCAGTCATATTTAACGTTATCATAAATCTTTCATCACCAAATAAAACTTCCGCAACTGCTCTTGAAAGTTCTGTCTTTCCAACACCGCTGGTTCCAACAAGCAAGAAAACTCCAATCGGACCTTCTTCCTTTTTAATTCCTACTTTTGCACCTCTAATTGCATCGGCAATTTGTTTAATTGCATGATCCTGTCCTACGACTCTTTTCTTTAATTTCATCCTCAAGAAGTAATAAAGTTGACATTTCATCGTGAGTCATATTTCCAACTTTAATTCCAGGTCAAGCTTCTATAACTTCCGCAATAGTATTTGCAGTTACTTCAGCATAAACCTGCGGATTGCCGTCCTGAATTTTACCAATTTCTTTTTTTACTTTTTCAATTTCTTTTTTGATTTCAGGATCATTTTTTTCTTTTCCGTTCTCGGAAAATTTTTTCATCCTTAAATCCATTAAGTTCCTTGTAAGTTCGCTTTCTTTTTTCCATTTTTCTTCATTTACTTTTATTTCTTCCCTAATTTCTGTTTTACTTGATTTTAAATTATCCAATATTTCCTGATCAATTTTTAGATCCATATCAGAATCTTTCTGTTGAGCAATAATAGCGATATCAAGGGATTTCATTTTATGAATAAGAAGTTCTAATTTTGCCGGTTTGCTGGTAAGCGACATCTTAACTCTGGTTGCAGCAGTATCTAAAAGGTCCACCGCTTTGTCGGGAAGCTCCTGCCAGCAATATATCTTCTTGATAATTTAACTGCAGTTCAAGAGCTTCATCGGTTATATGAATTCCATGATATGCTTCGTATTTATCTTTGATTCCTCGTAACATTAAAATATCGCTTTATCATCTTCCGGTTCACCGACATGAATAGGCTGAAATCTTCTTTCAAGTGCAGCATCCTTAGCAAAATATTTATTGTATTCCAGATAAGTTGTTGCAGCAATTGCTTCTAACGTCCCTCCGCTAATGCAGGTTTTTTAGAAGATTAGCAGCATCACCTCCACCTTCCGACCCGCCGGCACCTATTAATGTATGTGCTTCGTCTATAAAAAGAATTGAAGGTTGTGCAGAATTTGTTATTTCATTTATAACAGCTTTTAGTCTTTTTTCAAACTCACCCCGCATTTTAGTTCCAGCTTGAAGCGAACCTAATCTAATGCATAAATCTGATTATTTATTAAAATATCCGGGACTTCATCAGCTGCAATTTTTATGGCAAGACCTTCCACCAAAGCAGTTTTACCAACACCATGTTCACCTATAAAATTGGATTTGATTTTTTCCTTCTGCATAAAACTTCTATCATTTGAATTATTTCTTCATCTCTTCCAAGAATTGGATCAATCTTTCCATCTTTTGCTTGAGCAGTTAAGTTTGCAGTATATAAATCCAGAACAGTTGCATCAGGCGGCAGTTCTCTTGCTCTTCCTGTGAAATAATTTCTGAAGAAACCGAAGCATCTTCTACCGAACCTTTAACAATATTATAAAATTCCGATCTCGATTCTTCCAGTTTAATATTCGATAAGGTATCCATTAAGTTGGAGCTTATCACCTGTTCAGATGAAACAAAAACCTCAAACAGCGCACCTGATCTAATTTTGATTTCATGATGATGAACGGAACTAGTTATCCATGAATCTTCCAACAATTCCGTTAATAATGGAGATAATTTTGGTTTACCGGAATTACCAGTTTCCAGTTCATTTAAATTTTTATTTAATATTGATTGTACATCTCCGGAATCAATCGCAAAGTGTTTCAAAATTAACGGTATATCTCCCTGGCCATCTTCAAGCATAGATATTAATAAATGATCAAAGGTAATTTCATAATGACTGTGTTTTATTCCTAAACCGGTTGCAGTATCCAAACTTCTAACTAGATAATTGTTTAGCTTTAACAGTAGAGATTTTAAAATGTTTACTTTGCATATTGATCTCCTAAAATTTTCTATAATTGATTAATCGGAAGGTTTGATTAAATGATAAGATTAAATTTTTATTTAATTAATGTTTACAATTTCTTCGTAATGAATATAGACTTCCATCAATTCCATTTTAGGCTTTCCCAGCCATAAAGTAGAACCTAATTTTAATCTATCATCATTCCAGGAAACTGAAACAATAGAATCGGAATTAATTTTGAATTTTAGATCAAATTCCAATCCGTCATTTAAATATAATTTTAATAATTCGGTAATTTTTTTCGATTGGTTAGTGCCAGGCAGAAACTCCAAATATTCCTCAAAGCTCAAAGGACCAATTTCTATGCATATTCTACTCATATAATCTAAAGCAAATTTTCCGGCAAACGTGCTTATGCCTAATTTGTTTTCGCTGCTTCCAACTGCCGGTGCATCCGATAATTCAACCCACTTTGGAACAAACTCCTTTACTTTTAAAGGAAATTTTGGAAAGATATGATTAAGAAGAATATTTAATCCGGTCTTGTTTCTTACCCTTTGACTTAATATTCCGGAAAATTTTAACAAAGTAAAATCAGATAAATAAGAATCCGAAGATTGATTAGACAGCCCTCTCCCGATAAAAGAATTTATTCTAGAAAAAATTTTGTTTTTGTTATCATTATTTAAATACAGATAAAATCTGTATTTTTTCCACGACTGATAATAAAGCCAATAGAATCTGTTATTGAAAATATCTAAAAAATTCTGCAGCGGAACTTCACCTTTACCTAAAACTCTCTGCTGCATTGCAACCGGTTCGTGATAACCGCGCGGCAGAGGCGAATTAACTCCATATAAACCCATAAAAGTAAGAATATAAACAGCTTCATCATTTTCAGAAATAATTTCTTTAATGTCTGTCGGAGGATATTCATATTTTTCAAACGGCCGGAATCTTAATCCTGCCTGATCAAAATCAAAATCTTTTCTTTCGGGATGTTCTTTTTTTGTAATGTTTTCACCAAGCCAAACAGCCTGCCAAACATTATAAGAAGCACCGTTCTTTAAAAGATCTTCTTTTATACCGGAAGTATTTCGCCTATCAGTGGTTCCCATGTATATTCTTTGCCTGTTCCAATTTCTGTTATCTTAAGAAATACAAATGAATTAAGTGTGACATATTGAGAAAGGAAATGATTTAAAACTAATCCCATTAAATTTATATCACCTTCGCCCTGTTCATATTCCTTCGGGTCAACTTCAATATGGAATTCAATTCCTCTAATTACGCTTTGATTTTTAAACTTATAATTAATTCAGGATTGTGAATCTTTTTTATTCCTTCAATTCTTTTTTTATTAGGATGGTTATGTGCTTTGGTCCAATTATATAAATTTAAAATACTTTTTAAAGCATCTGCATCTGCCAATGAAGTGTAACTAACTGTGAGATGAGAAATTAAAGACCATAAATAATTTTGTCTGTCCGGACTTTCCAATACTTCATTGGGAACGGTAATATTTGATATTTCTATTCCAGCCGGAAAATCAAGCGGTTCTTTTATCGATCCGACTTCAAGATAAGCAGAAGGTAAAAATCCGTTTGATAAAGTTGCTTCAAAACTAAGCGTTTCTTTTGGAAATTCTTCATACTCCATACTCGGGCCGAATAATCTGATAAAAGTATCATTCATATCATTAGACTGTATTCGTCTGAAGACAGAAAAAAATCTTTTATAATTATATTCGGGATCGCTAGTTTCTAAAATATCGTGCGAAGTGATTGGAATGTATTTATATTGTTCAATTTTGTTTTCACTTATTCCGCTGATTTTATTTATGGAATAAATTTCCCTGCTTTTTCTTCTATCCAAATCCGGAACCACATAATATTCAGGCATTCTTTGGTTTACAATCACTTCTTCAGTTGATCTCGGAAATAAATTTACAATAGGAGAACAGTGCAGTAAAATGTTATTTAAACCCGGCTGTTTTTCCCTTACTATTTTTTTATTGAAATCTATTTTTAATTCAAAGGGATAAGGCTCACCTGAAGCTTTAAATTTACTCCAGACCGATTATATCAACAAAGAAGAATTTTTCCGGGAAAGCAAAATATTCGTGCAATATTCTATAACCGGAAAATGTAGTTTTGGAAAAAGGAAGTATGGAATTATCTATTTCACCTTCATCAATTATCTGTTTAGATAATTCCGGAATACCAATTTTATAGCCGTCAATTTTTTGATAAGGTTCTTTGTCATTAATATTTCTCTAACAGAAACAGATGAAACATATCTGGTTAGATAAAGAAGTAGATTATATTTAATTGTTGAAGAACCGTGTAAATAAAATTGAAATCTTTTCAAATCAAGTGTTTCATAATTTATATTTCTATCAGGCTGAATAGTTAAAATTAAAGATGAATTTCCCTGAGGAGTTTCAACTACATTTACTTTGGATATTTTCATCGGTCTTACTAAAAGATCCTGGGTTGTTCTGAAAATAAATTCGGCTGATTCTTCTTTTTCAGTTATTCTGCTTTTCTCTCTTGGTCCGGCATAAACTTTATATTTAACTTTATATTTTCCGGTTTGTGTTTGAACTTCGCTTCCCTTATTTATTAAAATTGGATTTGTAATTGCACCGGCTTTGTGTTTTGCCTGCAATATTGAACAAGACGGAAAAGGTTTTAATAAATGGGGGAATAGAATTTCTAAAATTCCACCGGCAATTTCAGGGAATTCATCGTCAAGCCTTTCATGAATTCTTCCGGCTAAAAATGAAAAACCTTCAAACAATCTTTCTACAAAAGGATCTTTCGTTCTCTTTCACTTAAATGAAGACGTGAACCTAAAGTAGGATGTTTTTTGCTGAATTCTTCTCCGGATACCTGTAGAAAATTATATTCTCTTTCAAAATATTTATCAATACTCATTTGGCATCCTTTTCATAAACTACTTTTGTCCAGCCGGTTGTTGAAAATTCCGTAAGTAAAATTTCTTTATTCGGATTGTCTTTAATCATTGCAATAATTTTTAATGAAATCCTCATGTTTTCCTGATCAAAGTCCGAACTTTGAATTTGAACTTCACCTATTCTAGGTTCGTATTTTAGAATTACATCTCTAATAACCTTTTTTATTGGTTCAATGGAATTACCGGAATCAAAATATAACTGCAGAATATCCGGCATTCCGAAATCTGGTAAATGCAGCACAGAACCTTGCCGTGTAGCTAAAACCAATCTTAAATTTTCTATTATACTATATCTTAATTTTTGATCTTCCGATAAAGAATCGAAATCTCTAAAATCTGCATCATCCGGATTTTTTGCTTCCGATACAAACTGTCCTACCAGAACATCAAATAAACTTAAATTCTGCATAAGCTTAAATTTTAAATTAAATAAAAGTGGATAGTTAAATATTTTTTAATGATCTCACTATCCACCTTAATGTAAAATATTAAATGATATTAGAATGCCTTCTCGGTGTACATAATACCACCTTCTATATACTCCCAAGTAATTTCCCTAGCGAGTATCATCACTTTTTCCAGGTGGCCGACACCTTCATTTTCAGGCATATAAGTAGGAGGCATCCAGTTTTCTACCGAAACAACTTTTGCCTCTTCCAACTTGTAATGGAAATATGGTTCCTCATCTCCTTTATCCATCGCAATTCTATATAGAGTCATTTTCACCTCCTTGCACATTTCACCCAGACAAACCATTTGATAAAGTTGAGGTGTAAGCTGATCAATTCCTTTTATTAACTCATAAGCAGTAATTTTCCTTGAACCTTGAATCTTATTTTCTTCTTCTTCATAGGGAAAATAAACAGTATGTGCAAAGTTGTAAACCAAACTTGATTTATTTTCACGGGACCTTCTAACTCGGTTCCTTCATGGTTCTTAAAAAAGACTTCGCCTTTTACAGCCATTAGATACCTCCTTGGTAATTTAATAAAATGAATTAATATTTAAATATTATGATTCTTCCCCTGAGTGGAAAGCTATAAGTTTAAGGTTAACATCCATGCCGGTTATTGCAACATGTGGTCTGAACTCCGCACTTATTTGGAAGAATCCTGGTTTTTCAGCCAATTCTTCAACATGAAGCTGGTAAGAGCGAAGAGGTCTTTCAGCAATTACGGATTCAGGAGCATTAGGAAAATCTGCTACCAATGTATCCAGCCATTTCTTCAGATCTTTTTCGATATCTCCTGCCCCGGCATTTTTACCGACAAAAGTTAATTGCCGTATTTTGAAATAATGTGCAATCCTTGTAACAAGCATTGTATATTGGAGTCTTGCACCAACAGCATAATTAGCAGTAGCTTCAGGATCATTTTTAATTTGCTTAGGTCTGTTTATAGATGGAACTTCGAAGAAAGCAGCATAATCAGTTCTGTCCCAGTGAGCTAATGGAATAAAACCCAAATCGCAAAGTTCCTGATCTTTTGCCTGCCCGACAGAAGCCTCTAACGGAACTTTCAATTTCTTCTGACCATGTTCTTCATAAGTAGGAGTAGGAAGATTTTCAACTTTACCGCCGGAATCTACTCCAACTATTTTTACACTCCAGCCCCATTTTTCAAAGCTTTTAACCATGTTGGAAGCTAAAGCAAAAGATGCATTACACCATAGACTGTTATCTTTATTTTCTCGATAAACACCTTCATTGTAATTGAAATTTTTAGTTGGTTCCGATTCCGCATTGTATGGTAATCTCCCTAAAAATCTTGGAAAAGCTAAACCAATATATTTTGAACGGTCGTCATCCCGAAAAGCTCTCCAAGCAGTATATTCGGCACCATCATTAACCTGTTCAGTCAAAAAACGGTTATCCATTACATCGCCAAAGCTTTCTTCTCCAAAGAATTTATGGCTTGCATTTGCAATAAAAGGAATTTGAGCGGATTCTGATAAAACTGATATATGCTGCAGTAAAGATATATCTTGAGGAGAGTTGTCAATCTGCAAATCGCCAACTATTGCAGTATAAGAATGTCCACCTACTTTATCGTAAGCACCCCAATAAATGTGATGCCACAACCCGGAATCTTTCTCGTATCCTTCGCCGTTTGCAGCTTCATTTAAATCATCATATAACTCTTCTTTTGAACAATCTAAGAGTTCGAATTTAACAGGCTTACTGAATTCAGTATTTTGTATAAGGAAATTTAAACCACGCCATGTGGATTCTAATTCCTGAAAATCTTTATTATGGATAATTTCATCCATTTGTGCGCTTAAAACTGTATCGATATCTGCAATAAATGAATCTACCAATGCACCGGTAACTTTAAAGACTTCTGCTTCTTTGCCAACTTTGCCGATAAATTCCGCAACTGCATCTTTTTTGGATTCATCCAGCATCGACATTAGTTTATCTACAGAACTTTGTTCGGTTTTCTGCTCTTGTTCTGTACCTGTTTGTTTTTCTTTTGCCATTTAAATATTTCCTCCGATTCTTTTTAATTTTATTTAACATAAGTACAGAATTATTCTTCTTTTCTTTTTCTTCTTTATCTTCGTGCAGTACCAAGTTTTGATATTAAATCGTCAATACTTCCGCTTCCGTCTTTCAAAACATTTTCCAAAGCTTTTTTCAGTTTTGCATCTTTTAATACAGCTAACTTTAATTGTTTAAGTCTTTCCCTTGCTTCCAGAAGTTTTTGCAGCGGTTCAACTTTTTTAACAATTTCATCAGGATGAAAGTCTTTCATATCCTCGAAAGATAAATTTACTTCCATCTGTGCTTCAGGATCATCGGATAATTTGTTTGGTACAGTTAAATTCATTTTCGGATTAATATCCTTCAAGACCGTTTTGAAGTCTCCTCTTCTACCTATAGTCCTTAATCTTCGGTCTTTTAACATACCTTGACTTCCGGGTTCACTTTTACTAAAGTTTGCCGGGTATCAATAGCCTATAGTCAAGTTCTACACTTTCCTTTGCATCACTGCTGGGAAGTATCGAAACTTTAACTCTCTGTGCTATTTTCGGCGAAGTTGGTCTAGCCATTAGTTACCTCCTATTATTTTTTTTGTGATATTTTTATAGCTAATATTCCGTCGTATTTTGCAATTTTAGAAAACAATTCTTTTTGTTCCTGTAATAAAGTTTGCTTACTTTCTTTGTCTTCAGCTTCTTCAATTAATTTCCCATTTGTTAAGTAAAGTGATTGCCATACAGAAGTACATAATGCCTGTTCCCATTCGATTATATTATATTCATCAATTAGTTTTTTCAATTCAATTAAATTTATTTTGGCAAGGTTAAACTGGTTGGCTTCAAAACAGTAATTTGCAAGATTTAATCTTCTTAAAAATTTACCCTTAACTCTTGTATCTGTTTTAATTCCTTCCTGCATTTTTGAAACATTTTCTTCAAAATTATTCGGCAGATCATTTACATAATTTTTCATATTCTTCATTTATAGGTCTGTAATCTTCTCCCATAATAGGCGGAAGCATAATTGATTCTTTTCCTTTGCCGCCGCTTAATGCAGTTTTAACTTCTTCATTAATCCATTTGATTGTTTCGGAGTCTGCGAAAGCAGTTTGTTTATCTTTAAATTTTAATTGATGAAAATCCGGATATTTATTAAGCAATCTTGCTAAATGAATTTTTATATCTTCTGCAGCTTGTGTATAAATACCGCCTTTTTGTTCTAAAGCCTTTGTTACATATCTTTGCAAATCCAGCCAATATGAATATTCGCTGTCGGGTTTTAAAAAACTTAACTCTACTCTTGGAATCAAAGTATCCCAGTTATTAGTTGAGAACCATTCTTTCATCTTACCTTGTATTATCTGATTCGGAGCTTCTATTTGTGTAACTTTATCAGTGTCGGGAGGTCTGAAAATATTTCCCCATTGCAACTGTCTGTGAAATTCCAAACACAAACGGAGAATCGGGAATTTTTTCTTTCTTGAGTTCCATCTTGTTCAATTTCAAAAAAGAATCCTAATAATTTTCTTAATCTGAAAAGTTGCATCTTTTTCATTTGAAACTTTGATTTCTTTTGAAGCTGATGAAACCGGTGCTGCTGAAGGCTGAGGTTTAGGTTTTTCAGATTGAGTGTGTTTTGCAGATGATTCCTTATTCCCAGCATGCTGAGTTGGTTTTGATTCTGAAGCAGGTTTTGCGGGAGTTAAAAGTGAATTTGCTTTTTCAACATGTGACTGAACAGCTTCCAACAATGATTTTAAAACGGGCGGATTTTCGGGAAAATAGTTTTTTACCAAGTTCTTCTATTTGATTTAATAATTTTTCCGCTTCTATTATATCTTTTGCATTTGATTTATTAATTTCTTCCCGTTCAACAAGTTTGTAAAATCTTGCTGAATTTATAAAATGAATTGCCTTACTTCTATGAGCTTCATTTTCCGGGAATAGTTTGTTTTCATATTTATTCATTAAATGATAAATAATATTTAAACCGTCTTTTAAACCCTGAATTTTTTCGGTTCTGAATAGAGCAAAGCAAAGCCATGAAGCAACTTTTAAATCCTTACTTTTCTCAGTTAGAATTTTTTCCGATAGATCCAAACATTTTGGATAATCCGGCGTCATTTTCGGCATTTCCATATTCAGTAAAAAATACTCTTCTTCGTTTGCAGCATCTTTACCGGTTTCAGAATCTCCCAGGAATCGGTTCTAAATATTTTTGGACTATTTCGGGAATTTCTATTTGGTCATTTTCGGGCATAATATTTTAACTGATTTTATTTTATTCTTTAAAAATAAAATTAAATTGATTGAAGTAGTTGATTTAACTTTAATTCCTTTTTCTCTAAAAGAGTTTTATGTATAGAAGAGATTGATTCAAAAAGTTTTTCTTCGCTTTCATAATTATCAGTTCTTAATATTCTATCATTATTATCATCAGTATGAATTAAATCCAAAAAATTAAAAGGTGTTGGTTTGCTAAAAAAGATATAAATGAAATTGCCTGAATCATTATTATTCGTCCATAAAATAGTAGGAATTAAAAATGGTTTATTAATAATTGTAAGAATTAAATGCAGAAAATATGCTAAGTAATATTCAAAATCATTCTCTATCTTTTTATATGATAATTTTATTCCAAATGATATAATTATGTTTGAATTAAACTTTAGATTGTTAAGATTTTCATATAGATTATTAATAACAGCAAATTTTTTAGGATTGTCAAAATCACCTAAAACAGAATTCCAAAATTCTTCTGTAGTTTTTTCTTTTAAACATTTTTCATAATTATTTTTAAGAAAAGTATCTACTGTATTATTAATTTGTATATTTTCAAGTTGATTTAATAAACTAGAATTAGGAAGCTTTTCAATATTTTCATTAAATAAATTCAAATTTTTCTGAGCATTCATCAGTAAAATATGTGAAGGAAGATTTTTATAAGAATTCTGTTCTATTATATCAAAAAATAAGAATGGAAAATCTCTTTCACTTTTATCATGACCAGGGAACATAGTTCCGATTAATAAATTTTTTGTCCCGGTAAAAGGATAAATAAAATTAAGCGGCGGAGTGTTTCTATAAAATTCTTTCCAGTTATTTTTTAATTTTGATTTTGCAATTGATATTCCATCCTGAAGCCATTTATCTAAAACCTGAAGTTCCTGTCCTCCTGCATTAAATTTCACAAAGTCGGCAGATTCCGGCAGTTTACCAAAATATCCTATATTTTTTACTGAAGGTTTGGTATGCAGCATTTACCCGAATATTATTATTATTAATAAATTTTACTAGGAATATCAAAAGACTTAAAGAAACTTGCAGAAAATGGATTTCTAGAACTTCCCGCATTTAATATATAACTTACAGAAACGTTGTAATTATTTTCTTTCTTAAATGACCAATTAAATACATATTGCGACGAACCTGACTGTGAAGCATTTGCGTCCTGAAGTAATCTGAACAAAGCCCAATCTCCGTCAAATGATTTTGTATCAGAAGTTCCGTAATCTCTAACAGAAATATTCATTCTCGCACCCGGAGTTCCTTTAGTGCCGGGCCAGTTATAATCCGACCAGAAAGGTGCTCCCATTTTATAATAATTTTCTACTCCATCGAGGTAAAGATAAACTTGTTCGACTATCGGTTTTTGTCCGTTAATAGATTTTGATGTAGGCAGTTGAGGTTTTAATCTGAATGAAACATTAAGTACACCGTTTTTAAAAAGAATATTTGTAATTTGATCAGCTTTTTTTAAAGAAAGTAAAAATTGTCTTGAAACATGAAGGCCTTCATTTTCCCATTCATTTGTATTCCATCTTTCTTTATTAATAAACGGACTTAGTTCCGCATCAAAGAAAGACCATAAAGTTCCGTCTTGTGGTTTGAAGAAATCTTTAAAATCCTGCAGCGGTGCATCCGAAGTACTGTTTTTAAATGGAAAATAATTTGACAAAGAGTTATTAAATACATCGGCAACTTTAGCTTTCCACTGCATGTTTAAATATTGAGATGCGTCGGAAATTATTGCACTCCAGGTTAACCTAATTGGAGTTAATAATAAATGCTGTAAGGCCGGCGTATTATAAAGTGCACCAATTATTGCTTTTTTTGCAGTTGGAAGATCGACTGCCGATTGATTTAAAACTTTGACTGCGTAATCTTTTGTAACATCCTGCCCGCCTTTTATAGATTCCAAAACTCCGCTGATTAATCCGTACTGCCCTACCACCGAATTTAAATCCCCTCCTTGAGAACCGTTTTGTGAACCTAAAATAAAATTCCGGTATTTATTAATTTCTGCAATATTACTGCTGCTTAAATTTAACTGAGTATTTATATTCTTATTTTTTCCGCTTGTATCAGAAGGAGCTTGTATATCAATTAAAGTCTGAAGCTGATCCGAAAAAACTTTTAATATTAATATGACAGGTGAATTAACCGGGTCACTGAGCATTTTCATATTGTTTGCTGCTAAAGGAACAGAACTAAAATCACCGTATTTTATATTCTGCAAAAATTCCAGCCAAGTTTGTTTGTAATCATTAATATATAATTTCAATAGATCTTGTTTCATTTGATCACTATCAAAATTATAATTACTGGAAACTTTAACCTGTCTTTTACCTAATACCCAATCTTCTTTTTCAGGATTTTGGCTTTCATCATTTATAGCTTTTTGAACATAAGCTTTCCATCCGTCGTTTGTAAAAATAAACGGAATTTTAAGTTCCGATTTCATAACTGTTGTGTAACTTCCGCCAATTGCCTGCTCAAGAGTTAAGTCATTCGGATACTGCCCAATTCCGTTCTGTTTTAATCTTGCATAAATACTTTCCGCATTAGGTTTATATTGAAGCCTGTTTCTTACAAGGTTAACAAGAATGTTATCATTTCTAACAGTGTAAACTCTCGGATCTTCAAGCTGCACAGCAAAAAATGAAGAATAATTATTCATTAATTTCTTTAATGAATCCTTTTCCTGCGCGGTGACAAAAGAATTCAAACTAAGGATATTTTTTTCTAAAACATTTGAAAAGACATTCGCTAAAAATCTTTGATTTATGGTATCAAGTCTTGCTCTTTCATTTCCTATTAACAAATATGCTTTTAAATAATTGTAAATATCTTCTCCGGAAAAATCCTGGCCGTTTGCATAATTATTTAATTTATCTACGATTTTATTATAAATATTTTGTGTGAAGAAGTTTTCGCTTTTACTTATATATAATTTCTTTAAAGGAATTAATGTGTTATCACTTCTATTCAACCCAAAACTTATAAATGATTGATTTGCATCTCCGTTTTGAATATCAACGATTAATGATCTTAAACTATCGGTTTTAGAAAATGTTTTTAATAAGTTTCCATTCCAGTTAATTTTTGCAAAAGAATCCGATGTATTTGAAATTCTATTTAATAAAGAACTGTTACCGTTGAATCCTATAATTGTAAACAGAGCTATTAAAATAAATCCCAATGCAGAAGCTCCGATAGTTGCAAGCCTAACAGTTCTTTGTTTTTTATTGTAACTAGTAGTTTGTCCTGCCGAGAAGTTTTGATCTCCGATAACTATATCATTGAGCAAATCTTTTATAAAATAATTTTTGGTTTCAACAATTTCTTCATCTTCATCGGATTGTGCTGCAGGTAAATTGAACTGTCTTGCAATTTCCCTAATTGCTAAATCTAGCGGAGCACCTTCTTGAGTTCCGCTTGTAAAATAGAATCCTCTAAAAATCGGATTATCTTGATAAGGATTCGGCTGGAAGATTTCGCCAATTAAATAAATCAATTTTTTCTGAAGAGATTTAAACTGATATGGGAATAAAAATACTTTTCTTCTTTGTTCTCTCTTTTAAAGGATTACTTAACCTTATTGTTCTAATTTCAAAAAGTTTATCAGATAATTTTTTAAATTCTTCTTCAAATACATTTTTAGGATTAGGATCGAACTGCTGCTGAGAATTAAACGTAGCTCCCCAAATTTGCGATCGTTCAATTTCACTAAAGTCTCCAAAATATTCAACAAAACCTTGAATCAAATCGCATTTGGTGAACATGAAATAAACAGGAAAATTTATTCCGAGATTTTCAATTAATTCATCAATTCTTTTTCTAATATTTCTTGCATGTTCAAAAAGAGCTTCGTTTTCATCATTAATAATTTCATCAATATTTATTGCAACGATTACACCATTGACCGGTTTTCTTTTTCTGTTTTTTCTAAGTGTTTCCAAGAAACGCAATCCATTCAGGTTTATCTTCTTCTTCACTTACGTATCTTCCGGCAGTATCTAAAAAAATTCCTTTTGTTGAAAAAAACCAATCGCAGTTTCTTGTTCCGCCTACTCCTCTAAAACCATCTTTCCCATATGGAAACTCCAAACCGGAATTTTGAATTGCAGTAGTTTTTCCGGCAGCAGAGGGACCGATTATCATATACCATGGTAAAGCATAAAGCGCAGATTTTCCAATTTTACCTTTGCCTAATTTAGAATTTTTTAAAGAAGTAATTGCTGCAATTAATTGTTTTTTGAATTGTTCAATTTCTGCTTTCTTTTCAGGACTTACGCTTTGCATTTGATCATCAGCGCCGGTATTTATTGACTGCTCGATTTGCCCGGCTTTTTGTGAGTCCTTCATCTTTTTAAATAAAAGTGCAATTATTATAATTAGTCCTATAATAATCGAAATTACAAATCTCATCATCAATGAGATTCCCAAAATTGGACCAAGAATAAAAATTAGAGCCAAAAATATTACCATAGCCAATGCAGCCAGCATATTCGGGCTCTTCAAAACATTAATAATTGTATTCATAAATTGTGTTTAGTAAACTTTAATTTGAAATAAAAAAGATATGAGTTTAAGTCAGCAGACTTTTTAATGAATCAACAATATCTCCGGCTTTACCGGAAATTGAAATCGACATAATTATATAAAAAATAAATGAAAGTATAACCGCACCAACAGGATAAATCCATAAAGGTAAGCCTCCGGTAGAAGTTTGAATCATTGAATCTTTGGGCTTTGCGTTTGGAGAAATTGCATCAATGCTTTGATACATTTCCGGATGCAGCTCCATATTCAAATCATCAATAATTCTTCTTAAATTCTCCGGAGATTGAAGCTGGTACTGTCCTTTGAATCCAAGTGTTAAACATAAATAGTAAATTTCCAGAACATCACTATTAGTACTCGATCTTTCGCGCAGATTTTTCAGATTAGTAAAAAATTCTTCTCCGGCATTAAATGTTTCAAATAATTTTAACTGAAGCGGTTCACTCAGCCAAGCATCTTTTTGACTCCAGGAAGAACTAATAATAGTTTCATCTAAAAATGCAATTAAAGCAAATTTAGCAAGTTTTATTTTTTCATTATCAATTCCTGAAGAACGAGCCTGATATTCAAATCTATCTATTAATTCAATTACTTTGTTCTTTAAAGTTTCCGGTTCTCCGTAGTCGTTTGTAGATCTTAACTGTAAAATCAATATAAGGCATTCACTTGCAATATCTGACAGTTTTTTTCTTTTTTTATTTGATTTTAATTCTTCTTCCATTTTAAGTACGCCTTTTTAAAAGAAAATTATTTAATCATTACTGCATTAATAAAATTAAATCCAATTTCATAGCTTTAAATTCAGAAGCGATAAAAAATGCAATATTATTTTTAGATGAGATTTTTTCCCAAAATCTTCCTTCTTTATTTATTTTGAAATAAAATGCTTTTTCATCAATCGAAACTCCGGCAGGAGGTCTTGCAATATAATCAATTGTAACACCTTGAATTCCGGCTTGATGAACCGCAAAAATTTCTTCGTAAGCAGATATTTTTATGTTTTTAGGAAGTTCGGAAATTATTTTCTTCTCAGGCATTTCGCTGTGAACTGCTATAAAAAATTGTCCGTTTATTTGATTTGGTGAAAGCTGTCCGACAAATAAAGTATCGGCTTGCTTACGCAAAGGAATAACAACATCCTTCCGTTCAACTGTTTTTTGAACATTAAGCATATTATTAATTTCCGCAGCCATCTGCTGAAAAATTTCCGTTAAATGTTTATGATCGTAGGCAGGAAATTCGGCAATTTTAGCGCCCAGATTAGAATAGGTAGATAACTGTCCGGCTAAATTTAAAAACAGCATATATAAATTTTCCGGATGAGTATTTTTAGAAGAATAAAAATAATTCAGCATCGGAATAAAAGTATTTACAGTCTGAAGCATCATTAATATTTCGACTTGAGTAATTGTTAATTCGGGTTTGTGAACACTTGCCTGACCTCGAAGTTCTTTACTCTTAGAAACCAGAACACTTAAAATTGATCTTATATGTTCCAGCAATACTTCGGAAGCAGAAATAGAAATAGATGGAACTATAAAATTTTTATCCATTGCATATTTCCCGTCGGAACTTCTTATAATTTCCCCGATTTTTATTGTGCTGTAATTTTCTAAGGATTCATCACCGAATTTAAATTGGAAATTAGCTTTTGCAAATCCAATCGACCTCATATTCATTCCGGTATTATAATCCAGGACTTCGGAATTCTGCAATGTATATCTTGAATTATTTAAGTTTTGAGAATCATCAAGCTGACAATTATTTCCAGAAAAATTTTCTTGCGGAACTGATAAATAAACATCCAGTTTTTCCGAGGTGGCAGAAAACAAATCTTCAAATGATCTGCTTTTTGGTAAAGGATCCATAGCAGGCATATCGAAAATTAGTCCGTCCGGCATTACACCTTTGCAATTGATTAAACTAAAAGATCCGCCGGCAAGAGCAGCTAAATCAAATTGAAGATCTATCATTCCCCATGAATTTGAATTTAGTGAATTAACTCTTGAATTAATCAAATATTGATTGTATTTATCCGCCAACTGAAAATGATGCGGATCTAATTTCATACCTTCAAACCAAACAACTTTTTGAAGTTTCATTAAATAATTTTTCTCCCTTTTTTATTTATTAAGCAGAAGAATTTAATCATTGGTTTTATATGTTAAATAATTTTCATGAATTGATATTGATAAGTTGCCTAAATCGGAATTTATAGGAACAACCTGGAGCCATCCGTCTTTTGCAGGAGAATGAAAATCTCCAACAATACCTAAATATTTTGCGTCTTTGTTTATTGTAAGATCTTTTAATTTAAATGATTCATTTGGAACCATCAATTTTTCATATTTCGAATTTGGAATTAAATCGTCAGATAAAACATCTTCTGCATTTCTCTGTAGTGATTCAAAACTGGCATGACGGAATTTATCCGCACTTTTTAATTGATAAATTTTTACAACAACTGCATTATTATCATTACAATTACCGTCGCACTTCAAATTAACATTTATTGTTTGTATTCCCCCGCCGCAGCCAATTAACCCGGCTAAAATAATCAAGTAAAAAAATGAATTAATTTTATGTTTCATTTACTCTCCATGATTTCAATTTTATTTTTCGTTTTTAATATTCGTTTTCTTTGTTTTTGGAAAGAATTCTTTTCTGATAACCTTTCATAAAAGAAGGTCTAAAGAATTTTTTTTCAATATGATATGGATCCGATGCATACTTGCTGTAATTTTCTTTAATTGCATCGAGTACTTTTATTTTTTTTGTAAATGGAAGAATCTTATCAAAATCCAAACCGGATGACTGCTGATTTTTCATTTCCATTTCTTTTTCAATTGTATCCGGATCAAGACTATGAAGTAATGATTGACTTCCTTCGGTAACTGAAATTCTATAACCTTCCAGCAATCCAATCTGATGAGTTAATAATTTTTGTGTCTCTTCTTTTAATAAATCAAGACGTTTTTTCTCTTCTTCCTGGGTAATTTCCGGGTTGAATAGAAATTCTTTCATTTCTTTTAAAGAGCCTGTTGGAATTGTATGATATATTGTAACACCGAAAAATTCCTGTCTAAATTGTAAAAAACCTTGGATTAATTTTGTAAAGGTTTCGAGCATTAAATCAATTGTAGAAGAAAAAAGAGAATTAAATGAATAATCAGTAGGTAAAGATTGAATAGATTCTTTTATTTTTTCTTCTTTTTGCTGAACCGGTTTTTCTTGAATCTTAGGTTTTGGTTTAATTTCTTCTGATTTTTTTGAGGAAGCAGTAAAACTTTTATCTAAATAATTTTCTGCAAAATATTCTGCAATTAGTTTACTAACATCATTTTTTTCTAAATCGTTCAAACTCTGCATTAAAGATATTTTTAACATTTCACCTTTCATCGGTGATTCATCAAATGCATATTTCGCAAATAATTTTTTAAGTGTATCAGTTAATTCTGAAACTTCATCGGCAAATGGATTTGAAAAAACCATAGTTTTCTGTTCATCATCATAATCATCAGCATCCTGTTCCTGTAAAAGTTCAACATCTAAATCGTATTCGCCTATATTTATTTTATCGCCAGATTTAAGTGCATATTCTTCATTCGGATTAATTTTTTGTCCATTTAAAAAAGTGAAATTTGCTGACTCTAGATCGATAAGCTGAAGTATTCCCTCTGTATTTATAATTTTTGCATGTTTTCGAGAAACAATCTTAAAAGGGTCAGGCAGAATCACTTCATTTACATCTTCCCTTCCAATAACTACTGGGAATCTGTTAAATTCAAGTTGATCTGAAGAATCCTGCTCCGATTTTTTTGAAATGTTTATTTTAAGTTTCATTTTTTTTTGCTTGGTTTTATTAAAGAATGGTAAAATGGACTAAATACAGCTTCGCTATCTTGAGTCACATTTAGATGAAAAGTACTTATAATTAATAAAGTATTAAAATTCTTTGAATTTTGGCTTTTAGACTAAAGGGAATTAAAGTCTAAAGTATTGTTCATTTTTTAAATTTATCCCAAGATTTTATTCCACATACAGCTCATTATTTACTTAGGGTAAAACAATTCATGGTGAGTTTCCTTGGTGTTATTGTATCTGTCTGGAAAATCATTTACAACATTTTTAAATTGGATAAAATCAAAACAATCAAAGTATATTGAAATACTCTTCTGTTTATGATTGAAAGTTATTTTTGTATTTGCTCAAACGAATTTATAAAAGTATAAAAACCTCTACTGGGTTTGTAAAATAAAGTTTAATAGCTTTATTGTCAATAGTTGGAAAGCTACTAAATACATTAAAATATGAATATTAATTTTTTCTAATTGTTTTATATTATTAACAATTTTTAACAGACAAGAATTTGAATAGAAAAGATATAATTTATTTCATAATAAACTATTTTGATAGTTTTTACTTCAATAAGATCATTTTTTTGGTTAAAGTTTTATTACCGCTGGATAATTTATAAAAATAAATTCCGCTGGGATATTTACTACCATCAAAATTTACCTCATAATTTCCAGGTTTTATTTCTTTATTTACTAATGTTGAGACTTCCTTTCCCAGGATATCATATACTTTTAAACTTACAAATCCGAAATCCGAAATCCGAAATCCGATTTTAGTGCTTGGATTAAACGGATTAGGATAATTTTGATAAAGATTAAAACTTAATGGAAAATTTGGATTATCATTTTCGATATAATCCGGTATTTGCGGGATATATTTTAAAATTCTGCCTTTATCTCCAATTGCATAACCATGAAGTGAATCAGTAAATACAACATCATAAATTGTAGATGAATCCGGAGTTGCATAAATATTCCAGGTATAACCTGTATCCAAAGAATACATAAAATTTTGTGCAAAACTAAGCGGCGACCAAATTTCTGAATCAGTTCTGAAGGAAAGTGCTGTTGCAACCCCGAATAATTGAAGATTATTATAATTCCAAGTATCTCCCCCGTCAGTTGAGCGGATGGTTATTGGACCATATTCTAAATCTCCACCGACTAATAAAATATTTAAAGAATCAATTATGAATATATCATCAAGCGGTTCAGGACTTACTGCATAAGTCGTCCAATTTTCACCAAAGTTTGTTGTTTCCCAAACTACTCCAGTTAAATCAAAATATCCTCCGCAGGCAAATCCTTTTTGATAATTTAAAAAATTTAAGTTTAAAATCGGGAAATGTGAAACCGTAGCGGTATCAAGCTGCACTGACTGCCAAATAGTTCCCCCGTCAGTTGTTTTAACAAAAGCTCCAGAAAAACCGGCCATATAACCGGTTAGAGAATCTAAGAAATAAACTTTATTAAAATAAGTATCACTCTCCCTGTAAAACTGATGTGCCCATTCTTCTCCTCCGTTGGAAGTTTTTAACAGAATTGTTCCATACGGAATAGAATCATTATTCCAGGCCAATGCCCAACCATCTTCAGAATTAATAAAAAAAACATCAATGATATTGTTAGTAAGTCCTGAATTTTGAACTGTCCAATTATTTCCGGCATCCGAAGTATGTAGAATTGTTCCCGTATCTCCAACGACCCAGCCTGTTGAACTGTCAATAAAACATAATTTTTCTAATTTTTGGTTAGTCGGACTGTTTTGAACTTTCCAAAACTCTTGCGGAAAAACAGTTACGCTTATAAGGAAAGAAAAAATTAAAATAAGTTTGGCAACAATTTGCATATTAATTTTAGTTTGTAGAAAAAGTATGAGTTCTTGATAATAATAATATAAATTATTTCATTTATGTAAAAATTTTACTATTAAATTTTTGATTTAAAATGAACATTAATATTGCTATTGTTTAAATTTGATACAACTTGCCTATAAATTCAATTCATAAAAAAGCCTTTTTATTGGCACTCATCTTGTACTTTAAACTTATCATGAATAACGAAAATTACCCAGATGAAAGGATCAGCAAAAAGTTTTAATAAAAAAGTTTATACTAAGGACTATCAATTTACTTTTGTAGAAAATGGTAACGAAGGTTATTATAAGCCGGAAAGGATGACAATTTTTAGAAAGATTAGGAAAGTATTTAAAAACAGTTTTTATAAGATCAGCAGAAAAAAATATTTTGATATGATTCTAGTTCCAATTATAACCAGCCTTTCGCTTTTTTTAATATTTTTGATATTCTTAATCTTTTCAAAATTAAGCCAATAGAAAATTTAACTTTTTCTTTTTTACTTAATTTATAAACACGAATATTTGTGATTTATAAATTCTTGACCAATTTATTTATTAATATTTTATTACTTTTAGTTGATATTTTTTAATAATTTGGGAAAAAGGTAATAAATGAAAAGTCTAATCATCTTACTAGTTATTGCTTCGTTTTTTACATTTAATGCATGTCAGCAAAATGCAGGAAAAAAGCCTGAAAATACTCAAAATGAAAAGTCACTTCCTCCGGGAACTCATACTGTAAAAGTACTTGAATCTCAAAATGCATCTCAATATACTTACATAAAAGTAGAAGAAAACGGAAAAGAATACTGGATAGCCGTACAGCAAATGCCGGTTCAAAAGGGAGAAACTTTATACTTTACAAAAAGCATGGAAATGAAAAATTTCCACAGCGACGCATTAAATAAGACATTTGATTCTGTTCTTTTTGTTGAAGATGTAAGCACTTCGGCTCCGAATAAAAGTCAGCAGTTATCATCGGCTCATGCAAAGATATCTTCTATTCCTGAAGAGAATATTTCTATAAAACCATTAAAAGACGGAAAAACTGTTGCTCAAATTTTTTCTGAAAAAAATGAATTAAACGGAAAAGTTGTTAAAGTTAAAGGAAAAGTTTCTAAATATAACCCTTCAATCATGGGAAGAAATTGGATACATATTCAGGATGGAACAAAATCAGGTAATGAATACGATTTAATGGTTACCAGTCAGGACCAAGCAAAAGTTGGTGAAATTGTTGTTGTTACCGGAACCGTTGCAATAAATAAAGATTTCGGTGCCGGTTATACTTACCCAGTTATGCTTGAAAATGCTACTGTAAAAGCCGAATAATATTCAAAATATAATTAATTTAAAAACCCAAAATATTTTCAAACTATTTTGGGTTTTTTATTTTAAACTTAATTACATTCCTTTTATTAAAACAATTTTAATACAATTTATATTTGAATAAAATGAAAACACTTTATTTAGTAAGGCATGCAAAATCAAGTTGGAAAGATACAAAGCTGCGAGACTTTGAAAGACCTTTAAATAAAAGAGGTTTGAATGATGCTCCTTTAATGGGAAAAGTTTTGAAGAAGATGAATATTAAACCGGATTTAATTATTTCAAGTCCGGCAAAAAGAACTTTAGATACTGCGGAATATTTTTGTGAAAAAATTAATTTTCCTTTTGAAGATGTAATTTTTGACGATAGTTTCTATAATGGATCAAGTGAAGATTTACTGAAAGAAATTCAAGATCAAAAATATGATATTAATTCGATCATGATATTTGCACACAATCCGGGATTAACAGATTTGCATAATTATTTATGTGATGAATTTATCGAAAATATTCCGACTGCCGGAGTTTCAATTTTAAATTTTGATTCTGAAAGTTGGAATGATTTAAAAGAAAAAAGCTGTGAACTTGAATTTTTTGAATTTCCTAAAAAATATAAATAATTAATTAAGCCACATGGAATAAACGACATTACTCGAATCTTTTCCAATTGATTTAAAAACAAGCACATCAGCTTTTCCGCTGTTAAAAACATTAATCTCCATAAAACCAGGATATCTTCCTGCAAAAATTGTTTTCTTTCCGTAAGATAATTTCTCATGATGTTCCGAGGTTCCAAATCCGCTAATTAAATAATAATTTCCTTTTCCTTTAAGAATCTGTAATGAATGTTCATGCCCGGAAACAAAAACTAAATTGGAATCATTATCAATAATTTTACGGATTTTATCAACCATATTTTTGTAAACCGGGTTTGATAAATCCTGTCTTGAAATTCCTAAATTTCTTGATAACGGATAAAGCGAACCGATAATTGGTAATGGAATGAATAAATATTTATTCAAGTTTGTTAACGGAAATAAATGATCTTTCCAGCTGAAGAATCCTCCATGGGGACCGTAAGAATTTAAAGGATGATGATCTGCAACTATAACAAATCTGCCATCTGCTGTTTTCACAAAATAATTTAAAGAATCTATTAATTGCGATTTTGTCTTAATCTTACATTTATTATTTATTGAATCAGGAATATTATCCTGCAGCCACCATTGAGAATCAAAAATAATAACTCGTAATTTTTTTCCGTAATCAATTTTAACCGGACCAGGACAAGACTTTTACCGGAAGTGCTGTTACATTTGAATCTTCTTTTTGAATAATATAATTATATTGTCTAATTATTCTTTCAGCACCGTCATCACTGCCGTTTCCCCAATCATGATTTCCCGGAATAAATATTCCTTTTACTTTACTTTTTTGCACAACTTTAATTTGTTCATCCAGATATTCTTCTGCAGTTTTTCTTTCAGGATCATTTACAGAAGGCATTCCGGAAGGATAAATGTTATCTCCCAAAAATAAAATTGTCGTTTTGTCGGGAACTTCTTTTGCTTCTTTTTCCAATGCTGCTAATACCGGTTCTTGTATATTTAATGAAGGTTCTCCGGCGTCACCAATCAATAAAATTCTATAATATAAACTGTCGTTGGAATAAGATGATAATATTTTATTGTTAAATGTTTCCTGTGCATAAGTTCCGTTAAGACTATTCCCAGCCAGAAAATAAATTAATAAAGAAAATAAAACGTAAAAAGAAATGAAAAAAAATGATTTTGAATGAAAGAACGAATTTGATTTTATATTTTTCATTTTTAATCAGCTTTCAAAATTCTGATAAATAGATACTATTTTATCCGGATAAGACTAAGCATAAATTCAATAGATTTAATTATATAAAAATATTTAAAACAAAACAGGGCTGTTAATATTCATAACAGCCCAGAAATGAATAAATTATAAATTATTATTTTTTCTTATGACTTGCTTCAACAACAGCAATTGCAGTCATATTTATAATATCATCGACTGTTGCACCACGCTGAAGTACATGAATCGGTTTTCTCATTCCCATTAAAATGGGGCCGATAACAGTCGCCTGTCCTATTCTTGCCATCAATTTATATGCAATATTGCTGGCATCGAGATTAGGGAATATTAAAACATTTGCACTTCCTTTAATCGCACTGAATGGAAAATCCTTTTCCATTATTTCAGAAACAACAGCAGTATCTGCCTGCATTTCACCGTCTAGTATAATATCCGGTCTTAATTTTTTTACAATATTTACTGCTTCTCTAACTTTCAATGATTCAGGATATTTTGAACTTCCGAAATTGCTGAAAGATAACATTGCTACTTTAGGAATTATATCGAATTCTTTAACTGTATCGGCTGCGGAAATTGCAATTTCCGCTAAGGTATCAGCAGAAGGATTTACGTTTACAGTTGCATCTGCAAAAAAGTATACATTATTTTTTGAAACAACAATGTATAATCCGCTTACAACTTTGAAATCCTTCTTTTATGCCAACGCATTGAAGCGCAGGTTTTATTGTATTGGGATAATGAGTTGTTAATCCGCTAATCATCGCATCTGCTTCACCTTCGGCAACCATCATCGATCCATAATAAATTGTTTCGCTCATTAAACTCTTAGCTTCTCTTAATGTTGCACCTTTTCTCTGTCTTCTCTTATAAAATTCATGAGCATAAATTTCTAACTTTCCATTTGCTTTTGGATCCACAACTTGGAAATCTTTTTGTTCATAACCAATCTGATCAATTGTTTCGCGTATTATTTTTTCATTTCCAAGTAAAATCGGAGCTAGCCATTTCTTCATTAATAACTGAGTGTGCAGCTCTAATAATTTTTTCTTCCTCGCCTTCAGGATATACTACTTTTTTAGGATTCTTTTTAGCCTTATGTACCATCACACGAATTACTTCTTTAGAAAGTCCTAATCTTTCTTTTAGCTGTTCTTCATAAGCAGCCCAGTCTTCAATTTTAATTCTTGCAACCCCGGTATCTATTGCAGCTTTAGCAACTGCAGGAGCAACATACCAAAGAACTCTCGGATCAAATGGTTTAGGAATTATATACTCTTTACCGAATTCAAAATCTTCACCGTAAGCACTAATAACAATTTCGGGAACCTTTTCTTTGGCAAGCTGTGCCAAAGCTTTAACGGCGGCCATTTTCATTTCTTCATTTATAGCAGAAGCACGAACATCAAGAGCACCTCTGAATATAAACGGAAATCCAAGAACATTGTTAACTTGATTCGGATAATCGCTTCTTCCAGTTGCCATTATAATATCGTCACGAACTGAGGTTGCATCTTCATAAGTAATTTCAGGATCGGGATTTGCCATAGCAAATACAATAGCATTAGGCGCCATAGTTTTTACCATTTCTTTAGAAACAACTCCTCCGACTGAAAGTCCGACAAAAACATCTGCACCGACCATTCCATCTGCTAAAGTTTTATATTCTTTATCTCCTGCAAAAAGCATTTTATATTTATTTAAATCTTTTCTGTTCTTATGAATTGAACCTTTAGAGTCGAACATAACAATGTTCTCTTTTTTGACTCCGGCACTCATATATAATTTACAGCATGAAATTGCGGAAGCACCGGCTCCGTTTACAACTATTTTAATTTCATCCAGTTTTTTCCCGGATACTTCGACTGCATTAATTAAAGCAGCACATGAGATTATAGCAGTACCATGCTGATCATCATGAAAAACAGGGATATTCATGGATGCTTTTAATGTTTCTTCAATCTCAAAACATTCAGGAGCTTTAATATCTTCCAGATTTATTCCGCCGAATGTAGGTTCTAATAGTTCAACAACTTTAATGATTTCTTTAGGATCTTTACTTTTTAATTCAATGTCAAATACATCAATGTCGGCAAATCTTTTGAATAGAACTCCTTTACCTTCCATAACAGGTTTACCGGCTTCAGGCCCAATATCTCCCAAACCCAAAACTGCAGTTCCGTTAGAAACTACCGCAACAAGATTTCCTTTAGCAGTATATTTATAAACATCTTCAATATTTTTTTCAATTGCGCGGCAAGGTTCTGCAACGCCTGGTGAATATGCTAACGATAAATCTCTTGATGTAAGACATGGTTTTGTAGCAATAACTTCTATTTTGCCTTTTCTACCTTTACTATGATAATCAAGAGCTTCTTCTACTCTAATCTTCATTTTATTCTCCTATGAGATTTTAATTTTTCTAAATTGATTAATATTAAAAATAATTGCTATCCTTAAAATATTTTGATTTGCAAATGTAATGATGTTGGCATTAAATGACATAATTTTTTTAAGAGATTTTCCAAAGTATTTAAAAATTCTAATGGATTTTCCCCTGTTTTTAAAATATTTTTATATTATAAATATTTACGGCTGCAATTATTCCATAAACTATGCCAACCATAATTACCGCTTTTTCCTAACATTTATTAAAAAATGTCTTAAAATTTTAATTTAATTAAGTAATTGTAAGATTGTTAAATAAAGCTTTTTAATCTCTTTTCTTATATATGAAAAAAAGATGTTATTCTTAAGAAATACCTAATAAATATGAAGTAATTATTTAAAATAGAGAACGGCGCCGTTTATTTAATTGGCGCCGTTCGGATTTTGCAGCGAGAGAGAATCAAATTAAATTTTTATCTTCTACTATCTCTTTTGCTATCATTTCTTGAGTTATCATTTCTAGAGTTATTATTTCTAGAATTTGTATTTGATCTTTTTTGAACATTCGGCTGATTCCTAGTTTCAGTTCTTCTTACCTCCGTTTTTCTTTGAGTATTATTTCTATTCTGATTTACAGCAGGTGTTCTTTGAACTTCTCTTTTTTCATTTACTTTTTCTCTTGTTGCCGGAACACTTGGTTTATATTCTCTTCTAGTTTCCGTTTTTCTTACATCATTATTTTCCCTAACCGGTGTTCTTTTTTCTTCAATTCTCTTATTTTCAGCTTTTACTCTCGGAGTTACAACAGAAGGAGTTCTTTTAGTTTCTGTTTTTCTGATTCTGTCATTTCTTTCCGGAGTATTCATTCTTGGATTTTCATTTATTCTAGTATTGTCACGATTCCTAACACCGCTTAAATCAACTTTGGAGATTTCTAAGGTTGATCTTCTATCAGATTTTTCAATTTTTAAGTTCGAACCTCTAACATTTTCACGGTTTATTTCATCTCTGCTAGGCATATAAGTTCTAATTGTGCTGCTGTTTCTATCTCTTACTTTTAATTCTTTAGGATCTCTGACAGATTCGATTCTTCTTTCAACAATTCTTTGTCCGCCTCTGTTTCTGATAAATTCTACGTCAACACCTCTGTTTCTTATTCTGCCGTCACGGTAATCATAATTTGTTCTGTATTTAGTTTGAGAATAAATTCTGTATCTGTATGTCGGACCCATAAAATGATTATAAACATAAGGCTCGCAAAAATGTCTGTATCTTACAAAATGCCATCTATAGTAAGGAGTATAATAGTTAAATGTAAAGTGAATTCCGATGTTTACAGTAAAGACAGCATATGGAGGAAGAGGAGACCAGCCGATATAATCATTATCGTATCTCCATTCTACCCAAGCAGGAGCCCATTGGTCATCGGGAACCCAGATCCATCCATAATAATCATCATAATACCACCTTCCGTAATGGTAAGTAATGTAACCGAACGGTTCATAAGAATCCCAGTACCATCCGTCTGCTGTCCAAATCCATTGACCTCTTTCATAAGGTGCCCAGCTCATGCTCATAATTGTAGGACGCCAAACAATTAAACCATTATCAATTTCAATCCATCTTCCATATGGAGCTAATTGTGTATAAAACATTCCGTATCCATAGTTCATGTTTAGCGGATTGGCTTTTGTTTCATAAGCAAAAGCGGTTAAAATTATAAACGATATTATTATTAGCTTTTTCATTTCGAACCTCACTAAGTTTTTCACTTCTATGTTTCAATCATTATGCCATTAAAGAAAGTTGATAAATGCGGTTTTTAAGCGGATTTCTAAAGAAATGATGTATATTTTCGAATACAGTTATTTAATATTATGTACACAAATTAAAGTTATAAGTATTACCTTTTTACCCTTCTCCCCTTCCAATTGTAACTGCCGAAGATTCCTAATAATCCCGCAAAAATTATATAAATTATCTGGAAGAACTCGGTTAAGAAGAAATGCTCAATTTTGCCGGCTTCGAATATTAAGTTAAAACCTTTTTTTAAAGTTAAAAATTCAATAAAGAACTTTGCAATTAATGAAATAAATAAACTGATGAAAAATAAATTTGAAATAGTTATACCAAGTATTAGCTGAGTTAAAATTCCCAAATAGAAAAAGTAAATTAATATTAAGGTGAATATCAATTTTTTATTTTTATAGAATAAACCTTTACTTGCCCATCGTTTCCTTTGATGAAAAAAATCATTTATTGTTTTATTTGAATTTGTCCTAACAATCGCATCCTTTTTTGAGCAAAAACGAACTTTGTAATTTGTGTCTTTCCAAATTTTCTGCATTAAAAAATCATCATCGCCTGAAGATATATTTAAATGTTCGGTAAAACCTTTAACTTCATGATATAATTTTTTTCGATATGCAAGATTTGCAGCATTGCAAATTGTCGGTGAATTTGCTCCAATCAATCCGGCACCTGAAACTATCAAACCGGAAAATTCTAATTTTTGTATTTTGGAAAAAATTGAAGAGCCATCAACAAACTCAACCGGCCCGGCAACAAAACCTGTATTATCATCAAATTCCGAAACTAAATTTAAAAGCCAATTATCTTCAAAAAAACAATCTGCATCTGTTGTTACAATTATCTCCCCTTTTGCATTTTCAATTCCGTGTTCCAATAATCTTTTTTTCCCGGCAAATAAATTTTCTTCATTATTGAAATTTAAAATCTTAATGTTATTAGAATTTATATTTTCTTTTAATATTTCAAAAGATTTATCTGTTGAAGAATCATTTATATAAATGACTTCAAATTTATCTTTAGGATATTTTTGATGCTGAATACAATTTAAATTTTTCTAGAATATTTTCATCTTCATTTCTGAATGGAATTAAAACTGAGATAAATTCATCCGGTATTTTGTTTGAATTTGATTTTTTTAGTTTGTTTAAACCGAAATAAATTTTTAAAACAAATAAAGAATAAAAAAATAAAAGGAAAGCAAATAAGAAAAGTAAAATTATATTAAGCATCGTTTTTTTTAGGCAATAAAACAAACCCAATTAATGCCGGAATTAATACATTTATTAAGAAAAGAAATATAGAAGCATTAAAAGCAGAAGACTGTAATTCGCCCATTTTTGTCAGAAAAAATACTGATGCTCCTTCCCTGATTCCCAACTCTCCAAAACTAATTGAAGGAATTGCTGTTTTAACAAACATAATTAAATTGCCCGACCAGAAATAATTCAAAAAATTTGTATGGTGTGAAAAAGCCGAGACTAAAATTATAAATTGAATAATAAAACATAAATGAAATAAAACCGAATATTGAATTATTTTCTTAACAAATTTTTTATCAAGAGTTTTTAAGGTTTTAAAGTGAACTAAATATTTATAAAGCTTTTGTGATTGTGTGATTTTTTGAAATAATGCACTGTTTTTAATTTTATTAGATCTAATGATTAAGTAAACAGAATAAATTATTAATCCAAGAATAAATAAGAAAGTAATTGCTAAATATGTCCTTAAACCGTAAAAAATATTTAAGAAAATCAGCGAAGAAATTATTCCAAAAATAAATACAACAGCTAAAGGGAAAACCTTATCTAAAAAAGTTGCTAATGAAACTCTTATAAAAGACTGATCTTTATACGCAATTGCTCTTCCGAAATATTCTCCGGTTCTTGCCGGAGTAAATATCCCTGCAGAAAATCCATAAAACAAAGAAGTAAAAACTTTTTTGTTATCATTTTCATTTAGAATATAATTTGTTGATAACTTCCACTTTTTAAATTGAATAAACAGATTTACAGGAAGTAAAAGAAAGGCGAATAAAATCAGAATTAAATTTGCACTTTGAAATGCAGTTAATATTTGCTCTGGGTTTAAATAATTTATTAAGAAAACCAGAAGTCCGGCAGCAATTAATATTTTAGCAAAAGCAATAATTATTTTTTTTCTTTTAATAAAAAGTTCTAAAGTAAAAGAAAAATATTTAATTGCTAAAGCTTTCATATTTATTGTTCAATTTCTAAAATATTCATCTTTAAACCTTCCGTACAGTTTGTGCACATACTTACACTTTTTCTGTCATTTAATAGTTTGGATCTAAAATTAGTATATTTTTTATTTCTCCAAATTTCAGAAAAGCTTGTTCCGTTAAGTTTTCCGAATTCATATTCTGCATCTTTATCAAAGCAGCAAGGGACAACTCTTCCGTCCCAGGTAATTACCGAGGTCCTCCAAAGTGCAAAACAGTGGTTCTTCAATTTATTTTTAATTTTAAGTTTGCCGTTACTTAATTTATATCTTCTGTACTTTTCAATCTCCGGTAAAAAGTAAAGTGCATTTTCGTAGGAACTAACCTGCATTGATTTGAAAACAACTTTATCAACTCCGAGCTTTTTACTTATCTCTTTTACCATTTCAATTTGATGTTCATTCTGTTTCATTACAATAAATTGAAGTTCAACAAAAGGAATCTTTTTGCTTAATTTTCTTTTTGTTGATAAAAGTAATTCAAGACTTTCATAAGCATTTTTAAAAGTCCCTCCGACTCTGTAGTTCTGATAACTTTCTTCATCAATTCCATCGATAGAAAAAATTAATTTATCCGGAGGATTTTTAAATAATTCATCAATGTTCTTTTCAGTTAAAAGCAATCCGTTTGTGCTTATAGAAATATAAACATTATTTGTCTTGAGCATAATTTATCATTTTAAAAAGATCTTTATGTACAAATGGTTCTCCCTGAAAAAATAATTGCACATAAAATCCTGTATCACTTATTTGATCAATCCAGTTTTTGTAATTATCAAATTTCAGCAATCCTAAAGGTCTTGTCAAAGTTCCTAGGCCTGAAGGACATTCCGGACATTTTAAATTACAATGGTTTGTCGGTTCAATGGAATAAGAAATCGGCATTCCCCAAACAATTGTTTTTTTTGTTATTCTGGATAAAATAAAAGAACTTAAAATCTTTAAAACATTTAAAAATCTTTTAACAGTAAAGTATTTAAATAGATTTATTTCTTTCACTTCAGACTAAATTATCCAATTTAAGTTGTTGTTTATCAAATTTTAATAATTTTTTCAACATAAAGATGAAAATATTTATAAAGAATCACACAATCAAATGTCCGTAAATTCTTTATTTGTTAAGCATTACAGTTTTTCTTACTTTTGATTAACTAAACAAAAACCTTTCGGAGAATCCATGTTTATTAATTTTAGTGATATCCCGGGACATCACAATTTATTCCTGGATTATTTATATGAATTCGATAACGTAAAAGAATTTTATAAATATAACTTCAGGAACAAAGAAGATTTTAATAAAATATTTAAAGGTATTTCCGATTCACAAAGAGAGTTCAGGGATGAACTTTCTAATATTATTAAAGAAGATTATTCGCATTTAAATCCTTCTGAAAAAACACTTGATAATTTAGAATCATTAAAGTCAAAGGAAACATTAGCAGTAGTTACAGGACAGCAGCTTGGCATCGTCGGCGGACCGCTTTATACTTTTTATAAAATAATAACTGCCATAAAACTAAGTCAATATTTAGCGGAGAGATTTGAAAACTTTAAATTTGTTCCTGTATTTTGGTTGGAAGGTGATGATCATGATTTTAATGAAATAAGATCTATAAATATAATTGATGATAATAACGATCTTAAAAAAATCTCTTACGGAAATGAAATTGCAGAAGATGATAATAAACAAAGCACAGGTTTTTTAGAAATTGATGATACAATTAATAACTTTTTTGAAGAACTAAACAATAATTTAAGAGATACAGATTTTAAAAATGATTTATTCGAAAAACTTAAAAGTTTTTATTCTCCCGGTAAAAAACTTAAACAAGGATTTAAAGAATTACTTTTCTGGTTATTCGATGAGTATGGTTTGGTAATTTTTGATCCGCAGAATACCAAAGTTAAAAACCTGCTTAAACCAATCTTTAAAAAAGAAATAAATAATTTTCGAGAGCATACGGAAAAAATTGTAAAAGTCAGCGGAACTCTGGAAGAGACTTATCATGCGCAGGTAAAAGTAAATCCGGTTAATTTATTTTACAGTACAGAAGACGGAAGATTTTTAATTGAACCTGTTGAAAATGAATTCAGGCTAAAAAGAAAAAGAAAAAAATTCTCTCAGGAAGAATTACTTGATTTAATAGAAAATGAACCTCAGAATTTCAGTCCAAATGTTTTATTAAGACCAATTTGTCAGGATTATCTTTTACCGACAGCATTTTATATCGCCGGGCCGAGTGAAATTTCCTATTTTGCTCAGGTAACTCCGCTTTATGATTTTTTTGATGTTTCAACTCCGGTTATTTATCCTAGATCTTCTGTAACAGTTCTTGAAAAAAATATTAATTCTGTAATTGTAAAATATGATCTTGATTTGCAGTCTTTTTTCATCGATGTAGAAAAACTAAAGAAGAAAGTTCTTGAATCAATTTCAAAAATAACTTTAGATGAAATGTTCGGTGAAACAGAAAGCCAATTAGAAATTGCAATGGATAAATTGAAAGAAAGATTATTTGAATTTGATAAAACTATAAGCAACAGCAGCGGAAAATACAAAGAAAAAATAATGCATTATTTAAATGAGCTTAAAGGAAAAGCTTTTGATGCACAGAAAAAACAACATGAAATTACATTAAGACAAATTGATAAGGCTTTGATGAATCTTTATCCGAATTCAAATCTTCAGGAAAGAGAAATAAATTTTGTACTATATTTTAATAAATACGGGAAAGAATTTCTAAATAAAATTATTGAAGAGATAGAAATTAATAAATACGAACATCAAGTAATTAAATTTTAATTTACACTATTGCTTTTTCAGACTCAAATTCGAAAAAGTGGATTTTCTGATTGTCCAATATAAGTTTTCTATTTGTTCCGGCTTCAACATTTTCTCTAGCGGGAATTCTTGCTACCATTTGATTTTCGTTCAAAGGAAAATATAGAAATATTTCATTCCCCATCGGTTCAACCACATCAAGCTGAACATCTATACTTGTAATATCATCCGACTTTTTTTAGAAATATTTGCATCATAAATATCCTCCGGTCTAATTCCTAGCCAAATATTTTTATTAACAAATGATTTTAATTTATCTTCAAATCCATTCATCAATTTAATTTTTAGTTTACCGGATTTATCTTTGAAACTAATTCCGCCTTCACTGAATATAGTTCCTTCGATAAAGTTCATTGAAGGACTTCCGATAAAACCTGCAACGAATTTATTGATAGGATAATTATATAAATTTAAGGGAGTATCAATTTGCTGAACAATTCCGTCTTTCATAATTACAATTTTATCTCCCATTGTCATCGCTTCGGTTTGATCGTGTGTTACGTAAATCATTGTTGCTTCCAAACTTTTGTGAAGCTTGGATATTTCAGTTCTCATCTGAACTCTTAATTTTGCATCAAGATTGCTTAAAGGCTCATCAAATAAAAATACTTTTGGTTTTCTAACAATTGCTCTTCCAACAGCAACACGTTGACGCTGTCCGCCGGAAAGTGCTTTTGGTTTTCTGTTTAAATAATCTTCCAGTCCTAAAATTTTTGCAGCTTCATTTACTCTTTCTTTTATTTCATCTTTTTTGAATTTTCTTAACTTCAATCCGAAAGCCATATTTTCAAAAACAGACATATGCGGATATAAAGCATAATTCTGAAAAACCATTGCAATGTCTCTGTCTTTCGGAGAAATATCATTTACCAATTTGCCGTCTATAAATAATTCGCCGGAAGTAATTTCTTCAAGGCCTGCAATCATTCTTAAAGTTGTAGATTTGCCGCATCCGGAAGGTCCAACTAAAACAACAAATTCCTTATCTTTTATTTCGATATTAACATCTTTTACGGCAAGGTTTCCGCCTTCATATTCTTTGGAAACATTCTTTAAAATTACTTCCGCCATTTTTTACCCTATTATATTTTTTAACTGATTTAAGAAATCAGGATTAGAAATATTCACACACGTAAAATTATTCACTTTTCCACCTTGTTTCAACAGCAAAGACAAAACTGCAAATGTCATTGCAATTCTATGATCACCGAAACTTTCAAAAAAAGGAGTTTCATTTTTTATTTCACCCGAAACGGAAAAGCCGTCGTCAAATTCTTCAACATCTAATCCAAGCTGAGCATAGTTAACACATAGCGCGTTTATTCTATCGGTTTCTTTTACCCTTAATTCTTTAGCATTTCTTATTTCGAATTTTCCTTCCGCAAAAATTCCGGCAACAGATAAGATTGGAATTTCATCAATTATATTCGGAATTAAATTTTCATCAATACTGATATTACTTAATTTACTATCTTTTACTAAAATATTTCCACAGGGTTCACCGTTTGAAATAAATTTTTCTTCAGTTTGAATTTTGCCGCCCATTTTTTTAAGAATATTAATATATCCTGTTCTTGTTTCATTTAAAGAAACATTTTTAATAATTAGTTCAGATTTATTTGTAAGCAATGAAAGAATTATAAAAAATGCAGCGTTTGAAATATCACCGGGAATAAAATATTCATTTGGTTCAGGATAATATTCTTTCGATGAATAAATAATTTTCTTTCCATCTTTAAAGTCTGATTGTAAATTCAGCATTCTCTCCGTATGATCTCTCGACGGAATTTCTTCAACAACAGCAGTTTCTTCTTCAAGATGAAGTCCGGCTAATAAAATCGAACTTTTTATTTGAGCGCTTGGAATTGGAGGTTCATATAAAATGTTATTTAATTTTTCTGAAGGATAAATATTCAAAGGTAAAGTGAAGTTTTCAGAAGCATTTATTTTTGCACCCATTGCAGAGAGCGGGGTAATAATTCTTTTCATCGGACGATTTAATAAATATTTATCTCCGGTTAAAATACTTTCGAAATTCTGCATTGCTAAAATTCCGGATAACAATCTTGCTGTTGTTCCGGAATTCCCGCAATTAAGTTCGTTTAACGGCTTATTAAATCCTTTATAACCAACTCCATTTACAATTAAAGAATTATCTTCTTGTTTGAAATGAACACCTAAATCTTTAAAACAATCTATTGTGGATTTTACATCTAAACTTTCAGGGAGGTTTTTAATAATTGAATCACCTTCAGCCATTGCCGAAAAAATCACTGCTCTATGCGAAATAGACTTATCTCCCGGTAGGTAAAATTCGCCTTTAACTTTTTCGATATGATTAAAAGATTCGGACATTAAATAATTTATTTTTTAAGCCATTTATCCAAAGTACTTTCAAGTTCGAAATCATTCATTCCGCATTCATCGTACATTCCTTTTGCTCTTCTCTGTCGTAATGCTTCATAAAGTATAACTGCAGCGGCAACCGATACATTTAAACTCTGCACCATTCCAAACATTGGAATTAAAAATTTTTCATCTGCAAGTTTAGCTGCCTCTTCTGAAACTCCGCGATGTTCGTTGCCTAAAACAATTGCAGCTTTTTTAGTAAAATCTAAATCATAAAGATTTTTAGAATCATCCGCAATTGCTGAAGCATAAATTTTAAATCCTTCTTTTTTTAATTCTGAATAACATTCTTCAATCGATTTAAACTTTTCTTTTTCAACCCACTTAGCTGCACTTGCGGATGATTTCTTTCCGATCCTTGGAAATTTTTCAATATTATAAACCAAAGAAACTTTAGGAACTCCAACTGCATCGCAGGTTCTGAGTATTGCACTTACATTATGCGGATCGTGAACATTTTCAATTATAACTTTTAAGGAAGGCTGACGGGATTTTACAACAGAAGTAATCTTCTTTATTCTTTTTTCAGTTTTATATGATTTCACTAAACGTTTTTATTAAAAACTAATTTATAAACAGTTTTATTTTTATTTTTTCTGGCCCTGTCAATTTTAAAGTTTTTTGCATCTGTTTTAAGATAAAATCCGGCCATTTCCAAAACTTTATCCATTGCAGTGTCTTCATCATGAGCCCAGCTTTCGCATCCTTTTAAAGAAGGGATTTCAGCGATAAATCCGTCATCGGTATTTTCAATTATGATATCTAATATCATTTGTAAATTCTCAAATAAAGGAAACTTAACCATAAATATGGATTGCAGAAATTCAAGATTACAAAATTACAAGATTGCTTTTCATAAAATAGATCCAGATCAAAGATCAGATCTTATAATTATGTAATCTTTCAAACTTTTTAATCTTGTAATTTTTAATTATATCCCTGTAGGATGCCAGGTTGTTTTCACTTCCTGAGTTTTTTCAATTAAATACGGAGATTCAAAACTTTCGTCCGTCCAATCATTCTTTCTATAAAAAACAGTTCTTTTTATATTACCGCTTGCCAGTTCACTAATTGATTTAATTATTTTCTCATCATCTCCGCAATATATAATTGAGTTTACATCCATATGAGATGCCATATGGCTGTATATTTCGGATTTCTTGCCGGTAAGAATATTTACAACTCCGCCCGGAACATCAGAAGAATTCAGAACTTCGGCAAAAGAAATTGCAGATAAAGGTTTACTTTCAGAGGCTAAAACAATAACTGTATTTCCGCCGACAATAGCCGGCGCTATTAAAGTAATAAGACTTAATAAACTTTTATTTTCAGGTGCGATAATTGAAATCACTCCAACCGGTTCAAGAACTGAGAAATCAAAATGAGAACTAACAACGGGATTAACACTGCTGAAAAGCTGCTGATATTTGTCACTCCAGCCTGCATAATATACTAATCTGTCAATTGAGGCTTCGACCTCTTCCTTAGCAGATTTTGCTGTTTCACCTTGAGTAATCAATTCAGCAATAAACTGTTCTTTCCTTCCTTCAAGCATTTCAGCAACACGATAAAGAACTTGTCCTTTATTTAAGGCTGAAGTAATTGCCCAAGCTTCCTGTGCTTTTCGTGCAGCAACAACAGCATTTCTAAAATCTTTCCGGGAAGCCAGGCACATGTTCGCAATCAGTTCACCTTTGCTGTTATTGATATCATAATATCTGCCTGATTCCGTGCGCGGGAATTTTCCGCCAATATATAATTTGTAAGTTTTATTGATATTTAATCTGCTCATATTTTTCAGCCAAATAATTTAATCAAATTTTACATACGGATATAATCCATGCAGTCCGCCTTCTCTGCCGAAGCCGCTTTCTTTATAACCGCCAAAAGGAGAAGCAGCATCGAACTTGTTGAATGTATTTGCCCAGACTACACCAGCCGCTAACTTTTGAGTTAAATGAAATATTTTTGCACCGTTTTGTGTCCATACTCCTGCAGATAATCCGTAAGGAGTATTGTTTGCTTTTTCTATTACTTCTTTAATAGTTCTGAATGTTTGAATTGTCAAAACAGGTCCAAATATTTCTTCTTGGACAATCTTATGTGATTGAGAAACATTTAAAAATAAAGTTGGCGGACACCAATTCCCTTTTTTAGGCAAATTACATTCCGGCTGATAAATTTCACCGCCTTCTTTCAAACCAATTTTTATATAATTCTCAATCGTTTGTAATTGTCTTTTGGAATTTACAGCACCTATATCCGTATTTTTATCTAACGGATCACCGACAATTAAAGTATCCATTCTGTTTTTTAATTTTTTTATCACTTTATCAGCTACAGATTCCTGTACAAACAATCTCGATCCGGCACAGCATACATGTCCTTGATTAAAAAATATTGCATTAATAATTCCTTCAACAGCTTGATCGATTGCAGCATCTTCAAAAATTATATTAGCACCTTTTCCGCCTAATTCAAGTGATACTCTTTTTTTAGTTCCGGCAATAGCTTTTGCAATATATCTTCCAACTTCTGTAGAACCAGTAAAAGCTATCTTATCTATATCAGGATGATTTACAATACTTGCGCCTGTTTGTCCTGCTCCGGTAACTATATTTACAACTCCATTAGGTAAACCGCTTGCATGAATAACTTCAGCAATTTTAAAGCGGTTAAAGGTGTGGATTCTGCAGGTTTCAGAACAAGTGTATTTCCTGTTGCAAGCGCTGGAGCAAGTTTCCATGCAGCCATCAATAAAGGAAAGTTCCATGGAATTATCTGACCGACAACGCCAATTGGTTTTGGTATTCTGTTAGGGAAAGCATATTGCAACTTATCTGCCCAGCCGGCATGATAGAAAAAATGATTAGCTGCAAGCGGAATATCAACATCACGCGATTCTCTTATTGGTTTGCCGCCGTCCATACTTTCAATCACTGCAAATTCGCGTGCACGTTCCTGAATTAAACGTGCAATTCTAAAAATATATTTGCCTCGTTCCCTTCCAGATAATTTAGACCATCCTGTAAATGCTTTTCTGGCAGCTTTGACTGCTAAGTCCACATCTTCTTTAGCTGCTTCTGCAACGGAAGAAATTTTTTCATCATTTGCAGGATTAATAGAATCAAAATATTTTCCTTTTACAGGTTTAGTAAATTTTCCGTCTATATACAAATCATACTTTTTTTGAATTTGTATATGGCCGGTACTTTCGGGAGCTTCGGAATATTTCCAGGAAGCTTTAAATAAATCTTTATTTTCTTTTTTAGGCATAATTAATCTTTTGAAAAATAATTAGATGACTGATAAACACCTGTTTCCACTTTCATCAACTGCATCAGTAAATCATTTAATAAACTGCTGGCTCCAAAACGAAAATAGTTTTTATTCATCCATTTTTCGCCGAGGACTTCATTCAGCATAACCAAATATTGCAAAGCAAGTTTTGCATTTGAAATTCCTCCGGCAGGTTTCATTCCAATCATCTTACCGGTTTTTATATAATAATCTTTAATTGCATCCAGCATTACATAAGTTACTTGCATAGTGGCTGCAGGCTGAACTTTTCCTGTTGAAGTTTTAATAAAATCGGCTCCGGCATAAATAGCAATTTCACTTGCCTTCCTTATATTATCTAAAGTATCCAATTCGCCTGTTTCAAGAATTACTTTTAGATGGGCATCACCGCAGGCATCTTTCACTGCAGCAATTTCATCAAACACATATTTATAATTTCCGGAAAGAAATTCACCTCTCGAAATTACCATATCAACTTCATCGGCACCTTGATCAACAGCGGTTTTAACTTCATTTATTTTTACTTTTAAATCCGTTTGCCCGCTGGGAAAAGCAGTAGCCACTGAAGCGACTTTAATTCCGCTTCCTTCGAGTTCTTTTTTTGCAACTCCAACAAGTGCCGGATAAACACAGACTGCAGCAACTTTAGGAATATCATGATATGCGTCATGAGGATGCATAGCTTTATAACATAACTGCTTTACTTTGCCTTTTGTGTCTTTACCTTCCAATGTGGTAAGGTCAATCATACTTACGGCTAATTTTAGTCCTTCTTTTTTGGAATCCTTCTTAATACTCCTTGTACGGAACCGGGCAGTTCTTTCATCCACTCCAACTGTGTCATAGGATGGTAAATTATTTAAATCTGGAAACATGTATATAATTTCTTATTAAAAGATTTTAAAATTTAACTTTATTATTTCATTTATTCAAAATTAAAAGAAAATAATAAGTACTAATTCAAGGCATTTATATTTTTGAATGCCTTTAAAGTATTTTTCATTAACATAATTATTGTCATTTTACCAACGCCGCCGGGAACCGGAGTTATAAAAGAAGATTTTGGAGCAACATTATCAAAATCAACATCACCAACAACTCTATATCCTTTTTTCTTTGTAGAATCTTCTACCCTGTTTATTCCAACATCAATAATTACAACTCCGTCTTTAACCATATCAGCTTTAACAAAATTTGCACTGCCGATTGCTGCAATTAAAATATCAGCTTGTTTTGTATATTCACTTATATTTTTAGCAGCAGAATGACAAATTGTAACAATAGAATTAGCGTGCTCCTGTTTCTGGAGCATGATATTAGCGATTGGCTTACCGACAATATTGCTCCGGCCTAAAACAACAACATGTTTTCCTTTAGTTTCGATATTATAACGAATAAGCATTTCCTGGATTCCCGCAGGTGTACAGGAAACGAAAGTATTTTTTCCTATAACTAAATTACCAACACTTGTAGGATGAAAACCGTCAACGTCTTTTTTAGGCGATATTTTTTCAATTACTTTATCCGGATCAATATGTTTCGGGAGAGGAAGCTGAACTAGAATTCCATGATAATCATCATTATTGTTATAAAAATCAACTAAATCCAGTAATTCTTTTTCAGATATATCTTTACTTGGTTTTTCTGCTTTCGAACGAATTCCAATTTCTTCGCATGTCTTAATCTTACTTCTTACATAAATTTCAGAAGCTGAATCTTCGCCGACAAGTATCGTTACTAAACCAGGAATTTTTCCTGTTTTTTGTTTTAATTCTGCTACTTCCTTAATTAATTCTTCTTTTATTTCTTCGGATATCTTTTTACCGTCAATTAATTGCATTTCGCTCCTTAATATTAAACTAATTTACTAACTTCATTTTTACTTATATTTTTATATAGCTCAATCCCGTAATATTCATAAATATAAGAGCTTAGCTTCTTGTTGCTAACAATTTCATTTAAAAATGGATTTGAATTCTGCCAGCCGGTTTTTTTATTCTTTCTAAAATTTTCTAAACGTCTTAACGAAATCTCACAAAAAATAGGATCATTATCTACTGTATAACAAATTCTATTATTTTCTTCACAAGCAATTAAAGTTGTTCCCGAATGAGCAAAAAAATCTAGAACAATATCCTTTTCATTACTGCTTGCTTCAACAATTCTTTTTATAGATTTCAGAGGTTTTTGAGCATAACAGCCGTTTACATTTTCTTCCATTCTATAAAAAACCTGCTGAATATCTACCCAAACATTTCCAGCTCTAATATTTTGCGATTTACTTCTTTCAAAATTATCGGTTTCTTTACCGTTAACTACTTTATAATATCCTCTAAGAATTTTTGGAATTTCCGTATACTCTGCTTCGACATTAAATTCAGGTTTACCTTTTGTATAAAATAATAATTCCTGTCTTACAGCCATCCAGTTTTTTTGAGTTCCATATCCTCGCTGGTTTCTCATTGTAATAAAACTTCTTGAATTAAAACCGGATTGTTTCATCATCTGCATGAATTCAGGTAAAGGCTGGAAATGGTTTGACTGATCTGCTCCAAGCCAAATATATAGAGAAGAATTATCGCTCAAAGATTCAAAAGAATTATCAATCCAAAGTTTGGACCATGAAATAAATTCTACCAATTCCCTTTCTTCGAATGCGACAAAATTATAAGGAGGATCATGAATTGCTAAAACTGATTTTTTATTTCCCATTAATTTTTTAATTGAATTTTTATCAGAAGAATCAAGGCAGGCAATTTTGTGTCCGTTTTTTTTATCAATCCAAATCTCACCGGGTTTTATTCTGCAATAAGGAAGAAGCAGTTCCCTAAGATTTTCATCAACATCAATCCTTGGTAGGGGGAAATTTTGCATCATTCACTTTTATTAACTGTTGATTTAATAAAATCAGGAAAAACAATTCTTTCTATTTCAGTTGTTTTACCGGATTCTGTATCAACCTTAAAATACATTCCGCATAAATGCACATCATCTTGAGCTGTTTCGTATTTTTGAGGAGTCTGATATAAAAATCTATTTAAAGCTGCAATTGATTTCATTCCAATTACAGATTCATAAGGTCCTGTCATTCCGACATCGGTTATATAACCTGTTCCGTTTGGCAAAATTCTCTCATCAGAAGTTTGAATGTGTGTATGAGTTCCAACTAAAGCACTTATTTTCCCGTCTAAGAAACTTCCCATTGCCATTTTTTCTGCAGTTGCTTCAGCATGAAAATCTATAAATATTACATTAGTTTCGCTTTTTAACTTAGAGATTACCCATTCAGCGCTTCTAAAAGGACAATCAATATCGGCCATAAATGTTCTGCCCTGCAGATTTACAACAGCAGCTTTTCCTTTTTTTGTTTCGGCAATATAATAACCGTTTCCGTATGCGCCGCGGGGATAATTTAAAGGACGAATAGACCGTGGCTCAGTTTTTAAATATTCCTGAGATTGATGTTTATCCCAGGTATGATTGCCGCCCGTAATTACATGAACTCCTAAATCTAATAAAATCTGTCCCTCTTTATTCGTACATCCTTTGCCATCAGATGCATTTTCACCGTTAGCAATTACAAGATCAGCTTTGTATTTTTGAATTAATCCCGGAAGCCAGGTTTCAACAATATTTAAACCCGGTTTACCGATAATGTCGCCTACAAAAAGTATATTCATTTTGCTCATAGAATTAGAAAATTTTTGTGTCCAATATATTGAAAAATGAATTGAATTAAAAAGAATGTGATCATCCGATATCAGTTTATCTAATTAAAAATAGATCTCTTTTAACTTTGTAAATTTTTTATTAAAAGATTAGATTTATTACATGCGAAAAAATGAGTTTGCCGAAGTTCCTATTGAAGAGGCGGAATTTTGTGTCATTGATGTTGAAACTACCGGACTAAATTCCAGGCTTAATAATATTATTGAAATCGGACTTGTAAAAGTTTCTAATCTTGAAATAACCGATACTTTTGAATCCTTAATAAATCCCGGAAGGGACATTCCCTATTTTATTACTCAATTTACCGGAATTACAAATGACGATGTTTTTGAAGCTCCGTTCTTTGATGAATTAGCTGAAAAAATCTTAAATTTTATTGATAATAAAATTCTTGTAGCACATAATCTTACTTTCGATCATTCATTTCTTAAAAAAGAATTAATAGTCAGCGGTTTTGAGGATATAAGTTTTGTAAATCTCTGTACATTAAAGCTGGCTAAAAAAATCTATCCTGAATTAAGAAGTAAATCTCTGGCTTCCGTAACTAGACATCTTAAATTAAGAAATATGGAAGCACACAGAGCTTTATCCGATGCAAAAGTTACTGCACGAGTTTTAATTAAAATGCTGAAGGAATTAAAAAGCAAGCATGGCATTTATAATACCGGTGAATTAATTAATTTCCAATATATGCCTAAAACTTCAGGCAGAAAAACAAAGATTAAAAAAAGTCTTTTAGAAGATACGATTTCTTTACCGGAAGCTCCCGGAATCTATTACTTCTTAAATTCAAAAGATGAAATTATTTATATAGGAAAAGCAAAGTCATTAAAGAATAGAATAAAATCTTACTTCTCCCCTACTGCTCCAAGAAAAGCTAAAAAAATAATTCAGCAGGCTTCTAAATTAAAAATTGAAGTTCTTAATTCTGAATTAACTGCACTTTTAACGGAAGCCGAATCAATAAAATTGATAAAGCCTAAACATAATACTCAATTAAAATCTTACGGGAATAAATATTTTTTAAGAATAAACAGAACACATAAATTCCCGGATCTGGAAGTCTGCAACTATTTTGATTTTGACGGCAATGATTATTTCGGGTTATTTTTTACAAAGAAGAAAGCAATAAAAGTTTTTGAAATAATCTTAAAAACTTTTTCTATTCGTGAATGTACTGAAAAAGAGTTTTCAAAAAATAAAGCATGTTTTTTAGCGGAAATAGAAAGATGTACTGCACCTTGTGTAAATAAAGATCAAAATTTATATGGAGATGAAATTGACAGAGTTTATGAATTCTTGTATGGGAAAAATCAATTCGCTTTGAACCGGCTTCTAAACAAAATGAAAGAATATTCTTCAAAAGAGAAATATGAAAAGGCAGCAGAAGTTAAAGAAGTTATTGATTTAATTTTATCGCAGACACATAAAACTTCTTTATTAGCAGAACCAGTCAACTCTGCAAATATTTTAATAGAAATAAATGAAGGATTTGAAAAAGATTTTATATTAATGCTTTCCGGGAAAATATATATTAAAAAATATGCTCTTTTTAAAAATGATCATTTTGAAGAATCTATAGATGATTACTTTGAAGGAACAAAAAGAATTGATATAATTCCGACAGAAGAAGATCTTGAAAAAATGAAGATCATGCTGAACTGGCTGATTAAGAATAGGAATAAAGTTAGAATATTTTATTTGAAAGATTATAACAGCAAAAATGAACTTTTTGCTGAATTAAGCCAATTTAAAAAAGTTTATGGTGAACCATTAGAAGCAACTTTTGATATAAAAAATTTTATAAAAGCTGGAGAAGTAAATTTAAATTAAAATGCAATTCTGTGTTTACTTTTAATATTAAATCTAATTGTGAGCATAGCTGCTGAAGCAGTTAATCCTGTTAACAAACCAATCCAAATTCCAACAACACCGATATGATAAATAAATCCTAGTAAATAACCGATAGGCAATCCAATTACCCAGTAAGCAATAAAAGTTATTAAAGTCGGAATTTTAACATCTGTTAGTCCTCGCAAAATTCCGATTCCAACTCCTTGAATACCATCCGAGATTTGAAAAATTGCAGCAACGATTAGTAAATGAGAGGCAATAGTAATCACTTCTTTATCAGCTATGTATAACGATGGTAAAAATCTATTAAAAATAATAAATATGATTCCGGCTGTGAGACATAATTCCTATTCCCATCAGAATGGCAGTATAACCAGCTTCTCTAACTTCTTTTACACTTTCCCTTCCCACTGCATTTGCGACTCTAATTCCTCCGGCAGCGGATATTCCCAAGTACTGCCATAAATGATATTGAAGCAAGATTTATTGCGATTTGATGAGCTGCTAAAGGTTTCGTACCCAAGCCAGCCGACCATTATAACAGCAAATGAAAAAGCACCGACTTCAAAAAAATATTGAAATCCGCTGGGAAGTCCGATTCTTAAAATCTTTTTAATAACACTAGAGTTTAATATTCTTAAAATGAAATGAAACATCGAACTGTTTAAAGTATTCAGTGTTCATTACATAAGATAATAAAACGCTGCCATAAAAACTCTTGAAGCAAAAGTTGACCAGCCTGCTCCGTCGAGTCCCATTGATGGTAAACCAAACTTACCATATATAAACAACCAGTTGCCGAAAATATTTATTATATTGGCCAGCAATGTAATTATCATAGCAGGACGCATAATTGAAAGTCCTTCAATAAATTGCTTGTAGGTCTGAAATAACATTGCGGGAAAAGCAGAAAATCCTAGGATTTTAGCATACGATTTAGCTAGAACAGCAACATGAGGAGGCTGGTTAAATAAATATATAAAATCTGCACAAACGTATACTAAAGCAAAAACAATAAAAGCAATTACTGTATTTACCAGCAGAGATTGTCTGAAATATATTCCGCATTCTTGATATTTATTAGCTCCGACTAAAATTGCAACTAAAGGAGTTACGGCCATTGAGATTCCAAGTGCGGCAATAAAAATTAAAAGAGTTAAACTATTTGCAAGTGAAGCTGCAGCTAATGGAGCAGCACCTAATTTACCGACCATAATACTATCAACCACACCCATCATCATAAAACCCAATTGTCCAATGATTACCGGATATGCAAGTTTTAAAGTTTCGCTGAAAATGCTGCTTAATATTTTCCATTGAGTTTAGAAAATTTAACGAACTAAATTATTTGGATAAAAAAAGAAGTTTAATTCAGCAAATATAAGAAGTAATTTTATAAACAGGTAAAAAAATAAGATTAAGGCAGGTAATAAAAATTAAAGCTATTAAAAATAAATATACTTAATTTAAAATTAGTTTGTAAGAATATTAAATTAATGTAATTAGTTAATCTACTGAATTAACTTTTACATACTTTAAATATGAAGTGTAATCATATGAACAAGTTAGACTGTCAATTTGTTTAATTGAAAGAATATTCTTTTTAATAAGTAATGGTTTGGCTTTTATATTTTGAGCCAAATAACTTTTACTAGCAGCAAATTCTGTATTAGCAGTTAAAAAAATACCAAGAAATAATAATATTACAGTAAAAACTGCAATTCCGGTTTTCATTTTTTGCCCTCCAGGAGTGAATAACACTACTAATATAAAATAATTTTATTTAAATAAACACAAAAAAATTATAAAGAAAAACTTTAGAAATGTATCAATTTGATAAAATAGAAATAACCGCAAAGATTGTTAAGTTCAAAAAAACTCTATATTCTCTGCGGTTATAATAATAAATTCACAACTTATTTTAGTTCAATTTTGCATATTTACATTCATAAATACTTTTTACTTTTTAATTGTTATCTGTTTTCTATTTTAAGCAAAACCATTTTCTTTAACTGAACAAAATTTCCTGCTTTAATTTATAATAATAAATTCCGCTTGCTAAATTACTTCCGTCAAATTTTAATTCATAACTGCCTGCTGGTTTCTGCTGATTAACAAGAGTTCTAACCTCATTACCGAGAATATCATAAACTTTAATTGTGACATTCGATCTTTCTGCAAGAGAATATCTAATACTTGTTGCTGGATTAAAAGGATTCGGATAATTCTGACTTAATTCAAAATTTAATGGCTGAGATATTTTTACTTCGACAGATTTTGTAAAACTAAATTTACCATCGAAGTCAAGTTGTTTTAATCTATAAGCATAATTTCCGGATTCATAAATATTTTTATCAGAATAACTATAAGTACTAACAGTCGATTTATTTCCCGAGCCTTCAACAAATCCAATTTTTTCCCAAACACTTTCTTTATCATTAATTAATTTTGTTCTTTGAATTTCATATCCTCTGTTATTTGTTTCTGTAGCCGTCGACCAATTTAATTGGATATTATTTTTATTTACAGAAGCATTAAACATTGTCAATTCAACAGGAACAACTTCTTGAACTACCAATTCTACTTGCCGTCTGTGGACAGGAATTCCTTCCGGTCCTTTGCCTTCTATATTAATTGTATACGAACCTAATGTTACATTTCCGGAAGTAGAAATTTTCATTTGAAGAGAACCCGGGAATGTTGATAAAATATTAGAAGGTTCAAAAGAAATATCAATATTACCGGAAGCCGGAGTTGGATTGACACTGGCTGTAAATATTGCATCTTGATCATATAACGTAGTTGCAGGAACTTCAATTGTATAAAATGTACTGTCATCAATATTACCAATTGTAGAAGAAGCAGGCGAAGTAAGCAAAGCAAAGTCCGGGAAATACCCGACATAACTTCCGAATTGTCCAACTCTAAAGTCTGTCCAGACAGACATAGAAACATTTCCGTAAGAAGTTATTGCGTCATAATCACCTTGATATCTTGGAGTTCCGCCGCCGCCGCAAGTAGAACAATTAATTTTCATTTTTTTATTGGAAATTCTTTGATTCTGAACGAAAGTTTGTCCGCCATCCTCGGAATAAGAAGCATAAATATAAGCACTGTCACTAGTTGGAGTATCTCTAGTATCCATCCATTTCACATACAATCTGCCATTTTCTTTATCGCACCATACAGAAGGATGCCATTGATTATTATTTTGAGAATTTGGATCATCATTTACTACAACTTCATTTGACCATGATGCTCCTTGATCATCTGAATACCTGCAGAAAATATCAGGTTTATTTCCATTTCCTGCTGGATTGTTTGAAGCATAAACTAAATATAACCTTCCCCTATAATTACCAAAGCTATTATCTGCCGCTATAAACGGATAAGGTCTTGTTCTCATGCCTTCCACAGAATTTCTGCCGTTAACATTAGTTCCCACATAACCGGAAAAATTCTGCGCAGACATTAAACTAAATGAAGATCCGCCATCAGTAGATCTATAAAAAGTATAAGTTGAGTTAAAACTTCCGCCGGAATTAGTAACAAAATAAACTGCACCGCCAGAGATATTATGTCCATTTAAAACATCCGGTCCAACGGCAACCATTGCACCGGGTAAAGGAGAATTTGAAGCAGTGAATGTATTATTAAATGTTGTACCACCGTCAGTGCTTCTTGCAAAATTGTGTCCTGTAAATGAATTATTAGTCATTGTTGCATAAACATAATTAGCAAAAGGTCCATCGGTTTGATCCGCAGCTAACCAGCATTTATCTCCGCCTAAAACTGCGGTCACAGGAGTTCCCCAAGTTACACCATTATCAGTAGATTTTATAACTTTTGCACCGGAAATACTTCCATACATATTCATATAATATAAATTACCTAAACTGTCATAAGCAGTAACAGGATCACCGGCAACGGACGTTCCAAAATTAGGTGAAAAATATTGCCATTCATGTCCGTCGATTGTTCGATGAGTTCCATTAATATTAAAAGCATTAAAATATTGAAGCGGATCATTAGGATTGGATGATATATGCGGTTCAGCAAAATCAGTTCCCAAGAAAATAATTATCAAAACCGTCAACTGTAACTACAGCTGCAGGTTCCGGATTATCATGCCAGCCTTGAATATATTGAATTGGCAGTCTATCAATTCTTGTATCTTCTCCAATTTGAGAAAAAACTAAGGGAGAACAAAAAGTCATTATAATTAAAAAGAGAAAAAGACTTTTTATTTTTACAGTAGTAGATCTTCTATACATATTACCTCTTTAATAATTTAAATTATGTTATTGCGATTCGAAGTAAGTACTTCTAAAATAAAAAATATATTTTTAAATTAGTAATTATGAATTATTAAAGTTTTATTTGCTATTAAACAATCTTTTAAATTCTTCAATATCATTTATTTCATCTATTCTAGATTTTTCTTCATCAACAGCATTCCGACTTTTTAATTTTTTGCTGAAATCTTCACTCGAAATTACTTTGCATCCGCATACTCTTGCAAATTCTTTAACATTCAAATCCGAAGTAACAACAATTATATTTTTTCTGTTTTTAATATTACCGATTTGATATTTAATTTTTTCATCTGCTGTTTTGTCTTCTGAATATACAATTTTGGATTTGTAAATTTTTATTGGTGTGTTTGGATATCCGTCAAAATGAAGCGTAACTTTTTGTTTTTTCCCCGCAAAAAATTTTTCGATTAAAAATGCAAGTTTTTCCCTCGTCGCTTGTTTATCTTTTTTTTGAAGATTAAATAAACTTTTAATTTTTCCAATTAAATTATTTCCGTCAATTATATAATGCTGCATAATAAATTAATTTATCTTCCTTCATAAAATTGATCTCGCTTTGTCAATTTCAGATCTGATAACTGAGGTGCTTTAACTCTTATTTCTAAATAATAACCTCTATAAGTTCCTATCGGATTCCATGTAAAATTCATTATCCATGCATGAAGGTCTCTTGATATTTTAATTTGCGGAGCTGCAAATTCTTTTCTTTGAAAATCATAACTTCCGGTAAAAGAAAATTTCCATTTAGGTGTTAAGTTAAAGTTAAGACTGCTGCTTAGATTAGAATATTTTGAAATATCCGCTGGAGTATTTTTATTCAGCGAATAATTGTAACTCAGTTGAATATCCCAGGGAATTGAGAAATCCGCAGGTTTATCATTATAAATTCCTGTGTAAACATCATTAGTAAAATTTTTATTTTCATTATATTGAGCTATTTCTGTATTGTACTCAGAATTTTTATTACTTGATTTAAGTTTTTCCCCGGAAAAAGAAGTTGAAATTGAAAAACTGAAGTTTGTCATTCTCAGCAAACCTCTTCCTTCATTAATTAAAAATTTATTTACGTTTTGCCCAAGCTGATTACTTTCATACAAAGAGAAATTTGAAGAGCCCTGGAAGTTTAATATATCTCCTACTTGCGTTCTATAACTTAAATTAACATCGGAAAATTTAACACTGTCGGCAGCAAAGTTATAACTGATTCCTGCATTTAAATTAAGAAGCTGTATTTTATTTACTTTTGAAGTTGTATCCGTGGGATCAGCTTGAGTTTTCATTTCAAAAATATTACCGAGTGAAAAAGAAATACTTTGTCTTTCGCCGGATGATGGTCCGCCGAAAACCTCACTTGAAAATTTATTGTATTTAATAATCTTTCCTTCAGGAGTTGTATAACTGCCGAAATATCCCCAAAAAGGTTTAGAAAAATCCGGTGTATAAGTATAAGATATTGATGGGTTTACTGTATGCCTAAAGGCGCTTATACCAAAAATATTCGGCTGAAAAATTCCGTAAAATTTTGTTGAGGCAGTTATTCCGGTGCTGAAAGTCCTTACAAAATTTAATACCTTTAACATCTTTTGTAATTAAAGAATCATTTCCTGTTGATGGAGAAACAATTTGATATTGCTCTATACTTTTATTATACCATCTTTCATTGTATCTTAAATTTGGTACGACACTGAAATAACCTATTTTTGGCGACATGCTAAAATTTAATGAATGCTGAATTCCGCCTCTAATTTTTAACTGGCCGTTGGTTTTATTTCTAGTATTTTCAAATTGTCCGCTGTAGTTGTAACCGAATAATTCATACCATTTTTTTGTACCGACAGAATTTTCGTCACGGAAAGGATAGGTTTGATTTTTTGAAAAAGTCAGATTCGGAAGAACTTCATTAATATTACCGCTTTCCAATTCCTGTGTTCTGCTGTAACTAAGTGATAAACTGTTGCCTGATTCTTCCCATGACTTAAAAAAAGTTGCATTGGATGTAATTGTATTGGTTAACTGCTGATTCAAATCTACCACGTTTCTTCGAACAAAATTACCGGACATAAAATCAAGGTTTGCATCAAATCTCATTGTAGGAGTTAAACTTTGATTATGAACCCATCTAAGTCTCCATGAGGTATTTTCTGTTCTGCCCGGATCAGTTATTTCACCGCTTTGAAGATAAGCATAACTGCCTTCCAGACTTCCGGTAAAATTATATCTTTCAGCATACCTGAATCTGCTGTTTAATCTATAACTTCCTCTTGTATAATAATCGGCTGTTAAATTTACATCCATAAAATCGCTTATTGCCCAGAAGTAACCAAAATGCGAAAAATATTTTCCATAAGTTGCATCATCGCCGTAAGCGGGAGCAATTATTCCTGATCTTCTACCGGATTGAAGCGGAAATACAGCAAAAGGAATCGGCAAAGGTAAAGGGACTCCGCCGAAATACAGAAATATCCATTTCGCATCTATTTGATCTTTCTGAATTACTTTCATTTTTGTAGCAAAAAAATAGTAATGCGGAGGATTTGCATCGCAGGTTGTGTAAGTTCCGTCTTCTACAAAGTATGTATTTTTATCAACCTTATTAATTTTTTCACCGTTGTAATATGCACCTTCGGATTCAGTTCCGGCAGATGAAATAAAACCTCTGGAAGTTTTAAAATTATATTTCATTGTTTTCCCGGAATATGTTTCTCCGCCTTCATTTAAAACAGGTGTTTCTTTATATTGATTCGGAACAGAATCTGATGGAACTCCTTCTGCATTTATTTCACTTGATTTAAAATTGATAAACATGTTTGCAGATTTTAAATTTGTATTTTTATACTTCAATTCCGAACTGCCGTAAATGTCCATCTTCCTGTTTTTTATAAAAAATATTAATGAATCGGAAGAAGAAGCATAAATTACAGAATCAACATCGATATCGTTTATTTTGTGTTGTATCTTTTAATTTAGAAATGTCATTGTTATTTGTAAGAAGTGAATCAATGCCATTTATTTTTGTCGAATCAATTTCCTGAGGGAAATATAATTCCGCATAATAAAAAAACAATTATAATGATTCGACTTGGCTTCATTTTAAATTAGGATTTATAAAATACTAATGCAGAAGCTCCTTTAATCCCCGCATCATTTTTTAATTTTGCCGGTTTAACTTTAACTCTGTTTTTTATTGATTTAAGAACTCTGGATTCAAGAGATTCATGTATTGCATCAAAAAGCGGTTTTCCGAATCCGGCAACTCCGCCGCCTATAATGTAAGTGCTTATATCCAAAAGATTACTGACAGAAGCAAAAGCCGCACCTAAATGAAGTCCCATATCTTTAATAATAGATTTAGCATAATCGTCTCCATCTTCCGCCGCCTGCTGAATTATTTTAGGATTCAAATTTTCAATATCATTATTAATTAAACTCCAAATTTTGGATTTACGATGGTTTACTAATTCGACTTTAATTCTTTTTATTAAATAATGATTTCCAACATAAGTTTCTATACAACCGTATGAACCGCATTTACATTGCGGACCTTTATAATCAATTGTAACATGACCGATTTCCCCGGCAGCTCCGAATTCACCATGAAATATTTTTTTGTTTATAATAATGCCGCCTCCCACACCGGTTCCTAAAGTTACCATTATAAACGAATCCAATTTTTTCCCTGCTCCAAATATCATTTCTCCGATTGCAGCGACATTAGCATCGTTTTCAACATGAACTTTAAGATTAAAAGCTTTACTAATTTTTTTCTCTAAGTTTACAACTCCCCACTCCGGAAAATTCGGAGGATTTTCAACAGTACCTTTTTTAATATTTACAACTCCTGGAGAACCAATTCCAATTGCTTTAATGGGATATTTCTTATTATCTGTTATTTCCTTAATGCCTTCGATAATATTTTTTACAACTGCTTTCGGTCCGTTTTCAGCTTGGGTTTTTCTAGAAGTTTTCTTTATAATTTTACCTTCAGGAGATACGATTCCAATTTTTATATTAGTACCTCCAAGATCAACACCAATTACATATTTTTTTGATTTGGCCATGATATTCCGCCGTATTATTAAAATAATTTTATATGTGTGAATTTAATATAAAAGAAGGTTTAATTAAACCTAAAATGAATGGAATTAAGCTTTTTATTGTTAATTTGAAACTATTTAGTATACTGAATATTTACAATTTTTAGTTCTTCGGGATAAGTAATATTACCTAATGGTGATGAAAGAACGGGTTTTGCCAATAGTGCCAGATTTGAAGATGAACCACCGTAGCCTCCGAGATTTAATGCTAAATTTACAATAGAATTTAGATCTTTATCTTTGAAGAATTTTATTAAATCTAAATTTATTCCGAGCGGAATTACAGTTGTTTCCCCCGTTCCTGGAACAGACAATTCATTTTGAATATTTCCGCTTATAGTTTCCTTATTATCTATAAGCAGTCTCCAGGGAAAAGACTTTAAAGTAATATTAGTTCTTGGATAACCGCCGGTTCCGTCGTTGGGATTTACGGCATCAACATTTAATGTAAAAGAAACAGGCAATTCACCTTTGGCAATTGCTGAGGATATTTTTAATAATTCTATAGGACTAAAGTCTTCAAATTTCTTTTTGTCTGCAATGGAAACTCCATTTAATAAAAAGTTATCTACTTTGCCTAATTTAAATTTAAGTCTGGAAACATTTACAATAGTATTATAAACACTGCAATTTAAATTAGATAAAACAATTAAAGCTATAAAGACTAATAATGTTTTTTTCATATTTTATTTTTTACTGTTTGAATTTTCAATGCTTTTAATTATTTGTTCAGCTACTCTTAATGCTTTCAAACCATCAATTCCGGAAACAACAGGTCTAACTTTATTTAAAACCGAATCTACAAAAAGAGAAAGTTCATAATTTAGTGCATTAATTTCTTTTATAACCGGCTGTTCGTATACAACTCTTTTCTTTTTATCTCCTGTACCGATTTCTCCAAAAGAAATTAAAGACGAATCAACATCTTTATCCAAAGGCACTAATCTAAAAACTTCCGAAACTCCGGTTATAAAATCCAATGCAATATAATTATCTCTTTGAAATATTCTCATTTTTCTCATTTTCTTTTGAGAAATTCTGCTTGCAGTAACATTTGCAACTGCTCCGTTTTCAAACTGAATTCTTGCATTTGCTATATCCAAAGTATCTGAAACAACAGCAACACCGCTTGCATCGACATTTTTAACTTCACTTTTAACCAAACTTAAAATAATATCGATATCATGAATCATTAAATCCAAAACAACAGCCACATCAGTTCCGCGCGGATTAAATTGGGCGAGTCTATCGGTTTGAATAAACATCGGTTCAATTATAAATTTTTCAAGTGATATTAAAGCAGGGTTAAATCTTTCAATATGGCCTACCTGCAAATTCAAATTATTTTTATCAGCGAGTTTTACTATTTCTTCTGCCTGCGGAATTGTAGCAGTTATTGGTTTTTCAATAAAAACATGTTTGCCTGCTGTTAGACAAGTTTTTGCTAAATCATAATGTGCACTTGTAGTTGCTGCAATAGAAACAGCATCAATTTCATTTAATAATTTTTCAATATTATCAAATGATTTTACATCGTATTCTTCAACAGCATGTTTTAATTGATTTTCGTTTGAATCATATATTCCTACCAATTCGCATTTTTCTATCTGCTTAAACATTTTAATGTGAAGTTTGCCTAAATGGCCAGTTCCGATTACTCCGATTTTTAATTTATTCATAATTTATTTTGTAATTATTTTTTGATACCCAATTATTTTATCGTAGCCGCCGTAGTTGGGATCTTTATAATATAAAAAGACCTCATAAACATTGGAAGTTTCCCAGCTGTTGCCTTCCAAAACATACCAATCGGCATTTTCAATTTTGTTATTTATAAAATCTGCAAGAACATATTGATAATCATAAATTCCTCTTTTTAAAGGAATAGTCAATTTGTAAACTCCGCCGCGGTTTTCCATTCTATACGATTTAGATAATTCCCAATTATTAAAAGCGCCGGTCAAAAAAACATCGCCGCTAACCTCTGATGGAATTCTAATTGAAAAAGTAACATTTAAATAATCAGCATTTTTATCTTTGTAATTAAGTAAAATTGATCCGCCGTTTAAATCCGGAGGACCTTCTTTGAAAAAGCGCGAATATTCAATTCCGTTAAATTGAGCCTGTACATTTTTAGAATTATATTTATTATAATTTCTCAAATCAACCTGGCGGTATTCGTTTCCCGGTCTGATATCTCTAGCAGTAAATCGGAAATTTCTATTTGCATCCCAATAATACTGACGGGTATTTGAGTTGAATTTTCTATCAACAATAATTGGAAAATCAATTTTGTGATTTTCAATTATTTCAACATGGTCCACATAATCAGGATACATTTGTTGCGGCAGATTAAATTCAGTTGTTATATTAAAAATATTTGCAAGATCTTTCGGAAAGTAAGTTTTATCTTCCAATTGTTCGTTTTTCTTTGTTACATTTAAAGGGACTTCATTATAAACAACAAAGAATTTTCCGGAAGCAAAAACTTTTGATGTATCATAAAAATCCGTGATAAAAAATTTCCATTTACCGGAAAAAGGAAATGAAACTCCTTTCCGGCTATTAGGAAACTTTCCGCTGAAATGATAATCAGCATCCTGAACTAAAGTTGGTAGCTTTTCAAATTCTAAGTTATTAGAGACATCATTTCCTGTATTCAATAAAAATATATTATTGGTTGGATTCCAATTTTGATCACAATATTTAAAGACAATTTTCAAATTCGGAATATTCTGTGATTGAATATCAAATTCGATGGTGATATCTTTTGGACCCTCCCCGTTTGGTAAAATTATAGGAAATGCTGTCTGATCATCTCCGGAATAAACTTTCAAACTTTTTATTGTTAAATTTTGAGCGTTTATTTCTTTACTAAAAAATAAAGATAAGAAAAGTACTGCAGTGAAAAGAATAATATTTTTAAGCAAAACTGCCCCAATTATTTAAGATTAAAAATTTCTGCACATTTTATAGATTGGTAAGGAACAAATATTTTAACGATTTGTTTTTCCCTTTCCGCTTCCAAAAGCAATCCCTCATCAAAAGCACCGACTAGGACACCTGTTTTGAAAACGATTTCATAAATTGGAGAATTAGTTGCCGGATCAGAAGTTAAACCGTAATTTTCATGCATGGTAATATTCAATGCTTTTCCAATAAATTTTTCCCAATTAAATTTCATGAACCATTCTCCAAAATATGATTAATTTCTTGTTTGAATTTTTCAACATTATTGCATTTATAATATTTAGAAAGAAACTGATTTGCACTGGAAGTTTCACCGGCATGCATATAATTTACATAACAAGATGATAAATCTGCTTTTAATAAATCCGTTGAGATACAATCATTATTATGATTTGAAAAATAATCATCTAAATAATCCATAATATTTTCATTTTCATTCATAAAAGGATCATAAACTTTATCATTTACTAAATATATTTTTGAATCTTCAAACTGCCAGCAGTTAATCGGTACAACGGGATTTAAAGTATCCTTATTAAATGAATCAAATTTAGGGTTGCCGGTAACTATAATAGTTGAATTTAAATCTTCTGAGCTATAAAGATACGGTTCCAAAACTCCAGAAAATATTGAATCTGCAAGGTAAAAAGAATCTATTGTATTGAAAACGTAAATTGTATAATAAGAATAATTATCTTTTTCAAAAGAATCAGTTACTAAATATTCGTTTACAGCATCACCATCTAAATCTTCTGCTTGATCAACCGGATTTATAAATTTTTTCTGGTAAATTAAGTTGCTATCCAAGTCGTAAACTTTTAAGGTTTTATTTGAAATTATTAAAGAGAACAAATCGAAATGATAAGGTGTGTTTTGGCAGAAAGCAATTCCGCTATAGACAAAAATTATTAAAATTATTTTCTTCATATTTGCCAATAATTTCAATAAAAATATAAGAGAAATTAAGATAACAAAAAGTGCATAATTAAGAACAAAAAAGGCTGATTAAGTTTCAATTTTGCAGCAGTAATTTAACAAAATTTAATATCTTATCCCATTAAAACATTTTATCATGGGAATTCGCTGAACAAATTTGAAAAATAAACAGCCTATAAATTTTATAAAGCTTTTATTTCATTTACCAATTTAGTAATAGCATCTTTTGCATCACCGAAATACATTAATGAATTATCTCCGAAGAATAATTCATTTTCAATTCCGGCATAACCCGGATTCATAGATCTTTTATTTATAACAACGGTTTTAGCATAATCTACATTTAAAATCGGCATTCCGTAAATCGGACTGCTTTGGTCGTGCCTTGCAGCCGGGTTTACAACATCATTTGCACCGACAATAAAAGCAATATCAGTATTTGAAAAATCTTCATTGATATCTTCAAGAGCATAAAGTTTATCATACGGGACATTAGCTTCCGCTAATAAAACATTCATATGTCCGGGCATTCTTCCGGCAACAGGGTGAATTGCAAATCTAACATTTATGTCTTTTTTCTCAAGAACATTCATTAAATCTCTTACGGCATGCTGAGCTTGTGCAACTGCCATTCCGTAACCCGGAACAATAATAACACTGCTGGCAGAATCAAAAAGCATTGCAAGTTCTTCAGCATCAACAGATTTTACATTTCCTTTCGGCTGAGTTCCTTCTGCACCGGCTGCCGGTGTTGCACCTGCAGTTGACCAACCTCCAAGAAGTACATTCATTAGTGACCTGTTCATTCCTTTGCACATTATATTGGTAAGAATTAATCCTGATGCACCAACTAAAGCTCCGGCAATAATTAATTCATTGTTGTGTAAAATAAATCCGGTAGTAGAACCTGCTAAACCCGAGTAAGAGTTTAATAATGAAATTGCAACAGGCATATCGGCTCCCCCGATCGGCAGAACCAATAAAACACCAAGCAATAATGAAACGAAAGTTATAATTAAGGTCAGATCATTCATTTCCGGATTTATAATTACAACAACTCCGGCTGCTAAAACAAAAAGCACGAGAAGTGCATTTAGCGGATGCTGCAAAGGATATTTAACCACTTTTCCAGTTACAATTCCCTGCAGTTTACCAAAAGCAATTAAAGATCCGGTGAAAGTAACACCGCCAATTAATAAACTTAAAACTATTGCAACTCCAGTGTTAATAGGAATTGCAGGATTAATTTTATAATATTCGGAAAGTGCAACTAATGTAGAAGCTCCGCCGCCGAAACCATTTAAAAGTCCAACCATTTGCGGCATGCCGGTCATTTGAACTTTCAACGCCATTATCGTTCCGATTGCCGAACCAACAATTATGCCGATAATTATCCATTCATAAGTTAAAACCTGCTGATCGAATAAAGTAACCACAATAGCCAATAGCATACCGATAGATGCATAAAGATTTCCCCGTCTTGCAGTTTTAGGCGAGCCTAAACTTTTAATTCCGAAAATAAAAAATATAGATGAAATTAAATAAATTATATCAATTATAATTTGTTGAATATTCTCCATTTTCTACTCACTTCTTTTTGAACATTTTGAGCATTCTATCGGTTACTAAAAAGCCGCCGACAACATTTATCATCGCAAAGATTATTGCTACTAAGTCCGAGTATTGTACTGATCGTAAATTCCTGCATTCCGGCACTAAGCAAAGCACCAACTATTGTAATTCCGGAAATAGCATTTGATCCGGACATTAAAGGTGTGTGCAATGTCGGAGGCACTTTAGTAATAAGTTCAAAACCTACAAATATTGCCAAAATAAATACATATATATGCATTAAAAAACTGACAGTCTCCATTTGGCATTCCTCTTTTATTTTATAATTATAAAATTCTTATTAAAATTTATAGTAACTCTTTTATTCTTGAATTAACAACTTCCTTATTATGCGTAATCAATGAACCTTTAACAATTTCATCTTCAAGATTCAATTCAACTTTACCTTCTTTACCAATATATAGTAAAAGATTTAAAATATTTTTAGAATACATTTCACTTGCATGGTATGGAACTGTGCTCGGTAAATTAGGTTCGCCAATAATAGTAACGCCGTATTTTTTTACCGTTTTACCTTTTTCACTGACCTCACAATTTCCGCCGAATTCCGTAGCCATATCAAGTAAAACACTTCCCGGTTTCATATTTTTAACCATTTCTTCAGTAATTAGAATCGGTGCTTTTTTACCTGGTACCAAAGCAGTTGTAATCACAATATCAGCTTCAGTAACATGCTTAAAAATTAATTCTTTTTGTTTTTTGAGAAATTCTTCCGAGGCTTGTTTAGCATAACCTCTTTCATCCTGCATTACTTCATCAGTATCTACTTCAATAAACTTTCCGCCCAAACTTTGAACTTCTTCTTTAACGGTTGGTCTTATATCCGAAACTTCCACAACTGCTCCTAATCTTTTTGCAGTTCCTAAAGCTTGAAGTCCTGCTACTCCGGCTCCCATAATCACAACTCTTGCCGGTGAGATTGTACCCGCAGCAGTCATAAGAAGCGGAAAAATTTTACCCAATTCATTTGCGCACATTATAACACTTTTATAACCTGAGATGTTAGCTTGAGAACTTAAAGCATCCATTTTTTGCGCAAGGGTTGTTCTAGGAATCATATCCATTGAAATAACATTGATTCCTTTTTCAGCGCATTTTTTTGCGAGATCCGGATAATGAAGAGGATATAAAAAAGTTATCAGCAATGTACCTTCTTTTATTAGATCCAATTCATGTTTTTTCAATTCCGGATGTTCAGCCGGCTTCTGCACTTTTAAAACTACATCAGCACCTGAATAAAGATCTTCTAATTTATCAACAACTTTAACTCCCGCAGATTCGTATTTTGCATTAGTAAACCCTGCATTTAAACCTGCATCTTTTTCAATTTTAATTTCATAACCTGCTTTAATTAGTTTTGAAGCGACATCCGGAACTAAGGCTACTCTATTTTCACCTGGTAGGATTTCTTTTGGAACAGCTATAACCACTTCCATTTCTCCTCTGATGATCACATTAAAAATTTAATACATAAAACTTAATAGGTTTAAATTCTAAATACAAACAAATATGTCACTTAAGTCATCTTAAAAAATAGGATATAGTATCATTATCAAAAAATTCAAGATTGAATCAATTTAAGCTTCCATTATTATTTTATTTAAAATTTTCATGTTAGTTGATTAATAAATTGATCTAAAATAATAATTTAGTTATTTTTGAATAATTATTCATTTATAATTATCAATAATATGAGAATCAGAGAAGGAAACAAAGATAAAGATATATTAACTGCTGCAATAAAAATTTTTGCATCTGAAGGCTATTATAATGCGAAAATTTCTAAAATTGCAGAAACTGCCGGTGTTGCAACCGGAAGCGTTTATTTATATTATCAGAATAAGGAAGACATTCTAAAAAAGATATTCGACAATCTTTGGGAAAAAATTTACAACGAAGTTAATGCAATTGTTCTTAATTATGGCTTATCCCCTATAGAAAAGCTTGATAATATGATTGACATAATGTTTGAAAATTTTTCGGCTAATCCGGACCTTGCTTTAGTATTTGTTAACGAACAAAACTTTTTAGTTAGAAAAAACAGGAATGAATTCACTCCTTATTATGAAAAATTCCTGGATATAGGCGAAAGTATAATTATTGAAGGAATTGAAAAAAAATATTTTAACAAAGGGCTGCATTTAAGAATTTTTAGAAATTTTATTCTTGGCGGAGTGAGACATTTGCTTCATCAATGGGCGCAATTTCCAGAAAAGTTTGATTTAAATGAAGTTAGAAAAAATGTAAAGTTTATAGTTAAGGAAGGAATCTTAGCTAAATAATTTTATTTAGGCTGTTCATGGGTTAAACAATGTATTGTTCCCAATCCCCAAACTAAATCTACGGCATGTATTCCAATTACTTTTCGATCATTAAAAAGTTCGGATAAAATTCCCAATGCAGTTCTATCATTTGGATCATTAAAAGTAGGAACTAAAACAGAATAATTTGAAATTAAAAAATTTGCATAACTGGCGGGAAGTCTTTCACCTTTAAAAATTACAGGTGAAGGCATTGGTAAATCTACAATTTGCAATTTTGAACCATTCTCGAGTTTTGCATCTTCAAGTCTTTCTCTATTTTCTTTTAAAGGAATATAATTCGGATCTTTTTCATTTTTTTCTTGAACTATAACAACAGTATTCTGATTTACAAACCTGCATAAATCGTCAACATGACCGTGAGTATCATCCCCGGCAATTCCATTTCCCAGCCAAATAACATTTTGAATTCCTAAATATTTATTAAATACTTCTTCATAATTTTTTTTTGTAAATCTTTTATTTCTTACCTGAACTTTATCATCCATTAAACATTCTTCTGTTGTTAATAAAGTTCCGTTTCCATTTGTATCAATACTTCCGCCTTCCAAAACAACATGATGATCATTGTATTCAGCCAGTATTCGTTTTATTTTTAATTTATCAGAAATAAATTTAGGAAGTTTTTTATCTTTTTTATAATTATTGTATTTAGCCCAAGCATTAAATTTAAAGTTGATTAAAACAATTTCCGAATTATCTTTTACAAAAATCGGTCCTGAATCCCTTGTCCAGCCGCGATCTGTTTTAAGGATAAAAAATTCCACATTGTTTAAATTTGCATTAACCGCTTTTAAAATTTTTACTGCTTTATTTTTATGTTCTTTGGATTCAACAACAATTCTAACTTTTTCACCAATTGACAAGTATTTTACAATTTCTCCATAAACCCATGGAATCGGAGCAAATTTTCCCGGCCAGTCTTCTTTGTTATGAGGCCAGCCAATCCATGTTGCTTCGTGAGTTTCCCATTCGGCAGGAAATCTAAATTCTTTATTTAGAATCGATTCATTGTTCATTCTAAAAATCTCTTATCAATTCCAGCGTAAGAATCAATTCTTCTATCTCTAAGGAACGGCCAATTTCTTCTAATATATTCAATTCTTTCCAGATCAACCTCGCCTATTAGGATTTCTTCTTTATCTTTAGAAGCTTGTGCAATTACAACTCCCTGCGGATCAGCTAAAAATGAGGACCCCCAAAATTCAATTCCGGCAGAATTTTTTTCATGTTTTTCCAGTCCGATTCTATTAACAGCTGCAACATAAACTCCGTTTGCAATTGCATGACTTCTTTGTATTGTCTGCCAAGATTCAAATTGAGGTTTGCCGTGTTCTTCTTTTTCGTGAGGATGCCAGCCGATTGCTGTTGGATAAAATAATATGCTTGCACCTTTAAGAGTTGTAATTCTTGCACCTTCAGGATACCATTGATCCCAGCAGACCAATGTGCCCACATTTCCAAATTTAGTATCGAAGGATTTATATCCTAAATCTCCGGGAGTGAAGTAAAATTTTTCATAATATGCAGGATCGTCAGGAATATGCATCTTCCTATAAATACCGGCAACTTTTCCGGTTTCAGTTATTACTGCAATTGTATTATGATAAATTCCGGCAGTTCTTTTTTCAAACAAAGATGCAATTACAACTACACCTAACTTTTTTGCGGTTTTACCGATGGCCTCAGTTGAAGGTCCGGGAATTGGTTCTGCAAGATCAAAATTTTTAATATCTTCTGCCTGGCAAAAATATTGAGACCGGAATAATTCAGGTAAACAAATTACCTGTGCACCTTTTTTTGCAGCTTTTTCAATCCAATCAATTGCTTTTTTTAAGTTATCTTCGGGTTTTTCACCAAATGCCATTTGTAAAAGCCCGACATTAAATTTTTTATTATCAGACATAATCATTTTGCTTTAATTATTTAAGAATTAAAACTTAAAAGTATTTTTAATAATATCAAGAAAAGTAATGATTTTAAATTTAATTCCGATTGATTTATAATCCAAACTCATTATAAACTTCGGCTGCGGCTCTGTGAAGAAGTGAATGCCTATAAGCAAGTTCATTTAAGTTTTTAGAATAGCCTCCGCCGATTATACATGAAACCGGGATTCCTTTTTTAACACTTTCTCCGATAACAAATTTATCTCTTTTAAAAATTCCATTTAAGGTTAAAGAAAGTTTTCCCAAAGGATCTTCTTTATAAATATCAACTCCGGCATCATAAATAATTAAATCAGGTTTTACTTCGGAGACTAAATCCGGAAGTTTATTTTGAAGTAACTTTAAATATTCATCATCATTTAAGCCTTCTTCAACAGGTAAATCAAAATCGCTTTTTTGTTTTATAAAAGGAAAATTATTTTGACAGTGCATTGAAAAAGTAAACGCTCTCTTTTCATCTTTCAGCATAGAAGCAGTTCCGTCTCCCTGGTGAACATCGAGGTCTATAATTAATATTTTATTTGCTAAACCTTTATTTAAGATTGTTAGTGCAGTGACAGCAATATCGTTAAAAATACAAAATCCTGAACCATAATCTTTAAATGCATGATGAGTTCCACCCGCTGTATTACACGCAATTCCATTTAATAATGCTAATTCCGCTGTTAGTAATGACCCGCCAACTGCAGTTAAAGTACGTTTAACTAATTCCGGTGACCATGGTAATCCGATTTTTCTTATCTCCGATTTGGATAATGTTCCGTTTTTATATGAATCAACAAAAGATTTATCATGAATTGAGTTTACTATCTCATCAGGAATAATTTGAGGAGCGTGAATTTGATCAGTTTTTATAACATTATCTTTTAAAAGTAAGTCATAAAGCATCGAAAATTTTTTCATCGGGAATCGATGACTTTGCGGTAATTCGGTCACATAATCTTTATGATAAACAATGGGAAGAGACATTAAATAGACATTTAATTTTTGTAACCGGAAGATGTAATTAGATTTCCTTTTTCATCATATTCTTTACTGGAGACTATATCACCACTTGAGTAATAAAGTTCTTTATTTAATTTGCCGTTTTTAAAATATGTTCTTGACCAGCCGTCTAGTTTCCCATTCCAATAATTTTCAACTTGTTTAACCGCACTGTTTTCATAATAAAAAGTTTTTTTACCTTCAGGAATTCCATCAACAAAATTTACTTCCGATTCCATTAAACCATTATCATAATATGTATTATAAGTTCCATCCAAAGTATCATCCTTATAATTTTTTACTGCTTTCATTACTCCGGTTGGATAATAATCTATTTCAATTCCATTCCGCTTATCATTCCAATAATAAACTTCGGATTCCAGAGCTCCATTTTCATAATAACTTTTTGTAATGCCTTTACGCACACCATTTATATATTCCATTTCTTTTTTTACAATTCCGGCTTCATAATAAATAAAAGCATTCCCGTTTAAAGTATCATTATCATAATTCCATTCTTCTTTTAAAAATCCATCATCGTAGTAATACTTTAAAGTTCCTTCTTTCTTACCGTTTTTATAAGGAATTTCTTCCTTTAATGAACCGTTATCAAAATAGTTTCTTATAGTTTTTTCTTCTTCGCTTAATTTACCTTCGATATCATATTTCACTCTGTTTGTTAATTCATCATTAACATAAGTATCTTTTACTCTTACAGCTCCTGCTTCATCATAAATAAATACATTTCCAATAATTTTATCATTTTTATAATTTGCCTGTAATGCTACAGGTCCGCTTTTAAAGTAAACTTTAGATATTCCATACATCTTTCCGTCTTTAAAATTACGTTCGACTTCAACACTGCCTGATTTATAAAATGTTTTGGAGGTTCCATTCAATTCTCCGTTTACATAAGACCATTCACCTTGAAGTTCACCCGTTTTATAGTAAGTTTTAGTAATTCCGTCGAGTTTACCGTCGTAATAATTTTGTTCAGCCCAAAGTTCGCCGGTTTCATAATACCATTTGGAAATTCCCTCTTTTATTCCGCGTCTATAATTCCATTCAATACTTAAAATTCCATCGGGAAAATACCATTTGGAAATTCCCTGTTCTTTTCCATCTTCAAAATGCCATTCTTTCCAGATTACTCCATTCGGATAATATTCAAGATATTTTCCATTTAATTTTCCGTTTGCATATTCACCGCTGGTTTTAACATATCCATTTGGATAATAAGTTTTTTTAATTTGTACACTAGAAGTATCCTGGGCGAATAATAATTTTAAAGGGATTAAAAATATTATAATCGGTAAAATTTTAATAAAGTATTTCAAATGCTATTTGCAGTTTATTATTAATTATTATTTTAAATAATTTTATTTTGTTAATTATTTTGTAAAATTAGCCTGAAAATTATAATTAATTTCACATAAGAAAAACAGATAAAATCATACATTTATAAAGATATAAAAGAATCTTAAATAAAATATAAATTAATGGCACATAACCATTCACATATTAATAAAGATACTACTCAAAAAAATCTGATAATCTCTATATTCTTAAATGCAATTATTGTTGCCGGAGAATTAATTGCAGGAGTAATTTCCAATAGTTTAGCTTTAATATCGGATGCTTTACATAATTTCAGCGATCTTATTTCTTTAATTTTAAGTTTGATTGCTGCTAAGATGAAATTCTGGAAAGCAACACCTGTAAAATCTTACGGATATATAAGAGCTGAAATAATTGTAGCATTTATTAATTCATCAGCTTTGGTAGTTATCGGTTTTTATATTTTATACGAAGCTTCAATAAGATTTTTTAATCCTGAACCGATTGCGGGATTATGGGTGATTATTGTTGCCGGAATTAGTTTTATTGCAAATAGTATTTCAACTTTACTACTACATAAAAATTCTAAAGATGATTTAAATGCAAAATCGGCTTACCTGCATCTGTTCTATGATGCAGTAAATTCCCTATTGGTAGTTGTAGCAGGAATATTAATATACTTTTATAACTGGATAATACTTGATCCGATTTTTTCAATTATTATTGGTCTATTTATAATTAAAAGCGGTTGGAATGTTGCAGTGGAAGCGATTAATATCTTAAGCGAAGGAACGCCGAAGGAAATTAATCCGGAGGAAGTTTCTAATTTTATAAAATCACTTCCTGAAGTTAAGGAAGTACATCATATTCATATTTGGTCATTATCCTCAAATTTTTATGCGCTCTCCGCTCATGTAGTTGTAGAAGATCAACCAATCAGTAAAGGTTATTTAATAATTGATAGAATTGAAAAATTATTGAAAGAAAAATTTAAAATAGATCATCCTACTATTCAGTTAGAAGCAGATCTTCATGAAGAACAGCCCAAAACTTTGAATATAAAAAATAAAGGTTAACATTTTTTACCCATTAAAAAGTAAAAAATATTGGCTTTTTCAAATAAGAATATTAAATTTGCAGTTGCGAGGGGAGTGTCACTCGATGAATAATTTTTCCGAAAAAGAAAAAATTCAAATTATTTATTAGCATTGGAGGTCACATTGTAAATAAATGAGGATGCTAATATTTGATCAGGATTTTGTGAAAACAGTCTATTTTTTATTTTATAGATACAAATTGTTTTCTCCAAAATTAAGATATTATCTTAAAATTATTTTTTTTCCTGCCAAAAATTTAGCATTAAATATTATTTTATTTTTTCCAATCATCTCCGGAGGGGAAAGTGGTAACTGATAATTATGCACTAAAAGTCAATCTAGATGATCAAGATTTCTATGCGACAAGAGCAAAAATGAGTCTTGCTGATGTAGAGAAAGAACATATTGAGTTGGTTTTAAATAGCGTTAACTGGCATAAGAAAAAAGCCTACACAATTTTGAAAATTTCAAAACCGACTTTAAACAAAAAGATAAAAGATTACGGATTAATAAATCCAAATAAATAATTTTTTAAAGTCAATAAAAACAATTACCACTTTTATCAATTAAATTTGGTACTAAGTTTGATAGATCAAGTATGCAATTATTCATTTATTTGATTTAATTAGAACTTTTATAAGCTAAAGACAAAAAATTGATGCGTCATTATAATTCATAAAATCTTAAATAAAGACAACATTTATTCATTATTGTTTATAGTGAAGTAAAATTCAGGGGATTTAGTTTACTTGAAAAAGCTTTTTATGAAAATATTCTTTACATCCATATGGGTTATATTAACTTTTAGTTATCTTGTTTACTCTCAGGATACGGGAAGGCAAAGTGAAAGATATAAAAACAAATTTTTACAATTAGTTGACAGTCTTACCTACAAAATTGAAAATCATATCGGTGTAAAAGATTCACTTCAAAATATTTTAAACAACTTAAAAAAATCTAAGTTTGCTGAAACACCAAAATTAAATAAACTTTTAAACTTTGAACTTCAATTAGCTTTAAATCAATGGGATAAAAAAATTGAACAGGAATATGTTGTAAAAGCTGGTGATAACCTGTGGAGTATTGCACAGCGTGAAAAAATTTATAACAATGCCAAAGATTGGTTTAAAATTTATAATGCTAATAAAGAAAAAATCAACGACCCCAATAAAATATTTCCAAATCAGAAGCTTACAATTGTAAATCCAATTTGGCTGCAAAAAAAATCCGTTGAGGAAATGATTCAGAAAGCTGATACAGTATTTTTACCTCAGTCTCAGGTTACTGAGAATAAAGAATATAATGATATAGAAATAGAAGGATTAATTGTTGATCAAACACAAACAAAGCTCGGTCATGATTTTTACGATATTTTTTATAAAAATTGGCAGCCTCCAAAGAATGCAGGCAATTTTACAATAATAATTGAAGAAAAACCTTTGCCGCAGTTGGGTACTCAAGTAACTATAAAAGTAAATGATAATGATGTGTTTCAACAAATACTGCAGCCCCGTTACGACGTAATCGAACAACTTGCTGAATATGGAGTTCAGTTGTGTACAAATTATGTTATAAATTATCAGCAAATACAAAGACAGCTATCCGGCAACGATATGTCCGGATCTGGTATTTTTTAATGAAAGGGAAATAGAAATGCTGAAGTTTTTATTCAAAAGAATTTTGTCTTTATTCATTTTGGTAATAACGTTTTCAATTTCACAAAGTTTTGCCCAGCAGTTGATTTATACTCCTGTAAATCCAAGTTTCGGCGGTTATTATTATAACGGACAAACATTATTAAGTGAGGCACAAGCACAAAACGGATTTACTGCACCACAATCAAGTTCCACATATTCACCGTACGGAAATACATTACAATCTTTTACTCAAAGTCTGCAGTCTCAAATTCTGGGACAATTATCCCAGAAAATAATGACAAATATTTTTGGAGAATCAGGTCTAACTCAGGGTCATTATGAAATTGGAAATTTTATAATAGATGTAAATCCTAGTTCGGACGGAGTTAATATTTCTATTTTTGATTCATCTACCGGCGGAACTTCAAACATTATTGTACCATATTTTTAGAAAAAGTTAATATGAAAAAATCCTTTTTAACTGATTAAAATTATTTTATTTATCGGCCTTTCATTTGAATTTTTAGGATGTGCTAATTATTTCACTCCGCTTAAAACCGAAGATGCAACTTTGGGTTTTAATACAAAATTCACTAAAGAATTAACTTCACTGCCTGCACCGAAAGAAAAAATTGTTGCTGCTGTTTATAAATTTCGCGATCAAACAGGACAATATAAAGCTTCATCAACCGGCTCTACATTTTCAACTGCTGTAACTCAGGGAGCTACTTCAATTTTATTAAAAGCACTGGAAGATTCCGGCTGGTTTGTCGTGATTGAAAGAGAAGGATTATCAGATCTTTTAAATGAAAGAAAAATTATACGCTCCAGCAGAGCAAATTACGAAGCAAACAATAACAACAATCAAGATCTGCTTCCTCCCCTGCTTTTTGCAGGAGTTATACTGGAAGGCGGAATTATTTCATATGATACAAATGTATTAACCGGCGGTTCCGGAGCTAAATATTTTGGCATTGGAGCATCAGGTCAGTATCGACAGGATAGAGTTACAATTTATTTAAGAGCTATTTCAACTCAAAGCGGAAGAATTCTCAAAACGGTTTACACAACAAAAACAATACTTTCCCAAATGATTGATGCAGGGTTATACAAATTTGTAGATTACCAAAGATTATTAGAGGTAGAAACCGGATACAGCTACAATGAACCGGTTGATATGTGCGTAACTGAGGCAATTGAAAAAGCTGTTCAAAGTTTAGTTATTGAAGGAATCTTTGATAATCTATGGACATTAAAAGATCCAGCAGATGTTAACTCGCCTGAAATAAAAAACTATTTACAAGAGAAAAAAGAAATTGTCTCCACTGATGACTTTGGTCAAAATCTTATTAAACCAAGGAAAAAATATTCGGTTGGAATAAATTACGGCGGACAATTACTTGAAGGCGATTATCCGAATTCGGTAACAAGAACAGCAGGTCAGATTAATTTCAATTATTATTTTGAAGATAATTTTTCTTTATCCGCTAATATTGGAAGAGGCATGTTTGCAAACAAAAAATATTATGAATCCACTGTAGATGAATTTGGGATTAATACTATTTTTTATATGCTTCCGCAATATAGATTCTCGCCTTATATTTTCGGAGGATTAAAAATGCTAGTGGAAGATAAGGATATGCTGAAGTTTACAAAAAATTGGTATCCGATTGCAGCAGGCGGAGCCGGTGTAGAATTTTTGTATGATAAAATCGGAATCAATCTATCTATGATGGTCAATTATTCTTTAACTGACGACCTGGATGGTTTGAGTCAAGGAAAATATAACGACTATTATTATAATGCATTCTTTGGAATAAATTTCTATTTCGGAAGATAAATAAAAAATTCATTCAATAATAACAAATTTGGAAGGAGGTTAGCGGGTTCTTAGGCTAAATAAAAAAGAGGTAAATTTAAATAGTGAGGGCGGAAAAAAGTTTGAACCATATAGGCGGCGCCAGAGGAAAACTTTTTAACACATAAAGTGCTAAAAAGTGGTGTGAATCCCCGGCGCAGCCGAATACATTTAATTTTCTGTAGTCAAATTATTGAAAAAATAAATTAAATGATATTAAAAAAGGTTCTCCTATCCGTTCTTAGAGCAGGTATTGAGTTAATACTAAAATTATGGAAAACTCAATTAAAATGTGTAAGGGGTATTTTTTTAACAAAAACAAATTAGGAGAATTCTAATGAAAAAGTTAATGGCTTTATTTATAGCTGTAATTTTTATGAGTGGTTATGTGCTTGCACAAGATAATGAAGCACATGTGAATCAAGTTGGTGCAACAAATACTGCTAATGTCGATCAAACTGGTTCAACCGGTGATAATTTAGCAAATGTAAATCAATATGGATCTAATATTGCTGCTGTTAATCAATTGGGTGTTGGATCTAATACTGCAAATATTAACCAAGGTTCAGATGGAGCACCGGTAACCAATAATCATCAAGCCGGTTATGCAGGCGATTGGCAAGATGGTGCATTCATTACACAAAATGGTGAATCAAATAATGCTTCAATTAATATGACTGGAAATAGAAATACAGGAACAATTTATCAAGAAGGAAGTTCAAATTCAGGTTCACAAAATATTGCTACATCTTATAGTGAAATGTCCGGACATTCATCGGGAGTCTGGATGTCACAGGTTGGAGATAATAACCTATCTTCACAGACAACCTCTCCAAGTTTTGGTTCAGCTGGAATTAAACAGATGACAGTAAATCAAAATGGTAATATCAATATTGCAAATCAAAATAGCATTGGCGGTTATGGATCAACATTAGAAGCTACACAAGTTGGAGACAATAACGTATCAAATCAGTATCAGAATCAGCAAGGTGGAATAGCTCATACTTATGTTAATGGAGATGGAAATACTACATCTCAGTATCAAATGTATTCAGTTTATTCTATTAGTGGAAGAAATGATGCTTATATGAATATTACAGGTGATAATAACAATGCATCTCAAAATCAAACAGGTCAATATAATGAAGCTAATATTAATTTAAATGGTAGTGGAAACTTAGCCACTTCAAATCAAACTGGTGATTATAATACAGCAAACATTACAGTAACTACCGATAATAATGTTGCTAATATTAATCAGTTAAATAACAATAATATCGGCACAATTAATCAATCAGTTGGTAATGGAAATACGGCAAATATTAACCAACATTGAAAAATATTAATTCTTAGAAATATAAATAATTAAAATTATTTATTGATTTTCCCCCACATTACTTGACAAAAGTAATGTGGGAATATTAAAAAAGTGATAATAAAATGAAAATAATATTATTATCCATATTTGTTTCGTTTCAGTTGGTTTTATTTGGTCAGACAAAGGAAACGGAAGATAAGATCCTTAATCAGCTTGAAAGTACTAAGCTTCAAAAGCAAATGAATGAGGCTGAATTTAATAATAAAGCTGTAGTTCAGCAGCATGGCAACAGTAATGAAGCTTTCATAAATCAAGTTGGAACAGGATTAATTAACTCTAATAATATTGCTGAAATTGTTCAGAACGGAAACAGCAATCAGGCTTCAATTAACCAGACCGGCAGCGGTAATGAGTCAAATACCAGCCAGAATGGTAGGAGTAATCAATCCGATATTACAATTACCGGAAATGATAATTACTCGTCTGTTACCCAAAACGGCAATAGTAACTTTGTAAGTCATGATTTAATAGGAAATGCACTTAGTTACGAAATTACTCAAAACGGCAACGGAAATTATTTAAGCCAGGTTGAGAACAATCAGCTTTCAAGACCAATGAAAATAACTCAGACCGGAAACGGAATGAGACTGATAATTATAAACAGTAATATCTATAAGTAATGTTTTTCTTTATTCTCTAAACTTATGGATAATTTTTCCCCGTCCCCTGTATATTTAAGACAGGGGACGCGGGATTTGTTCTAAAAGATTTTGAATTTTATTAAAAAGATTAAGACCAAATGCCGATAAATAATTTATGCTTTTGGTTCAAAATATTATGCAAAAATTTTTTATATCTATTTTAATTCTGGTTTGTTTTTTGTCTTATGGATTTTCCAATTTTCAGACAAAAGAAGAAAATGATTCTGCTTTAATTAAAACGGAAAAAATCGATAATGAATTAATCATTAAAGCCGAATTCAAAAATATTTATAATGAAAAGAAAAATGTTGAATATAAATTACAAGTTGAAAAAATAAGCAGATCGGGAAATTCAAATATAAATCAATCGGGAAAAGCCGAAGTAAAAAAAGGTGAGACAAAAATACTATCAACCTCAAAAGTAAGCCTTGAACCGGGATTAAAATGTAATATTAAATTACTTATTTATGAAAACGGAAAAAAGATTGCAGAAAAAAGTTTATTCTATAAAACATAAAATACCAAAAGCATTAAGTTCTATTTTATAGGGAAAACATCGTATGAGCTCAAGATATAGTTTTATCAAGATACTAATAGCATTTATTTTTTTATTAGCTTTTTACTCATGTAAAGAAAATACAATTGAACCGACTCTTACAGGTTCAATTACTGGAACTGTTCTTCAGTCATCTGATTCGCATGCGGTTTCCGGTGCAAGTATCACTACTAGTCCGCCGACAAGTGCAATTGTAACAAGCAGCAGCGGTAAATTTTCATTTTCAGATATTCCTGTTGGTGATTATACAATTTCAGTAAGTAAAAGCGGTTTTATTAAAACAACTGTAAGTGTATCGGTTACAGAAAATTCAACAACTGAAGCAACAATATTTTTGGCCAAAGATACTTCATCAAATCAACCGCCGAATTTACCTGCAGACCCGAGCCCTGTTAATACTGCAGATAATCTGCCGGTTTCATTGACTTTAGCATGGTCGGCAACTGATCCTGATTTAGGAGACTCATTAATTTTCGATGTTTATTTATATAAATCAAATTCAACGGTTCAAAATAAAATTGCTTCTAATTATGCCGATACTTCTTTAGAAGTTACTGATTTAGATTATTACACAACTTATTTTTGGCAGGTCGTAGCAAAAGATACTGCCGGAAAATCTACAAACGGCAATATTTGGAGTTTTAAAACAAAAGCATTCCCAAACTATCCAATCGTTTATTCTTCAAACCAAGATGGAAATTATGAAATTTATTCTATAAGCGATACTAGTTCTGAAAACCCAATTAGATTAACAAATAATAATTATAAAGATTGGTGGCCGAGAATAAGTCCCAGAAAAAATAAAATTGCATATATAACCGATCAGCTTGGAGATATGCAAATTTACACAATGAACACAGATGGTTCCAATAACTATAGAGTTACAACTATCCCGATTAGCGGAATGAATAACAACGGAATCGGTTTCGCATGGTCGCCGGATGCAGGAAAATTTATTTATCCGAATAATGATAAAATCTACTCAATAAATGTTAATGGAAGCGGACTTACAACAATTGCAACTGCACCAGCCAATAGAAATTTCAGAGAATGCGAATATTCACCTCAAGGCGACAAAATTGCTGCTTTAACAATAGGCTCAAATATTTACGACTCTGAAATTTATTTGATGAACACCAATGGAACCAATATGACATTGCTTGTAGATAACCAGCCCGGAATAACTGCTAGCCCGTCTTTTTCCATCAACGGTGAACAAGTTTTATATACACATGATGTTTCCGGTTACCAAAGTCAAAGCGGAAGACAATTGAACGCTCATATTTTTATAATAAATACAGATAATAGCGATACAGTTGATGTTTCTTTTGATAAGCCGGACGGAACGAACGATCTTTATCCGCGTTTTTCTCCTGACGGATCAAAAATAATTTTCAGTAATGGGACAAATGACGGAAATTCTCCCCTTAATCTTTGGATTATGGATTCTAATGGAGAAAACCGAACTAAATTGACTGATAATGGGATAATGCCGGACTGGAAATAATTGTTAATCGTTAGTGGTATAGTAGTTCGTGGTTAGTAGTCTGTAGTTTTTTCAATCTTTATTATTGAATTTTGTTCATTTAGGTTTTGTACTAATAATTAAACTAAAAATAATTATAAAACTTTTCTGCCGACAACTTCTGCAATTAATTTAACTTGCCTCATCAAATCTTTGAACTGATCCGGTAATAAAGCCTGTGGTCCATCTGAAAGTGCATTTTCCGGATCGTGATGAACTTCTATCATTAAACCATCTGCTCCTGCAGAAATTGCGGCTAAAGCCATTGGAATAATTTTATTTCTGTAGCCAATTGCATGGGAAGGATCTGCAATAACAGGCAAATGACTTTTTTCTTTTACAACAGGAAATGCAGCTATATCAAAAGTATTTCTTGTGTATTGTTCAATTGATCTTATTCCCCTTTCGCATAAAATTACATTTGGATTTCCGTTTGCTAAAACATACTCCGCCGACATCAGCCAATCGTCAATTGTTGCCGCCATTCCTCTTTTAATGAAAACCGGTTTATCGGATTTTCCTAATTCATTAAGTAATGGAAAGTTCTGCATATTTCTGGACCCTACTTGAAAAATATCTGTATACTTTCCAACCAAATCAATTTGATTAGATTCCATAACTTCTGTTACTACAAGCAGATTATAATTATCGGCTGCATGTCGTAAAAGTTTTAATCCTTCTTCACCTAAACCTTGAAAAGAATATGGAGAAGTCCTCGGTTTGAAAGCCCCGCCGCGTAATATTTTTGCTCCGGCTTTTGAAACAATCTCAGCAATTGTATTTACTTGATTTTCATTTTCAACTGCACATGGCCCTGCCATAACTACTATTTCATCACCGCCGATTTCTACATCTTTAACTTTAACCACAGTATTTTCTTTTTTCAAAGTACGGCTGGCAAGTTTAAAAGGTTCGGTAATTCTAAAAACATCCTGCACGCCATCGAGAATACTTATTTTTCTTGTATCAAAACTATCTGTTGCACCGACTGCACCCAGAACAATTCTTTCATCTCCTGTGGATCTATGAACGGAAAATCCGAAATTTTCCAAATGACTGATTACATTTTCTAATTTATTATCCGAAATATTTTTTTCAAGAACAACTAGCACAAATTCTCCGCAGTATATTAATTATGAAAATTTTTCTCACCGGCTTCGATTGCCAAATCTAAATGATCTTCCTTAGTTGGAATTGCACACGAATATTTTTTACTGTAAGAACAATAAGGACTGTAAGCCGTATTAAAATCTATTGTATAAACATAATCAGAATCGGGATTCAGTTCAAAATCTAAATATCTGCCGACTCCGTATGTTTCTTTACCGGTTGTCTGATCTGTGAACCAGATGCTGTAATATGTTTCTCCGGATTTAGCAAATCCTTTATAAACATTTACTTTGTAATCTTTATTTTTATAATCGAACTTTACATAACCATATCTTAAAGCTTTTCTTTCTTCACCTTTTGTTCCGTAAACTTTTATTGTATCCTGATTATCATACAGATATAGTTTACTTTTAAATACAAAATCCGGGTTTACAGGAAAATATTTCAGAGGTTCAAAATGTGCATCCGGATCATAATTAAAAGGCGAATTAGGATCGTTCTTCATGTAATCATCTTTTTCTTTTCTTTCCTTCTCAATTCTATTTATATATTCTTTCTGCTCGGGAGTATAATTTTTCCCGCATGAATAAAGAAATAAAATTGACAACAATAAAATTATATATTTCAAACCATTTTTAATATTAATCTGCATCACTTTTTACTTTCTTTTTTAGCTCATTCAATTTGTTAAGTGCTTCAAGAGGAGTAAGATTATCCAATTGAAGTCCTTTAATTTCATCCCTTATCTTATCATCTTTAAATTCAAATAAACTAATCTGGTTATCATTTTCCGATTGAAGTTTTTTCAATTTTTCTTTTTTAATTTCATAAGGAGTTAATTCTTTACTTTCCAAATTCTGCAGAACTTCTTTAGCACGATTTGTAATAAACAGCGGAAGCCCGGCCATTTGTGCAACCTGAATTCCGTAACTATGATCTGCTCTTCCGGAACTAACTTTATGAAGAAAAATTACTTTGTCGTCGTACTCCCTTACTTCAACTTTGTAATTTTTGATCCTCGGAAAAATTTCCGACATTTCATTAAGTTCATGGTAATGAGTTGCAAATAAAGTTTTAGCTCGAATCTCGGGATTTTCATGCAGATACTCGGTAATTGCCCAGGCAATTGAAATACCGTCAAAAGTGCTGGTTCCGCGTCCGATTTCATCCAATAAAATTAAGCTTTTTGAAGAAGCATTATTTAAAATATTTGCAGCTTCCATCATTTCCACCAAAAAAGTACTTTCGCCGGCTGCAATATTATCACTAGCTCCGACTCGAGTAAAAATTCTATCAACCAAACCAATATGTGCTTCTTTGCGGGAACAAAAGAACCAATTTGAGCTAAAAGTACAATCAATCCGATCTGTCTTAAATAAACAGATTTTCCGGCCATGTTCGGCCCGGTTAAAATAATTATTTGATTTTCCTGATTATCTAACTTGCAGTTATTTGAAGTAAATTTTTCTCCGGGCGGAAGTATTCTTTCAACAACAGGATGTCTTCCTTCGTTAATTTCTAAAATATCATCATCACTTAATTCAGGTTTTATATAATGATACTGTTCCGCACATTCTGAAAAAGAAATTAAGCAATCCAGCATACCAATTAATCTTGCATTCTGCTGAATTCCTTCCGCATCATTTGCAACTGTTAATCTTATTTCATTAAATAACTGTGATTCCAGATCGTAAATTTTTTCTTCTGCATTAAGAATTTTATCTTCATAAGTTTTTAATTCGGGAGTAATATATCTTTCTGAATTTACAAGTGTTTGTTTTCTTATATAATTTTCCGGAACTTTTTCTTTATGAGCGTTGCTGATTTCAATATAATATCCGAAAACTTTATTAAAATTTACTTTTAAAGAAGATATCCCGGTTTTTTCTCTTTCTGTTTTTTGCAGATTTGCAATCCAATCCTTGCTGTGCAGTGAAACATCTCTTAATTCATCAAGTTCAGGACTAAAACCGTTTTTAATAACTCCCCCGTCCGAAATATTTAGAGGCGGAGAATCAACAATAGAATTCTGAATTTTTTCAACTAACTTTTCTAGTGATAATAGATTTTCACCAAGTTGTTTTAATGTACCGTACTCAGCTTCGCTTAAAAGATTTTTAATTGCAGGAATTTTTTTCATTGAAGTTTTTAGTGCGACAATTTCTCTGGGATTTGCTCTTCCCGTGCAGACTTTTGAAACGAGTCTTTCGAGATCACCTATTTCTTTTAATTCGTTAATTAAATTTTTTCTTAAGGTTTTATTTTTGAAAAGTTCTTCAACACTTTCCTGTCTTTTAATAATCGGTTCTAATTTTCTTAATGGAGCAGAAATCCATTTCTTTAAAAGCCTTCCTCCCATTGCAGTTTCGGTTTTATCAAGAATGGAAATTAATGAACCTTCTCTTCCGCCGTCTGCCATTGAAAAAGTTATTTCTAAATTTCTTTTTGTAGAATAATCCAATGCCATATATTCGGAAGGATTATAAACCGAAACTTTATTCAAATGAGAAAGATTAACTTTTTGAGTTTCCTGCAGATAATTAAGAACGGCTCCGCCTGCAATTACTCCATGATAAAACTTATCAATTCCAAATCCTTTTAAATTTACAGTTTTAAACTGCATCAACATAAGATCTTTGGAATATTCAAAATTGAAAATCCAATCATCCAGTTTAGTAATTCTAATATCAGGGTTAATTTTGTGAATTAGTTCTGTCAGTTTCTCTTTATCTTTTTTCTGAACCAGAACTTCGGAAGGCGAAATACTTTCAATCTGCTGAGTTAATTGATTAAATGGAATTTCATATAAAAAATATTCTCCGGTGGAAATATCGCAGAACGAAACTCCAGCCGTTTCATCTTTTAAATAAACAGCTAATAAATAATTATTCTTTTTATGATCTAAAAGTTTATCGGATAAAGTTACTCCCGGAGTAACTACTTCTACAACCTCCCTTTTAACAATTCCTTTTGCAAATTTCGGATTTTCAACTTGTTCGCAGACAGCAACTCTGTAACCGGCTCTAACTAATTTTGGAAGATAACTGTCAATTGCATGATGAGGAAATCCTGCAAGCGGAACATCTTCTGCAGCGCCGTTAGCTCTTTTAGTTAAAGTGATTCCCAAAACTTTTGAAGCAATTTTTGCATCTTCTTCAAAAGTCTCAAAAAAGTCACCCATACGGAAAAGCAGAATCGTATCGGGATTTTCTTTTTTCACCTTATAATATTGAGTCATTAAAGGAGTTTGCTGCATAGCGAAATTTCATTTAAAGCAAATTTAAAAATACCTTAATATCAAAAGAATTTCAATTTATAGGAAAATATTGGAAATTACATCGTTTTAAGCATAAACTTCAAAATAAGTGATTTTTTAAAATAATAATATGAATTTAATGAAATTTACAACCTAATTTTCATTGAAAGTAACACATATTTTTCTATATTTAACAAACATTTTTTGCACTTCTATTTAAGTAAACAATTTCAAATTAATTAAAATTGGGACAATTTTGAAAGAAGAATATCATAAATGGTATTCCGAATATCTCAGCCGTGAATTTGAAATGCTGGTTTTCGGACATTCCGGTTATCCTGTAATTGCTTTTCCAACATCTCAGGCTAGATACTACGAATTAAAAGATTTCAAACTTATTGAATCGGCTTCACAATTAATTGAAGAAGGCAAAATAAAAATATATTGTCCAGACGGAATTGATTCTCAAAGCTGGTATAATTACTCAATTCATCCTGCTGACAGAGTTAAAACACACATGGCGTATGAAAATTTAATTTTAAATGATGTTATAGAATTTGCAAAACATGAAACTGAATATAATAAAGTTGCACTTGCTGGCTGCAGTTTAGGCGCTTATCATGCGGCAAATATTTCATTTAAACATCCTGATAAAGTAGGCTATTTAATCTGCATGGGAGGATGTTTTGATATTAAACAATTTATAGAAGGTTATTACGACGAAAATTGTTACTTTAATAATCCTCCTGATTATATGCCGAATTTAACCGATGCATGGTATTTGGATAGAATAAATCATATTGGAATTGTTTTAGGAACCGGCGAACATGATATGTGCAAAGATGAAAATGAAAACCTGTCAAGAATTTTAAATGAAAAAGGAATTGCTCACTGGCTTGATGTACGCAGCGGTGCCGGACATGATTGGAATTGGTGGCGGGAGATGTTCCCTGAATATCTTTCACAAATTGTTAAATAAATTTACTCTTCTTACTCTTTTTTTTTCTTCTTATTTTATAAATCAATTTATTAAATAAATCTAACAGGAGTTTAATGAAAAAAATCGGAATTCTATTCGGACAGGAAAACACTTTTCCGGAAGCTTTTGTAAACAGAATTAATTCAAAAAAAATCGATGGAATTACTGCCGAACTTATAAGGATAGATAAAGTAATTCAAGGTGAACCTCTTGGATATGATGTCATTATTGATAGAATTTCTCAAGATGTTCCTTTTTACCGTGCGATGCTGAAAAATGCCGCCATAACCGGAACCGCTGTAATAAACAATCCGTTTTGGTGGAGTGCCGATGACAAATTTTTTAATAATGCCTTGGCAACAAAAATCGGCGTGAATGTTCCTAAGACTGTACTGCTTCCTTCTAAAAATCATCCGCCTGATACAAATGAGAATTCATTCCGCAACTTAGCATATCCAATGGATTGGGAAAAAATATTTAATTATGTAGGCTTCCCTGCATTCTTTAAACCATTTGCCGGAGGAGGCTGGAAAAATGTTTATAAAATCAATAATCAAGAAGAATTTTTTAATGCATATAATGAAACCGATCAACTTGTAATGATGCTTCAGGAAGAAATTGTTTTTAAAGAATATTTCAGGTGTTATTGTCTCGATCGCAAACATGTTCATATTATGCAGTATGATCCCAGACAGCCTCATCATTTAAGGTATGTTAAGAATAGAAAACCTGTAGAAGCAAAACTTCTGCAGAAAGTTGAAGAAGGAGTTATTCAATTAAATAAAGCACTTGGTTATGATTTTAACACGGTTGAATTTGCGGTTAGAAATGGAGAACCATACGCGATTGATTTTTGCAACCCTGCACCGGATGCTGATTTACATTCTGTCGGTGAAGAAAATTTTGAATGGATAGTTGAGAACGCTGCAAATATGGCAGTAGAAAAAGCAAAAAATCATAAAACCGGAATGAATAATTTAACATGGGGTGATTTCATGACTTCTTTTGCAAACAATAAACCAATTAATAAATAATTTAGAAAGTTCATTATGTCAGATCCCGGACTTTTTACATTAGGAGTTGAAGAGGAATTCCAAATAATAGATCCTGAGACAAGAGAACTCCGTTCACATATACAGGAAATACTTGAAGACGGGAAAGTAATCCTGGCTGAAAATGTAAAGCCGGAAATGCATCAGTCTGTTGTTGAAATGGGAACTGATGTTTGTAAAGATATTCACGAAGCTAGAGAACAAGTTACTAGATTAAGAAAAAATCTTGCTGAACTTGCCGTAAAAAACGGATTAAGAATTGCTGCAGCAGGAACTCATCCTTTTTCTCATTGGAAGGATCAGCAAATTACAGATCATCCGAGATATCATACAATTGTTACCGATATGCAGCAGGTTGCCAGAGCTAATTTAATTTTCGGTCTTCATGTGCATGTAGGAGTTACCGACCGGGAAATTGCAATTCATATTATGAATGCTGCTAGATATTTTCTTCCGCATGTTTTTGCTTTGTCGACAAATTCTCCTTTTTGGCTTGGAAGAAATACAGGATTTAAATCTTATAGAAGCAAAGTATTCGATAGATTTCCGCGAACAGGAATTCCCGATTATTTTAACAGCCTTGCTGAATATGATAATCATGTAAATTTATTGATAAAAACAAACTGCATCGATAATGCAAAAAAAATTTGGTGGGATATAAGAACTCATCCGGTTTTTAATACCTTAGAATTCCGTATTTGTGATATTCCAATGACCGTTGACGAAACAATTACTTTAGCTGCAATTATGCAGGCACTCGTTGCAAAACTTCATAACTTAATTAAACAAAATCTTGGATTTAGATTATATAGAAGAGCTTTGATCGCAGAAAATAAATGGCGTGCAGCCCGTTATGGAATTCACGGTAAGTTAATCGACTTTGGCAAAAAAGAAGAAGTAGAATATAAAATTCTGGTTAATGAACTTTTAGAATTTATTGATGATGTTGTTGACGATTTAGGATCGCGCGAAGAAATACAAAAAGTATATAATATTTTGCATAATGGAACCGGGGCAGATAGACAAATAAAAGTTTGGGAAGAAACTTCTGATCTCAAAAAAGTTGTTGATTATATAATTGATGAAACACACGTTGGATTAAATGTGAATTTTTAATATTTCTATAAAAAATTGTGGCTTTATGAACAAACTTAAAATTGCTGTTATAGATTTATATAACAACGAACCAAATGAAGGAATGCGCTGCATTAAAGAAATTGTTTCGGATTCTATAAATAATCATAATGATTCTGAAATAAGTTTTAATGTTTTTGATACAAGATATAAAGATGAAATTCCAAATTTAGATTATGATATTTTTATTTCTTCCGGCGGACCCGGAAGTCCTTTTGACGGTGACGGTAAAAAATGGGAAAAACTTTACTTTAATTTATTGGATGATATTTGGAACAACAATCAAAACAATGAAAATAAAAAATATGTTTTCTTCATCTGTCATTCTTTTCAATTGATGAATAGATTTTTTAAGACTGCAGAAATTAACAAAAGACCTCAAAAATCTTTCGGCGTTGTTCCGTTCAAAAAAACTAAAGCCGGCAATGATGATCCTATTCTAAAAAACTTAATTGATCCTTTTTATGCTGCCGATTTTAGAGAGTATCAGGTAATAAATCCTAATGAAAAAACATTAAATGAGTTAGGTGCGGAAATAACAGCAATTGAAACTGAAACTTATTTTGATAATTCTCAGCCGGCTGTTATGGCTGCCAGAATTTCTAATGAAATTATGGGAACTCAATTTCACCCCGAAGCTGATCCTGAAAGTATGATTTATCATTTAAAACAAGAAGAACGAAAAAAATTTGTAGTTGATAATTTTGGAATTGAAAGATACACTGAAATGCTAAAATGGCTGGAAGATCCGGAAAAAATTAAATTAACTAGAAAAGTAGTATTGCCGTCATTTTTAAATTCTGCAATTGAACAGCTTAACCTGGTTTATAAATAATTTGTTAATTATTAATTTTTAATATGATTAAAGAATTACGGAAAAAGTTTAATGATAGTTTTGATCAAAATAATTACAATAATTTTTTAGAATCTTTAAATACTTGTCTAAAATATCCAACCGATTTCCAGGTTTGTGAAACTCCCCTTTTTCTTTCTAAAGAGTTAAAGAATGAATTAATAAAAGCATGTGATAATATAATATCGCAAATAACAACTACTGAGTATAAGGAATTTTCCAATAATGCAGTTCCGGAACAATATAAAATTCCCGATGAAACTGATCATCCGGAGTTTTTGCAAATAGATTTTGCGATTACTTTAGGAAAAGATGGAAATTATATTCCGAAATTAATTGAACTTCAGGGTTTTCCATCACTTTATTGTTACGAAGTTTTTTTGAATAGAAAAATTCTTGAGTTCTTTGATATTCCAGAAAATTTTACCACTTATTTTAATGATCTAAATGAAAACGATTATATAAATCTTTTAAAAAATATAATTGTCGGCGACTGCGATCCTAAAAATGTCATCTTAATGGAAATTGACCCTGAAATACAAAAAACCAGGATTGATTTTGCGGCTACGGAAAAATTATTGGGAATAAAAACAGTTTCGATTAGAAATATTTTGCAAAAAGGGAATGAATTATTTTATAAAGAGAATGATAATCTAATCAAAATAGAAAGAATTTATAACCGTGTTATTTTTGATGAACTTTTCAGAAAAGATATTAAACTCAATTTTGATTTTCAAAGTAATATAAATGTAAAATGGCTTCCCCATCCTAATTGGTTTTTTAAGATAAGCAAATATTCACTTCCATTTTCTAAAAGGTAAATATGTTTCCAATTGTTTTTTCCTTAATGAAATGAATGAATATCCTTATGAATTAAGCAAATATGTTTTAAAGCCTTTATATTCTTTTGCTGGTCATGGAGTTGAAATGGATTTGTCGAGGGAAAAATTACAATATATTAAAGACAAAGAAAATTATATTCTTCAGGAAAAAATTGAATATGCACCTTTAATAGAAACTCCGGATGGCTATTCAAAAGTGGAAATAAGGATGATGTTTTTATGGAAAGACAAACCTATACTTGTTCATAATTTAGTTAGAACAAGTAAGGGGAAAATGATGGGAGTTGACTTCAATAAGAATAAAAGCTGGGTCGGCTCAAGTATTGCTTATCACGAATAATTACAGCTTCGTAGACTTATTCTTAAAGTTGTGATTTAAATTATCTTTTCAAATTTTTCTTATTGTATTTATTATATTAACTAAGTCTTCATAATAAGGGAAAATAATGTTTAGAATAATTTCTGGATTTAAAATTTCAACTTTTAAAAAATTCAGCAGAGATTTTCATATATCTAAGAATTCTAGGGAAAAATATAACTTTGATGAAAAATTATATTCTTTAATTGGAGATTTGATAATCGCAGATTTTCCTACTGCCAGATTATTAGCAAATAAAATAAATACAAAACGCAAAGAAGAAAAAAGCGAAGAGCAAATGGTAACTGCCGGTCAGTTAAATGCTGTCGGGCTATTGCATGAAATATTTCACTATTTAATTAGAGTTTACGAAGAACAATATAACGTAAATGTTTTTAAAAGAAGCTTAAACACACTTCAAAATAAATTTTCCGATGTGGATTTAAATTCGGTTTTTCTGGAATTTATTAATCAATTCCCTCCGATGGAAGTTTATAAAAACAAAAAAACGCCGCAAGATTATTTAAACGGATCAACAGACGGCAAACCAAACAAAGAAATTTTGCTTGAAGAAATTATTCTACTAAGTCTAGAAAATTCAAATCCCGCAGCTTCAATGTTAAAAGAGTTATATGATGACAGACCTCTTTCAGAAAGATCAAAGTATATTAATTTTTTAGATGAAACAGAAAAATTCTTTATAACAGAAAAGCCTTTCGGTAAAGAAAATCTACCGCTTTTTGAGTTTTTAAGAAAACCAATTGTTGCAAGTCCTTATAGTTTAGAAGGACAATTGGATTTTATACGTGAAAAATGGGGAGTTTATGTTTATGAAAAATTTAATCAAAGGTTACTAAAAGGAAAAGATTTAATTCTTGAAGATCTAAAATTATTTCTTCAGCACGGCGGCGGAGAGAAAGGGACGCCTCCGGTTCCTTCGTATGAATTCGACACAGATTATTTTGATAAATTAAAAGCAAAGTTAGCTGCCGGTCAAGGCTTAACCGAAGATGAAAGCAGGTTTTATTATTCGGAAATTGAAAAATTTACTAAAGATATTGACTGGATGCCTAAAGTTGTTATGATTGCAAAAAATGCTCACGTTTGGCTTTACCAGCTTTCAAAAAAATATAATAGAGAAATTACCAGATTGGATCAAATCCCGGATGAAGAATTAGATAGATTAAGTGCTTGGAACTATACTGCAATTTGGCTGATAGGAATTTGGGAAAGAAGTTCCGCTTCCAGAAAAATTAAACAGATAATGGGAAATCCTGAAGCAGCAGCTTCCGCATATTCTTTGTATGATTATGTAATTGCGAATGATTTAGGTGGTGAAAGCGCATTTGAAAATTTAAAAGAAAGAGCTTGGAAAAGAGGAATCAGACTAGCAAGTGATATGGTTCCTAATCATACAGGTATTTATTCAAAATGGGTTGTGGAAAAACCGGATTATTTTATTCAAAATGATTATCCTCCATTCCCGGGTTATACATTTAACGGACCAAATCTATCTGATGATGACAGAGTTGAAGTAAAAATTGAAGATAAATATTATGAAAGAACAGATGCTGCAGTTGTTTTTCAAAGAAGGGATAAATATTCCGGAGAAAATAAATACATTTACCACGGCAACGACGGAACTAACATGCCGTGGAATGATACGGCGCAGTTAAATCTTTTGAACCCTGAAGTAAGAGAATCTTTAATTCAAACAATTATGCATGTTGCAAGAAAGACTCCAATTATTCGATTCGATGCAGCGATGACTTTGGCAAAAAAACATTATCAAAGATTGTGGTTTCCTCAGCCGGGAACCGGCGGCGCAATTCCTTCAAGATCGGATTTTTCTTTAACAAGAGAAGAATTTGATAGGGCCATGCCGGAAGAATTCTGGAGAGAAGTTGTTGACAGAATAAATAAAGAAATGCCGGAAACTCTTTTACTTGCAGAAGCTTTTTGGTTAATGGAAGGTTATTTTGTTAGAACTCTCGGCATGCACCGGGTTTATAATTCCGCTTTTATGCACATGATGATGAAAGAAGAAAATGAAAAGTATCGATTATTAATAAAAAACACTATTGAGTTTAATCCGGAAATATTAAAACGTTATGTTAATTTTATGAGCAATCCCGATGAAGAAACAGCAGTTAATCAATTTGGTAAGGGCGATAAATATTTCGGTGTAGCAATGCTGCTTGTAACACTCCCCGGATTGCCCATGTTTGGTCATGGACAAATAGAAGGATTTTCCGAAAAATACGGAATGGAATATAAAAGGGCTTACTATGACGAATTTATAGATGATCATCTTGTTTGGCGTCATCAGAAAGAAATTTTTCCTTTAATGTCGAAAAGACATCTCTTTAGTCAAGTTGATAATTTTGAATTGTTTGACTTTATCGATGATCATGGAAATGTAAATCACAATGTATTTGCATTTACTAATAAATCTGGAGAAGAAAAAACTTTAGTTGTTTATAATAACTCTTATTCACAATGTGCCGGTACAATTAAACAATCTTCATCGAAAGTAAGAAATAATAATTTATCGGACCTGCAGACAAAATCGTTAGCGGAATCTCTTGAACTTAAAAATGATAATAATATTTACTATATATATAGAGACCACAGATCCGGACAGGAATTTATAATTAATGGATATGATATTCATAAATACGGATATTATTTTGCTCTACAAGGTTATGAATATGTAGTATGTTTAAATTTCCGCGAAGTTTATGATTCTACCGGAATTTATGAAAAAGTATATCGACAGCTTTTAGGTAAAGGCGTCTATTCAATTGAAGAATATATTAATGATCTAAATTTAGAACCGCTTCATAATTCAGTATATGAGTTATTAAATGATAGAAATTTAGGCGAGCTGAATAAGTTCTATTACCCTGAAATTAAAAGTCTTCCAAAGAATATTAATCAAGCGATTGATAATATTAAAAAAGAGGATTTTTCGGATAATATCTATTTCCCTTTAAATAATCTTTTGTCTGAGGTTAATAAAAGGAACTCTACCCCGATTGAATTAGAAAAGACAATAGATGGTTTAAAAAAGGATTATCAAACCGGAGAATTATTTTCATATTTAATTAAAAGAGAATTATCTAAAAAATCATCTGCTGTTTGGATAAAAGAAGCTTCATTAAATCTATTAATGTTTCCAGATAACAAAAAACAAAGAATAAATCTATTACATCCAGTAATAGTCTTATCAAAAATAAATTTTACTGTTGATGATGATAAAAATGTAGTTGACAAATATTATTTGTACAGAGTGTTATATAATATTTATGAAAAAATAGGTTTCAGATCAGAAGAGATAAACAATTATATTCACCTAATTAAAATACTTACTTCAGATAAAAATAAAATTCTGTGGCAAAGAAATGGAAAAGCAAAACCTAAAAAGAATGTCACTGAAGAAACTAAAGTTAAAAATGAGATCAAACAAATTGTTAATCATTTATTTGAGAACGATTTAATCAGAAATTATCTCAATTTTAATGAATATCAAAGTGTAGTATATTATTCAAAAGATCAAATGATAACTTTAACGGATTGGATTTTTACTTTAAGAAGTATTTATTATTCGAATCCTTTTTACCAGGACATAATTACACAAAATAAAAGTCCTAAGAAAGCTGCAGCAACAAAAAATTCTTCTAATAACACTGAAACCGTAAAATTATTTTTTGAAGAATTAAAAATTAATTATTTAGTTTTTAATGAGATAAAAAAAATATCCGATGAATCTGGTTATAAAGCTGAAAAACTAAAGGAAATAGTCAATAAAAACGGGAAATCAACAAAACAAAGTTCAAAAATAAAAGGGGTAGCTAAAAAAGAAAGAATGAAAAAGACTAAAAATAAATAATTAAAAGAGGTGACATTTGAAAAAAATTTATATACCCATTTTATTCATTGTTCTTTTATTTTCGGAAAAATCCTACAGCCAGTTCCAGTTGGAAAATGCCTTTCCGAATTTAACATTTTCATCTCCGGTTGGAATTTATCCCGCCGGCGACGGAACTGATAGATTATTTGTTGTAGAGCAGCAAGGTGTTATAAAAGTATTCGAAAACAATAGAAATACAACTACATCCAAAACATTCTTGGATATTTCGGATATTGTAACAAGCGGCGGTGAAACCGGTTTATTGGGATTAGCATTTCATCCTGATTATGCAAACAACGGTTATTTTTATGTCGATTTTACTCGAATCTAATCCTTTAAGAACTGTTGTTGCACGCTATCAAGTTAGTCCCACAAATCCTGATTCTGCAATTAAAAGCAGCGAATTGGATATTATAGAAATCAACCAGCCGTATTCCAATCATAATGGCGGCCAAATATTATTCGGACCAGATGGATATTTGTACATCGGTTTAGGTGACGGAGGTTCTGAAGGCGATCCGCAGGCTAATGGTCAGAATTTGCAAACCCTTCTTGCTAAAATTTTACGGATTGATGTTGATAATCCGGAAGGAGGAATGAATTACGGAATTCCTTCTGACAATCCCTTTGTAAATAATACACAAGGATACAGAGAAGAAATTTATACATATGGAATGAGAAACCCATGGCGCTTTAGTGTAGACCCTGTTACAAATAAAATTTGGTGCGGCGATGTCGGACAGAACATGTACGAGGAAATAGATATCATTGAAAATGGTAAGAACTATGGTTGGAGATGTTATGAAGGATTTCATCCATATAATACTTCGGGTTGTAATGCTCCGGAATATACTTTTCCGGTTTTTGAATATACACACAGCGGAGGTAATTGCTCAATTACGGGAGGTTATGTTTACCGAGGTATGAGAAGACCTGAGCTAACAGGTAAATATATATACGGTGATTATTGTTCAAGAAAAATCTGGCAGTTTCAATTATCCGATAGTTCAAATTCACAAATTCAAACGGCTTCTGCTTCAATTCTATCTTTTGGTGTTGATATGAACCATGAACTTTATATCTGTACATCTGATAATAGAATATATCAATTTACTCCGGTATTAAATGCTCCTTCAAATTTAGTTGCTTCAAATTTAGGAAGTGGTCAAATTGAACTTAGCTGGAATAATAATTCAACTAATTTTTCCGGATTTAAAATAGAAAGAAAAGATTCATCAAATATTTTTTCATTAATAGATTCTGTTGGTTCGGCAACAACAACATACATTGATAATGTAACTTCCGCTTCTAATTATACTTACAGAGTAATTGCATATGATGATTCATCAGTTTCTAATTACAGCAATGAAGCTTCTTTATTAATTACTGAAGTTCCTGTTGAGCTTACTTCTTTTACTGCTAATATTGGTGATCATAAAGTTATTTTGAATTGGACTACTGCAACTGAAAAAAATAACAAAGGATTTGAAGTCGAAAGATTTATAAATAATAACTGGGCTAAGATTGGTTATATCGAAGGCAGGGGTACTACAACTTCAAAAAACAACTACAGTTATACAGATGATTTTGAAAATCATGGTTTTAAAGGATTGGTTAAATATAGAATAAAACAAATAGATTATGACGGAACTTATTCATATTCGAACACAGTTTCTGTCAATTTGGATTTTATGGAAATGAATTATTACCTTGAGCAGAATTATCCAAATCCTTTCAACCCTTCAACCAAAATATCTTATAATATTCCCGAAGAAAGTAATGTCCACATTATAATTTATAATGTATTAGGTAAATCTGTTTCAGATTTTGTAAACGAAAATGAGCAAGCGGGAGAATATAATAAGACTTGGGATGCTTCTAATTTTGCATCCGGTGTTTATTATATAAGAATGTCCGCAAAATCTTTAGTTTCAGGAAGATATTACTTTAAAGCAATGAAAATGCTTTATCTTAAATAGTTAAAAAATTTAAGGGCTGTTTTTCAACAGCCCTTTTTTCTTAAAATATACTTTTAATTATTCCGCCATCTACGTGAATTGTATTTCCTGTAATATAACTTGCATTATTGGAAGCAAGAAAAGCAGTAAGTGCAGCAATTTCTTCAGGACGTGCTAACCTGTTCATTGGAACTTTTTTAGACATTTCCGCTAAAATTTCTTCATGTGATTTTTTATCTTCTTTTGCTCTTGAAACCGCTAATTCGTAAAGACGATTGGTTAAAGTATAACCCGGAGCTACATTATTTACGGTAATATTATAGCGTGCAAGTTCATTACTTAATGATTTTGCAAAACCAACTACCCCGCTTCTCAGTGAATTAGATAATATTAAATCATCAATAGGCTGTTTGACGGAAATTGAGGTTACATTAATTATTCTTCCCCATTCCTGTACAATCATATCTGGAACAACAAGATTGGAAAATCTGACTGCACTTAATAATACAAGATCAAATGCATCCTGCCATTCATTTTCTTTTAACTTTAAAAAATTTCCCGGTGAAGGACCGCCGCAGTTATTAACTAAAATATTTATTGAGCCAATTTTATTTGTAACAGTATTGTATGCGGTTTCAACTTCTTCGGGTTTTGTAATATCACAAACGGTCCAGAAAGGTTCCGTACCGGTTTTTCTTTTTATTTCCAACGCAGTTTTTTCCAAATCAGTTTTAGATCTGGAACAAATTGCAACCTGGCATCCTTCAGCAACCAGCGACTCGGCAATAGCCTTTCCAATGCCGGTACTTGAAGCAGTTACTAAAGCTTTTTTACCTTTTATTCCAAGATTCATAGTAATCCCCTAAATAGTCTTTATTATTTTTAAACTTAATCAAATTTGAAATTTAAATGAAATTTAAAAATATTTTAGATTAAATAGTATTTTGAAAGAAATGCAAAACATTATTTTAAGAATTGAATTATAATTAGAAAATTATTTTAAACAATTCTAATTATTTTTTTCAGCAGATTCACTCTGAATCATAGATTCAGCAATTGAACTTGTATCCATTGCAATAACAAGTTCTTCATTTGTCGGTATTCTTAACACTTTTACTTTTGATGAGTCTTTGGAAATAAATGTTTCGTTCTTATTGTTTTTTTCGTTATCGAATTCAATTCCTAAAAATTCCAGATCTTTACAAACTTCCTCTCTCACTTCTTTAGCATTTTCACCAATTCCTCCCGTAAAAACTAAAACATCCAAACCTCCAAGTGCAGCCGCGTAAGCGCCGATGTATTTTTTTATTTTATAAACAAAAATATCAAATGCATATTTTGCACGTTTATGTCCGTTTTTCACTGCAGCTAAAATTTCCCGCATGTCACTACTTTCGCCGCTTATGCCGATTAGTCCGCTGTGTTTATTTAATAAAGTAGCAGCTTCGTGAAGAGATAATCCTTCTTTTCCCATTATATAAAGAATTAAAGATGGATCAAGATCTCCGCTTCTGGTTCCCATCAATAAACCTTCCAAAGGTGTAAATCCCATTGTTGTATCAATAGATCTGCCGTTTTTAATTGCAGACATACTACAGCCGTTTCCCAAATGTGCAGTGATTACTTTTAGATCTTCAACTTTTTTATCTAAGATTTCTGCAGCTTTGTTAGATACAAATAAATGTGAAGTTCCGTGAAAGCCGTATCTTCTAATTTTATATTTTTTATAGAGATCATAAGGAATGCCGTAAAGATAAGCTTTGGGCGGCATCTGAACATGGAAAGCTGTATCAAAAACACCAACCTGAGGAGTATTTGGAAGTACTCTTTTGCATGCTTGAATACCTTTTAGATTCGGCGGATTATGAAGCGGTGCAAGTTCAATATTATCCTGCAAAACTTGAATTACTTCATCAGTTATTAGAACTGAACCTGAAAATGTTTCACCTCCGTGAACAACTCTATGCCCGACAGCCTCTATATCTTCTTTTTCATCAATAACACCGTGATTTTTACTAAGCATAACTCCCAGTACATATTCTATAGCAATTGTATGATCGAGAATTTCCCCTACGACTTTTATAGCATCGCCGTCATATCTTTGATGAGATAAAACAGCACCAGTCATTCCGATTCTTTCTACAATTCCTTTTGCCAAAGACTGTTTTTCATCAGTATCAATAAATTGATATTTGATTGATGAACTTCCGCAATTAAGAACAAGTACTTTCATAAAATTTCCTTAAAAACCTTTTAATTTTTTTATTCTACAATTTTTCCGTTTTCGTCGTATTTATAGAAACCTTCTCCTGTTTTCTTTCCGAGTTTTCTTTCCCTTACCAACTTACGCAAAATCGGGCAAGCTCTATAACGAGGTTCACCTAATGTTTTCCATAAAGTTTCCATCCAAGCCAACACTTCATCCAAGCCCATCATATCCGCCATTTCCAGCGGTCCATTAGCAAAATTATAACCTAGCTTCATTGCAGTATCGATATCTTTAGCTGTTGCGACTCCTTCAAGTAAAATATACATAGCTTCATTTAAAAGCGGAACAATTGCTCTAGTAGTTACGAATCCAGGATATTCATAAACTTCTACAGGAGTTTTACCAATCTTAGCTGTAAATTCTTTTACAACTTCTACAGTCTTATTTGAAGTGTGCAGACATTTAACCAGTTCAACTAAAGGTATTTTGGGAACAGGATTCAAAAAGTGCATACCAATAACTTTGTCAGGCCGGTTTGTACATTCAGCTATTTTCGTTAAACTTAAAGTTGAAGTATTAGAGACAAAAATGGTTTCTTTCTTAGCTCTTTTATCCAATTCTTGAAAAATTTTCTTTTTCAATTCAAAGTCTTCATCGACAGCTTCAATAATTAATTCGCTGCCGTTTATTTTATCAATATCTTGATACCATTTAATTCTGCTTAAAATTGCTTTTTTTTCAGATTGGGTCATAACCCATCTTTTAATTTCACGGTCTATACTTTCCGCCAGATTTATTTGAGCTTTACCCAAATGATCTGAATCTTTTTCAATTACCATTACTTCAATTCCTGCTGAAGCAATAGTTTGAGCAATTCCCTGTCCCATTATACCGGCGCCAATAATTGCTATATTGTTTAATCCGTCTTTTGTATTGTTTAATCCTGATCTTTGTAGAAGATCTTCTAATTTCAATTTTTCTTCCTGCATTACAAATCCTAAAATTTTTATTTCAAGTTTTTTTGAGCGAAATCTTTAAGCGCAGAAATATCATCTTTTGTTAAATATAATTCCAGATAAATAATATTTTTTCCTACATCAACATCGGTTTTATCCAATATCTTACCAAGCTTATAGTTTTCTTTGGTTAAGATATCCATCGATATTGCTCCCCTAATTGCGGAGGCTAAAAGCCTTGCATCTTTACTCGACTCGCACCCCCAAACAGATTCAATATTCAGGCCATTTTTTACATCAACAGAAAGTGTAATATTTCTAATAGTTTTTATTAAGCTTCTCACCGGTAACTTCTTATATTTCAATAAGATCCGGTTAAACAACTCTGCAGCATAACTTCCGTTATTTGTAGCAAGCCAATAGTATTTTTTTGAGTGAATATTTTCAATAATGCGAATGAAATTCTTATTTTCAGCAAGTGATTTTGAAGGCAATTCCGAAATATTTTTTAAATATTCATCATTGTTTAATATTAGTAAAAGTGAATCATTAACAAATGTGAAAATAGTCTTCACATTTTTCTTTGGATGATAAATTGTTCTTCCGCCTGATTTATCAACATCAAATTTATTTTTGTCATTAAAATAATTTTTAATTTTACTCAGATTTTTATCAAAACTAACAATGATTGAATTATTATTTTCCCAGCTTGTTGCAATCATAATTTCATTTACGCCTGACTTTAAACCTACTCCAGTTTTACTTTCAAAATCACTAAGCCATTTGCCGGATTGCCTGTTTTCAAATGAATTCTTTAAAAATTGATTTAAATAATCCGATTTTCTGATATTATTGAAATTAGCATAAATTAAAAATTCTGTTTGATAAGGAAGCAGTTTTAATAATTCAGTCTGATCATTAGAAACAGGATAAAGTTTATGCGGCTTGCTGCAGCCAAATACGAAAATTAATGCTAACGATATGTAATAAAAATATTTTTTCAATTAAAAATCTTTTTTCTGAAAACTCCAGATCGATAATCCCATCATCAAAATTAAAAATAAGAAAGATGTAATAATAGGCTGAAAACTTTCTATTGCTTTACCTGATGCAAGTGCAACAGATATTTTTCCCATTAACTCAGATGTTTTTGGAATAAAATAATATAGACCAACAACTATATCTTTTAAAACTTTACTGCCAATAAGTTCAATCAACCTATCATTGGCAAATGCTAAAAGCGGACTTAAAATTAAAAACACAAAATACGCAAGCATCATACCCAGCATAGAACTTCTTGTTAAAATTCCGAATAAAACAATAATAGAATATAAAACTGCAAATGCGAATGAAATGATTAAAATCAAATAAAGAAATGAAAAATCCCAATGGGAAAATTTAATTGATATAATTAACCAAACACCTAAAATTAAAAATGCAATATTCAGGAAAACGACTAAAACTCCACCAAAATATTTTCCCCATATTAATTGATTTCTGGAAACCGGTTTGGAAAGTAAAAGATCAATGTTTCCTTTTTCCAGCATGATAGGAATAAAACTCGCGCTCGAAAAAATTGCAAGCAGAATACATAAACCGGATAAAGGTGATATTATCATATATTCTAAAGTTGCAACCGCGCTGCTTAACATTTGTCCACTATCCGATTTGGCCATTCCTGTTACTATGAGATTAGTATCAATAAAACTGAATGCCAGGATCATTCCAATAAGAACAAGTAATGAAATTCCTATAAAGAACATAAATACTTTTCTAGCCAAAGCTTCTCTTATAGTAAACCAGGTTAATACTAAAATGTTTTTCATTTTTTCACCTCCGAATCAGACTCTTTAATAAGGGAAATGAACATTTCTTCAAGAGTGTTTTTGTAAGGCTGAATTTCTTTTATAAGAATTTGTTTTCCTCTTAATTTATCAATTAATTTATTTAACTCGTCTACATCGGAGACTTTAACCGAAAATGTATTCTGATCAATATTGATAAAATTATTTCCATTTAATTCTTCTTTGAAAAACTGATCATTCAAAATTGATTCGACAGAAATTTTATATTCTGCTTTCTTCTCAGTTAATTCCTTAACTGTTCCTTCCCGCAGTAATTTTCCTTTATTTAGAATCCCTACTCTGTCTGTTATTAATTCAACTTCGGAAAGTAAATGACTGTTAAGAAAAATTGTTTTTGATTTATTTTTTAATTCGATTAAAATATCTCTTATTTCTTTTCTTCCAATTGGATCAACGCCGTCGGTTGGTTCATCTAAAAATATTAATTCAGGATCATTTAAAATTGCCTGTGCTAATCCGAGTCTCTGCATCATTCCTTTTGAATAAGCTTTAATTTTAGTTTTTTTCCATTTGCCGAGTTGAACTAATTCCAATAATTCATCTATTTTTTTCTTTAAATGATTACCTTCCATTCCGCTTAATTTTCCGAAAAATTCCAGGACTTCTCCGCCGTTTAAATAAGGAGGATATTTATGATTTTCGGGAAGATATCCAACTTTACTTTTAATTTTGTAGTTGCTGATGTTCTCATTTAAAATTTTTGCTCCGCCGGAAGTTGGATAAGTAATTCCCAAAAGGATTTTAACTAAAGTAGTTTTTCCTGCTCCGTTTGGTCCCAGCAATCCGAAGATAGTTCCCTTTTCAACATTCAAATTTAATTCAGTTAAAGCCTGAACTTTTCTTCTGCCGGAAGAAGAATAAATTTTTGTTAAAGAATGAGTTTCAATTGCACTCATTAATCCGTCCTTAATTATTTGAAATAATATAATTATGAAATTTAGTTAAAATAACGCAGAATTATAAATAAACAATGGTGATTATGATGATGGGAATATATAGATAAATAAGCGGAAAAGTTGATATTATTAGCACCGGGATAAATCCCGGTGCTAATAAAAGGTAAATAAACTTGTAAAATAAAATTTTACTTCATCAAAATAAGTTTTTTCATTTGATTGAATTTACTTATTCCGTTTTTATCCTTTACATTTAGAGAATAGAAGTAAATTCCGGAAGCCATATTTTCAGCATCCCAAATAACCTGATGCATACCTTGATTCTGAATTCCATTTACAAGTTCTGCAACTTTTTGTCCGAGTGAATTATAAATGGTTAAATTCACAACACTTTCTTCTGAAACAGAATAAGTTATTGTTGTTGTTGGATTAAAAGGATTCGGATAGTTCTGGTATAATGCAATTTCATCAGGAATATAATTTACATCAACATAAACATATTTAGAATTTTTGGAAGCTCCGTTAAAATCAATTTGTTTTAATCTATAAAGAATTCTTCCGTCGTATTTTAAATTATTGATATCATCTTTGTAACTGTAATTATGTGGTTGAGAAGATGTTCCGTTTCCTTCGACAAAACCGATTGTTGTCCAATCCATTTTTTTAAGTTTCCTCTGAATTTCAAAACCATGGTTATTTGTTTCGGAAGCAGTTGACCAGTTTAAATTAACTGTATTTTTTTGATTTACAGAAGCGTTGAAAGAATTTAATTCAACAGGAGTTGAGAAATCGATAAATGCCTCGTAAACTCCTCTTCCATGGGTTCCGGCTCTTAACATTTTTGTAGTTGGAGAATAATCCAGGTGCATAATTACAGTATTCGGAATTCCATTGTCTAATTCTATCCAGTTTTGACCGTCATCCTGTGTCATAAAAACACCAATATCCATAGCAACAAAATAAGTGTTAGGATGAGCTATATCATCTTTATAAACAAAAATATCATTTGCAGGTGAATCCGGAAGATTGCCGCTTATATCAACCCAATGATTTCCGTTATCTGTGCTTTTATACACTTTAGAAGTGCCGTAACCTGAGAAAGTTAAATATGCAGTTTGATAATCCAACGGATCAACATAAACAGAAGTTATAGTTTTATTTGGTAAACCGCTTGTAACATTAGTCCAATTATAACCGCGATCATCAGATCTGAAAACTTTGTTGTTTGATGTTGCATACATAGTTGCAGGATTAGTTTTGCTGATTGCCAATTCCATTACGGCAGTTCCGCCATTTAAATAATCGGAAATACCAACCCAGTTTGCACCGTTATTTGTAGTTTTATATACTTTTTGTCTTGCTACATAAAAAATTCCACTGCTATCCGGGTGAACAACTATAGGAGCAACCCAGGCAACATTTTCACTTCCATCAATACCGCTTGTCGCATTATAACTCCAACTTGCTCCATTGTTTATAGTCCTAGTTAGTCCACCGTTCTGAGATTCGCCAATTATATAATTTTGATTAATAGGATTAAAACTAACTTCTCCGCCGTCACCGCCGAAAGCTGCCGCCCAATTTAAAGTTGAATTGGTTTCTTGGGTTCCGTTATCCTGAGTACCGCCTAAAATTCTTCCCGGTAAAAACGGACTTGCTTTTATTCTGTAAAATTGTGTTAATGTTAAGTCTTGATTCATATTTATAAATGAATTTCCGTTATCCGTGCTTTTATAAATTCCACCATCATCACATACATAAAATGTATTTGGGTTAGTCGGATGGAAAAACAAATAATGCTGATCTACATGAACAGGTCCATTACTATAACCATAAGTTATATTTGTAAAATTTGCTCCGCCGTCTGTTGATCTATATACATCAATGGTTCCGACAAAAACATTATTTGGATTAAAAGGACTTACTCTGCAATACAAATCGTACCACGCCTGCCCGCCGTTAAAGTCTTGTGAGGGTGCTGCCTGTGTCCAATTAGTACCATAGTTAGTTGATTTATAAACAGATACATCACCATTATAAATTGCGGCATACATAACGGATGGATCTGCTTTGCACAAATCAAAATGAATTCTTTGTCCGCTTATTAACCCGGTACCAAAAGAAGTAAAATTAGCTCCGCCGTCTGTTGACCGAACCATTCCTGATCCGCCTCCAATTGCAAAAACAGTATCGCCTGAAGGAGTAAAGACGATATCATCGCATTTACCTGACCATTTTAACGACCAGTTTATTCCTGAATTGCTGCTATAATATAATCCTGAATTTCCCATAGCAGCTAACACTTCATTACTATGACCGGGTCTTATCTTTATTCGGGAAAAATAAGTATGGCTTGGCAAACCCGATGTTATATGCTGCCATGAACCTCCGGCATCAGTACTTTTCAGTAAACCAAATCCAAAATAAGAAGCTCCGCTGTATGTGGCTTCTCCAGTGCCAGCATATATAATATTTGTATTTTGGGGGTCAATGGCTATAGCTCCCATAGCCATAGAAACTTGATTATCCGTTAAAGGATTCCAGGAAATTCCGGAATCAGTAGTTTTCCAAACACCTCCGTTAGCTGCCCCGATATAAATTACATTCGGATTGCTTGGATCATAAGCACCGGTTACAATTCTGGAAGAAATATTTCCATAGTTAAAATATGCTCCCGGAGACGGGCCAATACTAACCCAGGCTATTTCATTATTAATTAGATTATCACCTGATTCCATTGCATTTCTTTGAATAATGGAATTTTGATAAGCATTTTCAGGAATTGTTGAATTTGGATATGCTCTTTGTTCAAAGAATTGCCATTGTCTTACAAATGCAGCTGAATGTTTTGCTTCTTCAGGTGCATTACTGTAAACTGTATTATTAATTAATTGATTTTTATTAGATACCGGAAATTCTTCCTGAGCAAAAGTGAAAACCGGTAACAATGAGATTAAAATGAAAATTGTATAAAGTTTTTTCATCGTTTATCCTTGTTTTGAAATAAATTTATATTAAAAATAATAAGAGTTTATTAAAACTAATAATGAATTAAAATATTTTTTTATAATATCAATTAATATTCTTCTAAGCTTTCCATTAAAGTCTGAAGCAGTAAACTATTTTTTATTGGTCTCGCAATAAATTTTGTAGCTCCGGCTTTCAATGCATTTTTTCTGTCCTCAGGAAACACATGTGCAGAAATACAAATAATTGGAGTTTGCAAGTATTTAGACTGTTTTCTTAAATATGTTATAAAATCCAAACCATTGCCATAACCACTTAAAGAAATATCTACAAGAAATATATCAAAGTCATTGTTTTTTGCAGATTCGATTGAACTATTTAATGAATCACTTATTTCTATATTAAAATATTTACCTAAATATAATTTTAAAAATTTTTGATTTTCAAAATCATCTTCAACTATTAATAATTTATTTTTCACTTCCCCTTTTTCACCCATATTAACCCCCTAAAAACTTCAGTTAAATCTAATATTAAATTTCGTTCCTTTACCTTTGGTGCTATTAACAATTATTTCAGCATTATTTAATTCAAGATACTTCTTGGTCAAGGCAAGTCCAAGACCGTTACCTTCATATTTCCTGGAGTAACCGATTTCTTCCTGAGTGAAAGGTTCAAATATTTTAGGCAGATAATCTTTGCTTATTCCTATGCCGGTATCTTCAATATCAACTTCGGTTATACCATTTACATCCGGTTTTATACAAATTTCAACTTTTCCATTTTCTGTAAATTTAATTGCATTATCGAGCAGATTTTGAAATGCTTGAGTTATTGTATATTCATCTGCTTTAATAAAGCATTCATCGCCGTTTTTATTAAAATTCAATTTAATATTCTTTTCTTCCGCAACATGTTTAAATTCAAGCAGCAACTGTTTTATAATATATTCTAGATTTATATTTGTAATATTTAACTTATAACCGCCTGTTTGCACCATTGACATATTAAGAATTAAGTCCATAGTTCTTAATAATCTTCTGCCGCCTTTCTCTATTGAATCAAATGATTCTTCAAGCTCTTGAGTAAAAATATGTTTAATTTCATCTTTTATTAATGAATTATAGCTTAGAATAATATTTAAAGGAGTTCTAATTTCGTGAGATACTTGAGCAAGAAAAGTAGATTTTAGTTTGTCTGATTCTTCAGCTTTATCTTTTGCAATTATCAATTCTTCCGCAGCTATTTTTCTTTCATGGATATCGCTTAGAGTTCCGGAAATACCCTTAATATTTCCTTCATCATTCAATGAAAGTCTTGCATTTATTTCAACCCATCTTACTTCATTATTTTTTTTGATTATTCGTGATTCTTCTCGAAGATATTCTTTATCACCATAAATTAAAGAAACAAATTCATCAAGGATTCTTTTTTTATCAATCTCATAAATAAAATCCGTAAAAGAATGAGCAATTACCTCACTGATTTTATATCCGGAAATTTCCAAAAAATAAGGATTTACAAAAATTATTTTCCCGGTGTCATCTGTTTGAAAAATAACTTCCCTGACACTGTTTACAACAGATCTATATTTCTCTTCACTTTCTTTTATTAATCGTTCTATTTTTTTTGGTTTCAGTAATATCGGTAATCAAACCAACAGTTCCAATAATTTCTCCTTTACTGTTTCTGTAGGGTGCACCATGAATACTTACCCATATTTTTCTTCCATCTTTTCTGTTCATCTCCAATTCATAAACTTCCGCCAGATCTTGATATCGGTTCTTATTTTTATTCAGAATAAACTCCCAGTCCTTCTGATCAAAAAATATTTCATAACCTATTTTTCCGACTAATTCATTTAATTCATATCCTGTAATTTTTGTCATACTTCTGCTTGCAAAAAGGATTTTGTCATTTACATCTGTTATTAACAATCCTTCGTTTAAGCTCTGCACCACAGTTCTGTATAATTCTTCACTTTCAGCAAGTGCTAATTCGGTTTTCTTTAACTCAGTAATATCCCTGGTAACTCCCCACGCTCTTATAAGTCGATTATTATCAATTATTCCGATTATATTATTTTTAAAATATTGAGGATTACCATTTTTATCATTTTTAAATGTTTCGTGTTCATTCAATTGATAATTATTATCAATAAATTTATTTATCAATAAATCAAAGTTTCTATTTGAATTTTTAATAAAATCGTTCAGTTTATATCCGATTAATTCTGTATTCTTTTTAAGGCCGTAATATTGCGCAAATACATTATTACATTCGGCTAAATAAAGATTATTTTTTATTTTTATAATTTGAATTTCTTTATCTTCATTTATATTAACCGGCTGTTCAAGTTCAATTCTAAAAATACCTTCATTGCTTTGTTGAAGAAATGTTTTATACCTTTCTTCATTAACAGTTAATTTTTTATTTGTTTCATTAATTTTTTTAAAATTATTTCTGATTAGTACATATAGGATTATGCACGTAATTAAAACGTAAGCAATTCCTTTTATTTCCTGGAAATCGGCAAATTCGGATATTTGATTTTTTGATAAGTTAAGAATTGCAAGATCAGAAAATATAATCCACCCGATTCCGATTACTAAATAAATTAAAGCGATTTTAATCGGAGGTAAATTAAATTTTATTTTATTTTTAATCTTGTTTAGAAAAGTCATTAACTCTTCCTAACCTTTAAAATATTTTTATATAATCGACTAGAAAAAGTATTTAGCAGAAGCATCGGCTTTTAATTTCCCCTCATACAATATATGTTACATATAATAATAAGAAAAATATATGTCAGAAGTAATAAGTTCAATCAAATTTTTATTCGGAAATCGGAAGTCTAAAAAGAATTGTTGTCCCCTGATTTAATTTGCTTGAAATTTTCATCGATCCGCGATTTTTTTCAATAAATTCTTTGACCAGTAATAATCCTAAACCGGTTCCATATTCGCGGTCTGTTCCGGAAGTAGAAAACATTTGATTCTTCGAAATTTTTTCCAGGTCTTCTTTAGAAATACCAACTCCTGAATCTTCAATCTTTATTTCTACCTGAGTAGGTTTATCGAAGAAATTAATTATTTCCAGCGAGATTTTTATATCGCCGCCGCGATTTGTAAACTTGATTGCATTGGAAAGCAGATTTTGAATTGCAGAATTTATCATATCTTCATCTGCAAAAATTTGGGGTGATACATCAAGGTCTGTTAAAACATTTAACTGCTTTTTAAGAATATTTCCTTTAAGAAGTTTTATATTGTTATTAATAACTTTCTTTAAATTTAGTTTAACTGGTTTGAAGTCAAATCTTCCCATTTGAAAACGAGAATATTGTAAAAGATTCGTTGTCATACCGTATAAGTTTTTAGAAGCTTCATAAATAACATTCAAATATTCTTTTATTTCTTCATCAGTTAAACTATCATATTCTGTTGTTAATATTTCGGAAAAGCCAAGCAAGGAATTAAAAGGACTTCTTAAATCATGAGATATTAGTGAAAATAATTTATCTTTTGAAGCAACCAGTTCCTTTAATTTTTCAATTAATTCGTCTCTTTCCTGCTGAACTCTTTTTCTTTCTATAGCTCTGGAAATGGGATAAGAAATAACTTCCAGAATTTCTTTTTCTCTTTCGCCGTAAGTTTTTTCGTTGCTATAATCTTGAACTGCTATTACTCCAATTGTACTTTCTTGAATCTTCAAGGGAACACCAAGCCATATAGCAGACTGAGCGCCCATTATTTCCGTTTCGCCGGATTCTACAAGTTCATTATCTTTTTCTTTATCGCATAACAAAGATTCACCGGTTCTTAAAATATATTCGGTTAATCCTCTTCCAAATCTTTTAGGCGGAGCTTCATTTTCTATTTCATCAATAAAATATGGAAAATGAATAAGGTTGGACTCTTTATCATATAAGGCAATATAAAAATTTTCCGCAGGCATTAATTTTTTTACCGAAACATGAATAAACTTAAATAATTCATCTAAATTGCTTTCGGAATTTGTATATTCAAGAATTTGTGAAATTAAGTGCTGTATTTTTTCCTGCTTTTTACCGAATGTAATATCTTCACCGGAACTAATGAAATAATTTATATGACCTTTTTCATCTTTAATTACTGAATTTCTCCAGCTTATTATTCTTTCTTCACCAGATTTTGTTAATACAGGATTTTCATAAAATTCCAGGGGATCAATCCAATTTTTAAAACTTGAATTGAAATTTTTTAACAATTCCTCACGTTTATTAACTGGGATAAAATTATCGAACCAATTTTTACCTATTATTTCATTTCTTTCATAACCTAAAATATGGCATCCTTTAAGATTTAATAAACTTTACTTTTTTATTCTTATCTAATGCAATAAATATAACTTCTGCTAAATCAAGCAGTTCATTCAACTTTTTCTTTTCATCATGCAGTTCATCGATAAAATTATGAAATGAAGTTATATCCCTCATTATACCAATACTGAAGAGCCTATTTTTATCTTTTCCAAAAGTTATAAAAGAATTATCTTCCAGCCATTTCAGTTCACCGCTTTTAGTTTTTACCTGATATTTGGCAAAGTATTCTTCAACAATTTCTTTTTTATTTGATCCGGTATTAATTTCAAAACTATCTTTATTATCAACTATTATTCTTTTTATAATTCCCTTCAATCCTTTTTTATTCAAATCTTCAACCGTATAACCGGTCATTCTGGTAATTCCCGAACTCATATAATCATATTTATTATCCACATGATTGTAACGGTAGACAATTTTATCGGAATTACTAAAAACAATACTACGGGTATTTAGCGAATCTAGAAAGGATTGATAGCTTAAAATTTTTTCGTCAGGGAAATCCATAAAAAAGCAAAATTTATTTTTTAAAATTTAATTAAAATACGAATTTTATAAGAAATAAATAATTATTCTTAAATTAAGAGCACTTTTTTTATTCTTAAATGGAATTATTCATAAGTGCCAAATAATTGCATTTAACATAAAACCGGTTATATCCATTATCGCTGAAAATTTTTAATATTAAAGTACCACCGGGAAAAATATTGTGAGGGGAAATTAATTTTCTTGACATTCGATAACAATGGCCTTATTTTTATGTAGACTAAATCTAAATAACTTGCAGATTTTAATAGAGATAAAAAATGAAAACAGCAGCAGACTTAAAATACGGCGAAAAAGTAATTATAAATGACGTTGATTCTTCTCATCCTTCATCTAGAAGAATATTAGAAGTAGGATTTACCCCTGGTGAAGAAATAGAATTAGTAACCAGTTCGGTTTTCAATGATCCGATTGCATTTTCAGTTAGAGGCACGGTAATAGCAATACGGAAAAATGAGGCAATCTGTATAAAAGTTTCATGAATTCGCAAACAATAGAAACGGTCCCGCTAATAACCTTAGTAGGTCCGCCTAACTCGGGGAAAACAACTCTTTTTAACTACCTTAGCGGACAGAATTATAAAACTGTTAACTACCCTGGCGCTACAGTGGAATACTCCGTTAGTAAGCTGTTAAATAAGTTTAATTTAAATGCTAAAATTTTAGATTCTCCAGGAATCATAAGTTTAATTCCAAGTTCGCCTGATGAAAAAGTTTCCATAAATGCTTTATTCAAACACCCGGAATTAGGAACTCCGGATATTGTAATTGTAACAATTGATGCTAGTCAGCTCTCCCGTCATTTGTTATTAGCTAAACAAATGATTCAATCCGAATTCAACGTAGTTATAGCTTTAACAATGTGTGATATTTTAAATCGAAAAGGTTTTGATATCGATTTACAAGAAATTGGAAATGTTGATAGGCTGTAAAGCAATAAAAGTTGACGGAAGAACAGGAACTGGAACTTCTGAGTTAATAAAAACAGTTTCAGAAAATTTATCACTTCAAAATTCCATGGATAAAAAAGAACCTGTCCCCTTTTCTGATTATAAAGATAATCAGGATTTAATTAAAACTTATAAAGAAATAAGTGAAGTTGAAAATAAAGTTATTGTTCATAAGAATGGTACAGGACAAAATATTGATTTATCAAAAGTAAATAAATCTTTTAATATCGTTGATCCCGTTTTAAGAAAAGGTATTCATACAGTAGACAAAAAAACACTTAAGATTGATAGAATTTTACTTCACCGATTCTGGGGAATTATTTCATTCTTTTTAATAATGTCTATCACTTTCACCTCAATATTCTGGCTGGCAGAACCATTAATGGAATTAGTCGATGACTTATTTGGATTTTTATCATTTCAAGCATCGGTATTGTTAGGCAATAATTGGTTTGGAGATTTTGTTTCTAATGGAATAATTAGCGGAACAGGTTCTGTTATGGTTTTTGTTCCTCAAATTGCCATTTTATTTTTAATTCTTGGACTTCTTGAAGACACAGGTTATTTAGCAAGAGGTGCAATGTTAATTGATAAACCACTTTCGAAAATCGGATTAAACGGCAAGTCCTTCGTTCCTATGTTATCCGGATTTGCTTGTGCTATTCCGGCAATAATGGCATCTAGAACAATTCCAAACAAAAGAGAAAGACTACTTACAATTTTTATTATACCTTTAATGAGCTGCAGTGCAAGGCTTCCGGTTTATGCTTTGTTAATTGCTTTTTTACTTCCTGCCGGCAAATCATGGATCGGCGGATTAGCGTTAGCTGCAATTTATATTACAAGTATAATTAGTTCAATACTAGTTGCATCGGTTGTTAATAAGTTCAAAACAAAATTAATAAGAGAAAATGACTCCAGCTCTTTTATATTGGAACTGCCGACATATAGAATTCCAAAATTAAGTGTTACATTAAGCAATACTTATACCAGCTCGAAAATATATTTAAGAAAAGCAGGGCCAATTATTCTTACTTTCTCAATTGTACTTTGGTTTTTAACATATTTTCCAAATTATAATCCCAAAATTGATACAACAGGTTTAACGCAGCAAGAAGTCATGACAAAACAAAATGCTGAAAGATTATCGGAATCATATGCTGCTGATCTTGGTAAACTTATTCAACCTGTAATGCGGCCTTTAGGAATGGATTGGAGAGTTGGAGTTTCTTTAATCGCGGCATTTACAGCTCGTGAAGTTTTTGTAAGTTCTTTAGCTTTAATTTTTAAAGTTACAAGTGATAACTCAACTTTACAGGAATCTATGATTCAAGCTATGCGAAAAGCTAAAATCGAAGGGACCGATCAAAATTTATTTACTCCGGCAACTATTACGGGATTAATAGTATTCTTTATTTTTGCTTTGCAGTGTTTATCCACTGTAGCAGTATCTAAAAAAGAAACAGGCGGATGGAGAATACCCATTTTGCAGCTCATAATATTTACGGGTTCTGCTTATATTTTAACATTTTTTACCGTAAATATTTTAAAAGCGTTTGGACTGGGATAATTCTCCAATTTTCATATCATTTTGAATTCTCAACAAGTTATAACATTTTATTGCTATAAATAATTAGTTATTATATTTTAGTGTTAAATAATTATAAGAGATAAATTAAAATTGAAACATCAACAAGCAACGGAAATTTTTAGAGGATTTCTCAAAAGAGAAAAAAATAGAATTACACCTGAACGGTTTGAAGTTCTTGATGCAGCTTTAGAATATGAAGGTCATTTTGGTGCTGATGATTTGTATATTTTAATGAAAAATAGAAAATCACGTGTTTCAAGAGCCACCGTTTATAAAACTTTAGAATTACTTGTTCAATGCGACCTGCTTAGTAAAAGAAACTTCGGCGATAATATGACCCGCTATGAAAGCAGTTTTAAAAAACAAAGTCATGATCATCTAATATGTATGGATTGCGGACGGATTGTAGAATTTACAAATTCTAAAGTAAAACAGCTCCCGATAGAAATAAGTGAAGAACTAGGTTTTAATTTTGAAAGTTATTCATTCAATATTTTTGCCAGATGTAAAAATATTAAGAATTGTAAATATTTTAAAAACAGATAAATTTTATTTATTATTTCGATAAACTTAAATGCTTATGTCCAAACAAAAATATCCACTGTTTTGGGAAAAGAAAGACTTTTCACTTAAAATTTTCTGTTCCATACCCAACATAGCAACCGGAATTTTATTAAAGGCAAAAGACCATCATTTTGTGGTTGATCCGGGAGATGGAATTTTAAGGGATTTAAATGATGAAATAGGAACTTCCGAGATTTTAAATATTTCTGATGTTTTTATAACTCACGGTCATCACGATCATGTTGGTGGAGTTTGGTCACTTTTGACTTATATGAGGGTAATGAATAAAAAATCTCCTTTGTCAATCCACTATCCAAAAGGCTGTGTTGAAATTGAAAGTATATACAATGCTTTTCTGAAAGTTTACTCTTCCTCTCTCCCATATAAAATTAATTTGAAAAAAATTGATAACAGCAGAAGTTTCGGAGTAAAAAAAGTTACGGTAAAACCATTTCCGGTTGTACATAAGGAATTTCTTCATGATGGTGTAACTACAAGGCAGGTGCCTGCAATTGGGTATAAGTTTACTTTTAACGGTTTAAAAATTTGTTACGGCGGTGATACAGCATTTTGCGATGATCTGGTTAAAAATGCAAAAGATTCTGATTTAGCCGTCATTGAAGCCGGTCATGAAGATGAAACACCTGATGAAATGCACATGACAATCAGCGAAGCAAAAATGATTGGAGAAAGTGCTAAAGAATATTTCTTAGTCCATGTACCTGATTAAAACATATTTTTTTTATCAAATTTTAAGTATTGTTTAAATAACAAATCAAAAGAGGAACATGATTAAAAACCTGCCATATATTTTTATTATTTATTTATTTTCCCAGATTCCTGCATTTTCACAAACCTTTTCCGATTCATTAAAATTTCCGGGAGAAAAACATTTAAAAAATATTAGAATGTTAACCGATGAAGGTGAAAATGCAGAAGCATATTTATCATTTGACGAAAAGAAACTGATTTATCAAACTACTCATGGAAATATTGATTGTGATCAGATATTTACAATGAATCTTGACGGAACCGGTAAAAAAATGGTTTCTAACGGCGAAGGTAAAACAACATGTTCATATTTTCTTCCAGGAGATACGGCAATAATTTATGCTACCACATTTTTAGCCGATAAAAACTGTCCTCCTCCACCTGATAGATCAAAAGGTTATGTTTGGAAGCTTTATGATACTTTTGATATTTTTGAAGCAAATCCGGATGGTTCAAACTTAAAACAACTAACAAATACTCCGGGATATGATGCAGAAGGAACTGTTTCTCCGTTGGGTGATAAAATAGTTTTCACTTCAATGAGAGATGGTGATCCTGAAATTTATACTATGAACTTGGATGGAAGCAATCAGACACGGTTGACGCATCATAAAGGATACGACGGCGGACCGTTTTTTTCTTTAGATGGAACTAAAATTGTATACAGAGCAAGTAATCCTGTTACACCGGAAGAAATAGCTGACTATAATGATCTAGTTGAAAACGGGTATGTTCGTCCAACTGCGTTGGAATTATATGTTATGGATGCCGACGGAAAAAATTCCAAACAAATTACAAATTTCGGTAAAGCAAGTTTCGCTCCTTTTTTTCATCCTAATGGTAAAAAGATAATCTTTTCATCAAATATTAATAGCGATAACGGAAGAGATTTCGATTTATACATAATTAACATTGACGGAACAGGCTTGGAACAAATTACATTCAATAAAACTTTTGATGGTTTTCCTATGTTTACTAGGGATGGTAAAAAACTAGTTTTCGCATCAAATAGATTTAATAAAAAACCGGGAGATACAAATATTTTTGTAGCTGACTGGGTTGAATAATTTTCTAAATAGTTAAATAAGGGGTTTTTATGAAAAAGTATTTAACAAGTATATTAATAATCTTAGTTACAACAGCTGGTACAATTTTTTCTCAGCAGGATAACAATCCTGAAATTACAGCAAAAGAAATACAGGCTCACATAAATTATCTAGCATCCGATGCAATGAAAGGCAGATTTACAGGATCTAAGGAATGTTATGAAGCTGCTGAATATATAAAAAAAGAATTCGAAAGTTATTCTTTAAAACCCTTCTTTAACGACTCATATTTTCAAGAATTCCCATTTATATCTGGTGTTGGATTAACCGGAAATAATTCACTAACATTTAAGGTAAAAGAAAAAGAAATAAAACCAATTCTTAAAGATCAATATATTACAGCACCATTCTCCGGTGAAAGTAATTTAAATACTAAGCTGGTTTTTGTTGGTTATGGAATTTCCGCTCCCGATTTAAAATATGATGATTATAAAGGCATTGACGTTACCGGAAAAATAGTTGTAGCAATGCGTTATAACCCGGAATATGAAAATCCTCATACAAAATTTGATGAGTTCTCATCATTTAGATACAAAGCAACTGTGGCTAGGGACAAAGGCGCTGTCGGTATTATTTTCGTAAATGGACATGAGCCAAATGTTGAAGAAGACAAATTATTTGAATTAAAATATGACGGCGGTGCTCCAATTAAAGATGTTGGAGCTGTTCAAGTAAAAAGAGAAATTATAGATTCTCTTTTTAAATTAGAAAATATGAGTTTTGCAGATTACCAAAAAGAGATAACCGAGGAAAAAGAACCAAAATCTTTTGAGTTTAAAAATGTTTCTGTAGAATTAAACACAGGTATTGAAGTAATCAAAAAAACCAGCTGGAACGTTGCTGGATATCTGGAAGGTAATGATCCGGTTCTTAAAAATCAATATTTGGTAATAGGTGCACACTTCGATCATTTGGGAATGGGACAAGTTGGCTCTCTATATAGAGGGAAAGAACCGCAAATTCATAACGGCGCTGATGATAATGCTTCAGGGACAACCGGAGTACTTGAGTTAGCTGAAAAGTTTGCTTCGATAAAAGATAAAATAAAAAGAAGTATTGTCTTTATTACTTTTTCAGGTGAAGAATTGGGACTGCTTGGATCAGCTTACTTCGTAAATAATTCTCCTATTCCGGATTCTTTAATGGTTACTATGATAAATATGGACATGATCGGCAGATTAAATAATGAAAATCAATTAATCATCTATGGTACCGGTACCTCCAAAGAATGGAAAGATTTGTTAAATAAAGATAACAAGTATAACTTCAAATTAACATTTAATGATGATGGATATGGCCCAAGTGATCACAGTTCATTTTATGGAAAAGAAATTCCGGTATTATTCTTTTTCACTGGAACGCATCCGGACTACCACAGACCAACTGATGATGCCGATAAAATAAACAGTAACGGAGAAGAAAAAGTAGTAAAATTTGTTTATGATGTTTCAATGGATATTGATGAACAAACTGGAAAACCGGACTATGTTCTGGTTCCCAGAAAACAGCAGGAAAATGTCGGCGGCTGGAAAGTTTATGTAGGGACAATTCCGGATTATGCCAGTAATGTCGATGGTTTTCGTTTATCAGGAGTTAGTGAAGGAGGACCCGCACAAAAAGCAGGTTTAAAAGGCGGTGATATTATGATTAGTTTTGGAGGTAAAAAAATTACAAATATTTATGATTATGTTTATGCATTAAAGGAATTTGTACCCGGAGATATAGTTGATGTAGTTGTTTTGAGAGACGGAGAAGAAATGACATTTAAAGTTGAACTTGGAGCTAGATAATCTTCCTAAAAGTTAATCTTATAACCGGTTCAAAATATTATTCTGAACCGGTTTTATTATTCTAGTTTTAATTTTACTAAATCAAAATAAGTCGCCCCGGATAATAACTCCGAAAAACCTCCGGTTAAAACTATATATAAATATTCATTATGGACGGTGGTTATTGTATCAACTTGTGAATATTGCTGCCATAAGGTATCATTAACAATAACCGGATTCGTCGCAAAAGCGCTGTCCAAATTAGTTCCAATCCATGCTTTACCTTTTACCTTTTGATATTTACCCCAGAAACTAAGTTTGTAGATGTTTGTACCTTCCGGTGGTGTTATTTTAATCCATATTTTAGTTGGCGGACCCCAAACAGTTTCAGCTTTTAATGAATATTCACCACCCTCTTTAGGCGAATCTTTTATAATTGTAAATGCTTTTTTATTATTTGATTCCCATTGTCCAAGAGATTCATTATTATTTTGTTCAAATGACGATTCATACAGAATGCCGGATTTTGAACTGCAGTTATTCCCGGATATTAATAAAAAAGCAAAAGCTGCAAAAATAACTATTAAAAATTTCAAATTATTCCTCAAAATAAATTTTTAAGATTATATTAAGAATATTAAAAAATACCGAATTATAAAAACAGATATGAATTTAATATTATTATTTTATAGTAATAATTTACTATTTTGTACCAAAACCTTAAAGAATTTATGAAAAGAAAAACCGGAATTTATATTCTAGTATTTTTTGGAATTTTATTAGCTGCTATATTGGTTTACAACGAATTAACTCCGACTAAAATATCAGCTATAGAATTAGCGAGACAATATGCAGAAGATAAACAATCAGCAGATAAAATATTCTTAAATCAGCAAATAGAAGTGCGGGGAAAAGTTAAGGCCTATTACAAAATTATGAATACTAGAAATGTTTTAGAATTAAATACAACTGCAGGCGGCGTAGATTTATTTTGTTTCTTTACAAACTCATCTTCGGAGTTTGATGCCGGTAAATTTCCTCAAGGAACAGATGTAATTGTAAGAGGCAAATGTGTAGGAACCGATTCATATAATTTTGTAAAAGGCTGCAAAATAGAAGTTGATAATATCATCAAGCAATAAATATGTGGATACAAAAAGAAATTAAATTAAAATCCAGGAATAAAGGGATTAGCATAATAACAGATGAAGTTTGTAATCAATTACCGGAATTAAAAAATATTAAAACAGGTATAGCAAATATTTTTCTAAAACATACTTCAGCATCATTAACAATAAATGAAAACGTTTCCGGAGATGTAAGAACCGATCTGGATAATCATCTAAATAGAATTATTCCAGAAAATAATTCTTACTATGACCATACTTCGGAAGGCCCTGATGATATGCCTGCCCACATAAAATCATCAGTATTAGGATGCAGCTTAACAATTCCTATAACCAATGGTAAATTCAATTTCGGTACCTGGCAGGGAATTTATCTATGCGAACATCGTAATAACGGTGGTATAAGAAAAATTGTTGTTACATTACAAGGCGAATAAAATATAATCCATCAATAGTAAAATCTAAATCCTACTCGAAACATAATTCCGCTCATATCAAAGACTCTTTCAAATGTTCTGGTAAAACCATTACTATCTGTTACTTCATACTGCCAGCTTGGTGCAGAATTATGATAAGCCAATTCACCAAATATATCCGATCTTCTTCCAATTTCGTATAGAATTCCCATTCCGATCTGCCAGTTAAAATCAAAAGCACCTTTTAATTCATCTTGATCGGGGTTTTGGAAATTCCTGTAATTTATTAACAAAACTTCAGCACCAATTCCACCAGTTAAATAGAATTTAGTTAATCTAGCAACAGGAAAATTAGCGGTCATATTCAGCATAAAAGGAAAATCGTGAATATTAGTAGTTGCTCGAAGTTCATTAATTGTTCCGTCAACTCCGCCGTAATATTGATTAAAATCCCCGACAAGTTTGCTATCAACATAATTTTTATGAAACCAGTCAACACTCCAGCCTAAAGATAAACGATTATCAAAAAAATGATTTCCTTCGTATCCGATGATAAATCCGCCGTCTACTGCCTGAGGATCAAAGACTCCTAATTTTATCGACGCTGAATTCCATTGACTAAACGATTTAACAGAAAATAAAATCACAAAAATTAATATTATCTTTTTCATTTTAATTTCCCAGAAATTTCAGGGAATATTTCAAATGAAATGCCAATTAAAATATTATCGTTTTAATTGGAAATAAGATTTTGATATGATCTTTTGTATATAATTTGCCACACTAAGGCTAGAATTTTATACATGTTTAAAAAAGCGAAACTCACCTATTTTCTTAAATCTCTCATAAAAGTTAACTCTTATAACCCCATTTTTCTTTATTAGCTTTCACTTCATCCGGAGTCGGCATTTCTTGATCGTCCGGTCTCTTTGGAACAAATCTCTTTTTATCTACAATTCTTGCATTTAATTCTATGTCATCTTGGAAAACATCAGGGACTAAGTCTTCTTCAAAAATAGCCTCCCATGGACATTCAGGAACACACGCATTACAATCAATACATTCATCCGGATCAATCAATAACATATTTTTAGGTATAGAAGGATCATCACCGGAATATTCATAAATGCAGTCTACGGGACAAACTTGAGTACATGCAACATCTTTGCAGTCTAAGCAAAGCTTTGTTATAATGTAAGCCATAAAACTCCTTTAGAAATTAGTGAGTAATTACTTATTTTATCGCAATTAAATTTTTTAATTTAGAATCGTTTATATGATGTCGTTTGAGAAATTTACAAATAATAATAATAAAATAGTATCAATTTCTTAAGTGATTAATAACACTTAATTCGGTTTATATATATGGAAAAAATTAATGTACTTTTTGTTTGCTTGGGAAACATCTGCAGATCTCCATCAGCAGAAGCAATAATGAAAAAAATAATATTAACAGAAAATCTTCAAGATAAAATATTTGTTGATTCAGCAGGAACTTCGGATTATCATATCGGGGAATATCCGGATGCCAGAATGATTGAACATGCTGTTAAAAGAAATATTCATTTAGATCATACAGCAAGACAATTTAATCCAATGAAAGATTTTGAAAAATTTGATTATATAATTACAATGGATAATGAAAATTATTCTGTAGTTACCAACATGGATTTTAAAAAAACATACTTTAATAAAATATTTAAGTTTGTTGAATTTTGTACGAATTATGATATTGAATATGTTCCAGATCCATATTTTGGAGGTGGATCCGGTTTTGAGTTTGTACTTGATATTCTAAAAGACGGCTGCAAAGGATTATTAAGGAGATTGGAAGATGATCTTGAGCAATGAATTAAAGAAAAAGATAGAAGATTATTTAAATAAAAAAATAGTGAATGCTACTTCCCTTTCCGGCGGATGTATAAGCAATGCATATAAAATTGAGACTTTAAATAATGAACAGTTCTTCTTAAAAATAAATGACAGCAGCAGCGATATGTTCATTAAAGAAGCGAATGGATTATTAGAATTAGAGAAAGCAAAAGCTATAAGAGTTCCGCAAGTAATTATTAAAAACAACGAGTTTATATTATTGGAATTTCTTCATCAAGGCCGCAGATCAAAGACTTTTTTTGAAGATTTCGGAAGAAAATTTGCTCAACTTCATCAATATCATTCCGAACATTTTGGATTTTATGAAGACAATTACATCGGTTCAAATCCGCAAAAAAATTTATGTTCTGAAAATGAAAAAAATAATTGGATAAACTTTTACTTTAATAACAGAATATTATTTCAATATAAATTAGCCGAGAAAAAAGGTTATACAACAGAAGAATTAAAAAACGGGATTAAAAAACTTGAAAATAAGATTGAGAATATTTTATCAGACAGCTTGGAAAAACCATCTTTACTTCATGGTGATTTATGGGGAGGCAATTATATGATTGATGAAAACGGAAATGCGGCTCTTATTGATCCTGCTGTATATTACGGACATAGAGAAGCCGATCTTGGAATGACAAAATTATTCGGAGGATTCAACAGCGAGTTTTACAAAGCATATAATGAATTTTTCCCTCTGCCTGAGGGAAGTGAATACCGGGAAAATATTTATAAACTTTATCATGTATTAAATCATTTGAATTTATTCGGAAGCGGTTATTATTCGCAGGCAATATCATTAATAAATTATTATATATAAAAAGCTGTTCAAAAAGTCAGATTTACATCAATTCTAGATTAAATTGGTTATGACTTTTCAAACAGCTTTAAAATGCAAATGTTAATTTTATTTTACATCAACAATTTCAACATCGAACACTAAAGTACTATTTGGAGGAATTGCCCCTAATTGTCTAGCTCCGTATGCAAGATCCGGCGGAATTATTAATTGAGCTTTAGAACCTTTCTTTAAAAATTTCACACCTTCATCCCAACCTTTTATAACCTGGTGTTTATCAACAACAAAAGTAAAAGGCTGATCTCTTTCAACAGAACTGTCGAATTTTTTACCATCCAATAAAAATCCGCTATAATGAACTGTAACGGTATCTCCGCTTTTTACTTTGGCACCGGAACCTTCCTTAATAATTGCATATTTTAAACCACTGCTCGTTGTCTGGAACTTACTTGAATCAACATTCCATTCGGTAACTTTGGGAACCTTTTTGACATTTAACAAATTGACAACAACTTTTATAGTTGAATTAGGAGGAATTGGTCCGTAACCAACTTTACCATAAGCAACATCGGGAGGAAGTATAATGGTTCTAGTCCCTCCTTCTTTCATTCCAACAACTCCTTCGTCCAGACCTTTTATAAAATTTTCATTTCCTAATACATATTGTACCGGTTTATGATACATCCTGGAATTTCCAATACTGGCAGAAGCATATTTATTATCTTTAGACCAATCTGCAAAAAGATTTGCTGAATCTTTAACCAGCCAGCCTGCAAAATGAAGCGAAACCAAGTCTCCAATTTCTGCAGTTTTTCCTGTTCCGGTAGAGTCATCTTTATATTGTAAACCGGAATTAAGTTTAACGGCACTATTATTTTTATTCGAACAGCCTATTACTGCAAAAACTAAAAATATAAATACAAAAAGCTTTTTCATTTTGTTCCTTTTATTTTACTCTAAATTTATGCAATATTATACATCTTTTAAAAATCGCTAATATTTTAATTAAAAATAATGAAATTTTTTCTGCACTTTATATATATTCTTTTGATATTTAACGTAACCATAAATAAGAATACATATTCACAAAATGTTAAAAATAATGGATCACTAAATATGAACCAACAAAACAGCAGCAAATCTAAATTAATCATTGATTGTAATTACACTTTCGAAAAGGCTATTGAAAATAAGGAATTTCCTGCAAAAATTAAAAGATCACTCATGCTGTTGGATGTAGATTATTATTCATTTGATGGAAAACTGCATCAGGGACAATTAGTTATTAATAAAAAAATTGCTGAAGATATAAAAGAAATTTTTGAAAAGTTGAGAGAAGATCATTTCCCAATTGCAAGAGTAATTCCAATAATAAAATATAATTGGGATGATGAAAAATCTATGCAGGATAATAATACTTCTGCATTCAATTACAGACTTGTAAAAGGAACTAAAAAATTATCAAATCATGCATACGGTACGGCAATTGATATTAATCCTTATTTAAATCCGCAAATAACAAATGGTATTTCATATCCGGAAGGTTCTGTTTATGATCCTAAAAAAGAAGGAACAATAACTAAAAATTCTCTTATTGTAAAATTATTTTTAGATAAAGGATGGATATGGGGGGGGAACTGGATTCACACAAAAGATTATCAGCATTTTGAAAAAGTTGTAAAATAAAATCTTATCATTCTATAAAATCATCTTTAATTTTAAGAAGATATTCATAAGCTTCTTCATAATTATTCCCGATTTTTCCATCGAGAATCGCATCTTCGATAGCTTTTTTAATTTCACCGACTTTTTTTGAAGGTTTTAATTTGCATACTTCCATTATCGTTTCTCCTCTTACCGGAGATTGAAATTCTCTTAATTTATCTTTTTCTTTTACTTCTCTGACTTTCTGCATAACGTTTTCATAGTTTTCCAAATATTTAGCAACCTTTTCATAATTTTTACTTGTAATATCTGCCCGGCATAAAGTAATTAAATCTTCTAAGTCTTCTCCGGCTGCAACTATAAGTCTTCTAACCGCGGAATCAGTTACTTCTTCTTTAGCAAGAGCAATCGGTCTTAAATGAAGTCTAATTAATTTTTCAATATACTCAAGTTTAGATAAGGGGAACTTCATTCTTTTAAAGATTTTTTTCATCATTCTTGCGCCGATTTCCTCATGCCCGTGGAAAGTCCAGCCAATTCCTTCCACAAACTTTTTTGTCTGCGGTTTTGCAATATCATGAACTAAGGCAGCAAATCGCAGCCAAACATTATCTGTTTCCTTAGAAATATTATCAATAACCTGGCATGTATGTAAAAAAACATCTTTATGATGAAAATCTTTTCTCTGATCAACCCCGGCAAGATTAGATATCTCAGGAAAAATAACTGAAAGGACTTCTGAATCATGCAATAATTTTAAGCCCAATAGATGGTTTCGGTGAAGCAATTATTTTTAGAAATTCGTCTGTAATTCTTTCTTGCGATACAATATTTAATCTTTCTTTAAGTCGTTTTGCTGCCGAATTAATTTCATCATCAACTTTAAAACTCAATTGTGAAGCAAATCTATAAGCTCTTAATATTCTTAAAGGATCATCATTAAAAGTAATCAAAGGATCAATTGGAGTTTTAATTATTTTCTTTTCTATATCTTTAAATCCATTAAAGGTGTCGATTAATTCACCGAATTTATTCTTATTGATTGAAACAGCTAAGGTGTTTATTGTAAAATCTCTCCTGTTAATATCATCTTGAAAACTGCCCGGCAGAACATCCGGTTTTCTGCTTCCTCTTTTATATGATTCTTTTCTTGCGCCAACAAATTCCAGATCAAAGCCATTAAAATGAAAATGAGCAGTCCCGAAATTTTTAAATATTGATATATCTTTTATACCAAGTTTGTTAGCAAATATATTTGCAAATGAAGGTCCGTCTCCAATTATTAAAAAATCAATTTCGTTTTTATTTCGCTTTAAAATAAAATCCCTTACAAAACCACCGACAATAAATGCATCTACATTTAATTCTTCAGCAGTTTGGGAGGCTTGTTTTAAGAATGGTAATTTCCGAAGAGCTTCTTTAAAATTCATTATAATTATTAAATTATTTTTTCAAGTAATAGTCTATATTTGTCTGGACACCGTCATCATGAAGTCTTTCTGCTTTACTTCCCATTAAAATTGCAATTGGTTTTAAAGGCTCAATATTACTGAATAATATTTTTATACTAGCAGAAATTGGAACAGATAAAAACATTCCGACAATTCCCCAAACCCAGCCCCAAAAGATTAATGAAAACAAAACAAAGACAGTGCTTAAATCCATTTGTCTGCCCATGTAATGCGGTTCAACAAAACTTCCAATTATATTCTGGTTTATAATTAAAAGAGCAGCTAAAGATATTGTTGTAAACCCGAATCCATTTTCTAGAAATGATATTAATATTGGAAATAATGTTGCAATAAAAGATCCGATATTTGGAATATAATTCAATATAAAAGTTAAAATTCCCCAAATAATTGCATAATCAATTCCGTAAATAAGTAAAATAATAGTAACTATAAAACCTGTAATTAAACTTGTAATAGTTTTAATAACAATATATGATTGAAGTTGTTTGTTAATTGTTTCAATATTTTTTTCAACAACAGATCTTTTTGATTCGAAAGCAACTTTTAATCTTTCTTCAAATTTATTTTTACCAAGCATCATTAAGAGCCAAAAAATAATTATTATAAAAAAGTCTCCCAGCATGGAAGAAAAAGAATTAAATACATTTTGAATAATTCCTGCTTTAAATAAACTTTGAAAAATAGAATTAATATTGAATTGTTCAACTTTAAAGTTAAGCATTTGAGAAAGTTCAGATAAAGTAATGTTGAAAGGACTCAGCAAATCTTGAATAAACCCAGAAAGATTAGTTGCATAAGATTGTAATTTATCTTGAAATGTTCCGAAGTTAGAAACTAGGAGCAAACCAATTAAATAATAAATTCCTGATATAACTATAAAAATAAAAACCAAAGACAACCATTTTGGTATTTTATATTTTTTAAGAAGATCCAATAAAGGATGAAAAAGAAAAGTTAAAAATATTGCGACTGTTACCGGAATTAATATATCTTTTAAAGCCATCAAGATATAAACAATTAAGACAAAAGATAAAAAACCTAGGAAGTAAGTTATAAGCTTTAGATATTTTATGGATGTTTTATCTTGTTCACTCATATTTATTTTCTCTAATAGTGAGAAATGTTAATTATATCTTTACTATGAGAATAAATCCAATTTATTTTATTAAAGTTATCCATTAAAATTGCATTAAAATTTTTATCTCGGCCATATCTTATAGATAAAGCTGCCATTTTTCTGCTCCTTGAAAAATCTGCATTTTCACTCATATATAACGAAAGTCTATAAACTGCATAACTGCTAATAAAATCATCGACATTTAAAGATTTATCAAAATCTTTAACAAACATATCATAATTTTCACCAAGGTAATCCGATAAATCAATAAGCACCGGAATACCGCTGTAAACATAATTCTTTTTATTCATTTCAGATAAAATAAGAAATTTATCTAATTCACTTCCGTTCAAATAATCTGCAATTTGGTAATTTGAAATAAGCTTTTTTCTTAAACTGGAAAGATAATATAAATTATTACTTGGATTTTGATTTATAATACTTGTGTATAGAGTATCTGCATTAAAATAATTTTTATTTTCTGCTAACAGATCAGCTAATGTAAATTCTAAATTGTAGTAGTCGGATGTATTTTGAAAATCCGGAAGTTTTACTTCTAATAACTTTATTGCTTTTTCTCTGTCATTCAGCTTAGCCATGCTTCTGGCTTTTCCAATTAATGCCGAATAATTATTTGTTACTTTAAGAATTTCATTAAAACTATTTAGAGAATGTTTATAATTTTTAATGGCTATATTCGCTCCATGCATCCTGGAGCATTTTTGCAACATACCTCGGACAAACTTTATAAAAAATAGATTTACTTCCAAAATAATAATATGTCTTATTTATGTTTGAGGAATAATGTAAGCTTTCCAAATAATTGTAATAATCATTTTGAATAGCATTAATCGAATCACCATAAACTTTATAAAAATCTAAATCTTTATACAGAGAAATAAATTTTTTAATGCCATATACTTTTATCAAATATTTTGTAAAAGAACCTGCATATATATAAGATAAACTTGAAGTATTCAAAAAGAAATTAAATTGATTATACAGTTTACTCATTTCAACTTTGAATCCGTTATTATAAGCTTGATAAGCCAAATAGTCTATGCTGTTGTTATCATAAATCGGATCGGCAGCAGTAGCTATTCCTTCTATTAAAGACGGATTTAATCCGTCTGCCACTTTAAATATCCCGACCCCAAAATCCGCAGAATAACAATGAGCTAGTTCATGTTTTAAAGTTGAATTATAATCATCTCTAGTAATGTAAATTGAATACTGCCAGGTTTTTGCAACATCAGCATTTTGAGACCCGAACAATTCTTTTTTTTGTCTGTTATCTAAAAAGACAAATGAATTAACTCTTTTTGAAATTTTAAATTGGAAAAATGAATTTAGCTGGTTGTAATAATATTCATGATTCAATATTAAGTTTTTAACATAATTTGAATCCAAACTTGCTGGATAATAAATATTGAAATGCGGAGTGACAGCTTTCCCTCCTAAATCTTTTTCTAATTTTGAAAATGTAGTAGAAAAACCAAATTGAGGAGAAAAATAAATAAATAAAACCGGTATAATTAAAACAGGCCAAAATATTAATTTCTTAGTAAGTTTTGATGTTTTAAATGTGAATCGATATAAAATATAAAATAAACTTCCGAAATAAATTAAATTTAGTAAACGATAAACAACTAGTCTAAAATCAACAGAAATAGCTTCATCATAAATTGTCCCGGGAAAATAGCCAAAAATTGGATTGAAGAAATATATCTGGGGATTGTAATACAATTCAAAAAAAGTAATTGAAAAAATGATCAAGTAAATAAGTAAGAAGAAAATAATTCTGAATCTTTTAATGAAAACAACCGTAAACATTCCAAGTGCAAATCCAATAACTATTGAAGGAAGTACAAGCACTAGATAAAATTTTAATCCTTCTATATACGAACAGCTTATTGTAAAAAATGAATTAATAATTGAAATAACCGCCGGTAAAATCAAAAATACTAAAAAGAATATCGCGGAAGATTTATCAAAATTATCTTTATTCTGTTCAGGGAAAACATTTTTACCTTGCAAAGTTATATTGAATATTCCGCTTAACAGAACAATAATTACAGAATTAAACAAAGCATATTCATATCCGAATACATTAGTTAAAGGAAATTGGAGTAAAAGAATATCAAATAAAATTAGAATTATTATATAAAATGAAAGGTAATTATAAGATGATAATATTTTTTTTAATGTATACAAATTAAAATTCAGCTCCGGCTACTCTTTCAATTGATGCCCCAAGTGCACTTAATTTTTCTTCAATTCTCTGGTATCCCCTATCCAGATGATAAACTCTTAAAACTTCAGTTGTCCCTTCGGCAGCTAACCCTGCTAAAACCAAACAAGCGCTTGCACGTAAATCTGTTGACATTACCTTTGCACCTTTATACTTTTTAACACCTTTAATAATTGCACTGTTCTCTTTAACAGAAATATTAGCCCCCAATCTAACTAATTCAGGAACATGTTTAAATCTATCGAGATATATATTATCAGTGACTGTTGAAACTCCATTCGCTAATCCCATGTATGCGGTCCACTGTGCCTGCATATCAGTTGGAAATCCCGGGAAAACAGAAGTGGAAATATCTGCCGGAACAAACGTATTATTTTCAGCATTTAGCTCTATTGTATTATTTGTATAAGAAGTTTTACAGCCTGAATCTTCAAGTTTAAGCAGAACAGATTCTAAGTATTCATTTGAAATATTAGAAAGCCGAATATTACCTTTAGTAATAGCAGCTGCAATTAGAATGGTACCGGCTTCAATCCTATCTGGAATTGTTTCTATTTCAACGGGCTTTAATTCATCAACTCCTTCAATTGTAAGGGTAGATGAACCTATTCCGTCAATTTTAGCTCCCATTTTTGTTAAGTATCTAATGAGATTTGTTATCTCAGGTTCTCTTGCGGCATTTTCAATTAAAGTAGTTCCTTTAGCCAGAACTGCAGCCATTAAAGCGTTACCTGTTGCTCCGACTGAGGAAACATCAAAACTAATTTTTGCACCCTTTAGTTTTTGAGTTTTTGCAATAATATATCCTTCTACAAGTTCAATTTCCGCTCCCATCTTTTTCATAGCTTCCAGATGAAGATTTATTGGCCGTGGACCCCAAGCACATCCTCCGGGTAAAGAAACTTTTGCTCTTCCGAATTTTGATAATAAAGGACCTAAAACATAAACGGAAGCACGCATTTTTTTTACGTGTTCATAGGGTGCATCCTGATTATTAATTTTTTCAGTATTTAATATAAGTTTATGATCTCTAAAACTTGCTTCAATCGCCGAGATGATTCAACAATTTAATCATTGTAAAAACATCATTTAATTCCGGAGTATTTAACAAAATAGAATTTCCTTCAGCTAAAATTGAAGCCGGCATTAAAGCCAAAGAAGCATTTTTAGCTCCGCTGATTGATATTTCCCCACTTAGTTTTTTGCCGCCTTGAATTACAAATTTATCCAATAGAACTTCTCTAGATTAGTAAACGAAAATTCTAAAATCATCATTTGATAAATTAAATATTAAGGAAGGGAAAATCAATTTAAAGTGAGTCTGCCGAATAAGATTGTACCATTATCGCCGACTGTAAATAATTTGTTATTTAACAAATTAATATCATTTAAAGTATTAAAAACCCCAGTTTGAATTTCTTTCCAACTTTTTCCGGAATCATTCGAAACCAGTACTTTTCCTTTCTGACCGCAAATAAAAAAATAACTTTTATTTACAAATAAAATATTTTTAATTCCATTAATACTGTTAATATTTTCTTTGATCCAATCCTCTCCATTACTGCGGCTTCTGTATATTTCACCGCTTCCTACAATTATACCTATTCCATTATCTGAAAAAGAAATTCCGCTTAAGTAACTATCACTTATTTTTTCTTCTTTATTCCAGGTAGTTCCTTTGTCTGTAGTTTTTAACATTAAATCCGTTCAACCCGACTACAAATCCATTATTAATGTTTATAAATGAAATGTCAAAAAGATAATTTTTTTCAAAGGTATTTATTTCTCTCCAAGTATTTCCAAGGTCTGTTGTTTTTAGGATTATCCCATCTGCATCCAATTATAAAACCAGTATCTGAGTTCTTAATAAAATAAATTTTAGCAAAAGAATTTTGAAATTTTAAATTTCTTAATTTCCCAACTTTCTCCAGCGTTATCTGTAAATAAAATTGTTCCGTTATTTCCTACAATAAATCCTTTCGATTCATTTACAAATAAGATATCATTTAATTTTTTTACAGAATGATTCTTTACTTTTTCCCAATTCATGCCGGAATTAGTTGATTTCATTAATAGGCCGTTATCGCCGCATAGATAGCCGGTACTATCATTTTTGAAATAAATTGAATTAATATTCGAGCTTTCGTTAATTGATATTTTTGAAAAACTTGTCGGTATTCTATAGGAAGGATTACCGCTGTAAACATTTCCCTTTTCATTATTTATTAATTTATCATCCTTTATCGAATACAAATTTTGAATTACAGATAATACATAAATAAAGAGAACAATAAAAAGAATTATTAAACTTCCGGTTATAAATTTATTCTTTAACTTCGATTTTTTATTTTTTGTTTTGATTTTAACCGTTTTATTTTTTTGCAAGATGTTATCAATTTCATCGATTATATCATCGCAATTATTGTATCTATTATCTGAATCTTTAGATGTTGCTTTTGATATCAAAGAATTTACAAAATCCGTTTCTGTTTTATCTTCCAGCAGAATAAATGGAACTTCCTTTTTTAAATGAGCTTCCATTATATCAAATTCGGTATTAAAATTAAAAGCCGGCTCGCCATAAAGCATTTCATATAAAGTTAAACCAATTGAATAAATATCACTTTTTATTGTAAGATCTTTGGCTTTAATTTGTTCCGGACTCATATAGAGAATTGTCCCGACATTTGAGCCGAATTTTGTTAAATTTTTAGTTTCATTAATAGACTTTGCAATTCCGAAATCCATTACTTTCACTAAACCGGAATTATCAATAATTATATTCGAAGGTTTTAAGTCTCTGTGTATAAACCCTTTTTTATGCGCAAAAGAAATTCCTTTTAGAACTTGTTTTATAATTCTAAGTGATTCATAAAAATTAATTTTACCTGTATTTTGAATTTTATCATCAAGTGTTTCACCTTCAATATATTCCATTACAATTCCGATTATTCCGTTTTCTTCTATGAAACCAAGAACTGAAACAATGTTGGGATGAATTAATTTAGCCTGGTTTACGGCTTCATTCCTAAATCTTTTTATATAATAAGATTGGTTTGGAGTTTTGGGATTTAAAATTTTGATTGCAACGAATCTTTGAAGTTTTAAGTCAAATGCTTTATATACTGTTCCCATTCCCCCCTCGCCGAGAACAGAAATTATTTGGTAGTTACCTACATATTGACCGATCATTTAAGATTAGTGGTTATTATAACAAAAGAAAAGTTATCTCTTGCCCCTCTTTCTTCAATAATATTTTCTAATTTTTTAGCAATTTTATTTATATCTTTACCGCTAAGAACAGTTTCCAATTCCCAATCTCTTATTTCCCCGCTCACACCATCTGTACAAACAAAAAATAAGTTATCGGAACTATGATCAATTCTGATTTTGCTCAAATCAATATCTATAGAATCGTTTTCACCTAGAGCTCTAGTAATAATATGTCTGTTTGGATGAGTTTCTGCTTCATTTAAAGTTAAGTAACCATCATCTATCAATCTTTGAACCAGTGAATGATCTTTAGTTAATTGTTTAAGCCTTCCGTTTTTATAGTTATAAATTCTAGAATCGCCAACATGCCCCCAATAAGCATTATTTTCTTTTATGTAAAGAACTTCAACGGTAGTCGCCATTCCTTTATATTCATTTTTATTTTCAGAATTATCAAATACTTCTTTATTAGCAAGTATTATGGATTTCTTTATTCTATCTAAATAATCATCAATAGGGAGAGTTTTAAAATTACTAAGAATAGAATCCCTGGTAATTTGGGAAGCAATTTCTCCAGCATTCTTTCCGCCTAAGCCATCGCACACTATGGTTAATAATCCGCCTTCAACTTTATACACACCAATACAGTCTTCGTTTTCCTTTCGTTGAAGACCCACCCTTGATACAGATGTATATTTAAAGCTCATATTTCCCCCAAGACAATGAAACAAAATATTTTATTAAATAAAAATTATACATTTAAATAATTAAATCTGAAAGAATTCTTAATTTATACATTTAACTGCAAAATTGCATAATAATTTAATTAACAAAGCAATAATAAGTTATAGCATTATTTAGTCATCTATTTATAAATAATATTGATCTGATTAACTAGTAACTATTTGCTAAACTTACAGGTTAAGGTTATATTTACAATTCTAATTTTTTAAAAATATTAAAAATTAGCCGGTTTTTAAACAAATTAATAATTTCTTGCGAGAATGGCGGAATTGGCAGACGCGCTAGACTTAGGATCTAGTACCGCAAGGTGTCGGGGTTCGAGTCCCCGTTCTCGCACTGGTAATTTTCACATTTCAAGATAAATTGAGGTCAAATTGGAAGTAAAAGTTAACGACGTTTCAGTCTCTGAAAAAGAAGTAGAAGTAACGCTTAAGTATGATGAAATTAAAACCGATATTGAAAACGAAGTAAAGAAAAGAAGTAAAAATATCCAACTGCCCGGTTTCCGGAAAGGAAAAGTTCCGGTTTCTATGATAAAAAAAATGTTCGGAGATACATTAGAAGTTGAAGCATCAGAGAAGGTAGCAAATAATCAGTTTTGGAATGTCGCAAAAGAAAAAGATCTTAAACCAATTGGACAGCCTACATTAACCGATATAAAATTTAATCCAGGTGAAGATTTATACTTCAAAGTAAACTATGAAATTTTTCCCGAGGTTGATGTAAAAGAATACACGAATTTTGATATAGAAATTCCTGACTTTAAAGTAACTGATAAAGAAATTGAACATGAAATTGAACATATACTTCAAGCTAATAGATCAACTGAAGACGTAGAACAAGTAGGTGATGATAATCATTATATAATTACTGCAGACCTTGAACGTTTAGGTGAAGTAAAAGACCCTAAAGAACAAGTAAAACAGGAAAATATTGATGTTGATCTTTCCGATGAAAGAGTGAACAAAGAAATCGTTGAAAAAGCAAAAGGAAAGAAAATCGGTGATAAATTTGAATTTTCATTTAAAGATGAAACTCAGGGTAAAGAAGGAGAAACCGAAAAGGAAACATTTAATTATTCTCTGGAAATAAAAAAGATTAAAAAGATTGTACTTCCTGAGTTAAATGAAGAATTCATAAAAAAAGTTACCAAAGATAAAGTCTCGGATGAAAAATCATTAAGAGAAGAAATCACTAAAGATATTCAAAATTATTACGATCAAAGAATAGATGATATTACAAAAAGTAAAATCATGTCATCTATCATCGAAAAAAATGATTTTAATCCGCCAAATACTTTGGTAAATAATTTATTGGAAGACCTTGTAAAAAGAGAAGAAGATGAATCTAAAAGACAAGGGTATAGAAAATTTGATAAAGAAGAAGCTAAAAAAAGGCTAAAAAGTGTTGCAGAATTTGAAGTTAAGTGGTACATAATAAAGCAACAAATTGAGAAAAAAGAAGAAATAAAAATTTCGGATGACGACCTTAAAGAAATTGTAAAAAAAGATGCTGAAAAAACAGGACTTCCGGAAGAGAAGCTTTTAAATTATTATAAATCTTCAAATTATTCGGAAAAACTTATTGATGAAAAGTTATTTGAATTCTTAAAAGAAAAAAATAACATTAATAAAGTTGATCCTGAAAAATTAGAAAAGAAAAATGTAGAGGAAACCAAATGAAAAACCACCCGGAAATATATAATCAGTTAGTTCCATATGTAATTGAACAAACAGGCAGGGGTGAGCGTGGAATGGATATTTATTCCAGGCTCTTAAGAGAAAGAATCATATTCCTTGGTATGCCGATCGATGATCATGTTGCAAGTTTAACAATTGCACAATTAATCTTTCTAGAAGCAGAAGATTCGGAAAAAGATATTAATTTGTATATTAATTCCCCCGGCGGAAGTGTTACGGCTGGTTTAGCAATTTACGATACAATGAAATTTATTAAACCCGATATTTCAACAATTTGTGTCGGAATGGCAGCAAGCATGGCTGCAATTCTACTAGCTGGCGGTTCTGATGGAAAAAGAGCAGCACTTCCCCATTCTAAAATTATGATTCATCAACCATGGGTTGGCGGATTGCAGGGACAAACTTCCGATATTGAAATTCACGCCAAAGAAATGCTGAAAACAAGAGATACGCTTTACAAAATTTTAGCAGATCATACCGGAAAATCAATTGAACAAATTACTAAAGACTGCGACCGTGATCATTTTCTTACTTCGGAAGAAGCCAAAGAGTATAAATTAATTGATAATATTCTTCAGACTAGAATTCCGTTAAACAATAAATAAAATTTAATAAAGCCGCATTACTTTAATTCATTGATGCGGCTTTTTCATTTTAAATTATTAAAGCAACTAAATTTTCCACAAATTTTTAATATTAAAAACCTAAAATCACCGCCTTTTTATTTTTGTTTTAAGTCACCTGTAAATTGACAAATCAATTATTATATTAGATCAAAATTAAATCATTTTTTATTCTCAAATAAATTTTTATCTTGTAATAGTGTTGCAGTGTAGACAGCATTTCAATTTTATTTTTCCTTACAAATTCTTCACAAGAGCAATAAATTTTTAAAAACTAAGAAATATTTTAAAATGTTAGGAAATAGATTTACTCAATATTTACCTGGAGGTGGTCAAAACTCAGGTTTTGAAGAATTGCTAAAACTTTTCTTGCAGTTGTTAACTATTACTTCCGGAGATGTTTCTGAAGCATTGAATTGGCTTAATCAATTAGATAGAGAATACGGATTAACCGATGACAATTACGGAATGGGAGATTTCATCCAAGATCTAAAAGATAAAAACTATATCGAAGAAAATGACTTAAACGGCAAATTAGTTATCACTGCTAAAAGTGAACAATCAATAAGAAAACAATCTTTAGAAGAGATATTCGGAAGATTAAAAAAATCATCAAGAGGAAATCATTTTACAAGATTTTCCGGTACCGGAGATGAAATAACTTCTGACAGAAGAGAATTTTATTTTGGAGATTCACTTGATCAAATTGATATGACCGATTCTATAAAAAATGCTCAAATAAATCACGGTATAGATGACTTTAAACTTACTGAAGATGATCTTGAAGTTGAAGAAAGAGATTTTAAAGCGATAACTTCAACTGTTTTAATGATAGATATTTCTCACTCTATGATTCTCTATGGAGAAGATAGAATCACTCCTGCAAAAAAAGTTGCTATGGCACTTTCTGAATTAATTACAACTAAATATCCAAAAGATACTTTAGACATTTTGGTTTTTGGTAATGACGCCTGGCCGATCGAAATAAAAGATCTTCCCTATTTGCAAGTAGGACCTTATCATACTAATACAGTAGCCGGTTTGCAGCTTGCGATTGATATTTTGAGAAGAAGAAAAACAAGCAATAAACAAATTTTTATGATTACTGACGGTAAACCGACCTGCTTAAAAGAAGGCATTAAATACTATAAAAATAGTTTTGGTCTGGATAGAAAAATTGTAAACAAGACTTTAGATCAAGCGGCAAAGTGCAGAAAACTTGGAATTACAATAACTACTTTTATGATTGCCCGCGATCCGTACTTACAGCATTTTGTAAGAGAATTTACAAAAACAAATAACGGCAGAGCATTTTACAGTAGTTTAAGGGGTTTAGGTGATTTTATTTTTGAAGATTATATAAGAAATAGAAGAAAAAGAGTTAAATAAGATTTTAATAGGAGTATAAACTTTAATGGATTACAAATCTATAAAGACTTTCGGTGAACTTAAAAAGTCGGGATATCAAACCAGATCCATAAAAATGGAAATGCGGGATAATTTAATTGAACATCTCAAAGGAAATAAAAATCCTTTCGAAGGAATTTTAGGTTACGAAGATACCGTAATTCCGGATATTCAAACAGCAATTTTATCAAGACATAATATTATTTTATTAGGATTACGCGGACAAGCAAAAACTAAAATAGCCAGATTATTAATTAGTCTTTTGGATGAAGACATTCCAGTTATTGCCGGAACAGATTTAAATGAAGACCCGTTCCATCCTTTAACAAGACAAGCAAAAGAAATTTTAGCAAATGATAGTGACGATACTAAAATTGAATGGATGAATAGATCTGAAAGATATACTGAAAAATTGGCTACTCCAGATGTTTCAGTTGCAGATCTCATTGGAGATGTTGACCCGATCAAAGCCGCATCCTTAAAATTGCCCTATTCGGATGAACGTGTTATTCATTTCGGATTAATTCCGCGTTCGCATAGAGGAATTTTTGTTATAAATGAACTTCCTGACTTACAGGCAAGAATTCAGGTTGCACTTTTTAATATTTTGCAGGAAAGAGATATTCAAATAAGAGGATTTAAAATAAGACTTCCTTTGGATATTCAATTTGTATTTACAGCAAATCCCGAAGATTACACAAACAGAGGTTCAATTGTTACCCCTTTAAAGGATAGGATTGACAGCCAAATATTAACACATTATCCTAAAACAATTCAATTATCAAGACAAATTACCGAACAAGAATCTAAATTTACGGCTGAACAAAAAACTAAAATTGTAAGTTCAGATCTTATTGAAAGATTTGGTTGAACAGATTGCATTTGAAGCAAGACAAAGTGAATATATCGATCCTAAAAGCGGAGTTTCTGCAAGACTAACTATTTCTGCATACGAAAATTTAATTAGTACAGCAGAAAGAAGATTAATTATCAACAATGAACAGAAAACTTATTTAAGAATTTCAGACTTATACGGGATTATTCCTTCAATTACGGGCAAAATAGAACTTGTTTATGAAGGCGAACAGGAAGGACCATCTAAAGTTGCCCATATTTTAATTAGTAAAGCAATAAGAAATTTATTTGAAAAATACTTTCCTACTCCAGAGAAACTAAAAAAGAATCAGGAAAGCAGTCCTTATCAAAAAATTATAAATTGGTTTAATAAAGGTAATATAGTTGACTTATTTACAACAATTTCAAATGCGGAATACGAAAACACTTTGTGTAAAGTACCTGGATTACAAGATGTAGTCAAAAAATATTTTCCTAAGGAAAATAAAAACAATCAGCTTTTAATGATGGAATTTGTATTGAACGGGTTAGCAGAATATTCACTTTTAAGTAAATTTAAATTAGAAAATGGCCTGCAATTCAAGGATATGTTAAGCTCAATGTTTACAATGTCAAATGAAGATGAAGAAGAAAATAATAATGAAAACCCAGACTTTTTTTAATTAAATAAAAGGCTGATTGGATTACCAGCCTTTTTCAAAACCTTTTTTATTTTGCCCAGTAAACAACGCCCATTTCAAATGGATGTATGAGAAGATTATTCTTGGGAAGAATTCTTATTGTGTAGCATTGCTGTCCGCTTCTTTTACACAATATTTCTCCTGAATAACGGTAAAAGCCATTTTTATTTTTCTTTGGATCCGCATTCATTACTACATAATTAAATTGCTCCGGATCATCCTGCTTTTCGAATGGACCGTAATAAATTTGTACTTCAACATCTTTTGGAGTTAAATCACCAAGATCAACTATAGCTTTAATTGGTAAATTTTCACCGACATAAATAGTTTTTGAATTACCGTTTGTTTCAATTTCAACTACTTTAATTGAAGACCAATGAGAAATGACTTCTTGTTTCCAGGTAGTTAGCTCTTTTATTTCACTGCAATTATTTTCGAGAAGAAGATTACGTTTTTCTATTGAAGACTTATAATAATTTTCAAAATACTCCTGAACCATTCTATGTGTGTTAAAATAAGGAGCTAATTTTTTAATAGAATTTTTTACTCTATAAATCCATTCTCTTGGCAGACCGTCTTCACCTCTCGAGTAAAATAATTGAATTATTTGAGATTCCAGAGTAGTATAAAGCTGTCTGGATTCAACTTCATCCTGGTAATCAGGATCAGAATATTCCTCTCCATTTCCAATTTTCCAACCAACTTCAGGATCAAAACCCTCATCCCACCATCCGTCTAAAACGCTGAAATTTAAACCTCCGTTTGCAACTACTTTCATACCTGAAGTACCGCTTGCTTCCAAAGGCCTTCTGGGATTATTTAACCAAATATCACATCCTTGAACTAAATAATGTGCAACATTCATATCATAATTTTCTATAAAAACTACTTTTCTTCTAAATTGCTCTTCTTTTGCAAGCTGCACAATTTCTTGAATCAATCTTTTTCCTTCTTCATCTTTTGGATGTGCTTTGCCGGCAATTATAATTTGAACCGGTCTTGATCTGTTATTAAGAAGATCAGCTAGTCTGTCAATATCATGAAATATCAAGGTTGCTCTTTTGTAAGTTGCAAATCTCCTAGCAAATCCAATTGTTAATGCAGAAGGATCTAAGACTTCAGATGCGGTAGCAATTTCCGCCTGACTACCGCCTCTAATTTTTATTTGTTTGATTAATCTTCTTCTTGCAAAAGCAACTAATCTTTCTCTTCTTCTTTCATGAGTACGCCAAAGTTCTTCGTCTGGAATTTTATCTATTCTTTCCCAAAGATCACTTGAAGCAGGATCATCAACCCATCTTTCGCCGATATACTGTAAATATAAATCTTCTATTTCTCTGCTAATATGAGATCTAATATGAACTCCGTTAGTAATATATCCGATTGGTATTTCATTGAATGGAACTTTTTCATAACCTGAAACCCACATTTTCTTCGATACTTCTCCATGCAGTTTACTAACACCATTAATATAACCGGCTGTATTCATTGCAAGGTGAGCCATATTAAATACACTTGTTTCTTTGTCCTTAAATATGGTTCCAAGAGAATAAAACAATTTATCTGAAATCTTTAATTCATTTCGATAATAATGCCCTAAATATTTTTCAACTAATTCGTTTGAAAAAACATCGATACCTGCCGGAACGGGAGTATGTGTTGTAAATATATTTGAGTAATAACCTATCTCTCTGGCTTCCTCAAAACTTAATTTACTGTTTTGAATTAGATATCTTATTCTTTCCAGAGAAAGAAAAGCTGAGTGGCCTTCATTCATATGACAAACAGCAGGTTTAATATTCATTGCATGAAGTGCTCTGATTCCTCCTATTCCTAGAATAATTTCCTGTTCAATTCTTGTTTCAACATTTCCGCCGTAAAGCGTTCTTGTAATTTTTCTGTCAACATCAGAGTTTTTATCGATATTGGTATCTAAAAGATACAATGGTATTCTTCCAACTTGAATTTTCCAAACCTGGAAATAAACATCTCTATCAGGGAAGGAAACGGATTCAACAATTGGTTCACCATTATCATGAGTTATTCTTGTCATCGGAAGATTGTCAAAATCATTTATTTCATATCTTTCATGCTGCCAGCCATCAGAATTAAGGTATTGCTGGAAATATCCTTCTTTATATAATAAACCCATTCCGATTAATGGAATACCTAAGTCACTGCAAGCTTTTAAATGATCGCCCGCTAAAACACCTAAACCTCCGGAATAAGTTTGAAGACATTCGGTTAATCCGAATTCAGCAGAGAAATAAACTATATTAAAATCATTATTTAATTTATAATTTTTTTGAAACCAGGTATTTTCTGAAAGATATTCATTTAATTTCTTATGTACCCTTATTAAATGAGCTACAAATCCTTCATCGTGAGAAACTTCTTCCAACCTATTCTGGCCTATATTTCCCAGCATCATAACAGGATTATGATTTGTATCTTCCCATAATTCCCTGTCGAGTCTTCTGAATAGTTCTCTGGCGTCGGAATTCCAACTCCAATAAATATTATATGCAATATCTCTTAAGGGTTCTAAATTTTTGGGTAAATAAGGAATTACATTATAAGTGCCTAAAAGTTTATACATCTATTCTCCTGGTGATAAAATCAAAATTAAAGGATTTGGAAAAATTAAAACAAACTTAAAATTATTTAAAAAAAATCATTTTACAAAATAATTTCACTAGCTATTATTTGTGAATATTGAAAAAATCAAACAAAAAGCCGGTTTTTTATTCCGGCTTTTTGTTAATAAAAATATTAATGTTAAAAATGAACTTACTTTAAAAGTACCATTTTTCTTGTTTGTGTGAATTGTTTTCCGTCATTTGAAGATGCTTTAATTTGGTAAAAATAAATACCACTGCTCACTTTTGCACCATAGTTATTTCTTGCATCCCATCTTATAGAATGATTTCCGGCTGTTTCTTCTCCGTTCACTAATTCCTTCACAATTTCACCTAATAAGTTATACACAACTATTTTTACCTGTGATGAGTAAGGAATAGCATAGTTTATAGTTGTAGACGGATTAAATGGATTTGGATAATTTTGTTTTAATTCATAATTAGATGGTAAAGCATTGGTTTCATTTTTTGTGTAAGTTGGTTCACCGTTAACCGAATATGCTAATCCAGCAATGTCTTTAAATCCAATATCACCAATTAAAGTACCAACACCAGTAGTCGTGTCAATAGAAATTAATTTATTGATTTGACTTGGCGAACCGATGGCTGCATAAAGTGTTCCGTTTTCATCGAAAGCTAAGTCGTTGTGTGAATAACTATTAAAACCGGTAAGGCCAACAGTTGTTGTATCACCCGTATTAACATCAATTTTAAATATTAAATCTTTATCACCAATTACAGGTACAAACTTTGTTGCAAATAATTGGTTAGTAATTGTACTAAACGCCATACCATCTATATTTACATGAGTGCTATCTAAAAATTGATAACTGTGATTTGAAAGATTTATTTTATATAACTCACCGGTTTTTGATGCACTGTATAATGTTCCGGACGTATCAAATGCAAAAGCATACATATCTCCTAAAGGTATCGTAAACAATGTATATGCATCTCCGCCATAAGCGTTTATTCTAAGCACATTAGTTTCTGTTGCATTAGTCGAAATACCATATAATAAATTTGTATGCGGATCAATACTCATACTAGTAAAATCGCTTACATCATCATAAGGTGAATTACCTATTATGCTACCTTGTCCGCTGGTTAAATCTATTGTCATTAAGTTTGCATCATTTGCCTGGCCTGAAGCTGCATACATAGTTTTACCATAAGCAGAATTAATTTCATAACCTCTACCGCTGAGATCATAACCAGTTAAGTTAGGATCATTCGAAGTTACTGTAAAATGTTCGTCAAATGCGCCTGTATCTGTAGGTACAAAATTAAATTTTAATAATAATGTATCATAAGTTGATATATTATATGGGAAAGTTATATTATTAAGAATGTGAAAAGGTCCAACTGATAGCGGTATATCACTTATTACTAAATCTGAACTGCCATAATTAGAAATAATCACAGTAGCAGTATCACTATTAGTGTTCTTTTCAATATTTCCAAAATTATATGAAGTTTTATCTGTATAAGAATATACTCCGCTAAAAGGAATCATTCTCAATTTTCCAACCCAAGTACCCCAAGTATTAGTTGCAGCGGCATACTCGGTAAAAATCCATAATTCATTTTCATCAGAAGGATCTCTAAAGGCCCCCATATAATCGCCCCATCTATTTCGTCCTGACCCAAATGTAACAACATAATTACCCTGTCCTTCTTTTAACAATTTGCTGCCGCTTAATCCCGGAGGATCACTAGACTGTCTAGTAGTATAAAAAGCTCCAATATATTCATTTATACCAGACCTACTATAAGTAATTGCAATATTGCCGTCTTTATCTAATGTTAAATTTGGATACATATACCAATAACCGCTTGCACCCATTGATTGATCTTCTACAGCTGTATTACTAGTTGTGTTAATTTTAACATAAGCTAGACTGGAAAATGAAGCAGCTGCGGGATTTCTAATAGAATGTGAAGCATATATAAATCCATCCTGATAAATTGGTGCATGTCTGATATAACTTCCTCCAGCTTCTAAAGCTGTACCTCCGCCTAATTGGTTTGCATTTGGAGCACTATTGTAAAAAGTAACCGGGACATTTACCCCAGTTAAAACAGGATTTGAAATTGGATTAGTAATTTTATATAAAGTCATAAAATTAGCTGAATATGGAGCATGTAATAGATAATAATCAGTAGAATTACCGTATGTAATTGATGGTCTTATAGTAAATGCTTTATCCCCTGATGTTGGATAAGTTATATTCCAAATATCGGTATAATCCAATTGACCAGCAGTATTTGCATAAAGTTCAGATTTATCTATTATTCTTAATTTACTATACTGAAAAAAGCCACTCGAAAAACTAAATTGATTTGAATGTATATAATAAGCTTGCTGATCGTAACCGACTCCTGGATAATCTCCCCAAGTACCAGAATTGATAGTACCATTTAAATGTGTCGGGACTGCCCAATTGTACCATGTGCCTAATGGAATTGAATCATCCGAAACTGAAATTAGAAAATATCCGGTTTGAGTATTATCGCTTTGATTATCCCATAACATTATCCATCTTTTAGCATAATGATCATACATAATCTGCGGATCAAAAGCTCCAGGATTCGGTAATGTAGACTGGAACCAGGAATCCGCACTTATAGTTTTTATAATATTACCCTCTTTATCCCAGATTCTAAAAGTTGTATTTACACAAGCAATAATGTGTGTCGGGCCAACAGCCATGTGAGGATCAGGCGGAATTGAATTAGTCATATCAATACCATTAAAATCTTTGACTAATACACCTTGTCCGCTTATACCAGTTGGATTTTTACCAATTTCCGGATCTACTTGATAATTTGAGCCCTCTGGCGGTGAATTTAAAGTTGGATCAATTCTTACTTTACCTTTATATTCAACGATATTAGGTATTTTAACTTTTCCTTTAACTGATGTAAATTTTGAAAAATTATCAGTAGATACTGTGACTCCATTTGCGACACTTCCACTACCAATTTGGTAAGTAACTTGTGCAAAACTTGTAGAGCCAAATACTATAAAAATTATTGCAACTAGTTTGTATAGAGGCTTCAACATCTCTCTCCTATTTGTTGTATTATTTATTGATTTTATAAAAAAAATACATATTAGATTTAATATAATCAATTTATAAATAATTTACCTTATTATTTAGGTCTATATATTTTCCCCAAATTTAGAACTTATAATTAGACCGAAATAATTAAATCATTTAACTTGGATTACTTTTTATTGTTCTAAAAATACTTACATTTAGAGTCGTTTTAATAATTTACATCTGTAATAATTATTCTCACAAAAGGAGTATTAAATGGGAAATTTCAACTTAAAAAAAACTCAACAAATACTTAAAGAAATGAAAATTGACGGATGGTTATTTTATGATTTTAGAAAAAGCAACGAATTAGCAATTGAAATTTTGGACATTCCTGCTAAAAGTCATTTAACCAGAAGATTTTTTTATTATTTACCTGCATCCGGTACTCCGGTTAAAATAGTAAACGGAATTGAAGCCGGTTTTTTAGATCATTTACCAGGGAAAAAATTAATTTATACCAATCATACTTCTCTTACCGATCACTTAAAAATGACTTTAAAAAATGCAAAGAAAATTGCAATGGAATATTCACCTAAAAATGCTATTCCTTATGTATCAAAAGTTGATGCCGGAACAATTGAACAAATTAAATCATTTGGATTGAAAATTCAAAGCAGCGGAGATCTCATATCAATGTTCGGCGCCAGATGGAGTGAAAAACAATATAATGAAAATAAACCGGTTGCTAATGCATTAACAGAAATAGTTTTTAAATCCTTTGATTTTATAAAGAAAAACATTAATAAAGGCAAAAGTATTAATGAATATGATGTTCAGCAGTTTATAATGAATGAATTTAAAAAGAGAAAATATTATACAGATTCACCTCCTATTGTAGGCGTAAATGAAAATAGCGGAAATCCTCATTATGAACCGACTAAAAAAATAAACAAAAAAATTAAAAAAGGTGATTTTGTTTTAATTGATCTTTGGGCTAAACTTGATAAACCTGAAGGAGTTTGGGCAGATATTACCTGGACGGGATATGTAGGAACTAAAATTCCGGAAAAATATATTAAAATATTTAACATTGTAGCTGATGCTCGAGATACGGCATTTGATTTAGTTGCAAAAAGATTTAGTCAAGGAAAAGAAGTAAAAGGTTATGAAGTTGACAGTGCTGCAAGAAAAGTAATTGAAAAAGCAGGTTACGGAAAATATTTTATCCATAGAACCGGTCATTCCATTACAACTGAATTGCACGGCAGCGGTGCACATATGGATAATTACGAAACCAAAGATGAAAGACTTATTCTACCGTCTACATCTTTTTCAATTGAACCTGGAATTTATATGAAAGAATTTGGAGTAAGAAGTGAAATCGATGTTTATATCAACCCAAAGAAAAAAGTAATTGCAACAGGCGGAGAAAGACAAAAAGAAATAATTCCTATACTTGCTTAAAATTAATTACAAAGCTTTCCAATAAAAGATGTTAATTCTTTTAACCAGGAAAGCTTTTTTTATTTTTTATATTTCTGCTCATATGTATTCATAATATAATGTGCAACAGCTTCAGCCTGCGGTCTTGTTAGTCCTGGATTTGGCATTGGCGGATATCCAGGATTGTTCTGAGTAGGATTCAAAATAAAATTTACTAGTTGAGGTATTTTACCTTCATACTTCGGCATTGTCTGTTGATAAGGCGGGCCAACTACTTTATGATCAAAAGCATGGCAAGCTGAACAAATATTCTGGAATATTTGTTCTCCACTAATTTTTTTAGGTTTTTCAGTCTTTGCCATTATCTCCTGCATTTTAGCCTGATATTGACTGCTCAACATTTCAGACTGCAGTTCGGTAGCATTATCAATTGCGGCCTGGTCCTTTACAACAACTGAAAAAATTACAAACAGCATTACTAAAAATACCTGTCCGCTGAATTTCAAAGATGAAAATTTCATCATTGAATAAAGCATATGATATAATAAAAATAAAAGCAGAAGTCCGAGAATTGTAAAACCGAATACTGCACTTGAGAAAGCATTATCCGGTAAGGCAAATAAATTAAGAGCTATAAAAATAGGAACAGCTAAAGATGCAGTCATTGTCAATTTAATCGAAAGATCTTTAACAAAATCTTTGTACGAATCGGATATTAATTTCTTTCCACCTTCCCAATAAAAGAATAAGAATAGTATAGAAGCGCCTGTAAAAGCAAAAGCAATAAGAATGAAGAATATAAACTTAGAAATTACATGCCATTGTAAAATTACAGAAATAAAATTTTTATCCGTAAATTGGCTTGGTTCTAAGGCGGTAACAAATGCGGCAACAAAAAACCATAATGAGAGTAATAAAATAACTAATCCGACAATTCCTGTTTTAGAGACTATATTTCTTGTATTTTGTCTGAATTTATTAATAGAGTCTTCAACCTCAATATCATCAATTTTATATTTTTTGATAGCATTAAATAATTCATTAATACTTAACGAATAGCGGTAGGAATATATAAATATCAAACTAATTACTATCAAGAAGAATGAAATCGTGAGATAATTTACAGAGATTAATTTTGAACCATGAAACACTTGCACCATTAATAAAACAGAAGTAAGAACGGGCATAATTCCTAAAATTAAACCTACCCATTTGCTTATTGTTAAAGTTTCAATTATATCCTTAGAAAATTTTAGATAAGTATTATTCTCTTCTTTAATTCCTTTTTTTCTATAATACAAAGAAAGAGTTGTTCCTCCTAAAACAATACTTATGAAAGGAATAAATATGAAAAGAATGAGCATTTGCAAATAATGAAGTAATTGAATATGCTCACCTGATAAGGAAATTACTAATTTATCAAGAAAATCCATTTAAGTTTCTTTCTTTTCTAATTAAAAGATTAAAAATAATTTTTCAATTGAAACTAAAACTACAACCATTAAGGCAAAATAATTTATTTCTCTAAAAGCAAAACTGAAGTTAATTTTCTGTCTTTTAGATCTTAATAATTTGAAAGCCTTCCATGAAAGCCAAATTCCGGCAGAAAATAATCCTAAGTTAATAACATTATTTTGAACAACTCCAAAAATAGGAATTAATAAACATGTAACTACAGTAGCTAAAATCCATATAAAAGTAATTCTGGCTAATTGATCAGAATTAAATATTTGTGTTAAAGTTGGAAATCCGGCTTTTTCATAATCACCGCCAAAAACTAAAAGAAGCAGCCAAAAATGCGGTATTTGCCAGATAAAAAAGAAAAATGATACTATTAAAATTCTGGGATCAAAAATGCTTCCCCCTGCAGCAACCCAGCCTACAGCCGGCGGAATGGCTCCCACCATTGAACCGGGGATAATAGCTAATGCATTTCTTTTTTTAAGCGGAGTATAAATTCCATTGTACCAAATTAAATTTAACAGAGCTAATCCCCATGCTAATTCATTTGCACCAAAGTATAATGTAATTGAGCCTGCAATAAATAAAACCAATGCAATTATCAGCGCATTATTAGGACTAATTTTTCCTGATGGAATTGGACGGTTTTTTGTCCTGTCCATTAGTGCATCAGTTTTTCTTTCCTGGTAATGATTTATAACAGCAGAACTGCAGGCCATTAATAAAATACCTAAAGTAGGCGCAATTACTTTTGTATTTATTTCATCAGCAGCTATAATAAAACCAAATACTGTTGTAACAGTTACAAAAGAAGTAATTCGAATCTTAGTTAATTCTAATAATATGTTTAACTTTTCTTTCAAACTTTTGCCTAATCCATTTTATCAGAAGATTTATCTTTGGCTACTTTTGTTGAATCAGATTTCATACCTTTATTCAACCACTTGTTAAAATCCGCTACAGGCATAATTATGGTTTTTGACAGCATATAAGAATGCCTCAAGCCACAATATTCAGCACAGAAGATATCATAAGAACCTACTTCTTCCGGAATGAACCAAACTTTGTTTGTTCTTCCGGGAATAACGTCCTTTTTAATTTTAAAAGCAGGAACATAAAATGAATGATCAACATCTTTTGAATGAAGGTAGAATAAAACTGCCTTATTGACCGGCAGATAAAGTGTATCTGCTTCTTTACCATTATTATATTTAAAGCTCCATTTCCACATCTGAGCGTAAACATCAACTTTCATTGCATTCTTGGGCGGGGTTGCTTCCTGTTTATATCCCGTCCAGCCAATCCAAAACATTACTAAAACGATTAAAGTTGGAATGATAGTCCAGGTTATTTCAAGAGTCATGCTTCCGTGAATATTTTTAGCTCTAGGATTCCTTTTTCTGCTGTATTTTACAACAAATACAATCATTAAAGTTGTAATAAGAGCTAAAAAGAATACACAAATAGAAACTATTATAAAAAACGCAGAATCTACAGTTCCAACAAAATTCGATGCTTCAGCAATCATATTAATTTACCTTACATATTGGAATAATCTGAAAAAAGAAGTACTAAACAAATTGTTAGAAACAGAATTGCAACAAATACAAAAATCTTAAATGCTTTAGATTCTGTTCTCAAGTGCATAAATTCTGTTAAAACTAAATAAGATTTTGTACAGGCAATTAGTAACGCTAAAGTAATTGTAAATGCTCCAAAATTGATACCGGCAAAAATTGTAGTAGCTGCAGTTAATGTTAACAAGCTTAACCAAACCAAAACATAAGTACCGTAATTAGGAGCATGAACTTTGTTTGTTGTTTCTTGATCCATCTAACAAAACCTTAAGTTATTAAATAAAATAATGGGAATAAGAAAATCCAAATAATATCTACTAAGTGCCAGTATAAACCAGCTGCTTCTAATTTAACATAATTATCTTTTGTAATTGTATCTCTTATAGTAAAAACCAGCATGAATGCTATTACTGTCATTCCTATAATAACATGCAATCCATGCAGACCGACCATTGTATAATATAAACCGAAGTAAAGAATTTCACCTTTACCTTTACTTAACAATTCAGCCGAACCGGGATAATTTCCATGTGCAAACTCAGCACTCCATTCTATATATTTATTAACAAGGAATGACGCACCGAGTAAAATAGTAGTCGATTGTAAAATTATTGATAATATTTTTTTCCCGTTTTGCATAGCAGCAATTGCTAATGCCATAGTTAAACTGCTGGTCAAAAGTATAACGGTGTTCAATGTTCCCATGAAAGTATTCATTCCCTGAGAAGCAATATGAAATGCTTCCTGATGAAGGAATCGATAAACCGAATATGCCAGAAATAAACCGCCGAAAAGGATTAACTCTGTAAACAGGAAAATCCACATTCCCATTTTTGTTCCGACATCATCATGATGTACGTGAGCTGCGACTGCTTGTTCTTGTGTACTCACTATACCTCCTCTCCTTCCATAACAGGTTCATCATTCATTTTGTATTCATACGGACCTGCGGTTACATCAGGAACTTCTTCGTAATTTTCTAAAGTCGGTGGTGTGTCGACTGTCCATTCCAAAGTTTCACCGCCCCAGATGTTCTTTGCTGTTACTACTTTACCATGTTTTAAAGATCTTAATAAATTTGTGAACATGATTATCAATCCAATAACAAGAATCCATGATCCGACGGTTGAGACAACATGATAAGGCTGATACTGCGGTAGATAATCATAATATCTTCTCGGCATACCTAACCAGCCCATGACAAACATTGGGAAATAAAGTACATTAAATCCAACAAATAAAATCCAGAAACCAACTTTAGCCGTTTTGTGGTTGTACATTCTGCCGAACATTTTTGGCAGCCAATAATGAAGTGCCGCAAAAATACCGAAGCCAGTAGTACCAAATACAACATAATGTATATGCCCGACTATAAAAGCAGTATCTGTTAAATGGATATCAACACTTAATGCACCTTGTATAAGTCCGGTTAATCCTCCGATTGAAAATAAAAATATCGCGGCTAAAGCGTACAGCATCGGCGGATCAAGTTGTATTGATCCTTTATACAAAGTCGCAGTCCAGTTAAATACTTTAATAGCACTCGGAATAGCGACTAAAAAAGTTAAAAGAGAAAAAACAAATTGACCTGTATCGCTCATGCCGGCGGCAAACATATGATGCGCCCAAACCAGTGAACCAAAAAGTGCAATTCCTAAACTGGAAAATGCAATGAATTTATAACCGAAGATTGTTCTTCTTGCAAAAACAGGTAAAATTTCTGAAATAACACCCATTGCAGGAACGGCCATTATATAAACAGCAGGATGAGAATAAATCCAAAACATATGCTGAAATAAAATAGGATCTCCGCCTAAAGCTGGATCGAAAATACCAACACCAAGCACTCTTTCAATAACAATTAATAAAAGTGTAATGCCGATGATCGGAGTAGCTAAAATTTGTATCCATCCGGTTGCATATAAAGACCATGCAAACAAAGGCATTTTAAACCAGCCCATCCCGGGTGCTCTTAATCTGTGAATAGTAGTGATAAAATTAAGCCCGGTTAATATCGATGAAAATCCGAGAACAAATACAGCAAACAATGCAAAAATCATATTTGTTCCTGTACGGACACTGTAAGGGATGTAAAATGTCCAGCCGGTATCGGGTGCTCCGCCTGGTAAAACAATTGCTAAAATTACTAAAAGTCCGCCTATCATATACAAATACCATGACAGCAAATTTAGTCTTGGGAAAGCAACATCTTTCGCACCAAGCATAATTGGTAAAAAGAAATTACCAAACACGGCAGGAATACCGGGAATTACAAATATGAACAGCATTATAACGCCATGGAGGGTAAAAAACGAATTGTATGTCTGAGGATCTACAATTGTTTTTCCAGGTGTCAATAATTCTAATCGAATCAAAACACCTAGAGTAACACCCACAGCAAACCAGCTGAGAAGAGCGACCATATATAGAATACCAATTCTTTTATGATCGGTCGACAATATCCAGGCAAGTATACCTTTATGTTTGCCTTTATAATCCAAATAACTGACATGGCCGTTATTATTTACAGTTACTGCATCGGTTGCCATTAATTATTACCTCGTTTTACTTTGAACTTTCTTAGGTTTAACAGTCAAATAGAGTACAAATACTACAGCCAGAAAAATAATTCCGGCACCAAAAATTCTTAAAATGTTTACAACGTATTTCTTTCCTTGCGGATCATAACTAAAACAGAATTGTAAAATTTTTCCTACTGTCGGCATTAATTTTCCTTCCGATGTTTCGATAGTTGCCATCTTGAAATCGAAAGGTAAAATATCAAAACCAACATTTGCGGTATAACTAGGATATAAATACCTGCAAATCTTTCCATCCTTTGAAACAAAAATCAATACCGCAGTATGAATAAAATCTTTTCCGACTCTCTGAAAATGAAATCCGGCAATATCAGCAGCTTTTTTTATCGAAGCACTATCACCAGTCAAAAACTTCCATGCGCTATCGGGAAAATCCGGATTTACAAGTCTCATAAAATTTGCTTTTTTATCTTTGGCAATTTTAGGAGTTTCTCTATCATCCATACTAATAGTAACTATATCGTAATCTTGACCGGCTTTCAAATCAACTTTATTAACGACTTCTGCAATTTCAGTCATTAACGGAGTACAAATACCCGGACAATGATAATACACAAAAGCTAAAGCAGTTGATTTTTTAAAGACGTCCCTTAAATAAACAGTTTTTCCATTTTCATCTTTAAATGATAAATCCAATGGTAATTTTGCACCTAAATGTTCCTGCAAATTTGTTTCATTTTTCCCATCAAATTCATTTGCAGAAACAATAGGAACGCTTACAATCATCAACAATATCATAAAGATCAAAAATCTTTTCATCTAATCAAATTCTCCTAATATCAAAAATATTTTCCGATGAAATTATATAATGAATTCCATTGTGAATTACTCAATTCAAATACTCTGCTGTTAAAACCATCTTCATTTACGTTATTTACAACCAAAGTGACAAAAGAATTTTCGTTTGATTTCCAATCTGTATTTCTGCTTAATTCAGTTAAAGCATTTAATTCATTATTAGTTATCTCTTTAAAAATTACAGCGCCATCTTCCATATTAGATTTTTTAATATTATTCAGTATATCAACTAATTGCTTTTCTTTAACAGATGCTTCATTCTCAACAATCATCACTGCGTCCTTTAAAGGAATTTGTCCGGCTGTTTCTTTTCCTGTTGAAATACCATATTTCTGATCTAAATCAGCAAGTTTATCTTTATTCGGTGCTGGAGGATTCGGTACAAATGTACTTCTTATATAATGAGCTAATGCAAATTTTTCTTCAGGAGTAAATTGATCATAAGAAGCCATTGCACTTCCGGAAACTCCTTCTGATAAAGTTGTAAAAATTCCTGATAGAGAAGGGCCGTTTATCCAGTTATCCATACTTGTAAAATTTCTTGGCGAAGGTTTTAAGCCGCTGGAAGCCGGACCATCACCTTTTCCATCCATACCATGACAGGTTGAACATGTACTTTGAAAAATACTTTTTCCTTTATCAATTAAAGAATTAGAAGCTTGAATAAGACTGTTCATATCTGCGGCAGCAGTTTTAGAAGGCTCTTTTAATTGAAAATCCGCAGTCTGCTGTGTGGAATCCGGAAGCGGAGGAGGAACAGTTGAAAGTGCAACATTATTCATTTTAGTTATATAAAATAATCCTACTGCAACTCCGATAAATAGAATATACGGATATACGAGTACAAAATATTTCTTAAAAGAATCAGTATTATTATTTTCATTATTGTTCATAAAGACCCTATAAAATTCTCATTTTATAAATGGAAATTCCAAGCTCTGTTTAATTTTGGATCTCCTACAGGAATAAGATTATGTTTTTTAGCCATCATACTAAAAGTTATAATTAAAATTCCTACGGCAGCAATCGGAAAAACTAAATCACTCCAGCTGAAATAATATCCTCCTGCATCAACCTGCATTCCCGGCATAACCATCCAATAAATATCAAATAAGTGGCAAATTAAAATCCAAATTGAAATAAATTTTAATCTTTTTTTATTTGTTTTAGCTCTGGAAGAAATTAAAGCAAAAAACGGAACTATAAAATGTGTAATAACTAATAATATTGAGGCATATTTCCAGCCTCCGTCCCAGCGATGAAAGAACCAGCTTGTTTCTTCAGGAAGATCACCGTACCAAATAAGCATATATTGAGTAAAAGCTATGTATCCCCAGAAAGCTGTAAAAGCAAACATTAAAGTTCCAAGGCTGTAAAAATGATCATCACCTATTTTATCTGATAGGTACCCATTTTCTTTTAATTTTACTGCTGTAAATGTTACTATCGCTAAAGCACACCAGACAGTTCCCGAGAAATAGTAAACTCCAAAAATTGTTGAGAACCAGTGGGGTTCAATACTCATCATCCAATCTATAGCAATTATAGAAATAGTAAAAGCAAACACCGGCATAAAGATTACAGAAGTTCTAATATTTTTAGTAGTTAAATTTTGATCAGGAAGCGAATCCTGTTTCCTTGAATTTCTAATTATCAAGGAGTAGAACATCATCCAAATTAATAAAACGCCTGCGGTTCTTATTAAAAGGAAAGGAATATTTAAATAAGGAACTTTTGATTGTAAAACTTTATCCGTACTTACTACTGCAGGATTTGTCCATTCAAATAAATCATGAAGATTAAAAATAAGTGGAACAGCTAAAATAATTAAGAATGGAATTATAGCTGAATAAAACTCGCCTATTCTTCTAAATGGAACACTCCATACTGCTCCTGCCGCATATTCCAAGGCAACTAAAAACAATGAACCAATACCAACACTTAGAATAAACAAATAGGTTGTCAAATAACTGAATGAAGCTCTTGATGGTTCTATTATATAGCTTAGTATACCTAAAACCCCTCCAATTATTAAAAGAGCATATCCAATTTTTTCAATACTTTTCGGCAATTCTTTTTTTATATAACCGGTTTCATTATTGGGCATTTTTACCAGACTCCTTTTTAATCTCTTGGAAATCGGATTTTTTAGGATTTGTTGCTCTCTGCAGAACTCTTACATAATTAATAATCGACCATCTTTCTTTTCTATTAATCTGATCTTTGTATGAGGGCATTACTGCGCCTCCGTTTGTAATTAAATTGAAAATATATCCGTCACTGAAATTCATTGCTCTTTCTGTATGCAGAGAAGGCGGAGATGGGAATTGTCCGCGCAGTCTGCTGTTGCCTTCGGCCAGGTTGCCGTGACAAGGGCTGCAGAATGTTAAAAATTTCTTTTTACCTAATTCCAATACTTCTTTTGTTGGTAGTAAAGGATTCTCTAATCCGGCCTTGGTATCTATTTGTCCTTTAAATGGATAAGGTAAATATCCTTTTGCTACTGTTCCTTCAACCGGAGTTCTCATTCCAAAATTATCAGTGAAAAAAGTACTCTTTTGCTGTGGTATTGTTTTAGCTTGAATATCCATCCAATTAAAAGGGACCATATACATCAACTTATTTAATGTTAAATATGTTGAACCGGAAACTACTATTGCAACAATTGCAAGAAAGACAAGAAACTTAGGTTCAAATACAGGATATTTTTCAATTATTGGGAAATATACAGTTTCAATATTTTGGGCACCTAAACTGCTTAATAAATTTTTAACTTCATTTTCATTAAACATAGGATCAGAAGCTTCAACAACAATTCCAAATTTATCTAATGAAACATTTTTCATATAATTGGTATCGTGCAAAGGATTATTATGGTTAGGCAATCCTACAAAGACAGCAATCATTCCAATAGCGGTAGAAACTCCACCGAGAAGGATAGTAAATTCAAAAGTTATCGGAATGAAAGCAGGTAATGCAAAAAATGGTTTTCCGCCGACAACAATCGGATAATTAATTGCCATAGCCCATCCCATAAATAAAAGTATAAATGCAGTACCCGAAAATCCTAAAAACAGAGTAACAAATCCTACTCTGGATGGTTTAAGCTTCATTGCTTTATCCATACCATGAAGCGGATAAGGAGTATTTACATCAAATTTTTTATAGCCTTTGCTTGAAACTTTATCGGCAGCATTTATTATTTTATTTGGATCGTCAAATAATCCGGTAACACCGAAAATTTTATCTGTTCTATCCATTAATTATGTCCTCCGTCGGCATGCGCGTGTGAGGGCTGTGAGCCTTCTGTTAACGCTTTTACTTCTGAAATTGATACAACCGGTAATGATTTTGCAAATAAAAGAACCAAAGTAAAGAATAATCCGAAACTACCGGCCAAAATTCCGAAATCATAAATTGTCGGATGGAACATGCCCCAGCTTGAAGGCAAATAATCTCTATGCAGAGATGTAACAATAATTACATATCTTTCCATCCACATTCCAACATTTACTAAAATTGAAATAATAAACATTATTGGTATTGATCTTCTAATTCTCTTAAACCAAAATAGCTGAGGGAAAAGTACGTTGCAGCTTACCATTACCCAATAGGACCAAGCATAAGGTCCGAATGCTCTATTAATAAAAACAAATTGTTCTATTGGATTACCGCTGTACCATGATATAAAGAATTCCATTATATATGCATAACCAACCATTGAACCCGTAAGCAAAATTACCTTATTCATATTTTCCAAAACTTTTAAAGTAATTATTTGTTCAAGGTCGAATACTTTTCTAACAATAACCATTACCGTCATTACCATTGCAAAACCTGAAAAGATTGCACCGGCAACAAAGTAAGGAGCAAAAATTGTTGAATGCCATCCGGGAAGAATAGCAACTGCAAAATCAAAACTTACAACACTATGCACTGAAAGAACCAGAGGAGTTGCTAAGCCTGCTAAAATTAAATATGCTTTTTCATAATGCTGCCATTGTCTGTGTGAATGTCTCCAGCCTAAACTTAAAACCGAATAGATAACTTTTTTAACTTTAGAAGCTGTTTTATCTCTAAGAGAAGCAAAATCCGGAATTAAACCAGTATACCAGAATAAAAGTGAAATAGTAAAATAAGTTGACACTGCAAAAAAGTCCCATACAAGAGGAGAAATAAAATTAACCCAAAGAGTATGCTGATTGGGATATGGAATTAAATAACCTGCCAACCAGGGTCGTCCGACGTGAATAAGCGGAAACATACCCGCACACATTACTGCAAATATTGTCATTGCTTCAGCGAATCGTGCAATTCCATTTCTCCACTTTTGTCTTAAGAGAAATAAAATAGCAGATATCAAAGTCCCGGCATGGCCTATTCCTATCCAGAATACGAAATTAACTATTGGAAATCCCCAGGCAACCGGAATATTGTTGCCCCACATTCCAACACCATAATAAAAACTTATTGCTAAACAAACCGCACCGAAAATCAAAACACTTACAGAAATTGTTAAAGCAACAAAGTATTTTTTATTAGGTTTTTCTTCAAGAGGTTTGGCAACCAGGGATTCTATTTCTGCACGGGTTAATCCGCCTTCGACAATAGGAACTTCCTGAGTATAGTCAATATTCACTTATACTTCCTCCGTATGAGTATTTCTTAATTTTGCTATATAAGTAACGTTAGGTCTGGTATTTAAATCTTCTAAAACATAATAACCTAATTCATGATGTCTATATTTATAAAATTCAGAATTTTTATCGTTCATATCGCCGAAATTAATTGCATTAGTTCCGCAAGCTTCCTGACATGCAGTTTTAACATCCGTTCCTTTTACTTCTCTTCCCTCTTTTATAGCCTCGGATCTTGCATTCATTATTCTTTGCACGCAAAAAGTACATTTTTCCATAACTCCGCGAGATCTTACTGTAACCTCAGGATTATAAACAAGGTTAAACAGATTGTTTTCCTGGTAATCATCTTTGAAGTGATCTCTGAAATTAAAGAAGTTAAATCTTCTTACTTTATAAGGACAGTTATTTGAACAATACCTTGTTCCAACACATCTATTATAAATCATTTGATTTAGTCCGTCAGGGCTGTGAGTAGTAGCCAAAACCGGACAAACATTTTCACAAGGAGCATCATCACATTGCTGACACAACATTGGCTGAGCACTAATTTTAGGATCTTCAACTGTTCCGGAATAATACCTGTCAATTCTAAGCCAGTGCATCTCCCTGCCTTTATGTACTTGCTCTTTACCAACAATCGGAACATTATTTTCAGAAATACACGCTACGACACATTCGCCGCAGCCGATACATTTATTAAGGTCGATTGACATTCCCCATTTTACGCCCGGGTAATCATGACGGTTGTATAAACTTCTTTCTTCTTCATTGTGTTCATTTAAAAAATGAGGATTTGAAATAAACTGAGCAACGGTTCCTTCTCTTACAATCCCTCTAATTTCAGATTGATCTTTAGTAAAACCTGAATCAAAATTATGATGCTCTTGAGTTGTAGCAAGCAGATAAGTTCCTTCAATTTTTTTTACTTCTGCACCGCTATATATCCATTGAGAAAAGCCGCTTTCTTTAGACATTAAAGAGCTTGAATCAAATCCGGTTCCGCTGCCGACAACTCCTACTTTAGATCTTCCATACCCTAATTCTATAGTTAAAATTTTATCTGCCGCACCTGGCTGTATAAAAGCTGCAACCTTATGTTTTCTATCTCCGATTGAAACCTCAATTAAATCACCACTTTCTACACCTAATTCTTTTGCTGTAGATCTAGAAACTGCAGCATAATTATCCCATGTAATTTTACTAACTGGATGAGGTAATTCCTGCAGCCATCCGTTATTTGCAAATCTTCCATCTTTAAGTGAATAACTTTCTCTTAACAGAATTGTATATCCTGAATTTCCTATTGAATTATTTTTAAGTTCATTAATTACTACAGAGTTAAATTTCCCGTAATTCGGTACTTGTTCATCTTTCATTACAATTCCCTGCTCCAGAGAACCATACCAAAATTCATCAAATTTTAATTTACTGTTCAAAGCAGGATAAACATTATTCTGCCAATTGTCTTTTAAGTATTTATGATAAATTGTTTCATCAAATCTTTCGGGTTTATCACTAATCCAGGTTAAAAGAATTGCTTCTTTTTGACGTGTATTAAAAATTGGTGCAATTACAGGCTGCTGTAAAGAATAAAAACCAGTTCTTCTTTTTGCGTCTCCCCAAGATTCAAAATTATGGTTTGATGCAAGGACATAATTTGCTAATTCACTGGATTCATTTTCACTTTCTGTAATACTAATAACCATCGGAACTTTTTTCAAAGCTTTATCATATCCAAAATCATCAGGCAAATGGAAAACAGGGTTAGAATCAAAATGTACAATCATTCCGATATTACCGGAATTCATGTCACTAATAAGAACGTTCCAATCATCATAATCAGCCAATGGAAATTGATTTTCCATAGCAGAATCCGTTCTATATAATTTGGTGTTTCCTAAGACTTCATTCAAAAGATTAACTGCAATGTGAACATTTTCCGGCAGAGTATCACCGGCATGGATTATGGATTGACCTTTATTAGATGCAAGATCATCAAGTAAAAGTCTAAGCTGTTTAGAAGAGATAGAATGCTTTGAAGCAAAATCATCTAGAGTAATATTTGCAATACTGCTTAAATCGTAAGGCAGACTAGAGGCGCTTCTTTTTTGAAGTTCATTTAATAATGCCATGACCAAATCAAATTGAGCTTCAGGCTTTAATCTTAATCTGTAATCAGCATTACTGCCTGTTAACGAAATGCTTCCTTCAAATGCATAAAGTCTGTTGAAGTTCTTAATATTTTTTAAGTCTCTTCCTTCTGCAAAAAGTCTTTGATTTTCAACTGTATTCCCGCCGGTTCCTAAAAAATCAGATTCGAGACTAACAATTATCTTAGCTTCATTCCATTTTATTAAAGGATAATTTTTTGTGCCGTAACATTTTTGCCATGCAGATTTTCTATTTCTATTATCAATTAATTCATACGTCAATAATTTTGTCGACGGAAATCTTTTCTTAAAGTCTTCGAATAATTTTTTTGTTGTTGGTGATGAAATTGTATGAGATATAAAAACAATTTGTTTTTCTCCAACTTGATTCAAAGCTTTTACAATTTCTTTATCAATAGTATTCCAATCAGTTTTAAAAAATGAACCATTATTATTTATTAATGGCTGGCGGAGTCTTTCCTGATCGTATAAATTTAAAATATTAGCATGTCCAAAAGAGCAAATTTTTCCCTTACTTACGGGGTGATCTGGATTGCCGTCGACTTTAATCGGCCGGCCTTCTCTTGTTTTAATTAATATTCCGCATGCGTTTCCGCAGGCAGTACAAGTAGAAGAATAATAATTTGGTTTACCGACAGTAATTTCTTCAGGCTTTTTTACATAAGGAATTATCTCACCGTTACTTCTGTAATCCGCACAGCCTGCTCCGGCAAGTGCTGCAGAAGTTCCAATCAAAGCTAAAAATTTTCTTCTTGAAATTCCTGATAAATTGCCTAAACTAAAATCGTCTTTCACACCTTCTTTAAATTCATGATGACTTGCTTCGATAAATTTCGGGTCATTATGTAAATCGGCTAAACTCCGCCAATAATTAGGATCGGGTATTTTGTTTTCTTTATTTTGATCCAATCCGTCATTTTTATCAGCCATTATTCCCACCTATTTTATTTCTTCTCACTGCCAAAGGATTAATTTTAATATTTATTTCTCTGTTTTCCTTTAAGGAATTTGAATTTTTGTTAAAGAAACTAAAAGGAAAACTTTTAAGCAGCATGAATCCGGCAAAACCGGTTCCAAGCGAAATAAAAAACTTTTTACGCTGTATTTTTTTATTTATAATTTTTTGAATTTCCATTTTAGCTCCAAATTAACGGTGACATGCAACGCAAAATTCCGGACCGTTTTTTATATTTTTTAAATATGGTATTTGTTCTTTAGGATTTCGATGACAATTCAAACAGGCCGCCATAGTAAATGAATGCATCTGAGCAATTTTATCCATTTGCCTTACATCTCCATGACAGCTGACGCAGTCAATTCCCATATTTACATGCACACTATGATTGAAATAAACAAAATCCGGCACTCTATGTACTCTTTGCCAAGGTAAAGCTTTTCCTTCTTTATAATACTCGGTTAATTTTTTTATTTGAGGTCTGTCTTTTCTTGCAATCTTATGGCAGTTCATACATGTATTGACTGGCGGAACCATTGCAACTCTGGATTTTTCAACACCAGTATGACAATACTGACAGTCAATTTTCATTTGACCGGCATGAAGTTTATGAGAAAATTTTATTGGCTGATCAGGAGAATAACCAACTTGATCTCTCTCTGCTTTAGATGCAAAATAAGTTAACGCGAAGGAGGCTATTATGACAAAAATTGTAATCGGCAGGCGGATTCTGATTGAATGATCAATTAGAGAATTTTTCATCATTAATCCTTAGAAATTACATGCATAATATTTTAAAAACATTAACACTTCAAACATTGCTAATGTTTAAATTTGTTAAAAAATTTACTTCTATTTATTGGTTTGTTTTATTTACTGAATCATTGAAGCGGAATATCAAAAGATGCTTCGTCTATGCTGTTTATGATTATTTTATCATAAACTTTTTCATAAATTTTGACCGTCAAAATTAAAAAATAATGTAAATAAAACAAATGTTATTTAATTATTTTTCAACAAAATTTTAATTTAATTGACCCTCACAAAATTTATTATAAAGAATAAATTCAATTTAAATTATCTTAAAGTCTTATGATATAAATATTTATTGCGAAATCAATTTAATTAAATTTATTTTAATAATACCTAAAGAAATTAATTATTGGATTTATAATTTTATTTAAGTGATATAACGCAATTTGTATTGTTTTTAAAAATAAAATAATGAATAAACCTGTGCAGAACTTGGAGTACAATAAAAGCTGCTACTAAAGCAAGCAAAGTAAAAAATAATATATTCCTTACGGATTTAGATGTAATTATAAACGAAGTAAGATATCCTCGCCACCCGCAATTTTTGCATCTGTAAATTTTATAAAAAGTTAAATTCTTTAAAAGATTTTCCCAAAAATTTCTTGAATGAGACCTGTAGAGAGAATTATATGAATTACATGATGGACATTCTATATATCCGGGATCTCTTCTAAAAATAATTTTTAACTCTTTCATAATTCTAAAATAATTTTTAGAACTGCTATAAGCAATAAGAAAGCAAATATTTTTTTAATAAAAACAGAAGAAGATTTAACCATTATTCTTACTCCATTTGCAGCCCCGAAAATTGCACCTAAACCTAACGGTATTCCAGCAAGAAGATATACATATCCAATTTGAAAGTTGACAGGTTCTATTGAAGGTTTTTGAAACATATATGAAAAAGATGTTAATGCCGTAGTTATAAAAACAATTCCGGCAGATGTTCCGATTGCTTTTTTAATATCAATATGATAAAAGTATATTAAAACCGGAACGAACAAAATGCCTCCGCCGATTCCTACAAATGCTGGAACCGGACCAATTAATAATCCAAATAAAATAAGATAAAAATCATTTGTTAAAAGAGTTTTTTCTCTTATTTCTGTTTTTCTTCTGTTCTCAAAAAACATTTTTAAAGATATTAAAAGAAAAACTACCGCAAAGATTATTTTTAAATATAAAGGATCAATTGATGGAGTATATAAAGAAGAAAAAACCGATGAAATAGCGGTTCCAATTGCAAAAAATATTACTTTTCTAAGAATAATATTCTTTACCCAAAAGTGATTCAGAAAAGCACTTAAAGTATTAATACTTGCTGCAAATAATGAAGTGGCAAGTACTATGTATGTAATTTGAGAATTTTCAATTCCGGCGTAAGGCAGAGTTAAATATAAAATTGGAACAAAAAGCAGTCCTCCGCCGATTCCTACCATTGCAGAAAATAGTCCGGTGAAATAACCAATAATTAAAAAAAGGATTAATAAAACTATTTCAATCAATTAGCATGTAATAATTTATTATAAACTTCCGAATCGGAAACAACTTTATATGCAGTTTCAAATTGCGGATCAAATTTTAAAAATTCTTCAACTTTACCTTCGTTTCCGTTGTATCTTGAAGCTAGTTCAACTTTTATTTCTCTAATAATTTCATCTTTATAAATTTTATATTCGCTGTTGTCTAGTTTATCATATTGAGATTTTACAAGTTTTAAATCCGTAATTAATTCTTTATCAAGATTTTTACTTTCGCTGTCGCTTATCATTTTATTTATGTTTTTTTCTGCTTCAGACTGATATGTGAAATTTTCCTGCTTAAGATAATTCAATAAATCTTTAAATAATACATTATCATCTAATTTATTAAAATCTTCACCCGGATGTTTGTAATAATAATGATCCGCAAATTGAAAGAATAATCCTTTAGCTAAAAGCTCTTTTGTTACTCCTCCTTCAATAATAAATTTTACTGTGGAATCCGGAGTAATTCCACCGCTTCCGTATACTTCCCTTTTATTATCCGTATAATATGCTGCTTTTGAAATTGAATCTTTTGAAGAAATAACTTTGTTATTATTTGAATAATCTATTTTTTGAATACATCTTCCGCTTGGAGTATAATATTTAGCCGTTGTTATTTTAAGCGAAGTATTATAATCCAAAGGAGTTATAGTCTGTACTAAGCCTTTTCCAAAAGATTTTGTTCCGATTATAACCCCTCTATCATGGTCCTGCATTGCCCCAGCCGTAATTTCTGAAGCAGATGCCGAATTTCCGTTAACTAGAACAGCTAATCTTGCATTGCCTACAAGCGGTTCTTCATTAGCAGTATATTTTTTTTCAGAGTTTTCTTCTCTTCCTTTTGTTGTAACAATTAAATCCCCTTTAGGCAAAAATTTATCACAAATGTTTACTGCAATATCCAAAAGTCCGCCGGGATTTCCTCTTAAATCAAGAACAATTGATTTGATATCCTTTTGAGCTTTTAATTCTCTTAACGCTTTTGTAATCTCATCTGCAGCAGATCTGCTGAAACTTGTGAGCTTTAAATATACATTGTTGCTGTTCTTCGGATAAAATCCGTAATATGTTAATGTTTTAACTATAACTTCTTCTCTTATTAAGTTAAAAGAAAGAGTATCTTTGCCGTCGTTTCTAATTATTTTAATTCCCACAGTTGTCCCAGGTTCACCTTTAACTAAGGAAGAAATTTCATCTACATTTTCGGGAGTTATTTTTGTACCTGCGGCTTCATATAAAATATCACCAATTCTAACACCTTGTTTTTGCGCCGAATATCCGTCGAGTACTTCAACGATTGTAACATTATCTCCTCTTACACCTATTGAAATTCCAACTCCTCCGTATTTTCCGTTTGTTAATAAGTCAATATCTTCTTTTTCGTTTTCATCAATAAAAATTGTGTAAGGATCTAAAGAACCGAGCATTCCTCTTATTCCGGCTCTCATAAATTCTTTGGGATTTATTGTATCAACATAGTCTGTTGAAATTTCTTTATAAACTTTTCCAAAAAGATCTATGTTTTTGGAAATTTCAAAGTATATATCGTTCCCTTGAAAAAATCCGGAAAACAGAATTATAACAAATCCGGCTAATACATATTTATATGCTTTATTAAAGCTCATACAAACTCCTTTTTCTCAAACAATAAAATTTCATTTAATATTTTATTATGAATTTCTTCAATAGTAAGTGTTCCGTCAATTCTTCTAAATCTTTTTTCATTTTTTGCAAGATGAATATATCCCTCCCTGACTTTTCTATAAAAATCACCTTCGGTACTTTCAATTCTGTCCAAATCCATTTTTGTTTTAAGTGATTTTCTTTGCTCAGCAGTTTCAACCGGGATATCAATAAAAAAAGTTAAATCCGGAATTGTATTTCCGATAGCAAGTTTATTAATTTTTTCTACAGTTTCAATTGGAATTCCTCTTCCAAAACCTTGATATGCTGTAGTAGAATCGTGAAACCTATCGGAAATTACATATATTTTCTTTTCAAGATAAGGTCTAATTTTTTCTCTGACTAACTGAGCCCTGCATGCAGAAAACAAAAATATCTCCGTTTCCATAAACATATGATTGTTGTTTTTATCCAGCAAAATAGTTCTAATTTCTTCCGATAAATCAGTTCCGCCGGGTTCTCTTATAATTTTCACAATTTTGTTTTGGGATAAGAGATATTTTTTTAATAATTCAACTTGAGTGGATTTACCACAAAAGTCAATTCCTTCAAAAGAGATAAACATTTTTTACTTAATTGAATTTTTTAATAATATATCTAAGTCTTTCGGGTTTTATATAAATTAAAGATGTATTTATAGGAAGTTTAATTTGCGGAACAACACTGCCGACAGTATCCAGAACAACATCACGGTAATTTAAATATGCTTTAAAATCATCCGAAGTCAGTTTACCAAGAATGTCGATTCCTCCTCTAATTCCTATACTTATTTTATTCGGCAGTAAAACTACACTCCTGTCTCTCGGAACATCTAAAATTTCAACAGGTAAATTATCAATGTTTTTATCTACAATTTTTTGAACATTAAGAAAAACATTTACTAAAGCAGATTCATAATCCATTCCCTGAATATTTTTTAACGGAACTCTGGCTATCTTTTGATCATCTAGATTTTCAATAGTAATATTTTCTGTTGGAACAGCATTTAAATTTTTTAATTTACTTACAGGTCCGTTTACAATTGTAGAATCAGGGGTTATTTTTAATGGCGTTGCAAGTCCATATCCCGGTTTAAATTTTAAATTTAAATCTGAAATAACTGCAACTTTTTTGTGAGAAATTCTTTCTACATAAAAAGATAATGTATCTGGAGTAATATCTATTACTTCCATATCGCTGGAAAGCCATTGGTTTTCGGTTAAATAGTTATAAAGATTTACATATCTTTTTCCGCTGTCACCTTCAACCGAAATTAAATAATCCGATTTGCCGCTGATGGCAACTGAAATCAATTTCCAGCCGTGTCCTTTTAATTTGATTGAAACCTTTTGTGGAATTGGAGTTCCGGTTGTATAACCTTTAGGAAAATTTACTAATCTAATCGGAATTTCGTATGTAGCATAATAATCATCCGATAAAGATATTGATCCCCAAAGGATAATTGAAAAAAGAACAGAAAGGATTACTATATGGAGATTTTTCTTCATTTTACAAATATAAAGTAAAATAAATATAAAAAAACTCCACTTTGAGCGGAGTTAAATTTCACGCAATTTTTTTAAAGTGAATTAACAATTCTGTTCTGTTAGCCCGGGAAATTTCTCTTCCTTTAATTGGAAACCCTTCGGTGCTTCTGGCTAATTTTCTAAGCTGATGAACATTCATTGAATCCAAATCACCATTATCTATATTCACTTCTTTTACATTATTTGATTTTTTATTTCCCGCTGCATTAATTTTCAATGCTTCGTCTCTTAGTCTAATTATAGTATCATTCTTTTTGACAGAATTCTCTTTATTTTCATTTTTTATAGAAGGTTTTTGATTTTCCTTAGAAGCAACATGCTTAATACTTTTATCTTTTGGTTTCAAGGAAGAAGGAAATTCAATTTTTTTATCCGCGATTTCTGAAAATTCTTCTTCATGTTGATTTTCTTCAAACTTAAGATTTAGAAGTTCAAAAATTTCCTTCGAAGGTTTTGAGATTATATTTGATGCTAAAACCGGAGCAATTTTTTCGGCACTTTCTTTTCCGATTGTAACAGCTTTATTGACTGAAGAAAGTTCACCGTAAATAAATATGCTAACATAACCTCCGCTAAGTTGTTCTTTTCCCAAAATCTTAACGCTAGTATTTTTTATAATTGAATCTGCAGCACTAATTGCAGAGGCAAGACCTTTGGTTTCCAGTATTCCAATTGCTTCTTCCATATTAATTTCCTTTCAAAAAAATGTTACTTACTTTCACATGCGGATCTTTAATTATACATTCCGAAAATAGTTCACCGTTTTTCAACATTATTTTGGCATCATTAAATTCTTTATTTAGCAAATCAAAATTTCCCTCAAATATTAGAGAAATAATATCATCGGATATCTTATTTTTATTTAGAAATTTGATTTTTGAATCCTGAAGAATTTTATTTAGAAAAGAAAAAGCAGGAGCATAATCTGTAAATTCAATAATTCCGATAGAATCATGTGGCATATTAGCATGCTCCCAAAATTATGATTATTTATCAATAAAAATAGTTTTTATGAGGTTAAATGTCAATTTTTAGAATGCTTGCTCCGGCATTCATCTAAATATTCCTGGAGAATTATTGCGGCAGAATTTTGGTCGAGTAATCCTTTATCTCTTCTTTTAGATTTTTTATTTACCGACTGGAGCACTTTTTCTTTTGCAATTGCAGAAGTATATTTTTCATCCCAAAGAATTACTTCCAGTTTAAATTCTTTATATTAATTTTTCTTTGAATTTTGAAATATCTTCAGTAATTGAGGTTGGACTTTTTTTCAGTTCGTAAGGATATCCTAAAATTATTTTTTGGATATTTTGTTTTTGAACTATCTGTTTTAAATTTTTAAAGAGGTTTTGATCATTAAGGATAGTTTTATACGGATAGCCAAAAGTTAAAAGAGGATCGCAGATTGCCAAACCAATCCTTTTTTTACCGTAATCAATCCCTAAAATTCTTTTTAATTTATCATTATCAAGTCCGGACATTAAACACTTTCAAATCTTTCAACAGAATAAATTCCTTTCAATTTTTTTAGTCTTTCTATAATTCTGGATAAGTGTTCCAGATTATGAACGTAAAGTGTTACGCTTCCTTCAAAAGTTGAATCACCGGTATTAATATTTATAGATTTAATATTTGTATTTTGAAATGAAACAATTGCATGAGAAATTTCATTTAAAATTCCCGGTGAATCTTCTCCCATAATAGTAATACCGGCAACGAATAACGATTCTTCTGTTTCGGGCCATTGAACCGGTACCAGTTTACTTCCATCTTTTTCGGAAATTTTCAGCAAATTACTGCAGGTTTTTCGGTGAATTTTAATTCCTTCTCCAATAGTTATATAACCGATTACAGGATCTCCGGGAATCGGGTTGCAGCATTTTGCATAGGAATATAAAATATTTGTATCGGTTCCTTCAACTAGAATTCCTCCGATATCATTTCTCGCTGATCTGGCAAATGAATCAAATTCCAAAACAGGAACCTTTTCTTTTTTCTCTCTTTCCTGTGATGCTGTCAATACTTCATCCAAATTCAGATGATTTTGAGCGATCGCTTTAAAGAACTGCCTGTTGTTTTCGAACTTTAAATTTTGAATCAACTTTACCATATCAGCAGGCTCAAAAGTTAGTTTAAGTTTTTTAATTTTCTTTTCCCAAATATCTTTACCAGCTTTTACAACACTTTCTTCTTCTTTGTTAATCCATTTACGAATAGCAGATTTTGCCTTATGAGTTGTTACAAATTTTATCCAGTTTTTATTCGGATGCTGATTTTTTGAAGAAATAACTTCAACCTGATCGCCGCTGTGAAGTATAGTATCTAAAGGAACGATTTTACCGTTAACTTTTGCTCCAATACAATGTTCACCGAGTTTACTATGAATTTCAAAAGCGAAATCTACAGGACTAGAATTAACCGGAAGTCTTCTTAAATCTCCTTTCGGAGTAAAAACATAAATCTCATCCTGATAAAGATTTAATTTAAAGTTTTCCAAAAGATCTTTTCGAGCTTCGTCTTTGGAAGCATTTTCAAATATATCCCTAATCCAGTTCACCCAATTTTCCAGATCTTTATCCGAAGCATTTTTATGTTCTTTATAGCGCCAATGAGCGGCTACGCCTTTTTCAGCAACCTCATGCATTTTTCTGGTTCTTATTTGAACTTCAACAAGACGTCCTTCAGGACCAACTACGGTTGTATGGATTGATTGATAGTTATTTGTTTTTGGAATTGATATATAATCTTTAAATCTATCAGGAACAGGCATATACATTTGATTAACTATACCTAAAGTTGTATAGCAGTCATTTGTATTTTCGGTATCCAGAATTATTCTAATTGCAAACAAATCGTAAATTTCTTCAAATGGTTTATTGCGGGTTACCATTTTCCTATATATACTATAAAGATGTTTCGGTCTTCCGGATATTTCATACTTAAGATTATATTCGTCAAGTTTATCAAGAACAGGATCTGTAAATTTTTTAATATAAGATTCTCTTTCTCTTCTTTTACTTTTAATTTTTCTTACCAGTTCTTCGTAGGCTTCCCTGTTTAAGTATTTAAATGAAAGATCTTCCAGTTCCCACTTTACCTGTCCGAGTCCGAATCTGTTTGCAAAAGGAGCATAAATTTCCAAAGTTTCCTGTGCAATTCTTCTCTGTTTTTCCGGATTCACATATTCAAGAGTTCTCATGTTATGAAGACGGTCCGCAAACTTTACTAAAATTACTCTTACATCACGAACCATCGATAATAAAAGTTTTCTATAATTTTCAGCCTGAACAATTTCCTGGCCTTTAAATATTCCGCTTATCTTTGTAACACCGTCAACAATTTCTGCGACTTCTTTTCCAAATTCTTTTTCCAATAACTCAAGATTGAATTCAGTATCTTCGACAACATCATGAAGTAAAGCACTTACAACTGTCACATCATCTAAGGGAAGTTCCGTTGCAACAATAATAGCAACTTCATAAGGATGAGTAAAGTACGGTTCGCCGGAAGCACGAAGGTCATTTTTATGAGCTTCAAGGCTGAGTTCAAATCCTTTTTTAATCAGGTTTACATCTACATTTACCAAATGTTTTTTGCAAACACTAATTAAATTCTCCAGCATCTTCTGAGTTTTAGGTTCGGATATCTTCATATAAAATAAATTCTAAGTTTTTCCCATAAAATGAGGAAAAATATACTTAATTCAAGTTAATATATAAAATCAACTTCACACTTTCCAATTACTCATTTTTCACCCGAAAGTTCCTTTTTTAGCTTTTTCACTCTTTCTAAACGGTTTTCCAGTTTATCTTTTTCTTTTTCGGTAAGCTTAATTGAGAGAATTTCATCACATAATTTTAAAGCTTTTTCTTTTTCATTCAATTTAGAATACATTTGAGCAATTATATGATTTAGAATTATTGAATTGTAAATATTTATAGTGCAGGAATGTTTGTATGAAGTCAATATTTGATTGTATAATTCAATTGATTTTGCAATATTTGTTTCTTCACAGACTCTTGCCAAATCCCATTTAAAAAGATACTTTCAGGATATTCATTTACAGTTTTTTCTGCCAGTTTCTGAGCTGAATCAAAATCTTTTTCATCAATGTAAATCCAAATTAAAGAATTAATAGCAAGATATTTATTGTAAGAAGAATTTTGAATAGCTTTCTTTTAAATAATTAATACCGTCTTTTCTTTCATCTTCAATAAATGGAATCCAATCCGCTTTTTTACTTTTCCAATATTCGTAAGAACCAATTGCAATCATTGACTCATGAAAATTGGGATCAATAGAAAGACATTTCTCGAAATCTTTAATTGCATCAAACCCAGTGGAAACTGCGGAAAGCCAATTTTCCTTTAAAGCTTTGTAATAAGCGTAATAACCTTCAGCTAAAGCTTTCGAATATATGTTCCAAATATTATCCGGGTTTTCATCAATTAAATTTTCAGCTGTATTTTCAGCATCGTTTAAATTTTTTGTAATTAAACTGTCATTATAATCTTCATTAAGAACATAAGATCTGGAAATATTTAAAGCGGCTAAATAAATTTTTCCGAATGGAAGCAAGGGGAATTCAGAATTGAGTTTATTAAAAACAGAATCAGCAGAATTATAATTTTGATTTATAATATCATTTATTCCAGTTCTTATTAAACTATCAACTAGTTGGATCGGGATAATTTTGAGCAAAAATATTTATTGAAAAAAGACAAATGAAAAAGAAAAATAATCTTTTATAATGTACCAAATGTGCGGTCTCCTGCATCACCTAAACCCGGAAGTATATATCCTTTATCATTCAGTTCCCTATCCAAAGAAGCACTGTATATTTTTACATCGGGATGATTTTTTTCAAGCTTTTTAATTCCTTCCGGTGCGGAAACCAAGCATGCAAAAATTAAATCCTTTGCTCCTTTTTCTTTTAAAAAGTCTAATGCATCCGAAGCGCTTCCGCCTGTTGCAAGCATTGGATCTAATAAAATAACTTTTGATGATCCGAGATTAGAAGGAGTTTTATAATAATAGGCATTTGGTTTTAATGTTTCTTCATCTCTCTGCAAACCAATATGACCAACTTTTGCACCTGGAAGAATTTGAATAAAACCGCTTACCATTCCCAAGCCTGCTCTAAGAACCGGAACCAGGACAATTTCACTATCTAAAATATAACCTTCTGTTTTTTCCAGCGGAGTTGTAACTTCAATTTTTTTAACCTCTAGATCTTTACAGATTTCAACAGCCAGGACATTTGAAATTCTTTGTACTGCAGTTCTGAAAAATTCAGGTTTGGTATTTACATCTCTTAGGATTGTAATATCTCTTTTAATAATAGAATGATCTATAATTGTAATATTTGTAAAATTATGTTCCATTGTAATTTTATATTATTAGAAATTATTTGTTTTTAAAACTCATTGTAAAAGGAACACCTTCAAAACCGAATTTTTGCCGGATTAATTTTTCTAAAAATCTTTTATAATGATCAGCAACCTGTTTTGGATAATTTGCAAAAAATAAAAATACCGGATAATGGTCGCCGACTTGATTTATAAATTTTATTTTTACTTCTCTGCCGGTTCCGGTTGCAGGAGGCGGATTTTTTTCTATTTCAGGAAGTAATTGATTATTTAATTCATTAGTCGGTATCTTCTTTTTTCTTTCAGAATTAATCTTTTTACACAAATCTACAAGCTTGTAAATTCTTTGTTTTGTTAATGCAGAAATAAAAATAAACGGCAGATAGTCTATTGAACCTAATTTTGATTTCAAATCCTTTTCAAACTGAGCCGAGGTATTGGAATCTTTATCTATTAAATCCCATTTATTAACCGCCAGGATTATTCCTTTTCTTCTTCTGACTGCTTCATCTATAATTTTTTGATCCTGTTTTTCCAAACCGATTTTTGCATCAATCATTACAACAGCAACATCACACTCGGCAATTGCTTTAAGGCTTCTTATTGTTGAGTAAAATTCTATATTTTCTTCAACTTTTTTCTTTTTTCTTAGTCCGGCCGTGTCAATTAATATAATTTCCTCTCCATAATATTTCAGAATTGAATCAACACTGTCTCTTGTAGTTCCTGGAATCTCGGTAACTATACTTCTTTCAAAACCAAGGAGTGCATTTGTTAAAGAAGATTTTCCAACATTGGGTCTTCCGACTAAAGCAATTTTCAATCTGGAATCTTCGACTTCTAATTCTTCAACTGCAGGGAAACCATTTGTTAAATCATCTAAAAAATCACCGGTTTTTCTTCCCGCTAAAGCAGAAATATCGTAAACATTTTCAATTCCCAAAGAATAAAACTCACCAACAAGAGATTCAAAATTTTCAGAATCGACTTTATTAACCAGCAAATAGAATTTTTTATTAGACTGCCTTAGAATATTTGCAATTTCTATATCAATAGGATGAATTCCAACTCGTGAATCAACAAGAAAAATAATAGCATCTGCTTGATTAATAGCAATTTCCACTTGTTCTTTTATTGCTTTTTCAAAAACATTTTGTGAATCAGGAATATAACCGCCAGTATCGATGAGTTGAAACTTCCGGCCAGCCCATTCTGCTTCGCCGTAATTTCTATCCCTTGTAACTCCGCTTATATTATCAACAATTGCTTCCCTATTCCCAACTAAACGGTTAAATAAGGTAGATTTGCCAACGTTTGGTCTTCCAACTATAACAACAACAGGTAATTTCATAATTTAATAATATTTTCGAAATTGCTTAATATTAAATCCAAATATAAAAAAACGGCATCGCAGCACAAAGCAGGATGCCGTTAAATGAAAAATTATTTAAAATCTTAAAAACTAACTCTTACTTTTAAAGTAGGAACTAATTCAGTTTTATATGCATATCTAACACGATCGACTCTGAACTTCATTGCGATACTCTTATTATATCTTGTTGTACTCCAGTAAGCATCCAAAATACTTAAGAAATGATTTATATAAAGAGCAATTACAGCTTTATCTGCGACATTATATAAATCATTAGCATCACCTCTTTGGCCTGCATAGTATTTAAAGTTAGCAGAAATGTCTTCATTATTTGCACCGTTTGAATAATCATCCCAGCCGGGACTATATTGATAATATTTACCAATTAATTCATAATACTGCTGTTCTCCGTGCATAACTAAATTATGTGAACCGACTTCATATTGATTTAACAAGCTCCAATTTACCCTATCCCAAGGTGGTAAACTTTCATCTGTACTTGTAATGATGGCCGGATCCGCATTATGATAATCTATCAGCCATTGAGCATATCTAACAACGCTCCAATTCTTATCTGCATATTTTTTAAATTGATCGGTTTTGTTGTCACCTTTTTTATTATAAATAATTGCTGTAGAAATAAATGCAGCTTCTATTGCGACAAAAATTCCGGCTTTAATATAGCTTCCAACATAAAATTCACCTGAACCAGGTAATATTGCAGAAAATAAAGCAGCCAGCCAGGGAGATTTTTTATTATCACTTGAAAATTTTACAGGAGCAACTTCATTGTAATTAAAATTTTGAGAAATAATTTTAGAATCTGTTTGAAGATCTCCGCTGAATTTTAATTCATTTTCATTTTTTACCTGTGAATAGGTAAATCCATTAACTGCAATGAAAAAGAGAATAATCAAAGGAGCAAAAGAATATTTTTTTTTCATTTTAAACTCGCTTTTAATATTAACAATATTATCTATGATGATTTGCATCGAATATATTTAAAACATCAAAACCAAATAACAAGCCGCCGTAAAATCTCCATTCTTTTCCGTAAGTAATATTTTTATCTCTTATTACTTTATCAAATTTATCAAAGCCATAAGCTGCGCTAAAAAATAAATCAGTCGGGAATAAATAGTAAGAATTCATAGCAATTCTTAATTCTGCACCAGCGCCTTTTTTAAATGTATCTAAAGCCGGGATATCACCATTCCATGCATTTCCGATATCTCCGAAAACAGATAAGAAAATTTTATCTAAATAAATATGCCCAATTCTTGCATCAATGTTTGTAAACAAGCGGAAACCTGTAAGCTAAATCCAGCCATGCAATTTTATTCCCGCTAATTGCATAAAACGGATATGCTTTCATTCCGATTAATCCGCCTAAATAAAAATCAAAGAAATCAGGAACTTGAGGACCTAAAATTGAACCGGCTCTGATTTGAGCAGATAAAGTATGTTTTGCCCAAAGCGGAAAATGAATTGTAGAATTTAATTCAAGCCTGTGAAAATTATAATGATTGTATAATGGTTTTAAAATTCCATCTTGAACAGTATAATTGCCCTGATCATTAAACTCATTCCATTCATAATCATAAGTTAAATCCAGATGCATTCCGATCGGGTTTATATCTTCATCTTTTGTCGGAGCAATTGCATTGAAAGTATATTTTGTTTGAAAATCTCGGCCGATGAAATATCTATCTTTTGTAGTTGGATAAAGTGTATAATCGGGTAAAATAAAACTACCTAAGTTTGCAGTATATTGGCTATATGCAAACTTAAATTGAATATTCTGTGCACGTGAAAATATTCTATGTTTAGCAATAATATCTACCTCAAAAAGATTATAAGTTACGTCTGTAGGAATGGTATAATCTGCTCTCGGCGGTGTATAAGTTGAGTCTACACCAAATAAAACATCCGTATTTGCTTTTCGGCTTATGCTGTATAATTCTAAAGATAATTCAGGTCTAATACCAAGTTCAAATAACAAAGGAAGTTTATTTCTATAATCGAACTCTAAAAAGAGATCTCTTTCCAGTCTGGAATTTATTGAACCGCCCGCGTACAAAGCATATCGATCCAGCATATCTGTAGAAGAAATTAATAATCCGGGTTTAATCTTTTCAAGAAATTTATTTGATGTATTATAATTATCATACCTTAAAAATGGAAAGAAAGTTAACGAAGTAAATTCGCCGGAATATTTTTCAATTTTATAATTCGGTATATCATAATCATTATAATTTTGAAGTTTTTCTATTTCAACTTTTGTTAAATCACCATTTGGTTTATCATGATTTAAAGGCGGATTATCAACCCAAACATAATCTTTTCCCGGTATTACTTTGCTCTGCTGATCCGGTGTTATTTTGAAAATTTTATATCCATCAGAAGTATAACCGGCATAAAGAATATTTCCATCTTTATCAATGTCGGGCATGAAAGCACCGCCGATTACATTTGTAAGCTGTGTTTTTTCGTGCGTATTTAAATTGTAAGAATAAATATTAAATATTCCGGTACTATCGGAAGCATAAATTAAATTTCCGTTATTATCAAAACACGGATTTCTAGTATCGTTTACAGTTTTAATAATATAACCGAAACCATTTCCATCCGTATCTATTTTTGCAATATCTCTTCCTTCTTTAAAGGAATAACCAAATGTTATAAAGCTATCATCATTGGAAAACTTTGGACTATAAACCTGTTCACCATGATTATAATATGTTAACTGTTTGAAATTTTTACCGTCTATATCAACTATACCAAGATTGGTTGAACCGTCTTTTTCGAATAAGAAAACAATATGTTTACCGTCATGAGATACATTTGGCTGATTTGCTCTTAATCCTTCAGTAATTCTTTTTTCATCGTCTTTTTTAACATCATAAATATATAGATCATGAATATTGTACCAGTTTGGATTATCATCACTGATTTTTGCATATACAATTTTGTCTTCACCTGGGATCCATGAAATTGTTGATCTGACATTAGCCGATAATAATTTTTCTTTTTTAGTTGAAAAATCATATAAATAAACCGCGGCAGGTCCAAAATAATCGGAACTTTTATTTGATATATAAATAAACTTTGATCCGTCCGGTGAAAAAGTCGGATAGAAATTTCCAAATCCAACAGTAGCAACTGTATCTCCAATAACTAAGTTTGAAAGAACGGCTTTACTTCTTTTTATATAATCTTGAGTTACAAAATTTTTCCATTCATTATATACTTGATTACCATCTTCTCCTAATACATCTTCAAATGCAGCATCAATTGTAAAGTTATCCCATTTGCTCAAAGCTTTACTAATTTTTCTTAAATTTTCTTCACCATATCTTTGTGAAATAAATCTGGTTAATGCAAAACCTGCATTATAAACAGACTCATTTCCCAAACTAGTTTTTCCAAATACTCCCATTTCATTCCATGTCAACATATTTCCATCAAGTGCATATGATCTTAAAATCATATCCCGGTGAGTATCCCATCTATCATACTTAAAATCTTTACGCATATATTGCGCAGTACCTTCCGCAAACCATGCAGGAACATTTACCATTGCAATTGGATACGATGCAACCACATTCGGAAATCCATATAAAATATCCGGCCGCCGCTCATCTTCATAATTAAGCCATTGTATAAAAAATGCAGGAATACTTCTTGTGGTTTTCATCGATGCTTGAATTTGAACCATGTGAGTAAATTCGTGCGATATAACATTCCGAAGCCAGTTATGTGTCCCTCTTAAATCAAAATCCAAGGCGCTTGTCCAAATTTCAATTTTATTATCAAAGAAATAAGTTGCGCCGTTTGAATAATCATCTATATCTTTAATAACAAAATGAACAATGCCTGGATCATAATGATAAAGTGAAGTTAATGGTCCCCAGACCTCATCAGCAATTTTAGCAACAACTTTAGCAGATCTTTCGGCACCTTTATGAAAATGAACTTCAACATGTTTTCCTTTAATCGTATACCAATCAAGTTCAGGATGAAATTCAGTGAATTGCGAATAACCTAATGAAGTAAATAAGAAAGTTAGTATAAGAACTAGAAATGGTTTCTGTATAAATGACATTATTTTTTCAACTTAATAGATGATGCTTAATTAAATTCAACTAATGGTTTATTATTTGACAACGGCAATTTTAATTATTTGAGCTTGTTTTTTACCGCTGCTGCTTTCTGCTTCAATATGTGCAAAATAAATTCCGCTTTGAATTCCGGAAACATTCCAAACTGTTTCATGATCCAAACCGCCTTGTGCATAATCATTTAACTCTGCTACATAATCTCCGGCAATGTCGAATATTTTAATATTTATTTTGGAATTTTCAGAAACATAATAATGAATATTTGTTGTATTATCATAAACCGGGTTCGGATAATTATACGCTCTGTCTTTCGGGAAAAAATCGTTAATAAAATTGGTGGAGGCAGCAGCTTCAATAAATGCATTATTTTTATTATTCCCGTTTTCCTCAGACCAATATTCTTTTCCGCTTGTAAGTCCAATGCGCCAAGCTGAAAAGTTATTATCTCCGTTAACAGCAGCAAGAGAAATATCGGATGAATCAACAAATAAAGACGGAGTAGAACTTAAACTAACTCCTGAAGAAATGGGAAAACCATTGATTACTTTCCCGGTTCCGCCGTCGACAGCAAATATTCTTCCGTCTCTTGTAGAGGCGATTATTTCCGAGTTACCATTTCCTTCAAAGTCAGCTAATAAAGGAGTTCCAACAAATCCAATATCTAAAGGATCTTCAAACGGAAAATTATCCGCTTCGGCTCCGGATATATTTACAGCTTTAATATAATTACCTACGCAGTAAACAATATAATTATTACCATTTTGTAAAAGATCTGTTAATCCAAAAGAAGAAATTTGTGCGTTTGCATCTGCCTGCCAGCTTGAAAGAATATCTTTTCCTTTAATTACATAAAACTTATTTTTATTAGATAGAATAATGTTTACATAATTTCCATCTTTATCTATAGTTGAAGCTAAATCAACAGGAGTTTCATCGTTGAATTCAAAATAATTATTCTCACTGTCATAAAATAATTTTGAATTAGTTGGTACCGGCGGAACGGATGCACTATTTAATTCACCTATAACGGAATAATAATTTCCATCTGTAGATATTTTTGTAATTCTTAGTTTAGAATCGATTAATGTGCTGTCTGTTATTTGAGGCTGGGAAGCAGGTAAATTTCCTAATGTATATTTAAGAATAAAGCCGTCTTCTGTTCCAACCAATATTACATTTTGTCCTGCATTATTTGAAGAAATTAAAGGAGGAGAAGTTATATTATGATAAATAAGCTGTGAACTTGTAAAATTATCCGTAGAGTTATACATATATACATTCAGTAATGAATCATTTCCTCCCACTACATAATTAGTGTTTTCCACACTTATAAAAGCTGTTTTAACATTTGAAAAACTATTTATCCCGCTAACATAGTTTCCTTGATTATCATTAATAATCAAATTGTTATTGTTTAATAGAGCAAAATTATTACCAGATTCATTTCTAAGAACATTAAGATGTTGAACGTGTCCATTTAAATTTAAATTTTTAGAAAAGATCGGTTTAACTATAGAATCTCCATATGAAATATTAAATGACATATTGTTGGAAATATCGCTGAACTTAGAAATAGTTATTAAACTATTTGCACCTGAATTTGTATTGGTATTCGGTCTGGTATCTTTTGAAAACTTATTTTGATATAAATCAGCAGGATTTGTTTTATACCAAAGATCTTCAGAAGTTCCCTCTCCAACAACTTGATCACCTAAAATATCCGTGAAAATTTCACCAATATCCTGAACACCGTCCGCTTCTTCAACATCCACACCACGGTCAGTTTTGTCGGTATTAATTTTATTTTCTGCAATCTTTTGATTTATTACATTGTCATCAATATGCCAAATTACAATTCCGCTTCCCGGAACAGCCCAATCAAATTCATCTACATCTTTAACTACACCGTAAACCGAATCAACCGAATAATAATAGTAGCCGGTTGTATCTTTTGTAAACGTTCTTGTATAAGTATTTCCTCCTACTTCATAAGTTAATTTTGAACCGTCATGATTTGCATCCCTGCTTCTATTTTCAATTAAATAATACTCTGAAGAATTTAAAGGAACTTTAAGAATAACAGTATCAGAAGCACTTGCAGCTAATTTTGTAACTAAATTAATATTAAAATTTCCGGGACTAACAGTTACCGGATTTGCCCAGCCCAAATATATTTTTGACCAAGGAGAAGGTTCCGGAGGATAAATTCCGTTATAGCCAAAAATTGCCTGCCCATCCATCAAACCAAAACGCCCAATTGCACTTAATCCGGTTTCAGTATCGTATAGATCCGGAAGACCTAAATAACTTGCAACACTTGCAGTTAGATAGTCCATTAATTGTTATTTGAAAAAGAACTTGTCCGCCAAAAGAAGATAATTCTCTGCTTTCGGTTTCCGGAATTATTAAAGAATTTGTAATGTCGAAGTTATTATTGGAAACCGGAAAACCATTAAAACCCGTTCCATATATTTTTTGCAAAGAATTCAATCCTAAATAAATCGAAGGAAGATCTTTTTCATCTCCGATGCTACCAGGAAGTGTAATATCTCTACCGACTCCGGCGTGGAAAATTGTAAAAAGATTATAATCTGAAAAATTAAAATTGGGATAAATGCTGTCTGCCATTCTCCAAACTTCGGAAGAGAAATCCGCTAAGGCTGTAAAGTCATCAGACTTATTCGGAGGTGTATAATTTCGCATTGTTTTAGAGACCGAAAAAGTATCCGGAAGGATATAATAAGCAATATGCAGATTACCGTTAGATACTTTTTCAAAATAATTTTTTACAAATTCAAGATGAGCTTCAAAATAAGCTTTGTTATGCGGCAAAGGATCTAAAATACTATCACCATAATTTTCAGTATAAATAGAACCGAATTTACCGTTACCGAAAGTAGCACCATCTTTATCAGCTTGAAAGCTTACCATTACACCGAGAATTTTAATTGTATCTCCTGGAGCAATTCTCATTGGAGATTCCGATGGATTTGGATTGATTTTTCCAATAAAGGTTTGGGCAGATAAACTGCCCAAACTAATTAAAACCAGAATAAGAAGAGATATTTTATTTATCATATTTTTTTAAATTCCTCTTGGTAGTCCCCTTGTACTTTCAGGAACAGCTCCCCACCCAATAAGAACTGTAAATCTTAATGTATCAGACAAAGGATGGTTTTCTCCGTTTTTGAAAACAGATGTAGTAATATAACTGAAATCAAAACCGTAAATATCATAACGAATACCGGCTCCGAATGTTATAAATTTTCTATTTCCATAGGAAGGATCTTCATAAAAGAATCCGGTTCTTAATGCAAATAAGAAAGTCTCCCGGAGTTCCATACCAATATTCAAAGCCCATAGAAGTTTGAAATTCTCTTAATTCTTCGCTAAAAGGTTTATCACCCCAGGAAGTAAATATTGCTTGATAAAATGGTCTTGAAGTAACAGTATTGGTAAGTGTATCAGTTTTTCTGCTTATTAACAATTTACTGAAATCAAGAGTATAGTAAAGAGAATTATATTCATCATCTACTATTTTATAAGCAAAACCTAAACGGAAATTAGTTGGTATAGGATCTGCTTGAGCTTTATCAATATAATAGATTTTCGGACCTAAGTTACTGATATTTAATCCGACACTAAATTTGTTTCCAATATCTTCATCAATAAAAGGCAAAACTAATTTGGAAGGGCGCCACATAGTAGCAATATCAAAACTTATAGAAGTAGCAACACCTGAGCCCTGTTCATTTGCAGTCGGCTGATCGGATAATCTACTATGAATTATTCTAAAGTTAAAACCTAGTCCCCAATCCTGGCTTAACTTTGTTGCATATCCAAGAGTTAAAGCGGCATCAAAGGAATGGAATGTTCCAAGCGGAGTCGGATCCGCCTCACCGGTTCGTACAAACTCTCCGAAATTCATATATGTAATACTTGCAGTAACACTTCCATCCAAATCATCCATATATTTTCTAAAAGTAAAATAGTCGTAAAACAAATCAAGATTAAATTGAGGCAGCCAGTTACTATGTGTTATACTCAATTCAGTACCTGTAAGAAATGCTATACCGGCAGGGTTCCAAAAGATAGCTGCAGAATTATCAGCTAAACCGGCACCGGATTCCCCAACTCCACCGGCTCTTGAGTCAGGTGCTAATAACAAAAATGGAACAGCAGACTCGCCTTGCGCATAGGTAACTTTCCCAAATGCCATTAACAACATGCTGACCAGCATTAGCCTAAGAAATGTTTTCATTTAATTTTCCTCCGTTGATAATTGATCTTTTTTATTTCAAATCCAATTTTATATAAAATAACAATATAAAAAATAATCGTAAATGTATAACAAATTCCAGTTAAAAATATTTAAACTACTTAATTACCGCCAATTTACCAAGTACACTTTTGTTGTACTGTCCATCGCTTGACTGAACAATAAGTTTATAAAGATAAGTTCCGTTTGCAATCATATTGCCATCTTCATCTCTTCCATCCCAACCAATTTTAACAAATTTTTCATCTACAAAATCTCTTTTAATTTCTTTAATTAATCTTCCGGCTATTGTATAAATTTTAATTTTAATATTTAAAGGTCTATTCAAATTTTGCTGAAAAGTAAAAGTAGTGTTAGAAGCAAAAGGATTCGGATAGTTGTAAACATCTCTTATAACCAAATCGTTCCCGGAAACAACACTGAAATAAGCTGTTTGGGTTGAGAAATTGTTAAATACATCCCATGCTTTTACTTGAATTTGATATTCACCTTCTGCAAGGTCATTAAATTTGTAATTTATCTCTCCGGATTTTCCACCGGAGTTCAAATCGCCGGTAAAATAATTTGTAAAATCCAACGGATTTGTTTCATCATCATTTAATATACCTTCCAGTTTATGTCCTATTCCCGTTCCGGTTGTATTTAATCCGGTTTGATCGGAAAGTTTTACAATTAATTCCGAATTTGGGTTTATTAAATATGAATTCTGATAATTAGTATTATCAAAATAAATTTCTATATCCGGACCGTTGCCATCATTAGCAGTAGTTGAATCAGTTCCCCCTACAATTATATTCCTGGTATAACCTACACCATCATTGTTGCTATTATAAAAATACAAAACAATTTTTCCGTTTTTATTTTCATAAGAAATATCTTTGGGAACTACGAAATTTGCTGAATATTTTCCATTAGTAATAGAAACTCTTCCTCTGAAAATTATTCCTCCCTGGACAGTTATTGGATAGTTACCAATTTCCTGTAGAATGACTTGTCTTTGAGAATCATAAACCGTTAATTCACCTTCTCCATTATAATCATTCCAAATTGTATTATCAGGTTTTCTTACGGTTCCTTTAATAGTAATTTTACTTAAAGCTTTAACCGGAATATTGACAGTATCGGTTACTGAAATATTGTTGACTGAATCTACTGTTGCATTGTAGTGCGGAAAATTCAACCTAATTGTAGGATCGCAGAATAAATGGTATTTCTGATCATTTTCATTAAATCTAGTTTGTTTAGTATTATAAAAAGCAATCCCAATGGGAATGGGTAAATTCGTACTGTCACGGGGTGTAAACATTATATTACTAAAAAGGGCATCCATAATTCTTTCATTTGAATCTGAAAATACTACCCTTGAGGCAGAAAATACGCCAATTGCACCGCCATCCGGTTTTAACACCAGATCTTCTGATCCACTTTGAATATTAGTCCTATCATAATAACCAAAATCGCAGGTGGCAGCTGTTAAAAAGAAAAAACGGGAATTATTTAACTGAGGAATAGATACATTCCTATCAAAAACTATTTCATGTGTCCAAACATCGGGATTTCCATGGCCGACATAATTAACTATAATAGTACCGGCATTCATTGCGCTAATAATTGCTTTGTTCACTTCAGGTTTTCTTCTGCCGTCTCCGGTTATTACAGCAGGATATTCAGCCAAATAAATTTTATGTAAATCAAATGATGAAGGAATATAAGTATTAGCTAAAGTTTCAGACTGACGCGTATGAATATTTCCATCATCGCCGTTAGAAGTTTTTCCGTCATCAGCCACAAGAGTAATTAAATTTCTCCAGTTAGTTTTATCTTCCCGTGTTTCGTATTCTTCTATTTTATTTATAACATTTTCGGCTTCACTAACGGAATTAATATTCAGCCGGCCAATAGTAAGATCAATTACATTATCATCTCCATGTACCCTTACAAAGTAATCATCAGTGGTATAGCTGCTTATTCCATACATGCTTTCAGGAGTTTGATAAGTTAAAACATAATTATTATTAAAGCCTTCGATATTTTTATAATCATAGGTGCCGTCGCCAAATAATAATACATATTCAGGTTTTATAGACCAGTTATCATAAGCATATTTAATAAAGTTTCTTAAACCGCTAACATCCGTCATTCCGCAGGAAAACTCATTAAAAACTTTATCTATATCTACAACTACCGCGCTCATTTTATATGGAGATTGATTTTCCCTGTAATTTTGATAATTAATTGCTTGATCGTGAAATTGTTTATTGGTTACTATAATTAATTTTGCGCCGGGATCAATTCCATGTAAATTGGAATTTTCAATTTGTTCCGGGTTTATCGGGGTTAAATATTTATCTGATCCAACCGCAACAAACTTTGATGCGCCGCCGCTGGTTTGAACTTTTTTAAATCTGAACTCACTACCGCTTAAAAGTAAGGGATCGGAAATTAATTTTACATTTGCATAATCTGTAACATCATAAACTTTAATATTACTTGTGGAAAATCCGCTTAGATGATATTCAATTACTGCAGAAGTATCTTTAGAAAAGAAATTTAAAGTATCATTTGTAGGGACTAAATTTTCATTATATGTAATTTCAAAATAATCCAAAAATCCTTGTGAGTTTTCACCCCCGACATTAAAAGTAAATTTAAGATCACTCCTGCTATTTGAAAGATTGCCTGTATAATGAGTTAAGAATTCGGAAGCATATCCAGCAGCATAATCAGAAAAAGAATATACAGATCTTCCCGTTATATAATTATTAAAAATTTGACTATTGTTTTCCTGCACATTTAATAAAATCGGTCCTAAATCACCATTAATAAATCTTACCTTATAATCAATTGTTGAATTCGGAACTAATTGATCTAGTTTATTGATATAATTTCTGCTCGTTGTTGCACTATTAAATGCATCACCTACAAAATAACGGCCGCTTTTTAAAAGATTTATTTCATCCTTATCCCAAAATCTAAAAGCTTTAGTTGAAGTTTGAACATATCCGGCTGCATCCGTTGAACTTGGTTCATTTTGAATTCTTTTTCCCGGACTGCCGCCGTATGTAATCCAATAATAATTTACTTTTGAATAAGGATTTTGAGCACGGACTATTTTATGCGATGTTGAATCATAATACCAAAAGTTTGTTCCCCTTCCATAAAAAAGGATATAATCACTGTCATCAAATTTCCCATCATCTTGCCCAACAACGGTTATCGCATTTTCTACTAAATCACTAGGAGCGTAAGCAGAAACAGTTTCCGGTAAAACATAACCTCCGTTGTTATATATTTTAATTGTCCTCGGATCAATTTGAGATGGATCCAATCCAAAAGACTGTAAAGTGCTTTTGTCTATTTTATAAATTCCTTCATTAGGAGTTTCAAATCTTATCCAGGTTCCAGTTGCTAAAACACTATTGGTTACAGTAACTTTGTTTAATTTCTTTGTGCCTTGTATCCATCTTTTTGCAGTATTAAAATTGATTACAGAATTTTTCATTAAATCATCTGTTTTTACATTAGAAACAGTTTGATTTTTAGTGAAATTAATTCTGAAATATAATTTTAGTATAAAGTTTTATATTATTTGAACGTGCATCAAATTGAACAGGATTAACAATTATAGATTGTACTTTTACTCCTCTTGCAATTCCGTATTTTCCGAACTGAACTAAATCAGGCGGATTTTTATAATCATTATATTTTGAATTTAATTTATACTCTGCCTCGCTATAATCTTTTACTTTTTTATAAAATGGAATTGGAACCACTTTTCCATTAATTTCTTTAGCAAAGGAATTTAATACTTGAATCGTATTTCCAAATTCACCTGGTACACCAACATTAAATTCACGAACCGGAATATCCGGCATTCCCCAATCTGTATCTGCCAGTTGGGAACTTCCAAGGAAAATATTAAGTCTTAAGTACTTTTGATTATTAATCTCAACAACGGATGTATCTGTATACTTAGGAGTGTAATCTATTGTTACGGAATTATTATCGGACGAAATGATTTTATAATCACTTTGAGGAAAGCAATAAATCGTAAAAACAAAAAGAAATATAAATGAGATTTTGCTAATCATTAACAAATTTGATTATTTACAAACCAGTTTTAAAGTTTCGAATAAACCCATCCGTTATTCGGATAATAAATCGACCAGTAGCAAAAATCTCTAATAATTTCTCCTTTTATTTATCTTAAATTTAGCACAGTTCATGCAAAAGAATCAAGTCATATTGCCGATTTTTATTTAAATAATTGAATAATTTTGCTAAAAAATTAAGGAATTTACAGCCCTAATTCATTTTTATTGGATTTCATAGCCTCTATACAGAAAGAAATATGTTCTTCGAGGGGAATTCCGAGTACTTCGGCACCGTTAATTATATCTTCCCTGCTTACAGATTTTGCAAAAGCTTTATCTTTTAATTTCTTTTTAACAGATTTAACCTGAACTTCATCTATTGTTTTATTCGGTCTGACATAAGTTACGGCAGTTATAAATCCGGCCAATTCATCGCATGCAAAAAGCACTTTTCTTAATAACGTATTTCTGGGAACACCGGTATAATTTGCATGAGAAAGAATTGAATTTCTAAACTCCTCATCAAATCCTTTTTCTTTTAATATTTCCGAACCTTTTGCAGGATGTTCTTCCATAGTCGGATACATTTCATAATCAAAATCATGAAGCAGTGCAACATTTCCCCAATAATCCACATCTTCATTATATTTTTCTGCATAAGCTTTCACACAGATTTCAACGGCAAAAGCATGTTTAAGCAGACTATCGGATTTTGTGTATTCTTTTAAAATTTCCAAACATTTTTCTCTGTTTTTTTGAAGATCTTCCATTTTACTTTTAATTTTTGTTAGTAATCATTTGCCGGATTAAAACTTGGACAAATATCTCCAAGAAAACATTTTGTACATTTGGGTCTCCTGGCAATACAAATTGTTCTTCCGTGAGCAGCCAGCCAGTGAGATGCATCTACCCAATCTTTTTCCGGTATTAATTCTTTTAATCTGAATTCAATTTTTGTCGGATCGTTGGATTTTATAAAACCGAGTAAATTAGATAATCTTTTAACATGAGTATCAACTGCGATCGCCGGAATTCCAAAAGCATTTCCTACAACTACAGAAGCAGTTTTTCTTCCGACTCCGGGAAGTTTATTCAATGCTTCAAAATCTTCCGGAACTTTTCCTTTAAATTCTTCAATCAATTTTGAACAGCATTGTTTTATACTTTTTGCTTTTTGTTTATAAAACCCTGTTGAATAAATATCTTTTTCTAATTCAATCTGCGGAACATTTATATAATCTGTTGGAGATTTATATTTTTTGAACAAATCTTTTGTTACAATATTAACTCTTTCATCTGTGCATTGAGCGGAAAGGATTGTTGCAATTAAAAGCTGAAATGCACTTGAATAATTTAAAGCAGGTTTTACATCGGGATAATTTTTTTTCAATCGCCCGAAAACTTTTTCTGCATGATCAAGTTCAGACTTTGAGGGCATCTTTGTTAAATTTAGGATGTTTTATGAATAACCTTTCTACAGGTTTATTATTTATAATATGACTTTGAAGAATTTCCTCAACATCTTCCAATGTAACCCCACCGTACCAAATTTGTTCCGGGTAAACAACCACACTTGCACCGAATTCGCAGGCATCCAAACAGCCGGAAGTATTTGCACGGACTTCGCTTTTTAATCCAAGTTCTTTAATCCTTTTTTTGAATTGTGCTTTTAATTCCGAACCGCCTTTATCTGCACAGCATCCTCTCGGATCATCCGGAGGTCTTTTATTTTCGCAGATAAAAATATGTTTTTCGTATCTCTTCATTTAGCTAACTAATTATTCTTTAATTGAAAATATTGATAATGAATGAAAAAACAAAATAAAAGGCTTGTCTAATAAACAAGCCTGAAAAAGTAGCGCGTACGGGATTCGAACCCGTGATCTCCGCCTTGAGAGGGCGGCGTCCTAAGCCACTAGACGAACGCGCCGGTGTAAAAGCATGGTAAATATAAGATGGAAGAAGTAAAATGGAATGTATTAACTGAATAATTTTAGAATTAAATTATGTTTTTCGAAAAACGTTTAATCCATATTCCAATTACCATCATTCATTTTCCATCCTAGCTGCCTCACCAGGGCTCGAACCTGGACTCTTCTGATCCAGAGTCAGACGTGTTGCCAATTACACCATGAGGCAGTTTAACATTAATTTATCTGCAAAAATACAAACTTTAATTATTCTACACAAACTATTTTGTTTTGCTTAAATTTTGAATAATAACTTAAAATAACAATCAAATAGCACTATATATTTTTACTTTTTAATCATTTTAATTAATATTTTCATATTTTTAGAAATAAACATTTTACATAAAATTAAATGAAAAAAGCTTTAATTATTATTTTAATATTATTTGCATTTCCAGTTTATTCTCAAACATTAAATTATGTAAATACTATTGGAAATTTTCAGGAAGCAACATCTTTTTATATAAATCCAACTGGATTTATCTTTGTTACGGATGCACGCTCAAATGAAGTTTATAAATTAGATACTTTAGGAAATGTAATTAACGATATCGGAGGTTACGGCTGGAAACAGGCGAATTTCGATTATCCTTCTGATGTTTTTGCAACTTCCTTAAATATTTATGTTTGCGATAAAAACAATCACAGGGTGCAGAGATTTGATAAAGATCTGAATTTCATTTCTTCACTTTATACAAGGGAAAGTGATAATTCAAACGAACAGTTTGGATATCCATTGGCTGCCGAAACTTCTAATCAAGGTGATTTATATATTTTAGATTCAGAAAACAGCCGTATAATTAAATTTGATCTTTTCGGAAATTTTGTACTTAACTTCGGCGGATACAATGATGTTAATTATTCTCTAAAGAAACCTAAAAAATTAGCAATTTCATCAGCAAATAATATTTATGTATTAGACAGCCAAAATTTAGTCGTATTTGATCAATATGGAAATGAAATATCGGCTGCAAAAGTTGAGCAGGACTATAAATACATTAGAATAATTAATGACATTTTAGTGATGAATACTGATGATGAAATTTTAACAAAAAATTTAAGACTCAAAGAAGAAGATTTTACAAAACTAATTTTAAATAATTACAACTTTGATAATAAAATTATCTGTTCATTAATATTTAATAAAAGATTATACGTTTTAACTGAAAAGAATATTGTTATTTTTCAATAATAAGAATTTTAATTGCAATCACTATCAATAGAAAACATAAGCGAAGTAAAAAGGATTCATTCATCTTCTAAAAAAATATTTTTATTAAGATTAATATTTTTCATTGGTATTCTGCTTTGGTTATTAGGCTTAGGTTTTAATTCTATTTTTTATAAAAGTGATTTAGCCGCAGTAATTTCTCCTTTTGTAAAACTTTGTTATTCTCATGTATGTCATCAGCTTGACAGCAAAACATTTTCAATTAACGGTTACAAATTGTTTGTGTGTGCAAGATGCACGGGAATTTATTTAGGCGCTTTCTTTGCTTCATTTTTAAGTCTGTTCTTTTAAACTAAAAAACGTACATAATATTAATTACCTGATATATTTTTCTCTTCCCTTAATTCTTGATGTTGTTTTTACAACTTTTAACATTTATTCTTATTCAAAGTTATTGGCAATGTCGACAGGCATTTTATTTGGTTCGATCATATTTATATTTATTTTAGAAACTATAGAAAATTCAATTTATAGAACTGCAGAAAATAAAAATGTCAAAAAATAAATATTTATCTTCTCTCGTCTGCGGATTTGGTGCCGCAGTTTTAACTACAGTTCCTGCTTTAAAAGTTTTCAGCTGCTGTTTAATAATTCCTTTGTTTGCAGTTTTAGGTATATATTTATTTTTCAGAATCAACGGAGGTCAATCAAGTATTGATTTAAAAACTGCGCTATTTATTGGATTTTTAACGGGGGTTTTTGCGGCAATTTTCTCTTCATTTTTCGATGTAATTATCACTTATATAACACATACAAATGAGTTAGTTGAGTCCCTCCCTCAAACTGAAGCCGCGGTTAAAAGTTATAATTTAGATAAATTGTTTCAACCTTCTATGAAATTATTAAAAAACATGTCAGCTCAAATTAAAACTTCAGGTTTCTCCACTCTTTACGCATTTATGATTTTACTCAGTAATTTAATTGTAGATATTATTTTCGGAATGCTCGGCGGTGTAGTCGGAATGAAATTCGTTAATAAAAAAACTAATGTTTAACCTAATCCTTATTTAAAATGGTTACAGCAATCATTTTTGCGGCACATCTTATTTTTGCTTTGGTAATATTTACTAAAAAATGGCAGGATGAAAATTTAAAATCTGCACTTTTAAATTTAGGTTTAATTGCTGTTTTATTTTCAGTAGGATGGTCAATTGCAAGTATAATTGCCAAAGCAGTTATGGAACCGAAAGGATTGGGAATCTTTTACGATAGAGATGCTTTTTCCTTAACAATTTTAACAATTGCAGAATATTTTTTCTACCGGATTTACTACAAAGAAGAACCTACTGAAGCCGGTAAGGAAATACAATAATTGCTGCCTGCTCAACTTGTTTTCTATTAGGATCTAACTTTTCAAATCTCCACTGCCTTAAAGAATTTATAGCTGCATTTTCCAAACGGGTGTCTGCTTTTGTAAGAGGTAAAATTGTACCAACTGTCCCATCCGGCAGAATTGTAAATCTTAATCTAATATCAATTTCTTTATTTACACCCTCGGGATATGAAGGCAGGACATAACTGTATATTTTTCTTTTCCCGTTGCCGCCCCAATCAATATCAAATCCAAAACTACCCTCTCCTTCCGCCTTGTTTCCCTGTCCGACTGATGTAACGTTGGAGTTGGTTTTTTCCTTGGTTTCTGTTTTGGATTTTTCTGCTACAATTTTATCTTTTTCTGCAGGTTTTACAACATTATCATCAGAAGTATTTTTTGCTTTAGGAAGTTCAACTACTTTTACTTCCTTGTTTTTATCAACCGTTTCATTTTTCTTTTCGGTTTTTGCAAGTTCTTCAACTTCCGTTACCTGGGTACCAATATTTCCCGATGAACCTTGTTTGCCGGAAACACCGAATGTTAATTCAACATATTCCGGCTGCTGATAAGTATTCGAATAAGTTATCAGCAGCAGCAGGATAAATATAATTATATGTAACCCTATTGATACTGAATATGAAATATTTCTAATTGAATAATAAGACATAATTATCTTTTACAATTTCTCTTTTTGCGTTTCAATAGTAAATTTATCAATTCCATTTGATTTAGCCGCATCGATTACTTTTATCACCATATCAACGGCAACACTTTTATCTGCTCTTATGATTAAATTGCTTTCAGTCATTGTACCTTTAAGCTCAGCTAATTTAGATGGCAAAGCATCAATACTTGTTTCTTCATTGCCTGCATAAACGCCGCCGTTTGAAGTTAACGTAACAACTAGTTTTGCCGGAGCAGACTGTTCATTAGTTTTTGAAGCCGGCAGTTTAACTTTAACGCCGGTAGTAATAATGAATTGAGAAGTAAGAAGAAAAAATATTACCAGCAGCATTACAATATCAGTTAAAGAAGAATAACTGAATATACTTAAAGGTCTATTTGATAATTCAAATTTCATTTTGATTCCTATAAATCTATTTCTATTTCTTCTTCAACACTTGAAGTACTTCCGCTGCCGCTTGTATCATGAACAATATCAACAACATCGTTTGCAACTGTTTCCATATCGCCAACAAGTTTTTTAACTGCACTTAAGAAATAATTATATAAAGCTAAAGCTGGAATACCGACAATCAACCCGAAAGCAGTAGTTATTAAAGCTTCCCAAATACCTCCGGCCAAATCACTTGGATTTGCAGAACCAGCTAAATCCTGAATTGTCATAAATGCAGAAATCATTCCGGTAACTGTACCTAAAAAACCAAGTAAAGGAGCAATACCTGCAATTGAAGCTAAAACAGATAAACCTTTTTCAAGCTTACTAATTTCCTGTCGGCCTGCATTTTCAATTGCTTCTTTAACCCTTTCATGTCCTAGTCTGTATTTCTTTAATCCCTTTCTTACAATATTTGCAACTGGAGATTTTTCTTCCATACAATAGCTTATTGCGCCGGAAATATCATTCTTTTTTATCATTCCTCTAATTCTAACCATGAAAGCAGGAATATTAATTTTTGCTTTTCTAATAACAATGTATCTATCAATCACAACAGCCAGGCCGAGAATAGAACAAAGGAGAATCGGCCACATAATTAATCCGCCCTTTAAGTATATTTCGAATAGATTCATAATGTACCTTCTTTTTGATTACTATTTAAGGTTGTTTTTATAATTCAACGCTTCTTCATAAGAATTAAAATTACCAACTCTTACCCTATACCAGGTTCCTCGTCCGGGAATTTCTGCTTTTTCTATAAATGCAGAAATCGAACCTGAATTATATTTATCCGATTGTTCCATGGCTTTTTCTTTTGTCGGCCATGAAGAAACCTGCAAAACATATACATCGCCGTATTTATAAATGTTATTTCCTACAAACTTTGATGTTCTGTCTAAATCATTATTTACAGTACTTACATTTCCTGAACTAGTTTTTATTTCTGTTTTTGGTTTAGCTGTTTCAAGTTTTTGTTCTGGAATTTTCTCATTTGTTTTAATACCTTCAGTTACATTGTTTACTTCTTCATTTTTTAACAAATCTGCACTTATCGGATTAAAATCGTTTTGAACTTTTTGATCTTTCGGATAAGGATAAATTACAGGGATATCAAAATTCCTTTTTATGATTTCACTAAACGAAGAAGCACTTACATTTACCGGAAGTTCAGATTGATTATTAGCTTTTTCATTTTGAGTAAGTCGTAAAACTAAATAAATACCGGCAATAATTAATATTAAAACCACAGCAGCTATTATAAATCCTAATGCAGAACTTCTATTTTTCTTTTTATATGTTCTGTCTTTAAATTTTACTCCTTTTCCAAAACTGCTTTTATCCATTTCTTCCTCATCATCTGTATGTCGAATAAAATAGTCATCATTTAATTCGGGAATTGCGGAATTAACATTTTCAGGATTTTTAATAGGTTCTAATTTCAAAGTGCTCGATTTGGATTTAACTTTCAGATAACCATCTTTAGTTTTTTCCGGTTCACCTTCGGCAGTTTTATCAGGTATTTCATTTATAAGATCAAAACCGTTACCAACTTCAATATCATCTTTGCTTGATTCAAATTTTGAAAAAATTGATTTAACTCTTTTATAATTGCCTACTTCTTCCTCTTCTTTTTCTGTTTCCTTTTTTTGATCTTGTAAGTTATCCTCATCTTCTTCTGTAATTTTATCAAAGTCCAAATCTTCATCTTTTTCAAGATCTATATCATTAAAAATTGAATCATCCACTTGATTTAATTCAGTTTTCTCTTCTTCTTCATCTAAATTGAATTTATCATTTATTTCCAGATCACTTTCACCGGAATCAATTTTATCTCTCAGATTATCTAAGTTTAATTCTTCTTCGGTTTCTTTTAATTCTTCAGTATCATTTAATAAATCATTATCTTCAAATTTTTTGGAAAAATCAAAGTCAATTGATTCATCAATATCTTCAACAGGCTCTTCCTGGTCTGAAACAATGTTTTCATCAGTATCAGAAAATTCCGGTTTGTTTTCCTCGACAATTAATTCATTATCTTCAGGATAATTATTATCGTCTTCTACTTCATCTAACTCATTTGTTTCTTCATCTTCAACATTATTATTTAGTTCTTCATCAAATTCCTTAATTTCATCTTCAATATTATCTATTGGTTCTGTTATTTCATCTTCAAAATTGCCGTGTTTAGATTTAAGATTTATAGGTTCCGTTTCATTTAATTCCGGCTGTTCAAAATTTTCATCAAAATCAGTTTCTTCTTCATCTTGAATTTCTCCGCTTTCATCAGGATAATCTTCAAAAACATTATTCGATTCAATTTCGTTTTCTATTTTATCAGAAATGTTTTCTGTTTCAATTTCAACTGATTCATTTTCATCATGAAGTTCTATAGTTTCATTATTTTCATCTTGATTTTCTTCAGATTGATTTTCTTTTGAAGTTTCTTCAATAACATTTTTAGATTTGTTTTCGTCTTCAAGATAAAGAGGACCAAAATCCCAGCTCAATCCTTCACCGGAAAATTCTTCTTCCGGTTTTTCAAAATCTAATATTGATTCTTCTTCAATTTGTTTAGCTAATTTTTCACCGAAATTCCAGGTTATATCATCAAAATTTTTAGTAAAATTTGAAGTAGTCTCTGATTTCGCTGCATCAGTTATTACAGTTTCATTTTCCTCTTCGGATTCATTACTCCAATTAAATTCAAATTGATTTGGATTGTAAACTTCGGTATCAATTGAAATTATATTATTGCCTGTAGTATTATGAGCCAAAATTTTTAAATGCGAAATGGCCTTATCAACTTTAGATTCAACAAGTCTTTTTAATTCAAGTCCTGATAAGGGAATAAAAAATTCAGTGTCCTTTGTTCCTTTTAAAGGAATTACAGGTTTACCAATACTTAAACTTAAATATGAATCAATCGGGTTGTAATCTTCTGATTTAATTGTCGGAATACTGAACAGCAAGTTTTCATTAGACTCGGTATTATAAGTTTTATCATCTGAGAATAATAATAGATCCAGGTAAACAACTTCATTATCATCTTCAGTTTCAAGAAAAGTTGATTTCCTAATTTCGCCTTTTACCGAATGAAAGTAACCTAATCCTTCAATTACCGCAGCATCTCCGCTGCTTAAAATTTCAGATAATTTCTTCAGATAAATTTCAAAAAAAACTTTCAATTCCGAATCGGGAACTCCTGCACGTTTTGCAAGTTTTCTTATGAGTTCTGCTTTTGTAATCATTTAATTATAAATGTTATTATTAAACAACACACTTAAATATTTTGCCCGACGTATAATTAAATAAAAATAATTCATTTTATCTACTTTTAAAAATATTAAATCTAAAATCTATATTTAAATCCGCCGACAATATCCAAAGGTTTTTCTTTATAACCTTTCCAAATATAATTATTATTGTTAATCAAGTTCGATAAAGAAAGAGTTAAATATAAATTCTTGGCAAATTCATAATTAAAGTATAATCTTAAATCCGTATATGGATTTATTTTTTGAGTATTATTTATATCGGTATAACTTCCCGAATTAAAATAAAGTTCCGCTTTCGCATTTAGCCCAATGTCAAAAAGATAACTATAAGCTAAAGTAATTTCCGCTCTCGGATTATAAGGAATAAATTTGGAATCAGTATTTCTTGTATCAAAACCTTTTATTGTTCCGTAAAATACCCCGTAAGGTCCCATGTGGAACAAAAGATCTACAAATGCCGAGATGCTTTTACCGTCTGCATATTTAATGTTGAATATTCCGCTGTTTAATGAATCAGAATAATAAGGAATACTATGAGAAGAATAATATTGAACGCCGCCGTCAATTTGGAAATAAGGACCATATTCATACTTCAATGCAAGTTTAGTTTGAACATTTTTCTTATAAAAATAATTAACAAAATTAGGCGCATCAAAGTAAGGATTTTGATTTAAGAAATAACCGCTATTTAAAAATTTTGCATCGGGATTAAATTCAGCAAAGAAAGTAAGGCTTTTACCTAAACCAAAAGCAAAAGCCGCATAAGGTGAAGTAAAACTTTCACCTCCGGTTTTTGAATAGTCAATTCCAAAAGTTGCTTTTAATCCATCTGCAATATTTAATGAAAACTTTGGCCTTAACTTTAAGTAGTAGCTTTTATCATTATAATTGCTTATCCAATATGAAGTTCCTCTTTCAATATTAGTTAAATTTTGTTTTATAAAGTTAACATCAATTCCAACAGATACAGATGAAATCGGAACTTTTGCAAATCCGCTCAGATCGAATAAGGATTCCGTATAATTTTCATTTGTTAATGAATACAAATTATCTTTTAAGTTTAATCCGAAATTAAAAGTATTTAAATAATCATTTACAACATTAACAGAAAACATTCCGCTGTTATAAGTTCTTTTTACCATTGGAGTTGCGGAGCCATATAATTTATACGCAGAATTACCGTAGTTTCCATGAATTTTCACTTGAGTTCCTGGTAAGAACGGAGCATTTTCATCTGAGGTGTAAAATAAATTTAAACCGCCAAATAAATTATATTTTTCACTGTAATCTACATATGCTCGTTGATTGCTGCCGTTTATATATCCTTCTAAAAATCCGCCGTCAAATGGTACTGCATAATCTACATCTGCAGTTGGTAAAGTATAAATTCCCGCTCCAAAACTTAAATGTCCATTCGAGTAATTAAGCGAGTCAAGTAATTTTACATCTTTTGTAATAGGATTAGAAATTTCTTTTACGTTTAATTCTTCAGGCGAATAGGCAGGCTTAAAATAATTCGGAGAAATAACAGGAATTACTCCTGGTTCAATTTTGGATGCACTTTTTAAAGATACAACATCTTTTCCTGTAATGACAAAGTCCGGCAGTTCAACTCCGGGATTTTGTTTTTGATCTTCCTGAGCAAAAATTGAAATTGAAAATAAAATTACAAATAAGACAAAAAATTTATTTTTCATTTCAATTCCTTTAATTTTTCTTTTGCTTCTTTACCATAATCATCATCACGATGTTTTTTAATAACCGCACGGTAATACTCTTTGGCTTTTTGAGGTTCTTTAAGTTTTACATACGAATCACCCATTAACAAATATGCTTTTGTCAGCCATTCATCATAATTAGAAAATATAGTTCTAACTCTGTCAAGCGAATCTATAGCCGCTTGATATTGCTCCTGCTGGAATAATGAAAGTCCAAGATAATACTGTGCTTTTGCACCAATATCATCCGAACGGCTCTGAGCTAATTCACTAAAATATGCTTGTGCTTTTTCATATAAACCCGCTGCAATTTGAATTAAACCAATTTCAATTTTAGCTTTGGCTGCAAAAATTGAATTTCCATAATATTGAACAACTTGCTGAAATACATCGTATGCATCATTTAGTTCTGATTTATTAGTTAATGTTACTCCTTTCATAAAAAGTATTTCAGGCATTCTTGGTGAATCCGATAATTTATCTATTGCAGCATCTAAAATTTTTATTGCTGAATCATAATCTTTTTTATTGTTATAAATATTTCCCATTTCAATTACTGCAGCAGCAGCAGATTCACTTTTAGGATAATCTTGAAAAACCCTGTTAAAATTATAAACAGCTTCCTGATCTTCATTTAAATTTTGTGCACACTTCCCTATCCAATAATAAGCATCGGGAACCAAACTGCTGTTCGGATAATCGGCAACAAATTCTTTATAACTCATTTTAGCCTTTTCATAATCTCTATTGCTGTAATAAATTTCTCCTTTTTTAAAGAATATCTGATCGGAAAAACTTAAACCGGGATTTTGAGAAGTGAACTGATCTATTAAATTTATTGCTTTATTTGTTTTGCCTTGAGCAACATAACTATATTGAATTCCATTGACTGCATCGAAAACATAATGAGATTTTGGAAACTGAACTATAACTTTTTGATAATTAACAATCGCGGAATCGTATCTTCCCATATTAAAATATGAATCGCCGATAGAATAAAAAACAACCGGTGCTATTGCTGAGTTAGGATAAGTTTTTAAAACATTCCTGTAATTTTCTATAGCTTCCTCAAAATTATTCTGCTGAAAATAAATCCAGCCGACAGTAAATAATGACTTATCTGCATAACTTGATTGAGGAAATTTCTGCTGCAGATTTCTAAATTCATTTAATGCTTCATTTATGCTTCCTGCTTTATAAAGAGCTTGAGCATATTGATAATAAGTATAAGGATCATCCAATACATTTTTATCTAAATTGAAAATATCCCTATAAACCCTGCTTGCAGCAGCAAAATTTTTATTTCCGTAATAACTGTCGGCTAACCTTAATCTTGCATCAACTGTTCTAGAATCATCCGGATAATTTTTAATAAAATCATTAAACTGAAGGATTGCATTCGGATAATCTTTAGTTTCAAAATAGCAGTAAGCTTTTCCATAATTTGCCGAAGCTATGATTTCATTATCATGGGCATTAATTTTTTTATAATCATTTAAAGCTTCCGAATAATTATTAAGTGCAAAATTGTTTTCGGCAGTATAGAAGTATCTTTTATCTGCTTCAAAATCCGGATTTAACGAATCTAAATTTGATAAATAAGCTAAAGCTCCTTTATAATCCTTCAAATAAAAAAGAGTTGTTCCGAGTCCTAGTAACGCAGCACTTCTTTCATCATTAGTTGCATCTTCAATATTTATAACAGACTCATAATTTGATTTAGCTTTTATATATTTTTTATTTTCAAGATTAATCTCAGCTTGAAGAATGAAAGATTTAGCTTTTATATTTTCATTTGAAGTGTTCTTTGCATAATCCAAAAATCTAAGTGACTGATTTAATTTTTTATCATTATAATATAAAGTGCCGATTTGATATTGAACTCCTGAGGCTAGTTCGCTGTTAGGATATTTTCTAAGAAAATCCTGATAAATATTATACGCATTTGAATTCTCACCTAAATATCTTTTAGCTTCTGCTTTCCAATAAAATGATTTTTCTGCAAGACTGTCACTTCCAACCGAAAGTGAATTAAAAATTAAATAGGCTTTGTTATAATCTTTCTGCTGAAAATATGTCCAGGCTAATCCATATTGAGCATCTCTTAAAACATCAGAGTCAGGAAATTTTTTAATTATCTCGGAATAGGATTTTTCTGCATTATTATAATCCTGAGCGCGGTAATAAGAATTTGCAAGCAAATAAATACTTTCTGCATATAAATCTTTTGGAAGGTCATTCAGCATCGGATTATTTAGTTCAAGAATAGAAGATTGGTAATCTTTCAATTTAAAGTAACTAATACCGATTCTAATTTGCGCTTGAAGTGCAAGAGGACTGTCTTTATAATAAGAAAGCAGCTGATCATAATATTTTACTGCATTTTTATAATCGCCTTTTTTTTCATATAAAGTTGCTAAAGTAAAAACAGCGTAATCAATAAATTTATTTCCTTTTCTTGCATTTACTGCTTCTGTTAAATATTGAATAGCTTCGTCGGTTCTGTTTTGTTTAACAAAAGATTCCCCAATCCAATAAAGAGATGAACCTGTAAATTCACTTCGCGGATATTCATTTAATAATTGTTCAAATCTAGCTCTGCTTTTTGTATAACTTTTAATATCAAAATAAATTAGATCCCAACTTATATAATGATTTGTCTCTAAAATTAGACCAGACATAATTATCAACTAAATAATTAAATCCGACCAAAGCAGAATTAAAAATTCCTAAATTTAAATATGCATCCGATTGATAATATTTTGCGGAAGAATAAAGCTCATCGTAAATGGAATTATTTTTAAAGTATTTATCAAATAATTTTACAGCTTGAGCATATTCCTTTGAATGATAAGCATCCATAGCTTGATCATATTTTTCAGATGTAGTTTGCCCTAATATAAAAGCGTTTATAATTATTAAAAAAACAAGCAGATATTTTTTCATAAAATTAAATTACAAAATTGAAAAAAGTGAAAAAAAGAATTCCTGATAAACTTGCGGCAAAATTAACTGTATCGTTGTTAATCCAATTAAAACCTTTAACCTTTTTAGTTAGACTTCCGCAATGCATTTTTTGTTCTGTAATTTTACCACAGTTTTCACATTCATATTGAACCTGAACGGATGCACCTAAATAGCTGTCAACTATGCTTCCTAGAAATCCTGACAAAGTAATTAACAATAAAAATGAAAGCTGGTTCATATCAATCCAAATTACAGTAACAAATCCAATTACTAAAGCGCCAGCAACTGCAGCTAATGTACCAATGAATGAAATTCCTCCGGAAATTCCAGGATCAACACTTTTAAAATTTAAAATGTTATAAGTTTTAGATTTAAATAAATTTCCAATTTCAGTAGCCCAGGTATCGGAACAAACTGCTGCAATTGAAGATGCATACATTATAAATAAAAGTTCGGAACGAATAAATTGATTAATTATTACAAGAATTCCGCCTGTACTTCCATTTGCTAAAACCTGAACGCAATCTCTAACACTATTTTTTTCAGTTGTCAAATTCTCATTATTATTTTTCTTGTCTTTAATCCTAGAGAGCAGACTGGAAAGAATAAAAAAAGTTATTATTGGAATTGTCCACTTCCACGATCCGAAAGCAAATATTACAAAAGCAAGAATAAAAGTAGTAAAAGCTCCGCTTTTTGAAAGAAATTTGAGAAAATAAGAAAAAAAAGAAACTACAGAAGCGAATACTACTGCCCAGAAAAAATTCTCTTTGAAAATTGCATTAAATAAAATGATCGTTTTCAAATAAAGTTTTTAAATAATTAAATAAATACCCCGCTTCTAAAATGAAATATAATTTTTTTACAGCCTTAAAGTCAAGTCTAATAATAAAATATGGCCAATTACTTAAAGAATTATATTAAATCCTAAGGTTTGAAATCACCAAAAATTATCTGAGAATTTATTTAAAATTGTTTTCAATTTTGAATGCTGCATAGGAAACTATATGAATAAAATTATTGGAATTTTAACAGTTTTTACCTTAGCAATATTTTTCAATATAAACTTAGATGCACAGACAATTAAGATTGGAGTCGGCGGCGGGGTTACTTTTGTTACCAGTCCGGCAGCTTATACAAATGATATTTTACAAGGCGGTTCAGGTTTTTCTACAGAATATCACTACGGCATCAGAGGGAAATGGGATGTACCTTTTGCTCCCATCAAACCAATTATTTTTCTTAATTATTATAAATTTACAGGACAGCAAACATATCAATCTACGGAATACAAAGCTTCAACAGACATATTTTCTGCAGGAATAAAATCTGAAATTCCGGTTTTTGATAATGAATTTCATCCCTATATGAGTTTAAGTTTAATGTATAACATGTTTGGAAAGTACAAAAAAGAAAAAATCGAAAATAATATTGACAGCAGTTATAGTTATCCTACATACAATAGATTAGGATTGGGAATTGGAATTGGTGCTTATGTTGATGTAATTCCTTTAATTGATATAGATGCAAGTTTAAATTATGATTTTTTAAATGTATATGGTAAAAGTCCGGATGAAGCCGGTGTGAGTGTATTAAGTTTGGATTTAACGGTATTTTTCAGAACATTTTAATTAATATTTTTAGTCTTTAAATATTTATTTAAAACTGCATTTCCAAAATTGCTTCCTTCTTTGTCAATATATTTTAGAGTATCAAACAAATATTTAATTTCTTCAACTTTTGTTTTTAATCTTACTGCTCCGTTGATGTGAGAAAATAATTGATCTTCAAATTTTAAAACTGAAAGTATAGCAACGATACATAATTCTCTTTCTTTAAGATTTAAAGATTTCCGGCTTAAAACCTTTCCGTAACCTTCTATTACCAGCCATTCGGATAATTCCGGAGAAAAAGACTTTACGTTAGAGATTAATTTTTCAAACTTTTCACCGTAAATTTTTTTGCAGGTTTTTATACCGGAGATTTTTAATTTGTTAATCTCGGGAGTGTTATAATTTTTCTTTGAAACTTTATAATTCTTGCCGAAAATTTTTAATGCATTTAAAACAGATGGATAGCCAGCAAATAAATATGTCTGCAGAATTGCTTCATAAATTTTTTGTTTACTCAGTTTAATCTTTTTTGAATATTCAAAAAGTTCCGTTAATTCATTTTCCTTTCGCAGAACTGCACAAACACAAATTACAGGCAGTAAAAAATTTGAATTAATTTTATCTATATTTTTCATGTGTATTTAATAAATTTAAAACAAAAAACCCCCGCAAATGCGAGGGTTAAAATAATGTTTTTTCAAATATTATTGAAGAGATGTTAATTCATATTCGGCAGTTTTTTTGTACTGAGCATCGGATTTTGCTTTTGTAAACATTTCTTTAGCTTTTTCGGTATTCCCTTTTCCTTTATAAGCAACGCCCATATAATAGTAAGGACCACCACTGCTTATAGTGGATTTGTATTTTAAAGCTTTTTCAGCAGCATCCAAGGCTTTATCATATTTTGCTAAATCATCATAGACTTTTGCTAAAGATAAATATGCCGCATCATAATTATCATATGAAACTGCTTTTTCCAAATAATCTACTGCTTTATCTGTATGACCGTCAGTAACAGCAACATTACCCATTTTTGCATAAGCTAAGGCTAAGTTCTTTTTAACAGTAGCTTTAACATTTGGTTTGGCATTACTATCCAATACCTTCA
>CAVQMC010000024.1:0-27463 GCA_963713505.1 uncultured Ignavibacteria bacterium | reverse complement strand
CTATAAATTATTGAACCGTTAGTTATTCTTCCAACAGCAAATATTGTGGTTGCTGTTGCATAAACTCCATTCAACTCCATCCCCCGTGAATCATCATTTAGTTCAGGGTACGTTGTCCAATCATTTCCATTAAAGTGATAAACTCTGCCTTTCAATCCCACGGCAAATACATCTGCTGCATTTCTTCCTCTTACTCTTGTAAGAGGTTTATCCTGATTTATTTCGATTCCGTTAAAATTTACTCCATCATAATAAACCATATAGTTTCCATCTAGATATCCACTTCCTCCTTTATCAAACCATAAAGAAACTAAACTTCTTTTACCTGCAGGAAGCTGCTCGGAAATATCTTTCCATGAAGAGCCATCAAAGTGAATTAATTTTGATTGATTGGATATGCTTCTTTGAATAGCGTAGATATTATTTGCTGAGGTTCCCCAAATATCATAAAGAATAAGATTCGTCGGACTTTGAACTTTTTGCCATTGACTTCCATCCCAATGAATAATTGTTCCTTTGTTCCCAACCGCCCAAACATTGTCGGGTGAGGAACCCCAAACTTCATTTAATCTCCATACTGTATCTCCATTGTGCGAAAAAATGGTAATTCTGTATTCTTTCCAATCTCCATAATGTGCAATAAATCCAAACTGTTCCACCTCCTACAACAAAAATATCATTATTATTGAAATCCAAAAATTCCGTTTAATGTGCTTTGTAAGGGTGAAGAATGATATTGCCATTCAATACCATTCCATTTTATTATCAATGTTCCACCTTGAGGTGTACTTATTCCGCCTACTGCCCATACATTATTTTCATCTGCTCCCCAGATGTCAACTAAACCATAGTCCCCAGGCTGCCCAAGGGTGTCTATTTCCCATGTTATATTGTGGTTTGAAGGTGAGAGTGTTTTAATTGTTATAGAATTGCTTGTATCTTGTATTTCATTATTATTCGCTGCTTCTATTTTATAATAGTAAGCTGTATTTTCATTTAACCCGCTGCCCTCGTTATTATCTATATAAGTTGTATCAGTAGAAGTTAGAATAAAATCTTTTGTAAAAGTATTACCCGAAGGATCTTTTCTAATTAACCTGTAAGTAAAATTGAAGAGAGTATCCTCAGCAGCATTATTCCATTTAACGGCAATTGAATTTAGCTTCTGCCATTCGATGTTAAAGTAATTGTATTTGAGATGTTTTTAATATCGGGATTTGGTTCTGTAGAATTCTTGCAGAATTGAAAAAAAATAATAATTAAAGAAATTAGTACTATAACTAGGAGTTGCTTTTTCATTTATCCTCCCCAAGAATGTATATTGGAGCTATTTCCTATTATTAAAATTATACTTTATTTATTTAATGTCAATAAGAGACCTATTGTCTAGTTCCTCTATAAATTATTGAACCGTTAGTTATTCTTCCAACAGCAAATATTGTGGTTGCTGTTGCATAAACTCCTTTTAACTCCATCCCGCGTGATTCATCAATCAGTTCAGGGTATGTTGTCCAATCATTTCCATTAAAGTGATAAACTCTGCCTTTCAATCCCACAGCAAATACATCTGCTGCATTTCTTCCTCTTACTCTTGTAAGTGGTTTATCCTGATTTATATCGATTCCGGTAAAACTTCCTCCATCATAATAAACCATATAGTTCCCAACCAGGTAACCGCTTCCTCCTTTATCAAACCATAAAGAAGTTAAGCTTTTTTGACCTGCAGGAAGCCTATCAGAAATATCTGTCCAGGTTGAGCCATCATAGTGAAGTAATTTAGATTGATTAGCTAAACTTATATGAAGAGCATACACATTATTTGCTGAAATTCCCCAAATATCATAAAGAATAAGATTCGTCGGACTTTGAACTTTTTCCCATTGACTTCCATCCCAATGAATAATTGTTCCTTTGTTCCCAACCGCCCAAACGTTATCTGGTGATGAGCCCCAAATTCCATGTAAAGCCCATACAGTATCATTATTGGGAAAGGTATTATAAAAATTAGTTTCATTCCATTTGCTTCCGTCCCATATAGCGGCAAATCCGAAACTACCAAATGACCCGGCTGTGAAAACACTATTATCTGTAAATCCATATATTGAATAAATTGATGATTGAGGCCATGAATGATAATTCCATTTATACCCATCCCATTTTATTAACAGCGGTAATACCTTCTTGCATATTTATTGCACCTACAGCCCAGATATCATTTTCATCTATTCCCCAAATATCATAAAGAATATCTCCTGGCTGCCCAAGCGTGTCTATTTCCCATGTTATGTTGTGGCTTGAAGGTGAGAGTGTTTTAATTGTAATAGAATTGCTTGTATCTTGTATTTCGTTATTATTCGCTGCTTCTATTCTATAATAATAAGCTGTATTTTCATTTAATCCGCTGCCCTCGTTATTATCTATATAAGTTGTATCATTAGAAGTTAAAATAAAATCTTTTGTAAAAGTATTACCAGAAGGATCTTTTCTAATTAACCTGTAAGTAAAATTAAAAAGAGTATCCTCAGCAGCATTATTCCATTTAACGGCAATTGAATTTAGTTCCTGCCAATTTGATGTTAAAGTAATTGTATTTGAGATGTTTTTAATATCGGAGTTTGGTTCTGTAGAATTCTTGCAGAATTGAAAAAAAATAATAATTAAAGAAATTAGTATTATAACTAGAAATTGCTTTTTCATTTATCCTCCCCAAGAATGTATATTGGAGCTATTTTCTATTATTAAAATTATACTTTATTTAATTAATGTCAATAAGATATTTGTTATCAAATAACAGTTAAAATAAAATTATTATTACTTTAAAAAAATCCTAATAATCTAAATATGTTTCCGGAAAAATATTATTCTGATTTCCCAAATATCCGCTGTGTTTTTTAACTTTTTGAAATATTGCTTTGGGACAACAGATGTTTCTTCAAACAATTCTAAAACCCATATAATTTTCTGAGCTTGTTTACCATTTAATGAATCTAGAAATTCAATTACAGGATATTTATCGGACTCCGATTGATAAAAATTAACTTTGGGTATATTACAAAGTTAGCATTAATGCTAACCTAAATTAATATAAATATTTTCTAATATTTAATAATAAATTTATTAAACTTTAATTTGTTTATAAATATTAGCTGCAAGTGAAATTAATAAACTTCTCAACCTCATGTCTCCAAAATTAAATGCGGGTTAAATTTAATTTTGTAAAAACATTTAAGGCTGAGAAGTAAAAATCTACTTTAAAAGAATCATTTTTTTCGTTTCGCTGTATTTTCCAGCTTTACCTTTTACAGTTAATTCATAAAAATATATTCCGCTTGTTAAATTATTCCCGTTAAAATTAACTGTATAATTTCCGGGATTCATTTCTTTATTAATTAGTAGGCCAACTTCTTTCCCCAAAACATCATAAACTTTCAATTCCGCAAACCCCAATTCCGAAATCCGAAATCTAATTTCAGTTTCAGGATTGAAAGGATTGGGAAAATTCTGTTCAAGTAAAAAACCTGCTGGTTTAAGATTATTTTTTTTTAAACCAATTACCGAAGTTGCAAAATCTGAAAATATCATTCTAGCCGGTCCGCCGTAAGCTCCGATATCATTTCTAATTGTACCCAAAGATGGAAAAAGAGCATTTCCTTCATTTAAAGTGTCTTCGGGATCATTATAAATTGAACTTGTATCTCCGGCATCAACACACGGAGAATTTGTTGTTAATATAAAATGAGTTGTATCGAATAACGGATCCGAATCAATATTTCCTTCGCCTGTCATTCCGCCTTGAACATTTGAATATTCTACAGTTGAACTTGAGGCAGTTCCTCTTAAATAAATTTGTCCGCCGGAAGTCTGTGTGTTTTCCCAAACTATATTATTTTTTGCATGAATTTGAGTATTCCAAACATAAATTCCTCCGCCTGAATTATTATTTACAATGTTTTTATAAATAGTATTATTTTCAATAATTGTTGGCCCGACCGAATAGCACCAAATTCCTCCGCCGCCGTAAGCTTCTCCGCCTGAATTGTATGCAATTATATTGTTCTTAATTGTACATTTTGCAAAATTGATAACAATTCCAGCACCATATCGGCCTTTGTTATTCATAATAATATTATTAATTATTTTTGCATCTGAATCGCCGCATCTAATTCCCCCGCCGCCGGCGCTTGCAACGTTTGCTGTATTTATTGCTTCATTGTTTATAATAATGTTATTTTTAATTGTCGGAGAAGATAAAGTAATTAAAATTCCACCGCCTTCACGATAAGTTCCTGCTCCGTGTTCATCAATCCATTTTGTTCCTGTTCCGCCGGTTAAAGTAAATCCTTCCAAAACTGCAGTTGAATCTTCGCCCGATACAATTAAAACGCAGCTTGCTGTATCCTGCTGAACCGGCTGACTTCCGTTTATTATTGTCATCGGAATAATTGAAGGATCATTATTTAAAATAAATTGACTGGCAACTACAATATTTTTTCCGTTAAAATTAATATTTTCGTAGTAGGTTCCGGGAGCTACTAAAACCGTATCTCCGTTTTGTGAAGTGTCAATTGCTTCCTGAATTGTAGAATATTCCGAAGGAACATTTAAAGTAGTTCCAAATACCGTAATACTGAACATCAGCAATGAAATAATAAAAAAACTCTTCATAAATAGTTCTCCTGATTTGATCTAAAAGGAATTAATCAATTCTCGGATTCAACATAGAAATCAGTAATTTTTTAATCGTCCTGATTCAGGAAATCGAACCATTTTTAATATTTTATGACAATTTTATTCGGCAGGATTTGGCGAGAGATTTAATTTTGCTTGTTTTTTGAACTCGGTTGGAGTTAAACCAGTATGTTTTTTAAATGCTGTATTGAAAACCGATTTTGAATTAAATCCAACTTCGTAAAGTATTTCCAGAACAGTTTTTCCGTTTTTTTCTCCGGAAAGAATTTTCTTTGCTTCTTCAATTCTATAACTGTTTATAAAATCGAAAAAATTCTGATTGAGATTATCATTAATAACCTGAGAAAGTGTTTTTGAAGAAAATGATAATTTTTCCGAAAGTTCACCGATCGTTAAAGAAGAAATCATATAAGGTTTATTTGTTTTCATATAATTTAATAGTTCATTTAAATATTTTTCATTTTCATCTTTAGATAAATGCGAACCTTCGTATTTTGTTTTTTGAACCGGTTTTTCAATTTGATAAAAATATTCCGGGTGTTTTAATCCTTTAAATATAATTACATTGGCAAATACAAAATTTATACTAAGCGAAAGAAAATTTAATATCTGATAAAACAGCAGCGGAAGTTCCATTGACAGCGAGGTAAAGTAGTTGATTAGATCAATAAACCACATAATTATAAAAGCAGATAAAACCCATTCAAGCCACGACAATTTTATATTTTCAATAGAAGAGTATATTTTTTTTATTTCTTTCCGGTAATTCATCAAAATGTTCAAAGAGATTATCATATAAATGAATATTTGAATATTCAACATTAGATTTAAGATTAATGATTCGGTTGTAGTGAGTATCATTCCGGAATGTAGAAGCTGAAATTTTTCAACTGAACTTTTCGAATAGAAATCAAAAAATATAAAGCTGTTATAAATTAAGAATGGAATTCCGTGAGCAAGTTTAGAAAAATCAATTTTATAATTTTTTAAGGTTAACGATTTAGTATAAAAATATAGAAGCGGCCCAAAAAGAAAACCAAATGAATGTCCAATAAAATAAAAATTGATTAAAGAAACTGACAAATATTTTTCTATAACCGGCAAAAGAAAATCAAGAATATACAAAGCATTCACAAAAAGAAAAGAAGCCAGCAATAGATTGCTGAGTTTGTTTCCTTTTCTAACAGTTGTGAGAAAAACAGAAAATAATATTAACTGGAAAACGGTTACAATAGAGATAATATTATTTATTGAATTAATCATTGAATTCCGCCATAATGATCTTTGTCAATTTTAGTTAATTAATCTTAAAAAATGAAGAAAAATCTTACTAATCGGCAGATATTATTGATACTTGTCTAATTTGAATTCCTTTGGTTTTTAAGTAAATTTGGCATTACTTTTTAAAAATTCAAGAATAATAAAATGCGATATCCTTTTTCCGAAATAGAATCTAAATGGCAAAAGTATTGGGAAGATAATAAAATTTATTCCACCGATCTTAACAAAACTGAAAACAAATTATATACTCTTGTAATGTTTATTTATCCTTCCGGTGCAAAACTTCATATTGGACATTGGTACAATTATGGTCCAACTGATTCATGGGCTCGTTACAAAAAATTAAAAGGATATAATGTTTTCGAACCGATCGGTTATGATGCATTCGGATTGCCGGCAGAAAATAATGCAATAAAAACCGGAATTCATCCTTATGATAATACAATTGAAAATATAAATGATATTAGAAAACAGCTTAAAAAAATGGGCTGTATGTACGATTGGAATGCCGAACTGAAAACATGTGAACCGGAATATTATAAATGGAACCAATGGCTTTTCCTTCAGCTTTATAAAAAAGGATTAGCATATAGAAAAAATGCTCCGGTAAACTGGTGCCCGAATGATCAGACAGTTTTAGCAAATGAACAAGTATTAGCCGACGGAACTTGCGAAAGATGCGGAACTCAAGTTGTTCAGAAAAATCTTACTCAATGGTTCTTTAAAATTACAGATTATGCTGAAGAACTTTTACAGGGAATCGACCAAATTAACTGGCCTGAAAAAACTAAATTGATGCAGAGAAACTGGATCGGTAAAAGTGAAGGTACAGAAGTAAATTTCAAAGTTTTTGGAAGCGACGAAAAAATTACTGTATTTACAACTAGACCCGATACATTATTCGGAGTAACTTATGTTGTGCTTGCTCCGGAACATCCTTTAGTTGATAAAATTGCAGATTCAAAATATAAAGATGAAATAGAAAAATACCGCGATTCAATTAAGTCTTTAAGCGAAATTGAAAGAACTTCAACAGTTAAAGAAAAAACCGGTGTTCCGATCGGTGCTTATGCAGTAAATCCTGTTAACAGTGAAAAAATCCCGATCTGGATTGCTGATTATGCATTACTTTCTTACGGAACCGGCTGTGTAATGGCAGTTCCGGGTCATGATGAGCGCGATTTTGAATTTGCAAATAAATTTGCTCTTCCTATTAAAAAAGTAATTTTGGAAGAAGGAACTTCAGAAAAAGACGAACTTAAAGAAGCTTTTACTAAACCGGGAAAGATGATAAACTCTGATCAATTTAACGGACTAAATTCGGAACTTGGAATTGGAAGAGTAATTGATTATTTGGAACAAAGAGGATTCGGTAAAAGAAAAATTAATTATCGTTTAAGAGATTGGCTGATTTCCCGTCAAAGATATTGGGGAACTCCGATCCCGATAATTCATTGTCCAAAATGCGGTGAAGTTCCGGTTGATGAAAAAGATCTTCCGGTTGAACTTCCTTATGAAGTTGAATTTAAACCAACGGGAGAATCTCCTTTAACATCCAATAAAGATTTTATTAATGTTAAATGTCCAAAATGCGGAACCGATGCAAAACGCGATCCGGATACAATGGATACTTTTGTTGATTCATCCTGGTATTATTTCCGCTATTTAAATCCTAAAATTCCCGATAAAATGTTTGATAAAGAACTTGCCGATAAATGGACTCCTGTTGATATGTACGTCGGCGGTGCCGAACATGCGGTTATGCATCTACTTTACGCAAGATTTATTCATAAATTTTTAAGAGATATCGGACTTGCAAACAGTAATGAACCTTTTACAAACCTTCTGCATCAGGGAACAATTACAAACGAAGGTTCAAAGATGTCCAAATCCAGAGGCAATGTTGTAAATCCAAATGATTTTACAGATAAATTCGGTTCTGATGTGTTCAGGCTTTATTTAATGTTCATGGGACCTTACGAACTCGGCGGAGATTGGAGCGATAAAGGTATTTCGGGAACAGATAGATTTGTTCAAAGATCTTATGATCTTTTTTCTAAATTCGAAAATATTTTAGATTCATCTGGAATAAAAGACAAATATGAAATTCCAAGTTTAACCGAAAATGAAAAAACAGTTTATAAAAAAGTAAATCAGACAATTAAAAAATTTGAAGAGGAAATAAATAATTTCCGTTTTAATACTGCAATTGCTTCATTAATGGAATTAATAAATGAATTCAAAAATATTGAAGAATGCTCAAAAGAAATCCAAGCTTTTGCATTAACCAGATTTGCAGTTTTGCTGTCACCTGTTGCTCCTCATCTTGGGGAAGAATGCTGGAAGCTTATCGGAAATAAAAATTCTTTATTTGAAAAACCTCTTTGGTATGATTTTGATCCTGAAGCATTAATCGAAGATAATGTTAAAATTGCTGTTCAAGTTAATGGTAAATTAAGAACAACTATTGAAATGCCATTAGACAGTAAACAGGAAAAAGTTAAAGAAGTTGTGTTTATAGATGAAAAAGTTTTAAAGCACACAGAAGGCAAATCAATTGTAAAAGAGATTTACGTAAAAAATAAAATTTATAATATTGTAGTAAAATAATTTTAAACATCTAAAACGAAAATAAACTTATGCTTGATATAAAATTCATTAGAGAAAATCCTGAACTTGTAAAAAAAGGAATTGAAAATAAAAATGAAAAAAACAGAGTCGATGAACTTCTGGGATTAGATAAAAAAAGAAGAGAACTCATTACTCAATCTGAAGATTTAAAAGCTGAGAAAAATAAAGTGTCTCAGGAAATTGCAAAGATGAAAAAATCCGGCGAGGATGCATCTGAAGTTATAGCAAAAATGAAAAAAGTTTCCGATGAAATAAAAGTTTTAGATGATAAATTAAAATTAGTTGAAAACGATCTGGATACAATTTTAATGTTCATTCCGAATATGCCGCATTCTTCTGTTCCGGTTGGAAAATCTTCCGAAGAAAATGTTGAAGTAAGGCAGTGGCTGCCGGAAGGATTTAATTTTGAAAATGAATTTAAACCTCTCGATCATATTGAACTTGGTAAAAAATTAAAAATTTTAGATTTTGAAAGAGGCGCAAAAATTTCCGGTTCCGGATTTCCGCTTTATACCGGCAAAGGAGCAACTCTGGAAAGAGCACTAATTAATTTTATGCTCGATTTCCACATTCAAAATCACGGCTACAGTGAGGTTTTTCCGCCGTTTCTTGTAAACCGTGATTCAATGAAAGGAACCGGACAGCTTCCAAAAATGGAAGAAGATATGTATTTTATTGAAAAAGATGATCTCTTCCCTATTCCGACTGCAGAAGTTCCGGTTACAAATATTTACAGAAATGAAATAATCGATGAAAAAGATTTGCCTATTAAATATGTCGGATTCTCTGCATGTTTTAGAAGAGAAGCCGGATCTTACGGAAAAGAATCAAAAGGATTTTTAAGGGTTCATCAGTTTAACAAAGTTGAAATGGTTAAATTCGTTAAACCGGAAACTTCCTATGATGAATTAGAAAATATAGTATACTGATGCTGAAGATATTTTAAAAGCATCTAAAAATTCCTTACAGAATATTGCTGCTGTGCACAGGAGATTTAAGTTTTTCCGCAGCAAAATGTTACGATATTGAAACATGGTCACCGGCGGAAAATAAATATTTGGAAGCTTCTTCATGCAGCAACTTTGAAAATTTTCAGGCAAGAAGAGCAAACATCAGATTTAGAAATGCAGAAACCAAAAAACCGGAATTTTTACATACATTAAACGGTTCCGGACTTGCAACGAGCAGGCTAATGGTTTCTATTTTAGAAAATTACCAAACCCCGGAAGGAAAAGTCATCGTTCCTAAAGTACTTCAAAAGTACACCGGCTTTGAAATTATCGACTAATCATACAAACTCTATCCTTCTATTGTGATTTAGTTGTTTTGAACCAAAGATTAACTTGAATTCTTACTAAATTTAATTTTAGATTAAAGTCTATTTGCTTTATATTATTTAATCCGAAATGAAAAACCTTTATACTTTAAAAAAATATTTCGTCAGATATAAAAAGAAGTTTATCTGGGGAACTCTTTTTATTCTTCTTTCAAATTTAGGATCGGTATATATTCCTCTTTTAATGAAGGATGCAATAAATTCTTTACAAATTAAGGTTGATCCGGATCAATTACTAAAATATGGAATATTAATTGTAGGTTCAGCGGTTTTTGCCGGATTTTTCAGATTCCTTATTAGAGAAACATATATTGTCTCGTCCAGAGAAATTGAATACGATCTAAGATTTGATTTTTGGAAACATATACAGAATTTGCCGTTAAGATATTTCCAGAACAACTCCACCGGGAATATAATGGCTCATGCAACCAACGATATAAATGCGGTCCGTTCTTTTCTTGGTCCAGCTGTTATGTATTCTGTCGATACTCTCATAAGATTGATTATGGTAATATCGTTAATGATATCGCTGGATGTTAAATTGACTATTTATTCATTAATTCCGCTGCCGATACTTTCTTTTCTAGTATATAAGGTAAGCAAAAAAATCCATGAAAAGTTTACTCTGATTCAAGAACAATTCTCGACTTTATCTACAAAAGCTCAAGAAAATTTTTCGGGAATAAGAGTAGTTAAATCTTATGTACGTGAAGAAAATGAAATGAAAGAATTTAACTGGATGAGCAAGGTTTTTCTTGATCGAAATATGGATATGGTAAAGATTCAGGCAATGTTTCAGCCGATTCTTTTTTTGATAACCGGTATTTCCACAATCTTAGTCATATGGATCGGCGGTATTCAAGTAATCCAGAAAACAACAAACCTTGGAGATATCATAGCATTTATTTCTTACCTGGGAATGTTAATCTGGCCGGTAATTGCATTAGGCTGGGTTATAAATTTAATTCAGCAGGGCGAAGCAAGTATGAAAAGATTAAATAAAATATTTAATGAATCTTTTGAAATTGAAGATAGTGAAACTACAGATCAATTCAATAAAAGAATTAAAAGGTGAAATTGAATTTAAAAATGTAACTTTTCAATATAATGAAAATCTGCCGAAGGTTTTAGATAAAGTAAATATTAAGATAACAAAAGGCACGACCGTTGCTTTAATGGGATATACGGGTGCCGGTAAAACCACATTTGTAAATTTAATTCCCAGGTTATATGACTGCACTGACGGTGAAGTTTTAATAGACGGAAAAAATGTTAAGAAAATTCCGCTTGATGTTTTGAGAACGGAAGTCGGGTTGGTTCAGCAGGAAGCATTTTTATTTTCCGATACTATTATGAATAATATTTCGTATGGACTTCGAAGTGTGAATAAAGATAGAGTTTTAGAAGTTTCTAAAATTGCTCATTTCGATGTTGATGTTGATACTTTTCCAAAGGGATATGATACAATGGTTGGTGAAAGAGGAATAACTTTTTCGGGGGGACAAAAACAAAGAGCAACTTTAGCCCGCGCTTTAGCAATCGATCCGAAAATTTTAATATTAGATGATTCGTTCTCTGCTGTCGATACAAATACAGAAGAAGAGATTCTTAAAAAACTTAGAAATTTTATGAAGGAAAGAACAAGCATAATTATCAGCCATCGAATATCTACTGTAAAAGATGCAGATAAAATTATTGTTCTTTCCGATGGAAAAATTGCCGAGGAAGGAACCCATGAAGAACTAGTTGCAAAGGCGGTATTTATGCAGACTTGCATTATAAACAGTTACTTGAAAAAGAACTTGAAGAATTAAAATAATTTAAGGATTTATGGCTAACGATTATAGCAGTGAAGAAGAGATTTTAGGTAAAGCGTACGATTCAAAATTAATGAAACGCTTACTGAGTTACATTAAACCCTACAAGAAGTATGTAATTTTTGCAATTTTATTAAATATAATTGTTGCTGCTCTTGGTCCGTTAAGACCGTACTTAACCAAAATTGCTATCGACAAATACATTGCAAATTCTGATTACCACGGACTTTTAATTATAAGTTTACTTTTATTAGGATCATTATTTCTACAAGCTGCAATTCAATATTTTCTTACATATTATACTCAGTATTTGGGTCAGAAAACCATTTACGATTTACGAACCCAGCTATTCAAACACACTCAAAAATTAGCATTAAAATATTTTGATAAAACTCCGATTGGAAGAATTGTAACAAGAGTTACAAATGATGTTGAAGCTTTAAACCAGCTTTTTTCATCCGGAATTGTAATGGTATTCAGCGATGTTTTTATTATTATCTGGATTTTAGCTTTCATGTTTTTCATGGATGTAAAATTATCGTTAGTTACTTTATCCGTTCTTCCGGTTCTTATCTACGGAACATTTTTATTCAGAAAAAAAGTACGGGAATCATACCGCGACGTAAGACTTCATTTGGCAAGATTAAATTCTTACATGCAGGAACATGTTACAGGAATGAATGTTGTTCAGATTTTTAGAAAAGAAAAAGATGAATTAAATCAATTTGCAAAAATAAATGATGACTACAGGCAGGCAAATATTAGATCAATTTTTTACTATGCTATTTTTTATCCCGGTGTGGAAATTTTAAGTTCCATAGCAATTGGTCTAATAATCTGGTACGGCGGCGGCGAAGTTGTTCAAAGTTCTCTTACGGTTGGTGTGCTTTTTGCTTTTTTACAATATACTGAAATGTTTTTCAGACCAATAAGAGATCTTTCCGAAAAATATAATATTATGCAGACAGCAATGGCCTCTTCGGAAAGAATATTTAAACTGCTTGATAATAAAACATTTGTTAATAATCCAGATAATCCTAAAACGTTGGAAAAGATTAAAGGTCAAATTGAATTTAAAGATGTAAGGTTTGCATATAATAAAGATGAATATGTTTTGAAAAATATTTCATTTAAAATTAATCCGGGGGAAACAGTTGCAATTGTAGGTCATACAGGAGCCGGGAAGACAAGCATTATAAATATCCTAACAAGATATTATGATATTCAAAAAGGTTCGATATTAATTGACGGAACCGACATAAGAGAATTGGATAAAAAGGATTTGCGTAAATTTATTTCCATTGTTTTGCAGGATGTTTATTTATTCTCCGGAACCATAAAATCCAACATAAATATGTCAAATGATGAGATTTCTCTTGATAAAGTTATAGAATCTGCTAAAATTGTAGGAGCGGATAAATTCATTAGTGATTTACCCGGAAAATATGACGAAATTGTAAAAGAAAGAGGAGCAACCTTAAGTGTAGGCCAAAAGCAATTAATTTCATTTGCAAGAGCCTTGGCTTACGATCCGCAAATTTTAATTTTAGATGAAGCTACATCGAGCGTTGATACTGAAACAGAGATGTTGATTCAGAAAGCAATTGAAAAGCTTCTAGTCGGCAGAACTGCTATTGTAATTGCACATAGATTATCAACAATACAAAGTGCAGATAAAATTATAGTTCTTCATAAAGGCGAAATAAGAGAAACAGGAAATCACCAAGAACTGCTTGCAAAAAGAGGAATTTATTATAAATTGTATCAATTGCAATATAAAGATCAGGAAATTGTTAAAGCCGTTTAACCAAAATCCACAAAAAGTCTCACTAATCGGGAGAGAAAAATGAGTGTAAGATTTATGACCCTCGCGCGTCATATAATTGAAGGGGAAAGAATGCACCCCGAAGCTACAGGTGAATTATCAAGATTATTGCATGATTTATCTTTAGCTGCAAAGGTAATTTCACTTGAAGTAAACAAAGCCGGACTTGTTGATATTCTCGGATTTACAGGTGAAGAAAATGTTCATGGTGAAAGTGTAAAAAAACTCGATATTTTTGCCCATGATACTCTTGTAAAAGCTCTCGATCATGGCGGACATGTAGCCGTTATGGCTTCCGAAGAAGAAGAAGATGTTATTCCTATTCCTACACGATTTAAAGTTGGAAAGTATGTACTTTTATTCGATCCTTTGGATGGTTCATCAAATATTGATGCAAATATTAGTATCGGAACAATTTTTTCAATTTACAGAAGAGTTACTCCGGACGGAACTCCAGGAACAATGCAGGATTGTCTTCAGCCGGGCTACAAACAAGTTGCAGCCGGTTATGTGGTTTATGGTTCAAGTACAATATTAGTCTATACTGCCGGTCATGGAGTTCATGGTTTTACGCTTGATCCGTCTTTCGGTGAATTTTTACTTTCTCATGAAAACGTAAAAATTCCTAAAAAATCAAAAATTTACAGTATAAATGAAGGGAACTATAAATACTGGCATAACGGACTTAAAAAATACATTAAATATTTACAGGAAGAAGATAAAGTAACCGATAGACCTTATTCATCAAGATATATCGGATCGATGGTTGCAGATATTCATAGAAATTTATTATATGGCGGTATTTTTATGTATCCTGCAGATTCCAGACATCCCAACGGAAAATTAAGATTAATGTACGAATGTAATCCGATGTCATTTTTAATTGAAGCTGCCGGTGGAAGATCATCCGACGGAAAACAAAGAATTTTGGATATTGTTCCTAAAAAATTACATCAAAGAGTTCCTATTTTTATTGGAAGTGAAGAAGATGTAAAAATGGTAGAAGAATTTATGGCCAGTGAAGAAGTCGAGAACACAGCTTTAGTAAATAATAAATAATCTTATTATTCGGTTTAATATTAATTAATTTTTACCAAGGAAGAATTAGATCTAATTATATTTTTTCTAATTCTTCTTTTATTTTTTTAGCTAATTCTTCTGGTGAAATTCCCTCAATTTTTAATTTGGATGTTTTAACCAGAATTTCAGGACTATCCCCCTCGCCTTTCATGTATTTGTATAAATTAAATCCCAGCCTGTTTCGGTCGTTAACTATCGGAATATAATCATTAAATTTTTCAACTACATTATAAACTTTAGATTCCAACGAATCATCCGGAAATTTATTTGTTGAAGGAGGAGTTAAAGTTGTCATTATTCACCTTATTTTTTTCTTAAAAATAACCTAGTTTCCCCAAAACTTCAAATAAGAAAAAATTAGCTTTTCTTGATTAAATAAAGATTTTTGGGTTTTTAATTGAGCCCTCAGTAACTTTTAATTAAATTTACCTTTAAAAATAAAAAATAAAAATTGAATCTAAAACAGTTTAAGAAAATATTAATTATAAGACTTAGCTCTTTAGGAGATATTTTACTTTCCACCCCTTTAGTTAGATCAATAAAAAAACAAAATCCTGATCTGCAGATTGATTTTTTATTAAGATCTCAATACAAAGATATTCTGGCTCAAAATCCTTATATAAATTCAATTTTAGAATATAGTTCAGATAAATCAACAAAAACAAAATTAATTAATATTCTTTCTAGCTTGAATTATGATTTTATAGTCGATCTTCAAAATAATTATAGATCTGCAGAGATAATAAATAGATTAAAATTACCTTCAGCTAAATTTAATAAAAGGTCTTTCGATAAATTTTTGTTTGTAAACTTCAAAATAAACAGACTTAAAAATGCACTGCAAATTCCGGATAGATATGCAGAAACTGTAAATATCAATTTAGATGAAAACGGATTAGATTTATTTATTGATGATTCAATAAAATCAAGTTTATCTCCAAATGGAAAATATATAGGATTTTGTCCCGGCAGTCGTCATTTCACAAAAATGTGGCCGCAGGAATATTTTATTGAGCTTGGAAAATTTTTAATAAACAAAGGTTATAAAATTGTTCTGTTCGGCGGAAAGTCCGATCAGGAAATATGCAATGAAATTTCCAGTCAACTTTCAAATTCAATAAATCTTTGCAATGATGATAAAATTCTGCAAACTGCCTTAGATATGAAAAACTGTAAAGCAATTGTGTGTAACGATTCCGGACTTATGCATACTGCCTGTGCTGTCAAAACGCCTGTACTTGCCATTTTTGGTTCAACTGTTAGAGAATTTGGCTTCACACCTTACAAAAACAAAAATTTAATTTTAGAGAACAAATTATTATCTTGCAGACCTTGTTCCCATATAGGAAGAAGCAGATGCCCCAAAGGACATTTTAAGTGTATGCTGGAGATAAAACCTAAACAAACTTTTAACGAACTTTTATCCTTTTTAAATTCCTGATGAAAAAAGTATATTCCATTATTTACAATTTTATTATTATCCCGATATTCTATATTTATTTAATAATCAGGAGTTTGTTCGATCAAAAAGTAAGAAAAGGAATTTCCGGGAGAAAAAGAGTTTTTGAAGAATTAATTATCGATGCCGTTAAATTAAATAAATCTAAAAACTTAATTTGGTTTCACTCGTCTTCTTTAGGAGAATTCGAACAAGCTAAACCAATAATCCAGGAAATCAAAAAAAACAGCAATATAAATATTCTGGTTACATTTTTTTCTCCGTCCGGTTATGAAAATTCTAAAAAATATCCTCATGCAGATCTCGTTTCGTATCTTCCTTTCGATACTATATTAAATGCAGAAAAATTTATGAAAATCGTGCGGCCGAATCTTGGCGTGTTTATGAGATATGATATTTGGCCGAATCATATCTGGGCAATGAAAAAATTTAAAGTCCCTTCTTTTATTGTTGATGCAACAATGAAAAAAAATTCTCCCCGGAAACTTCCTGTAATAAAAAACTTTCATAAAACATTATTTCAATCAATTACAAAAATTTTAACGGTTTCTAACGATGATAAAGAAGGTTTTATGGAATTTGGCTGTGATGAAAATTCTGTTTTTGCAGTTGGAGACACAAGATTCGACAGAGTGAATGAAAAAAGCCAGGACGCTAAAAAGAAAAAATTAATTAATGAAGAAATTTTCCTTAATAAAAAAATACTTGTTGCAGGAAGTACATGGGAACAGGATGAAGAAGTAATTTTACCTGCTTTTTCTAAATTAAGTAAATTTGATAAAGACACTATTTTAATAATTGCTCCGCATGAACCGACCTTAATCCATCTGGAAAAAATTGAACATGAATTTTCCAAAGAACTTGATACAATTAGATTTTCTTATTTAAATTATTATAATAATGAAAGAGTAATAATTGTAGATTCAATAGGAATTTTACTCACTCTTTATACTTATGCAGATTTAGCTTTTGTGGGCGGAAGTTTTAAGCAGAATATTCACAATGTTTTAGAGGCTGCGGTTTATGGTGTCCCGGTTTTATTTGGACCTAAAATTGAAAATTCTCAGGAAGCAAATGAACTTATTAAAACGCGGCGGCGGTGTTTTAATCAAAAATAAAAGAGATGCTTACAGACAACTAAGAACTTTATTTATAAATGAAGAATTAAGAAAATCAAAAGGCAAAATTTCTTTTGATTATGTACATGAAAATCTTGGAGCTACACAAAAAATTCTAAAAGAAATTTACAAGCAGTTAAGTGCTTCTTAATTTAAATATCTTTCCTTTAATATTTTAATATGATGCATTTCATGCCCGGCAATTATAAATAAAAAAGACAACACCGTTACTTCATAATTATTAGCTGTTCCTCTTCTTTCAAGCATTTCTTCATCAAAATTTTTAAACATTACTAAATTGGATTCTCTAACTAATCTATATTCTTCCGATTAAATTCTCTAAAGTCCTCTCATTAAATTTTCCATTTTCTACATAATCATCCTGTTCAAATCCGGGCAGCGATTGCTTTTCTCCGCGTGCAATACAAAGTGCGCGGTAAGCCATAACTCTTTCAACATCAATTAAATGACCAACCACTTCTTTTATTGTCCATTTCCCTTCGGCATAAGCATAAGAAGCTTTTTCTTCTGAAATAGAATCAAATAAGTTTTCTATCTTCAATTAATTGATCGCTTAAAATTTTAATTATATCATCACCCTCAATATGTTTCATGTATCCGGCATAAAATGGAGCATAATCATTTTCCGAAGGTCTTTTCATAATTTATTCCTTTAAATTTATTTCCAGATTTTAACTTCAAATTTCCCTGAAGAAGTTGCAACGCCTCTGAACATCCCTGTCGTATTAAAAGGTGTTGCATAATTTCCGTCTTTATCGACTGCGATTAAACCCCCGTCACCTGGTTTTAATCTGTTAAAGATCATTTCATCCGCAGCTTTTTTTAATGAATAATTTTTGTATTCCATTAAAGCTGAAACGTTGTATGCAACTGTATTTCTGATAAATAATTCACCTGTCCCGGTACAAGAAACAGCACATGTTTTATTATTGGCATAAGTTCCGTCATTTATCAAAGGAGAATCTCCAATTCTTCCGGGCGTTTTATCTGTTAATCCGCCTGTTGAAGTTCCTGCATAAAGATTTCCATGTTCATCCAGAACAACACAACCGACAGTTCCCTTTTCTTGTGCTTTTGCTTTATTATGAATTTCTTTCCACTGCTCGTATCTTCTTTCAGTATCGAAATAAGAGTTTGGGACAAGCTGAACTCCCATTTTTTTAACAAACTCTTCGGCTCCATCGCATGCAAATAAAACATGTTTGGAATTTTCCATTACAAGTCTTGCCGCAGAAATAGGATGTTTAATATGTTTTACTGCAGCAACTGCTCCGGTTGTTAAATCTTTTCCGCACATTATTGAAGCATCAAGTTCATGTTCTCCTGTTGAAGTATAAACTGCACCTTTTCCTGCATTAAATTTAGGATCGTTTTCGAAATAATTTATTACTTTTTCAACAGCATCTAGTCCTGAACCTCCTTTAGCTAAAATATCTTTTCCAATCTGTAAAGCATGTTTAAGTGAGTTCTCATAACTTTCTTTTACAGAATCCGGAAGGTTCTTGCTTATTGTACCGGCTCCGCCGTGAATAACTATTGTGTATGTCCCGGTTTTCTTTTCATGACTTTTGTTTACATCAACAAACTGGGTTATACCAATAACAATAATTGTTACGAAAATGAATACTAAACTTTTCATTTTATAATCCCCGTAATATTTCTATTTTATTATAAATTTAAATGTTTTATTAATCTTTCGATTAATGGAATTTGCGAAGAATTTATTTTAATTCCCGCAGTTTCAATATCAAAAAATTTTCCTTCATCAACTTCCGGAATTTGAATATGTTTACCGGATTTCGGAGGCCATTCCAAATCGCATTTATTACTTTTTATTTTGATATCATCATCGATATTATTTTCAAAAGCCCAGGCTTGAACAATTTTACCGGACTTTTGTTTGATACTTCCTAAAGAAATGTATTCACCTTTAGCTTCAAAACTAGTTTCTTCGTTGAATTCACGGATTGCTGCTTTAAGATGATCTTCATCTTTTTCTATTAGTCCTTTGGGAATTGACCAGTATCCGTTATCTTTTTTCTTAAAATAAGGTCCGCCGGGATGTACTAAAAATATTTTTAATTTTCCGTTATTGAATTTATACATCATTAAACCTGCACTAACCTCACCAGGCATCTTCAAACTCCGTTATCTGGAAAAAAACCTTAATCCGGCAATTCCTATAATAATTAATAAAATAAAAAATAATCTTGCAGGTTCTTTTGATTCACCGAATAAAATAATTCCTAGAATTGCCGTACCCACTGCACCAATTCCCGTCCAAACTGCATAAGCAGAACCGACCGGAAGAAATTTAAGTGAATAAGCCAGCAAACCCATACTGATTATTACACTAACAACCGTAAAAACAGAGGGCCAAAATTTTGTAAAACCATGTGAATATTTTAAACCGATTGCCCACGCAGTTTCAAAAATTCCTGCGACCAAAAGTATGAACCAAGCTATGTTTTTCAATTTGTTTTTCTTTTTATTGTTATTCAAATTTAGGCGGATTTTTCCAATCGACCGGTCCGTTTTCAAATCTGTATTTTAATCTTGGTAAAACAATTTTTCCCCAAGCCCTGTCAAAATAATCAAATACTTTATTCCATTCTTCATCGTCTCCCCAGCCATCATGAATTAAATTAACTTCTGTATTATTTTCATCTATTTTATTAAAATAAACAGAAACATGTGTTTTTTGACCCCTTATTCTCGGATAAATCCGGAGGAGCATTCCATGTAAAAGAAAGAAATCTGTTTTCTTGAAATGCAAGAATTGTAAGTCCTTCACCGCCTCTCAATCCTTTTTCCGCTTCAAGGTCAAAATACATTTCGTAAGCTCCATCAGGTTTTAATTCTATTTTACAATCCGGAGCGAAAAATGTTGCAGCACCTTCTTCTGTTGTCCAGCAATTCCATATTTTATCAACAGAAGCATGAATAATTATTTTAAAATTTAATTCTTTTTTCATTTTACTTTATTTTATAAATCAATATAAATATTTGATTAAATAAATATAAAACTTTTATTCGGATAATTTTTTAACCGTTTTTCCTAAAATATCAATTGCTTCTTTAATTTGAGCATCGGAAATGTAAGGTGCCGGGCCAAACCTTAAATAATTTCCTCTAAAGTCCGTCAGAACATTTTTATTTTTTAATTCTCTGCAAATTTTACCGGCGAAGTTGGATTCCAAGACAAAAAATCCTCCTGTATTTTTTAAAGGAAATGCTAACCTTTTAATAAGATTTGCATCTAAATCAAGTTCATCGAATAATTCAGCTAAAAATGTAATTTGATGCTGACTAACTTCTCTTAAAAAACCCGGAGTAAGTTTATTCTCTTCAAAAAATTTAAAAACTTCAGCGGCTCTGTAATTACTCGTCGGATCGTAAGTTGCCCCGGAAAATAAAAAACTTCCTTTTCCATAACTTACTTCTACTGAAGATTTTTTTTCAGAAAGTTCTCCGAATTCACTATACCAGCCAGTAATAACCGGACGCATTGTCGCAGTCTTTTGGAAATCTTAAAAAACAATTTCCTTCTCCAATCTGACAATATTTATAACCACCGCCTATAATAAAAGCATTCTTCCAGATTTTCGTTTTTAATTGAAAACGGTACAACATTTAAAGCATGATATACATCTATTAAAAGTTCGGCATCAAATTTTTTACAATTTTTTAACAAGATCTGAAAGATCCGGAACAATTTGAGCTGTTTGAAAAAAAACCTTTGAAACTATCACTACTGCAGTTTTATCATCTATTTCATTTGAAAGAAGTTCCGGTACTTTTGCCGGATCCGAAGAACTTACTTTTTTAATTTCCAATCCTTCTTCGGCCAATCTATCCATTTGTCTTCTTACCGTATGAAATTCGCCGTCAGTTGTGATGATCTTATTTTTCTTTTTTAATCGGAAGTGCGGATAAAAATCTGACTAAAAGTTCATGAGTATTTGAAGAAAGTGAAATATAACCTGAATCATCATTTAAAAGTTTTGAGTATCCTTCATGTACTTTTTGAGATTTTTCAAAGGCTTTTTCCCATTTTTCATCAACAAATTCTGCTGCATCCAGCCAGGCTTGTTTCTGTCCTTCAAATCCGCAGTCAGGCCAAGCTTGATGAGAATGACCCGTAAATAATAATCTCTCCGAAACTTTAAATTTGGAATAATATTTTGCAAGAGCATTCGGGTTTTTATAGAGATCTTCAGGTTTTATCATTATTGAAATCCTTCCTTATAATCCAAAGATCCGGGAAAAATGGTTTAAATAATGTACGCATTAAATATTGAACTCCGTCCGATCCGCCTGTTCCAATTTTATTTCCAATTGTACGTTCAACCATTTTAACATGCCTGTAACGCCATTCCTGAAACCCCTCATCCATATCAACGAGTAACTCACATAACTGCGAAATAGATGAATTGTTGTTATAAATTTCTATTAATACTTTCTGAACTTCTTCATTTGGTTTGTATTCTTTTTTAACATCTCTTTCTAATAAATCTTTTGGGACTTTATAATTATTCAGTTGTAAATATTTTAAAAAATAATCCCACAAAGCCGGTTCGTTTAGTCTTTTTTCTAATTTCGATCTAATAGGATTTCCGCTTTCAAAATTTTTTAGAATTCCCTGATGTTTATAACCTAGAAGAAATTCAAGTTCTCTAAACTGATAAGATTGAAATCCGCTTGCAGATTCAAGGCGATTTCTAAATGTTAAAAATTCCAATGGCGTCATTGTTTCCAGAATATCAATTTGTGCAACTAAAATTTTCAGGATCTTTAATATTCTTTTCATTGTATGAAGTGAACGCGGAAGATCATTTTGAAGTAAAAGGTTATTCAAATAATCCATTTCATGCAGAACTTGTTTAAACCAAAGTTCATAAGTCTGATGGATTATAATAAATAAAACCTCATCATGATCATCTGATTTTGGATTTTGTATTGATAATAATTCATCCAGCTTTAAATAATTAGAGTAGGTCAGAGACATATTAGTCTTTCTATTTATTTAAAATTATTAGGAAAGTTTTATTTAACTAAATCGATTTTAAGTATTAATTTAATTGATGACCGAAGAAGTTCCAAAGAAAACTTTTTTAGATTCCGATATTAACAAAAACATTTATAACATTATTTATTACGGCTGTCAATTCCGGATGAGAAGCCTCGAAATATTCTACTGAGTCTTTTAAATTATCGAACAAGTCTTTTTGTTCGTCTTTAGATTTTTCGAGTGGTTTATCAAGCAGTCTTTCAATATCCTGCATTAAGTTATAAAGAACTTCTTTGGATTTATCATCAACTACTTCTGTGCTTTTTAATTTTCGGTGAAGATTTTCTAATGATTGTCTGAGGTTTTTATTCTCCATTTATCATCTCACTTTTTAAATTTTAATATTTGCCTAATTAATCTAAATAATGTTTTAGATATTTGCCCGTCCAGGAATGCTCATTTTTAATTATTTCTTCAGGAGTGCCAATTGCAACAACTTCTCCACCTTTTTCACCGGCTTCCGGTCCAAGATCAATAATATGATCTGCACATTTTACAACATCCATATTATGTTCAATAATTACAATCGAATTATTTCTTTCCAACAGAAGATTAAAACAATTCAGCAGTTTCGAAATATCATCAAAATGAAGTCCGGTTGTCGGTTCATCAAAAATAAAAAGAATATGTTTTCTGTCTCTTTGAACAGTTAAATGAGAAGCGAGTTTAATACGCTGTGCTTCGCCGCCGGATAATGTATTTGACGGCTGTCCGAGTTTAATATAACCTAATCCAACATCGGATAAAATTTGAATGTATTTATTAATTTTATCATTTCCCTTAAAAAACTCAAGTGCTTCGTCAACAGTCATTTCCAAGAACATCAACAAGATTTTTTCCTTTATAAGTTATTTCTCTAATTTCTTTTTTGAATCTTGTTCCTTCGCAGTCTTCACAAGTTAAATAAAGATCGGCTAGAAACTGCATTTCAACTTTAATATAACCGTCGCCGGCACAAGTTTCGCATCTTCCGCCGGGAACATTAAATGAAAAGAAGCCCGGTTTATATCCTCTTGCTCTTGCCTGATGTGTAGAAGCAAATAATTCTCTGATATGTTCAAAAGCATGAATGTAACTTATAGGATTTGATCTTGGAGTTTTACCAATCGGTGATTGATCAACAATAACAACATCATCAATGTATTCGCCGCCTTTAATATCTGTGTATTTTCCAATGTTCGGCGGATTCATTCCAAGATATTTTGCTAATCCGCCATAAAGTACATCGTAAATTAAAGTACTTTTTCCGGATCCGCTTACTCCGGTTATTACAACAAATTTATTTAAAGGAATATCTATATCAATGTTTTTCAAGTTATTTTCTTTTGCACCGATAATATTTATTTCTTTCGTCTTGTTTTTTCTTCTTTTGTTCGGAAGCGGAATTTCCAAATTGCCTGAAAGATATTTACCCGTTAATGATTTTTTATTTTTAATTATATCTTCATAAGTTCCCATTGCAACAATTTCTCCGCCTTCAATTCCGGCTTTCGGACCCATATCAATTAAAATATCGGAAGCTTTCATCATTTCGGGATCATGTTCAACAACTAAAACGGAGTTGCCGATATCTCTAAGATTTTTAAGAATATTAATTAATTTATCATTATCTCTCGGATGAAGTCCGACACTCGGTTCATCAAGAACATATAAAGTTCCAACCAATGAAGAACCTAAAGAAGTTGCAAGATTTATTCTTTGTGTTTCTCCCCCGGATAAAGTGCTGCTTAATCTGTCTAAAGTTAAATAACCAATTCCAACATTATTTAGAAAAGCTTAGTCTCTTTATTATTTCTTTAAGAATCCTTTCACCGACTATCATATCATAATCAGATAATTCCAGTTTTTCAAAAAATGCAAGAGATTCTTCAATTGGGAGTTTTACAACATCATAAATTGATTTGTTACTTATTTTAACCTGCAAAGCTTCTCTTCTTAATCTGGAACCTTTGCAAGCAGAACAAGTTGTGTAACCGCGGTATCTGCTTAAGAAAACCCTTACATGCATTTTATAAGTTTTAGTTTCAAGTTTTGCAAAGAAACCATCAATTCCTTTATATGAACCAAAACCTTTTTTAATTAAGGAAACCTGGTTTGCATTTAAATCTTTAAATGGAACATTCAAAGGAATATTATTTTGTTTTGCATTTTGTATAAGATCTCTTAAATGACTGCTGTATTTAGCCGAACGGAATGGAGCAATCGCTCCTTCACTTATTGTTAAATTAGGATTCGGAATTACAAGATTCATATCAATTCCGATTGTACGGCTGAATCCCTGGCAAACCGGACAAGCACCGAACGGATTATTAAATGAGAAAAATCTCGGTTCGGGTTCTTCGTATCTTATTCCGCAGCACTCATAAAATTTATTAAACTCTTCTTCTTCATTTGTATCAGCATTTATTAAAATTAATCTGTCTTCGCCTTCTTTAAATGTTACTTCTAATGAATCGGCTAATTTTTCCCTTACTTTACCTCTATTAACTTTAAATCTTTCAACAACAACTCTCACACCTTTTTTCTGTTTGGGAAGGGTTTTATCCTCATTAAGATCAATCATCTTTTTATTAAAATATATTCTGAAGAATCCCCGTTTTTTAAGAATATCTAATTCTTCTTTTACGGAATGACCTTCATGTTCATGAAGAGGAAAAGTTAAATAAAATTTTGAGCCGTCGGCTTGTTCTTCAAGCCAATCAGATACTGTTCCGGTTGTGGCTTTTTTAACTTCTTTACCGCACTCAAAACAAATTGTTTTGCCGATTCTTGCATAGAGAAGCCTTAAGTAATCGTAAATTTCTGTTGAAGTGCCAACGGTGGAACGAGTATTCCTAACACCGTTTTTTTGTTCAATTGCAACCGCCGGACTAATTCCCTGAATAAGTTCAACATCGGGTTTATTCATTCTTTCAAGAAACTGTCTTGCATAAGCAGACAAACTCTCTACATACCTTCTTTGGCCTTCTGCATAAATTGTGTCGAAAACTAAAGATGATTTTCCTGAACCGCTGACTCCAGTAAATACAACAAGTTTGTTCCTTGGAATTTCAAAACTTAAGTTTTTTAAATTATGTTCTTTGGCGCCTTTTACAATTATTTTCTTGTTTTTATTATTTCCGTTTTTAGATGTCATTCAAAATATATTTTTGATTAAAAATTAATAACAGAATTATTATACTTCCTTAAAGCACAATTTGTTCAAATTTTTGAGGATCAACTTTGTAATTTACAAAAATAAATCAAATCAAAGAGTTGAAATTTTGGGTATAAAATCCGGTGTGAGTTTAAATATCAAAGAAAAAGTATTATATTTAAGTTGAATTTGGAGGAAATATGAAAGACTGCACCAACCATCCCGGAGTAAAAGCATATTCTATTTGTCACGGCTGCGGAAAACCATTTTGCGAGCATTGCCTTGTGGCAGGAGAAGAGTATTATTACTGCAAAAATCCCGAATGTCAGAAACTATCTTAAAGCAGAATCTAAAAACCAAGAATCATCAGATTCTTCAGAAGTTCCCGAAAGTTCACACACAAAAAATTTACCTGAATATTTATCTTGTCCAAATTGTAAATCAGACATGGAGCTTTCGGAAGAAGAAAGAAAATCGGGAAAAGTTCACTGCCCAAATTGCGAGACTTTTATTGACTATAATTTTAATCCACCTAAAATTATGAAAAATGAAAATTATGTGGAATTAGTTTCGACATTAAATTGGGGAGATATAGCAATAGTTAGATCATTATTGGAAAACAGTGAAATTGATTACTTTGTTACTGGCGAAAATTTTTTAAGTGCACGTCCTTTATTAGAACCGGCAATTTTTTATGTAAACGAAAGTCAGATTGAAGAGGCAAAAGAAATTATAAAAGATGTAGACATACATATTTGGGGAAATTCAATTAACCAATAATTAAAATATCCAGAATTTTAATTATTGAGATTACCTTGAACTTGTTTTTTGCTGCAATGATTTCAGTTCTTCAATTCTGTTATTAATTACTTTAATTTTTTCTTTAAGATCTTTTAAGCTTGAATTTATTTCATCCTGGTATTCAGCTTTATCCCAATATCCTCTTTCTTCAAAGTAACTTTTGAATAACCAGTTATGCTTCAAGGCTTCCATATTCTCAGCTAAACGGGAAGCTGCTAATCTTGCATCTGCAGCTGTCTTTTGAATATTAGCCATTGTTGTCGTAAAAACAGTATCATATTCAGTATCGGACGCAATCAGCTTACCTAGAACACCTCTCCCTTGATTAACACCTGCTACGATTGAATCCAAATTGACTACTGTGGAATTAACATTATTAACAACATCTTCAACACCGCTGCCGAGTCTGTCGAACAAATCAGTAACTTTACTTAATTCCTGTGAAATATTTTTTAAACTTTCATCAGCTCTTTTAGTTAAGTTAACTGCCTGGTAATATAATTCATCATCATTTAATATTTTTCCGAGTGTTCCTTTTCCTGAATCAACTTTTGCCACAATTCCGGATAAGCTCTTAGTCATATCCTTAGTATAGTGCATTATACCTTGCGTTTCTTCAATAATCGCAGAAAAACTTACAGGTTCTTCAGCTTTTATCGTACCTCCGTCTTTTACTCTTTCTGCTGAACTGCTTCCAATTTTTAATACAACAACTTTATTCCCAACTAAACCTTCGGTTTCAATTGTAGCTTTTGTATCAGTTCTAATGAATCTTTCAATATCTGTATAAAGACTCATTTCAACTCTAACTCTTCCGGTTGTATCATTTACAATTTCCACATCACTTACACTGCCTACATCAATACCGCTTAATCTAACAGTTGCTCCGGATTTTAATCCTTGAATATCTTTAAAGTAAGCATTTACCGTAAAAGTAGATGAAAATAAAGCGCTTTTTTGACCAAGTAAGAAAATGGCAATTACTAAAATTACCGTCCCAAGGAAAATAAAAATTCCTAATCTTACATTAGACATTTTTTTAGCCATTATTTTCTCCCTTTGTTAGATTCGACTAATTCAGTACTGAAAAAATTTTGCAAAAACGGATCTTGAGACATAGTTAGCGATTCAATGCTTCCTTCGTATTTCAATTTGCCTTCTTCCAAAACAACTGCTCTATCTGCAATAATTTTTGCAC
>CAVQMC010000023.1:0-3967 GCA_963713505.1 uncultured Ignavibacteria bacterium | reverse complement strand
ATTTTTGAAGTAGATAATCCGCATAAAGTATCTTGTTCAACGTAGTCAAATTAATTAATAAGTCTTGCAAACTGTGCTTTATCGTAAACGGAAAAATAAGCACAGTTTGCTTAATCTTTGGCAGTAGTGATAAATAAAAGTTTCTAGTTATGGGCTGCAACTTAATTGCGGTTCGTTATGTGCTAGATAAGTAAAAAATAAATAACTGAAAAATAAGATTGCTTATTAAAAATCGACAACAACTCTCATTAATCGAACTGGAAATATTAAAATTAAAAATAAATTTAAAACTCAAATAAAGTACAAGTCAGATTCAGCAATTGGTAATTATCTACTATTTTCATAAGCTAGTAAATCATAGACCTAATTTTGTACAAATTAATAATCCAAATAATTATAGATATTGCAAAAGCTAATATTCTTGATTAGTTGATTAATTTGGCATTATTCATTTTTTACAGGATGAATGAAGATGAATGTAAAAGCAGGTTCAAGAAATAAAAATATTTTTAAGCACAAAGTTAGATAGAAATAAAATTTAAAATATTTTCGTAAACAAAATGTTTCAGGAAAACAAATAGATAATAAAAATAAAAAATAAAAAAAGTGGGCACATAACAATGCAATTTAAGTTGACAGCATTTTACGCATTTGGTTTTTTAGAGATTTTTAAAGTAGATGATCCGCTTAAAGTATCCTGTTCAACGTAGTCAAATTAATTAATAGTCTTGCAAACTGTGCTTGTCATAAACGGAAAATTAAGCACAGTTTGCTTAATCTTTGGCATTTGTAATAAAAATAAGTTTATTGTTATGGGCTGCAACTTAATTGCGGTTCGTTATACCATTATAAAAATATTTGTATCAAATTGTGAAAAATAATTATGGAAAAATATTTTAAGTTATTTTATTTCCTGATAATATCACTATTCTTGATTTCATGTGGTAAAAAGAATAATCCCACTGATTCGAATGGTAGTAGCAACAAATGGAAAGAAATTGCTAAAATTGATGAAGTTAGTAATCCTAAATTACACTTTATTAACGAAGAAGAAGGAATAATTGGAGGCCAGGTTTCTTATGATATCATGCATGTCTTAGGTCCGCCTCTACTAGGATATGGAAGAGATACAGTTGTTTATATTCAAAACAAATTAGTTAGCACTACTCCAGATATTAAAAAATATCCGCTATGGAAAACTTATGATGGTGGAAAGACTTGGATACCAATAAAAGGTTTCTTCCAAACATCAATTAAAGACTTATATTTTGTTGATAATTTAACCGGATTTTTGATTACAGATGAAGAAGGGGTTTTTAAAACAATTGACGGTGGAGATACTTGGAATAGATTATTTGCAGCAGAGCTTTTGTTTTATTCACCCGGCTCTATAGCTAACAGTATTCCTGAACAAGTCAGTTTTAGTGATAATAATTACGGTATCATTTCTATGACTTATGGCCCCAATGGTCGTCTTTATTTAGTGACCAATAATGGAGGTTTAAATTGGAAGTTCAACTATTTATCATTTAAAGTAATGAACATTATTTTCCCTGAAAAAAATAATAAGACCGGATATGGATCCACATACAATAATTCAATAGTTAAAACAACAGATGGGGGAGTAACATGGACGATTATTTCCAAAGATTTAATTAATCCAAAATTCTCATTTTATGATGCAAATAATGGTGTATATTGTGATGACGGGAAAATATTTATTACTTCAGACGGAGGAGCTACATTTAAAGAGGTAAAGAATTCTCAAGAAATAAATCATGTAATAAGGGAAGAATTTTTGCGTTTTATAGATAAAATATATTATACAAAAACTTCATGCTACATATTGGCAAATTTCAAGATTATAAAATCAACAGATGACTGTAACACATTTCAAGTAATGAATGACCCGAATGTTGATTTTTGGAATTTTTCTATCGTGAATGGAAATACTATATATGCATTAGGTCCTTACGGAGGCTTATATGTGTATGATAATAAAGAATAAAATGAAATAATCACCGTAATGGTATAACAAAGCAATTTAAGTTGACAGCATTTTACGCATTCGGCTTTTTTAAGATTTTTGAAGTAGATGATCCGCAAAAAGTATCTTGTTCAACGTAGTCAAATTAATTAATAGTCTTGCAAACTGTGCTTACCGTAAACGCAAATTTAAGCACAGTTTGCTTAAGCTTCGGCAGAAGTAATAAAAAAAAGTTTCTTGTTATGGGCTGCAACTTAATTGCGGTTCGTTATGTGCTAAAATAAAAAATAATAGAAGTATTATTATGAAATTATTTTATTTTCTCGTTCCTATTATATTCTTATTTATTATTGGTTGCTCATCAACTTATAGAGTAACAAATTATCCTTCCATAGAAAAATTTACTGAGGATGTAAATAGTTCTATGAAGAATAGGGATGTTAACGTTATTACAGTTGATAGTTCATTTATTTCCTCAGCAGGCTCAGAAATCAAAGATAATTTGTTACAAACATTTTCATACATTAAAGAAGAAAAAATATCTTTGAAAGATGTTAAAAGTATTAAATATTTTGGCAAAGCTTATGAAGAACCTTCAGCTTATGTATGGTTAGAAAGCGGTAAAGAATTAATAGCAGAAAATATACAGAAGTTACCCAATTCACTGATACAACTTAGAAATATTAGTATAAGTAGCGGATATATACCAATTGGTAGAGTGAAAGAAATTAGTTATAAGACCAGATGGCAGAGTACTTTAGTAGGTATTCCAGCGGGTTTTTTTGGGGGTGCTGCATTAGGTCTAATAGTAGGTGCTAGTGGAATAATACGAATGGAATCTGGCGGTATGGAGATTCAAAGTTATGATCGAGGAATGTCTACATTGGTTGGTATTATCTGGGGATCTTTAATTGGGACTGTTACAGGTATTATTTGGGGAGCTATAGCTGGATGGGATCATATATATTTATTTAATAATTAATTTTAATTTTTCTAATACAATTATCACATATTATTTTGTTGTAAAAGAGCACATAACAATGCAATTTAAGTTGACAGCATTTTACGCATTCGGCTTTTTAGAGATTTTTAAGGTAGATGATCCGCAAAAAGTATCTTGTTCAACGTAGTCAAATTAATTAATAGTCTTGCAAACTGTGCTTGTCGTAAACGGAAATTTAAGCACAGTTTGCTTAATCTTCGGCAGAGTTAATAAAAAAAAGTTTCTTGTTATGGGCTGCAACTTAATTGCGGTTCGTTATATGCTAAAAGAGAAAGTAAAAAATCACTTGCAATTTTATGTATATCTTCATAATATACACCCATAATGGAAAAAATATTTGAGAAATGCACTGGATTTCAGTGGGATAAAGGTAATTCAGAGAAAAACTGGTTAAAACATAAGGTTTTAAAATTTGAATGTGAACAAGTATTTTTTAATAAACCTATGATTGTCTCGGATGCTAAGAAAATATCTGACAAAGAAAAGAGATGGTATATTTTAGGAATAACAGATTTAGGTAGATTATTATTTGTAGTTTTTACAATTAGAAATAATTTGGTTAGAGTTATATCTGCAAGAGACATGAATAAAAAAGAAAGAGAAAAATATAATGAAAGAATTAAAAAAGATACCTAAGTTTAAGAGTGAGGATGAGGAAAGAGAATTTTGGGCGAATTCTGATTCAACTGATTATATCAATTGGGAGAAATCTAAAAGAATTACATTTCCAAATTTGAAACCATCTACTAAAACGATATCTATTCGATTACCCGAAAGTATGTTAGAGGAGATAAAATCTTTGGCAAATAAGCGGGATGTTCCGTATCAATCATTGATAAAGATCATATTAAAAGAAAGAATTGATAACGAACTCAGAATAAATTTATAGTTAAAAAGGGGAGCATATAACAATGCAATTTAAGTTGACAGCATTTTACGCATTCATCTTTTTTGAGTTTTTAATGGTAGATGATCCG
>CAVQMC010000022.1:0-306169 GCA_963713505.1 uncultured Ignavibacteria bacterium | reverse complement strand
GGTTTATCGCTTGATCATTCGTAGAAGCATCAAATATCTTTTCAATATCCTCTATTTTGTTTTCTATAATTTTCTTAAATACATTTTTTAATTGGGATATGTATAAATTCCTTTCATATGAAAATCTATATTGCTCGGATGATACATCACTAAAACTTTTGTAAGATTATTATAAGAATATATTTTACCGTGAGCTTTCTCCATACTAATATCTTGGTTCAATAAATATTTAGTTGACGGTTCACCAAATGATAAAATTAAATTTGGTTTTAATGCTTCAATTTCTCGCTTTAAGAACGGTGAACAATTTGTTAATTCTAAATCATTCGGTTTTCTATTTTTAAGTATATTATTTTCTTTCCTTCTTATTTGGCCAACACTTTACAATATCTGTTAGATAAAAAATATCTTCTAATTCTTTATTAGCTGTTGAATCTTTAGAATCATTGGTTTCTACTTCTTCAAGTTCTTTGTCAGCTTCCATTAAGGCAGATCTTAAGAGTTTTCCGCCAGCGCCCATCCAATATTTTATTTCAGATTCATTTTCTTTGTCAATACTTTTTTTGCCAGGTGCTTCAGAAACTAACATAAATTCAGAATCGGTTTTTCCGTGAGAGGCGGAAGGGAATTTTTTATAACCAATAATAGTTATACACTTCTGACAATGCTTGAACTTCATCGCAAAATGTTTTCAATATTTTCTTTCAAAGATTACCTCACTTCTTTATGCCATATAACGGCGTAGCAAATAACTTGCCGCCCCATAATTACAATTTTATTAAATTACGAATGGTAAAATTACCGGAGCAGTTTTTAATTTTATTTACAAAAACTGCGACTTAATTTTCTGAACTTATTCCCCTTAACAAAAAACTCAAGTTAACCTTTCAATGCCAATTTTTCAAATTTCCGCCTAACAAGAAAGGCGGTCAAGTTGATTTGTTGTTATGCATTTTTTTTAATTAATTATAGCTTGATACATTAAAACTTGAAATTCTCTAGCTAAAGGATATAAAGGCAATGGCTGAATTGTGTCATTAAAATACCGATTAGTTCTTCTTTTGGATCAATAAAAAATAGGTGTCATAAACACCAAACCATCCAAATGCCCAATATTTCCTAATGAACCAGCCTCAATTTTATTTGTAAGAACACTAGAAAACCAAGACCAAAACCGTGTCCAGCAACTAAGAAGTTAGCGGGTGGATAATTCATACCAATTGGCATAACCAGCAATGTTTGGGACATTATTCATACACATTAATTCTACTGTTTTAAGATCAGTATTCGAGTTCCGTTAAATCTCCCCTTATTAAGTAACATTTGCGAAAAAAGTAAATAATCATAAATTGTTGATAAAAGTCCCCCTCCACCCGATAACAGATTAGGTTTTTTTAATATTCTAATTTATTATCGCTAGTATCTGGCATTAGTATTCCATCCTTCTGACATTTGATATAAAGTGATTAATCGATTTTTAACTTTTCCTTTGGAATAAAAAATCCAGTGTCTTCCGTTTCAGCGGCTGAAAGATATTTTCACTCAAAAACTCATCTAATGATTTTCCAGAAATCACTTCAATGCAATAACCAAGTACATCAGTTGATAGACTGTAATTCCATTTTTCTCCAGGTTAAATAGTAAGGGAATTTGGGCTAATTTTTCAATCATATTTTTAAGTGATTTTTTTTCATCCCATATTTTGATGTCTCTAAATAAACTGTCAACATAATTATCATCAGACCCATATGTAAAGTCCTGCAAAGGTGTCTTAGAAGGTCTTGTATCGTCATCTCCCTATTTGGAATTTTACTAACTTTATCTTTTTCTCCAGAGTAAAACTTTTAAGTTTTTGAATTCAGGAAATGTACTTTGAAACTGGATCATCTAATTGAAAAAGACCTTTTTCATATAATACCATTGCCCCACGCTGAACTATTGGCTTGTCATTGATGCCAAACGGAAAATTGTATTAAATTCAATTGGTGAATTAGTTTCAACATCCATTAAACCAATGTTGCTTTTATATACAATTTTGCCACGTCTCGCTACTAGAGCCACAACACTGCTATTTTGTTTTGGCTTACAAAGTCTTCTATAGCAACACTTATTCTATTTAATCGTTCAGAAGACATACCAATATTTTCTGGGATTTCCTCGAAAGGCAATTGCCCATTTATGGAAATATTTGAGATTAAAATAATTACAACTACAATGGTAGATATTTTAATTGAATTTAACATAGATAGCCCCAAATGCATAACGAGGTTGCAAATAACCGGCGCCCCAACACAACAAAGACAAATAAAACTGAAACGCCAAATTTTTTGCAACCGGATTGTAACCTTGTCCTGCCGGAAAGCGGGTTTCCTCGCACAAGCCGGTTGCCGCAAAACTTTTTTATTTAGTTGTTTTTAGATTAGTTATTAAATTAGTTCGAAAGATACTATTAATTTTAATTTTTTCTTTGTTAGCGGATTGTTTTATTTCTTTGAGTTTTTGCTTACTAAAGATGTTAGGCATATCGCTATTTTATTTTGTATTTCCTGGGTTTATAAGATTTTATTCTAAACGAGCTATTAGTTTTGATCTTAGGCAATGTCGATTTGTAAAATGATTTATATAAAGAATTATTAGGAGTTTTATATGACTTTGTGCCAACTTTTCCAGTGTAAGGATTATAATTATTCTTAGCTTATATAATTATCAAGATTATATGAATTAGTTTTGGTGCGTCTGAGTTCTTTTATAACTGTACCATCTTTTTTGATATAAGTTTTTACTTTTGTTGTCTTACTATTTGTAACCAGTTCCAGTATATTGCGCAAATGTTGGCGATATAAAAGACCGGAGAAACATAAATACTGTAAAAAATGTTTTCATAATAATTCTTCATAATTCTATTGAACATATTTTATTTTATTAAAATTAATATCCATTTAATTCATTTTCCAATTCATTTATGTTACTTTGTAAATCGTAAAAAGCTGATTCTACATCACTTGCAGCTGATTCTACATCAGGGACATTCCATTGCCAATCTTCATATGAAAAATCGCTAACTTCATTGTTGAGTTGGTCAACCGCTAACTCAAGGTCATTGTGCAGAAGACTTTACATAATCTAATTTTTCACGAATAGTTTTCAACTGATATTCCAATTTTGCAATTCTTTCTTCATATTTTTTATCTTCACAACCAATAAACGCCACATTAAATAGAAGAAAAATAATGATTGTAAATTTTCTCATTTTATAACCTTCAATTTACACTGCCTAATGGTGTGTTATGTTAAAACTCAAATATCCAGATTCAAAGAGCTCTTAATTTTAATTTTTTCTTTGTTATCGGTTTGTTTTATTCTTTTGACTTTTTGTTTTTGCTTATTGAGGTACTTAAATAGTTTTTGCAATTTCTTTAGAATCTACTAAATATTCTAAATCTGTTATTTGGGATATTTCATAATCATCATTTAGTACTCTTGAGACAATTTTCAAATCTGTTTTGTTGTCAACCAACCATTCTTAGAAGAATCATCTAGACTAAGATTAAATTGATATTTATGATTAAGGGCTACCAATTTGTTGTAATAAATATTCTTATAATATTCATTTTTATAAGCAGAAAATAATTTATGCGCTAAACGTGTATTTGAGTCTATTTTTAAATTTACTTCATCTGGGTTTTGAAATATTATTTGCAATCAAATCCAGTAGCTTTTCTCTCAGATAAAATCTTTACTAAATCTGTAGCACCTTTTCTATAATATTCGTGAAAACCGAAAGTTCTTTCAAAAGCTGACATTTTTGAGACTATAAATGTGTTTTTGAAATAAAGGAAATCCATAGAAAAGTTAATATTAAGAATATTCCCCTCAAGCATTTTAAATTTTTTATTTTCTTCAAATAATGTCATAAAATTTGAGCCAACATTTTTGATGGCTGAAATTTTTGAAAGAAAAATATTTGTTCAGTTATATTATTAGAGATATATTCTAATCGAACCACCCAAGATTTAATTTTCTCTTCTCGTACCTCTTCTTTATTATATGTTTTACAAGGTTTTTCACTTGTCAAATACTCCAATATTTTTGGATAATTTTCTAAATTCATTCGAATCAATTTTGAATACTGTTTGAGTTTTATCAGGATTGTAAAGTGGTATTTCAATAAGATTTTCATCTTTAAATGTTTTTTTGCAAATCATCGAAATACTGAAGTGAAATTGTACGAATTTTATTTACTATTTTTTCACCAATATTCAATCAATAAATTGCTATGGGGTTTTTTTTAGTGTTTTTATCCTCAAATAAGTATAATGCTGTATTTGCAATATTAACTTCTTTACTTTTGGATAATTCATTTAAATCATAAATATCAATCATTAGTGTCTCCTTTAGGAAATACAAACTTTTTTCTATTTGAACAGTTGATATATTTTCTGAATGTTTTACTTGGAAATAATCTTCTTTACTAATCAATACTATATCTTTTGATTTATTCCAACCGTTTTTTATTATTTCTATTTTAATTATATGATATCCAATTAAAGATAAGATTGGATTAATTCCAATCATCTCACTTTTGATATAAAGAATTCCAATAATAATTAACAAAAATATTGCTATAGGTATGATTTTCTCAGATGGAAATCCTAAGAAAGGTAATATATAAGTAAAAATATAAGCAAGTATTTCACCATCCATATTATTTACATTAATGACTTGAAATATTTCAATTTGAGAAGATTTCTTTTTAAAATACTTTAAGAAAATTATAAGAAATATTATCAATAATGCTATAAATATCATTAGAGAAAATGAAAAAAATGGATTATGAAAAAAAGGTTTTGAAAATTTATTAAAATCAATAATAATGAAAATCATACCTAGAGGAATATAAGAAGTTAAAAATAAGATCAATTTTGCAAATAAAGTTAATTTATTCATAACCTCCCTTTTTATAAAAATAGCTTTACTACGTGTTATGTTAAAACACCAAATTTTATTAAAATATTTTCTACTGCTTTTTTTTATTTATGAAGCTGGAATTTTTGCAAATAATGTGATTACCTTTCTTTAGTATATATATTAAAGATCGAATTTAAAATGTTCATCTTATATATTTATGCACCTTTATTATATTTATTATCTAATTAAATAATAATCATGAAATCAATTACTTTTATATATATATCTTATGTCTTGATAATTTTTAATATAAATTTTAGGTACTTTTAATGTATCACCTAATTCAATTAAATAATATAAATCTTGGTAATTATATAATAATCTTAGATTCTTAGAATATTGTCAACCTTCAATTCAACTTTATAAAGTTTTGAGGTATAATTATCTACATCTAATTTTGCATTTAATTCACCAAGTCTCATTGGCGCAAAATATAATCCATAAGCCACTATTATATAAATTATTGAATTTGTTATTTTTCCCATTGAAAATTTCTGTCCTGAAGGTCATTATTAAAGCTTGCAAGGCAAATCCTGTATATATTAAATAAGCCAGTATTAATGTAATAAGTGTTATTTTTTCAAAAAGTGTATTTTTTAAGAGTTCAATGATCATTAAAAAAATCAATAAAATTATTATAAGAAAGAATCCATACTTAAAAACCATTCTTATTTCTTTAATTTTATTTCTCTATTTTCATTGCTTTCATTTAAAATTGTGTATAATATAACCAGGATACCAACAATTGGTATCCAGCTATAACTTAAGATAGATAATGTACTTAAATCATTTCTTATCCATTCTGCTCCAACATTTTTGAAATAGGCTGTAGCTTGTATCCAACCAATTATATATGCGTATATTACTAAACTTAAAGTAGCTCCAGCAATTTCAGTCAGCGATTTAAATAAAATTAAAGTTGCCTCAAATGGTGATCTTTTTACCAATTGTTTTTTACTTTCTAATTTTCTTTTATTCATAATTTTTAAATGGATGCCTTTGTACTAACATCCACTCTCCCACAGCTCCGCCCCATCACTCACAATGAAGCGATAACCTATCCGGATTTAGAATAATATTTATTTATCTGTATTTAGAGGAAAGTTTATTTTTTTAATTGGATTTGTATTTCAAGACTTGCTCCGCCCATAGGTTATCTTTGGATTTGACATAGACCCATTTTCCTATTTTCCGCTGTTCATATTATTGCTAAAATAAACTATTATATTTTTTTTAGCAATAAGTTATGGTAGAATAATGCCATTTTTTTAAAATAGTTGCTATTTATAAAATGAGGTTTTATTTTCATGGCGAGTTCGTTCAGCGGTTTCCCCCATAGCCTCTGATGGATGAAAGAACTTAGAACCCGCGCTGCCCCAGTGCGGGTTTTTTATTTATCAAAATAATACATTAAATCTATAATTCTGTTTCTATATATTATTAATTTGTAAAAATCATTCAGCTGCTTTATAAAAATTGAGCTATTTTGTAATTTGCTTATATCTTCTTGCTAAAGATTATTCTTTTAAAATATTTTCTATTTCAGAATCACTGTTTACGGGGCTGCTATGCGTAATTTTACTGTTTCTCTTTTTCTTCTTGTTCTTATTTTATTTTCGTCCGCAGATTTACTCTTCGGTCAGGCCGGATCTTACTATGATAGTATAGATCCCACGGCATCAACTTTTATTTCTGATTTGGAAACAAGAATCAGAAATCCTTATACCTCAATTAGCTATGATCAGTTCGATGAAACCAATATTGCAAATTTTGCATCAATAGATAATCATAATGGGACTAGATCAGTTTTCGGCGTCTATTCTCATTATGAATATATTTATTGGGGTACCTTTGCATGGACTATAATGAGTAGAGAACATACCTGGTGTTATAGCTGGCAGCCGGGTTATCCATCTACTTCTTTACCGGAATATTCTGATCAGTATCATCTTTTCCCTTCTAATCAAAATGATGCAAATGGTGTAAGAAGTAATCATCCGCTCGGTAATGTTGCATCAGTAATCAGCACATTTCTTGGAGGCAACATACGGTACAGATTCAAATGGAAATTTGGTTTATGAACCGAGAGATGAACATAAAGGAGATGCAGCCAGAGCACTTTTATATATGTCAGTTAAATATGATGGTACTTCCGGTATGACTGGACTTTTAACTGGCTGAATAATACACAGTCTTCCCTCCTTAAGTGAAGGTCCGGAAGATCTTGCAACTCTGCTTGAATGGAATAAGCAGGATCCTCCTGATAAATGGGAAGTCGATAGAAATAATTATATTCAGTCTATTCAGCAGAACAGAAATCCTTTTGTCGATCACCCGGAATATGTTAACTATATAAATTTTAATGATCTTACGAAATTAAATCCTACTTATGCTGTTGAGCCGACTAATTATCCAACTAATTTCAGTGCTTCAGCAAATTCTTCTTCAGTAACTTTCAGCTGGACGGATGCAGTTCCAGGTACTCAAAGTCCTTCCGGTTATCTGCTTCTGGTTTATGATAAGGATAATTATTTTATTCCGATAGATGGTGAGATCTTATTCTACTGATACTGATATTTCCGACGGAAAAGCGGTTATAAATATTCCATATACTCAGATCCGGATAGTTATCAGCTTTCCGGTTTATCGGATCAGACAGATTTATTACGGTACTATTTTTCATATAACGGTTCGGGTTCTCTTACTAATTATAAAATTGACGGCACTTTTCCGCGAGTCAAGTGTGCCATTTAATTGGATTCATTGCACCTGAACCTACGAATCATGTTACAAATTTTGCTTCAGGTACTGTTGATAATACTTCAATTCAGATTACATGGACAGATGCTGTTGCCGGGTACCAGCCTCCTTCAGCTTATCTTATTTATGCAAATAATCGTGGCGATTTCAGTTATCCTCTGATGGAATCGAATATGTGATGATCCTGATCTTTCCGATGGAAATGCTATTGTAAATGTTCCTTACAGCGGTGCCGACAGCTATACTTTCAGCAATTTATCATCCGGCACTGATTATTATTTCAAGATATACCCATATAACGGCACAGCCGGTCAGAATAATTATAAAACGGATGGTACTGTTCCTCAGATTACAGTACAAACTACTTCTCCCGGAGGAAGTAATTTAAGTGATTTATTTATAAGTGAGTATGTGGAAGGCTCTAGTAATAATAAAGCGATTGAAATTTTTAATGGAACAAATAATACAATAGATTTAGCAGCCGGAGGTTATAATCTCTTTCATTTTATTTTAATGGTGCTACAACTTCAGGAACTGATATTCCTTTACTGGTTCGGTTGGTTCAGGGAGATGTTTATGTTGTAGCTGATGATCAAGCTGATCCAGCCATTTTAGCTGTAACAGAATCAAACTAGTACATGCAAGTTTTTTTAATGGTGATGATGCAGTTGTACTTTATAAAGGTACAACAATTCTTGATGTAATTGGTCAAATTGGTTTCGATCCGGGTTCTCAACTGGGGTACTGGTCTTACTTCAACTGCAGATAATACATTGAGAAGAAAACAAAATATCTTACAGGGCGATACAAATCCTAATGATGCATTCGATCCTTCCGTGGAATGGGATGGTTATCCTATAGATACATTTGACGGATTAGGAAGTCATACAGTTATTCTTCCTGTTGAACTTACTTCATTTACTGCAGCAGTTGCCGGCAATAATGTAACACTTAAATGGCATACAGCAACAGAAGTAAAAAATTACGGTTTTGATATTGAAAGAAAATTTGAGAATGGTAATTACAGTAAAATTAGGTTTCGTAACTGGTAACGGCAATTCAAACATAGAACATAATTACAATTATGAAGATAATCTTAGTACTCCCGGTAAATATACTTACAGATTGAAACAAATAGATATCGACGGCAGTTTTGAATATTCTCCGGAGGTTAATGCCGATATCAGCACACCAAATCAGTTTGTTCTTAATGAATGCTACCCTAATCCTTTTAATAATTCAACTGTAATCAGCTGGCAGCAGCCAACGAGCGGATTTGTTTCACTCAAGATTTTTAATGTTTTGGGTAAAGAGGTCGGAACATTAGTTAATACTAATATTCAAGCGGGCAAGCATTCAATAAATTATAATGCCGATAAACTTGCCAGCGGAATGTATATTTTAAGAATTCAAATAGGCAGCTTTATCAGTTCTAAGAAAATGGTGCTGCTGAAGTAAAAATAAACTGGTTAGGTATAATTAACCCGCACTGAATGGTGCGGGTTTTTTATTTTATACCCCTCTTATAAAAATTACCGGCTTCACTTTTTTCGCCCAAGGGCTTGAAGTCGTTACAGCCGGCAATTTTTTATCAGTTAATCTTTCCGTGTTCATTCTGTCAAAAATCAATTGCTCACTGTAGCCTCCTGCGCTTCATTTCGCAAATAATTTTTTGTCTATCATCAAAGCTGAACATTGAAATTACATAAAAAAGCTGCAGACAAGCTGCAGCCTTTTTATAATTGTTATGTAAATATTGATTTTTAAGCTTAAAGCAATTACTCTTTTTAATCAATAACACCCATTTCACCAACAGCTGTTCTTCTTAAATAATAATGATAATTGTATTGTATATATCTATAATCTGATATTTCCTCAAAATTATTCAATTTAACACCAATAATACCAATACCTTTAGCCAAATATATATTTGCATTAAATATTTCTTGTGTAATTCCATATACCATAACCATAATTTTCAGTTATCATAAAATTTACTGTAAGCAAAATATTTATAGTATTATTATAACTTTTACCCGCATAGTTGGTAAAATTTTTTTAAATTCTCAACTAATTTTATCTTATATTGTTGATTTGTTGGGTCTTGTGGATTTGCAATCCATTCTTGTCCAATTGACATATTATTGGGTAATGCAACTACAATTTGACTATTTTGTAATTCATCAAATCCCATTATTTCATCATTGTTAGATGCTAAAAAACATAAAAAACTGCTTTTATTATTATCATTACCAAAAATTGGATATGCAGTCATATTCCTTACATTACTTGCTGCCCCAATAGTGGCGCTAAAAGTTTGATTTGTAATCTGAGTAATATCTGTAACATTTCCAACTGAATCATATTCAGTTCCTGTTCCTGTTGCTTTTACATTTATAACTTTACCAGATGATAACGGTAGATAATCTGCACCCTTAGATGAGAATGATGTTTCATCAAACAGGATTATTATTATCTTTTTTGCAGCCTATTATGCTAATAATAAGTAATAAAAAAACTATATATTTGATTTTATTTGTTTTCATAATTTATTTCCTTCAAATAATTTTTGTTTATTTTTCCCATGCTATATTCCATATATTATTTTTTTGTCAGAAAATATTGTATACAAAATATTTTCTCTAAAATAATATTTGTAATTTTTATTAGTTATTTTGTTGTAATCATAAAATACTATTTTATTACTATCTGCTAAATAAAAGCCTCTTTTGTATTTTTTGTATCCTGCTTGAATTACTTTTTTTCCATATTGATTCCCAAATATTTCTTTATCAACTACTACATCCTTCATTATTTCCAACATAAAAGTAAATGCACTATCTTTATTCAATTCCAGTCTTGCATATCCATAATTTTCAACATCAAAATTGATTAGATCATTTTTATTGTTTGGTTTTATTTCAATTGCATATCCCTTCCATTTTCCAATTAAATCTTTATTACCTTTATAAATAATTTCTTTTTTGCAACCATAAATTGAAATAATTACGCTAATTATCAGATTAATTATAATTTTATTTTTTAAAGAATAAGAATTCATCATATGTTGATATAATTTTAATATTTAGTATTTGAAAAACTCATTTATTTTATAACTATATTCTTATTTTTACTAAGTAATCTTTTAAATAGTATAAATTATTTTAATCTCTGAAAATTATAATCAATATTATCGATCTTTTTATCTTCTTATCTCAAAAACAATTGCTCCGCAAATGTTTTAATCTTTTCAATTTATGTCATTTCATCTGTATGAAGAAAACCATGTTGCAGTGCAACAAGGTTTTATTTTTTTGGGGTGGTATTTTTATTTAACATTTGTTTGTTGTGCATGGTATTGCCGCTCATGCACACTTTTCTGCTGTTTAATGCTGTCACAGTTTTTCTATTCTCTTAGTTTCGCTTCGTTGTTGTTTGAATAATTTAACAACTCGCTCAACAATTATCCGGATAAAAACTGCGCCAGCTTCAGTGACCAAAAAGATGTGCCTTCGCTTAAGTATTTTATTGGAATTATTTCCTCTTATTCTTATTTTTATTTCAAAGAGGGCCGATAGATTAACGTTAATTCCATAAAGGGATACCGGAAGTGTTTCCATCAATGCTTCCGGTTTTTTGTTTTCAGTTCATCGAATGTTAAAGTCTTGTCAAAAATCAATTGCTCGTTATTCCTACTTCCCCTCCTATCGCAAATAATTTTTATATAAAAGGTTCATCATTTCATTGGTATGATTAAAAAGGTTGCAGCTTCGCTGCACCATTTTTTGTCCAGTTGAATTAAAAAAATCAAAGGCGAAAGAAAAAACAGAAATTATACAGTGCAGTGCTCGGGCTGTAAAGGGACAAAAAATGCCGCCAGTAAATTTTAACTAACGGCAGCATTTTTCGCCCTTGAAGCCCTGTGCTCTGCCCTGTAATTGTAATAAGTGTTTTTTCTTTTTCGCCTTTTCTTTTTTGTTTTTTCAGCGGCGGGGCGGTTGTTTAATTTTTTTCGGAGGTAATAATGCATAAGGAATTATTCATCCTAATGATAATGTATGATTTAATTAAACAAGAAAAATCCGGCAGTGCTGAAACTTTATTTCAGTATTTGTGCGGAAATAAAGATGAAATAACAAGATCGGTTACTAAAACACTTGTTAAAATTTATAAAAGCAAGTGGAAAGTCAATAAAGATTTTTAATAAATCTCATCTAAAAACTAAAACTATGGGAGGTCGATATGGTTAATACTCTTTTATTTAATCATAAATATTTAGGAAGCATCGCGTTAAAATGCGGTGCTTCACACTTCGGTTTTAAGTCAACCGGCAGGTTTAAATCATTAGAGCAGCTTGTAATAATCTTCAAAGAAGATTTTAAAAAGAGAAAATTTTCTCGGCTGGCTTAAAGGCGCTTTAGATCCTCACCAGTATTTTATTAAAGAAGTTATTCACAGCGGCCGCCGGTTTTACCTGGTTTATATCAATTCATATTTACTTATCAAATCAAATAAATCAAAACTTTATTTCAGCAATTTCCGCCAGCTCTGCAGATGTTCGGATATAGTTACATACAGTTCTAATTTTGTTCACCCGGTCAGGGCTGCCGGAGGAAGGAGTGCAGCCTGATGAAACAATCCAAGAAAGAAAGAATAAGCTTTTTAATAAGCCAGCTTGCAAAGATTCCCGTTGAACAGCGGGAATCTATTGCCCTTGAACTGGGTATCCGCAACCCGGAAGGTCACGAACTGACAGCACGCAACCAGTGCTTAATCTATTTTCAAAATATGAGCGATGTTCCGGTCAGTATTGTTGCCGGTTACCGCCAGTGGCAGAAATACGGCAGACAGGTCAAAAAAGGTTCATCCGGTTTTCTTATCGCTGTTCCTGCCGGGTCAAAATCGGATGATGAAGATGAAACGGGAGAAGTTTATTTCATCTATAAAACTGTTTTCGACATTATGCAGACCGAAGAAATAAAGAAAGCGGCAGCTTAGAAAGGTATTCCTATGAAATTTCAAGCAACAATAGAAGAAGCGATGAGAGTACTTGAAGCACACGGACTGGAAGAAGTTCAAAAAGCATTAAGAATTACTGATGATCAAATAATTGAAATTCTTTTAGATAACTATCCACGCTGGCAAAGTGAAATAATGCAGTGGTATTCTGAATATTTAATCAGCTGCAGCATGGAAGAAGCAGAAAGGAGGTTTCATGGATAAGAAAATTTATAGATGCAGCAAGGATGTTGTTCTTGCTGCAAAAGTTCTGATTCAAACGGGCAATGATGTTACAGTTCTTGCCGAGATTAACGACAGCTTTAATATTCCTTCATTCATTGTAAAGTTTGAAGATAAGCTGTTTTCAACCCACAAAAAATTTTTTAACAAACATTTCTATTTTCTGAAATATGAAAAGTAATGGGAGGTATATATTATGAAATTAAGTGAATTTGCAACCGATCTAGTAGCTAAAAATCATTTTATCAAGGCAAGCTTCGGCGGTTTTCAGGGTGCGGGTAAATCCCGCACTGCTACCGATTTTGTAATCGGTGTTTATAAACAATTAAAACTTAAAAAGCCGATTTTAATAATTGATAATGAAAAAGGAAGCCGTTTCTTAATCAAAATTTTCAAGAAAGCCGGCATTAAAGCAATTGCGAAGGATACAACAAGACTTGCAGATGTAATCCAGGCTTTTGAATTCCTTTCAAATAAAGAAATCGATTTTCTTTTCATGGATTCGCTTACAAAGGTTTATTATCAATATGTAAGAGATTATAAAAAGAAAAACAATAAGCAGCGCATGTTCCTAAACGACTGGGGCGCTCTTCTTCCGGCATGGCAGGAAGAATTTTCCGACAGATTTGTAGAGGTTGAAGGTAATATCGTTTTTACCGGCAGAGGCGGTTTTGAGTATGATAAGGAAGAAGATGAAACCAACGACAGCGGCCAGGTAATTAAAAAAGGTCAGTTTGTAAAGAGCGGCGTTAAAATGAAGATTGCCGGTGAAACGCCTTATGAAACCGATCTTAATGTCTGGATGCAGCTGGAAAAAGATCTGGATAAAGACGGCAGACCCGTTCAGCAGAATGTAGGTTATGTTCTGAAGGACAGAAGCGATACAATAAACGGAAAGCGCTTTGAATTTCCGAATTACCGGAATTTTAAACCGGTTATAAATTTCATTACCGGGCTTCCAGTCGGTGAGGTTTCCGGCGCAACTTTCAGCGACAATTTAACACCCGGTACAGACCATGAATATTTTGAAAGGAAGTTAAGAACACAGATTGAAATTGAAAATATTTCCGGGATATTTGATAAATACGGTTTAGGTGATGCGAGATCAAAAGCAGATAAACAGCTTAAAGCCGTTATAATTGAAAGGATATTCGGAACGAAAAGCCAAACCGAAATCGCCAAGATGAAACCGTTTACTCTTAAACAGCACAGACAAGCTTTAGAAATTCTTTTTGAAGAACTCAAAGAAGCCGCACCGGAAGATCCGATTGTTTACATCCAGAACTACATACCTAAATTAGCCGCGTAATATTCAAAGGCTGCCGGAGCCCATCCGGCAGCTTTTTTATTTCTGTCAAAATCAATTGCTCGTTTATTACTTCGTAAAAACTCGCAAATAATTTTTTATAATATTCAGTAAGTCAAATTATTTAAAAACATTAAAACTCTGCTGCTCAGAATTCGCAGCAAAGTTTTTTATTACACACTTTTTGTTTCGGTTATGTGGGGAATGTATTAACGCTCATGCACACTTTTCTGCTGTTTAATGCTGTCACAGTTTTTGTATTCTCTTAGTTTCGCTTCGTTGTTGTTTGAATAATTTAACAACTCGCTCAACAGTTATCCGGATAAAAACTGCGCCAGCTGCAGTGATCAAAAAGGTGTGCCTTCGCTATTTTAAGATGTAAAAGCTTTGAAATTTTCTTGCCCAAAACTTGCCCATTTTTGCATCAGTTCTGGTCAATTGTGATCAATTGCAAAATCCTTTAAAAAGCAAAACCCCGAAAACGTTTAATTTTCGGGGTTTTTAGAGCTGGCGGACGGATTTGAACCGCCGACCGGCTGATTACAAATCAGCTGCTCTACCAGCTGAGCTACGCCAGCATTTATTTTAGTTCTTATTTTATTTGCTTACTGACTCATGGCTGATTATCCCGAAAATTCGGGACTGCTCTACCAGCTGAGTTTACCTGCCTTCGGCAGGCTACGCCAGCATTTATTCAATTATTTTTAAGAACTTTTGCTTAGTTTTCATTTTTAAGCGTGTCAAAGTTAGTATTTATTCCAATTCTTTGCAATACTCTTTTCTTTATTTTTTTAAATTTATTCAACAATTTCCTTAAATTCTCCGGCTAGTTGAATATACTCTGAATTGTACCATTTTTTGACGAATTTTTTTCATCAGTTCAAATACTAATTCTTCAAATTCGTACTTTTCTCCAGGGCTCAAAATTTTTCCGGTTTTAAATGATATCAATCCGGCAACTGTATTATATTCTTCAGATTCAGGCAGTTTAATATTAAATGTCTCATTGAAATCATCTATTGTCATTGAGCCGAGCACATAATATTTTCCATCCTGCAGAATACTGTAATCTTTTTGTTCTTCTTTTGTTTTATCTCCTATTTCACCGACAATTTCTTCAAGAATATCTTCAAGAGTTATTATACCTTCCGTTCCGCCGTATTCATCTGTAACAATTGCAAGTCTTTCGCCGCGTTTCTGCATTTCTTTTAAAATCTCAGAAATCAATTTTGATTCGGGTACAAAGTATGCCGGTCTTATCAAACTTTTTATTTCTGCTTTTTGTTCTGCTATAAAAGTTTTCATAAAATCTTTTGTGTGAATAACTCCCACTATATTATCCGATGATTCTTCATAAGCCGGAATTAACGAATGACCGGTCTGCATAATTTGATTTATAATTTTAGAGTATTCATCATTTATATCAACAGCAACCATTTCCGTGCGCGGAACCATTACTTCGTTCGCTCTTAAATCAATAAATTCAAAAATATTATTAATTATTTCATGTTCGGTTTTGTCTATAGCGCCGGTTTTTACTCCTTCTGAAATAATTATTCTAATCTCGTCTTCCGACATTCGTGTTTGTGAAAAGTTTGTTTTTTCTTTAAAGATTGATAAGAAAATGTTTGTTAAATAATTAATTCCTTTTACCGGCAGCTTAAAAATATTACTGAAAAATATGAATGGTTTTACGGTTAATCTTCCTATTGACTCCGAATATTTAAATCCTAAAGCTTTGGGCATTAAAATTCCGAAAATCATAGTTAAAGTAGAAGTCAATATTAACGAAATCAGCAATGCAATTAAAGTAATTATCCAGCCTTGTGTATTGGTAAATGAACTGCTGAACATTGGATAAAATATTTTATAAGCAATATGGAAACTTAATATCGATGCCGCAGTTAAAGCTAAATTAGTTGTAATTTGAATGGTTCCGAAAAAGGAGTTAGTATCATTTTGAATTTTTTCGAAAGAAGAAGCATATTTATCATTCTTTTCCTTTAGTTCCTCAATTTTATTTGAACCAAACGAAGCTATCGCAATTTCTACAGAAGATAAAAACCCTGAAGCTAAAATGAGTAAGATGTAAATTATTATTTCAATTATGTTCAAGTCCATTAAATTGAGTTTTAAAAATTCCTATATTTATTTGAAAATTAAATTATTTTTACAGTATTAAAAATACTAATAAACACAATTATTATTAATTAATAAAAATATATCAAAAAATATATTAAAGCTAAAATCTAGGTGAGCTAAAATGAATCCTGTTAAAATTAAAATAGAAAACAAAAAAGATCTTTATATAAAGTGGGATGATGATTCGGAAAGCAGAATCAATTTAAAATATTTACGAGATGAATGTCCTTGTGCGAATTGCAAAGGTGAAACGGTTTTATTAAAAACTTATAAACCTGCGAAATTAACTGTTGAAAGACCCGGAATGTACGAAATTAAAAATATTGAGCAGGTCGGTGGTTATGCAATTCAAGTTACCTGGAAAGACGGACATAATACCGGTTTTTATACTTATGAATATTTAAAACAGCTCGATAAAGATCAGGGAAACGATCAAAAGCACGATTATGAAAATATTTTATGATTTCTAAAAATGAATTAAAATATTACTCTTCCCTTCTTCAAAAAAAATTTAGAACTTTAGAAAGTAAATTTATTGCAGAAGGCAAAAAGATTGTTGAAGAAGGAATCAACAGTAATTATGAATGTGAAATAGTATTTGTTACAAATGATTTTAATGGAAAAGAACAAGACTTTGTCGATTCAATTAAAGGAAAAGTAAAAAGATTTGAAATTTTAAAATCCACGGAATTTAGTAAATTAACCGAAACGAAATCTCCTCAGGGCATAGCTGGTGTTTTTTCAACTTCAAATAAAATTCAGAATGAATTATCAAAAATTAACTCACCAAAAATAGTTTGTTTGGAAAATATTTCTGACCCCGGGAATTTGGGAACAATTATAAGAACATGCGATTGGTTCGGATTTCAGAATTTAATTTTAAGCAAAGATTCGGTTGAACTATTTAATCCTAAAGCTGTCCGTTCGAGCATGGGGTCTGTTTTTCATTTAAATATTTATGAAAATATAGATTTGATAAAAGGCCTTTCATCATTTAAGAAAAAAGGTTATAAATTTTTATGTGCAGATTTAAACGGAGATAATGTTTTTAATTATGATTTCCCGGACAAGTATATTTTATTCTTTTGTAATGAAGCATCCGGCCCTTCGAATGAATTGCTTTCTATAATTGATAATTCAATTACAATTCCAAAATTAGGTAAAGCTGAATCTTTAAATATTTCTGCTGCTGCTGCGATTATTCTTTCAATTATTTCAAAATAAAAAAAGAGCAGCACTTTTGATAAAAGCATTGCTCTTTTAAATATTTAACAAATAAAGATGCTATTTCATTAAAATCATCTTTTTTGTATCAACGAAAGAACCCGAAACTATTCTGTAAAAATAAATTCCGCTCGAAACTTTTTGTCCGAAATTATTATCGCCGTTCCATTTAACAGTAAATGAACCGCTTTGTTTTTCTTCGTTCACAAGTGTTTTAACTTCTCTTCCAAGAATATCATAAATTTTAACAGAAACCATTCCCGGTTTTAGAATTTGATACCTAATCTGCGTACTTGGATTAAAAGGATTTGGATAATTTTGTTCAAGTTTATATTCTTTTACAGCAGCAACATCTTTGTTACCGACATCAGCTAAAATATTTCCGGGCGGAGTCGGCAATTTTACAGTAGAATAAATATGAAACTCGCCCGGAGCTAATGCAATGTATCCGTTAGGATTTGTAACCGTTATACTATCACCGGAAAAGAAATCGTACCATGTTCCGGTTCTGCTAAAGTTAGGATCCATCGATCCGCTTTGAACACCAAAATTTCCGACTATTACAACATCCATTGTGGAATCATATAAATTAATTCTTTTGGAAGCTCCGCCGACATTCATTGTAAAATCATTAGTATTAAATACATTGTAGTTTTCCTTTAATTTTGCCAATTCAGCAAAAACCCTGTACAAATTATATCTGTTCGGTTTGGAAAAGTAATTCCACAAAATCGGTTTGTTGCAGGTTCTGCAAGGATCATCAATAGAAATATCATAACCTAGTTCTCCAAACTGCCAGATCATTTTTGGACCGGGAACAGTAATGAAAAATGCTGCTGCCATTTTTACTCTTTGTAAAGCAGTTGGTAAGTTTTGAATATTATAATTTCCGCTGCTGTTACCGTAAGTAATATTTTTGAACATTAATCTTTCTTCGTCATGACTTTCCATATATCCAACTAAATATGGATTTGTCCAGTTTCTGTTTTTATATGAAATTCCGGAAAAATCCCAGGTTCCACAAGGACCGGCTGAATATCCCATTGTTGCCTGGTTATATGCGCAGTTGAGATTTCCCCATAACATCATTCCGTAATTAGATAATTCAATTTCTTCCTGGTTAGCGGTAAAATGTTCAAGAATTACATAAGCAGAAGAATCTGTCTGCCAAATTTTATTTGCCATTCTTTCCAATATTGCAATTCTGGAAGGATCGTAATTCCAACCGTCGCCGGGAGTATTTGTAAATCCTTTTGTAAAATCAAAACGGAAACCGTCTACATGATATTCGGAAAGCCAGTAATTATTTACTCTATCTACATAATATTTAGTTGCCGGTTTATCATGATTAAAATCGTAACCAAAACTATAAACAGGGTTTGGTGAATGCTGATTAAACCAGGGGCTGTTGGCTGCCGGAATTCCGTTTGCATCATCAAAATATAATCTTACTAAAGGATTTTGGCCGTAGGCATGATTTAAAACGATATCCAGAATTACCGCCATTCCCATTCCGTGTGCGGAATCTATAAATTCTTTAAAGTCATTTTTTGTTCCATAATATTTATCCAATGCATGATGAAAACTTGGATTGTAGCCCCAGCTTTCATTTCCTTCAAATTCCATAACAGGCATAAGTTCAATAGCATTAACACCTAAATTCTTTAAGTAATGAAGAGTATCCGTTAAAGTTTTATAATTATGTTTAGAGACAAAATCTCTTAATAATAATTCATAAATAATTAAATCTTTTTTTTCCGGTTTTTGGAAATTTGTATTATGCCAATTATACTGCGGCTGGTCGGTTTGAAAAACAGAAACCAGATTACTTGTTTTACCGTCAGGATAAGGTTTTAAATCAGGGTAAGTTAATGAATCTATATATTGATCGTTTGATGCATCCAAAACTTTTTCCGTATAAGGATCTCCTATTCTTATATTTCCGTCTACAAGATATTGAAATCCGTACTCCAGTCCCGGATTTACGTTGTTTAAAGTAATCCACCAGATTACGGAGTCGGGAGTTACTTCATATTTATTCATATAATATGAAGTATCGACTTTCCAATCGTTAAAGTCTCCAATCAAATAGACAAAACTTTTATAAGGCGCATACAAGGCTAATGTAACTTGAGAATTTGAATTATAATTTATTCCGTGTTCATTTCCTGCAGGCAAAGGAGATTGAACAACCGGAGGATTTTTCATAATTGCAAAAGCTAAAGTATCTTGAACTCCCCCGGTATCAACACTTACAGCTTGAATTAAATTACCTCCTATTTGATGATCGGCTGATAGAAAAGAATAATTTAATGTATCCTGAGTTGTTTGAGCAACTTGATTTCCGTTAACAAAGAGAGTAATTGATGATAGTTCAGTTCCCAAAATTACTCCCGAAATAGACATATTAACCGTATCATTCTGACCGACAAAAATCGGCGCTCTCATAGGATCTCCGAATTGGCTCGGAAGAGTTGGATTATTTAATACTAAGTTAACACCGGGACTATAAATAGGTGCAAAAATATCTGCTCCGGCACTGTCTCTGCCTGTTAACTGACTATCTGAACTTCTAAAAACAAATGCCATATCCAGTATATGTTCACTTGGATTTGTAACGGAATAAAATTGTCTTGGAAATCCGACAACTAATTGATAAAGATTTGTACCGATTCTTGTTAATGCAGGCTGGGTTTGATTATCACCCCAGGTTCCAATAACATGCTTCCAATCATGTGTATTTGCACTCAAATTAGTTATTACCCCTGTGTGTGCATAAACAGTTCCGGTATAGCCCATCAAACCTTGATCGCCCTGAGTCGCATCAAAAATAATTGTTATTGAATCATTTTCAGTCGGGTTTGAAGGTATAGTAACAACTACCTGAGAAAATAGACTTTGTAATGCTATTGTAAGTAATAAAAGTATAAATTTTAATTTCATGTCACATCACTTCTTTCATATCTATTTACTTAATTTCATTTATATCTGGTTTACCGGCATTTACCCAGGCTGTATATAAAAGAGAAGCAATTGCTTCTTCGGCTTTATCAAATTGAACTTCTGTAATGTAACCTGTTTTAAACCACATTAATCTGTAATAATCTTCACTATCTCTTGAGCCTGTATATTTAAATGCATAATTATCCGCATCTAATAATATATTATTAACTGAGTTTGCATCAGTTATATAATTAAAGATATAATTTAACGGATTGTTTACAACATTTACATTCAGCTGCTGAAATGCATTTTCGATATCTTTTAAATGTTCATCAACCATGTGAATTTCATATCTTCCATGAACACCTTTTTGATCGGTTAACTGTCCGTTATAATTTAATACAGTATGCATCGGCTGATGTCCGTCTGCTACATAATGGCTTAAATCGGCCGAATAAATTAAAACTTTATCTCTGTTTTTCTCTTTAAAAGCATCTGTTAAATTATTCAAAGTTTCCAAAGTTGCCCATGGAAGCAAACCGTTGCTTGTTACAACACTATCACCATATACGGCAACAAGACTATCTTTATTTTCTATCATATGTCCATTTAAAAACTCTTTATAATAATCGATATCTATATAATGTTTTGGTCCTTCGGCGGGATCATCTTTTTTCCTATTATCCGCATCAACCGAATGCTCAGAAATATATTCCTGCCATTTAGTAAATGCCGACATTTCTTTCGGTAAAAGATTTACAGAAAGTTTGCCAATCAATTTATGACCTTGAGCTCCCCAGCCGAAAGCCGTTGAGATTGGAAATAAAAGTAGTATAAAAAATTTTCCAATAGTAGAGTTAATTTTCATTTTTTTTCTTTCCGGTAATTTGAACAATTATATTTCTAGATCGGGATCTTGTGTCAAAATCGACTAAAATAATCTGCTGCCAGGTTCCGAGCAGCATTTCTCCGTTTTTAAAAGGAATAGTGAAAGATGCACCTTGTAATGAAGCTCTTATATGTGAATGCCCGTTTCCGTCGTGCCAGGTTTGATCATGCTTATAAGTTATATTGGAAGGAATAATTTTTTCAAAAAACTCGGGATAATCTTTTCTCAATCCGGGTTCAAATTCAATTGAAGTAATTCCTGCCGTAGAACCGACAACAAAAACCAAAACACTACCTTCATCAAAACCTGCTTTGTTAATTTCGTTTTGAACGTTTTCGGTAATATTTATTATATCGGTATTTCCCCTGGTATTAACGTTAATTGTATGTGTTTCTATATGCATTTTCTATCTGAAAAATCAACTACAAAAATAGCAATTTTTAAATAATTAAATCTTTAAAAGTTAGCTACACGGCACTGTAAATTCAAGGGAAATTAAACAGCTTAAATCCCGGTTTTTTAATTAAAAATTAGCATTTACAATTTAAACTTTTGGAATTATTCCGATAATTAATTTATACATGAATTTTATTGACAATATGTACTTGCAGAAGTAATTTTAATAATTCAATTTTTATTAATAAATCAAAAAATAGGAATAAAATGACAACCAAAGAATATATCAATTTGGAAGAAAAATACGGTGCGCATAATTATCATCCTTTAGATGTAGTTATTTCAAGAGCACAAGGTGTTTGGGTTTATGATGTAGACGGTAAAAAATATCTTGATTGCTTAGCTGCGTATTCTGCTGTTAATCAAGGTCATTGTCATCCGAGAATTGTAAACGTTTTAAAAGATCAAGCCGAAAAAGTTACTTTAACCTCAAGAGCTTTTAGAAATGATCAGCTTCCCCATTTATATAAAGAACTATGCGAGTTGACAGGTTATGAAATGGCTTTACCGATGAATTCCGGTGCCGAAGCCGTTGAAACGGCATTGAAAGCAGCAAGAAAATGGGGATACAAAGTTAAAGGAATTGAAGAAAACAAAGCCGAAATAATAACATGTACAAACAACTTTGCAGGCAGAACAATTAGTATTATTAGTTTTTCTACTGAAGAACAATATAAAGACGGGTTCGGACCTTTTACTCCTGGTTTTAAAGTGATTCCCTACGGCGATGCAGAAGCTTTGGAAAAAGCAATTACAAAAAATACTGTTGCATTTTTAGTCGAACCGATTCAAGGAGAAGGCGGAGTTATAGTACCTCCGGAAGGATATTTAAAAAAGACTTACGACATCTGCAAAAAGAATAATGTACTATTTATGGCTGATGAAATTCAATGCGGTTTGGGAAGAAGCGGAAAACTTTTTGCATTTCAATATGAAAATATAAAACCCGATGTTGTAATTATTGGTAAAGCTTTATCCGGCGGATGTTATCCTGTTTCGGGAGTTCTTTCAGGCAAAGAAGTTTTAGGTGTTTTTAATCCCGGAGATCACGGATCTACATTCGGCGGAAATCCTTTAGGTGCGGCAGTTGCAAGAGAAAGTTTGAAAGTATTAGTTGAAGAAAAATTAATCGAAAAATCATTTGAACTCGGACAGTATTTTAGAGATAAACTAAAAGCTATTAATTCTCATCATGTAAAAGAAATTAGAGGGAAAGGACTTTTTATAGGAGTGGAGTTGAAGCCGGAAGCAAATGGTGCAAGAAGATTCTGCGAAGCTTTAATGAACAAAGGAGTACTTTGCAAAGAAACTCATGAAAATGTAATTAGATTTGCTCCTCCTTTAGTTATTCTTAAAGAAGAAATTGACTGGGCAATTGAACAAGTTAAAGAAGTTCTATTAATGGATTAATTAGAATTTCCGTTATTTATGTATTTAAAAAGTATTTCTTTGGTTTCTTCAAATATGGTATTGAATTGAATTATTCTTTCCGAAAGACTTCCGAGATCATTATGTTTTCCGGAAATTTCAATTGCCAGTGCTTCATCGCCGACTTTTTTAGCACCGATGGAGTAACTGGCTCCTTTAATTGTATGGGCTTCATTAGTGATCTTTTTAAAATCTTGATCCGATATTAAAGTTTCTAAATTTATATATCTTTTAGAAATATCTTCTATGTAAGTATTTAATATTTCTTTTTCAAAGTCCTTATTTCCCATACTTACATTTTCAAGATGTTTAAAATCAAATATAACTCCGTTGCTACTTTCTTCTTTTTTAACTGCTTCTACTTCAAAACTTATCTGAAGTAAATTATCAATGGCTTGAATAAGTTTAACCGGATCAATCGGTTTTGTAACATAGTCATTCATTCCTGCATTTAAACATTTTTCTTTATCGCCCGCTAAAGCATGAGCTGTAATAGCAATAATCGGTACCGTGCTTTTTTCATCCGGCAATTTTCTTATTTCAGACGTGCATGTAAAACCGTCCATTTCAGGCATTTGTACATCCATCAATACTACATCATAATGCTCTCTTTTAATTGCTTCTAGAGCTTCAATTCCGTTAAAAACCGAATAAGCTTTGTATCCCCTTTCGGCAATCATTTTTTGAGCTACTTTTTGGTTAACCGGATTGTCTTCGGCTATCAAAACTTTATATTTACTTCTAATTGTTTTCGTGCTTTTACTTTCCTTTCCGTTTTTAGGAAATTCTTTCTTCAATCCATAAGATTTAAATATCCCTTTTGATTCTTTAACTGAAACAGCGGATTCTTGAACCGTTAAACTTATATCGAAAAAGAATTTACTTCCTTTGCCGTAAACACTTTCAATTGATATATCTCCGCCCATCATATTAACAAATTCTTTACAAATAACTAAGCCCAAACCTGTTCCGCCGTATTTACGTGTGTGAGAACCATCAGCTTGTGTAAATGGATTAAATAAACTGTTTACTTTCTCTTTTGGTATTCCGATCCCGGTGTCTTCCACAGAAACATTTAATGTAACTTTGTTGCCTGCAATTTTCTTTTTATTAATTTTTATTTTGATTTCGCCTTTTTCCGTAAATTTTATTGCATTACTTAAAAGATTTAAGAAAATTTGTCTAACTCTTGTGGGATCGCCTCTTAAAAAAATTGGAGTATTCGGAAGAACTTCCTTATAAATACTAATATTTTTTTCACTGGTTTTTGTTAACAGAACTGCAACTGATTGATCAATTAATTCACTGATGTTAAAGTTTGTTTCTTCTAATTCCATTTTACCCGATTCAATTTTTGAAAGATCCAGAATATCATTAATAATTACTAATAGAGATTCCGCAGATTGTTTTGCACTCAAAGAAAACTGCTTCATTTCTTCTTTGTTTTCATAAGCTTCCATTTCAATTAATGTTAAGTAACCGATTATTCCATTTAAAGGAGTACGAATTTCGTGGCTCATATTAGCAAGAAACTGACTTTTAATTACATTAGATTTTTGTGCTTCTTTGGCAAGTTTATCGGATTTTTCTTTTTCTATTTTCAAAGCATTTTCCGCTTCAATACGTTTTTCTTCGGCAATTACTTCTTTCGTAATATCCTGCATATTTCCTTCGAAGTAAACATTATCGTTACCCTTGTTTTTTATCATTCTATCATTTAATCTTACAACAATATCGCTTCCGTTTTTCTTTTTTAAAGTCACTTTAACATTTCGAATTTCACCTTTATCTTTTAATTCTCTTATTATATTTTGTCTTTCATTTGGAAACTTATATACATCATCACCGATATTTATTTTAATCAAATCTTCTTTTGATTCATAACCTAACAATTTTACAAGTGATTCGTTTACAGTTAAAAATTTACCGTTGATGCTTGTTTGAAATATTCCTTCTGCAGAATTATTAAATATTGATCTGTATTTTTTCTCGGACATTTCAACTCTAAAATTCTTTTCAGCAAGCTGCATTCTTAATTTGAAATTAACAGCACTTGCAATTACCGAAATCATACTGAAGAAAAGAACAAACAATACCGATTCATACATGTTCGGCAGAAAATAAATTTGAGCGTCATTTAATAAAATTGCCGCAGCAAAAACTAAATTGTAATATATCGCAACGATAATTTGATTTTTAACTTCCCAGCTTAGAAATAATGCAGAAGTAAAAATTAATAAGGAAACTATCTGAGCATTAAATACTAAAGTCGAGGGAATTAAATAGATCATGTATCCGGTTGAAATAATTATAGTCAGCAGTAAAACATGAACAAGCCAAATCGTTTTTTTCTTTCCGGATTCGGAAAATAGAAATGCTAAAACTATAAACGCAATTAAAGTAGAAGTTAACCGGGTTATGTAAACATTTATTGCAAATCCCTGCATATATCTTACTTCGAAAATCATTGCAAATAATCCGGATATTGCAACCAATAACGCCATAACTTTCAAAGGCGTAATAAGCAATTCCCTGGACTGGTTTTTAAATATCTCGTATTGCTCTTTGGTAAAGGGAATATCGTTATTATATATGTATTCAATAAAATTACTGCTGGTCTGAGTGCTCATTAAGACTCCAATATTTTACCTAAGCATCCAAATTATTTTTTAAATATGTAGAAATTGACATATTTTTAGTTCTAAAACGGAAATTTTTTCCGAATTTTTAGATTAAATTTGCGATTTTTAATGCTCCGATGATTATTTTTACTTAATTTTCCTATAAAAATTAAACTAAAATATGACAGATTTTCTCTATTCAATAGACTTATCAATATTCTACTTCATTAATCATACCCTTTCAACCGGCTTTTTAACCAAGTTTTTTTCGATTATAACCAACGTTAATAATTGGTACATTGCATATATTATTCTGTTGGGCATTCTTTACGTAAAGGGCGGAAGAAAAGGTAAAATTGCATTAATCGGAATTATTCTGATTAATCGCATTTTCCGATCAAATGGGATATAAAATTTTAAAGGAATATTTCCATAGGATTAGGCCTTGCATGGCTTTAAGTGATGCCATAGCTCCGCTTGGCTGCAACGGCACCTATTCATTTCCCTCTAATCATGCTTTGAATAATTTTGCAGCAGCAACTTTTTTCTATAAACTTTATCCGAATTTAAAATGGGTTTTATTTATTACGGCTTTTTTAATTGCTTTGTCCAGAGTTTATTTAGGATTACATTATCCATCGGATATATTAGGCGGAGCAATAATCGGAATAATTTTCGGTTATATATTTTCTTTACTCGTAATTAAAGTTGATGATTATTTTGAAAAAAAGAAAACTGTTTCGAATCCGACTGAAGAATCAAAATAAAAATTAAGGAAAATTTCTTAATGATAAATTTTAAAGAAATAAAAATTTTAATATTAATATTTGTGCTGTTTTCTTTTATAAAATTATATGCTCAAACAAGTTCAAAAGATTCGGTTAAAATTTTTCAGAAAGGAATATATACAGGCAACCGATGATTCAATGTGTGTTTTAAGTATTGAATATCCAATTTTATCCGGAATGGAAGATACATTGCTGGAAAATAAAATAAATCACTTTTTAAATGAAAAATTTACTCCAATTCCCGATTGGTTTAAAACTAAAAGACTGCGATTCAACTAGAGGATTGGCTTATGATATTACATTTGATGTGCCTTTTAATTCGATTAAATTTTTAAGTATTATTCAGCAATATTATTGGTTCAGCGGCGGAGCTCATGGTAATTATGGTTACATAGGATTTAATATAGATTTAAATAATGGTAATATTTTTAATTTAGGCGATATTATTAAATCCGAAGGTTTTGAAAAATTAACAGAAATTACAGAAGATAAAATTAAAGAAATGTACAATGCCGATAATTTAAAAGATGCAGGCATGTTTGATGATCATCTTACAATAACAGAAGAACAAAATTTTTTTATAACAGATTCAACTTTAGTGCTGCAGTTTAATCCTTATGACATTGCTCCTTATGTTTATGGAGATATCGAAGTTGAAATTCCTTTTAATCAAATAAACGATATACTAAAACCAAATTTACCATTTATAAATAAAATCATAAAAAAGAGTTCAAATTATGAATCCAAAAAAAAATAATGAAATGTTAACTATAAGAGCAACAACAATTAACGATGTACCTGTTATTTTGGAATTAATCAAAGAATTGGCAGAGTATGAAAAATTATCTCATGAAGTAAAAACAACAGAAGATGATTTGAAAAATTCTCTTTTCGGAAATAAAAATTATGCAAATGCAATTTTAGCAGAGTATGAAAATAAACCGGTTGGCATGGCAATTTATTTTAATAATTTCTCGACTTTTGTCGGCAGACCGGGAATTTATCTGGAAGATCTTTATGTAAAACCTGAATTCCGAGGCAAAGGAATTGGGAAATCACTTTTAGAATATTTAATAAATATTGCAAAGGAAAATAATTTCGGCAGAGTTGAATGGGCGGTTTTGGATTGGAACGAACCAGCAATCAATTTTTATAAAAAATTAGGTGCAGTTCCGATGGAAACCTGGCGAATATTCAGATTAACTGAGGATAAATATTAATTTTTATAACCTTAAAAAAAGCTAATATTTAATTTTATTTTTTTATTTTTAAACTTTATCTTATTTAATTATAATCAATTATAGTAACTTTTATAAGCAATTGTAAATAACAAAAGGAATATTATGTCGGTAAAAAATAGAAGAGTAGTTATTACAGGAATGGGAGCTTTAACTCCACTCGGACTTTCAGTAGATGAATTTTGGAATGGAATGATGGAATCAAAAAGCGGTTCGGCAACCATAACTAATTTCGATACTTCAAAACTGGATACAAAGTTTGCATGTGAATTAAAAGGTTTTGATGCGGGCAATTTTATGGATAGAAAAACTGCCAGAAGATTAGATCCTTTCGGGCAATATGCAATGGCATCTGCCAATCAATGTATTCAGGATTCGGGAATTGATACTTCTACTTTAAGTGATTCCGAAAGAGCTAGATTTGGCGTTATTTATGGAAGCGGAATCGGTGGAATAACTACCTTTTATCAACAGTCTGTAATAAATTATAAAGAAGGTCCGAATAGAATTTCTCCTTTCTTTATCCCTATGCTTATACCAGATATTGCAGCAGGACAAATATCAATACAGCATGGATTAAGGGGGCCGAATTACTGCATAGTTTCTGCATGTGCAACTGCAAATAATAACATGATTGACGCTTATTTATTAATTAAACAAAATGCAGCTGATGTTATTTTATCGGGCGGTGCCGAAGCTGCGATAAATGAGATCGGCATCGGCGGATTTAATGCTTCAAGAGCATTGTCTACAAGAAACGACTCACCAGAAACTGCAAGCCGTCCTTTTGATTCAACTCGTGACGGATTTGTAATGGGTGAAGGAAGCGGTGCTTTAATTTTAGAAGAATTAGAACATGCAAAAAACCGCGGAGCTAAAATTTATGCGGAAGTAATCGGAATGGGATTATCTGCAGATGCATATCATATTACTGCACCTCATCCGGAAGGAACAGGTGCAAACCTGGCAATGATAATGGCTTTGGATAATGCAGAAATAAAACCGGAAGAAATCGATTATATTAATATGCACGGAACTTCTACTCAGCTTGGAGATATTGGAGAAACTAAAGCCATTAAAAAAGTATTCGGAGATTATGCTTACAAAATGAATGTATCATCAACTAAAAGTATGACAGGACATTTATTAGGTGCAGCCGGAGCTGTTGAAGCAATTGCTTCAATTTTGGCTATTAAAAACGATACAATTCCTCCTACTATAAATTTCAGCAATCCTGATCCGGAATGCGATTTAAATTATACATTCAATAAACCTCAGAAAAGAACTGTTAATATTGCTTTAAGCAACGCTTTTGGATTCGGCGGTCATAATACCTCAGTAATCTTTAAGAAATTTAGTGAATGATTTTATTAAATATTTCCAAATAAAATCATTTTTCTACTATATAAATAACAAGTAAAATATTTTTTGCTTGAATTATAATTTCTAAAGAGGTTTTAAATTGGATTATAGAAAATATTTGGGGATTATACTCTTATTATTTTTATCTATTTTGATGTTTTCCGGATGCACTGAAAAACCGGAAAACTCAAAACAGAATAAAATTGAGACACCGCAAACTTCCAATGAACCTCCGGAAATTAATCAAGTAATTTCTCTGCCTGGGACAAGCAATATTGATTCAATAAGTATTTTGATAAATCAATTAACCCGTGAATTGCCAAAGTATAATTCACAGCAAAAAGACAGGCTATTTGAAAACTTCAGAAAATATTTTTACTATCAAATAGATGAACAGAATCGAAATTTTTCTTCCGATACTTCATTTCAGAATTATCTTGCTTACAAAAATTTCCCAAGTCCCGATTCGGATTCATATCTAAGCAAATATAAAAGTGTATTAAATAACTATGGCATGAATGTTTACAGATCCAACGGAATTTATTATGTCGATGAACTTCCTAATTTTATTTATCAAAACTTTAAGGATTATGTTTCAAAACCAATGCTGGAGTTTTTAAATATTAGGAGAAATGAAATATCAAACGGATTTGCTGAAAATGATTCTTTATTAATTCCTTTCAGTCATTTGGGAAAAAGAATCGTTACCTGGGAAAATTTTATTAACCTAAATCCTCATTTCATATTAGATAATGAAGCTAAAGGGTTTTATGATCTTTATTTTACAATTTATTTAACCGGGATGAATAATTATCCTGTTTTCGATAAAAACGGAAAGCTTTTAAATTCGGTAAAAGAAAGCTATGAGGAATTCATAAAATATTATCATTCAACTAAAAGCGCTGAAATTCTGCAAAAATATTTAAATCTTTTAGCCAAAGATAATTATATGTATTCTAAAGATATTGTTAAATTCTTAAAAGAAAATAAAATTGGAACTTCGTTCGGCGATCAGCCGCCGATGCGTTAATAATTATTTTACAGTTTTTTTCTTCTCTGCAAAAATACTATCCGGAATATTAACATTGACTTGATAATCAAAATAATTAACAATTACTTTTCCTGTCGTTGATTTTTTCTTTTCGTTTTTCTTTTCATCTTGTGTTATATCTCCATCAAAACCTTGAGGAAGATTCATCTTTTCAATATTAAAAGAAAAAACCATTTGGGAAGGCAACGGATATTTTAAATTATTATCATATTCTAATTCTATAGAAAAAGTTCCGTCTAATCTTGTTGTAGATTCAACTTTTCTTATTTCATTTAATTTTGTGTCAATCCAAAAAGTTGAAAGAATTACTTTGGAATTTTCTTCCAATGGAATAACTTTTATAACAGCCGTATTTATTCCTTTATATTCTTCATTTCTTTGAAAGATTGCAGTATATTTTTTTTCTAATAATCCGAGAGGTGAAAAATCTACTCCCTCTTTAGGAAGCAGCGCAAAGTTTTTCGATTCAAAATGAATTTTATCCGGCTGCTTAAAATAAATTTTGGCTTCAGTATCGGGAATTTTTAAAAAACTTACATCAACTTTAATTTTTACATTTACTATATAAGATTTAACATTGGAAAAATTATTTATAACATGAGTTAAAATTGAATCGGGATTATTACTTTGACCAAATGCAGTAAATGAAATTAAAAATATTAAATAAAAAATCTTTTTCATTAAATTTTCCTCTTAAGATCAATTACTTTTAAAAGTATATTAAGATAGAATATCTTTTTTCATAAATATCCAGACTGCTGCTCCGTATAAAACTACTATATGTCCAAACAATATTAAAGCAGATTTAATTATTACACCATATTCAACCGGTTTATCAAAAAATAATCTCCACGAAAGCATATAATTAGTAAAAAGATAAGGTTTTATTGTTCTGAAAACATCTACGTTTATTGCCGAAATTATCAGAAAGATTATTATTATGGCCATTGTTGTAATAATCGGACCGATAGCATTTTCTACAAGCGAAGAGAAAAGAAATGCTAAAGAAGCAACTACCGACATTGCTAATGATGCAAAACCGTAAGCCCAGAAAAATCTCCAAAGAATATCATTTTTTGCAAGAACTATTATTGTTCCGCCTCTGTAAACAATCAATTCTCCTACTCCGAAAATCAAAATTCCCGCAACCATACTTAAAATTGCCAGCCACAACACCAAAAGATTAGTATAAATAATTCCGGAAAAAAACTTTGATGTAACAAGTTTCAATCGAGAAACCGGACGGGAAACCAAAAGCCTGTAAGTACCGGAAGTAGCCTCACCTGCTAAAAGATCACCAGCAACTAACGTAATTAAGAAAGGAATATGAATAGTTAAACTTCCAAAAATTAAATAAGAGATAAAGTAACCGTTAAGCAAGTTTCCGACAAATACAAAGGATTCACTGCAAATTCCTTGTAATAAAGTTGATTGATCTGCTGCCTTCGTAAACCATTGCAATTTGAATTACAGCAACTAATAATCCAATGGCAAAAAAGCCTATATAGGATCTCCACTTTCTGAATATTTTATATAATTCTATTTTAACTAAAGTTATCATTTATTTGCTTTTTCAGTAATATTTAAAAAATATTCTTCTAGAGATCTTGTTGGAATTACAGCACTGACAGCAATTTTATTTTCAATTAGATATTTATTAAGACCTGCAATTTCATTTTGGTTTAAAAGAAAAACAAAAGTATTTCTATTAAATGAATCTAATTTATTTTTCCAAACCGATAAATCTATTATCGTTTTTGCTTTTTCAGAATCATCAACTTCAAAAGTAACTTTAAGTTTATTTGCATTTAAAAGATCCTGGACATTTCCTTCTACTTGAGTTGAACCACTATTAATAATTATCATTCTGTTTGCAACAATTTCAACTTCCGATAAAATATGAGAAGAAAGAAAAATAGTTTTATTCTGATCTTTGCTAAGATGAATAATTAAATCTCTAATTTCTTTCATTCCCTGAGGATCCAACCCGGTTGTCGGTTCATCTAAAATAATAAGATCCGGATTATGCAAAAGAGCTTGAGCAATTCCCAATCTTTGTTTCATTCCGTGTGAAAAAGTTTTTACCTTACTTTTATATCTTTTTTCCAAACCAACAAGTTCAAGCAGTTCCATTATACGTTTTTTTGAGACATCAGTTCTTGAAATTTTACCTAAAATTTCCAGGTTTTTATAAGCCGAAATGTATTTGTAAAAATCGGGTTTTTCGACAATTGCGCCCACTTTTCGAAGTATTTCAATCCTATTTTGGTTAAGTGTTTTTCCGAATATTTTAATGTTTCCATCGGTAGGTTTTATTAAAGAAACCAGCATTCGAATAGTAGTGCTTTTTCCGGCTCCGTTTGGACCAAGAAAGCCAAAAACATCTCCCCGAAATACATTCAAATTTAAATCGTCTACAGCTTTGACATCTTTAAACTGTTTTGAAAGATTTTTTATTTCTATTACTTTTTCTTCGTTCAAACTTTTACCGATATTTAAATTAAATCCTATTTAAAGATAAAGATAAATTATTTAACTAGAAGCAGTTTTATATAAAGTTAAAATTATGATGATCAGCGGTAAAAAATGTTAATAAATTCAATTTGAATCATTGTGATCGTAAATAATGAACTGAATTTTTGGTGAAACTTAGAGTAAAAAATAATGTAAAATTTAAATGCAAGTTTTTTAGAAATTTTTTTTTGGTATAAAATTTTTCCTTTAAAAAAATAATTTGGTTTTTAAAAAAAATAGTAATAAAATTGCTTCGGTTTTGATAAAATGAAATTAATAATATAGAATAGTTTAAATCCCTATTTCATTTTACTTCATCTTTTTTTATTTTCGAATCGGAGTCTTAAAGATTAATTTCTAACTGTCAAATTCCGAATGAAAAGTAAACCCAAAACCAAATCAACCCGCAGTGAAAAATTTAAGATTGAAAAAAATAAATTAATTTAAAAAGGTATTCTAAAGTGAGGGAGTCCTGATGCGAATAAAAAGGCAATTTACTGAAGCGGAAAAAGATCCTTTAATTTCATTTGAGTTTGTTAAACGCAGATCCGAAATACGTAATCCGGATGGATCAATTGTTTTCAGAATGGATGATGTAACGGTACCGTCACAATGGTCGCAAGTTGCAACTGATATTATTGCTCAAAAATATTTTAGAAAAGCAGGAGTTCCCAAACTATTAAAAAGGTTAAAAGAAAAAGGTATTCCATCATTTCTTCAGCCTTCCAAAGCAGATACTGAAAGATTAGAACAATTACCTGAAAAAGAACGATATTCAGCCGAAACCGATGCTAGACAGGTTTTTCATCGTTTAGCCGGAAATTGGACATATTGGGGCTGGCAAGCTAATTATTTTGATTCCGAAGAAGATGCAAAAGCTTTTTATGATGAAATGTTATTTATGCTGGCAAATCAAATGGCTGCTCCAAACAGTCCGCAATGGTTTAATACCGGTTTAAATTGGGCATATGGAATAACCGGACCTTCACAAGGTCATTATTTTGTTGATTATAAAACCGGCGAATTAACTGCCTCAAGCGATGCTTACACTCACCCGCAGCCTCATGCATGTTTTATTCAATCTATAAAAGACGATCTTGTAAATGAAGGCGGAATAATGGATCTGTGGGTTCGTGAAGCTAGATTATTTAAATACGGCTCCGGAACAGGTTCTAATTTTTCCGAAATCCGCGGAATGAATGAACCTTTAAGCGGAGGTGGAAAATCTTCCGGATTAATGTCCTTTTTGAAAATTGGCGATAGATCTGCAGGAGCAATTAAATCGGGAGGAACAACCCGCAGAGCAGCTAAAATGGTTACCCTGGATCTTGATCATCCTGATATTGAAGAATATATAAATTGGAAAGTTGTTGAAGAACAAAAAGTTGCTGCCTTAGTTGCCGGTTCAAAATTATGCAACTTGCATTTAAATGCAATAATGAAAGCCTGTTATGATGAACATCCTGAAAACGACAGGTTTAATAAAAAATTAAATAAAAAATTACATCATGCAGTTATTGAAGCCAGAAAAGCTCAGATTCCTAACAATTATATAGAAAGAGTAATTCAACTTGCTAAACTTGGATTTAAATCAATCGAATTTCCAGTTTTAGATACAGATTGGAACTCCGAAGCTTATGCAACTGTTTCCGGTCAAAATTCTAACAATTCGGTAAGGGTTAATAACGAATTTATGAATGCCGTTATTAATGACGGAGACTGGAATCTTTACTGGAGAGTTGAAAAGAAAAAAGCTAAAAAAGAAAAAAGAGAACCAAAAGCTTGTAAAACTCTAAGAGCCAGAGAACTTTGGGATCAAATCGCATATTCTGCATGGTCAAGTGCTGATCCGGGAATGCAGTATCATACAACAATAAATGAATGGCATACATGTCCTTCCGATGGAGAAATCAAAGCTTCAAATCCCTGCAGCGAATATATGTTTCTTGATGATACTGCATGTAATTTAGCTTCTTTAAATTTGGTTAAGTTTTTTGATCAAAAAACCAAAAAGTTTGATATTGAATCTTACAGACATGCTGCAAGATTATGGACAATTGTTCTTGAAATAAGTGTTTTAATGGCTCAATTTCCAAGTAAAGAAATTGCCCAATTAAGTTATGATTTTAGAACACTTGGTCTAGGTTATGCAAATCTAGGTTCTTTGTTAATGCTTCAGGGTATTCCTTATGACAGCAATGAAGCTTTTGCTATCTGCGGTGCTTTAACCAGCATTATGCATATGACAGCTTATGCAACTTCTGCAGAAATGTCCAAACAAGTCGGTCCGTTTCCTAACTTTGAAAAAAACAAAGGACATATGCTGAGAGTTATCAGAAATCATAGAAGAGCAGCATACAATGTTCCAAATGAAGAATATGAAGGATTATCAATTTATCCTGTTGGAATAGATCCTAAACATTGCCCTTCCGATTTACTAAAAGCAGCTAGAGAAGATGCCGATAAAGCACTCGAATTAGGAACTCAGTTCGGATTTAGGAATGCTCAAGTTACCGTAATCGCTCCAACAGGAACAATAGGTTTAGTGATGGACTGCGATACTACCGGTGTTGAACCTGACTATGCACTTGTTAAATTTAAGAAATTGGCAGGCGGTGGTTACTTCAAAATTATTAACCAATCAATTCCACCGGCTCTTGAAAGATTAGGTTATAATAAAGATCAAATTAACGAAATTGTAAAATATGCAAAAGGCGCAGGTTCTTTAGACGGCTGTCCTTATATAAATAAAGAATCATTGAAAGCAAAAGGTTTTACAGATGAAATATTGAACAAAATTGATAAAACTTTACCGTCTGTTTTCGAATTGGGTTTTGCTTTCAATAAATTTACCTTAGGAGAAGATTTTATAGTTAATAAATTAGGATTTTCTAGCGAAGAAGTTAATTCGTTTGATTTCAATTTATTAACTGCTTTAGGTTTTTCAAAACAAGAAATTTCAACTGCAAACGATTATGTCTGCGGCACAATGACTATTGAAGGAGCACCTTTCCTAAAACATGAACATTATCCTGTTTTTGACTGCGCAAATAAATGCGGTAAAAAAGGTTCAAGATTCATCAGACCAAAAGCTCATATAAAAATGATGGCTTCTGCTCAACCATTTATTTCCGGTGCAATTTCTAAAACAATTAATTTGCCGAATCAAGCAACAGTTGATGATGTAAAAGATGCATATTTGCAGTCATGGAAATTAGGAATAAAAGCAAACGCACTTTACCGGGACGGCTCAAAATTATCTCAACCTTTAAATTCAATTAGTGAAGAAGAAATTGAAGCATTAATTGAAGAAAAGGAAAATAATGATATAGTAAAAGTTGCCGAGAAAATAATTCACAGATACATTGCAAAAAGAAGAAGACTTCCGGATAGAAGATCAGGGTACACTCAAAAAGCAAAAATAAACGGTCAATCTGTTTATATAAGAACCGGTGAATATGACAACGGTCAATTAGGAGAAATATTCATTGATATGCATAGAGAAGGCGCTGCATTTAGAAGCCTTTTAAACTGCTTTGCAATTTCTATTTCTCTTGGTTTACAGCATGGTGTTCCTTTAGAAGAATTTGTAGATGCATTTGTATTTACAAGATTTGAACCTAGCGGAATTGTTACAGGGAATGATAAAATTAAAATGTCAACTTCTGTTATTGATTATATATTCCGCGAATTAGCTGTTACTTATTTAGGAAGAAATGATCTTTCGCATGTCGACCCCGGTGAAATAAAAGAAAAGGCTTCCCGCGGCATTGTTAAAAAATTAGTCGAACCAGAGTTTGTCAGCGAAGAAGTTGTTAGCGAAAGAGTTGTAGAACTAGATAAAAGGAAAGCAAATACATACAATTATTCTTTAGCTTCCTCTAAAACTCAAAGCATGGAAAAGCATGGTTTTAACTCCAAAGTTAAACAAGCAATTGAAGCCGGTTATACAGGTGATATCTGTACGGAATGTCAAAGTATGACAATGGTAAGAAACGGAACATGTTTGAAATGTATGACTTGCGGTTCAACTTCCGGCTGCAGTTAAAACAATTAAAAAATATGTTAATCTGAAAGGCGTTCAATTGAACGCCTTTTCTTTTAAAAATTATAAACTAAACTAAACCCAAAACCACTTTTTGAATAAGTCGGCATAAAAGATAAATTAGCTAAACTACCTTCCCTTTTATCATTAAAATAGATTACAGCACGTCCGACAGCAGTTCCGATTGCAGCTCCTAAAAGTGTGTCGGAAAACCAATGACGATCGCCATAAATTCTTTGGAACATTGTTAAACCCGCTAAGGAATACAAACCAATGGATGCAAAAGGATTATCAATTCTTGAGGCTAAAATTGTCGACATAGAAAAAGCTACAGTTGTATGTCCTGAAGGAAATGAAGTATTATCAGTTTTGAATTGTAACCCAATAAAATGAGTATTTCCCTCATTTTTATAAGGCCTTGCTCTTCCGAATGCTGATTTCAAAACACTTGTAATTATTCCTGCAAAAATTAATGTCTCCCCTAACATTCTTCCGGTAACGGCTAAATCTTCATTTTTAAAAATTCTTCCCCCGGCATAAATAGCTAAAGAAATGGATGCTGCATATACAACTTTTCCATAATCCTCCCCCGCTTTTGTAACATTATCTAAAGTATTGGTATGATTCCTTTGAGACCAATTTCGAATATCTTTATCTGCTAAAAAACTTAATGCTGTGCCGCCGATAATTCCTCCTGCAATCAGCCAGGTATTTTTGCTAAAATGAGCAGGAGAAGTAAAAATATGATAACCATCTTCCAAACCGATATTTACATCCGATTTGACACTTTCCCAAATGGTTTTATCATTTTGATTAAATAAAAGTCCGGAATTATAATTTAAGCTTTGACCATATGAAAATGAGAAAAAGATTAAAAAAATTGAAAATATTTGGAGGGTTTTCGATTTAAGTATCGTCATGAATTTACTGTAAAATGGTATAAATTGAAGTTAAACTTTCTTCTTAATTATTAAAATAATAACTTTTTAGGATAAAATATTGTGCCTTAATTTTGAAGTGATTTGAAATATGCTTTATAAATTTGAGGTTAGCGAAATGAAGTATCTGAATTAATTTGAGTGCTAAATCTTCTTCCTCCCATAAATCTTTTGGAATAATAATTATCATACATTGTAGAAACAATTACGCCATGTTTAGAACTTGCGTGAGCAAATAAATTATCCCCAATATAAATGCCCACATGTCCAGGACGCACTCTTCTTCTAGTATTAAAAAAAACTAAATCGCCGAAAGAAAGATCATCTTTATCACCAATTTTTTCACCTTGTGTGTATTGCTGTCTTGCGGTTCTTAATAAATCAACGGAAAATACTTCCTTAAAAACTATTTGAGTAAATGCAGAACAATCTAAGCCGTTATCAGTAGTTCCGCCGTATTTGTATGGAGTGTCTAAATATTTTATTATTTCCATCATTAACTTATCTTTTAAAGTAACTGCGGAAAGATTTTCATCTTTGTTAATTTTAGAAGTAAACCTATCAACAACAGTTTTTGTATCTACATTATTTGCATCCTCAGGAATATCGTTAGGATCTATTGAATCCAGCTGAGATTCGGAAAGTGAATCAATATTAACACCGGAAAGAAGCTTTGTATTTAATGTATCATCAATTGATGTAAAGCGAACTGCATTATCTCTTTTGGCTGAAGATTCTTCTTTTTCATTATAACGAATTGAGTTCGAAGAGGAGGAGCAGCCGGTAATCATGAATAAACTTACATAACTAACAGCTACTAATATGAAAAGGTTTTTACTTTTCATGATGAAACTAACCTAGGTAAGTTCTCAGATTTTTACTTCTTGAGGCATGTCTTAGTCTTCTAATAGCTTTTTCTTTTATTTGACGAACTCTTTCTCTTGTTAAATTAAATTTTTCTCCAATTTCTTCAAGTGTTAAAGAATGTTCTTTATTCAAACCAAAATAAAGCTTAATAACTTCAGCTTCTCTTTCTGTCAAAGTGGAAAGTGCTCTTTCAATTTCTGCTTTTAAGGATTCTGTCATTAAAGATTGATCAGGTGAAGGCTGCTGATCATTTTGAATTACATCTAAAAGTCTATTTTCCTCACCATTTGCAAATGGTGCATCCATAGATACATGTCTGCCGGAAATTTTAAGAGTATCCGCAACTTCGCTTACATCCATGTCCAATTCCTGAGCAAGCTCATTAGCATTTGGTTCTCTTTCAAATTCCTGTTCTAAATTACTATAAGCTTTACCAATTTTATTTAATGCACCAACTCTATTTAAAGGAAGTCTTACAATTCTGGATTGTTCTGCTAATGCTTGTAAAATCGATTGTCTAATCCACCAAACAGCGTAGGATATAAATTTAAAACCTCTAGTTTCATCGAATCTTTTTGCGGCTTTAATCAATCCAAGATTACCTTCATTGATTAAATCTCCTAATGAAAGCCCCTGATTCTGATATTGTTTTGCGACACTAACTACAAACCTTAAATTAGCTTTGGTTAAAGTCTCGAGGGCAAACCGGTCTCCTTTTTTTATTTTAACGGCTAATTCGATTTCTTGATCCGGAGTAAGCAAGCTGACTTTACCAATTTCCTGTAAATATTTATCAAGGGATTGACTTTCACGGTTAGTAAACTGTTTGGTAATTCTCACTTATGCACCTCTTAATAATTTTTCATTATATAAATAGACTAATCTATTTCAACATCGTAAACAATCATAATTATACTATTTTAAAATTCCCTTAATGCAAAATATACCAGTAAATTAATTTACTTTTTAATATTTGATGCAAAAAATAAAATTTTTTTTCAAAAAAATAAATGCTAATGAATAATTTTATTTTTTAATGAACTAATATGTTGATAAATCAAATAATAAATTGAATTATATAAAATTAAAAAATTACTTCCCCGTTTAAATTATTTTTAATCTTGAAGAATGAAGCAGCAGTTTTTCCAATATCCGAAAATGTTTTTCGCACATTCAAATTTACTGAATTTTTATTTTTTCTGTAGATTAAGAGAGGTACATATTCCCTGCTATGATCGGTGCTTGGTGTTGTTGGATCGTTACCATGATCTGCAGTAATTACAAGTACATCCGATTCATCAAGGTTGTTTAAAATGGAAGGAAGATAGTCATCGAATTCTTTTAAAGCAACAGCAAATCCAACCGGATCATTTCTGTGTCCAAAATAAACATCAAAATCAACTAAGTTGGCAAATATAAAACTATTCTTCGATTCAGATATATATTGAATTAATTTTTCACAGCCTTCTTTATTAGATTTTGTTTTTTCTTTTATTTTTATTCCTCTATAATTGAAGAGATCATTTATTTTTCCAATAGCTACAGTATTTATATTTTTTTCTGATAGTAAATCAAGTATAGTATTATCAGGCGGGTCAAGAGAAAAATCTTTTCTGTTTGTAGTTCTGGTATAATTTCCGCTTTCACCAATAAAAGGCCTTGCAATTACACGCCCAACTTTTAAAGGCGAAACTAAAACTTGTTCGCGAGTAATTTCACAAATTTCATATAATTTATTTAATGGAATTACATTTTCATGTGCCGCAATTTGGAAAACAGAATCTGCAGAAGTATAAACAATGGGGAAACCGGTTTTTAAATGTTCATCACCAAGTTCTTTTATAATTTCGGTTCCAGACGCAGCTTTGTTTCCCAAATATCCTTTACAGCCGGTAAGTTCAATAAATTTATTCATCAAATCTTTGGGAAATCCATTAGGGAAATAAGAAAATTCTGTTTGCACAAATAATCCTGCAATTTCCCAATGCCCGGTAGTAGAATCTTTACCTTTGGAAATTTCATTCATTTTTCCGTAAGAAGCTAAAGGTTTTTCGACTTTATCAATTCCTTTTATATTTTCAATATTTCCAAGTCCTAATAATTTTAAATTAGGCAAATTCAATCCACTTACAGCATTTGCAATATTTTTTAAAGTGTTGCTTCCTTTATCGCCATATTTATCGGCATCAGGTAATTCTCCAATACCGACGCCATCAAGAATTATAATTACAAAATTATTCACAGTAATTTTTCTTTAATTATTAAAAGATATAATAAAATTTTTAGTTGATATTTCTTACTGCATTTCCGCCTTTTTCAACAGCTTTCTGCAGAGCAAGATCGGCATTATAAATCAGTTCATCAACATCCACTTTATTATTTGATGCGGCAACACCAATTGAAACAGTAAAGGTGGTTTGTTTTGAAACAACGGCAATAGGTTTGCGGGCAATTTTTACTCGCAATTTTTCGGCCCAAATAAATGCATCTTTTGCTGAAGTGTTAAAAAAGTAAACGCCGAATACTTTATCACTCAATCTTCCAAATAAGTTCAGCGGAGTCATTTCTTTAGCAATTGTTTCGGATACAGCCGTAAGAACTTTCGGAAGCGGATCTCCTTCGAATAATGAATCTTGTTCAATAAATTCATCGATCTTAACTAAGGCCAGCGCACCTGGAGCTTTTAACTGATTAGCTTTAATTAAATCTGAGCTTAATCTTTCTTTAAATGTATCGGAACTTAAAGATCTTGTCTCAAGATCTACGGCTAAAAATGTTTTTAATAATGATTGAGATGAATAAGATGAAATAATGAATGATATTATATGAAGTGCATTTAATAAAAATTGTACATCTTGATTTGTATAAACATTTTTCTTTAAGCTTTCAAAACACAATACACCGTAATTTTGATTATTATAAACGAGAGGAATTGCCAAAAATGATCCGTCAAAACTTACATCTTCAGATTTAGTAAATCTTTTATATTCTCCGGCAGATGTATCATCAATTTTTATTGGAATTCCCGTAACAATAGATTTGCCAACTAAAGTACCGTTTATATCAATCTCTAAATTTTCACCAATATATTTCAAGGTTGTATTGTTAATAACCTTTATGGTTTTAAACTTTTGATCAACAGGCTGAAAATAAACAAAGGCAAATGCATCAAATGGAATTAAATACAAAATTGAATTTTGGATAGAAGTGACAATATCCTTCTCATTGTCGAATTTTTGTTCATCCCCGACTAAGTTTAATAATCCTTTAAGTCTCTGCTGCGCAATTGTATCCGAATGTTTTTCTTCAAAAATTGCAATTATCATTGTTATAATTCTAACAAATCTTCCAAGAGCATAAATCGTTTCTATACCAAATGCATCGCCGACTTTTGAATCGATAGCAATAATTGCAATTAATTGTTTATCGTAAAATAAAGGAACTCCAACAAAACTTCTTATACCCTGAGGTGATTCATAATATCGAATAACATCGGCTTCTGCTGCAGGTGAAATGTCTGTAAGTAATTCAGGTTCTCCTTTTTGCACTATCTTACTCAAGATATCATCTTCAATATCCAATTTTCTTTTTGCAAGTCTGTCCGAACCCGAGACGTACTTTTCAATAGACAATTTTTCCTTGCCTTTGTTATACCAAAAGAATATTGCAGTATTAGCCGTGTATGCTTCCTTAATTACAGTTAGCATTTTTTCCAAAACATAAGTAAATTGTCCATCGTGGCCCAAATCTGGCGGAAGAGATTCATTTACAATTTCTTCAAATTTTTCTTTTAAATCAGGAGGTTTTAAGGTTGTCTTTGGAGATTTAAATTCAGGTTTATAATCTTCGGCAGTTATTATATCAGGGTCTTTATTAGGAGAAATAATTTTAAAGGATTCCCCATAATCAGTTTGTGGAGCATCATCATATTCATCAAAATTCTGTTCAGGGCTTTGCTCATCTATTATATCTGATTTAAACTTTAATGAATCTCTAAGAAAAATAATGAATGCAACATATGTCACCATCAATCCTATTGTAATAACTCTTATAATTAAATCATCTGTAATGAATAATATAATTGCAAGAATTGGAACAAGAAGGAAAATTAATATTCTTTTTTTCTGTCTTCGATCCATTTTGGAAACAATTAAAAATTATGATGAAATAAATTTAATTTTACTGCTATTTAATAGCAAACGGGATATGAATTTATAATTTTTATTTACGTAAAATTAAAAAAAATATCTTTCGGAATGAATTTTAACCTTAAAATAATTTTAGGGTATAAAATAGTCGAAAATAATTAATATAAAAGTTCAGCAAACATACCAACGATTTCTTTCTTTCCCTTTTTTGTTTTGGAAGAATAAGCAATAAAATTTTCATTCATTTTAAGTTCCGGGAAAAATAAACATACATTTTTTTTTGAACCTGCCAACTGAGATTGATTAAGTTTATCTGCTTTGGAAAGTAAGACAATATAAGGTATAGTTTCTTGATTTAAAAAAGAGTTAAGTTTTATATCAAGTTCAGTAGGATTTATTCTGCTGTCGATAAAATGAACAGCTAAAATAATATTTTTCGAAATTTTTATATAATCACCAATCAGGTTAGACCAATATTCTCTTTCTTTTTTACTTGTTTTTGCATAGCCATAACCAGGAAGGTCGACCATATAAAATTTATTGTCAATTAAATAATAATTAATTGAACGAGTTTTACCGGGCGTGGAACTAATCTTAGCCAAATCTTTTCGATTAAAAAGTGAATTTATAAAAGAAGATTTTCCCACATTTGATCTTCCACAGAGAATAACTTCAGGCAGATTTGATTTTATCAAATCCTTTAAACTGAATGCGGATTTTATAAATTGTTGTGATTCAAACATAAAATAAAAAAAGAGTAACCGGAGAACCAGTTACTCTTTTAATTTAAAGATTTTAATTTTGTTTTACTCTGTTTTAGGAGCTACTTCACCAACTGGTGTTTCAGGTGCAGATTCTCCTTCGGCATCTTTACGTGCTTTTACTCTGGCTTCACGTTTTTCTTTATTTTCTTCAGCTTTTTTATTAGCAACATCATTATAATCAACTAATTCTATTATAGCCATTTCTGCAGCATCGCCGATTCTATTACCAAGCTTAATTACTCTTGTATAACCGCCCGGTCTATCACCAATTTTAGGAATAATTTCTGCGTATAATTCTTTAACAACTTCTTTATCTCTTATTACATTCATAACCTGTCTTTTTGAATGAAGATCTTCTTTTTTTGCTTTGGTTATGATAGTTTCTACAAAGCCTCTAGTCTCTTTTGCTTTAGCAACAGTAGTTTTTATTCTTTTATGTTTCAGTAAAGAAGTTGCAAGAGCTTTTAAAGTAGCTTCTCTATGACTAGAAGTTCTTCCTAATTTTCTTCCTTTAACTCTGTGTCTCATTAGTTAACCTTCTTCAAAATTATGTTGTTTCGGTTTCTTCTTTAAGGTATTTGTCTACATCCATACCAAACTCAAGACCTAAATTCTCAACAATTTCCATTAACTCAGCTAAAGATTTTCTTCCAAAGTTTCTAAATCTAAGCATTTCAGATTCATCTCTTCTTACAAGATCTGAGAGAGTTTTAATATTTGCAGCTTTTAGACAATTATGAGATCTGACACTTAGTTCAAGATCATCAACATTTGTTAGAAGTATTTTTCTAACTCTTTCGTGTTCGCTGTCTTTTTGACTAACAGCTTGTTCTTCTTCTTGTTCAATATCGAAATTGATAAATAATTGAATATGATCCCTTAATATTTTAGCGGCTTGAGTAAGCGCATCATCAGGAGTAATTGATCCATCTGTATTAATAAAAAGAGTCAGCTTTTCATAATCATTTTTATCACCGATACGGACATTTTCAACATCAAATTTTACATTTTTAATTGGAGTAAAAATAGAGTCTATAGGAATAACCCCGATCGTATGTTCCGGTGAAACATTTTCTGAAGAAGGAACGTATCCGGTACCTCTACCGACTCTTACTTCAATATCAAATTTTGCACTATTATTTAAGGTTGCAATATGCAATTCAGGATTTAATATTTCAATTTCAGTGCTGTGTTTCTGAATATCTGCAGCAGTGAATTCACCCTCACCTTCGAATGAAATATCAATCTTGTTAGGTTTCTTGTTAAGTAATTTCATTCTAACTTGTTTTAAGTTTAGAATGATTTCAGAAACATCTTCAACTACACCTTCAATTGTTGTAAATTCGTGCAGCACACCGCTGAATTTTACGGATGTAATTGCCGCACCGGTCAATGAGGAAAGCAGTACTCTTCTTATGGAGTTTCCTAAGGTAACACCATACCCTCTTTCCAAAGGTTGAAGAAAAAATTTACCAAATGTGTTAGTATAAGTCGATTCATCAAGTACTAAAGCTTCAGGCATCTTTAAATATGGAACACTCATTTATTAATCCTCTAAAAATAATTATCAAAAAAATGATTTTATTTGGAATAAAGCTCAACAACCAATTGTTCATTGGCATTTAGAGGAACATCGACTCTTTCCGGCACTTGTAAAAAGGTTCCGGAGAGAGATGCTTTATCAACAGAAATCCATGAATATGTATTATCTCTTACTCTTTTAAGTGAATTATGAATGAGATCGAGCTTTTTACTCTTTTCTTTTATTTTAATAATATCACCTGCTGTAAGAATGTAAGATGGTATATCTACAAGCCTATCATTAACAATAACATGACGATGTCTTATTAATTGTCTTGCTTGTTTACGAGAAGAAGCAAATCCAATTCTATAAACAACGTTATCCAATCTGCTTTCCAATAATTTAACAAGGTTCTCGCCTGTAATACCTTTTTGTTTATTAGCTTTATCAAAATAATTTCTAAATTGTGTTTCTAATAATCCATAAGATCTTTTAATCTTCTGTTTTTCTCTAAGCTGAACACCGTATTCTGAGACTTTTGTTCTTCTTGAAAGGCCATGTTCTCCCGGGGGATAATTTTTTAATTCAACCGGGCATTTTTCACTATAGCATTTCTGCCCTTTAAGAAAAAGTTTTTGTCTTTCTCTTCTGCATAATTTACAAACTGATTCGGTATATCTTGCCATTTAATAAAACTCCAAATAAATTTTATACTCTTCTTTTCTTTGGCGGCCTGCAGCCGTTATGAGGAATTGGTGTAACATCTTTAATTGATGTTATTTCCAGGCCTGCTGTATGTAATGCTCTAATTGCAGCTTCTCTACCTGCACCAGGTCCTTTTACTAGAACTTCCACTTTACGTAAACCTAAATCATAAGCTTCTTTTGCAGCCGCTTCAGCAGATGTTTGGGCAGCGTAAGGTGTATTTTTTCTTGATCCCTTAAAACCGTTTTTACCGGCTGAAGACCAAGATATTGTATTTCCATAAATATCTGTGATGCTGACAATTACATTATTAAAAGTTGCTTTAATATGGGCAACTCCGTTTGCATCAACATGACTTTTCTTTTTTGCTTTTTTTACTACTTTAGCCAAATCTTAAACCTCCAAATTAAACTTTACTTCTTAGTTGGTGCCTTCTTTTTGCCGGCCACAGTTTTTCTTTTACCTTTACGTGTTCTGGAATTAGTTCTTGTCCTTTGACCTCTTGCCGGCAAACCTTTTCTATGTCTTATTCCTCGGTAAGATCCAATATCCATCAATCTTTTTATATTCTGCTGAACATCAGATCTTAAAGCACCTTCAACTTTATAATCTGAAGTTATTACGGCTCTAATTTGAGCAACTTCTTCATCATTTAAATCAGCAACTTTTTTATTCGGATCTATCTTAGATTTTTCTAAAATCTCAGCAGATACGGTCTGACCGATTCCAAATATATATTGAAGGCCGAATAAAACCTTTTTGTTTTTAGGTAAATCAACACCTGCTATACGAGCCAATTATATACTCCTTTTTAAATTATTAACCTTGACGCTGTTTATGTTTAGGGTTTTTGCAAATAACCCTAACAACACCCTTGCGTTTGATTACTTTACAATTATCGCATATTTTTTTAACTGAAGCTCTAACTTTCATTTCTACTCCCTATTTATATCTATAGGTAATTCTACCTTTAGTTAAATCATACGGAGACAATTCAACAGATACTTTGTCTCCAACTAAAATCTTTATAAAATGCATACGCATTTTACCCGAAATATGCGCTAAAATCTCATGCCCATTATCAAGTTTAACTTTAAAATGAGCATTGGGCAGTGTTTCAGTTACTACTCCGTCGACTTTTATAGGTCCTTGTTTAGACATCAGCAAACAGTCAATATTTCAGGTTTACCATTAGTAATTAAAATTGAATGCTCAAAATGCGCTGATGGTGATCCGTCTAAAGTTAAAACTGTCCAACCGTCTCCTGCAGTTCTAACATTATGGCGGCCAAAATTCACCATCGGTTCAATTGCCAGGGTCATTCCGCTTTTAAGTTTTGGTCCGGTTCCTTTTTTACCAAAATTCGGTACTGAAGGATCTTCGTGGAGATATTTCCCAACTCCGTGACCACACAACTCTCTGACAACCGAAAAGCCATTTGACTCTACATACTCTTGAACTGAAGCAGAAATATCGTGTAATCTATTTCCTTCAACAGCTTGTTCAATTCCTATATATAGAGATTCCTCAGTCACTTTCATTAATTTCTTTTTATCATCAGAAATTTCGCCGACTGCAACACTTAAAGCCGCATCGCCAAAGTAACCGTTTTTTTCAACTCCCACATCAAGAGCTATAATTTCACCATTTTTAAGAACTCTGTTACTCGGAATTCCATGAACAATTTCATCATCAACAGAAGAACATATAGAGCCGGGAAAATCAAATGAACCGGCTTGCGAGTAACCTTTAAATGCAGCATGAGCATTATTGCTTAAAATATAATCTTCAGCTATCTTATCTAGTTCTAAAGTTGTAATTCCTTCTTTTACATTACTTTTTAATAACTGTAATGTTTCAGCAACAATCTTACAACTTTCTCTTATATAATCAATTTCCTTTTTAGTCTTAATATAAATCACAAAAAATCTATTACCTTCGACCTTTTACTTTACCAGATTTCATAAATCCATCATAATGACGCATAAGCAGGTGAGATTCTACTTGATTTAATGTATCTAAAGCAACACCTACAATAATTAATAAACTTGTTCCGCCAAAGAACTGTGCAAATTGTCCGGATACTCCCCAGCCTGAAACGAAAGCCGGAAGTATAGCGACTATTGCCAAAAATATTGAACCGGGCAAAGTAATTTTAGTTAAAATATTATCAATAAACTCGGAAGTCTGCTTTCCGGGTCTAATTCCAGGAATAAACCCACCTTGTTTCTTCATAGTATCGGCAACATCTTTCGGGTTAAAAGCTATTGCAGTATAAAAATATGTAAAGAATATAATCATTAAAGCATATATAAAAGAATATACAGGTGAAGTATAGCTGAAATACGATGTCAAACTTTGTAAGAACTCATTGTTCGGGAAAAACGACAGAACAGTGTTTGGTATAAACATAATAGACTGAGCAAAAATTATAGGCATTACACCTGCAGTATTAACACGCAACGGAATATACTGTGTAACACCGCCATATACTTTTCTACCAACTACTCTTTTTGCATATTGCACAGGAATTCGTCGAGTACCTTCTGTCACTAGAACAACACCTGCAATAATCAAAGCCATAAAACCCAAAATAACAATTTCAATAATTAAGCTTCTTGTTCCTGAAACAATCAATCTATATTCATCTAAAAGTGCAAAAGGAAATCTTGCTATAATACCAATGAATATAATTAAAGAGATACCGTTGCCTATACCTTTATCAGTGATCTGTTCACCGAGCCACATCATAAAGACAGTACCGGCAGTTAAAATTAAAATTGTTGAAAATGTCCAGCCGAATCCTTGAACTGCAGCAGGAACAATCGGCTGACCATTAACATTTATATTCAACAATCTAATTGTAACGCCCCAAGCCTGTAAAGCAGAAATTGCTACAGTACCGTATCTTGTTAGCTGAGTTATTTTTTTTCTGCCTTCTTCACCTTCCTGCTGCAACTTTTGGAAGTAAGGTACAACTGCGCCCATCAACTGAAGGATAATGGATGCAGAGATATAAGGCATAATTCCAAGTGCAAAAATAGCTGCATTTCTAAATGCACCGCCGACAAATAAATCGTACAAACCAAATAATGTGTCGGTTGACTGGTTTTTCATGCTTTCAGTAACTAAGGCAGCATCTACACCGGGAATAGTTAAATGTGCACCCAGTCTAACGATAAAGAGCAAAGCCAAAGTATATAGAATTCTTTGACGAAGCTCGTGTATCTTAAAAATATTTCTGAATGTGTCTGTAAATTTAGCCATTGAATTCCAGATTAAATCTTTTTAACTGAGCCGCCGGCGGCTTCTATTTTTTCAGTTGCTGTTTTACTGAATGCGCTAGCTTGAATTTCTACTTTCAATTTAAATTCCCCGTTACCTAAAATTTTTATGGGATAATTTAAACTTGAAATTAATCCATGTTTTTTCAAAAATTCAGAATCAACAGATTTGTCTTTTAATTTTTTATTATCAAATACTTTTTGAATAGAATCAATATTGACTACTTGATAATATTTTTTAAATATATTGGTAAAGCCAAACTTCGGAACTCTTCTTTGAAGAGGCATTTGACCTCCTTCGAACCATGCTTTCTTTTTTGCACCGGAACGCGAGAGCTGCCCATTCATACCTCTAGCAGCAGTTCCGCCATGCCCCGAACCTTCGCCTCTACCAACTCTTTTACGATTCTTTCTAGAACCATCCACGTATTTTAAATTGCTAAGTATATCCATTATAAAAACCTAATTATTTCTCTTTATATTCTTCAACTTTTACAAGGTGCGAAACTTTGTTGATCATTCCTCTTATCTGGGGAGTATCATTATGCACCTTTGTCCAATTAGGTCTCCCAAGACCTAAAGCTTCAATTGTTCTTTTCTGTATTTTGGGTCTATCAATAATACTTCTAACTTGAGTAATTTTTATCTTGCTCATTTTCAAACCTCAATTAAGCACTGAATAATTCGGAAACGGTCATTCCTCTTTTTTTAGCCATTTTTCTAGCATCAATCTGCTGAACTAGTCCGTTTAAAGTGGCTTTTACTTGATTATGAGGATTACTTGACCCTAAAGATTTAGTTAAAATATCCTGAACTCCGGCAGCTTCCAAAACTGCACGAACTCCACCACCAGCAATCAAACCTGTTCCAGGAGAAGCAGGTTTAAGCAACACTTTGCCCGCACCGTACTTTCCGATAATTTCGTGAGCTACTGTTCCTTTAATTAAAGGAACATTTACCAGACTTTTTTTAGCATCGTCAATACCTTTGGAAATAGCATCGGTAACTTCATTAGCTTTTCCTAAACCAACGCCAACTGTTCCGTTTCCGTTTCCAACTACCACAATAGCATTGAAACTAAATCTGCGTCCACCTTTAACAACTTTAGCAACACGATTTATATGAACAACTTTTTCCTTTAGTCCGTCAATTTCGTTAGACTTTACTTGTTTCAATTGGTTCTCTCTAAATATTAAATTTTAAATAATTAACTAAACAAAACTAGCTGCCGGGAGAGGATTCGAACCTCTACAGACGCCTCCAAAGGGCGTAGTCCTGCCATTAGACGACCCGGCAAGAACTAAAATTTTAATCCACCTTCCCTGGCACCATCTGCAATAGCTTGAATTCTGCCGTGATATCTATAACCGTTTCTATCAAAAACTACCTGAGTAATATTTTTTTCTTTTGCTTTTTGAGCTACCAAATTTCCGACTATTTTACTTTTAGAAACCTTGCCTTTTTGAGATTTAATTTCATCAGCCACTTCTTTTGACAAAGAAGATGCGTGTACTAAAGTTTTGCCGGTTGTATCATCAATAATCTGAGCATACACATTATTTAAACTTCTGTAAACGGTTAATCTTGGAATATCCGTAGTACCGGAAATTCTTTTTCTTATTTTAATTTTTGAACGAAGCCTAGAGTTATTATTTTTATTTATCATACTTATTCTACTCCAAAATTATTTACCGGCAGTCTTACCAGCTTTTCTAACTATTTGTTCATCGGAATATTTAATTCCTTTACCTTTATAAGGTTCCGGTTTTCTTATTGAACGAATTTTTGATGCAACCATTCCAACCAATTGTTTATCAATACCACTAATAACAATTTGAGTTTGAGTTGGTGTTTGTAAAGTAATTCCTTCAGGAGGCATAAAATAAATGGGATGTGAAAATCCAATATTCAATAATAAATTTTTGCCTTTTAGTTCGGCTCTGTATCCAACGCCAACTATATCTAAAGTTTTTGTATAAGCTTCATTAACACCCAGAACCATGTTTTGAATTAACGCTCTGGTTAATCCATGCAAAGCCCTGTTCTGTTTAAGATCATTCGGTCTCGTTACTATTACTTCGTTATCTTTAATTTCAATCTTAATATTAGGATGAAAATTAGATTCAAGTTCACCTTTAGGACCTTTAATCTTAAGGCTGTTACCAGATTGGTTAATAGTAACTCCCTTTGGAATTTCTATTGGTTTTTTACCGATTCTTGACACTTTCAAACTCCATTCTAATGGTTTACCAAATATAACAAACTACTTCGCCGCCTAGAGATTGTAATTTCGCATCCTTATCAGTCATTAAACCTTTACTTGTTGACATAACTGCAATTCCCAATCCATTATAAACTCTAGGGATTTTTTTTGAGTTTCTATAAACTCTTAAACCCGGCTTACTAATTTTTTTCAAACCGCTGATTGCCGGAGCTCCGTTTGTATATTTTAATTCTATTCTTATAAGATTTTGTTTATTATCTTCAACTATTGAATAGTCTTTAATAAAATTCTGATTCTTTAAAATTTCAGCTAAACCTTTTTTCATATTAGAAGCAGGAATATCCACTCTAAGTTTCTTAGCCTTAGAAGCATTTCTTACTCTTGTTAAAAAATCAGCAATTGGATCTGTAACGCTCATATTCTCCTCCTTCTACCAACTTGACTTTTTTAATCCAGGAATCTCGCCTCTAAGAGCCATTTCTCTGAGAACTAGTCTTGAGACTCCAAATTTTCTATAATAAGAGCGCGCACGACCTGTAAACATACACCGATTTTTCAATCGTACCGGAGAAGAATTTTTAGGAAGTTTCTGCAAACCTTCATAATCTCCGTTTGCCTTTAGTTCTTCTCTTTTTTTTGCGTATTTGGCAACTAATTTCTCTCTTTTTGCTTCTCTAGCTATTAAACTTTTTCTAGCCATTAACTCTCCTATTTATGCTGCTTTTATTTCTTTTTTTCTAAATGGAAAACCGAATGCTTGTAACAATTCATAAGCTTCATTATCAGTTTCGGCAGTTGTTACAAAAGTAACATCCATTCCAAGCACTTTTGTTATTTTATCAACATTTATTTCCGGGAAAATAATTTGCTCTTTAATTCCCAATGTATAATTTCCTCTTCCATCAAATGATTTATCCGATAGGCCTCTAAAGTCACGAACTCTTGGTAATGCAACGTTAATCAGACGATCAAGAAATTCAAACATTCTTTCTCTTCTTAATGTAACCATTGCGCCAATGCTCATGCCTTCTCTTAATTTAAAATTAGAAATTGCTTTTTTAGCTTTTCTTATACTTGCTTTTTGACCAGTAATAGTTTCTAATTGCTTTACTGCTTCTTCTAAAATTTTAGAATCAGCAACTGCAGCTCCAAGTCCCATATTAACAACAATTTTATCAATTTTGGGTACCTGCATTATACTTTTGTAATTAAACTTTTTTCTAAGTTCGGGTACTATTTCGTTTTTATAAGAATCGGCCAAACGTACTTTTATTTTCACTTCTTTTTGAACATCTGTTTTTGCTTTAACAGTTTCTTTTTTAGAAGTCTTAGCTTTCTTTTCAGTACCTTCTGCTTTTGCTTTTGTTTTCTTCTCTGCCATTTTAAATCAAACCTTAAGAAAAATTATTATTTAATTAAACCATCTCACCGCTGTTTTTACTAACACGGGCTATCTTCTTTTTACCGGTTTTTTCATCCAATATAATTTGAGCACCTATTCTAGTTGGTTCACCAGATTTGGGGTCCAACAACATAACATTAGAAGCATTTATCGGGGCTTCTTTTTCTATAATTCCGCCCTGCGGACTTTTCTGACTCGGTTTTGTATGTCTTTTTCTAATATTTATTCCCTCAATAATAACACGATTTTCTTTAGGGAATACTTTAAGAACTTTACCGGTTTTTCCTCTATCGTTACCGGCTACAACCATTACTGAATCATTTTTTCTAATTTTCATATTATACCTAAATTCTTATAAAACTTCCGGAGCTAAAGAAACTATTTTCATAAATTGTTTTTCTCTTAATTCTCTAGCAACCGGGCCAAATATACGTGTACCTCTCGGTTCATTTTGCTGATTTATTAATACGGCGGCATTTTCATCAAATCTTATATAAGAACCGTCTTTTCTTCTAACTTCTTTTTTCGTTCTAACAATTACTGCACGAGAAACTTCGCCTTTTTTAACAGTTCCATTAGGAATAGCAGCTTTAACCGAAACCACTATCAAATCGCCCAGGCTTGCATATTTTCTTCCGCTTCCGCCTAAGACTCTAATACATCTTACTTTTTTGGCACCGGAATTATCGGCAACAATTAAATTCGTTTCTTCTTGAATCATTTTGTTTACTACTCCTTGCTACTTGGCTTTTTCTATAATTTCTACTAAACGCCATCTTTTTCTTTTACTTAATGGACGTGTCTCCATAATCTTTACTCTATCGCCAATTCCGGATTCTCTTTTTTCATCGTGAGCCAATAATTTTGTTGTTTTCTTAAAATATTTTTTATAAATAGGATGCGAAACTCTTCTTTCGATAGAAACTGTAATAGTTTTATCCATTTTATTACTAACAACAACACCAATTCTAGTTTTTCTTAATGAACGCTGTTCCATTTTTATAATTTTACTCCTTATTCGGTTTCGTTATTAGTTTTTTGGGATTCTGAAAGTTCTCTTTCTTTAAGAACTGTTCTCATTTTAGCAATATCTTTTTTAGTCAATTTTAATTTTGCAGTATTGGTTAATTCTTTAAGCTGATGCGCAAATCTTAAATCGACTAAATTTCTATTTTCTTCTTCAATTCTTTTAACAAGTTCATCGTTTTTCATTTCGCGAATTTCATGTATTTTCATTTTCTCGTCCTTTAAGAATTATTCAAAATCCGGTCTTGAAACCACTTTACATTTAATAGGTAACTTATAAGAACATGTTTGTAATGCTTCCTGAGCTAATTCTTTAGAAACACCAGCAACTTCGAATAAAACTCTTCCAGGTTTAACAACAGCCACCCAAAATTCCGGAGCACCTTTACCTTTACCCATTCTGGTTTCCAAAGGTTTTTTAGATACAGGTTTATCAGGAAAAATTCTAATCCAAATTTTACCATCTCTTTTCATTTTTCTAGAAAGCGCAACACGGCAAGCTTCAATCTGTCTGCTTGTAATCCAATGCGGTTCCAAAGCTTTAAGACCAAAATCACCAAAAGCAACGGAACTGCCTCGTTTTGCCTTTCCGGCCATTCTGCCTCTTTGTGCTTTTCTAAATTTTACTCTTTTCGGCATTAACATGATTCAAACTCCTTGATCACCACTAAATTGAAAGATTGCAAGATTAAAGTTAAAAATTCAAATCCTTAAAAATCATCTTGTAATTTTACAATTATATAATTATGCAATTTTATTCAGTTACTCTTTTTCCTAAAATTTCGCCGCGGCAGATCCACACTTTAATTCCAATTGAACCATAAATTGTTTCTGCTCTGCCTAGGGCATAATCGATATCCGCTCTTAAAGTATGAAGAGGAATTCGACCATCTTTATATTGTTCCGTACGAGCCATTTCAGCTCCTCCTAATCTTCCGGAACACATAATTCTAATTCCTTCTGCTCCCATTCTCATAGCAGCAGTAATTGCCATTTTCATAGCTCTTCTAAATGAAACTCTTCCGCTCAATTGATTAGCAATGTTTTCGGCAACGAGATAAGCATCTAATTCAGGTCTTTTAATTTCGGATATCTGAACTTTAACATCTTTATCCGTAACTTGTCTTAACTCTTGTTCTAACTGAGTAATCTCTTTTCCGCTTTTACCAATCACAACACCAGGTCTGGATGTATGAATAGTTAAAATTATATTTTTAGAAGTTCTGTCAATAACAATTCTAGAAATCCCAGCTTTCTTTAAACGGTTTCTAACATAAGCTCTAAGTTTATCATCTTCTTTCAGCTTAGGAGCATAACTTTTATTTTCATACCAATTAGAGTCCCATCCTCTAATAATTCCAACTCTTAATCCAACCGGGTTTGTTTTCTGTCCCAAAAAATCCTCCTAATAATTACGCTTTAGTTGCAACTACAATTGTTAAATGACAAGATCTTTTTCTTATTCTGTAAGCTCTGCCCATTGGAGCAGGTGAAATTCTTTTTAAAGTTGGCCCTTGATTTACAAAAGCTTCTTTTATAAACAGATCTTCGGGTTCAACTCTAGTTGCTTCATCATTGTTTAATAAATTAGCAACTGCAGATCTTAAAACTTTTTCGGCATCTTTTGATGCATGTTTCGGAGAAAAATGCAGCACTTCTATGGCTTTATCAACCGACATACCGCGAATTAAATCTATTATCAATCTCATCTTCCGCGGTGAAGATCCAATATATCTATGTATTGCTTTTGCTTCCATTTATTTAAATCCTTACTTAAATTAACCGGCTTTAGATGCTTTTTCTGCTTTAGTTCCCGGGTGACCTCTAAAAATTCTTGTAGGAGCAAACTCACCAAGTTTGTGACCAACCATATTTTCAGTTATATAAATCGGAATCATTTTATTTCCATTATGCACAGCAATTGTGTGTCCTACAAAATCAGGAGTTATTGTAGATGCTCTTGACCAGGTCTTAATGATTTTCTTTTGATTAGTTTCATTAAGCTTGTCAATTTTAGCAGCTAATTTATAATCTACAAAAGGTCCTTTTTTTATTGATCTCGGCATAATTACTCTCTACTTTTTCCGTCTTTTAATAATAAACTTATTAGATTGTTTTTTATGTTTTCTAGTTTTTAAGCCTTTAGCTTTTTGGCCCCACGGAGAAACAGGATGCCCACCGCCGGAGGTTTTACCTTCTCCTCCGCCCATTGGGTGATCTACAGGATTCATAGCAACTCCTCTTACATGAGGTCTTTTACCTAACCATCTGCTTCTTCCTGCTTTACCAAGGCTTATATTTTCCTGCTCGGAATTTCCAACAGTTCCGTAAGTTGCCATACATTCTAATCTTACCATTCTTACTTCACCTGAAGGCATTTTTAATTGAGCATAGTCACCTTCTTTTGCTAAAACCTGTAATGAAGAACCGGCACTTCTTCCTAATTGACCACCTTTTCCAGGTTTCATTTCAACATTGTGAATAAAACTACCTAACGGCATTTCCTTTAATGGCAAAGCGTTTCCAATGTTAATATCGCTACCGGTTCCTGAAATAACTGTTTGACCAACTTTTAATCCGTCAGGAGCAATGATATATCTTTTTTCACCATCAGCATAATGCAAAAGAGCTATTCTAGATGTTCTATTAGGATCATATTCAATAGAAAATACTTTTGCAGGGACACCGTTTTTATCTCTTTTAAAATCAATTACACGGTATCTTCTTTTATGGCCGCCGCCAATAAACCGAGTAGTAACTCTACCATGATTATTTCTGCCGCCTGATTTTTTCAAAGATTTGGTTAATGATTTTTCAGGTTTAGTTTTAGTAATTTCATCAAATGCAGAATTTGATCTAAATCTTGATCCTGGTGTTACCGGTTTTAATTTATTTATTGCCATTATATATCCTATTTCAAACTATACTTGTTCAAATAATTCTATTGTTTCGCCTTCTTTCAGTTTAACAATAGCTTTTTTGAATTTTGGGGTTTTACCAACAAACCTTCCGCTTTTTCTAAACTGAGTTTTTGTCTTACCTTTATGATTAATTGTTTTTATATCAGTAACATGAACATTAAATTTAGCTTCGATAGCTTTTGCAATTTCAATTTTATTTGCTTTAGGATTTACGATAAATCCATATTTTCCTTGATCGGCGGACACATTTGTCATTTTCTCAGTAATTAAAGGTCTAATTAGAATTTGGTGCATATTAACTTACCACCTCTCCGCTTTTTTCAAAAGTTTCGTTAATTTTAGAAACCGCACTTTTCTGCAAAATCAAAACCTGATTATTAAGTATATCATATGTAGATGCTTTTGCTGCTTCTAAAATTTGCACTTTAGGTATATTTCTTCCGGATTTATAAACTGCATTATTGTTTTCGCCGGTTAACATTAAAGTCTTTTTACCATCTATTTTAAGAGATGTAATTATATTTGCAAAATCCTTAGTTTTTGGGGCATCAAAATTAAAATCTTCAATTATGATAAGCTGATCATCTTTTGCTTTATAACTTAATGCAGATCTTCTTGCAAGTTTCTTTACCTTCTTAGGCAATTCTTGACGATAATCTCTCGGACGAGGACCAAAGATAGTACCTCCGCCAATCCACAAAGGAGATCTGGTTGTACCGGCACGAGCCCCACCGCGGCCTTTTTGCTTCCAAGGTTTTTTACCACCGCCTCTAACTTCCGATCTTTCTTTAGCTTTGTGAGTACCTTGACGCTGGTTTGCTAAATGGGCTTTTACAACAAGGTAAATAGCATGATCATTCGGCTCAATACCGAATATTTTATCGGAAAGTTCCACTTTTTCTCCTGCAGAAGTTCCGTCTATTTTTATTACATCTACTGTCATTTTTTAATCCAAAAATTTTCTATTTAATCAATTCAACAATTGAATTTATTGCTCCAGGTACAGCACCCTTCACCATTATAATATTTTTTTCAGGTACAATTTTAATTACTTTAAGATTAGACATAGTAACATTTTGATAACCAGTGCGTCCGGCCATTCTTTGTCCTTTAAAAACTCTAGAAGGATAAGAACTGGCTCCGATAGAACCTGGCGCTCTTAAACGGTCACTTTGACCGTGAGTAGTTCCACCGACACCTCCAAAACCGTGTCTTTTCATTACACCTTGAAAACCTTTACCAATACTTTTACCTTTAACTTTAATTTTCTCTCCTTCGACAAATAAATCGACTTTCAAATCCTCTCCCACTTTTAATTCGGAAGCATTAGGAAAATTAAATTCTTTTAAAAATGCAGAAGGAGTTAAATTATTCGCTTTATATTGACCTAATACAGGCTTGGAAATATTTTTTTCTTTTCGACTGCCGAAGCCCAACTGGACTGCACTATAACCATCTTTTTCTGCGGTTCTTATTGCTACTATTTTGCAGGGCCCTGCTTCAATTACTGTTACGGGAATTAAATCTCCTTCAGCATTGAAAACACTGGACATTCCTAATTTTTTTCCTAAAAGGCCAGCCATCTTAACTCCTTATTCCTTATAACTTAATTTCTATATCAACACCCGCCGGAATATCCAATTTACTTAAAGAATCGACGGTTTTGTTGTTAGAGTTATGTATATCAATAATTCTTTTATGTGCTCTGGTCTCAAATTGCTCTCTGGATTTTTTATCCACATGAGGAGACCTTAAGACAGTATAAACAGTTTTTCTTGTAGGAAGCGGTATAGGTCCTGAAACAACCGCACCTGTACTTCTAACCGTTTTGATAATTTTTTCGGTAGATTTATCTATCAATATATGATCATATGATTTCAACTTAATTCTTATCTTTTGACCAGGCACTTAAGTACTCCTTAAAAATAATTTAGAAACAAAAAGGGAGTATGATAAACTCCCTTTCCTTTCGGATTAACTTCTTAATCATTCAATAATTTTCGTTACCACTCCTGCACCAACAGTTCTACCACCTTCGCGGATAGCAAAGCGCAGGCCTTCTTCCATTGCAATTTCGGTAATCAGTTCAACTTTAAGTTTTACATTATCACCAGGCATAACCATTTCGGTTCCTTCGGGTAAAGTCGCAACGCCTGTAACGTCGGTAGTTCTAAAATAGAACTGAGGTCTATATCCGTTAAAGAATGGTGTATGACGTCCACCTTCGTCTTTAGAAAGGATATAAACTTCACCTTCAAAATTTTTGTGAGGAGTAATTGATCCGGTTTTTGCCAAAACCATTCCTCTTTCAATTTCATTTTTATCAATTCCTCTTAATAAAATTCCTGCATTATCGCCAGCCATTGCCGCATCCAGCTCTTTTCTAAACATTTCGATACCGGTAACCACTGTTTTTTTATGAAGGCCTAAACCAATAAGTTCAACTTCTTCAGATAATTTTACCTGGCCTCTTTCAACTCTACCTGTTGCAACAGTTCCACGGCCTGTAATTGAGAATACGTCTTCAACAGGCATCAAGAAAGGTTTATCTGTATCTCTTTCAGGTAAAGGAATATATTCGTCAACAGCTTTCATTAATTCCCAGATACAATCCAAACGAGGATCATCAGCAGGTGCATCACTGGAAGCGGCCTCCAGTGCTTTTAATGCAGAACCTCTGATTATCGGAATTTCATCTCCAGGGAATTCATACTCATTTAAAAGATCTCTTAACTCAACTTCAACTAATTCCAACAATTCTTCATCATCTACCATATCGACTTTATTCATGAATACTACTATTCTAGGAACACCAACTTGACGGGCTAAAAGAATATGCTCTCTTGTTTGAGGCATCGGACCATCGGTTGCAGCAACTACTAAAATTGCGCCGTCCATTTGAGCGGCACCAGTAATCATATTTTTTACATAATCAGCGTGTCCGGGACAGTCAACATGAGCATAATGTCTATTTTCAGTTGAATACTCAACGTGAGCAGTTGCAATTGTAATACCTCTTTCTCTTTCTTCCGGCGCATTATCAATACTATCAAAAGTTCTACTTTGTGATAAACCTTTTTTAGCGAGAGCCATTGTGATGGCAGCGGTTAAAGTAGTTTTACCATGATCTACGTGACCAATTGTACCTACGTTAACGTGAGGCTTACTCCTATCAAATTTTTCTTTTGCCATCTAAATCTCCTTTTTAAGTTATTTCTTATAATTTAATTCTTTTTAATGTGTTGCTATTGATTTTTTACCTAAAGTTTTTTCAGCAATTTCTTCTGCTATATTTTTAGGAACTTCCGAATAATGATCGAACTGCATAGTGTAAATTGCACGTCCTTGAGTCATAGATCTTAAAATAGTTGCATAGCCGAACATTTCCGACAAAGGCACTTCAGCTTTAATAACTTGTGCATCTTTACGAGCAGAAAAACCTTCAATTTTTCCTCTGCGTGAATTTAGATCTCCCATAACATCGCCGAGATATTCTTCGGGAGTAACAACTTCCACGTCCATTATCGGTTCCAAAAGAATGGGCTTTGCTTTTTTAGCCCCTTCTTTAAATGCAATAGATCCTGCAACTTTAAATGAAAGTTCATCCGAGTCAACATCATGATAAGAACCATCATAAATCTTTGCTTTAATATCCACAACCGGGAAACCGGCAACCACACCATTCCTCATAGCTTCTTGAATACCAGCCGAAACAGCAGGAATATATTCTTTAGGAACAGATCCACCGACAATTGCATTTGTAAATTCATAACCTTTACCAGGTTCGTTAGGACCAAGCTCAATCCAAACATGGCCGTATTTACCACGTCCACCAGACTGCTTAACAAATTTACCTTCAGAATTAACTGTTTGAGTAATTGATTCTCTGTAAGCAACCTGCGGCTTACCGATATTAGCTTCAACTTTAAATTCTCTTTTCATTCTATCAACAAGAATTTCCAAATGAAGCTCGCCCATGCCACTGATCAAAGTCTGCCCAGTTTCTTCATCAACATTTACTCTAAATGTTGGATCTTCATCAGACAATTTTATCAATGATTCGGATAATTTGTCCTGATCGGCTTTTGTTTTTGGTTCAATAGCAATTTGAATAACAGGCTCCGGAAATACAATTTTTTCCAATAGAACAGGATCATTTTCAGAACAAAGAGTATCGCCCGTTTTCGTAAATTTCAATCCAACTGCTGCAGCTATATCTCCAGCTCTAACCTCATCAACCTCTTCCCTATGATTTGCATGCATCTGAAGCAACCTGCTTATTCTTTCTTTCTTTTCGCTAACAGCATTATATATATATGAACCGGATTTTAAAGTTCCCGCGTAAACTCTAAAAAAAGTTAATTTACCGACATAAGGATCATTCATTATCTTGAATGCCAAAGCAGTAAATTTTTCTTTCGGATCGATATTTCTAGTTACTTTATCATTTATTCCTATATGATGTGCATCGATACCTTTAAAGTCTACAGGAGCAGGAAGAAAATCAATAACTGAATCAAGAAGTTTTTGCACACCTTTATTTTTAAATGCAGATCCGCAAAGAACCGGAATTATTTTTAAATCAATAGTAGCTCTTCGTAAAACATCCTTTATTTCCTTCTCAGTAATTTCTTTCCCTTCCAAATATTTTTCAAGCAGTTTATCATCAACATCAGAAACAGCTTCAAGCATTTGGGTTCTATAATTAGTAGCCATCTCTTTCAAATCTTCAGGAATTTCTATTTCATCAAATGTTGCTCCGAAGGTTTCATCATGATACATTCTAGCTTTAAAGGACATTAAGTCAATAACACCGGAGAACATATCTCCTTCGCCAATTGGCAAAGTAATTGGGATTGCATTTGCTCCAAGCCTATCTTTCATCATTTGAACAGCATTAAAAAAATCAGCTCCGGTTCTATCCATTTTATTTACGAATGCAATTCTAGGAACTTTATATTTATCAGCTTGTCTCCAAACAGTTTCAGATTGAGGTTCAACACCGCCGACAGCACAGAACAACGCAACAGCGCCGTCTAATACTCTAAGTGATCTTTCAACTTCAACAGTAAAATCAACGTGTCCAGGTGTATCAATAATATTAATTTGATGATCGTTCCAGAAACATGTTGTAGCAGCACTGGTAATAGTTATACCACGTTCTTTTTCCTGCTCCATCCAGTCCATGGTTGCAGCACCTTCGTGAACTTCGCCAAGTCTATGTAATTTTCCAGTATAAAAGAGAATACGTTCAGTCGTAGTCGTTTTACCCGCATCAATATGCGCCATTATACCGATATTTCTTACTTTATCTATATTTAATTTGTTAGCCATAACTTAATTATACTTATCACTTTCTATTTATTTGATCAATTTTTACCATTTAAAATGTGCAAATGCTTTATTAGCTTCAGCCATCTTATGAGTATCTTCTCTTTTCTTCACAGAAGAACCTTCATTATTTGATGCAGAAATTAATTCAGAGGCTAATTTTAAAGACATAGATTTTTCACCTCTGGCTCTAGAATAAGTTTTAATCCACCTCATTGCCAAAGCAGTTCTTCTTTCAGGCCTTACTTCTGTAGGTACTTGATAAGTAGCTCCTCCAACTCTTCTGCTTCTTACTTCAATTAATGGCTGTACATTATTAACTGCTTTTTTAAAAATTTCTAATCCCGGCTTTTTTGTTCTGTCTTCTATAATATCAAAAGCATCATATAATACTTTTCTTGCAACAGATTTTTTACCGTCATACATAATGCAATTAATGAATTTAGCAACCAAGACATCATTAAATTTGGGATCCGGTTTTAAATATCTTTTTTCTGCTCTTTTCTTTCTCATAATTTATTTAGCTTTCGGTTTTTTAGCTCCGTATTTTGATCTTCCTTTTTTTCTATCTTCAACTCCGCTGGTATCAAGCGTACCGCGAATGATATGATATCTTACACCAGGTAGATCTTTAATTCTTACCACCTCTAATTAATACAATAGAGTGCTCCTGCAAGTTGTGCCCTTCACCAGGAATGTAAGCAGTTACTTCCATGCTGTTGGTTAACCTAACCCTCGCAACTTTTCTTAAAGCAGAATTAGGTTTTTTGGGTGTAGTTGTATAAACTCTTGTACAAACACCTCTTTTTTGAGGGCAAGCCTCCAAAGCCGGAGCTTTTTTCTTTGCCAGAATCTGAACTCTGCCTTTACGTACTAACTGATTTATTGTGGGCACAAAATACTCCTAAAAATCTTGTCAACTTAAAAAAATTTCAGAACATAAATATAGGTTTTATTTAAAAATTAGTCAAGAAAACCAATTATTAATTTATTAAAATTGTGAATTGGGCAAAAAAATCCGGCTCTTAAAAGTTGAGCCGGATTTAAAAGAGTTTTTATTGCGCCTGAATTTGTTCTTGTTGTTCTGCTCCGTTTTCTTGAATTTCTTCTTCAGCAGGAAGTACAGGTTCTTCTTCACTCTTAAGAATGATTTTTGAATATTTTTTCAAACCAGTACCTGCCGGAATCAGGTGACCCATAACAACATTTTCTTTTAATCCAAGCAGATAATCCACTTTTGCTTCGGTTGCTGCATTAGCAAGCACTTTAGTTGTTTCCTGGAAAGATGCAGCAGAGATGAAACTTTCGGTAGACAATGCTGCCTGAGTAATTCCAAGTAATATATGTTCAAAGGTTGCCGGTTCTGCATCTTTAGCTACAATTGATTTTTTACTCTTTTTCTTCAGGTCAACATTTATTTCTCTATATTTGCTCTTTGTTATTAATTGCCCATCCTTAAATCTTGAATCACCTTTATCCTCGATAAACATCATGTTCATAACTTTATTGTTTTCTTCAACAAATTCATTTCTATCAACAATATCCTCTTCAAGGAAACTTGTATGTCCCGGTGAAACAATTTTAATTTTTTGAAGCATTTGACGAACTATTACTTCAATATGTTTATCATTAATTTTAACACCCTGCAAACGATAAACGTCCTGGATTTCATTTACTAAATATTCCTGTACAGCACTAGTACCTTTGATCTTCAAAATATCATGAGGATTAATAGGACCATCGGTTATTTTTTCACCTGCAGGAATTTCATCTCCTTCTTGTACAAGAATATGTTTTCCTAAAGGAACATTGTATTTTTTCTCATCAGAACCATCCGGTGCTGAGACTAAAATTTCTCTTGAACCTTTTTTCCTTGCACCAAATTTAACAGTTCCTTCAATTTCTGACACAATCGCAGGTTCTTGAGGACTCCTTGCTTCAAATAATTCAGTTACTCTTGGAAGACCACCGGTAATATCACGGCTCTTAGTTGCCTGTTTAGATATTTTTGCTAGAATAGTTCCGGCAACAATTGATTCGCCTTCTTCTACAGATAAATAAGAACGAGTAGGTAAGCTGAATACTTTTCTTTGATCTCCCTCACCTTCGATTGCTATGCCAGGTGTTAATGTTTTATCCTTAGATTCAATTACAACTTTTTGAACGTGACCTGTTTGTTCATCAGTAACTTGTTGAAGTGTAATATTATCAATTAAATCAACAAATCTTACTCTACCAGGTATATCCGAAAGAATAACTGCATTATAAGGATCATGATTGTAAAGAGGAACGTGTTTTTTAACTTTTTGACCATCTTCAACAACCAGTTCAGAACCGTAAGGTACATCATATTTTTTCATTTGACGATTATTTTCATCAAAAACTCCAAGAGATCCCCTACGACCGGTAACAACTTTTACAGTTCCCAAATAATCAGATTTTTCAACATAAGTAATTCTATCATATTTAACAGTTCCATCCAAAGTTGATTCAACTTGTGATTGACTTGCAATTCTAGATGAAGTACCGCCTAAATGGAATGTTCTAAGTGTAAGCTGGGTTCCGGGTTCACCAATTGATTGTGCAGCAATTATTCCAACAGCTTCTCCAATCTCAACTAATTTTCCATTAGTTAGATTTCTGCCATAACATTTAGCACAAACACCTCTTTTGGATTCACAAGTTAAAACTGTTCTAATATAAACAGAATCAATATTTGAGTCTTCAATTTTCTCTGCAATTTCTTCTGTGATTAATTCCCCGGCAGGCACAATTAATTCATCAGTTTTAGGATCGTAAACATCTTCTTGGGTTACACGACCCGTAATACGTTCTCCTAAAGGCTCTCTTTCCTGTTCTACATCTTTTAAAGCTTTAATTTCAATACCTAAAATAGTTCCGCAATCATCTTCACTAACAATAAGATCCTGAGAAACATCAACAAGTCTTCTAGTTAAATATCCGGCATCTGCAGTTTTTAAAGCAGTATCGGCAAGACCTTTTCTAGCACCATGTGTAGAAATGAAGTATTCAAGTACTGATAAACCTTCTTTAAAGTTAGCAACAATCGGGTTTTCAATAATTTCACCTGCTTGACCGGAAAGAGTTTTTTGAGGTTTCATCATAAGACCTCTCATGCCGGCAAGCTGACGAACCTGTTCTTGAGAACCTCTAGCACCGGAGTCAACCATCATATGCAGTGAGTTAAATCCTTGATTATGGATTCGAATTTTTTCCATCAATGCACGAGCAACATCATTCGTCGTGTGTGTCCAAACGTCTATGATTTTATTATAACGTTCGGCGTCAGTAATAACACCTTGTTCATGCTCGTTTAATATAGCTTCTACTTTTTTATTTGCTTTCGAAATTAAGTTTACTTTTTCTTCAGGAATTATCATATCGCCAAAGCTAACCGACAACCCGCCTTCTGTAGAATATTTAAATCCTAAATCTTTTAGATCATCAAGAAATTTAGCAGTAACTTTATTACCAAGCTTCATAAACATTTGACCAATAAATCCGCCGAATGTTTTCTTAATAAGAAGCTGATTATAAAATCCCATTTCCTTTGGAACGATTTGATTAAAGATTACACGGCCAACGGTAGTTTCTAAAAGTTTACCGTCAATCCTAACTTTAATTTTAGCATGAAGTCCAGCAACACCGTTATCGTGAGCAATTATAACTTCTTCGGGAGAACCGAATATCATTCCTTCGCCTTTTTCACCTTCACGATATTTAGTAAGGTAATAACTGCCAAGTACGATATCTTGTGTTGGCACTACAATCGGACTACCGTTTTGAGGAGAAAGAATATTGTGACTGCTTAACATTAATAATGAAGCTTCTAATTGAGCTTCATAAGATAACGGAACGTGAACGGCCATCTGATCACCGTCGAAGTCAGCATTAAATGCAGTACAAACCATCGGATGAAGCTGAATTGCACGGCCATCAATTAATATTGGCTGAAAAGCCTGAATACCTAATCTATGTAATGTTGGAGCACGGTTTAATAAAACTGGATGTCCGTCAATAATTTTTGCAAGAATATCCCAAATTAACGGATCCTTTCTATCAACAACTTTTCTTGCACTTTTTACGGTTTTGTTATGACCTCTTTCAATTAACTTTCTTATAATAAAAGGTTTGAAGAGTTCAACTGCCATATCTTTCGGCAAACCGCATTGATGAAGTTTTAATTCCGGTCCAACAACAATTACAGAACGACCGGAATAGTCAACTCGTTTTCCAAGAAGATTCTGACGGAAGCGGCCTTGTTTACCTTTAAGCATATCACTTAAAGATTTTAATGGTCTGTTATTATCGCTTCTTACAGCACTTCCTCTTCTTGAATTATCAAACAATGCATCAACGGCTTCCTGAAGCATTCTTTTTTCATTTCTTAAAATAACTTCAGGTGCTTTAATATCTATTAATCTTTTTAAACGATTATTTCTTATTATAACTCTTCTATATAGATCATTAAGATCGCTGGTTGCAAAACGTCCGCCTTCAAGCGGTACTAATGGTCTAAGTTCCGGAGGAATAACAGGAATATAACCTAATACCATCCATTCAGGTCTATTAGGAACTTTTCCTTCTTTTTCTTTAAAAGCTTCGAGAACTCTTAATCTTTTAAGTAAATCCGTTTTTTTCTGCTGAGAAGTTTCTTCCTTTAACTGATCTCTTAATTGTTTAGAAAGATTTTCAACATCAGTATTTTTTAATATTTCTTTTACTGCTTCACCGCCGATCTTTGCAACAAATTTCTTAGGATCGGTATCTTCTAATTTTTCATTTCCATCAGGTAATGAATTAAGAACTTCAAAGTATTGATCTTCAGAAATAAGATCTAATCTGCTTAAACCTGTAGGACCTGGATTTATTACAACATAAGATTCATAATAAATAACTTTTTCAAGTTCTTTTAAGCTTAATCCAATAATATTTCCAATTTTGGAAGGCTGGGCTCTAAAGAACCAAATATGAACAACCGGAACTGCCAAAGCAATATGTCCCATTCTTTCGCGGCGTACGCTTTTTTGAGTAACTTCCACACCGCATCTATCGCAGATAATTCCTTTATATCTTATTCTTTTATATTTACCGCAAAAACATTCCCAATCACGAGTTGGACCGAATATTTTTTCACAGAACAAGCCATCTTTTTCAGGTCTAAAGGATCTGTAATTTATAGTTTCAGGTTTTGTAACTTCTCCATAAGACCTGGTTAAAATATCATCGGGACTTGCTAAACTTATTGTGATATTATTGATATCACGCATTGCATTTTCTTGAATTCTAAAAGGCATTTTTTATCTCCTAATTTCTAAGTGAAAATTTACCCGTTTTATACGGGATTGTTCCGTGTTAATTAATTTTTATATCCAGCCCTAAGCCCTGGAGCTCTTTAATTAACACATTGAACGATTCAGGAATATTCGGTTCCTGTATGTTTTCACCTTTAACTATTGATTCATAAGCTTTTGCTCTACCGGCAACATCATCGCTTTTAATTGTAAGGATTTCCTGCAGAATGTGTGAAGCACCGTAACCTTCGAGCGCCCACACTTCCATTTCTCCAAATCTCTGACCGCCAAATTGAGCCTTTCCGCCAAGCGGCTGCTGAGTAATTAGAGAATATGGTCCAATTGACCTTGCATGAATTTTATCATCAACAAGATGGCTTAGTTTAAGCATGTATATATAACCGCAAGTTACTTTCTGATGGAACTTTTCTCCGGTTCTTCCATTGTATAAGTCCGTTTTACTTCCGCTTTCCAGATTAGCTTTCTCCAGCCATTCTTCAACGTCTTCAACTTTTGCTCCGTCAAAAATCGGAGTTGCGAATTTGACGCCTAATAATTTTCCTGCCCAACCTAATGCAGTCTCATACAACTGTCCAAGATTCATACGTGAAGGCACGCCAAGCGGATTTAAAATAATATCAACAGGAGTTCCATCCGGTAAGAAAGGCATATCTTCAACAGGAACAATTTTAGCAACAACACCTTTGTTTCCATGGCGGCCGGCCATTTTGTCGCCAACCGAAAGTTTACGTTTTTTTGCAACGTATACTTTAGCTAATTGAACAATTCCAGGAGGAAGTTCATCGCCGCTGGTTATTTTAATTCTTTCACGTTTGTAATCTTCTTCAAATTCAGCTAAAACATCGAAATAATTTTTATATAATGTACTTATATGGTTATTTATTCTTTTAGCTTCAAACCAGTCAAGAGTATAATCAAGTTTAGTTACATCTTCCATTGAAGTAAAAGTAACATCTTTTATTGAAGTTCCGCTTCTTAAAACAACACTTCCGTCAAGATCTCTAACTCCTGTAGTTGTTTCACCATCGGTTAACTTGGTTAATTTTTCAACCAATTTTTGATAAAGATCAGAAAGGGTGAGACTATGTTCGTGCTCTAAATTTTCAAGTTGTTTTTTCTCAATTTTTTTAGATTCACCATCTCTTTTCTTTCTGCTGAATAACCTTGTTTTTATTACAGTTCCTTTTAATCCTGGAGGCGCTTTCAATGAAGCATCTTTAACATCTCCGGCTTTATCTCCGAATATTGCTCTTAACAATTTTTCTTCAGGTGTTGGATCTGTTTCACCCTTTGGTGTTATTTTACCAATTAAAATATCACCCTCTTTAACTTCCGCACCTTCTCTTACAATACCATTTTCATCTAAATTCTTAACTGCTTCTTCACTAACGTTTGGAATTTCACGAGTTAATTCTTCTTCACCTCTCTTAGTCTCTCTGACTTGTAATTCAAATTCTTCAATATGAATAGAAGTATAAACATCTTCACTTACTACTCTTTCGCTAATAATTATCGCATCTTCAAAATTGTATCCGCGCCAAGGCATAAATGCAACCAAAACATTTCTGCCGAGTGCTAATTCACCATGATCTGTTGATGTTCCATCAGCTAAAACATCACCTTTTTCAACTCTCTGACCTCCTTGTACAATCGGTCTTTGATTAACAGAAGTTTCCTGGTTTGTGCCATTGAATTTTATAAGGTCATATTTAACTCTCTTCATATCATTAAAGCTAGTTAATGATTCAATGCTGTTCGGATTAACATCATATTTTACGATAATAGAATTTGAGTCGACATATTCAACAACGCCGCTGTCTTCTGCTAAAATCATTGCTCTGGAATCATGGGCAACTTTTTGTTCCATTCCGGTTCCGACAATAGGTGCTTCAGGTCTTAACAACGGTACAGCCTGACGCTGCATGTTCGATCCCATGAGTGCTCTGTTAGCATCATCATGTTCCAAGAAAGGAATTAATGCTGCGGCCGCACTTACAATTTGTGCGGGAGCAACATCCATATACTGAAGTTGTTCAGGAAGAGTAATTGGGAATTCACCTTTGAATCTAGCTTTTACTCTTTCATTTAAAAATTTACCTTGATCATCAATCGGTGCGTTTGCCTGAGCAATCGTATATAAATCTTCCTGTTCGGCAGTTAAATATTCAACATCAGAACTAACTTTACCTTTAACTACTTTACGATATGGAGTTTCCAAAAATCCATATCGATTAACTCTTGCATAAATTGTTAAGGAAGAAATTAAACCAATATTCGGACCTTCAGGAGTTTCAATAGGACATAAACGACCATAATGAGTATAATGAACGTCACGAACTTCAAATCCAGCTCTTTCTCTTGTTAAACCTCCAGGTCCCAAAGCAGACATTCTTCTTTTGTGAGTCATCTCGGCCAACGGATTTGTTTGATCCATAAACTGTGATAACTGGTTTGTACCGAAGAATGCATTTATTACGCTTGTAATAGTTCTTGCATTGACAAGATCTTGAGGCGTAAAGTTTTCGGAATCGCGCATATTCATACGTTCTTTAATGGTTCTTGCCATTCTTGCCATACCAATATTAAACTGCTGACCAAGCTGTTCACCAACAGTTCTAATCCTTCTGTTTCCAAGATGGTCTATATCATCAAGATTTTCGTTTCCGGCTTTAAGTTTAATAATATATTTCATAATTGAAATTATATCTTCTTCAGTTAAAACAGTTGTTGTTTCCGGAATATCCAGCTTCAACTTGTCGTTCATTCTATGTCGACCTACATCACCAAGATCGTATCTTTTATCATTAAAAAATAATTTTTCAATTAATGCTTGAGCGGTATCGAGGTCCGGAGCTTCACCAGTTCTTAACTGACGGTAAATTGCATATAAAGCTTCTTCTTTGGTATGTGAAGTATCCTTTCTTAATGTATTTAGAATTAAGTCCTGATCCGGAGTAATTTCCGAAACAATTAATTTCAGATTATCTATTTCAGTTTCTTTTATTCTGTCAACATCTTCTTCGGTTAAAACACTGTCTTTCGTCAGGAAAATTTCACCTGTAGACATGTCGAATACATCACTTGCAACTGTTCTGCCAATATACTCTTCGACTTTAGCTTTTTTAACATCAATTTCTTCAACTAAATTAAAAAGATTTAAAATTTCTTCATCTGAAGCAAAGCCAAGTGCTCTCAATAGTGTAGTTGCAGGGAATTTCTTTCTTCTATCTATATATACATACATTACATAATTTATATCGGTAGCAAATTCTACCCATGAACCTCTTAAAGGAATAATTCTGGCTGAGTAAATCGGCGTTCCGTTTGGATGCACGGTTTGGGAGAATGCAACACCGGGAGATCTGTGAAGCTGTGATACAACAACACGTTCCGCACCATTAATAATGAAAGTTCCCCGTTCTGTCATAAAAGGTAAATTACCTAAATAGACTTCCTGTTCAACAGTATTTACAAATTCTTCAGTTTCAGGATCTTTAGTAGAAAGTCTTAATTTTCCCTTTAAAGGAGCAGAAAAAGTTAATCCTCTTTCCAGACATTCATTTACAGAATAACGCGGTTTTTCAATATAGTATTCCAGAAAGTCCAATCTGTAAATTTCTTTATTATCTAGAATAGGAAAATTGGAAGAAAAAACGGTTTGTAAACCTTTTTCTTCTCTTTTACCCGGAAGAACATTTTTCTGAACAAAATCTTCAAAGGAAGCTGTTTGGATAGCCAGCAAATCCGGAACATCAATTACAGACGGAATTCGGCCAAAGGAAATTCTATTATTATTCAATGGTAAACCTCCAATTAGTTTTCTTTATTTTCATTGCCTGTGCATTCATCAACGATATCAATTATTTAAAAAAGCGATAAGACGGAATTATCCGACTTATCACTTTCAATGAAGATACATTTTTAATATAAAGATGGTAGCAATTATTTTTTATTTTACTTGTACAGTTGCGCCAGCTTCTTCGAATTCTTTTTTAAGTTTTTCTGCCTCTTCTTTAGAAATAGCTTCTTTAACAGGCTTTGGAGCTGAATCAACTAAGTCTTTAGCTTCTTTTAAACCTAAACCGGTATGAGCTCTAACAACTTTAATTACGTTTATTTTCTTTTCACCAGCTGATTGAAGAATCACATCAAATTCAGTTTTTTCTTCAACTTGAGCAGCGTCACCGCCACCAGCGACAGCACCGCCGGCAACAACAACAGGAGCAGCAGCAGTAACATCAAATTCTTCTTCCAGCGCTTTTTTAAGTTCTGATGCTTCCAATAAAGAAAGCTCTTTTATTTTTTCAACAATTTCAGATACTTTTTCTGACATTTTATTATTCTCCTAAGATTTTTTTTCAAATTTATCAGTTATGCTGCTTTTTTCTTTGAGATTTCATCAATTACACTTACTAAATCCCGCATAACAGCATTTATAGCACCAACAATTCCGGATGCCGGCGAATTTATACAGCCCAAAATACCTGCAATGATCTCTTTTTTAGACGGAAGAGAAGCCAGTTCGTTCAAACTGCTTCCATCATAAAATTGATTTTCTACATAGCAAGCTTTAAGGGATAGTTTTTGATTACTATCAAAATATTTTTTGATAATTTTTGCCGGAGCGACAATGTTATCAGAAGCGAATGCATAACCTGTCATTCCAACTAAATGATCTGCTAATTTATCATATTTACCAACTTCATCAATGGCGCGTTTAAACATAGTGTTTTTTATCACTTTATATTTAACGTTCTCTTTACGGAATTCGTTCCTTATTCCGTTGATATCTTCAACAGAAATACCAGAATAGTCGGTAAGATATATAGCAGTAGAATTCTCAAGCAGTTCTTTTACTTGAGCAATAATATCTAATTTTTCGTTTCTGTTCATTTTTCTCCTATACCAGAAATTAATTAATCGTGTCGGTTAGAAGCTTATTTCTGAGTGCGTAAATTCTTATTTAAAGGCTGCAATTTCATCTTTAGAAATCTTTATACCAGGACCCATTGTACTGGATAAATAAAGACTTTTAATATATTGACCTTTTGCAGTCGATGGTTTCATTTTAACAATAGTATTCAAAAAAGCTTTAGCATTTTCTTCAAGCTTTTCTGCTTCAAAATTTAATTTTCCAATTGATGTATGAACAATTCCAGCTTTTTCAACACGGAATTCAATTTTCCCTGCTTTAACTTCTTTAACCGCTTTTCCAACATCCATTGTAACAGTACCGCTCTTAGGATTAGGCATTAAGCCTTTCGGACCTAGAATTTTTCCTAATTTTCCTAAATCAGCCATTGTATCCGGTGCAGCAATAATTACATCTACATCAGTCCAGCCTTCTTTTATTTTATCAAGATATTCTTCATATCCTGCAAAATCTGCTCCGGCTTCCTTTGCTTCATCGATTTTTGCACCTTTTGCAATAGCAAGTACTTTAACTTCTTTACCAGTACCATTGGGGAGCGAAACAGTTCCACGAATCATCTGATCGGCGTGTCTTGGATCAACACCAAGTCTAATTGCACAGTCTAATGATTCCGTGAATTTAACTTTTGAATTGTCTTTTAAAATATTAATTGCATCCAAAAGATTATATTCTTTGTTTGCATCAACTTTTTCTTCAATATCTTTTTTTCTTTTAGATTGTTTCATTTCTACACCAACTAAAATAGTTTGATTTTAACTTTAAATTAATCTTCTACATTTAAGCCCATGCTGCGGGCAGTACCGGCAACCATACTCATTGCATGTTCCATATCAAATGCATTAAGGTCAGGCATTTTTAATTCAGCTATTTCTTTAACCTGGTTTTTAGAGACCTTGCCGACTTTATTTCTGTTTGATTCCGGAGAACCTTTTTCAATTTTAGCAGCTTTTTTTAATAAAACAGCAGCAGGCGGTGTTTTTGTAATAAACGTAAATGATTTATCAGCATAAACAGTAATTACAACGGGAATTATTAATCCGTCTTTGTCTGAAGTTCTGGCGTTAAACTGTTTACAGAACTCCATAATATTAACACCTTTTTGACCCAATGCAGGACCAACCGGAGGAGAAGGATTAGCTTTTCCGGCAGGTATTTGTAACTTGATATATCCGCTTATTTTCTTTGCCATCTTTTTTACCTATAAAATACTTTTTTATTTTTCTAATTCCGCTTGAACAAAATCAATTTCTACAGGGGTTTTTCTTCCGAAGATCGAAACCATGACCTTAATCTTCATTTTCTCTTCGTTTACTTCCTGAACAGTACCTGAAAAGTTATTGAAAGGACCATCGATTATTTTTACGATATCACCGTTTCTAAAGATAGTTTCCATTCTTTCGGAATTTTCATCCTGGGTAATTCTACCAACAATTCTTTTAACTTCTTCGGGCTGTAGTGGATTAGGATTATTTTTGGTTCCTAAAAATCCCATAACAGACTGAGTGTTGAGTATAAATTCTTTTACTTGATTATCCAAAACAGCCTGGACTAAAATATAACCCGGAAAGAAGTTTTTGGTTTTGGTTTTCTTTTTACCGTCTTTTACTTCGAACACTTTTTCCATAGGCACAAGGATTTCTTGAATCTTTGCTCTCAAATTTTCATTATCTTCAAGTTCCGTTTCGAGGAGAGTTTTTACCTTATTCTCATGCCCCGAAAAAGTTCTAACTACATACCACTTTGGTTCCATTCTATCCTTAATACCTAAAATATTCCTTTAAACACATAGTTAATTAACATATCAATTACATAAGTAAAAGCAGCAATAATCAAACAAACAACAATAACAACTTGCGTAGAATCTTTTAATTCATCTTTAGTCGGCCAGGTAACTTTTTTCATTTCCTTGACCACATCATTAAAGAAACCTATTATTTTTTCTTTCATAATTTAAATTCCATTTAATTCTCAGCACGTCAGGAGGGACTCGAACCCCCAACCTGCGGTTTTGGAGACCGCTGCTCTAGCCAATTGAGCTACTGACGTATCTGTAATTATTTAGTTTCCTTATGTACAGTGTGCTTTTTATCCCAGCGGCAGTATTTTTTATATTCAACACGGCCGGGATGTAATCTTTTATTTTTAGTTGTAGTGTAATTTCTTCTTTTACACTCTGTACATTCTAAAGTTATTATTTCTCTCATATCACTACTTATTAATTTTTTGTTTGAGCTGACGACCGGGATTGAACCGGTGACCTCATCCTTACCAAGGATGTGCTCTACCAACTGAGCTACGTCAGCAGAATTTAATTCATATTTAATTCAACGAAGCTGACGATCCTTGAACCATTTAATTTATAAAGTCAAGTTATCTGAAAAATTTCAGAGCGGGAGACGGGACTCGAACCCGCGACCAACAGCTTGGAAGGCTGTGACTCTAGCCAACTGAGTTACTCCCGCAAGCATTAATTTTTTATTCAAAAAGCAAAAGAACAAAACAACAAAAAAATAAGGGAAGCTAAATATTAAATAAATATGTTCCCTTTACAACTATATACAACATAGTGGGCGGCGAGGGATTCGAACCCCCAAAGGCGCTTGCCAACGGATTTACAGTCCGCCCCGGCTCTCCAACTCCGGCGTCCGCCCGAAATAATAAACGAGCAACAAATATATTTCTATTTCAAGAAAAATGCAAATTATTAAAGGCAGGATTATGCGGATTTTTATGTTTTTCCCCTGTTTTTGAGGAATTGACTACTTTAAGAAATTTCTAAAATTGTTCAGTCCAAAATTATTTATTTTTTTCAAATTTGACAAATAACAAATTTTGAAAAAAATGTAATTTTATTTTTTATGATTTACTAATAAAGATCAAATCTTAACTTAACAACTTAATACAATGTTATAAAAAGTTAATGAAACTATCAAAATATATAAAGATTTTATAGATTCAGCTTAATTTCCTTTTGTTAAGCTCGAACCGGATTTTTTATTTATTAAATCGATTATTTCATTCATAATATCTTGAACCGGATCTCCTTCAACGCCTGAAAAGATACAATTTGAAAGAACTGCAACAGAAATGCCATGATTTTTTAGAAAACACATTTCCCCGTGATAGCCAAGCACAGTTCCGTTATGCCAAATTTTATAAGGTTCATCGATTAATCCTGAAGTATATTGTCCTTTGAATCCTGTCGGCTGACCGCTGTAAACAAATCTATTAATATTTTATTTAAGATTTTATTTGTTCCGATTAAATTCATCCAGGTACATAAATCCGAAGCTGTAGAAATAATTCCGCCGGCACTCCAAACATAAGAAAGGTCTAAATTAGAAAAGTTTTCAATTGTATTATCTGATTTGTTAAAATAATATCCGCTGCTAACGTTTGAACCGAAATTATTATTACCGGGAATATATGTTGAATTTAGTCTGTACGGTTTAAGAATATTATTTTTTATAAATTCTGCATAACTTTTTCCGCTTACTTTTTCTATTATCATTCCCAGCAAAACATAATTTGTATTTGTGTAATGGAATTCTTCACTGCTTAATTTTCCGTGTTCATCGGTTAACTGAAAAGCATAATTGATTAATTCTTCCGGCATAAAATGATAAGAAGGATTATTAATTTCTTTATCAATTATAAAGTCCGTACTGTCGTCATTTACATAATCTATAAAACCGCTATGCATATTCATAAGCTGATGAACCGTAATATGTTTGTAATTTTCATTTTCTATATTCAGGTACTTTCCAATTTCATCGTCTAAACTAATCAGTCCTTTTTCTACTAATAATAAAACACCAATTGCAGTAAAACTTTTTGTATTACTCCCTATTTTAATTTGTGTTTGATTATTCATTGCAGTTTTTAAATCCATGTCTGCATAACCCAATGATAGATTTGTAGTTTCACCGGTAAAACTGTTTTTTACACAAACCTGCACACCTGGAATACCGTATTCATCCATTTGGGGTTGAACAATTTCTTTTAATTCATTTTCACTAATTAATTTTTTGTTTTCTTCTTTGGGATTTACAAAACAGCCGGCAACGATTAAGCTAATGAGAAGCGGTAATAATAATTTTTTCATTCTAATTCTATTAATTTCTTTGAGAATTAATTTGGAATTCGGTCCAAATTTAAAATTGTTTTATTTTTTATTATCGATGGAAAAAGAGATTGGTTTATAAATAGAGCCGATTATTTGAAGAATTTTAGATTGGATTTAGTAATTTTATCTTCAATGTTTCCACAATTCTCTATCTAAACTTCTATATTGAATTGCTTCGCTTATATGCTGGGATAAAATATTTTCCGAAGAATCCAAATCCGCAATTGTTCTGCTTACTTTCAAAATTCTGTCGTAAGCTCGTGCGGAAAGTCCTAATTTTGTCATTGCCATTTTTAGCAAATCCGAACCGGCGGAATCTAATCTGCAGTACTGCCTTACTTCTTTTGAACCCATATCGCCGTTGTTAAATATCATTTTGGAATTTTCAAATCTTTGCAGCTGAATTTTTCTTGCTTCAATTACTCTTTGTCTTATTTCTTTGGATTTTTCACTTTTTGTATCGGCAGATAATTCTTTGTATTTAACTGCCGGAACTTCAATATGAATATCAATTCTATCCAATAAAGGTCCGGATATTTTTGCCATATATCTTTGGATTTGCGGCGGAGCGCAGGTGCATTCCCTGTTCGGATCGGTAAAATATCCGCAGGGACAAGGATTCATAGCGGCGGCAAGCATAAAATTTGCCGGAAATTCCAATGATAATTTTGATCTGCTGACTGTTACTTTGGAATCTTCCAAAGGCTGTCTTAAAACTTCCAGAACATTTTTTTTGAATTCGGGAAGTTCATCTAAAAATAAAACTCCGAAATGTGCAAATGAAACTTCTCCCGGCCGTGGAAAAGATCCGCCGCCGACAAGTGCCGCATCCGAAACCGTATGATGCGGACTTCGAAAAGGTCTTTCGGTTATTAAAGATCTTTCTTTAGGTAAAATTCCGGCAACCGAATGAATTTTTGTTGTTTCCAAAGCTTCTTCGAATGCCATTGGAGGTAAAATGGATGGAATTCTTTTTGCAAGCATTGTTTTTCCTGATCCGGGAGGTCCGATCATTAAAATATTATGAGCACCGGCTGCAGCAACTTCCAAAGCCCTTTTTACATTTTCCTGTCCTTTTACATCGGAAAAATCCAGGTGATAATTATTTATGTCCGAAAAAATCTTTTCTTTATCGGAATGTGTTTTTTCTTTTTGGAGGTCACCATTTAAAAAATTTATTACTTCATTTAAATTTTCCATCCCGTAAACATCTATTCCGTCAACAATTGCAGCTTCTTGTGCAGATTCAATCAGGAAGAATTATTCTTTTCATTTCACTTTTTCTTGCTTCAACTGCAATCGGCAGTGCGCCTTTTATTGGCCGAAGTTTTCCGTCAAGAGCAAGTTCACCTAAAATTAAAGAATCTTCCAATAAATGATTTTCTAATTTTTTCAGTTGCTGCCATAACTCCAACTGCTAAAGCAAGATCGAACGAACTTCCCTCTTTTTTAATATCTGCAGGAGCGAGATTTACTGTTATTTTTTTAATCGGAAAATCAAATCCGCTGTTTTTAATTGCAGCAGTTACACGTTCGCGGCTTTCTTTTACCGCATTGTCCGGAAGTCCGACAATTGTAAAACCCGGAATTTGTTTTTCAACATTGGTTTCAACTTCAACCAAATAAGCATCAATACCAAATGTGGCACTCGAAAAGACTTTTGAAAGCATTGTCCCTCATTAATTCATTTTAATTGTGTGGATAAATGAATTTAAGATTTTTAAGAATAAAATGAAAATATTTTAAAATTTTTATTATTTGGTAAGAATCATTTTTTTGGTTTGATTATAATTCGGTGTGGAAACTTTATAAAGATAAATTCCGGATGGAAAATTTGTAGCGTCAAAAGAAAATTTATGAATTCCCTTTGATCAAAAATCCTTTATACAATTGTGTAACTTCTCTTCCTTCAAGATTATAAATTACAATAGTTACTTCATTATCTTCCAATAATTCAACTTCAATACTAGTTTTTGGATTAAATGGATTCGGAAAATTCTGCTCAACTATAAAAGGCTCACTTAAACCTTGTCCGACTTTTACCTGAGAAGAATAAACAACCGAACCGTCTTTATTAATTTGTTTTACTCTGTAAAAAACTATTTCATTGTTATTCATCTTTTTGATCGATTACAGAATAAGTTTTTGGGATTGAATTTTCAGCACTTAATTTAGAAACATTTACATAATCATTTCCGTTAGATGATTTTTGCAGAATATATCGATCAGCCTGCTTAAAATCCCCTCCGCTCCATTCCAATTCGTAAGTACTTCCAAATAAATTCAAATTTAGTTCAGGAGCTCTTGCAAAAATCGGAGCTTCCGAATAAACCCATTGAATTCCGGTATATTCTAAATTTAATAAATGACTATAATTCTGTAATTCCTCTTTATCATTAAATTTTAACTGCAGCCAGGGTCTGGGAACTATCGGCTAAAAAATTATTATAATTTTTATTATTTGAAGCAACTTCTATTGAATTATTAAAATCAATAATTCTTAATAAATCTATTTCAAACGCTTTTTTATCATCTTTATTATAAAATGAAAAATTAAAACTGCCGGATTTGGTAAAATCCGGATATTTAATTTTAGCAAATGGAATTTCATTACAGAAGAAACTTAATGTGTTTTTGGCTGAATCAATTAATACAGAAATGTGATACCAAATCTTTTTACTTAAAAAAACCGGATTGTAAAACTGCATGGATTCCTCGTCATCTTTTACAGTAAGCATCTGAAAATGATTTATTTGAAGTTCATATTTCAGTGAAGGATTTTGATCATTTTTTATTGTAAGAAATTTTAAACCGGGCTCACTAATTCTAAACCAAAACTCAGTTAACAATCTTATTTGTTTAAAATTAGAAAGTGAAAAATCCAAAGCTGATCCGTTATCAAATAAAACAGCATTTCCGGCAGTGCCCTGCGATTTATAAAAATCTATATCTGCAGTGATTAAATTATTTTCTTCGGTTTTATTTTTGCCTTTAGTAATATTTAAATAACCCAGGATTGAATCATCTTTTGTATACGTACCAGCAAGCTTAATACTTGACGAGCTTGAATATCCGGATTTTAAATTCAAGATGATCTGAAAAAATTCTCCTTTTGAAAGCGAACTGTCGTTTAAATTAATAACCGATTTATAACCCTGCATATCATACTGATCTATATAACTGTAAGAGAACGGCTGCTTTAAATTCTGCTGCTGATATCTAACATTAACTTTGTTTATTTCCAGGTTGTCATCAGGAAACAAATAAAGAATTAATTTATCTGCTTCGTTAAAATTTTTATTGGTGATAATTGAAAGGTCGAATGAGGTATTTACTAAAACATTTTCAGGAACAGTTATCCTGCAATTTGCTTCTTCAACTTGTGCGAAACCGCTGAAGGAAAATAAAGATAGCAATAATATGATAACTGTTTTTTGCATTGAATAAGAATTTATGAAGAAAAAAACTATACTTCAACTATTTATAGCTCCTTAAAAATTCAATTCTGTCACTCAATTGATTGACAGGCACTAATAATTTATCTTTACCATATATTGCATCCTCTCTATTAGTGAATGCCAATTCATAGTCTTTACTCATTATAATTGCTTCTTCCGGACAAACTTCTTCACAAAAACCACAGAAAATGCATCTTAACATGTTGATTTCAAATTTTTCAGGATATCGTTCTTTTTCTCTTTCTGTTTCATTTGCCTGAACTTCAATAGCTAAAGCCGGACAAACCCTGGAACACAATCCGCATGCAACACATCTTTCCTGTCCGTTATCTTCCTGAACCAAAACCGGTCTTCCTCTATAAGAAGCAGACGGAATAAATTTTTCTTCAGGATATTTCATCGTATATTTTGGTTTGAACATCGTTCTCAAAGTTAACGATAAGCCTTTAATAATTTCAGGAATGTAAATTTTTTCCCAAAAAGTAAGATCTTTTTCGCGTTTTTTAACAGCCATTAAAACTCCAAAATATTCCGGTTTTCTTTTTCTATCTATAAATTTCTAAATAGATAAATCTAATTTGTTTAGTTAATTATAATCTTGAAAATCATTATCAAAACTGCAACCCAGATAATATTTAATAATGAAAGCGGGAACATTACTTTCCAGCCTAAATTCATTAATTGATCATATCTGAATCTTGGAATACTCCAACGGACCCAGATGAAGAAGAACATAATTGCTCCCATTTTAACCATAAAAGCAGCAATTTGAATAATAACAGCAAGCCATTCAGGTAAAGCTAAAGAAGCAATGTTAACAAAAGGTACATTATATCCTCCTAAATATAAAGTCACAATCATAGCAGAAGCAATAATCATATTTGCATATTCAGCAAGGAAAAATCCTGCAAATTTCATTGAACTGTATTCCGTATGAAATCCGCCCACAAGTTCAGGTTCCGCTTCAGGTAAATCGAAAGGAAGTCTGTTTGTTTCTGCAAAAGCCGAAACAACAAAAGTTATAAATCCGATTGGCTGAATCCATCGCATTCCACAGCCATGCGCCTTGAGAACCTACAATATCCAGAGGTCTTAATGAACCGGCTAATAAGTAATACTCCGCCGATTGAAAATCCCATTGAAATTTCATAAGAAATCATTTGTGCGGAAGATCTAATTCCGCCGAGAAGAGAATATTTACTTCCGGAAGACCAGCCGGCTAAAGTTATTGCATAAACTCCCAAAGAAGTTAAAGCAAGAACATATAAAATTCCCATATTAACATCCGCAACAACAAGCGGAACAGTATAACCGAAAACATGAACGGAAGGTCCGATGGGAATTACAGCATAAGTTGTAAAAGCGACAAATAATGCAATTATCGGAGCAAGAGTATGAACAGGTTTAGTAGCGTTTTCGGGAACGATATCTTCTTTTAATAATAATTTGAAAACATCTGCAAACGGCTGAAGAACACCTTCCCAGCCAACTCTATTTGGTCCTAAACGATTTTGAGCCCATGCACTTATTCTTCTTTCGAAATAGACTAAATACGAAACCGTTAAAAGCATAACGGAAAGTATTATTACAATTTTAATAAGTGTAAAAATTATTAATTCTAGAATACTCATTGTTAAAATTTTCTCCGATTAAACAGTTACAGATTTACCGACAAGTTTAACTTTCAATTCTGCACCAAGTTCTCCAATAACATCATAATCTAATCCTTTAAAAGCATCTATTGATTTGGAAATTTCATCAAATACTTCTTCAGCCATTTTGTATTTAAATTTCTGTCCCATTGCATTAGCTAAAACCGTAATAATTTTCCAAGTTGATTTAGCATCGCGTTTATTCCCTTTTGCCCAGCGATCATATTTCGTTCCGAATCTATCCAAACGGCTCATAGCCATTCCGTCAATTGCTCTGTCCATTTCAATTGTTGCAACTGCGCTTCTTAATCTTTGAACTCTTCCGTCAAAGTTTACATAAGTTCCGTTTTTCTCAGCATAAGTTGCAGCCGGGAAGACAATATCAGCTAAATTAGTAGTTTTGTTAAAATTAGCTGAATGAACAATTAATAAATCTAATTTAGATAAAACATTTTCAAGGTTTGAATCGAATTCGATTAAATCTTCTTCAATAATATAAAGAGCTTTTATTTTCTTCTCATTTATTCCTTTGATGATTCCTTCGTATCCCATTCCGCCGGAAGCAGGTTTTATTCCAACAGTTTCTGCGCCGAATGAATTGGGAGCAACATCATTTTTTCTTAAAATATCATCACCGAATTCAGGATTTACATGTTTTACAAAATCGATGTTTTTAGAGTTAAATAAATTTCTTGCAAATTTTCCAAATACATAATTATCTTCACAAGTTGCAAAAGGTGAACCGATAAAAGCAATTTCATCTTTAGAAAATGATTTCAATTCCGAAGCTGCTTTTGAAACCGCTTCGTCCCATTCAACTTTAACAAGATTTCCTTCTCTTCTTATAAAAGGACCGTCAACTCTGTCTTCTGCATTAATATTTTTATAAGTATTTATTCTTCCGTGGTCGCACATCCAGTAACTGTTAACACTTTCATTTTGTCTTGGAGTAATTCTTAATACTTCATTATTCCTAACCCAAATTTCAGAATTGCATCCGCGTGAACATCCTTGACAAATAGATTTTGTTGAAGACATATCCCAAACTCTTGCTCTGAATCTGAAATCACGACTTGTTAAAGCACCAACCGGACAAATATCAGTTGTATTTAATGAATAAGGATTGTCCATTTCTTCACCGGGATAAGTTACAATTGTAACTCTGTCTCCTCTTTTGATAAATGTCAATTCAGGATCTTTAGCAATTTCATCACAGAAACGAATGCACCTTGAACAGGAAATACATCTTTCAGCATCAAACATAACATAAGGACCGAGAGGAGTTCTTTTATCTTTATGCATTTTTTCTTCAGTAAAACGGCTTTCGCCGACACTGTATTTATAAGCATAATCCTGAAGTTTGCATTCACCTGCTTCATCGCAAATCGGGCAATCAAGAGGATGATTGATTAATAAAAATTCCATTACAGCATTTCTTGCCTGAATTGTTTTTTCCGATTTAGTATTTACAACCATTCCGTCGGCAGCTAAAGTTGAACAGGCGATAACAAGTTTCGGCATTTTTTCAACTTCAACCAAACAGATCCGGCAATTTCCTGATACAGATAATTTCGGGTGCCAGCAAAAATGTGGAATTTCTATTCCATTATCCTTAGCAGCCTGAATAATAGTTTGTCCTTGCTGAAATTCAAATTCTGATCCATCGATAGTTATTTTCGGCATTCTATTTCCCTAAAAATGAAATTTCTTTCTAAATTAAACTTTAAATATATAAAGAATGAAACTAATTATTTAGCAGCAACATTCTCGTATTTGTCAATAAATTTTTCTGTAAAAGAAGCAATACTTTTATATGCTTTTTCCAAAACTTCTTCCTGTGGAAGAAAAACAACCCTAAAATGATTTGTTCCAGTAACTTGCCCGAAATCCGCTTCCCGGAACAATTACTACACCTGTTTCAGCAATTAATTCTGCAACAAATTTGCTGTCAGGCTGAGTAATATGCAATTGAGGAAAAGCATAAAAAGCGCCTTCCGGTTTTACACATGAAATACCGTTTATATCATTAAGCATTTCATAAGTTAAATTTCTTCTTCTAGTAAGTTTTTGCATTACTTCCACAAGATGTTCATCCTTTCCGTCCAATGCTGCCGGAATTGCATATTGTTCGGGATGATTTGCAGAAAGACGGGCACGTAGTAATTTGTTAATTGCTTCAATATAATCTTTTAAAGCTGATTTATCACCGCTTACAATTCCCCACCCGATTCTAAATCCCGGAACCATATAATTTTTTGATAAGCCGCCAAATGTAATAACAGGAACATCTGGATTTAATGATGCAATTGAAATATGTTTTTTATCATCAAATAAAAGTTTGTCATAAATTTCGTCGGCAAAGATTACTAAGTTATGCTCAATTGCTAAATCGATTAATTGTCTCAATGTTTTTTCATCAGCTACAGATCCGGTTGGGTTATTCGGATTTATAATTATAATTGCTCTTGTCTTATCATTTATTTTACTTTTGATATCTTCAATATCAGGCTGCCATCCGTTTTCTTCATTTAGATAATAAGGATTTTCCATCGTCTGCAGTTTACTTTGAATGGCTGTATATAAAGGATAACCCGGTGTAGGAGTTAAAACATTTTCGCCGTTATTTACCAAAGCTGTTAAAGCAACATCAATAGCTTCGCTTGCGCCGGTTGTTACAAAAATATCATGAACATTTTTAATGTTTTTTCTTTCGGCTTCTTTTTCAATTGCTTCAATTGCAGATTTTATTCCCGATGAAGGAGCGTAGCCGTTGAAATTTTTCATCATTGCGTTATAAGTTGCATCGACTATTTTTTTCGGCGGCTGAAAATCAAACAAGTTAGGATCGCCGATATTTAAGTAAAGCATTTCTTTACCGGTTTTAGCAACTTCATTTGCAAGAACCACAATATCTCTAACTGCGTATTTAATATCGTGAGTTCTTACTGCCGGACTAATTTTATTTATTTTCATTTTTATACTCCAAAATCTTAAGCTGCAGATTTAAATAATGCATCTTTAGATTTTATAATAATCTTAATGAATTTCTTTTCGTCTAAAATTTTGTTTGCTGTTTTTTGAATATCTTCAGCAGTTATTGTATCAATTCTTTTTAGAACTTCTTCAACCGGAACTATTCTATTATAATATAATTCAGATTGAGCCATTCTTATCATTCTGTTTGAAGTATTTTCCAAACTAAGAATAATATTTCCTTTAACTGCTTCTTTAGCTTTTTTAAGCTCCTTATCTGAGATTTTCTTTTCTTTTATTTTTTTGAATTCTCTCGAAATAATTGAAAGTGCTTTGTCCATTAACTTATCGTTAGTTGAAAAATAAACACCGAAAGATGAAATATCATAAAATGAATTCAAGAAAGTATTTATTTGATATGCAATTCCGTTCTTTTCTCTTACAGCCTGAAACAATCTTGAGCTGCTTCCTTCTCCTAAAACTTGAGACAAAAGTGCAACGTGATCTCTTCTTGCATCTTTGTAGCCAAAAGTTGTTCTGCCGATGATTGCATGAACCTGCTGAATTTCTTTGTTAATTAATTCAACTTTGGAAGGAATTGTTTTCAAAGGGAAATATCTTCTTCTTACTTTCGAACTTCCGAGATCTTTTTTAATAAATTTTTTAGTTAGTTCAACAAGTTCTTCATGATTAACAGCACCGGAAGCTGAAATTAAAAGTCTGTTAAATCCGTATTTTTTTTGAACAAAATTAAACAGGTCCTGCTGAGTAAAAGACTTTACATTTTTTTCTGTTCCGATTATCGGCAGACTTAAATTGTTTCCCGAAAAAATTATTTCTTCAAATTTATCGAATATTAATTCTTCCGGGTTATCTTCAATATCATAAAGTTCATCAACAACAACGCTTGCTTCTTTTTTTATTTCTGTTGATTTGAAGCGCGGATTCTGAATCATATCGGAAAGTACATCAAAAGTTTTTCCAAGATGATTTGCCAAACCTCTTCCGTAATAACAAGTATGTTCTTTTGATGTAAATGCATTTAAATATCCGCCGCATGATTCAATTTCCGTTGCAATTCTTCCGGCAGATCTTTTATGAGTTCCTTTAAAAAGCATATGCTCAATGAAATGAGTAATTCCATTGTTTTTAAAATTTTCATCACGTGAACCTACGTTGAACCAAAATCCTAATGAAAATGATTTTACATACGGAATTGTTTCGGATAAAATTTTAATTCCGTTCGGAAGGATTGTTTTATTAAATTGACTCAAAACAGCAAAATATCTCAAAATTATTACAAAATTTCGTCTTCAAATATAGAGAAATGGCGATAGGCAGTCAAGGAAATCAACAGCGGATTAATCAGCTTAAAACCCTAATTTCTGATTATTTTATGAAGATTTTTTTGAAAAATAAACAATCGAAAGAATCTTAAAATTTTATATAATTTGACAGATTACACATTTAAAATTAAAAAGGCGGATCGATTATAATCCGCCTAATTTTTTTGATATGAATTTAAATTTTATTTCATCAAAGTGAATTTCTTAACCGAGACAAAATTATTTGCCTGCAATCTATAGAAGTAAACACCGCTTGATAAATCTGATCCGTTAAAGTTTACTTTATATGTTCCGGCCGGCTGATCGCCTTTAACAAGAGTTTGGACTTCATTTCCAATAATATCATATACTTTTAAAGTTACATGACTTTCTTTTGGAAGCTGATAAGAAATTACAGTTGTAGGATTAAAAGGATTTGGATAATTCTGATTCAATGCATAATCATTTGGTACTGCGTTTACATTTACATCAACTTGTCCAAGTTCTTTACGTGAACCATTAAAATCAATTTGAACTAATTTATAAGTGTAAGTTCCGCTTTGAGAAACTTGATCTGAATATGAATATGAATGCTGTTCGGTACTGGTTCCGGCTCCAGGAACGAAAACAACATTTTGCCAGTTATTACTTTTATTCAGACTTCTTTCAATTTCAAAACCTTTATTATTAGTTTCGGTTGCAGTTTCCCATTTTAAATTAACGTTACTAGCATTTGAATTTGCTGAGAATGAATTAAGTTCTACAGGTGTTATAATATTTCCCAAAGCACCGTTAGGATTTATATTCTGAGCATAAATTCCTGCATCACCTGTTCTGGTATCTTCCCAGGCAGATTTTGCAATTAAATCAGAACTTACAGTAACAACTGCATGTAATTTATCAGGAGTAGAATTTGACATTGTAACAAAATCTCCGGGCCAGACAAAATCGCCGTTACTATTAATCATAAAAGCGCTCATACTTACATTCACACCGGAGGCATTTCCCTCCAAATAAAAATTATATATAGTTGTATCAGCAGGCAAGCTATAAGGACCAAAGATTGCATCACTTCCCATTGCTTTAAACATTTTACCGTTGTCTGTCCATTGGCGGTTTCCTGAAGCATCGAACTTTTGGCCGTAAATTCCTATACTGCTTTGCAGACTGTTTTCTTCCAGCCAGGTCATGTACAAATCACCCGAAGATGATAAATAAGCTACGGTCGGATTCAAATGATGAAAACCTGCATTTGTTGATCCTTCAGAACCATTTACCGGAAATGCCATGCTGCCGTCAAAATTAATATGCTGTACAAATGAACTAAATAAGTTATTATTGTCTCTGTCATCATACCATGTAACAATTGCTCCGTTGTCATTATCGCTTATAACAACAGGCTGTTCATATCCCGGAATTCCGCCGACATTCTGTACCGACAAACCATTTGCACCCCAAAGTGTATTTCCATCCGTATCAAATTTTTGAGTATACAAATAAACTACCGCACTGAAAAAAGGACCTGTATAACCGGCATGAACTAAAATTGCTCCGCCGTTATCAGAAGCAACAATTCTAGGATAAGAATAATTTTCATCTGTTCCGCTGGCATATATTATTGGATCGGTTCCCCACATTTTAGTACCGGTCGGTGATAATTTTTGCAGAGCGATTTTCTGAGTATCAGAAGCGACAATCCATGCAAAAATATAATTTCCATCGCTTGATTGTACTACAACAGGATTAGCCTGGTAACTTCCGGCACCTGATAAACTAACACCATTATTCCCCCAAAGGAAATTTCCGGCCGTATCAATTTTATACGCGAATACATGCAAGTTGCCGGCATCGCGAATATCAGTAAAGGTTATGATCGCATTATTTTCGTTATCAACTTTCATATCATAATCAACTAAAGAACTGTTTTGCGGATTATCACTGATTAATAGTCCGTCGGTTGCAAATTGTTTTTCTCCGAGAGAATTTAATCTTTGCAAATAAACTGCATAACTGCCGGACCTTGCATCGAACCATGAAATATAGCAGCCGCCGTCAGAAGTGGAAGCTATTTTTGGTAATGCCTGATCACCGGATTGATTTGAAATTAGCAAGTTTGAAGCTGGGTCGTTTGACCATTGCGCAAATGTTAGAGATGAATTAAGAATTGCAATGGTAAAGATAAACAATCCCCATACCATAAAATTCAGTATTTGTTTTTTCATTTTTAGTATAAATCCTTCATTTATTTACATTTTTCTAGGTATTAATTTTAATTTACCTTAAATAATAAAATTTCTATGAAGTTTTTATGAAGATAAGCTTAAATTTTTTTTAATGATGATTTGGAGGACAATTTTTAATTCAATAATACTGCACGTTTATTTTAATATTTGCATCCCTGCCTTTATCATCCATGCAGGTAATTTTAATTTCACCTTTGGAAGGACGGTAAAAAATATTTTCCCCGGGTTTAGATTTTTTATAAAACTTATTGTTAATATACCAATACTGTGTTTTAACTCCGGATTCAGTAGCTGCCTGCAATAGAATTTCCTGGCTGGAATTCTCTTCAACAAAATATTCATAATTAGAAGAAGGCGATATAATCTTAGGACCGTTTTCTGAAAATCTTTTTTGACAGTTTGGATTGTGAGGAGGAACTTTTATAAATGCTATCCCGTTTTTTTCATACCATAATTTTAATTCAGGATCATAAAAAGGATATGCTTTTTTCTTGTAGCCGGTTTTAGGAAGACATTCAGCACAATATTCAATTTTTTCATTTTTGCTTACATAAATTTCCCTGTAAAGATTGCATACTTTATTATTGGAAATATTTTTTATGTAAAAATCTTGAGTAATATTTTTACAATATTTTCCCGGGATCATCCCGGTTTCCGCACAAACATTTCTTACTAAAACATTTTTAGGTTTTTCAAACCATTTTTCTTTCGGGTTATAATCAACTGCATTAAAAAGATCAAATAATAACGGAACTGCCATTTCTGCTCCTGATAATTCCGGCGAACCTGTTCCATCAAAATTTCCCATCCAAACTCCGATTGTATATTTTGGACTGAATCCGATTGCCCAAGCATCCCGCTTTCCATATGAAGTTCCGGTTTTCCAGGCAATTTTCGGAAGCTTTGTTAAATCAACTAAACCATTATAGAAATCCGGCCGTTTATTATCTGATAATATTTTTCCGATTAAATATGCGGAAGCATTCGTAAGAATATTTTTATAAGATGAATCTTTTTCAGTCACTAAATAATTTAAAGGATAAAGTTTTCCGCCTTTTGCAAAAATTGAATAAAATCTTGTCAACTCTTCTAAGGTTACTCCGCATCCTCCAAGAATAACAGAAAGTCCTAAATCATTTCTCTGTTTCCTGATTTCATCCATTCCGCCTCTTTCCAGCAAGCTAAGAAATTCATTCAATCCAGTTTTATGAAGCAGCCGAACTGCAGGAACATTTAATGATGCAAGCAAAGCATATTCCGCCGTTACATCTCCATTAAATTTTAAATCATAATTATCGGGAGAATATCCGCTGAAGTCAGTAGGAATATCCAGCAATCTCATTTTCGGAGTTAATATTCCTTTATCAAACGCTAAACCATATAATGCAGGTTTTAAGGTCGAGCCAGGTGAACGGACTGCAGTAATTCCGTTTACCTGTCCCATTGTTTGTTCGTTATAAAAATCTGCCGAGCCGCAGTATCCAACAACTGAATTATTTGAATTATCAATTATTAAAACTGCTCCGTTAGAGACTCCCTGTGATCTAACTCTTCTAACATAATTTGCTAAAAGGTTTTCTGCTTTCTGCTGAACATTAAGATCGAGGGAAGTTTTTATTGTTGTAATGTTGTATTTGCTGTTAATAAAATTACAAAAATGCGGTGCTTTGGTTTGAATTTCATAACGGTGAGAAATAAGCGGTTCATTTAAAGCATCTTTTAAATCCTGAATTGGAAAAATTTTATCGTCAATAAATCTTTTTATTCTGAAGTTTCTTGCCTTTAAATGCATACTTAACATTTTTATCCAATCTATATTTATTCGGATCATTTGGAATTTCAGCTAAAAGAATAGACTGGGCCAAACTTAACCTTGACGGCGGGCGATTAAAATAAATATAAGATGCAGATTTCACACCTTCAATATTTCCACCGAACGGAAGCATGCTTAAATACATTTCCAAGTATTTCTTTTTTGCTGTAATAAAATTCTAATTGAACGGCTCTTAATACTTCCAAAAATTTATTTAGATAAGTCCGGTCCGCAGGCTCCAACAATCTTGCAACCTGCATGGTAATTGTTGAAGCACCTGAAACAGTTCTGCCGGAAGTTATGTTGGAAAACAAAGCGCGGACCATTGAGAAAGGATTAAATCCAAAATGATAATAATACCAGGTGTCTTCTTTTGCAATAATTGCTTTTATTAAATCAGGAGAAACTTCATTCAGCTTTGTTTCCATTCTCCATTTATCATCAGCAGAAAGAAAAGCCGTAAGCATATGTTCCGTCTTTAGCAAGAATTACTTTTGAATACGGTTTGAGATGAGGAACGGGCAAAAGAAAATTCAAAATAATTAATATTATTAAGAAAACCGTTACAGCATCTAAAAAATATTCTAAGTAATTCCTGCTAAGAATAAATTTTTTCATTTTCTAATTTACTTACCTAATACTTTTATTGATACCGGCGCCGTTATAAGAATGAAATTCCGGATCATACATTGCATCTGCCCCGATCGGCGGAAGCTGGAATTTTCCTTTACTTACTACTCTTAACATGTAGTAAAATTCTTTAGTAGAATTTCTCGGTAAATCAGTAAATAATAAAAGTCTGTCGTCCCTTATATCAAGGTAATCAACTTTCAAAGGATATTTAGGTTTCCATTGAAGTTCCGTTGAAGCATTTAATCTTGGATTTTCAATTTCCATTCCTGCCGGAAGCATATCGGTTATTACTATATTTTCCGCTGATTTATCATAACCGGTTAAAGTTATTTTACAAACTATTAATTGTCCTTGTCCAAAAGTATTATATTCAGATTCTCTGCCTGTGTTATATTCATAATAAGTTCTTCTGACTTTCATATAAGAATCTTCTTCTTTTACCGTATTATTTATTTTAATTCCTCCGGTACTCCAGAAGTAATAAACATCGCCTTTACCGGAAGCAGTCAAAGTCAGATTTTTTAATGAAGGAACATCAACGGTTATATCTTTATTGTTAAATGATTTTAATTCTTTTCCGTTAGAATTAATTTTGACTTTTAAATCCGTATTCGAATTTAAACTTGCAGCTTTTCCCAATGCTAAAAACGCAAATGATCTTTCCTGAGTAGAATACATATCATGAGCCATTCCGGCAATATGTTTTATCATATAAGGAATTTGATCGCTTGAAGGCTGAACTTCCAATAATACATTTAACATTATTGCATTAGCTCTTATTTCCGAATCGAAATTTCCGCCGGACATCCTGATTGTATTTTCCGGAGTATATTCTTTTGGAATCAATTCATAATAAGTATTCCACTGTCCCATTAAAGCATAAGCACCGGCAAGCAGATATCTTGTATCATTTGTTAAAAGATGAGGACGTGCTTTATAATAATTCATTGTAGATATGTCGCCTTTATTTGCAAGTGCCAAAACATATAATGAATATAAAATTTCCTTACTCGCAATTTTTTTAATAGTTCTGCTGTTATGATAATAAGTTACATAATCGTAAGTGCTGTTACTTTTAGCTTTTGTGGCAATATAATTTAATAACTTATTAAGAACATTTTGCGAAACGCCGTATTTTGCTTTTTTAGCTTCAAGTAGAAAATGAGCAGCATAAACACTTCCCCACCAATTTGAATATGTTCCACCTTGCCAATAGGACATTGAACCGTCATGCATCTGCATGGATTCTATTTTCTTTATTCCTTCATTAACAAAGTAAACGGGATTTTTGGTTTTGTAATATTCCGGTGCTATTAATTTTGCAAGATCTTCAAAATATAATTGCGGGAATAATTTTGATACCGTCTGTTCAATACATCCGTAAGGATAACCGACTAAATACTTCAATTGTTTAGCAAATTTTAATGCAGGGAATTTACTTATAGTTAAAGTAGTGTTTTGTGTACTTTCAACATAATCCTTTGGTAAATCGATATTTAGTTTTTGTCCTGCTCTTAATTGTTCCTGAACCGCTTTCAACAACATAAGGCGAAATTGGTCTTACACCTATTTCTATTTCTTCATTTACTTTTGCCAAACCTGAAGTTGTAAATTTAATTTTAGCTTTTCCGATATTTGAACCGGATTTTATTACAAAGTTTACATGTCCTGTTGAATTAGCCGGAACGTTTGTACTTTGTGTTTTTGATGAACCGATTATCAATGGACCTTCAACACTTAAATTTACATCAACATTTCCTTTTGACGAAGTTGTATTGATTAATGAAACAGTTGTTATTAAGGAATCATTAGTTGACAAAAATCTCGGAATCTCAGCTTCAATAACAAGATCATCTGCAACTTTAATATGTTCTTCCGCATTTCCGAATCTTGATCCCGAATAAGCAACGGCCATTAGTCTTATATCTCCGTTAAATTGAGGAACATTTAATGGAAATGTAACTTTCCCGTTTCCGTCTGTTTTAAGTATTCCGCTCCAGACAGATAATAATTTAAATCTTTTTGTTTTTACAGGATTAGATCTTTTTTGAAGCTGTTTTAATTCTTCTTCATTACTGTCTCCTCCCGGCGATGGATTCATCTTTACAATTTCAGGAAGTAGAAGTTTGTATAAATCATGAGTAGTAACTTTTAAAGATCGTTTTGCATAAAAAGTTCCGTAAGGATCGGGAGTTTTATAATTTTTTATCTGTAAGATTCCTTCATCAACAGCGGCAAGTGTTACATAAATATTTCTTTCAGGTAAAGTAGAAATTGTAATCTGCTGTTTTGTATTCGGTTTAATTTTTTTCGGAGCATTTATTGTAACCGGAAGTTTATTTTCTTTCTTTTCAACTTTCATCGAAACAAATCCATGCCCGACAAGGAAAGGTGCAGTATTATCCATAGAATGTTTTTTAAATAAAGTTGCAGTTACATAAACATTCGGCATAAAATCATCAGTCACGTTTACTTTAATTTCGGCAGATCTTTTTTCTACATAAACATAGCGGTATTCAAAAACATTATTTCTTTCAAATGTTAACAGAACTTTCCCGGAAAACGGAGTTGTTAAAAGAACTTTAGCAACATCGCCAGGACTGTAACTTTGTTTATCCAAAACAATTTCGACTCTTCCTTCTTTATCAACCTGAAATGAAGAAGCAGTTGAACTTGACCAGCCGTAAGCATAAAAATCTGTTTTTTGATAATCGTCGCTTCCTTCTTTATAAACTCTTAACTGATATTTTCCCGATCTCGTAACAGTAAATGTGAAATCTTTAGGTCCGCCGGAAATATCAAAATTGCGGTCCCAAACCGGAATTTCCTTTTGCTCGGATGCATAATAATAATGATTAGAATAATTTTTCTTTAATACTGTCTGCCATTCGTATCTTACTAATTGAACTTTAGATTTAAAATCTTTCATCGGTTTATCATTCTGATCAACAGCAACAACCTGGAAATTTATTTTTTCGTTTGTTCCGTAATAATAATCAGTTGACCGAATACCGATATAATAATCGTTCGGATAAACATCAAAATGAGCTGATTGATTTACTGTTCTTCCTGTTAAATCAAAAACGCTTACATATAAATTTCCTTTAAAAATACCGCCTGTTTTTATATTGCCCGGGATATCATATTTAATAGTAGCTTTTCCGTTTTCGTCAAGCGTTCCTTTCTTTTGAACATTATCGATTTTTGAATTTTTTATAGATGAATTTCTGAAATTAAATTTTGGATAATTCTTACTTACATAAGGAGAATAAATTAATTGTGTTTCGGATTCAAATTTTAAATTTGATGCTTTTGCACCGAATAAAAATTCTGATTCGACATCAACAGAAACTGTTTCTCCGGGTTTGGCTTTCTCTTTATCTGCTTTTAAACTTACTCTTATATTATCCGGAACAAAATCTTCAACACTGAATCTGTAACTTCCAATTAATTGAGATGAACCGGAATAAACTTCCGCAATATATTCGCCTGTCTGTGCAAAATCCGGAATATCAAATGGAAGTTCAAAAGATCCTTCATCATTTAAAGTTTTTTTGAATTGATCGAAAACCTTTCCGGTTGGAGTTATAATTTTAACTATTATAGGAATATCTTTTACAATTTTAATTTTATCATTTCTTACAATTCCCGAAAGATTAACCTTGTCGCCGGTTCTATATAAATTTCTTTCCGAATAAATAAAAGTATTATAATCAGGAGAGTATTCATAAATTCCGCCGACATCAAAACGCGAAGTTTCTACTTCGGTTTTATTCAGATCTATATAATTGAAATCGCCTTCTTTTTCAACAGTTACAAGTCTTGGAGTGAATCCTTCAATTTTAGATTTTATGTCCCTGAATTCTATAATTCCTTTATCATTAGTTTTACCGGAAAGAATAACTTGATTGTTCGTAGAAATAACATTTACTTCAACACTTGCTGCCGGTTCGGCTTGAGAAATTGTATTTACAAAAACAATAATTTCATTGTTGGATTGTTTGGCAATTATTCCGAGATCAGAAACCGCGACCATTTTTGCATCGCTTATCCAGCGGTCATCCGCAGATCTAACATTAACAACAAAAATTCCTTTTCTTGTTTGATCAATTACTTTGTTTAAATTAACTGTAAATTTTTGCAGCCAGTTTTGTTTATTTGGAAGATCAACTTTTTCTGTATATAATGATTTACCGAATTCACCGACACTATAACGCCTGCCGTAATAGTAATTATAATCATCATCGTAATTGTATCTATTTAAAAAGTGGAGAAGATTATTTTTGAAAACCTGGGAAACTTCTACTTCTGCTTTATTAAGATTAACTGCATTAACTTCCAGATTTTTTTGTCCGGACAACATTAAATAAATGCCGCTGTTATCTGCAAAATTTATTGCGGGATTCAAATTAACAAGCGAAACTTTTTGTGTGTATTCGAATTCTAATTGTCCTCCGTATAATCCCGGTAATCCTTTTTTAATCGTTAAATCTATTGTAGGAGTGCTTCCGAAATCGCCGTCAATTCTGAATGAGTTTTCATTTACAGTAAAATTTAATTTATGTGCGGGATCAGTTGATACAAAATCATTTAATTTTTTTTCATCAACTGTTTGAGTAGTATGAACTACAATCCATCCGGTATTTCCATCGTAACCGGAAGAAACAGAAGTTATTGCAAGTCTGGTAATAGGCGGAAGTTCCTGCTTGAATTTTCTTTCATCTTCCAAAGGTTTTTTGCCCAAAACGGAATAAAGTCCTTTTTCAATATTAACAATTAAATCCTGCTTTTTGTCAGTCTGCTGAACTTCACCGAAATTAACGGCAATTACATCGGAAGGAGATTCGGTTACAATTTGATAATCTTTAATCTCATTTCCGTCTCTCCATATTTTCAAATAATCTTTTAACTTGGCAGGATCAACAGCATAATTAAAATGCAGATTTGCCTGAACACTTAATTTATAATTTTGATTTGGAATTTGAGTCCAGAAAAAATCCGCGCTTGTCGCATCAAAATCCGGAGTATGAAATTCATAAGTTTTAAAGTCCGGTGAAAATTTTGAATTAAATAAAACTTTATTGGTAATTTTTGCTTTATAGGATTGAATTGATTCCAAAGGAAAATCAGGAGAAAATACTAAAGTTTTTGCGGAAGTCCATTTAAACTTACCAGCAATTTTAGGTTCGAATTCTATAAATTCATCTGTAAGCCATTTATCCTGCACAGCAGCCGGCGCAAGGCTTTCGGAAAACTCAACTGTGAAGTTTGTTAATTTATCAACTTTACCGGATGGTGAAAAATCAGTTACGTGAACTGAGTTGCTCGGACCGCAGCCCGAAATATATAATAATGCAAAAGCGAGAAGAAGTAATAACTTTAATTGTTTCACGGCCAGCTCCCAATTTTGATTTGGTTGAATGCAGGAAAAACTGTAAGTATTTGGTATTTAAATTAAGGAATTACTTTGAAATGATAAACAAAAATTTTATGAAATTGGATGATAATTTTTAAATAATCTACTTTTTTATAATTTGATTTATAATATGCTAATGCTTTGGATAGGTTTGCAAGAAATATTCCCCGGCTTGAAAGCCGGGGTTAATGGGATTTAAAAAAAGTAATTTACTTTAAAAGAATCATTTTTTTAGTTTGAACAAAATCTCCGGATTGAAGTTTATAAAAATATATTCCGCTTGATAATTTACTTCCATCAAATTTAATTTTATATGCACCTGGTTTCTTTTCTTCATTTAATAATGTTGCAACTTCTTTTCCCAAAACATTATAAACTTTTATAGATACAAATCCGAATTCCGCAATCCGAAATCCGATATTTGTAGTTGGATTGAATGGATTAGGATAATTCTGTTCAAGAGAATAATCAACTAACTTATTTACATTTACTTCAATTTCTTTTGAATAATGGAATGTTCCGTCATAATCAATTTGTTTTAACCTGTATTTATATTTCCCGTTTGATAAATTTTTATCTGTATATGAATAATTGCCTGGTTCCGTTGAAGTTCCATTTCCTTTTACGAATGCCAGGGTTTCCCAATCTTGCTTACCAGCAGGAAGTTCTTGCAATTTTTCATTCTTGTAATTTTGTAATCTTTGAATTTCAAACCCCTTGTTATTTGTTTCGGTCTCTGTTTTCCATTTTAATAAAGTATTGTTTTCATTTGTTATTTCCGCATTAAAACTTGTAAGTTCAACTGGAACTACATCTATATTTCTTTGCCATAAGCCGTCGGATGTAACTGCATATATTTTGTTATTAAAATAAAATAATTTTAAATATTACATTTAAAAAAGGAAGTCCGTCGCTGTAATCCATCCAGTTTAATCCTTCGTCGGCAGAAATAAACATTCCTGAACCGCCAAATTCTAGAGAAGTAATTAAATCTCCATTAACACGAATTATCGAAGTGTTATAAGGATCCAGGGATAAACCATTACTTCTATCTTCCCATGTAATTCCATTATCCGTAGAAAGTTTAACTCCTCCAACCAATCCAGCCCACAATTTATCAGGTTCTGAAAAAAAAGTTATTGTATTATAATTAAAACTTGTCAACGGCTGCCAGTTTAATCCACCATCTAAAGATTTATAGCCAACGGGGTCGTTAATAGTTTCTCTTGCAGCAAACAAAATTCCGTTATGTTCAACTATATTTTTTGCCATAACAGCTTGTCCGCTGATATTAGTTAATTCCCAGTTTTCTGCTTCATCAGTGGATTTGTAAATACCATTGTATGCTCCTGTTAATAAAATTCCGTTATATTCAAAGATTGATTCTGTAAATTCATAAATAGCACCGGGACCGATTGTAATTCCGCTGCTTTTCTTTATCCAGTTATTTCCATTATCTGTAGACTTATAAATTCCATCCACAGTTGCAGCATAAAAATTATTATTATAGACAAGTATTTCATATACAGATTTTGCTTGGTTATTATTTAATCCATTATTCATACTTTGCCATGTTTCAGCACTGTCGTACGATACATAAACACCTGAACCTGAACAAGATAAATTTAAAACTGCCATTTGACTCCTATAATATTGTCTATATAACCGGAGGGTGCTGAATTAACTTGTGTCCATTGAGCAAAAGAATTGATCGTTATAAGAGATAAGAATGCTAAAGTAGTTGTATATTAGTTTAATCATTACTAATCCTTTTTATTAAAAATGAAGTTATCTGCGAAAAGAAGAAGAGATTTAGTTTGTTTTATTTCTTAACTATAATAAATAGTAAGGGATAAATGCAAGAAGAGGACAAAAGATATTAAATTTTTATAAATCGAATCTATTTCATAATTCTTGAAGTTTTTTAATTATTTTATAAGAATCATTTTTTTAGTTTTAACAAAACTGCCTGTTTTAATTCTATAAAAATAAATTCCGCTCGATAGTTTACTTCCATCAAACTTTACTTCATAAGTTCCGGGTTTCTTTTCTTCATTAACTAATGCTGCAACTTCCCTGCCTAAAACATCATAAACTTTAAGCGAAACAAATCCAATATCCGAAATCCGATATCCGATATTGGTTACTGGGTTGAATGGATTGGGATAGTTTTGGGAAAGAGAATATTTATTAGGAATATTATTTCCTTTATCTTTAACAGATAATACGGTTGTATCTCCGTAGACTATTCCATTAATTACACAACCTTTAAGTATTGTGTATCTATCACCAAAATCAAAATATGAATAAATGCTATCGAGTCCAATATCCTTTGTTAAGGAATAATCGGGAGGATGAAGAATATATTGTTCAAAAACCTTGCGCGGTTTACTTAGTCCCCATTTATTAAAATTATTTTCCTCTAAAAATATTGTAAAGGAATTTGGATCATATCCCATTCTGTAAGTTTGAATTGTATCTCCTACTTCGGCAAGAAGATCATCAATTGGATATTCATGATCAGGTAAACTTTCATTGTTAGCATATCGATAAATTATACCTTCTGTTGAATCAATTCTTTCAAGGAAATAATCATAATAGTAACTACGGTTTCCATAAAACACAAAATATTTTTTACCGTTTTCGGCTAAGCTGTCACCTACAATGGTATAAGTAACCACTCTATGGTCAAAGTGCGGATAAGGATCATGGTAATCAGTATTTTCATCGTAAATCCATTTATTTCCTATAGCAAGCGGATAATAATTAAGAACTTGGGGACTTAGGTTTAGCTGTTTAATAACCTCAATTTGATCATCGGATATTTGATACATTTTGTATTTAGTGATTGCATATAAAATACCAAAGCCCGCTTTCTTATAAATGCCTAAAATATTTTTATCAAAAGATTTGTAAAGGTTGAAATGATCCCCATAATCATAAGAGATATAAATATTTTTTTTGTTTGCTACGTAAATTAAACCCGACACGGTAGAATCACTGGCAAGGTAAATATTGTCTCCGCTATTATATTTTATCTGCCATGAAAATTGTGCACCATAATTATTAGATACTTTTAATTTTGCTCCATCAACTAAATAAATATGAGTTTTATCTTTATCGTAATAAATTTTCGGTTCGTTTACTCGGCTGGTGTCAACTAAATTAAATTGTGCAGCAGCATCCTTCGATTTAAATAATTGACCATTTTCATTCATAGCAAACATGACAGAATCATTATAAGGATAAAGTGAAAGAAACATGAGAGTATCGGTTATCATATCCCAATTCCACCCCCCATCTTCACTTTTGTATATTCGGTAAACATTATTTGTATAATCATTCATAAATAAACCTGCATATAATAAGCTGTCATTTGAAGATGATATATCAATATAATTTGCAGAACCCCAAAAGCATGGAAACTGAGTTATTTCAGGGCCATCAAACCGCATTACGTATGGTGCACCTTCATAATAAGGACCGGATTGACTTCCTCCGCAATAAATATATTCTGAAGAATTATGATTCCAAAATTTAAAATCACTTATCCACCTTGATGACTGCCAGGCAGGATTGTCATAACTAAAATCTCTTAAAAATAATGTATCAATACCATTATAAAGATCAAATTGATAAATATCATTATGTGATTCATAATCAGGATCATAAGCCATAATAGGAATATATACGGTAGAAAAGATGAGTATTACTATTTTGATCTTCCATTCCGTTAAGCTCTGAAAATTGAGGGCCTATAGTCGTTTGACTAAAAATGGATATTGTATAGTAATAAAAATGAAATAATTAAAATAGTTTTCAACTTTTACCCTTAGATTATTTTAAAAGAATCATTTTCTTAGCAAGTACTGCATCTCCAAAATCAATTACATAAATATAAATATCGGAAGGAGCAACGGATCCGTTTTGCAAAGTACCATCCCAAATTAAATCATAAGCGCCTTTGCCGTGAACATTAACAAATAAAACTTTTACAAGCTGACCAATCGAATTATAAATTTTAATTGTCAGCATTTTATATAATTCTTTTCCCACAACAAATCTAATGGTTGTTGATGGATTGAAAGGATTTGGAAAATTTCCAAGGAGTTTATAACCTTCAATTACATTTTCCGGATTCTTATTGTTTTGAACATTTTCTTCATCAACATAAGTATTCGGATCACCAAAACTTGTAAACGGAGTTATTACTCCATACTGCATACTGATTTGAATTATTTCTTCTTTTATCTGCTGAGCTTCCTGAGAATTCGGATCGAGACTGTAATATAAAACAAGCAGATGCTCAATTTTATTTATAGCCCAAATTTTGGGAATGAATCTATAGCTTGCAATAGAAGAATCAATTAAATTCATATCATAATTATAATTAACCTGCTGACCGAATGCCTGTCCCGACAATGTTAAATTAACCAAAGCCGGTTCATTATATCTGCCGGATACAATCATCTGCTGTCCTTTGTATAAATTCGGCAAAGGATCAGGATAAATTTCCGAAATTACATTTGGAGAAAAACTAATTTGTGTATTAAGCAAAACAGGATTTCTTATCAACAAATAGAAATTTGTAATTTCACTTTCCAATTCATTGTTCTCTAGAAATCTTGAGAATCCTTGATTCTGAGAAGAGATTAAAGTAAGCAGTTGATAATTTACATCCAGACCGATGCCGAATGAGAATAAGAAAATATTAGTTTCTGTTTCACTTATTAAATTATTTATATGATCAACTAAAAGATCAGTTTGAGTTATTCCCGCAGTTGCCTGTCCGTCGGTAAAGAAAATAATTATGTTGGCGGTGCTGTCGCTTGCAGATGAAAACTGCGGAACGGCTGTATCAAAAGCACCTGAAATATTTGTTGACCCGTTTGCATTAAAACCGGAAATATAATTTATAGCTGCGGTCTCGTTCTGCTGATTAAAAGGAACATGTTCATTTTGGAAACTGTTAACATAATCTGAAAAATCTACGATATTAAACATATCGCCTTCATTTAAATGCTGAACTATAAATGAAGCAGCATTTCTTGCCTGCACAATTTTTTGTCCGCTCATGCTTCCCGATCTATCGACAATTAGAGTAAATACTTTATGAATACTTTCTGTGTTTTGAGATGGATCAGGTTCGGCAATAAAAGTAAAATAACCTCTGCCTAAACTGTCAGGTACAAGAGAATCGGGTTCAAATGTACTGTAACTAAATAAACCTAGTTCCTGCTGATTAAGCGAATAATTAATTTCATAATTAAAATCGGCAGGAGATTCACTTACTTGATATTGAATGACCGCAAGATGTCCGTCGTTTGTTATTAAGTTTGGTGAAAGATTTAAAATATTTATTGAATCAATAGTTCTTTGGGAATTTAAAGTAAAATTTAATTCCTGAGAATTTAAAGGCTGAGTCTGAATTAAAGAATAATCATTTCCATAAAAATAAGTCACGTTTCCAAGTTCATAAGGAAGAAGCTCAACATAAGTTATTTCAAAAATAACATTTGAATCGGGTAAAACCGGTTCATTTATATTGAAATAAATTGCAGTTCCGCCCAAATAAGTTTTTAAATTTTGATTTATTGTGCCGCCGCCGGGTAAAGTTGTATCTTGATTTGTAGGAGAAATTGCAGCCTGATGCCATACTCCGTTTATATACCACCTAAGACCGATTGCGCTGGCTTCCTGTTTAAAGGAAAAGCATATTTGAAACTTTTTGAATCTGAAAAATTATTTGAAAAAGTTTGAGTTGATTTTGTAATTGATATCTGGCTTTCAACCGAAATATTAATTGAAGAAGAAATTAAAGTAAGATTTGTATTGGTTGAAGCATCAACAATGCAAATACCGTTTGCTAAAGTATTTATAGTGAAAAGCAATAAAATAGAAACGAGAAGAGTAATTTTTTTTAACATAACTGTACCCCAAGTTTATTTAACAATTTTTTTTACTTTAAAAGAATCATCTTTCTTGTTTGTACAAAACTGCCTGCCTGAATTCTATAAAAATAAATTCCGCTGCTAAGATCGCTTCCATCAAATTTAACTTCATAAGTTCCCGGTTTCTTTTCTTCATTTACAAGAGTTGCAACTTCCCTTCCTAAAACATCATAAACTTTAAGCGAAACAAATCCGAATATCCGCAATCCGAAATCCGATATTGGTTGTTGGGTTGAACGGATTGGGATAGTTTTGATAAAGTTGAAATTTATTTGGCTGAAAGTTTTTATCATTCACATCGCCCAATACATCAGCTCGTTTAAGACCAAACAAGTTTATACTGCCGTTACTACTATCTTCCCATATTGTATATGAAATTTCCCCCTCACTGTTTCCGCCTAATGGACCAATTGCTAATTCTGTATCCGGAACTTTAGTAAATGCCTCATAAGATTCTTCATAGTTATAATAAGAAGACAACCCGGAAACGACAAAAGTCGAATCATTCCTTAACAGTCTGTATGCATAAGGATAAGGCGAATAATATTTTTGTTTATCCGTTATTATATAATAAACAAAGGATGTAAATTCGGATGTTGCTACGTTGACATCATCTTCAATTTGTTCTACTACATTATTATTTCCAAAGTTATTTGAATTTAAAAGAAAGACTTTATTTAAACCATTATCTAAAACTGTAAAAGAAATCGATAAATAAAATTCATCCAAAAATTTTGGATTTGATGCAGAAAGACTATCATACATTATTTGTTCCTGACTCCACACACCCGGATATAATCTGTTCTTATAAACTAAAATAGGATTAGAATTTGAATCTTTTTTTACGGCACAAATATAAATGTCTCCATAAGTCCCTATACTAGCTGTAGGTGAATAATATTGAACCAATGAGTCACCGGGAAATATTAAAGTTGTCGTACCATCCAAGTCAGATCCGGAATAAAAATAAATAGAATTTTCTTTTTGAAATACAATTTGAACGGAATCATAAAATTGACTCATAGGATCATAAACAAATCTTGCATTTGTTTCATTTTCATTAGAATTAAATAAGAATTGCGGAGCGGACCAGCCGTTTCCGCTGTCGGCAGAATATGCAATATCCCATGAACCAGATTGATTGGTTTCCCATAAAAGCATTTTATAAGAAGTCCCAGGATAACGTGCTATGTATTTACCGTCAGCATTTCTATTTATATATTTATTGTTAGTAATATGAATAGGTGCTGAAAAGCTGTCATTAGAAATATCATAACTAGAATAACACAAATTTATACCGGAATCTGAGAATTGTTCAAAAATAATTTCAGTTGAATCAACTCCAAAATTTAAATACGGCACATTTAAAGGATAAGAAATAAAGACTGGGTGCTTACAGTCGTTACTTGAAAAAGTTATTTGCCTTACTTCTTGTGCATATAAATAAGGGAGTGTAAATAAGAATAAAAAAGTAAAAATTAATTTCATTTTATCTCCCTTTTAATTTTATAATTAATTATTTCTTTCTACAATTTATTTATCTTACTTCAACAAGAATCATCTTCTTTGTCTGCACATAGCTGCCGGTTTTAATTCTATAAAAATAAGTGCCGCTGCTAAAATTGCTTGCATTAAAATTTACTTCATAAGTTCCTGGTTTCTTTTCTTCATTTACTAATGTTGCCACTTCTCTTCCCAAAACATCGTAGACTTTTAGTGAAACAAATTCCTATATTCCGCAATCCGAAATCCGATTTTGGTTGCTGGGTTGAATGGATTAGGATAGTTTTGTGGTAAGATAATAATTCAGCTTTGTTAAAGCATGAAATTTCTCACAGATGTAGTTGTATCATAAACTAACCGATAATAACCGGAATCCGGTGAAAATGTAATATGAGGTGTCAATCCTTTGTCAATTGCTTTTATTCTATAATAAAAGTTATATCCATTTGTAAGTAAATTTAAATTAAGATATAAATTGATGTAATATAATTCTGCATCAGAATTGTAATTTGCAATTATCGTTTGATTCTCAACTGATGAATCATTATTGCTGTAATAACTTTCAAAATACACTGTGTCGATATAATTATGATATGTAGAAAAATGATGATTAACCTGAAAAGAAATTTGAAACGATGAATCTTGAAATGAATTTATAGGTGAATAGATAATTTCAGGATAGTACGGGTGAGAATGAATCTGGATTGAATCATTGATATTTAAAATTGACTGAATTAAATAACTATTTGCTTCCCATCGTATGCCCCAATAATCAAAAGTATAAGAATAATACAAACCATAATCTTCAGCATATTTTTTAATATAATTGCCGAATCCATGAGCATCATACCCTTTATAGGACAAATCTTCACCAAATAATAAATCTGAACCTTCAATAACTATTCTTTGTTCGGTCATCCAAGGAATAGTTAGCGGAATCATATCACCTGCTTCCAGATTAAAGTCCATTTCAAGGCAGGCGGTATCACCTCCAGATGAAAATGAAAAAAGTTTCTGACTAAAAATATCATATCTTACTAAAGATAAATAATCATTTGGAAGTAATCCGGTTATTTTACTTCTAGCCCAATAATACAAATTATTATGAATTATTGTGTCACCAACTACTTCAACATTTATTAGTTGAGAATCATTTCCACTGTAGGTCCAGTCTACATATGAAATATATTGCCATTTATTACCTACTTCCAAAGGGTACCAATTCTGTGAATAGATATTACTTGAACTAAACAAGTAAATAGTTAAAAATATCGTAATTGATTTTTTCATAATTCCCCTTTTTATTCATCCAATTATTTTCAAGGTTAAACTATTAATTTATAATCCTATACCTTATAGATTCTTATTATTATTTTATTAGAATCATCTTTCTTGTTTGTACAAAACTGCCTGCCTGAATCCTATAAAAATATATTCCGCAGCTAAGATCGCTTCCATCAAATTTAACTTCATAAGTTCCAGGCTTTTTTTCTTCATTAACAAGAGTTGCCACTTCTCTTCCCAAAACATCGTAGACTTTTAGCGAAACAAATTGCCTATCGCCTACTGCATACTGAATACTGGTAGTTGGGTTGAATGGATTAGGATAGTTTGGGGAAAGAGAAAATATCTTTAAGTTGGCAATTTCATTTATATTCGTAAGCATACCTGTAGCAAACTTTCTTATTTCGGACCAAACACTATGTGAAATAATATTTTCCGCTCTAATTCGCCAATAATAATCTGTATATTCATTTAGTTGCATAACAAATCTATTATCAATTAAAAGACTGTCTAAAACCATATTATTAAACAACCTATTAAAACTAATTTGTATTCTATAAAGGCTATAATCTACTTTTTCCCAATAGAATTCAACAGGTGTTTCGATATAGCTCATCCCATTTTCCGGATTAATTAATTGAGGACTTTTAGGAGTTATTATGCTTCCAACTCCGCCATTATTGGTTTTAAGCAATAAACCTCCTGAGCCGCACGCCCAACCTCTATTTTTGTCCAACATAAAAACTTCATAAATATATGATGTTGAACAATATGTTTGCATCCAGGTTGATCCAAAATCTGTTGAGCGCAAAATCGATGGATTGTACCCATCGATAACCAACCAATAGTAATTATCTTTGCAATCAACAGAAACTAATGTAAAAGTAGGTAAATTTATTCTTTCCCCAAATTAATCCCTTCATCAACTGTTTTGGAAATAAAAGAACCCCCCGCAAGTCCAACATCTTGGTTTGAAAATGCAATTGTATTAAAACTATTATTTTAAAAGATCATCGATCGCAAAATCTAAAGACCAATTATCACCACCATTAGTTGTTTTCCCAGATTTTCTCAGGGTGCCCGCCAGCAATATAACCTAAAGAATCATTTAGCATTTCCAATGAGCAAAACTGATAACCTCTCGGATACCTATGTCTTTCCCATGTTATTCCAGCATCAGTTGTACTGATAAATATACTACCATCCCAATAAGTAGATGCAATAGCAAATCCATTTAGGGAATTTGTAAAAGAGATTGAATTAAAAGGAAGGGAATCAGTATAAATAATTTCCCAATTGTCACCACCATTAATTGTTTTCAGAATAAAATGTATATCATCAAAAGAATTATAATATGTTCCACAATATCCAGTATCTTTGGAAGTAAAATAAATGCACTCGGGAATTCCTAAAATTTCTGATGAATTCCAACTTTCTCCACCATCAGTTGTATGCAAAATAAAATTTTGATAACCATAACCTGAACCATTTTTGTAACCATTTAAATTATCTACAAAAAATACCGTAGTTAAACTGTTTTGCTACTCCTGTGTTTACCTGAATCCATTGTGCCTGATATATATTCAAAAAAGAAAATAAAAAAATCATAATAATATGTTTCATCTTTTCCCCTTTGAATGGTTTACAAATAAATTTGTTTTGAATTGTAATTAAAATTCAATTCTAAAAATTTATCGATTTAACTTTTTTATTTCAAAAGTAAAATTTTCTTTGTTTGAATAAAGCTGCCTGTTTTAATCCTATAAAAATAAATGCCGCTGCTAAAATTGCTTGCATTAAAATTTACTTCATAAGTTCCTGGTTTCTTTTCTTCATTTACTAATGTTGCCACTTCTCTTCCCAAAACATCGTAGACTTTTAGTGAAACAAATCCGAATTCCGCAATCCGAAATCCGATTTTGGTTGCTGGGTTGAATGGATTAGGATAGTTTTGGGAAAGTTGAAAATCGTTTATTAAATTTGATTCAGGTTTGTCTTTTATACCAAGCAGCAAGGTATCTCCATAAGAAATACCATTAATTCTAAATGCTTTTAAAATTTCACTGGTTCCGTTTAAATCTCCCATTCCTGAACTGTAAAACCCAATATCTTTAACAAGAGAATGCTGAATTACAAATCCGGATATACCGTTTCTATATGTTTTTTTAAAAGTATTAAATCCCCAATTATTAAAATTATTTATTCCGGAAACATATTGGCATAAATCAGGTAGTGAATAATCTGTACAAACTGTGTCATTTATATCAGCTGATAAATCTTCATAAAGCGTCTCGGCCCAATTGCCGCTGTTATCTTTTTGATAGATAAATATTTTTTGTGTTGTGGAATCTATTCTTAAGTAAAGTGTATCTTTATCATTATTTACATATTGATTAATTACTTTAAAATATGATTTGTTGTTTTGAAGTGTTAAATAATCTATAATGTCAAAATATCTATAACCTTCAAATTCATATTGCTGATTTCTGTTTTGTTCAAATGAATCAACTTCATAAACCCATTTATTTCCAACCTGCATTGGCCACCATTTTAAATAATCGGGAGAAACTGTTGGAATATTAAAATAATTAAGAATCCTGGTTAAGTAATCTAAATTATAAATATAGTAAGGAAAGAAATCATAAAGCACTTTTATACTATCTGCATTTGATTCATAAACTGCGGTAAAATCAAGTGTTGCATAAGCATGTAAAACCGGGTTTACATTTCCCTGCAGCACAGGAATATCTGGGCTGGAAAATCGATAATTCAAATTTAGACCATTTAAAAATGTACTATCGATTCCGTCAAGTGAGTCTACATAAACAAAAGTTGCTAATGCTCCGCCAAATTCAATTCCGATATAATTCCAGAAATCTACATTCAAATAATTTTGATTAATATAGCTGTTTATATAAATACTTCCGCCGTATTGCAAATAATTTATCAGAAGGTTTCCTTCATCTTGAGATAATATATGTGTATATGAATCATTTTTTAGAAAGAGGAAAAGTGCATTGTAATTATTAATATCTTCAGTAATTGCAGATGTTGAATTAATTGAGTCGGTATAAATCTGTTTTAACGAACTTATAAAATTTTGTTCATACTGTGAAGTTGGATCAAAAATTAATATACTCTTTTGCTGAGAATATATATTAAAAATAAATATGAAAGATAGCCCAATTATAATTGTAAATTTTCTCATCATTATTCACCCCTGAATAATTCCCCTCAAAATATTTTAAATAACTATTTTAAAATTATCATTTTTTTCATGGTTACATAATTATCTGTCTGAAGTTTATAAAAATATACTCCGCTTGATAGATTCTCTCCGTTAAATTCTACTTTGTAAATTCCAGGATTCTTTACTTCATTTATTAAAGTTGAAACTTCCCTTCCCAAAATATTATATACTGTTATCTTCACATTGCTTTTAACAGGTATCTCAAATTTTATTGTTGTAGACGGATTAAATGGATTCGGATAATTTTGATATAACTTATAATTACTAGGTATTAAACTATTTTTTTCATTTTTAACATTTGTAATTCCATAAACCGGATTTCCGGATATTAAAGAATCATAGGGAATTGAATTTAACAATTGAGCTTTTTGTCTCATATAACTTATACTTAGATCGGGAGAATTTCCAATTCCCGGAACAACCGCCGCCATTACCCATTGAGTATCGAAAGGAGCTAAATTAAAAGGGCCGGAAAAAAATACAAAACCCGAACCGCCGCCTAAAGCATTAACCGGGAAAAGCCAGCCTTGCTGTGTCAACGGATCTCCGCTGAATGGAAATTTGGTCGGAGTATTTGAAGTAGGATCAATTATTTCATCTCCGACAGCGTCCAGTCCTCTTGCAAAATTCCAGGCATTTTGAACTGAACGTGCGGGTCCATATAAAAGTTCACTTGGCGGATAACTATCATCTCCTATAGCATGAAAAGAATTCATTTTAATGTTTTTATATCCCGGCAATTTTCTGCCTCGGAATATTGCAGTATCTTCGTCAGAAACAATTGAAGGACCATATAATAATTTAAATCCAACTGCAGGCGCTGTTCCGGATTCATTTGAAGTATTCGACCAGCAATATGCTATTTGATTAATTGTATCGACCGCCGGAATGTTGTCCATTAACGGTGCAAAATCTATATCGGTCCAAAGGCCAAAATAAGCAGAATCAATTTGCTGATCGCCTTTATTAATTATAGTCCACTCAAGAAAAATTATATTGGAAAGAATATTTTGATAATCATGATAACTGCCTTCATGGGAAAAGATAGTTTGCCTTATTTCAACCGGCATAGGCGGAAAATAATTATTATATAAGTTTCTAGTACTTAATGTAGAATCAACTCCGTTATAAACAGACCATAAAGTTTGATCGCCATAAACCATTGGATTGTCACTGTGATTTAAAGGAGCACCGAGATCATCAGGCCACTCTGCATAATCCGGGTTTGAACCGTCGTCGCCTTTATTAATTTTATAAATTCTGTATCTTAATGAATCTTGAGGATTTACTAAAATCCCGGGCTGACCGTTTATAATTGGCCCGGGGGAAAATTGTGAAGTCCACTCAGTAATCTCTGCATAATGAACACCATTTATTTTACCTAAAATCCAAGGACCGGAATCATAAAGTATTTGATTAGGTGCAGGGTCTAATTCATTCCAAAATCCTCGACCATACTGAAGGCAGCCAATATTATTAAATGAAATATGAATATTATTTTTATCTGAAGTTTTATAATTATAGTAATGATCGTGCGTTTGTGCTGTGGTTAAATAAAACGGAATAATCAAAAAAAGTAAAATTTTGTTCATTAGTACTCTCTTTTCATAATTTAAATTCCATCTATGAATTAGATATTCGGTAAAAGGATTTAAAATATTCTTAGCTCTAAAACTTTTGTAGGAACAAAAATAAATTCAAGGATTCTCTATGTTCCCCCAGTATTGCTACCCCACAATAAAACCACTAGAATCCTTGAATGCGTTTGAACTGCGGGTTGAGAATTTACCCGATTTTAGGGTCTACGATTATTTAATCCCAATGATCATACCAAATTTTTTGACCTATTTATAAAATAAAATTTCAACTTTAGGTTAAACTTAATACGAAAATTATTCGCAGCTGCGAATTATATTCGTACTATATTAAAAAGGAATGCTGATAGAAATGCTTGAAAATCCGGGAAGATATTTAAAATTATTTAATGAGATTTTACCGGAATTTAAATTAAAAGAATTTTCATCTGTAAAAAATAATAAGTCAATTTGTGTATATAACCATATAGCAACGTAAGAAATAATTAATACATTTCTCATTTTATATGAGGAATTATAATCATCATATTTTTTATTAATTAAAACAGGGTTAGATTCATTTAAATAAACTTTTTCTTTAGACCCTGTGTTTATGTAATAATAAACTGAACCTCCCAAAGCTGCCAGACTTAAAGTGCCGAAAATCCAGCCTTTTGAATTTTCATTTATATAGAAGTGACCCCAGCCAGGAAGAATTATGGAACGGAACATTGTACTTTTTAAATTGGAATTATTATAAATTATTTCCGGTTTCGATTTAACCAATACAGTATCAATTTTTTGAACCGGCTTAACATTTTCTTCTAAAATTTTATTGTATTCATCTTTTACATTCTTATAAAAACTTATGATCTTTGGTGAAACTTCCATTGAATCCAATTCATGATTTTTATTAATTTTTAATAAGTCAATAAAAACTGTTCTAGCAGAATCTAAATCCGACAGAGAATAATAAGACACAGCTTCCATTGTATATAAATCGATAAGTGTTTTGTCATTTATATTTTTTTCTTCACTTAAAAATTCTTTTGTTAAGTTGATGACTGAATGAAAATCGAAATTTTCAAAATTTTGTTTGATATTCTGCAGGTTTTTATCTTGAGAAAAAGATAAGCCTGCAAAAAATAAAACAATTAAAATTAGTTTTGAAATAATTCTCATATTATCTTAAAAGGATCATTTTTTTGACATCATTGAATTGATCCGTAGAAAGCCTGTATAAATAAACCCCGCTCGGTACAGAAATACCTTTATCGTTTTTACCGTCCCAATTTAAATTATAATCTCCTTTTAAGTATACTCCTTTTGTCAGGCTTCTAATATGTTCACCTTGAATATTAAAAATTTCCAAATTTAAAAAACTCTTTTTATTAACGGAAAAGTCAATTCTTGTTGATGGATTGAAGGGATTTGGATAATTCTGTTCAAGTTTAAAATCATTTATTACATTTTTATTATCCTCCACTATATTTGTAATAGTTGCAAACAATTTTTCTACTTGAGGTATAACATTATCGGATTCATCGTAGCCTCCTATAACATAAATTGCTCCGTTAATATCAGCGGCCACAAAATTTTTCCTAGGATAATTTAACGACGGACCTTTTTCAATTGTATAACTGTTTCCGTTTCTTTTAAGAATTTCAACCGAACTTAATGCGGCATCCTGTTCATTGTATCCTCCGATTATATAAATTTCTCCAGTTTCAGGTACATAAACAGCTCTGCCTGCCGCTCGAGGTGTTAAAAGATTCAACGGCAGTATTTCAAATGAATGTGATATTGTATTAAACTTATATATTTTTTGTGAAATGCCGTTTAGAACTCCTCCGAAAATTAATATATCACTCCCCTGCAATACAGACATTTGCTGTTCCGGCAAAGTTCCATCAGTAAATAAAGTATCCGAAGAATACGTAATATTTCTTGAAGTTACATTGTATTCAATAATGTAAGGAATGTTACTGCTTCTTGAGATTGAAGGATTGCCTCCGATTATATAAAAATTGTCATTATTGATTAAACCGGTTGCATTTGTTCTATCAAACTGCAGATTGTAATTACTTATAACAGGGGCATCGGAAAATCCCCAGCTTTCCATTGTTTCTGTATTTGCAGTTGTGTCTATAACACCACCCAAATAATAAGCCGAATCTATTGTTCTGCCGGCGACAAGGCCTATTCTTTTAAAATTCATTTGCGATATATGTTTCCACAATTTTATATAAGAATTATATTTTAAAATCCAGTTTACATTTCCCTGGGTCGAATCTGAGTAGCCTCCGACAATATAAATGTTTCCATTATCAACACAAGCATCTGCATTGGCAACCGGCCATGGCATTTCATCGACAACTTCCCATTGACCTTGCTGAGCATAGAAAATATTTGAGCATAGTATAATTAGTATAAAAATCTTTTTCATTTTAAATCAATATTTTAGTTTATATAAATTAGTTAACCAATAATTATACCATTCATTTGTTTCAATTGAGTCCGTCTTTAAAATTATAATTAAAAAATATGGTATCACTTTTATTAACGTTTATTTCCTTTTTAAAATTATCATATTCGGGATTTTTTAAAATTAATTCATGTTTACCGGGATTTAATGCAATAGGATTTAATAAAGGAGTTTGGCCTTTATAATTTCCATCAATATAAATGTTTCCCCATGGAAAAATACTGCAGTTCAAATAACCAAATAAAGTATCTAAATTGATTTTCATATTGTTTAATAAACCAGGTTCGATATAAATACTATGTGAATAAACCGGATAATTTGGATGTATAAGTTTTAATAAATGTCTACCGGCAGCTAGTTTAACATTTTCTTTAAGCGGAGTTGATTCATAATTAACCGAGTCTATTATCACCTTAGCCCACGGATTACATTCAATATTAAATTCACCGTATTGGATTGTTTTACTATTAACTTTTTCAGCCAATAACTTTTCCGGAATTGTATTTTCTTTTTTTTGAACCGGATCGACTTTTGTATTTATCTTTTTATTTTCGGATGAATTCGTCATTTTGTTATTTACTAAATTTGAATCTTGTTTTAGTTCATCTTTTTTGTTCTCTGCAATATTATTATTTCCTTTTATTGGCTTTTGCTCCTTACCGCTGTAAGAAACATTCAGATAGACTAATAACATTGATATAATAAAAATTACAACTACAGCCGGAATGATCCTTTTACCGAATATAGTTTTCTTTTTTGAAAGTTTTGTTTCATTTACAATTATGTTTAATAATTTTAAAGCGATTCCGGCACTTTCCGGTCTTTTATTCTGATTTTTTTCCAGCAGCTTGTTTAAAAGATTTATTATATCTTCAGGAAAAATATTTTGATCAAATGAAACATCATTTTTATCAAAGTTTATTATTTTGTTTATACTATCGCCGGCATCTTTACCTAAGAAAGGATTTTTTCCGCAGTATATTTCATAAATTACAATCCCAGCCGAAAACAAATCGCTTTTTTCATTAACTATTTGTCCGCTTATCTGCTCAGGCGACATATAACTCGGAGTTCCGACAATTGAATAAGTATTAGTTACAAAATTATCATTTTCTGAAAACGCTAAACCAAAGTCACTTATCTTTAATTCTAATTTATTATTTACTAAAAGATTTTCAGGTTTTATATCTCTGTGAATAATATGATTCAAGTGAGCGTAATTTAATCCTTTTAATATTTGAATAACTAATTGTTTCTTCTGAATTTCGGTTAAGTTATTATCTTTTATTAGGTATCTTAAATTATTTGATTCAAAATATTCAAATGAAATGTAAAAGAACTGTTCGTAAGTACCGAAGTCTAAAACTTTAATAATATTCGGATGATCCAGTTTTGCTAATATTTTTGCTTCTCTCTGAAACCTCCCGATTTTTTCTTTATCACCAATTGTTTTTGTATTTAAGGTTTTTAGGATTATCTTTTTTCCTAAATAAATATGATCTGCCAGATAAACACCTGTATGTTCATCTTTTTTAAGACATTCTATAACTTCAAATTTGTCGAACAATATTTCTTTGGAGCTTCCCATTTGTAAAATTATTTTTCAATTTCTTTCATTTTTAATTGAATCCATCTTACGGAAACACCTAAAGATTTTGCAGTTAAAGTTTTATTGCCGTCGAATTCTTTTAATCTTTTTAAAAGGATTTTTTTTTCAAATTCTTTTAAAGTACCTGAAAAATCTTCAAGGTCTTTTTCTTCTTCAAAAATAATTTTGTCTTCTTCAATTTTTTTTGAGTCGCTTAAAATTACAGCCCGGTTAATTACATTTAATAATTGTCTAACATTCCCGGGCCAAAAATACTTTTCCATTTTTTTTATTGAGGAACTTTCAAAAGAATAATCCTTGCCGCCTAATTCTTTTAAGAAATTATCTGCGAGCAATGGAATATCGCCTTTTCTTTCTCTTAAAGGCGGAAGTTTAATCGGAAAAACATTCAATCTGTAAAAAAGATCTTCTCTGAATTTTCCTTCTTTTACAAACTCTTTAAGATCTTTATTAGTTGCAGCCAACAATCTTAAATTTACATTTCTTACTTGCGTGTCACCAACTCGAATTATTTCTCTATTTTCTATAACTCTAAGTAATTTTGTTTGTACAGATGCGGAAATTTCAGCAATTTCATCTAGAAATAACGTACCGTTATCCGAAACTTCAAGCAAGCCTTTTTTATCGGAGTCGGCCCCTGTAAAAGCTCCTTTTTTATATCCGAACAATTCACTTTCCAAAAGTGATTCAGGAATATTTCCGCAAAATTGTGCAATGAAAGGTTTATCGTTTCTTTTACTTAATGAATGAATTGCTTTAGCAACTAAATCTTTTCCGGTACCGCTTTCACCCAATATTAAAACTGTTGCATTTGTTCTGGCAACTTTATGTATTAATTTTGCCAATTCACGCATCGGTTTACTTTCGCCGATCATATTTGGAATTTTTTCACTGTACTGAAGTTTATTAATTAGAATTTGGTTTTCGTCATTTAATTTTTCCAGTTCAATTATTCTATCCAACGCAAGTGCAACTAAATTGGAAAAGAAGTTTAAGAAGACAAGGTTTTCATCATTAAATTCTTTACGATTTGTCTGACTGTCGGCTAGAATTATTCCCCATATTTTTTTATTCATTAAAACCGGAACACCAATTACAGATTTAATATTATGAATTTGAACACTCTCAAATTGAGATACTTTCGGATCATGCTGAACATCATGATATAAAATGGATTTTTTAGTTTCGATAACCTGCTGTAAAACTCCTGATGAAAATTTTGATATATCGGAAATGTTTTCTCTTTTAATATTTCTTGCAGAAATTATATTAAAATCTTTTGAACCTGAATTATATTTTACAAAAAGAGCTCTATCAGCATTGATAACATCAATTATTAAATCCAAAACATGCTCAATTAATTTAGCCTGATATTCCACAGAATTCAGTGCCTCGCTTATTTTGTATAAAGCTTCAAACTGCTCTTTAGAAAGTTCCTTTATTTGACTAAAATCTGTTAAATCTTTTATCATAATTAGCTTTATTGAATATTAAATGAAGCCGGTTTTGAACGGCTTCTGTCGTTAAAATTATCAATTGACCAAATTACCCAAAAATATTCTCCGCTTGGAATTAGTGCAGTTACCTGAGTTGAAATTGAATCAGGCGGAACATTATTTTTTTCCCAAATTAATTCAGGAGGACTTTGATCAGTATAAATTTGAACTAAAAATTTAAAATCAAATCCCGGCGTAAATCTTTTCCATTTCAAAGTAATCGGCGGTGTTACAGTTTGATTGTTTATTGGAGAACTTGTTTCTATTTCTTCTTTAATTACTCTTTTTAAGTTTCCTGCTCCAACATCCTGCCATCTGCCGTTTAAGTCTTTTACAAGAATATGCAGTTCATGTCCGATTATTTCTTCCAGTGAGCCAATGTTTAAATCCGTAGGTGTAAAAGTTCCTTCGTAAAATTTTGTTACGGGATTATAAACTAATAATTTTTTGAAGTGTAAATCAGTGCTGCCCACAAAAACGGAATCAATATCATTTTCCCCGTCCAAATCCGAAACATGTGCGCCGACATATATCTCAGATACTTGAGCAAATTGAAATTTATTAATTATAATACTATAAATTTGTAAACTATCGAGTTTTGGAACAGCATTTAATCCTGCTTGAAGATTTACTTTTTGCCTTCCGTTCCAATTAACAAAAACCGAATCAATAAAATAATTCTGGTTATTAAAAACAAGCCAGCCGTTATCGCGTTTTATATTTTCTAAAGCAAAATATCCGCTGCTGTTTGTTACAACAGTTATATCTTCATTTTCCCATGAAACATTTACGCCTGATATAGGATTATTGGGAAAGCTTATTCTTTTTACTGTTCCTTCTATAACAGATAAATTATAATCAGGGTTATTCGGATCTAAAGGATTGGTGCGTGGAGCATTACAATTGTTTATAAAAATAATTAAGAATAACAAAAACAAATATCGTAATGCTTTTAATAAGGATTTCATATTAGATCTAAAAAGATTTAATATAATCATTAATTATTAAACTTAATTTTTAAGAATTTCTTTGTCTTAATATTTCAAACAGCAAGATCCCGGCGGCTACGGAAACATTTAACGATTGTATTTTACCTTTCATGGGGATCTTTACAAGAAAGTCACAATTTTCTGCAATTATTCTTTTAATTCCTTTTTCTTCATTGCCTAAAACTAAAGCAACAGGCATTTTATAATCAAGTTCCGTATATACTTTTGAAACCGGTTTAGCAGATGATGACAATTCAAGTGAAGAACCTACAATCCAGAAACCTTTTTCTTTTAATTCGGAAATAGTATTCTTTAAATTGTTCGCCACTGCTATCATTAAATGTTCGGAGGCACCCGTTGAAGTTTTAATAACGGTTTCATTTATGGGAGCACTATTGTGTTTGCTAACAACAACTCCTTTAATTCCGCTGCATTCTGCAGTTCGCAAAATTGCTCCAAGATTATGCGTGTCTTGAATAGAATCAAGTAATAGTATTAATGGGAATTTATCTTTTTGAGATGCTGTTATAACTTCATCCAAATTAGAAAATTTTTGATCTAATTTTTTCGCTGCAACGCCCTGTGTATTTGAATTTCTGCTGAGACTTTTAAATTTATCGGGAGAAACAAGCGAACATTTAATTTTTCTTTTTCTTGCAGCAACTTGAATGGCTTTGATAATTGAACCCTGCTGTCCGTATTGAATAAAAACCTGATCAATTTCTTCACCTGAATTTATTGCTTCAAGTACAGGTTTTCTTCCTATAATAAGGTTCATTTAATACACCCCGGGAAGTAATTTATTATTTAGATAATAAATTAGAAATTTTATCCGATAAAAACTAAATCAAATTATTTACGCAGAAGCACGTTTGCCTTTTTTGCCCGTTTCAGTTTTTATGGGAGGCGGAACGAATTTTTTAAGATTTTTATTTTTAGTTAAATAAATAAATCCGATTGTGCCGGCCACCATCATTACAACAGAAATCAATTGAGCTTCGGTAAGATTAAATAAAAGTCTGGGATTTAATCTAATAAATTCAATTGAAAATCTTTCCAATCCTGCCAAAATTAAATACAGCATGAAAAGTTTTCCGTCCATCCAATCTTTTTTACGGAATTTCCACAAAATAAAAAAGATAATTAATGCCAAAAGAAATTCATAAATTGGAGTTGGTTGAAGTGGAGTATTGTTTGGAACTCCGTTTGGAAATGCTTTTGCAATCCAGGGGAAATGATGAAGTACCCCGGGATCACTGAAGGCCACCGAAGGAGGAACTGTTCCGTTAGAATAATTTGTTCCCCATGGTAAACTTGTCGGCAAACCATAATCACCGTCCCCTGCTAATTGACATCCGATTCTTCCGATTCCATAAGCGAGTATTAATGAAGGAGCAGTTGCATCGGCAATAACAAGAAATGGAATTTTTTTCTTTCTGACATAAATCCAAATTGCTATAATTGCTAAAATTAATCCGCCGTAAAAAGTTAAACCGCCGGGAGAAAAAGCCATACCAATTGGATTCTTTAAAAATGCATCCCAATTCTCAAACAAACTGAATAACTTTGCTCCGACAATTCCAAAAATAATTGCAAGCAAAGTAATTTCCGTTCCAACATTCGGATCAAGTTTTTTTCTTTCAACTTCTTTATTTAAAAGCCAGCTTGCAATTATAAATGCAATACCAAGCATCAAACCGTAACTGTAAACTGTAAAAGGACCTATTTTAAATAATTCAGGATACATTAATAATTTCTCCGGGGCTAATTAGCTAATTTCAAAAATTGTTTATGGAATTTTTAACTTCAGTTATTGGAATTTGTTTCTGTTCACCTGTTTCCATTTTTTTCAAATTGAATTTACCTTCTTTGTATTCATCGCCTCCTACAAAAAGAACAAATTTTGCATTTAATTTATTTGCTTCTCTCATTTGAGCTTTTACACTTTTATCCAGATAATCCATTTCAACTATAAAATTATTGGTTCTTAATTCCGCCGCCAATTTAAATACTTCAGAGGTTAAATCTTTATCCAATCTTATTAAATAAACATCAATATTTTCATGAGGAAGAGTGAATGAATTTTCATTTTCGCAGGCAAGCAGAATTCTTTCAATTCCGGCTGCAAATCCAACTCCGGGAGTCGGATCACCGCCAAGTTCCTGAACAAGAAGATCGTATCTTCCGCCGCCGCACAATGCACTTTGCGAACCGACTTTTCCGCTTACAATTTCGAAAGTGGTTTTTGTGTAGTAGTCTAATCCTCTTACCAAAGTAGGATCGATCTCAAAAGGAATATTAACATTTTTCAAAGCATTTTTTACAATTTCAAAATCGTTTTTACTTTCTTCATCTAAATAATTAATAAGCAATGGAGCATCTTTCATAATCTTTTGATCATTTTCATCTTTGCTGTCAAAAATTCTTAAAATGTTTTTGTCTAATCTTCTTTTGCTGTCGTTTGATAATTTATCTTTTTTATCTTCCAAAAATTTTTTAAGTAATTCTTTATAATTTTCTCTGGAAGAAGGAACGCCGAGAGAATTTATTTTTACAGTTAAATCTTTTAAACCGAGTCTTTTAAAATCTCATAAACCATTATAATCATTTCTGCATCAAGCAAAGGAGAAGTACTTCCTATTGCTTCTGCACCGAACTGATGAAATTGTCTAAGCCTGCCGGCTTGCGGCCTCTCCTGCCTGAACATCGGAGAAATGTAATAAAGTTTATTGAGCGGCTGCTGTTTTCCCAAAGAATGTTCAACAAATGCGCGAACAACTCCTGCCGTCATTTCGGGTTTTAATGTTATGCTGGTTTCGCTTCTATCAAGAAAAGTATACATTTCCTTGCCGACTATATCGGTTTCTTCTCCAATACTGCGTGCAAAAAGAGAAGTTTCTTCAAAAACTGGAGTTCTGATTTCCTTGTAATTAAAATCTGTAAAAACCTGAGTATATTATATTTTCTAAATATTTCCATTTCGGATTTTCGGCGGGTAAAATATCTTTTGTACCTGTAATTGCTTTAATCATTATTATTACCAAATTGTGTAAATACCGGTGAAATATTTTTAAAAATTAAAAATAATTGAATTTATAAAGATATTAAATAACTTTTAAAAGATAGATATAAATTTGTACAGAAGATGAATTTTAGCGGTAGGAATTAACTTATTAATCAAACTTCAAAATAATTTTCTTCTTCTTTTTTGAAAAGTTCTAAAATTTCCTGTTTAGTTTCGGCATTTATTAATTGATCTCTGAATTCATCTTTATTCATCATACGGGAAATTCTGCTTAAAAGTTTTATATGGGTACTAACCAGATTATCTTTTCCAACTAAAAGAAAAACAAGGTTAACAGGATTATTATCTAAAGATTGATAATCAATTGGGTCTTTGGTTTTTCCGAAAGCAGCCAAAATTTCATTTACAGCATTAGTTTTTCCATGTGGAATTGCAAAACCCTTTCCAACACCGGTAGACATAATTTTTTCTCTTTCAAGAACGGAATTCTTAACCTTTTCAAGATCTCTTATTCTCGCATCACCCTTAAATAGATCAATCATTTCGTTAATCACGCCTATTTTTTCCCGGCTCTTTAAATCTGCAATTATTACTTTTTCATTAAGAAGATCGGCTACTTTCATCGATTATCACCAGAATTTCAAATTGAATATTAAATATTTTAAAATAGAATTATAATTTAACAATGAAATTTTTGTTAAGCAATTTATTGTATTTTATTTTTTAATTAAAATTAGATTTGATTTCCAATACACCGGATTTTCACTTAAAAAAAGTCTATTATTTTTTGTTCCGATAAACATTGCCTCGCTGAAAAGTTTACCGTAATTTTGAAGTATATATTTATTTACTTATTACGGGGAAATACTATGGATTTACAGAACAAAACAGTATTGGTTCTAGGAGGATTTGGTTTAGTAGGAAGTGCGGTTGCACGTAAACTGGTTTTAGATAATCCTAAAAAAATAATAATAACTTCTTTATTTCTGCATGAAGCACAAGAAGCTGTAAAAAAGTTTGAAAAAGAATTTCCTGAAAAAGGGAAAAATTATTTTATTCCCTGGGGCGGAGATATTTTTGTAAGATATGAATACAAAGATTTAAACCGACTGCAAATTCTCGCCGATAAAGAAAAACGTAAAGTTTTAATGACGGATATTATGGAAGAACTTTCCGATAATATTTTAAAAAGTTCTTCTGTATATCATCTCTTAAATGAATTTAAACCTGACATAATTATTGATTGTATAAACACTGCTACTGCAATTGCATATCAGGATGTTTATACAAGCTACCGGAATATAAAAAGGGCAATTTTAAATAAAGCAAATTATGATGAAATTGTAGAAGAAACCGAAAAATTAATTTGCACTGAATATATTCCTCAATTAATAAGACATGTTCAGTTATTATATAGTTCGATGAATCAGGTTCAGACAAAAGTTTATATGAAAATAGGTACAAGCGGAACAGGCGGAATGGGTTTAAATATTCCTTATACGCACAGTGAAGAAAAACCTTCCAGAGTTTTATTAAGCAAATCTTCTATTGCAGGTGCCCATACTCTGCTTTTATTTCTAATGGGAAGAACTCCGGACGGACCTATCACAAAAGAAGTAAAACCAACTGCCGCTATTGCATGGAAAAGAATAGAATTTGGTGAGATAAAAAGAAAAGGAAAACCTATTGAAATTTTTGATATTCCTTTAACCGAAGCAATTCCTCTAAAAGGTAAGTTTACAATTTGTTCCGATAAACGGTATAAAACTACCGGACAATCTTTAAAATCAGTATTTATTGATACCGGCGAGAACGGAATATTTTCAAGAGGAGAATTTGAAACCATAACAGCTCAAAAACAGATGGAATTTGTAACTCCGGAAGAAATTGCGGATGTAGTAATTTTTGAAATTAAAGGCGGCAACACCGGACATGATATTGTTAGTTCACTTGATCATGCAACTTTGGAACCGACATATAGAGCAGGTTATATGCAGCATATGGCGGTAAGAAAATTAGATGAACTCGAGAAGTTAAATAATATAAACAGTGTGGCTTTTGAATTACTCGGTCCTCCGAGATTATCAAAATTATTATTTGAAATTCATTTACTGAGATTGTTCAACAAAACAATGCATGATATTGTTAAAGCAAATCCAACCGAATTATCAAAAAAATGCATGGAAATTATTACAGTTGACGACAAATTAAGAAATGAAATTCTATCAATTGGAATTCCAATTCTTCTTACCTGAAGGTAATTCACTTTTAAGAGGAAGCATTATTAAAGATTCCGGCTTTCAGAGGAGAAAATGAATTGTCGATAAATGATGAAAATATTAATACATGGGCAAATGAAGGCTGGGTAGATCTGCGTAAAAATAATATGTTGAAATGGCAGAATAGAATTAAGGAACTTATCGCGGAAGTTGAATCAATACCCGAAAACGACACAAGTTCTATGCATGTACGAACAAAAGCATACTGGCATAATTTTGAAGAGATAAATATCGGAAAGATCTGCAGCTGGCTTTTCATTCATGAAGAGCAAGGCAGAAGAATGAAAGCCTAAAAAAATTAAGGCTGATTGTTTTTAAGAGCAGTCAGCCGTTTTAATCATTCCATATAAAAACCGCAAAGAACGCTAAGTTGACAAAATTCTGTGTTTACTCTGTTTTCTCTGAGGTTTAATAATCCAAATCTCCATCATTAAAACTTGCAATCATGCAAAAATTCATTCGTTCTTTTTATACTTTTTAATTTTATCTTTCTACATCTTCCATCTACCATTTTAAATCTTACTTTAATAGGACCATCTTTTTCATTTCAGTTTATTTTCATTATTTAATCTATAAAAATATATTCCGCTTGGCAGATTGGTTGCATCAAATTTAACACTATAAATTCCTGGAGATTTATTTTCATTAACAAGTCTTGCAACTTCTTTTCCTAATACATTATAAACCTTCAAAGTAACAAATTGCTTACTGATTATTGTATATTGAATATTAGTGCTTGGATTAAACGGATTAGGATAATTCTGAGATAATTCAAATGAATGTAATATACTTATTTTGTTCTTCATTAACACTGTGGCCTGGCCGGCATTCACCCATTCAGTATAAATTACGCATGCAATTCTATATGATGCTTTTTGAAATAAACCAATTGTAAAATTTTTAGCGATTTCCCAAAATTTACTGTAGTATGCAGAATTAGAATGACTTCCTGCAAAAGCATAAGCAGCGGAATCTGCATATAAAACAGAATCCACATATTGATAATTTTCATACAGCATATTAAAAACAAAGTCAGGCAGATTTTCTATATATTGCAGGCTATCTCCATCATAAACTATTTGATCCTGGTAATCTCCGATTAAGTTAGATTCATAACGGGAATGAACACCATTCTGCCCGGTATATTGTCCATTATAATTTTTTGTAATATGAAGCGGCATATGTCCGTCGGCAATATAATGCCCGAGATCGGCGGCAACCAACATAGCTTTATGCATATCATCCATTTCGAAAGCAGCTTTTAATGAATCGGCAGTATTTAAGATTGCCCAGGGAAGAATTCCCTGATCCATTACAAAAGAATAACCATGAATAGCAACTAAAGAATCAAAACTTTGAGGGATAAAACCGTTTGCTACAAATTCAGGATAATTATCAATATCAATATAATGTTTCGGCGCTTCGTTGGGATCCCAATCTTTTCTATAATCAGCATCAGAACCATGAGCTGCTAAAGAATCGGCCCAGGTATTAAAGAATTGCATTTCGGGGAGAGCAGATAGAATTGTATTATAATTGATAATATGATGCCCAACTTGTCCCCATCCTATAAAGAATATAGAACATATCACAATAACAGGAAACAGGAATTTAGATTTAATTTTCATTTAGAAAGAACCAATCAATAATTAAGAATAAATCTTAAAGAATAATAAAATATTTTATATAGAAATTAAAATTGAGACCGCATTATCCGCGGTCTCAATAAATTAAATTTTTATTTAATTAACATCATCTTAGCAGTTTTAACAAACTTGCTGTTATCTAGTTGTCCAACTCTTAAAACATAATAATAAATTCCGGAACTTAAATTTGAAGCATTAAAATTTAATTGATGAACTCCGGCATTTACAATTCCGTTTACAGGATTTGCAACAACTTGTCCTAAAGAATTATAAACCTTAAGCGATACAAAATCTTCTTTTGGAATTTGATATTTAATAATTGTAGAAGGATTGAATGGATTTGGATAATTCTGATAAAGTGCAAAATTATCAGGAACACTGTTTACAACATTAACAATATTGCTGTATTTATAATTCCCATCAATATCTATTTGTTTAAGTCTGTAGCTTAAATTTGAAGCATTAAGATTTGTTAAATCATCTGAAAAACTATAATTGTTTTTTATATTTGAATTTCCGTGTACCATTAACAAAACCTATGGTTGTCCAATTTTGATTTTCAATTTTTCTTTCAACAGAAAATCCTTTATTATTTGTTTCTGTAGCAGTTTCCCATTTTAAGAAAACATTTCCATTATTTACATCAGCATTAAAAGAAGTTAACTCAACCGGTAAAGAAACTTCCGGAGTTGAATGATATGAACCTCCGGCTAAAGTACTAAAATCCGGATTATTTCCAAGATTTCCGCCAGCTACATTTCCAGGAGTTGTAACATCGGAAAAATATCCCGTAGAACTAACAATAAAAGCAAAAGCCTCTAAACTCATTGTTGAGTTAGCACCGAGTTCTGAGAAAGGAATTGCCATTTCCAAACCTTGATCAGCACCGCCTCCGTTGTTAAATGCAAATGTTATGCTATTCTGAGTAAAAATTCCTCCGCCGGCATTACTATTTGCAGCAGGAGTACCGGATTGATCGCATGAACCTTGATATTCTGCAACTGATCCGCCGCCGACATGAGAAGAGGCATCCCAATATACAGATGTGTTTCCGCCACCTGGATTAAATGCAAACATATAATCAACTTCAAAATCCGCTTTAAAATCTATATTACTTCCATTATCTCCATCCATATAATTTCCTGCGCCTGAAAATCCTAAACTTGACCCGGCAGCTAATCCGGTTGGAGATCCAGTACCTGAAATATTTAACCAAACTCCTAAAGCATTATCGTTCGTTACATCCAATTTTCCTACAAAACCTAAATACAACATTGAATTAGGTGCATCCGCATAATAAACAATTTTGGAAACATCTATAGCGCTGCCGAAACCAGCATTACTGTTTTGTTTTACTGCAATCGTAGTATAATCCGCATCACTTAAATCTCCGTTTACAACGGGCTGTGCATATAAATTTAAAACTGCAACGAAAAGAAATCATTGAAACTATAGTAAAGAATTTTTTCATAACTACTCCGTTAATTAAATTTAATTCAACAATAAGTCATCGAACTAAATTATTGAAGTATATAAGGAACTATTCCCCTTATCTTTAATTGTAATCTTTAAAAATCTGCAATGAATATTTAAATGTCAAATAAAATTTTATTTTATAATTCCAAAAAAAATGCGGCCGTAAAAGCCGCATTTTAAATAAGATAAAAATTTAAATCTTACTTCATCAACATCATCTTTCCGGTTTTTACGAATGAGTTATTATTAATATCTCCTATTCTTAAAATATAGTAATATACTCCGGAAGATAATTTATTAGCATTGAAAGTTACTTGATGAATTCCTGCCTGTATTGTTCCGTTAACCAATGTTGAAACTTCCTGACCTAATGAATTATAAACTTTCAAACTTACAAAGTTATCAGCAGGAAGTTGATATTTTATAACAGTTGATGGGTTGAACGGATTAGGATAATTCTGATAAAGTGCATATTCAGCGGGAATAATATTATCAACATTTACAACTTTACTATAAGTCGCTTTGCCGTCGAAATCAACTTGTTTCAATCTATAACTGATAGAATTTGCAGTTAAGTTCGAAATATCATCCGAATAAGAATAATCTTGTGGTTCGGTTGTTGTACCCTGGCCTTCTTTAAATCCAACAGTTGTCCATTCACTTTTTTGATCATTATTGACAACCTGTCTTTCAATTTCAAATCCGCGATTATTAGTTTCAGTTGCAGTTTTCCAATTTAAATTAACTTTTCCGCTTAATGCATTTGCAGTAAACGAAGTTAATTCAACAGGCACTGGTCCGGTATATTTAATAAAATATCCGGCACCGCATCCAGCAAAGCCCAAATTTTCATTTATGAACTGCATATGCTGTACACCATTTGTAGCTGCATCAGCAGGTAATGTCTCCTCGGTCCATGTATTACCATAGTCTGTTGTCATAAACATTCGATAGCCAGTTGTTTCATTTAACGACATTCTAATAATGTTGGAACCATCTTTAAAAGCGTACATGTTTATTGCAGCAAAAGATGTAACACCAGGAGGAATATTTGTCGTAGCTCCATGTTGCACCGCCATCAGTAGTTTTCATAATATTATTTCCATTAGAACCAATGACACCATGCATATTATCTGTAAAACCGACCGCTTGATAATATAAACCTTGAGTGCCGCCTGTACCAGGTACATCCGCTGTCATAAAAGTTCCGGTAAATCCTGTAGTTGTATAAAATACATTTGCTGTTGTTGCATTAGAATTGATATTTGCAGAGCCAATCCAAAAATGATTTTGATCAGTCCAATCCCATGCATTTATAACACCGAACTCGTTGGCTGCTATTGGTGCCGATGGAGATAATGTCCAATTAGCTCCTCCATCAGTAGTATATCTAAACTGGTATGATTGTCCGGTTCCAGGAGGATCACCAACGTAAACACCATTATTGGCATCAAACATTTTTATGCCGTTTATAAAACTTCCGGAAACAATAATTTGCTGTGACCAGGTATTACCTCCATCAGTTGTATGATATATTGCACCATTACCTGTTCCAACCCAGCAATTCATATCATCAACTGCAGAAATGCCATATAAATTCTGTCCGGTTGATGGAGCTTTTAATTGCCATGTAGCTCCGCCGTCTGTACTTTTATATACTGCTGAACCATCACAAGCTACCCATATTGTATTTTGATCTACAACTGAAATTGAGTTTATATTGGGGCTGGGTGATGGAAGCTGGCTGACTTCAGTCCATGTTTGACCAAACATGAAACATGAGAAAACAAAAAAGAATAAGCTTACCGTAAATCGTTTTAACATTTAACCTCCTATAGATTAATTAGAATGATGAAGTTAACTGATGTGTGAAAATAATATTTAAGAACGAACCGAATTTATTTTTTATCCTTTTTTACTATTGTCAGAATTGAGTATTAAAATATCAGATTTATTTTACAAATAATTTTGGATGAATGCATAAAAATTTTTAAATGGATGGGGAAGCTGTGATTTATAATAAATATGGATTTCAGAATGATTATACAAAAAAGAATAATATTGAATTCCTCAATACCTCAAATTTTGCCGTTATCACCGATAGAAATATTATGTTTTTTAATCCCCATCTTAACTTGGAAAATATCTGCAATTCTAACAGCACTTTCTTTTGCTTTGTTAACTTTTTCACCTTTAAAGTTTTCATCCAATGTTTGGAAGAATAAATCCAGCCATTTTTTGAAGTGCGATTTGCTTATAGGTAAGTTCAAATGTTTTTTGTATGCTTCCCCTTTGTAGTCATTTTCAAAAAATAGAACCGTATGCCAGAAACTATACATTATTGGAAGATGCTCTTCCCAATCTATTTTAGCAATATCATTAAAGATCGGGGAGAGCAGCTCATCCTTATTTACTTTTTCATAAAATTTATCAACTAATATCTTAATATCATCAATATTTTGAATGTCCTGCAGCATTCTTTATAAAACCTCAATTAATTCCTCCTCTAATTTAACAGATTTTGGAAATAAAATGTTGTTTTCAAGATGAACATGTTTATGTAAATCCTCTTCAAATTCCTGTAATTCCTTTAAACTTACTTCAAATGTGCTGCAGGCATCAAGGGGAATTGCATAATTATTGGTAAGGTCTCTAATTTTGTACAAATCATCGCCTGCAGTTTCATGTTCTTTTATCATCATTCTGATAGGATTTTTAACAGTTCCGAAATAAGGAAGTTCTGCTTTTGAGTTATTTCTTTTTGCTTTAACTAGTTGTTTAATAAAAGGAAACAAAATCTGTTCTTCTTTTATCATATGCTGCTTTAAGTCTTTATAAACCACAGAAAATATCTTAGCAGCTTCAACCATTTCCGGATGATTTTCAAAATGGACCGATGCAACTTTTTCTAAGTGCATAGAAATTATCGGTATCATTCTTAAAATGTATTTATGGTGATTATTAATTATATAATCTATCATAAAATCTAGTTCCCATTCATCAAAATGCGGTAAGTCTCTGTTCTTTTTTTCAAAGATTTCAGTCAAATCATTTACGACAGCTTCTGCATTAATATTCTGGTCTGAACAAGCATTTATAATAGTTTTGTTTCCACGGCAGCAAAAATCCAGATTATATTTTTCAAATACACTTGCCGTTTGAAAATCATTTTTTACAATTTCTTGCAATGTCATATTTTTATAACGATTTATAACATCATTTTTATCAATTAGATTATTCATAATATTCTCCTTTACTTTAAAATTTCGGACTTCCTGAAACCGGAATATTTCCCTCTTTATTTTTCTTTTGAATCATCCCGGTTTGTGATTCTTTATTAAACTCTTTAACCGCTGCTGTCCCGGTTGGATGACCGTATGAATCCATTCTTTCATAATGAATTATATATGCTTGTCTTTTTATATGATTCTGCCAATGACCGGTTAAAATTCCAAGCCCTGTAACGGCCATAAAAATTACAACCACTCCAATTGCAACTGCTTTTTTAGAAACCTTCTTTTTAGTTATAACTGATTTTAATTCAAGTGTGTCTGCAACAGGGCAAACATCAACACAGCTCAGACACGTACTGCATTCATCGGATATAACGGTTTTTACTTTATCAACTTTTATTGCTGAAGGACATGCTTTGTTGCATAATCCGCAGTCGATACAGCTGATTGGATTTCTTTTAATTTTATTCGGAGATAATATTGAAACCAGTCCAAGCAATGCGCCGTAAGGACATAAAAATCTGCACCAGAAATTTCTTATAAAAATTGAAAGTACAAACAATACAGCCAAAATAATTATTGCAGATTGAGAAAGATCGGCAAAAAATTTATACATCTTTAAATCTGCAACCTGGTTATACGGACTATTTAAAAATGCTTCTAATGCTACGGTGTTCATCAAATAAAAAACAGCATAAAATAAAAAACCAAGCAATAAATATTTAATACTTCTTAAAGGATAATCGATCCACTTCGGCAATCTTAAAGGAGTTTTTATTTTAAATATTTTTTTCATAATCTTATCGCCAAAGTCCCCTATTAGTTCGGAGATAGTTCCGATAGGACAAAGCCAGCTGCAGAATGCTTTTCCAAAAACTAAAGAAACTAAAACAATGGCAAGGAAAATAAAAAATCCTGCAGGATGAGCATTATGAATTATTCCGGTTTTTAAGAATAAATAAAAGCTCATAAAAGAACTTATCGGAAGAAAACCGTCGACTCCTGGAGGACGGCTGAAAAATTCTGCTCTTCCGCCTGTTTCCAAATATTGCATGAATAAATAAAATTCTATTCCAATCCATATACATAAACCTACAAATGCACTTTGAATAATGAACCTGTATTTCTGTATTGGTTTTTCGGTGTTGCGTATGATTTTCTTTTTTGTGTTCATATTCAGATTAAAATGTCCGATTATATATTAAAAAAATTTAAATAGCGCTTATCTTATCCAATGTTTTTTCTTTGAACTTATCTATAGTTTCATCTGTAAGCATATTATATGCTTTTGTTCTTAACTCTCCCCATTTATTATGAACAGGACAAGGATGATCCGGATTGCAGTTTGGAAAACCCAAAACGCAATTATTAAAAATTCCCAGCCCGTCAATGGCAGCAACGATATCAATTAATCTTATTTTTGAAGGATCCTTAGCAAGAGAAAAACCTCCGGACTTCCCTTTTTTAGAAAAGACTATTCCGCTTTCCGTTAAACTCTGCAGAATTTTGGAAACGAATTCTTTTGGGATATTCAATTTCTTAGCAATCTCATCGGCAGAAATTACTTCACTGTTATGATGAGCAGCCAGAAAAAGTACTGCTTGGAGTCCGTATTCACATTTTTTAGAAAAAATTACTGTCATTATAATCAGATAAATTTGTCTGATTAAAAATAATAATATATTTTTCGTTTGTCAAGTAAATTTCTATATGAAATTAAACAAAACTTGTTTTACAGATGAACCTATAAAAATAGTTTATTAAATGGATTTAAAAAGTGAAAGCCTGCTCCCTATTTGGGAAACCAGGCTTTCTTTAATGATGGGCTATTATTTATTTTATAGTAAGGAATCTTTCACGTGGAGTCATAGAGATTCCGCAGCGTTGAGGCGCTTGCCCATCATAAGTATTACCGCAAGTTGTACAGACCATATACAATCCGGGTAATTTATCAGCTTGCCCGCTATTTAATTTTTCCAATGCATTTGTATACATTGCTTTATGTTTCTTTTCTGTTTGATATGCATAGTTGAAAGTAATCATTGCTAAATTTACATTACCTTCTTGAGCTGTCTTTAAGAATTCGGGATACATTGTAGCAACTTCATAAGACTCTCCGTTTATAGCATCTTCCAAATTTTCTTTTGTTGATTTTATTTCAAATTTATTCGGTTCAACTTTATCAACGTTGACTCCCAATTGTTCTAAAACCGCTTTATGATTTCCGGCATGGATTCTTTCTGCATTAGAAGCAGCTTCAAACAACAAAGCAATTTTATCAAGACCTTCTTCTTTTGCTTTTTTAGAATAAGCCATGTATTTAGCACTCGCAGTGGTTTCACCAAGTAAAGCATCTTTTAGATTATTTATGGTTTGGTTTAGTGACGAAGGATTGTTTGCAAAACTTAAAATGCTGGTGAAGAATACAAGCGAAACAATTGTTAACATATTTCTGATTTTCATTTTTACTCCATTTATTTTTGATTGTTGAAATTTATAAACCAAAAATAATATTTGAGTCTAAAAATGAATTTAAAGTATTCTTAAAAATTGCTTAAAATTTTTAGGCTGGTTATAAATGAAGTCAATTCAAAGGAAATTTGAAAATAACCGTAGTTCCTTTTAAAGGTACGCTATTTATTGATAACTCAATATTTTGAATTTCGGAAAGTTTTTTAACTATTGATAAACCCAATCCATTTCCCTGGGTTTCAGAATTTCTTGATTCGTCCGCTCTGTAAAACCTGTCAAATATTCTTGAAATCTGTTCTTTTCTCATTCCAATTCCCTCATCTTTTATTATACAAATAATTTTATCATTGTTTTCCTCAATGTCGATTTTTATTTGTTTTCCATTTTCGGAATATTTAATGGAATTTGAAATGATATTTTCTAACATAATTTCCGTCATTGTGGGATCAGCTTCTATATTAAAAGTTTTATATTCTTCACTCAGTTCAACACTTATATTTTTCATTTCAATTTCATTAATTAAACGAGCAAGAACATTTTGTAACTTTTCAACTAAATTAAATCTTGTTACAATAGGATTAATTTTTCCGCTTTCATATCGAGCAAGCAACAATAACTGATCAATTAATTCAGACATTCTATTAACTTCATTTATACAATATTGAATTTTATCTTCATAATGTTCAACGCTTCTAGGTTTACGGATTAATACTTCCAAGGTACCTTTAATAACCGATAAGGGTGTTCTCAATTCATGTGAAGCATCGGAAGTAAATTGTTTTTCTCTCAACACTGCGTCTTCAAGTCTGTCGAGCAGTTGATTTATAGTAGATGTTAACTTATAAAGTTCATCTTTATGAATCGGCGGTTCAATTCTTTCATCTAAATTTTCTTTTGATATTTTTTCAGCTGTATGTAATCACACTATCAATTGGTTCTATACTTTTCCCTGCAAAAAACCTTGTTATAAAAAACAAAACAACAAGAACGAAAGGATAAGCAACAAATAAAACCTTACTTAAATTGTTTAACACTAAAGCGGATTCTTCCAGATGGAATTGCAATAATAAGAAATCCGAGGTTTTTTCCGTTTGGATTGTTTATCGGAACTTGAACTTGTCTAGTTGGTTTTCCTGAAAGAACTGTGTTGTAATATCTTTTTGTTTTTATTGTAGGATCAAATTGGATTCTTCCCTCAAAAAGATTTCCTGTTTTTTTAATAATATTTCCAAGCGAATCGGTAACTTGTATAAATGTCGGATTAACTTCTATTTGGCTGTGTTCATTTTCAGACCATTCGAACGGATTTGCAAAAATAAACTGATCATTTAATACAACAATACTTTTAAATACTTCGTTAGTTTCTGCATTTAAATCTTCATCTAGATGCGTATAAACAGTGGAATGAACTACTAAATAAATAGTAATAAAAAGTACAAGAACCATTACAGCTGTTGCACCCAGAAAATAAAATGCAATTCTATTTCTTAAACTAAAAGATTTCATTCTTCCCTGACTATATATCCGACACCTCTGACAGTTTGAATAAAACTTTTTCCGTTTCCTTTATCCAATTTTTTCCGAAGAAAATTTATATAAACATCAATCACGGAAGTGTCGGCATCAAAATGAATATCCCAAACGTGTTCTATAATCCTTGTCCTGGTGCAGACTTTATTTTTATTTCTTACAAGAAATTCAAGAAGAGCAAACTCCTTTTGAGTTAAGGAAATTTCTTCCGAGTCGTGATAAACCTGGTGAGTGTTTAAATCCATTTTAATGTCTTTAAATGTTAAAATATTCTGCTCACCCGATTTTGTCCTAAGTTGAACTCTAACTCTAACAAGCAGTTCTTCGAATTCAAATGGTTTGCGGATATAATCATTTGCACCGGCTTCCAGTCCGAAAACGGTATCTTGAACAGTATCTTTTGCAGTTAAAAAAATAATAGGAACAGAATTATTAGATTTCCTTATTTGCCGGCAAACTTCAATTCCGCTAATTCCCGGCACCATCCAGTCTAACAGAATTAAATCATATTCATTTGCAAGCGCCATTTGCAGACCATTATTTCCATCGGCAGAAACATCTACAGCAAAATTTTCTTCTTCTAATCCGTCTTTTATAAAATTTGCAATACCCTTTTCATCTTCAACAACAAGTATCCGCATTTTTAGTCCTTTTCATTTTCTTGATTATTTTGAGAATTAAAATTTTGAGAACTGAAATCAATACCTAAATTAAATTGAACTCCAGCAGCGTGTTTATATACTAATTCACCTCCGTAATAACCAGTTCTAGCAATTGAAAGAACTCCGATAAAAAATAAACCTAAGGCTGCCCATTTGAAAATTCCGGAATATTTTTTAAAAGTTACAATTCCAATTCTTATAACGGAAATTATAACCATCAACCATAATGATAATTCGGCAGCTTCTTCGTGAGTTTCTAAAGCTTGTTTTAAAGTTCCAGCTTCAGTAATTCCATCTCCGGCTAAATTTCCGGAAAAGTAAGCTGCCACAACCCCAAGAGTTCCTAAATATTAATAAATAAAATCCGGCTTTGTTAAAAAAATCTTTTTTTGAAATAACTCCGGCTAGATCGAATAAAAATCCAATAATTAATAATGCAATTGGAAAGTGTACGATCATCGGATGTAAATGTGAAGTATCAAACATATTAAATTCTCCTTATTTTGTTTGATACGAACTTAAAATAGAACGCTTAAATGAATCTAAGCCGATTCTTAAAATTTGCTTAAAATGCTAATTAAAATGTGTTTTCGAATTAAAATCATCTTCAATAATTTCCATCTCGCGGTTTCTGGAATATTTTCTTTCTTCATATAACTTCCCTATTTCCGCTCCAATAATAAAAACTATAGAGGAATAATAAATCCAGAAAGCAATTACTACAATTATTGCATAAGTTCCATAAATTCTTCCGAGTGTAGTAAAATTATGAATGTAATACCCGAATACCTGTTTTGCCGCTTCCCATAAAAGGGCTGCCCAGAACGCACTGATCAAATTTGCTTTTTTTTCCAGTCGGACTTTCGGAACAGTAACATACATTATTAAAAAAACAACAAACAAAAGTGAAAATGATAATATCGTAAAAAGGAAATGTTCAAATATTACATTGTTGAAAAAAGTCAGTATTCCTAATTGAGTAGCGGAATTCCTAATTACTTCTAAAAACGGAAGAAGAATTGTTGTTGCAAAAAATATCAAAACAACCATTAATATTAATGCGAAGTCTCTTAATTTTGCCAGTATAAAAAATTCTTCAACCTCTACATTAAAAACTTTATTTAAAATTGTACGCATGCTGCTGAACAATCCGCTGGCGGCAAACAACAAACCGAATCCGCCTATTATTCCGGCAATATTTTTATACTGAATAACTTCATTTATTCTTGAAAAAATTATACGCTTTACAAAATCTGCATATTGTTCATATGGAATAATTGTCTCAATTAAAGTATTAACCTGATATTGAACCTGTGCGGAATTAAGAATATTTCCGAGTACGAAAAAAATTATTAATACAAAAGGAATGATACAGACAAAAAGTGAAAATGCTAAACCGGCAGCGAATAAAAACACATGATGTTCTTCTATTCTTTTTATTAAACCTGATGCATAAAATAATGTAAAGTCTTTGAACTTTAGAAAAGAAGGTTTTAAATGAAGAATATATCTAGCTTTCCTAAATAAAAGATAGGCTTTAGTTTTCTTGATTTTTTTTATGAGTTTTTCTTTAGCCATTCATAAAGTGCGAAATTGTATTAAAATATATTTCACTCAGCTTTGTAAGCTCAGCATTTATATCATCATTAATTTTTAAACTTTTTCCGCCGGTTTTTCCTATCAGAAAATATTTCTGATCATTTTTATTTAATCCGCTTTCAAATTTCTCTTTATTTTTAGGATCAACTGAAACAATTATTCTAGACTGACTTTCCGAAAACAATGTAAAATCTTTTCTGGTTTTAATTGAAATTTTAACTTCGGCACCAATTTGATTTTCTTCGTTGATCAAACAACATTCAGCTAACGAAGCGGCAATTCCGCCTTCACTAATATCGTGTGCGGAATTTATTAATCCTTTTTTAATTAATTCTAGAAGAGAAGTTTGTAATTTTTTTTCAACATTTAAATCAATTTTAGGTGAATCACCTGCAACTTTATTGTGATTAATTTTTAAATACTCACTTCCGCCTAATTCTTCAAAATCTTCTCCTAGAACATAAATAAGATCTCCTTCATTCTTGAAATAAGAAGTTGTAATATGTTTTAGATCTTCAATTAATCCAACCATTCCAATTGTCGGAGTTGGATAAACCGCAGTATTCGGAGATTCATTATAAAAACTAACATTTCCACCGGTAACAGGAGTCTCAAAAAATTTGCAGGCTTCTCCCATCCCTTCAATTGCTTGTTTAAATTGCCAGTATATTTCCGGTTTATAAGGATTGCCAAAATTTAAACAGTTGGTAATTGCAAGAGGAATTCCTCCCGAGCAGACAATATTTCTTGCCGATTCCGCAACTGCTATTTTAGTTCCTTCTTTCGGATTCAAATAAACATACCTTGAGTTGCAATCTGTTTTTACTGCCAAAGCTTTATTGGTTTCTTTAACATACATAACAGCGGCATCGCATCCGGGACCAACAATTGTGTTTGTTCTTACCATAGAATCATATTGTTCATAAACCCATTTCTTGGAAACAATATTCGGTGAGGTAAATATTTTTATAAAAGCTTCCTGAATGTTTTCCGGTTCAGGAAGTTTTGAAAAATCAAATGATTTTGTTTCTTTTAAATAAGCAGGTTCTTTTGTTTCTCTTATATAAACAGGTGCTCCGCCTCCCAAAACTAATTCGTAAGCTGGGATTACAGATTTTAGTTCGCCTTCATAATTCACATGAAGATTTCCGTCGTCTGTTACTTCGCCGATTATTTCACAGTTCAAATCCCATTTTTCAAATACTTTTTTTACTCTGTCTTCATAACCTTTTTTAACACAGCACAACATTCTTTCCTGACTTTCGGAAAGCATAATTTCATAAGCGGACATTCCGTCTTCTCTTAAAGGAACTTTGTTAAGATCAATCTTCATTCCTGCTTCGCCTTTTGCACTCATTTCACTTGTTGAACAGGAAATCCCCGCCGCTCCCATATCCTGAATTCCAATCAGCCATCCGTTTTTAACAATTTCCAAAGTTGCTTCAAGTAATAATTTTTCCGTGAAAGGATCACCAACTTGAACAGAAGGTCTTTTAGATTCAGATTTTTCTGAAATTTCTTCGGACGCAAAAGTTGCTCCGTGAATTCCGTCCCTTCCAGTCGATGAACCGACAATCATTACCGGATTTCCTTTTCCTTTTGCAACTGCAGAAGCAACATGTTTTTTATTTACAATTCCAACTGCCATTGCATTTACTAAAGGATTGTCCTGATAAGATTCATCAAAGTAAACCTCGCCTGCTACAGTCGGAACTCCGAAACTGTTTCCGTAATCACCAATTCCTTTTACAACTCCTTCAAATAAATATCTTGTTCTTGCATTTTTTAACGAACCGAATCTTAAAGAATTTAAAGATGCAATAGGTCTTGCGCCCATTGTAAAAATATCTCTCATTATTCCGCCGACTCCGGTTGCAGCTCCTTCATAAGGTTCAACTGCCGAAGGATGATTGTGACTTTCGATTTTAAATGCAACCGCAAGATCATCTCCGATATCAACTAATCCTGCATTTTCTTCTCCGGCTCCTACCAAAAGTCTTCCGCCGGATCTTGGCAATGTTTTTAATAATGCAATTGAATTTTTATAACTGCAATGTTCACTCCACATTACACTAAAAATTCCGAGTTCGGTAAAAGTCGGAACTCTGCCTAATATTTTATTTATTCTTTCATACTCATCTTTTGTTAATCCGTGTTCAAGTGCCAATTCTAATGTTACTTCGGGTTCTTGCATCAAAAATCCTATTAGATTCTAATTATAAAAATTGTTATTATCTATTACATAAATATAATATATTCCATTATCGATTTGAAGAAATCTTAGACACAGTAATATTTAATTTAATATTAAATTAAGCGAATATTATGAAAATTCATTCTTTTCATCATGTAGCTTACGAAGGACTCGGCTGTATTGAAGATTGGATAAATTTAAAAAAATTTGAATCAGCAAAAACAAATTTTTATGAAGATTATCATTTCCCGGATTTAAATGATTTTGATTTTCTAATTGTAATGGGCGGACCAATGAGTGTTAATGATGAAGATAAATTTTCATGGCTGCAAGAAGAAAAACGATTTATTAAAAAAGTTATTGATGCAGACAAAGCTATGCTCGGAATTTGTCTGGGTTCTCAATTAATTGCTCAAGTCTTTAGGAGCTAAAGTTTATCCAAACAAAAATAAAGAAATCGGCTGGTTTAAAATTTCGAGAGAAAGTGATTCTAACAATTCTATAATAAATGTAATCCCTGATAATCAAATAGTTTTTCAATGGCATGGCGATACATTTGATATTCCTGAAGGAGCAGTTAAAACTTTCAGCAGCAATGCTTGCACAAATCAAGCTTTTGTTTATAAAGAAAAAGTTTTTGCATTACAATTTCATTTAGAAATTAATGAAACAGGATTAATCGATTTAATTAATCATAACAGAAATGAACTTGTAAGGTCGAAATATATTCAATCTGAAAATGACATTTTAGATAAAGCTTTAAATTGTAAAGGGACCAATGATCTTATGTTCCAATTTTTAGATCAAATAGAAAAAGAATTTTTTTGATTAACTAAATATTTAGATAATCCTCCCAAATTTTGTAAAGCTGATAAGTTGCATAAATATCATCACCGCAGTAAACAGCGATATCTTTAATTTTTCCTTCCTCATAAAGTTCCTTAACTTTGTAGCCGGAAACTTCCTCTGATTTTGGAGATTTTATTCCGAATGCATGACAATAAAAATCCAGATTAAATTTTCTTGTTAAACCGTAATATGTAAACTGCTCCAGCAAATCAACATGAGAAGAGACATCATATCTATTTCCCAAAAGATTTTTGGAAGGTTTTATTTTAAGCATTGCCGAACGTATCATTAAAAACGGAAGATCAAAATTTCTTCCGTTAAAAGTTATTATTTGATCACAGACTTCGGAAACTCTCCAGAATGATTTTAACATTTCTTCTTCTGTTAATCCTTTAAAGTTTGATTTTTTATCCTCCGAAGTCCATTCCTCTTCTTTTTCACTTTCATAATAAATGAATGATTTTTCTTTTTCCACATCATAAATTCCGATTACAATAACTTTTGCAGTTAAAGGATAAAGAGATGTATATCTAATTGCATCTTCAATTAAAGATGCTTTTGTTTCTTCGTCTTTTTCTTTTTCTGTATATCGAAGAAGATATTCTCTTTGACTTTCGGAAAGTGATTCGAAAGGATAAGCACATGTTTCGATGTCAACCACAATTTTTCTCATTTCTGACCCCATAATATTGTTAATGAAATTAGTTTATTCTTTTAAAATTTCTACATCCGGCTCATACTTTTTAATTGTTTCAATAAAATTGATCGGCAGCGGAGTTGATTTTCTTGTTTTCGGATCAACCTGAACAACTACACCTGTGCCATCTACAATTATCTTATTTGTTTTAGTATTTTCTATTATATGCTCAAACCCATAAGATGAATTTTTAATATAAGAAATTCTCGAATAAACATTAAGTGTATCATCATATTTTGCATGATCTTTATAATTTATTTCATTTCTTACCATAAAAAATAATTTACCATCGGAGAAAATTCCGTTCTCCGGCATCAAGCCAATATCTTTAATGTATTGAAGTCTGGCATGCTCAAAATAATTTATATAAACAGCATTATTGCAAACTCCGAGCATATCGACTTCGTGAAATCTAACAGTTACAATAGTTTTATGTTTGAATTTATTTATATCCATTTTATTCCGCAATTTGATTAATTATAGATTTTAGCTTTTTCAACTTCTTCAAAACTTACATCAAGATGACAAATAGCTCTGAGCGAATCAACTTTTCCAACAGAAATCATCAAACCTTTTTCTTTAGCTTTAGCGATCGATTCTTCCACAGAATATTTTAATGGTTTGAAGATTACAATATTTGTTTGAACGCTATCCATATCAATTTCATAATTCGGATTTTCGTTTATTGCTTTTGCAAGTATTTTTGCTTTTTCATGATCTTCTTTTAATCGTTCAAAATTATTTTTTAATGCGAATAATCCGGCAGCAGCTAAAATTCCAACCTGCCGCATTCCGCCGCCCCATGCTTTACGAACTCTGAATGCTTCTTTAATAAAATCCTTACTTCCGCCGATAATAGATCCGACCGGCGCGCCAATCCTTTTGATAAACAACAGGAAATTGAGTCAAAATTTGAAGCATATTCACTAACAGGAATTTTAGTTTCAACGGAAGCATTCCAAATTCTAGCACCATCTAGGTGCATTATAAGATTATATTTATCAGCGAGTTTTTTCATTGCTTTAATATTTTCCATCGGGTGAATTGTCCCGCCGGCTCTGTTATGAGTATTTTCAATTTCAATAATTTTTGTATGCGGCATATAATAAGCACTAGAAGGACGAATAAAAGGTTCAACTTGTTCAGGACGTAAACACACCTTTATTTCCATCAACCGGAAGTAATTGAATTCCCGATAAAGCAGCGGGCGATCCTGATTCATAATTAAAAATATGAGAATCTCTTTCACATATTACTTCGTCGCCCGGGTTTGTATGAACATTTAAACAAATTTGATTTCCCATAACTCCGCTCGGATACATAAAGAGCAGCTTCTTTTCCCAATAATTCCGCAGCAAAAGATTCTAATTTATTTACCGTCGGATCTTCCTTAAAAACATCGTCACCAACTTCAGCTTCGTACATCGCTTTTCTCATCTCATCGGATGGCTTTGTAACTGTATCACTTCTTAAATCGATTAATTTCTGCATTTGATTTCCTCTAAATTCTTATGAGCAATTAGATTTTAAGTTTCACTTTTAAAATTTTCAAAATAAAAATTCCGATAATCCAAATAGAAAATGCCGATGCCAAAACCGGAATTACTAAAGGATGTTTTGTAAAATATGTTTCTTCAGTTTGGATTGGTGCATCAACAACTAAATAAGTTCTTGTAAATAATTTAGTTTGAATTTCTGTTTGTCCTAATGCATTTATCATACAGCTGATTCCGCCGTTAGCCGCTCTTAAAACCGTTCTCCTGTTTTCAACAGCTCTTAAAACAGAAATTTCTTTATGCTGATAAGGTCCGCTCGATTTTCCGTACCAGCTGTCGTTTGTAACAACAGTAATTAAATCCGCACCTCTTTGAACAAACTGCGCAACAAAATCCGGGTAAATCGATTCATAACAAACCAAAGAATTTATTTTTAAAGTGTCAATTTTAATTGTCGGATATTCTTTTCCATAAACTTTATATAAAGGGATTTGAAAATTTGTGGTGTCTTTGCCGACATTCCAGCCTGTAATTCCAACTCCCCATTTTATAAGTTTACCTAAAATCGGAAACTTATCTGCAAACGGAACTTTTTCGCCGAAAGGCACAAGTTTCATTTTGCCGTATCTTTGTATTTCTCTTGTCCCGGGAGAAAAAAGAAGTACAGCATTAAAAGTTGTGTAATAATAATCGCCGGACTTATTATATTTTACATCGGAAGGTTTTTTTTGATTCTTCGAATAATAATGAATATCCGGCATTCCGGTTATAAGATAAACATTATTTTTATTTACAAAATTATAAATTGAATCAACTGCATCGGGATATTGTCCGCTTAATAAAAACACAGGCAGAGCAGTTTCCGGCCAGACAACAATTTTTACTTTTTCATTGACAGTTTTGCGAGACATTTCCAAATATTCATGAGTTAATCCAGCAACATTATTAACTTCCCATTTATTCCAAGGATCAATATCCGGCTGTATCAATCCAATTTTAACTTTTGTATCTGATATTTTAAAAGTTGATAATCTATAAATTCCATAAACCAACGGAACTATTAATAAAAATAAAGTAACTATAATATTTCTATAGAAAGCCTTTTTATTAATTTTGAAATTAATTAATGATTTATAAGCGAAAAGATTTATATAAACTACTAATACACTTAAACCCAGGGCTCCGATGATATCGGCAATCTGAATAAAAGTTGTAAAGTGAGAAAGTCCGTTGCCTAAGAGTTAACCATGGAAAACTTAAATCCGTTAGCATGTAAGCATATTCGTAAGTAACCCAGAACAGCGGGAAAAAATAAATCGAAATGTTACTTTTAAATATCTTTCTAGAAAAATATAATAGAGTTGAAGGAATTAAAAAGAAAACAGGATTAACAAATAAAAGCAGTCCGCCGGAAATCATTAAAAAAGGATCTGCTTCTTTCTGCCAGCTTCCAACCCAATAAATTGTTATTAATCCGAAAACAAATGCGGTTAGATAAGTTGCCCTATTTAAGTCGCCTAGAGTTTCTTTCCGTTCAATTACATAAAAATATGGAATCAATCCGACCAGCATAAAAATCTGAAACGGAAAAGGGAAAGGCGGAAAAGAAATTCCTAATAAAATACCGCTGAGAATCAGAAGTATTCTATCTTTATTTCTTCTCTTCTTTTCTTCAGGAGTTAAAATTAATTTCCCTTTCCGGAACGGGAATTTCAAATCTTTTTCTTCTTTCTTTTTTTGTAAAAATAATTTACAATGAAAATTACTACAACTATTCCTGTAATTACAAGGACAATATTGCTGTAAGTGCTTAGATAATAATCTATCTTTTCGACATTATGTCCGAATATAAATCCTAAATAAATTATCAGAGTATTCCAAAGTAATGCACTAATAAATGCCAGCGTGGCAGTCTTTTTAAAATTTAATTCACTTAAACCTGCAAAAAAAGAAATCACGGATCTTGTGCCCGGTAAAAATCTGTTTGCGGCAATTATGTAGTAACCGTATTTATTAAACCAAAGTTCTGTTTTGTTTAAGGCTTCTATTGAAATGAATTTTATTTTACCAGCGTGAACAATTTTTTTATCAAGTTGTGTTCCAACTAAAAACAAAGCCATAAATCCAAGAACACTGCCGATTGTTGTAAACAATATTGTTGGAATGAATGAAATCGTTCCTGTTCCAATTAATGAACCGCCCACTACAACGACTAAATCGCTTGGTGAAGGCGGAAAAACATTTTCAATAAATGAAAAAAAGAAAAGTGCTACATAAATCCAAAGCGGAGCGAGTTGAGAAATAAATTCTAATAAATGTTCAACCATGTTGATTTTTTTTCTCTAATAATACTGTTGCAAAAGCAGTTATGCCTTCTTCCCTGCCGACAAATCCTAATTTTTCTGTTGTGGTAGCTTTAATTGAAATTTGATCTTCTGAGCATTCTAAAATTTTTGCAATTGTACTTTTCATTTGAGGGATAAAAGGAGCGAGTTTTGGTTTTTGTAATGTTAATACGGAATCAATATTGGAAATTAAATAATCTTTTTCCTTAATAAGCTTATAAACATCTTTTAATAAAATTTTGCTGTCTATATTTTTATATTTTGAATCTGTATCCGGGAAATGCTGGCCAATATCTCCCAAAGACAATGCACCTAATAGAGCATCGCTAATTGCATGCAGAAGAACATCAGCATCTGAATGACCGGCTAAACCTTTTTCATAAGGAATTTCAATTCCGCCGATTATCAATTTTCTGTTTTCGGCAAATGCGTGAACATCAATTCCAAGTCCGGTTTTAAAAGTTTGTTTCAATATCTTATCTCGAAATTTTTAAATTCCTGTTTGGATTCGTCCCAATTAATTTTGTATTTATTTACGGATGCATGCATCGGTCCGACTTTTAGTTTATTGAAGAGATCATCAATTAAATATTTTTCCCCTTCAACAACTGTTTGAACTTCGCCGGAGTAAAGATTTTTAACAAATCCTTTTAAACCAAGCTGCTGTGCATTTTTCATAACAAAATATCTGAAACCGACACCCTGCACTAAACCATCAACAATAATTTCTGCTCTTTTTTCATTCGACGACATTTTTCTTCTTTTTATTATCCATTAATTCGCTGACTAACAAACCTGTAAATATAAAAATACATCCTAAAAAGCCAAAATAAGAAATTGTTTCTCCTAAAATTAAGTAAGCAAAAAATGCGGCAAATATCGGTTCAAAGGATAAAATAATTCCCGCTTTTGCCGGAACTAATAATTTTTGATATTTTGTCTGAAGAACCGAAGCAACTATAGTTGCAAAAACCGAAGTATAAATAAAAGCAAATAATATTCTTGAACTGTAAACAAATTTAATTTCATCGAAACCCCAAAAGTATGCAACTACGACCATCAGGATTCCTAAAATTCCTGTAAGACTAATTTGAATAAAGACCAATGGTAAATATTCATGTTTTTTACTTACGATATCCAGAATAACAAGATACATTGCAAAAAACATTGCACAAAGCAGGGTGAGAAAATCGCCTAAATTAAAACTGCTTCCTAATTCTTTAAATAAATTACCGACTGAACTCTGACTGCTTGAAAGAAAAATTAATCCGAGTAAAACTAAAATAATTCCAAGTACATTATTTAATCCTGGAATTTTCTTTTCAAAAATTAACTGAAAAACCGGAGTAAATAATACAAATGTTCCCGTTATGAAAGCAGATTTTGTTGCAGTAGTATAATTTAATCCGGCAGTTTGAGAAGCAAATCCCAAAAAATAAAATAATCCCAGAAGAAGTCCGCTTAAAAGTGCAGCTTTAGTTGTTTTCTTAAAAATCTTAAAAATAAATGGAAGTAAAATTACAGCAGCAAAAGTAAATCTAATGGCAACAAACATCATCGGGGAAACATCTTGAAGAGCATCTTTGATTATAACAAAAGTACCGCCCCAAATTAAGGTTGTAACGAGTAATGCGGTTTCTCCTTTGAATTTTCTCATCTAAAAATAAAAGTGAACGGTTAAAAAATTATCTTAATTATTAAATAACAAAATTATTTAATATCCTTGTCATAACCTAAATTTTTAAGATAATTTTCATTTGTTCGCCAATTGGCTCTTACCTTAACTCTTAAATCAAGAAAAACTTCTCTCTGCAAAAACTCTTCAATTGCTTTTCTGGATTTCTGTCCGAGTTTTTTAATTGCTTCACCGCCTTTACCGATTATAATTCCCTTTTGACTTTCTCTTTCAACTAGAATTTCGGCTTGTATAAAATCTTTCCCTTCTTCTCTTTCATTAAATTCATTTACTATTACTTCGCAGCTATAAGGAATTTCTTCCTGATATTGTTCTAAAATATTTTCGCGGATAATTTCCGAAACAAAAAATCTTTCATTTTCATCGGCAATTCTGTCATCGGGATAATATTTAGGATGTTCAGGAAGCAATTCAACTAATTCCGAAATTATGGAAGGAATATTAAATCCTAAAGTTGCAGAGATCGGAATCAGTTTATGAAAATGTCCCGGCTGTTCAAACTTAGTAATCAGCAGTTTTATATGTTCCTGGTTTGTAAGATCAACTTTGTTCATCACCAAAATTATAGGTTTCTTAACTTTTAAAAGCATTTTATAAATGAAATTATTTTCAAGAGTTTTTTCGCCGTTAGGATCATTGCTAATATCTATTATCAAAAGAATAACATCCGCATCTTTAACCGATTGATCAACCCACTTCATCATTTTTTCCTGAAGTAAATAAGCCGGCTGCAAAATCCCAGGAGTATCAAGAAAGATTATCTGGTGATCATCATCAGTTTTGATTCCTAAAATTCTTTTTCTTGTAGTTTGTGGTTTTTTATTTGTAATTGAAAGTTTTTGCCCAAGCAGAGTATTCATTAAAGTTGATTTACCAGCATTCGGCAAGCCTAAAATAGCAACATAACCGGATTTAAATTTCATTGTTTTTCAAATTTAATTTTATTCAATATTTACAGCAGTTCCGCAGGCACTTACCATAAGCATGTTACCGCTTCCTCCGCCGATTGTTTCATAATCCAAATCAACTGCAATAATTGCATTTGCACCCAGAGACTCTGCCATTTCAGTCATTTCCTGTATTGCAATATCTTTGGCTTTTTTTAATTCTCTTTCATAAGATGCCGATCTTCCGCCGACAATATCTCTTATACCGGCAAAAATATCTTTAAATATATTTGCACCCATTATTGCTTCACCACTAACTAATCCGTGATAGTTTGTAACTCTTTTACCTTCAACAGAATTTGTTGTAGTAACAAGCATGCTAACTCCCTAATTTTATTAAAAGTACAACTTTAATATAAAAATTTTGATCTCAATTTTATTGATATAAAAGACATTTAATAGAATGTTTAATGTTCCTTAATTTGCAGGAAGAATTTAAGAAAGGAAATATATTAATGATTTATCTTGTATTGAAATTGGTTTTCTTTCTGCTTTCGAAAAAGAAATAAGCGGTAATTATTATTACCAAAGAAACTACTGAACCGGTGAGCGGAATGTTCTGGGGTGAAAAAATGTTTTGCAAAATACTTAAGAATTCGTTTAGTAATTTTCCATAATTACCAAAATTTCTATTTGCTGATGATCTGCTTGCAATATTAAAAATAGTATATGATACATATCCTATTATACCTAAACAAAAAACAAGAATGGTTGAAAATATAAAACCAATAAATTTTGAATCGGATCTTTTCGTTTTAACTTGTCTGTTTATTCTGGCCATAGTAAGCAAAGTAAAATTGTCCGCAACTTCATCTTCCTTTATATTTTTTAACTGGGAATGAACAAACTTCAAAGCATTAAACTGATCACGAATTTCTTTTGAAAATTGAATTTGTTTTTCAACTTCTGCGGATTCAGTCTTGCTTAATTCTCCGTCAATATATTTATTTAATATTTCATCTGTAATTTGGATCATAATAATTCCTTCAAGTAATCATTTTTGACTATAATATCTTTTAATTGGTTACGCGACCTGTACAACATTACTTTTACATTTGATAAACTTATATCCATAGTTTCACTAATCTCTTCGCAGCTCATTTCTTCCAAATAAAATAAATTAATAACAGCTGCATAATTTTCAGGTAATTTATCAATAATTTTATTAATAAAATCTGATATATCTTCTTTTTCCGCAGTTTGATAATTAACTTCACTTTTCAAATCAAAATGCTGATCTATAGATGTCATTTCTCGTTCAACTTTTCTTTTTTTATTTGAGATTCTTGTAAGAGCAGTATTATAAACGATTCTATAAAACCATGTACTGAACTTTGATTCTTTTTTAAAATTATTCAATCCTTTAAATGCTTTTAGAAAACAATCCTGCAGAACTTCTTCTGCATCCATATCGTTTTTAAGCATTCTTTTCAGCAGAGAAAATGCTTTGTTTTTATATCTATCGATTAATATTGAAAAATCAGAGTGATTACCATTTTTTACAGATTCAATTATTTCATTGTCTTCCAGGTTTCTCATTTCAATTTTAGACTAAAATTTTAAAATATTGGTTACAATAAAAGAATCAGTAAAAAGTACATCCATAAGTTAACTATAAATATGATTTTTATGTACAAGAAAAATTATTTTTATCTGTAACCTCAAGTAAAATACATTAGTCATAAGCATTAGAATGAAGAAATAGTTTGATAATATCTGAGAAGGAGGAAAAATGGTAGCAGGAACAATTGCAGTTTTCATTCCGATTATAGGAATTTTAGTAGTCGGTTTGATTTTGGTAACATATTTTTATTTACGTTCAAGAGAAAGGCAAATGCTGATTGAGAAAGGAATGGATGCACAGTCAATTAAAGAATTCTTCGAAAATAAAAAAGATAAATTTATCTTAATGAAGACTGGAATTATTTTAATGGGATTCGGTATTGGATTAGGATTGGGTATGATGTTAGATGATTACAGCGGAAAAGATTATTGGACACCACTTTTTATTTTCCTTTTTACAGGATTAGGTTTTGTCCTTGCTAATGTCGTAAGTAAAGGTAAGATTGAAAATTAATAAAAAAATGGCTGTTATTATTTTATATTAACAGCCAAATTTTTTAATAAATAATAGTTAAGCTTCCTGAGCTTCCAGCCATCTTTCAGCATCAATTGCAGCCATACAGCCGGAACCTGCAGCGGTAACTGCCTGACGGTAAGTTTTATCTGCAACATCACCGGCAGCGAAAACACCTTCAATATTTGTATAAGTTGAATGCGGTTTTACCATTAAATATCCGGTTTCATCCATATCCAAAATATCTTTAAATAAATCCGTATTTGGTTTATGTCCGATTCCAATAAATAAACCGTCGGCTTTAAATTCCGAAGTTGAATGATCATTGGTATCTTCAAGAATAACTCCGGTCATTATTTTTCTGCCGTTTTCTTCTTTGCCGACAACTTCTTTAACAACTTTGCTTGTCATGAATTTTATTTTAGGATTTTTCTTTGCTCTGTCCAGCATTATTTTGGAAGCACGAAACTCATCTCTCCTATGAATTATTGTAACCTCACTGGCAAACTTAGTTAAAAAGTTAGCTTCTTCCATTGCCGTATCTCCGCCGCCGACAACAATAACTTTTTGATCTTTAAAGAAAAATCCGTCACAGGTTGCACATGCAGAAACTCCGTAACCCATATAATTTTTTTCGCTTTCCAAACCAAGCAGTTTTGCGGAAGCTCCGGTTGATATAATTACTGCATCAGCGGTGTGGATTTCGTCGTAAGTTTTTACAACAAAAGGTCTTTTAGAAAAATCAACTTCTGCCACCTCTTTAAAAAATGATTTTGCACCGAATCTTAAAGCTTGTTTCCTCATTATATCCATTAATTCCGGACCCATAATTCCTTTTTCAAAACCGGGATAATTTTCAACTTCGGTTGTAATTGTAAGCTGACCTCCGGGCTGCAAACCTTCAAAAATTACAGGGTTTAAATTTGCTCTTGCATTGTATAAAGCTGCGGTTAATCCGGCAGGACCCGAACCGATTATTATTACTTTATGATGATTATTAGAACTTGTTTCAGCCATTATTTCTCCTGAAAAAACATTATTTATTTTATTAACGTTTGATTACTGAATTTCAAAAAAGATTCAAAAAGATCGAAATCAAAAATAAGGAAATTATAATTCTTAAGTAAGTTATTATTGGATTTGATCATTCCTTTGTACTTTTCTTAGCATAAGAAAAATACAAATAGAAGTAGCACTGAAAAAGTATTGCGGAAATCTCACTCTGTTCAGCTAAAATAAATTAACTCATCCGGTCTATCCGGATTCAAACAAAAATGATTTTTTGTCTGCCAGATACTTTCAGCAGAATTCCAGCAGTCAATCACTTCACTATATTCGCTTTCTAGATAGCAATTCTTTTTAGATGCGAAGAATAATTTGATTAATAATCTTAATTAATTAAAATAAAATTATTATATACTTTTCTTCAAAAACTCTGCGTTTCTTTTTAAGCCTTTTAATTTGGCTCTGTTGATCGGGCTGCGGGAAAATCTTTCTTTGAATTCTTTGTTTGTCATTTGTTCAATTTCATTTAAATCAATTTCTTTGTTTCCGTTTTCAGGATAAAATTTGTTCTCATTAGTCAGTTGAGAAAATTTAATATTCCACGGACAAACATCCTGGCAGATATCGCAGCCGAAGAGCCAGTTATCAAAATCATTTTTAAATTTTTCCGGAATTTCGTTTTTGTTTTCAATTGTTAAATAAGAAATACATTTATTGGAATCGACAATATATTCATCAACTATTGCATTTGTGGGACAAGCATCTATACAAGCAGTGCAGGAACCGCAGAAATCCGGAATTTCCTCTGAATATTCAAATTCATAATTTGTAATTATAGTAGATAAAAAAATCCAGCTTCCGATTTCTTTATTTATGACATTTGTGTGTTTTCCCATCCAGCCAATTCCCGATTTTACAGCCCAAACTTTATCCATAACCGGTCCGGTATCAACATAGGATTTTGATTCAAATTCCGGATCGATTTGTTTTAATTCGTTTTCAAGCTGTTCTAATTTTTCCCAGATAATTAAATGATAATCCGTTCCCCATGCATAACGTGAGACTTTTCCTTTATTATTTTCGTTTGAATATTTTTCATTCGTATAATAATTCAAAGCTAATGAAATAACACTTTTTGCATTCGGTAAAATATTTTTCACATCTTTTCTTTTATCGATATTTCTTTCCATGTATTTCATTCCGGCCTGATAATTTTTTGCAAGCCATTTTTCCAGATGTTCAATTTCCGGTTTTAAATCTTCTGCTTTAGCAAAACCAATCAAATCAAAACCGAGAGATTTTGCTTTTTCAATTACCAGTTCGTTTGTAATTTTCATTTTAAAGAAAGGATGCATTTAATAACTAATTACCATTTAAGTTCTTTTTTAGTAATTTTTACATAAATTTTGTCATTATCAATTGCAACCGGATAAGCATCAATTCCTTTTCTGTTTGTCGGCATTCTGCCGGTCTGCAGATCAAACATCCAGCCGTGAACCGGACAAACAACGCAGCCGTCTTCTATAAATCCGTCGTAAATTAATGCTGTATGCTGATGCGCGCAGATATTATTTAAAGCATAAACCTCACCATTCACTTTAAACACAGCAATTTCTGTGTCGTCAATAATAAATCTTTTGCCTTCTTCGTTTTTTAGATCTTTAATTGAACAGACAAAATTATATTCTTCTTTATTTGTCAATTCGTTATAAGGATTCATATTTATCTTTTATTCTTATTCCTTTTTCCGATGCTTCAAGTGTTGCATAAGCTGTAACCGGATCATGTTCAAAAATTAATTTCCAGTTTTCATCCAAAGCTTTTTTTAATATTTCTTTTTTCTCTTTAACTGTTACAAGCGGCTGAAGATCATATCCCATAACATACGGAATTGGAATATGAGAAGTTGTAGGAAGCAGATCGCAGCAAAAAAGAAAAATATTCGAGGAATCGGAAATCTTAATTAATTGCTGTGCAAATGTATGTCCGTTTACAATTAAAAATTCAATTTCATCATCAAAGTTCTTTTCACCATTTATAAATTTTAATACTCCGGCTTCTGCTAAAGGGACAAAATTATCTTTAATATAACTACCTTTATCTCTGTCGGATGGATTGTTTGCCCAATCCCAGTTTTTCTTTTGAACATAATATTTTGCATTTGGAAATGCCGGGACAAGTTTTCCGTTTTCAAGTTTTGTCGAGCCGCCTGTATGATCGAAATGAAGATGAGTTAAAATAACATCAGTTATTTCTTCGGCTTTAATATTATTTTTCTCAAGAGTTTTTTCAACTGAAAATTCACTTTGGTCAACATCATAAATTTTTTGAGATTTTTCATCCCACTTATTTCCCATTCCTGTGTCAATTAGAATTTTTCTTCTTTCTGTTTCCAATAATAGATTTCTTGTTGCAAGTTTTATTCTATTTGCATCATCAGCGGGATTAGTTTTCTGCCAAAGCGGTTTAGGAACAATTCCGAACATTGCGCCGCCGTCTAAACCAAAATATCCGGTATTAAATATTTTAAGATTATATTTTCCAATAGTCATAATAATTTAAGTATTTGTAAATGAAAATAATTTAAGTATAAGTTAAAGAAGATTTAAGAATTTTAAAAGTGAGGTGTGAGGGGAGAAATTTATCGATAGAAGAAAAAAATTATTTTAACCGCAAAGAATGCTAAGATCGCAAAGTTTCTATGGTTTAAAAATAAAATTGTTACTATTTGGTTAATTATATTTTACTAAGATATTTTATAATAAATAGTTATTAAAATCAGAAGAGCTTTAAACTAAAGAAGGGCGTCTTACGACGCCCTTCCAAGTCCCCTTTTTTTTACTTTTCTTTCTCGTGTTTCCCCACCATCATCATATCTCCCCTGGTTTCTTTCCGCACTCTCCCCTGGCAGAAAAACTACTTACTATTCACTTATTTGAACAACACATTCAACTGGACATACACTAACGCATTGAGGCTCATCATGAAATCCTTCGCATTCGGTACATTTATCAGGAACTATATAAAAGAATTCATCTGAATAAAAATCATTTTTTCCTGACGGAGCTGCATCGCCTGCACCATAAGATTTTCCATCCATTTCCCAGTTGTTTCCGCCTTCGTAGATTGAACTATTTGGGCATTCTGGTTCGCAAGCACCACAGTTAATGCATTCATCCGTTATTCTGTAAGCCATTTCTATTCTCCTTCTGTACTATATTTTTAATTAACTTTATTTTCAAATTTTCAATTCTGTTGTATTAATCACCAATTCTATGCCAGAATATCATGCCGGATGAAATATTGCTAAGACTGTTATTTTAACCAATATTCACTATTATTCTTTTAATATTAGCAATTTTCAATAACAAGAGTTTTTCAGTTGCGAGAATAAGAAGTTTTTAATTTCTCTAAGTTGGTGAGGTAAAAAAGAATTAAAAAAACGGTTTTTACTTTGAAAATAAAAAAAGGGCATAATAAAATGCCCAATTTTTTCCAAATTCAAAGATTTAATTAAAAGGTTAAATTATCTTCCTATACCATCCAGATATTCTTTTCTTTTAAGCAAAGTTTCTTCATCTTCCTCGTGGTTAGGATCCGGAATACAGCAGTCAACAGGACATACAGCCGCACATTGCGGTTCATCGTGAAATCCTTTGCACTCGGTACATTTATCGGGAACAATATAGAAGAAATCATTGGAATAAAATCCGGATGCTCCGGAAGGAGCTGCATCGCCTTCTCCATAAGTTGTACCTGCCAATTCCCATTCTGCGCTTCCTTCATAAATTGCAGTATTTGGGCATTCAGGTTCGCATGCGCCGCAGTTGATGCATTCTTCGGTTATCATTATCGCCATTTAGTGTATCTCCTATTTATTTTAATTTCTGTTATTGGTTTTCAATTATTAGACCAAATGCAATTATTTAATTTTGGACAATAATAAATTATTTTGATTCCCGATATTGGAAATTTTTAAAACTCGATTTCAATTTTAACAAAACAACTAATAAACATCAAACATAAATTAGTGGGTAATTGAGATTTATCCCATTTAAGTATTTAATGTAATTTTATAGCTTCTTTTATTCTTTCTACTACAAATAGCGATTCAGAGTTTCATGCTGCAATTTTCAAAAATGAAAAATTTTTTAATACAAACTTTTTATGGTTTAAGACCCGTGTAGTTATTTTGTAAATATAATAATGCAGAATTACTTACTGCAATGTTTTTTTCTTCAACGAATTTAGCAGCATTTTCAAGATTCCCTCTATAAAATCTCAACCATAAAAAATTTGCAATCATAAGTCCGTCAAATATTCGGTCATCTACAAATGCATGAACCGTTAAATATCCGAATAATGCATTCCAGCCTAAAGACAAAACGCCGCTTACATAATTGCCTGTATATATTTGTCCGGCACCCGGAATAAATACAGAAAGAACCTTTGCCAGTGTTTCCGAATATTTATCATCATCAACTTTTAAACACAGATTATATAATTCTTTACAACTATCAATTTTAGAAAATATGTTTGCCGCATCATTCCACTTATCCATAAAAATAAAGTTCCATCCGCGCCAGTAATTTATTTGATCTGATTTGTCCTTAAATTTTTTATATTCTGATAAGTCATCCAATAACTGCTCAGCTCTTTCATTTGTTCTTCTTAAAATATTTGTCCGTATTATTTGAATTTTTGCTTTAAATGAATCGTCATCTGTATTAGCATTAATTTCCGCGATATTTAAATATTGAATTGCATCGGATAACTTTGCACCGGATTTATAAGATAAACCGATATAATAATTTGATTGAAAGGCGAACAGTTTGTTTGTATCGAAAAAGTTTAATCTTTTAAACTCTGTTATTGCATCATAATATTCTTCATGATTATATAATTTTTTTGCTCTGTTAAATTGAACTTCTAAATTAGTTTGCGGATATAAATATCCTGTGATAATTAATAAAAATATTGATGTTATGTATTTTTTATTAATCATTTGCAAAAATTGTAACCAGGCAGAAAGTAATTTTTTTTATCAAGATAAATATTCAATCCGTGTGTAAAGTTGAAATTCACTTTAGCATTAAATAACTGAGCCGATGCAACAGAACCGTAAATATTCCCGGCGTTAAAGAAAATTCCTAATCCGGTAAAAAGCCATCCGCGGAAATAATGTTTGTGTGTAAAATTAGTATAAACCAAATATCCGAGTATTGCAGAAACTGTAAATGAAATAATTCCGTCGCTGATATCCCCAGTATAAATTTTTCCGCTGCCCGGAACAAGAGCAGAGAATATTCCAGCAAGTAAAGGACTTTTATAAGAAGGATCTTTCTTTTAAATTATAAAAATTGTTTACTGCACTTTTCTCAGAATCCGGAAACGCATTTAAAAAATCAATTTTTGAAGGCAGGCTGTCGTCTGTAAACAAATAAGAGAAATAATAAAGTTTATTTATTTCATTTAAATATTTATATTTTTTTTCATCTTTTATTCTTGATATTGTAATTCTTAAATCATCATAATTGTTTTGAAGAAATAAAATCTTAAAGAATTCCGCTCGAGATATTTCATAAAATTTAGAAGTTCCTGGGATTAAATTAATTTCCTGAATCGCATTTTTATAATATCCCATTTTTTGATAACTGAGAACAATTTTAAATTGGGTTGTATCTTCATTCTTTAAAAAATCAAAACGGTTATACTCATTTATTGCTCGCAGATAATCTTTTTGGCAATAAAGATAATCACCGAACTTTTTAACATTTGATATTGAAAAAAAATCATCGTTTTTATTTGAAAGAGAATCCTGTGCAAAAACGGAAGAGGTAATTAAAAATAATAATACAATTATCATTTTTTATATTCAATATAGGTCGGAGGTAAATACTTTATTTTATTATTATTCAAAGTATATAAAGAAGGCGGATCATAAAAATGTCCGTCAGGTAAAATCGGATAGAGTGATTTTTTATTAAAAATATTCATATCCCTTGTGAACCTGTCGAAAAACATTAATGTGCCTTGGAAAATATTTGTTTTCTTAACACTTTGAATGAAAAAACTGGAGCAGGTAGGATTGAACGAACAGTTATCTCCATCTACATCAGAGACAAAATACCAATAAACATTAACTAAAGATTTAGTTAAAAAATTAACAGGATTATCCGAATTGATCGAATAATCCCTTTGATTATTTTCATTATGAATTACATATGGTACATCTTTTTTTCCCCATTTTACCCAATCGGTTTGTGCAAAACAATTGGCAGCAAGGAAAAAAACTAAAAACAAAAACTTCATTAGAATTTTATTTGTTATCAAGTAAAGCGCGTGCTATTACAACTTTCTGAATCTCGGAAGTTCCTTCGTAAATTTCAGTTATTTTAGCATCGCGTAAATATCTTTCGACTAAATATTCTCTTACATAACCATAACCGCCGTGGATTTGAATAGCATCGAGTGCGCATTCAACTGCAATTTGGGATGAATAAAGTTTTGCCATTGCAGCTTCTTTATAATATTTTTTACCTGCATCTTTTAATGCAGCAGCTTTTAATGTAAGCATCTTTGCGCAGTCAACTTTTACAGCCATATCGGATAGTTTAAATTGAATTGCCTGGAAACCCGAAATTGTTTGTCCGAATGCTTTTCTTTCCTGTGAATATTTTACAGCAGAATCCAGAGAAGCTTCTGCAATTCCAATAGCCTGAGCGGCAATTCCAATTCTTCCGCCGTTTAATGTATTCATTGCAAAGTTAAAACCTTTGCCTTCTTCCCAAATAATATTTTCTTTTGGAACTTTACAATTTTCAAAAGTCAATGAACATGTATCAGAACTTCTGATTCCCAATTTATCCTCTTTTTTACCGTGATCAAATCCGGGAGTTCCTTTTTCAACAAGAAAAGTAGTAATACCTTTATGGCCAAGTTCTTTATTTGTCTGAGCCATAACCAAATAATAATCTGCAGTTGTACCGTTTGTAATCCAGTTTTTCATTCCATTTAAAGCAAAAGAATCACCATCTTTTGAAGCCAAAGTTTTCTGCTGGGTAGCATCGCTTCCTGCTTCAGGTTCGGACAATGCGAAAGCTCCTAATTTTTCTCCTTTTGCTAAAGGAATTAAATATTTATCTTTGATAAAATCAGAACCGTATTTTTCCAATCCGTAACAAACTAATGAATTATTAACCGACATTATAACACCAACACTGGCATCGACTTTTGAAACTTCTATCATTGCTAAAACATAACTAATTGTATCAAGTCCTGCGCCTCCGTATTCAGGCGGAACCATCATTCCTAAAAAACCAAGCTCACCTAATTTTTTTACTATTTCGGCTGGAAATTCTGCTTTAATGTCTCTTTCAACAGCAGTTGGAGCAATTTCTGCTTGAGCAAATTCTCGGGCAGATTCTTGGATCATTTTTTGATCTTCGGTGAAATCGAAATTCATTATTCTTCCCTTTTTATTTAAGATTTGTAAGATTATTTAAATTTTATTTAAATAATACTTTTTACTAAAAACTGATATTTAAAATAAGGTATTCAGGCTTCTATAGCAATGATGAATTTATAGTAATAATGTTCATGAATTTTCGTTTATTCATTTTAAAGTTAGAAGAAGTTTTTCAATTTTATGGATGATTCAATATTTGTATATTTAATGCTATGAAAATTGATGAAATGCAAACTGAAAACAACGAATTTATAGCTCAAACAAAAACTAAATTTCAATTAAAAGGCTTGAATTTAAATGAATTGAAAGATTATGCAGTAAGCATTGGCGAACCTAAATTCCGAGGCGAACAATTATTTAACTGGATTTACAATCACTTGGCTGATGACTTTGGTGAAATGCTAAATCTTTCAAAATCATTAAGAAAAAAATTAAGTGAAACCTGCGATATAAATGCTTTAATATATGTTGATTCTGAAGTTTCCACTGAAACCGGGACAAAAAAATTTATTTTCCAGACAAAAGAAACAAATAAAATTGAATCTGTAATTATACCTGAAGGAAAAAGAAACACACTTTGCATTTCCACTCAAGTCGGATGTCCTTTAGACTGTAAATTTTGTGCAACAGGATTAATGGGATACAAAAAAAATCTTACTGCCGGAGAAATTTTTGATCAATATAAATTAGCAGCAAAAGATTACGGAAAAGAAAACATAACAAATATTGTTTATATGGGAATGGGCGAACCGCTTTTAAATTTCAAATCAACGGTAAACTCTTTAAAAATATTTGCGGAAGAATTAACAACAGGAATAAGTCTTAAAAAAATTACTGTTTCCACAGCAGGAATTGCTCCGAAAATAATTGAACTTGCAGATACTAATTTAAAGGTAAAACTAGCTTTATCTCTTCATTCATGTTTCGAAGATATTCGATCTAAAATAATGCCGATAAATGAAAAGTATTCATTTAAGGATAATATTGATGCTGTAAAATATTATGCTAAAAAAACCGCAACTAGAATTACATTTGAATATGTTATGCTGAAAGGAATTAACGACAGAAAAGAAGATTTAAAAGCATTGGTAAAATTATGCAAAGAAATTCCTTCAAAAATTAATGTAATTCCGTTTAATTCGTTAAAACATATGAATCCAAGCGGTTTGTCTGCTGAGTTGGAACCGTCACCTAGAAATATTATAACCGATTTTGTTGAAGAATTAAAAGATAACGGTTTAACTGTTATTATACGATATACACAGGGTGAAGATATTGCAGCTGCATGCGGTCAGCTTGCTGTGAAATATTAATTGTTTTTTATAAAATAAGTTTGATCTTAGGCATAGTGCTTCTGAGTGAACTTGGTGTCTAAGTGTTAAGAAAATATTTCTATCACCTAGGCATGGAGAACACTGATAATCACTTAGAATTGAAAATTTTTATGCGAAAACTTACTCATGACGAAATTTCACTAAACAGAAGTACTTTAGATAATTTACATAAAGTTAAAAAGCTTCCTGTTTATGTTTTATTAAACAGCATAAGAAGTACTTACAATGTAGGTTCTATTTTCCGTACTTCCGACGGAGCAATGATTGAAAAATTGTATTTGTGCGGTTACACTCCCCATCCTCCTAAAAAGGAAATTTTGAAAACTGCACTTGGTTCAACTGAATCCGTTAATTGGGAATATGTAAAAGATCCAAAAGAAGTAATTCTAAAATTAAAAAAAGAAGGAATTAAAATTTGCGCTTTGGAATTAACAGACAACAGCTTTCCATATTATTCTGTTAAAGCAGAAGATTTTCCTTTATGTGTTTTGATTGGAAATGAAATTACAGGTGTTAGTCAGGATTTAATTGATCTTTGTGATTTTTCAATTGAAATTCCCCAGTACGGAATTAAACAATCTTTAAATGTTGCTGTTGCTTACGGCGTGACAATTTTCGAGTTAAGAAAAACTTTCGATATATATAATAAATAATTTATCCTGCAGAAGTAAAAAATTCTTCCCCATTATCTTTTACGTGAATTAATAACAATTTTGCTCTTGTTAAATTGATTAAAGTTCTTGATGCCCTCCTAGCAGAAATGTTAACAAGTTGACTTAATTCCTTTACAGTTATCGTCTCATTTTTGTTTAAATAATCAAATACAGCTTTTTCATTGGAACCGATTGAATATTTATGAAGTTTTAATCCGCTTGAACGGGCTTTTAAAATTTTGATCATTTCTTTACTTGCCTGAATGCTTTTGTCATTCACGCGAACCGTAACAATAGATTTATTTATATCAATATCATCTAGATAGTCTTGTATTCGGTGAGGTTTATTATCTGATTCCGGAACAGTACAAACAACAACTTCTTTTCCATGAAGATCTATATATTCAAGTTCATATTCCAAAGGCGGTTCGCAATAATTCGAAGCTGCATCGTCAATTAATTCTGCTTCCGATTTTTCACTTTCCACTCCTATTACTTCTTTATTGTCATCAATTCCGAATAAGATATATCCGCCTTTTGTATTTGCAAAAGCTATCATTTCCCTTGCAATTTTTTCAGGGCTGGAAAATTTTCTTTTAAATTCACATTTCAGATTTTCCCCTTCTTCAATTAAATCCAAAAGATCTTTTCTTCTCATTTAATTAATTCTCCGGAAATAAAACAACATTATTCCATCTAGATTTAACGATGTAGCTTCTTCTTAAAACATAATTTGAATTTGTATTCGGCGCATGTCTTAAAGGAGATGGAATAACGGCTGCTAATCTTGCGCATTGATCTAATGTTAAGTTTTTTGGTTCTTTATGGAAATAAATTTCAGATGCTTCCTTAACACCGAATATTCCGTTTCCCAGCTCAATTGCATTTATATAATCCTGTAGAATTTCTTTCTTGGTAAGTTCTTTTTCCATCCTAAATGCAATCAGCATTTCTTTAGCTTTTCTGATAAAATTTCTGTTTGTAGTTAAATACAAATTTTTTGCTAGCTGCATTGTAATTGTGCTTGCTCCCCTAACAATTTTTCCTCTTCTTCTGTTTGTTCGAATTGTTGTTTTAATTTGTTTCCAGTCAATTCCTTTATGTTCGAAAAAACTATCGTCTTCCATTGCAACAATTCCTTTAAGTAAATTCGGATTTACATCATTTATACTTACCCAGCTTTGATTTGGATAAAAAAGTAAATCATTTTGTAATGCTCTTTCATCCATTAAAGAAGTAAATCTAAAATGTCCATAAGCTAAAAATGGAATTTGGAAAGAAGGAATACTGAAATAAAATAAAAAAATTATCAGCAGAATAAAACTTTTAAATTTATTCCTTTTAATTACGGGAAGAAATTTTTCAAAAATAACTCCCAATTCATTTTGCGCGAATTGATGTGAAGTCATTTTTTAAGAATTGTTTATGAAAAAATCTAACTTAAAAAGTTAAAACTATTTTTGAATAGTTCGCACAGAGTCTCGTTTTGTTCTTGATGAATCCTGCATCATTTTTCGTCTAAATTCCATCAGGTCTACACTTTTTGATGTATCAGGCGGAGAAACATTTAACTCTTTTTTATTTTGAATATTAGGATTTTGTCCGGGTTCTTTATTATCATGAATTTCATTTTTATTAGAAACATGTAATGAATCAGAATGCTTTAAAGAATCCGCTATTGCTGTTTGTAAAGCTTTCAAAGAATCTTGAATAGCTTCTCTTTTCTTTCTCTGTTCATTCTTATAGTAAGCCATTTGAGGAGCAACTTCTCTGGAATATTCAGATCTCGGATATTTTGTCATTAGAGTATCATATATAGATGCGGAAGAATCCGGCATGTCCATCTTATTTTCTAAAATCCATCCGCTGGCATATAATGCTTTTGGTGCATAGTTAGATTTTGGATAGCTTATATAAATATTATAAAATTTAGATATTGTATTAGTATAATTACTATCATTCATATTGTTCTCTGCATCTTGATAAATACTTTCTGCGGGATCATAATTCAAATCGATTAAAGGTTTATTAAGTTTATCTGCGGCAGCGTTTACAATATTTTCATTCTGATAATTATTATAAATTATATTGAACAAGCTATCTGCTTTATCATTTTTATTTTCAGTTAAATAATAACTGCCTAAAGCATATAAAGTTTGTGCCTGGTATTTTGTATCAGGATAATTTTCAAGTATATCCATATAGTATTTATAAGCCGAATCGGGCAAATCAAACTCCGTTAAAAACAAATTGCCGTATTCCAATTCATTCTTTGCAATGCTTACTTCAATTGAATCAATAGGAATGTCGGGACGAACAGGTTTTTTAAGTTTAGGTTTCTTTATCTTAACAACTTTTTTAGTTCCCGTAGTCTTTTGATTTTGTACAAGTTCTTGTTCTTTTTTTGTTTGACTTATTTTACCGGTATCACTTAAAGCAACCCATTTGCCTTCAATTAAAATACTGTCTTTTGTTGCATTTAAGCTGTCTTTTAGAGCAAGCAGACTGTCTTTAATTGCAGTACTGTCATTAATTAGTTTTGATGAATCCATATGACTGATAGCATTGATTAATTCATTGTATCTTTCAAAATCTTCGGCGGCACGAAGTGAATCTTTTACATAATTTAATGAATCGGTAACATATTTTGTAGAATCTTTTATATATTGATCGGGATTTTTAGCATAAAACAACTGCTCATTAAATCTTCTTACATAACCACGCGTTGTTAAATACTTGCGGAATAAATTATTTTTTTCATAAGATTTTTGGACATAATCTAAGGGTGCTTTTGATCTGGAAGCTTTTTGATAATAAATTGCTGCGGTATCAAAATTTAAATAATGATCTTCATAAATATTACCTAAATTAAAACTTGCAAGACCGGAACTTTCCGTATTTGTATAAGCTGTATCAACGTTTACAAGTAAGTCTACGGCATCCTGGTAATTATTCAGTTTTGCTAAAGTTATTCCTCTCTGCAAATCAATTTTATCATAATTATCCCTGTTCTTAGATTCACTTCTCATATCATCAAATACTTCAAGAGCTTTTTTATATTCACCTTTTTCTCTTAAAGCTTTTCCAAGTTCAATTTTAGAATCAAATGCAGTTTCATAGGTAGGTGAATAATCTTCAACTTTTTGGAATGAAGCAATTGCATTATCAAGATCATTCTGATTTAAATATAATATTCCTAATTCATGCTCAATTTCAGCATTGGTTTCATCATCATCGGATATTTTAAGAAAGTTGTTTAATAAACTAATTGCACCGGGATAATCTTCCTGAGAAACTCTATATTTTATTTCTTCCACATACGCATCTTTAGCAAATTCTTCATCTCCTTGAGCAATAGCTTTATCCTCCACAAGTTTTAAAGTTTGTACCGCATCATTAAAGTATCTAAGCTTCATCTGAGTTTTACCGATCCAGAGCTGCGTTTCAAGTATGAGGTCGCTGTTAGGCTGAGTTGCAATTAGTTCCTGGAATTCCCGTAAAGCTTTCAAGTAATTTCTTTGGTAAAAAAATGATTTGCCCAGCATTAATAAAGCATCATCAACATATGCAGATTCTTTATGAAATTGAAGAATCTGTGAACATTTATCAATAACTTTATTGAGATTAGTTGTAGCCGAGCCTGGAATTAATTTTTCCTCTGTTGAAAATAAATCCTCTTTCTGTTGATTTATTGCATCCTCGGCTTGACCGAATAAGTCTGTTGCATTGTAATAGAGATTAAAATATGTTGTGAAATCAGCCCAAATTCCACATCCCATTGCAAAGAAAGCGGGTAAAACTAATAAAGCTTTTAAAATTAATTTCATTTTGATATTCATATAGGAAAGCTATTAAAGATTTAAAAATACAAAAAGGTAAAATATTTTACAGAGCTTCTTTTCCCGCTTCTTCTGTTCTAATTCTAATTACTTCTTCAATTGGAGAGATAAATATTTTTCCGTCTCCCACTTGACCTGTTTTGGCTGTTTTGAGTATTGCATCAATTACCGATTCAACTTTTCCTTCTTCAACTACAACTTCTATTTTAATTTTAGGTATAAATTCAATTCTGTATTCACTGCCTCTGTAAGTTTCCGTATGACCTTTCTGCCTGCCGTAACCCCGGACTTCGGTAATTGTAAGTCCCCTAATTCCCTCTTCGACCAAAGCTTCCTTAACTTCGTCCAATTTAAAAGGTCTTATTATTGCCTCGATTTTTTTCATAAACAGCCTTTAAATTATTTTCCGTGGCAGTGTTTATATTTTTTACCGCTTCCGCATGGACAAGGATCATTTCTTCCAACTTTTTCGCCAACTTTAACCGGCTGTGGTTTTCCAGCTACTTCTTCACTTCCGGCTGCTGTTTGCCTTGGTGAGGATAACCCAATATTTGTTGTACTTTGTTTGCTTTCTGTAATTCTGCTTACCGGTTGTCTTCTCTTCCTTTGAATTTCTTCCGGAGCTTGAGGGAAAAATTTAAATGCAAAGGATACAACTTCATCTCTTATTTCTTCTAAAAGTCCGACAAATAATTTAAATGCTTCACTTTTATATTCAATTAAAGGATCTTTTTGACCGTAAGCTCTTAATCCGATTCCTTCTTTAAGATCATCCATTTCTCTTAAGTGTTCTTTCCACTTATGATCGATTACACTTAAGTATGCATAACGTTCCAGTTTAGCCATTGTATCGGAACCGAACATTTCTTCTTTTTTATTATAAAAGTTTTTAGCACTCTCAATTATTCTCTGTTTTATTCCTTCTTCGCCTAAAATTTCAAATTCTGTTGATTCAAGTTTCATTTCAACTAAAAGATGCCTCATTATTTCTTCTTTTAGTTCATCGGCTTGAACTTCTTTGAAATATTTTTCAACAACATCAGCAGCATATTCTTCTAAGAGATCGAATATTGCCCCTTTTAATCTGTCGCCCGAAAGTGCTCTTTGTCTTCTTGTATAAATAACTTCTCTCTGCTGATTCATGGTATCATCATATTCGAGAAGTCTTTTTCTTATTGCAAAGTTATTTTCTTCAACTTTCTTTTGTGCTCTTTCGACTGATTTTGTAATCATAGGATGCTGAATAACTTCGCCTTCTTTAATTCCCATTCTGGACATAACAGATGAAATTCTGTCGCTTCCGAAAAGTCTCATTAAATCATCTTCAAGAGAGATAAAGAATTTTGAAGCACCGGGATCACCTTGACGACCCGAACGGCCTCTTAACTGTCTATCAATACGGCGGGACTCGTGTCTTTCGGTTCCCAGAATGTACAAACCACCTCTGTCTTTAACACCTTTTCCAAGTTTAATATCTGTTCCACGCCCTGCCATATTGGTTGCAATTGTAACAGCTCCAATTTCTCCTGCATGTGCTACAATTTCCGCTTCACGCTGATGCTGCTTTGCATTTAGTACATTATGCGGAATGCCTTTTCTCTTCAACATTCTGGAAAGAGTTTCGGAAACATCAACTGAGGTTGTTCCAACTAGAACCGGCCTTCCCGCTTTTCTTAGCTCTTCAATTTGATCAATTACAGAATTATATTTTTCTCTTGTAGTTCTGTAAACCGCATCATCCTGATCATCTCTTACAACCGGTTTATTGGTTGGAACTACAACAACTTCAAGTTTATAAATCTCGTAAAACTCACCCTCTTCTGTTTCCGCTGTTCCTGTCATTCCGGCGAGTTTGTTATACATCCTAAAATAATTTTGTAAAGTAATTGTAGCTAAGGTTTGGGAATCTCTTTCAACTTTAACATTTTCCTTTGCTTCAATTGCCTGGTGCAAACCGTCGGAATATCTTCTTCCAGGAAGAACACGACCGGTAAATTCATCTACAATTGCAATTTTACCGTCTTCAGTAACAACATATTCATCGTCTTTTTCGAATAAAGTATATGCTTTTAAAAGCTGATTTATAGTATGAATTCTATCGCTGCTTTCCGAATATTTATTATACAAAGCATCTTTTCTTCTTATTTTTTCTTCCGGAGAAAGATCGGGATCATTTTCAAAGTGACTAATTTCCGTTCCCAAATCAGGCAGAATGAAAAAGTCTTTTCCTATTCCGCTACCTTTTGCGAGCTCTTCTCTTCCTTTATCTGTTAAGTCTATTGTATTGTTTTTTTCATCGATTGCAAAGTATAATTCATCATCGATAATATGCATATTTTTTGCCTGCTCACGAAGGAATTCGAGTTCAGTAGTTTGAAGCAACTTTTTGTTTGGACCATCGCTTAATATTTTTGATAGTCTGTTGTTTTTAGGCAGGCCTCGGTATGCTCTCAATAAAGCAATTCCGGCTTGATTTGCATTATCTTTTCCGTCGGTTTTTAAAAGCTCTTCTGCTTCCTGAACTAACTTGGCTACCAAAGCAGTTTGTAATCTGTAAAGTCTTTCAACTTTCGGTTTCATTTCATCAAATTTTTGATCATCAGCATCAACCGGACCGGAAATAATTAAAGGAGTTCTGGCTTCATCAATTAAAACAGAGTCAACTTCATCCACGATTGCATAATTATGTTCTCTTTGAACCTGAGTTTCTTTTTCAACAGCCATATTATCTCGCAGATAATCAAAACCAAATTCATTATTAGTACCATAAGTAATATCGCATGCATATTCAATTCTCCGCTGTTCGGAATCCATAGTATTAATTATACATCCGACTGTTAAACCGTGATATTTAAAAATTTCACCCATCCATTCGCTGTCACGTTTTGCCAAATAATCGTTTACAGTTACAAGGTGAACACCTCTCCCGGTAAGGGCATTCAGATAAAGCGGTAAAGTTGCAACAAGTGTTTTACCTTCACCGGTTGCCATCTCGGCAATTTTACCTTGATGAAGAACAACTCCTCCCATAAGCTGAACATCGTAAGGAACCATATCCCAGGTAATTTTATTTCCGGCTACAGTCCAGGAAGTTCCCAGCAATCTTTCACAAGTGGATTTAATAACAGCAAATGCTTCAGGAAGAATTTCATCCAGAATTTCTTCATAGCTGTCATTTAAATCTTCCTCAAGTTTATCAATTTCGTCGTAAGCAGATTGTCTGTCAAAATCTTCATCTGAATGAAGTTTTTCTCTTATTTCCTCAATCTGCTTTTTAATATCTGCAGTATGTTCTTGGATTTTTTCTCTAAATTCTGACGTTTTGGCTTTTAATTGATCTTCGCTTAATAATTTAATCTTTTCATATTCTTCATTTATTTCGTCAACAATCGGCCAAAGTTCTTTTATATCTTTTGTACTTTTATCGCCAAATATTTTCTTTATTACATTTATCATCTATATTTAACTCCGTGGGAATAGTTTAAACTCAAAATTAACCATTGAGGCTATGAAATGCAATTTAAGAAGAATTACACACTTTTTAATAATTTCCAGTAAATATTTTTATTGCAATATTTTACAAATTCCGGCCCTATTCTGTTCCAGGAAAACATGCTTAATTTTTCCATCACAATTTTCCTTATGATGAAACCTTAAAAGGGGAAAATTTTATAATTTTTTACTTAAGTTTATTAAAGAATTAATTATTTAATTTTGTTTTGAAGAACATCAACTCTAATAAAAAATTATCAGAAAGCTTCATAAAGAAATTAGCCGAAATTTCCGCCGGATATTTGAAAAATTCTGACTTTGAAAATCTTATAAGTTTATTCGAACAGGAAATTTCCGAAAAATATTTTACCGAATCTTCCGAAGCAAATCTACTCAGAATTATATTAAACACTTACGATAAGATTTCGTTCCTAAATGAATGTTTAATTTATCCGCATTATGCAGAAATATTAGTAAGCATTTCGGTTTACAGTAATTATTTAACAGATATTTTGGTTAGAAATCCGGAATTTTTTTACTGGATTGTAAATCCTTCAACTTTAAAAACAAAATACGATTTAGATAGTTTTAAGGTCGAAGTTGAGTCTGCAATAAAATCTTTCAAATCTTTTAATGCAAAGACAAATGCTTTAAGAACTATAAAACGAAAACATATTTTAAAAATCGGAATAAAAGATATATTTGAGAAAACAGATCTGGAAGAAATTACCAAAAGTTTATCAATTATCGCAAAAGGAATTTCCTCAACTTTATTTGAGATGTGTTATCAGTCGGTTCAAAATAAATATGAATTAGAGAACCTGAAAAACAATTACTCTGTTGTTTCTTTGGGAAAACTCGGTGGCAATGAGTTAAATTACAGTTCCGACATCGATCTTATTGTTTTTTATGATGAAGATTCCGAATTAAAAAATAATTTTAAATATTCTGAATTTTTAAATGAAGCAATTTTACTTTTTATAGAAAGCATTTCCTCGATAACTAGTGCCGGATTTATATACAGAGTTGATTTCCGGTTAAGACCATTCGGCAAAAATTCATCTTTAACAGGTTCAATAACTGAATATTTAAATTATTACGAAAGCTTCGGTGAAGATTGGGAAAGGCAAATGCTTATCAAAATGAATTTTTTATGCGGAGATTTCGATCTTTACACAAAATTTAAAAATTATTTAAACCCTTTTATTTATCCGTCAAGTTTTTCTATCTCGCCGACTGAACAAATTAAAAAACTTAAAAAAAATATCGAAAGAAAACTCAAAAGTAATGAAAACATCAAACTTGCTTCCGGAGGCATTCGTGATATAGAATTTTCAGTTCAAGCTTTGCAATTATTAAACGGCGGAAAAATAAATGAAATTAAAACGCCAAATACAATTGATGCTATTGAAAAACTTAAAAGACATAAACTATTAAGTGAAAAAGAAACGGAAACATTTTTAAATGCTTACAATTTTTACAGAAAAACGGAACACTTTCTTCAATTAATGAACGATACGCAAACACATTCCATTCCGGCTGAAGGTGAAACTCTTGAAAAATTATCTTCATTTTTAAACTTTAAAACCAGTGCTGATTTTCAAAATAAAGTTAAGAAATACAGAAAGGAAGTAAGCAGAGTTTTTAATGAAATTACAGGCACAAAAAATGAATTAAGCAAAGATAAGTTTGACTTACAAAGCATTAATTTTCAGAATTACCAAAAAGCAATTAGGGATTTAGAATTTTTAAGTGAAGGCAAAGGAATACTTGAACAAAAACAGTTCGATAAAAAATCCATTAATGAATTTAGCAAGATTGAAGAAACACTTTTTAATTATCTGAAAAAATCCGTAGATCCTAACCTAGTTTTACAGAACTTTGTAAGATTTATCCGTGGAGTGGAATTCCCTTCAATTTGGTACCAGGAATTTTCCAACAAAAAATTTTTCAATTCATTTTTAAAGATTTGTGAATATTCACAATATACAATCGATCTTTTTGCAGAGGATGAAGAATTAATAGAATTTTTATTATCCAAAAAAGTTTTAGAAAAATTAAATAAAAATAAGATTATAAATTTTACACTTAAAAAATTACTTTTTGTTCTTTCCATACAATTTACATTGGAATTAATTGATCATTCAAAAGTTTCTCTATTATTAAGTGAGTTTATAAAAAATAAAATTGAATTAATCTCTAATGAATGTTTATCTGAAAAAATTATTTATTTTATTGCCGGCTTGGGAAGCTTCGGTATAAATGAAATGACTTTTTATTCCGATGTTGATTTGATTTTTGCAGTAAATAAAGTAGATACAAATCAGAATATTCAAAAAGAATTTCAATCATTATTATTAAAATTAAAAGATGAATTAAAACCATTTCAAGTTGACTGCAGATTAAGACCGGAAGGAAAAAGCAGTTATTTAGTCTGGGAATTAAATTCTTATAAAAAATACTTTTGGGAACGCGCAAGAATATGGGAACTTCAAGCTTACAGTAAAATCAATTTTATCTGCGGCAATAAAAAATCTTATAATTCTTTGATGAAATCATTTTCTGAAAGAATAAAAAAAGAAGATAACGATAAAATCAAATCGGAATTTATTTCGATGAGAAAAAATTTATATCCTCATGATTTTTCCACAATAGGAAGAAGCTTTAATATTAAAAAAAGTATCGGCGGACTTAATGACATTGAATTTATTCTACAGTATTTAGTATTGACAAACCACAAGATTTTTAACAAATGCATAGGAAAAGGATCTGAAAAAATTATAAACGAATTAAAAAAAATTAATTCTGATTTTGATAATTTACTAGTTCTCAATAATTATTTTAATTTTATGAAAACACTTGAGCTATCAAATCAATTAGTTTTTAATTCATCAAAGAAGACAATCCCAATTACTAAAGAGAAGAAAAAATTATTATCAAAAAAACTGGGTTTTGATAGTACTGGTTTGTTTGATTCATATCTTTTAGATTTGATAAATAAAATTCATTCCAATTACAAAACATATTTAGGTTCTTAGTTGAAATTTCTGAAAAAATATTATGCTGTTTTAACCGGGCTTGCGGTTTTTATTTTTTATTTGTTCACTCTTGCACCGACCATCATTCAAATCGATGCAGGAGAATTAACATCTGTCCAAGTTTTATTGGGAATTGCTCACCCGACAGGTTATCCATTATTTACAATCGTAGGACATTTATTTTCTTTGATTCCTTTGCCTTTAAGCAAAGCATTTCAGCAAAATATTTTAGCAGCAATTTGGTGCAGTTTGGGAGTTTCCGTTTTTGTTTATACATCAAAACTGGTTCTAGATAATTTAAATTCGTTTCAAATTGTAAAAAAGATTCAGACTAAAAAAACTAAATCAAAACAAAATAAAAGTAAAAAAGAGATTTCTTCTCAAAACAAGGAACTTCCGGAATTAAAAAAATATATTGCTTCAATTCTCGGAGGATTAGTTTTAGCTTTTGATAAAACTTTTTGGTTTCAAAGTACTTCAGTTGAGGTTTATTCACTACAGATTTTCTTATTTACATTGATAATTCTGTTTCTAATTAAAGCATATTTATATAAAGGTGAAGAAAAATTAAGCTTCAAAAATCCATGGATATTCCTAGCAATAGCTTTAGCACTTGGATTTTCCAATCACATGACAACTTTATTAATTTTACCGGGAATTGCTTATTTATATTTTGATAAAAACAAATTTAACTCTGCAAGTTTCAAAAAAATCGGTTTAATGCTAATTGTATTTTTCGGCTTGCTGATTTTATTCTATTCTTATCTGCCAATCAGGGCTTCTCAAGAACCTTTAATTAATTGGGGAAATCCAACGAATCTTGAAAAAATATACAGACATATTTCAGGAAAGCAATATCAAGTCTGGCTTTTTTCATCGACTGCAGCAGCTAAAAAACAATTAACTTATTTTATTAATAATATTCCGAGTGAATTTTCAATTAGTCTTTTAATTATTTTGATCGGACTTTTTGTCAGCTATGCGCGAGCCAGAAAATTTTTCATTTTCTCATTAATTACTTTTTTAACCGCAGTTCTATATTCCATCAATTATGATATTCATGATATAGATTCATATTTTCTTTTAGCTTATATAGCTCTTGGATTCTTTGCTGTTTTCGGAATCATAAAAATACTGGCAGTTTTAAAGTTCAAAAAATACACTTATGCTGTTTCTACTATTATAGTTGCATTATTTATTTTCACACAAATATTTGTAAACTATGATGAAGTGGATCAAAGTGATGTTTACGCTTTTGAAGATTATTCGAAAGCAGTTTTAAATAGTGTTGATCAAAATTCAATAATCTTTAGTTATTTATGGGATTATTTAATTTCACCTTCTTATTATGTACAGTTTGTCGAAAATTACAGAAGAGATGATATTGTAATTGATAAAGAACTGCTCAGAAGATCATGGTATTTTAATCAAATTGAAACCGATCATCCAGGAGTTTTGGACAGCTTACAAAACGATATTAAATTATTTAAGGAAGCTTTGGTGCCATTTGAAAGAGGTGAAAAAGATTATAACTCGCAGCAGTTGGAAATTCTTTATAGAAGAATCATGACAGGTTTGGTTTCGACAAATATTGATAAAAGAAGTTTTTACGTCGGTCAGGAGTTATTTGAAAATGAAATGCAGAAAGGACAGTTTGCTCTTCCGCAAGGTTATACTTTAGTTCCTGATTTATTTTTATTTAAAGTAGTAAAAGGTAATAATTATGTTCCGGCTCCGGATCCTAAATTTAAAATAAGATTCCCAAAACATGAAGATTCATATACTAAATTTCTGGAGAATTTTGTGGGAACAATGCTTGCCAGAAGAGCTGTATATGAAATTCAATATGATAAAATAGACAGGGCAAGATTATACATAAATAAAATTAAATCCGATTTTCCCCATTACCAAATACCGAAAGGTGTTGCAGAGGTTCTTAATAAGTAATTAGTTTTATCAATCAAGAACCACTGCTGATATTTTTAATCTCCCGCGGCATCAAGAAGATCTTCAATTCTATCTTTGCTTAATTGCGCTTTGGTCATAAACGACTGCAAAGTTACGTCCATCTGCTGGATTAAATTACGTTTATAATATTTCGGAGCGTAAAGCGAACCATCCAGCATATAAATTCTATGAGTTTTTTCGTCATAAAAAGTATAATTCAAGAAAGGACCGCCCATTCCTTTTATATTTAATTCCCAAAGGCCTTGAGTTAGGATTGCATATCTACCATTAAAATTAACTTCACTAGTTGTATAATAATCTTTTGCTATTACTACATAGGAACTGTCATCTGATGTTCTATAGAATTTTTTAGTTACACGGTTTCTTATAGCACGAATGGAATCTGCATTTAAGTACGCCGGAGAAGCATTATCAATCCAATGAATAAAAATCCATCTTTCCATATCGCTGCCTGGAGCTCTCCTAAGCCAGACAAAGTTGCTTGTAGAATCATCTATTGCAAGCTGGAAATCTGCTTGTACATAAATTATCCAGCCGTATTGTTTCAATAATTTACCTTCGACTTTTTCGTTTTCAAATCTAGGTGTATAAATACTTTCTCTTAATCTTTGATCGGAAACTTTTTGGAACGCATAAAGAAGATCATCTTTTTTACGGAAAATTTTAAATTCCAGTTGATCCAAAGTAGGGGCAGTTAACAGCATTACTAATTGACCTCGTGCCCAGAGATTTTTCTTTTCAATTACAAAATCAGGATTATCAATAGTTTTTTGTATTAATGTTGAATCCGTAATTTTCTTAATGAACTTAGAAGTTTGTGAATTTGAATCAAGCGCACCAAGAATTATAATATTTTTCCTGTTCTGGTAATTATCAATTTTATCCAGAGGAATTCTTGTTAAATGAAAGAGTTTTTCGGGCTGGGGTGTATAAATAATTTTTTGAAATGTTGAATCTAAAGCTGTTTCCAAATAAGCAAAATCCGAAGAATCTGCAAAAACATAAATTTCATCTTCGGAACCGTATGCTGGGCCTTGCGTACTGCAAGAATTTAATATAAAACCTAGTACTAATATGCTGAATAATAAAATAAATTTCTTCATTTTCACCTCGGTACATTCGGTAAAATTAATGAAAGCTCCGGTAAAAATAATACATAAAGAGCCCACATTGTTAAACCAATTGAAATTGGGATTGACAGGTTGTCGTCTGCAAATCCAAATGAAATATTTTCTGCAATTGCTCCTATAAAAACACTAAAAATTCCGATTGCATATTCTAAAAATAAATAATCGATTTTAGGAGTAAACAAAACAACAATACTTCCACTTATGAAAAAAGCCAAAGTTCCCTCTAAACTCTTGGAAAGGAATTTATGTTTTCCAAATCTCCTGCCGATTAATGCAGCCATTGTATCGCTGACAATCAAAACTGCAAAACTAGTTATAAAAATTACTTTGGGAAAAATAAAAACACAAATCAAAGCTGAAATCAAAACATAAGTTGCGCCGTTTAAATTCTTCTTTTTTGAATCTAATTCGTGTTTTCTGAGCAAAAAGCCAAATATTTTATAGAAAACTTTTCCAACTGAGGGAGAGAAGTACCGTGAAACGTCGAGCACAACAGCAACAACAGCTAAAACAGCTAAAATAATAATTGCTGTATTTTGTGTAATAAAGTAGTAAATAATCGGAATAGATAAAGAGCAAAGATGAATTAGCTTTCTAACTAATTCATCTTTGTAATGTATGGAACCATTATCAATTGGAGTCATCTTTCGGAGTAGATTCTTTAAATTTACGCTGCTCCATTAATTTCTTAACATGATCAGGCATTTCTTTATCATTTGTTTCATCTTCCTGACCATTTTTCTTTATAGGAGGTAATTCTTCACCTTTTATAATCATATCAATTTCGGATGCATCCAGAATTTCTCTTTCTAATAATTCCAAAGAAAGTTTATGAAGCAGATCCATATTATCGGTTAGAATTTTTTCTGCTCTGGCCATTGCTTCGTTTACAATTCTTCTGATTTCATCATCAATTTCTACAGCGGTTCTTTCGCTGTAATCACGATGTTTTTGAATTTCCCTTCCTAAGAAAATTTCTTCTTCTTTAGCGCCGTAACTTAGCGGACCCAATTTATCACTCATTCCCCATTCACAAACCATTTTTCTTGCAATTCCGGAAGCTTTTTCAATATCGTTTCCGGCGCCGGTTGTGTAATGATTAAATATAATTTTTTCAGCAGCTCTTCCGCCTAAAGCATAAGTAATTACTGCTTCCAAATATTCTTTTGAATAAGTATGTTTTTCATCAAGAGGTAAATAACTTGTTACACCTAATGCACGTCCTCTTGGAATAATAGTAACTTTATGAACCGGATCGGCTTCAGGCATCATTCTGGCTACTAAAACGTGACCAATTTCATGATAGGCTGTGGTTTTCTTTTCTTCTTCCGTAATTATCAAACTCTTTCTTTCCATTCCCATCATTACTTTATCTTTGGCTTCTTCAAAATCTACCATTTCAACATTGCGTTTATTTTTACGCGCAGCTAATAAAGCAGCTTCATTTACCAAATTTGCCAATTCCGCTCCGGCTAATCCCGGAGTTCCTTTTGCTAAAATTTCAAGATTCACACTTTTTTCCAAAGGAATATTTCTTGTGTGAACTTTTAATATTCCTTCTCTTCCTTTAACATCAGGACGATCTACAACAACCTGTCTGTCAAATCTTCCCGGTCTTAATAATGCAGGATCAAGAACATCGGGTCTGTTTGTTGCGGCAATAATAATAACACCGCTGTTCTGTTCAAATCCATCCATTTCAACAAGAAGCTGATTCAAAGTTTGTTCACGTTCATCATGTCCGCCGCCTAAACCCGCACCTCTATGACGTCCGACTGCGTCAATTTCATCAATAAAAATAATACAGGGAGCATTTTTCTTTCCTTGTTCAAAAAGATCTCTTACACGGCTAGCACCGACACCTACAAACATTTCAACAAAATCCGCACCGCTAATAGAAAAGAACGGAACACCTGCTTCACCTGCAACTGCTCTGGCTAAAAGTGTTTTTCCGGTTCCCGGAGGTCCTAATAAAAGAACACCTCTTGGTATTTTTCCACCAAGTTTCTGGAATTTAGTCGGTTCTTTGAGGAATTCGATGACCTCCTGTAATTCAAGTTTAGCTTCATCAGCTCCGGCAACATCTCTAAAAGTAATTTTTTGTCCGGATTGAGTAATTAATTTCGCTTTACTTTTTCCGAATGAAAAAATTCCTCTTGTTCCTCCGCCTGAGCCCTGCATTCTTCTCATGATAATAATCCACACTGCAATTATAAGTATCCAGGGCAAAAATCCTACAATAATATTAAGCCATTCATTAGATTCTTTATCAAATGAATAATTTATTCCTTTAGCTTTCCATTGAGCTTCTTGTTCTTTTATAATCGGTTCCGGAAGATAAACAGAAACATTTTTTACTTTTTGTGTTTTTTTATTTATCGTTAAGCTTTGTTCGGAATTTAAAGTAGCTTTAAAGTAATAATCATTTACATCTGATTTTACAATTGTAGCATTGCTGATAGAACCGTCGTTCAATAATTTTTCATATTGACTATAAGTAATATCAACATAATTTGTACTGTTTGTCCTAAAAACCTGCATTACAATAACTGCAGCTACAATTACAGCACCCCAGCCGAAAACAAGTCTTATTATTTTGGACCAATCAAAATTATCATCGGGTTTATTTGGCCCGCCGCCGTTTCCTCTGCCGGGTTTTTGGTTTTGTTTATTAAAATTAGAATTATTATCGGCCATAAATAATTTATTAATTAATTTCATTTTTAGTTAAGTTCTCCATCATTCACTTAAAACGTAGATATTTCTTAAATTTCTATATTTTTGTGCGTAATCTAATCCATATCCAATCACAAATTTACTCGGAATATCAAATCCAATATAATTAATTTTTACATCATATTTAAGACTATTAGGTTTAACTAGTAAAGATACAACTTTCATACTTTCAGGTTTGTGCTTTTGAAACAAGTCCTCAATAAATTTTATAGATAAACCTGAATCGACAATATCCTCAACAATAATAATATGTCTGCCGTTTACATCGCAGTTTAATTCCTTAAGCATTTTAACTTTTCCTGAGGATATTTTTTCGTCGCCATAACTGGATAATTTGAAAAAATCAACTTCACATTCTATTGTTACATTCTTTAAAAGATCTGATAGGAAAATAAATGCACCGTTCAACACTCCAATAAAAATAGGATTCTTGTCCGAATAATCCTTTGAGATTTGTTCACCCAATTCTTTTGTTCTTTTTTGAATATCGCTTTCTGTTAAATAGGGTACAAATTTTTCATTCCCGATCAAAATAGGATCAATCATATCTTTATTTAATTCAGGCATAATTCGAAAACTTTCTTTGTCTTATCAGTAACTTTAAATCTCTCATCAAGTCTTAAACCTAAAACCCAAACAATTTTATTTTTATTGGTTAGTACAAGCTGATTTGATTTTTTAATTGCAGTTACTTTTTGTTCATTTAGAAAATCAGAAATTTTTTTTGATCCTTTTAATCCGATCGGATAAAATCTGTCACCCTGTTTCCATCTTCTAATAATAAATTTATCTTCGATGTTGTCGGCTGAGATATATTCCTTCTTTTTGTTATTGCTGAATTTTACTTTTTTTCTTACACTTTTCTTAATTGTTAAAGTTTCACCGGATAAAGGAATTTTATCACCCGAATTTATGGAAATTGCTTTAAAAAATCCCGTTTTTTCCGAAAAAAGAATCACAATTTCCTCGGATTCTCTTACAGCCGAAAGATTTCCGGTTAATTTTATTTTTTTCCCTTTAATATTTTTTATAAGTGAAATTATTTCCTTCAAATCATTAGAATTAATTTCCAAAGAAAAATTTTTGTTTACGGATAATTTAATAATTTCATTCCAAAGTTCTTTTTCATAATTCTCCAGGTTTTTAATATTTATATACAGAATATTTTTTTTGAATAGACAAATTTCCTTTTCAGCTTTCAATAATTGTTTATCGAGATAACTTTTAAAGTTCTTTATATTTTCCGATGTAATAAAAACTGAGTTAATAAATTTTGGATTCAACCTTTTTTGAATTAATGGAATAACTTCGTTTCGTAAATAATTCCTTTGATATTCCGATTCAAAATTCGATTCATCTATTCTGTATTGTAATTTATTTTTATCAAGATAATCCAAAATTTCTTTTTTGCTTAAATTCAAAACCGGTCTAATAATGTTTGTCCTTTTATAAGGAATTCCTGAAAGTCCGCTGATGCCTGTACCTTTAATTAAATTTAACAGTACTGTTTCCGCGTTGTCGTCCGCGTTATGTGCAGTTGCAATTTTATTGTAATTGTATTTTTTCCTAATTCTTTCAAGTTCGTCATAGCGGATTATTCTTCCTGCTTCTTCAACAGAAATTTTATTTTTTTCGGCAAATGCTTTAACTCTTTTTTTCGATGAATAATATTCAACAGAAAGTTTTTTTGATAACTTGCTGCAGAATATTTCATCCTCATCTGCAGCTTTTCCTCTTAAACTATGGTTTAAATGGAAAGCACCTAATTTTATTTTATATTTTTTTTGAAACTTTGAAAGGAAATAGATTAAAAATACCGAATCGGGACCGCCGCTTATAGCAATTAAAATTTTATCATTTTTTTCAATAAGATTTTTATCTTCTATGAATTTAATTACTTTTTCTTCTATTCTTTTCATCAAGTCCTGCACTAATTTCAATTACTTGGAATCGAATCAGTTTCTTTGCTTTCCATTATAGTTTCCACATATTTACCGAGAACATCAAACTCTAAGTTAACTGTTGAGCCGATTTTTTTATCGGAGAAAATTGTCTCTTCCCAAGTATGAGGAATTATTCCAACAGAGAATGAATTTTTGTCAAGTTGAGCAACCGTCATACTCACTCCGTCAATTGCAACCGACCCCACATAAATTAGATATCTTTTAAATTCATCCGGAAATTTAATCGTCATAAAATGACTGTTGGAAAGTTCTTTAATATCCGTAACTTCGCCTGTTGTATCCACGTGTCCCAAAACAAAATGGCCGCCTAATCGTGCTTCTGCTTTTAAAGGTCTTTCTAAATTAATTCTGTCGCCGGTTTTAAGTTCACCTAAATTTGTTTTCTTAAGAGTTTCTTCAATTGTATCTAATGAAAAAGTATTGTTCTCTTTTTTAACTACTGTAAGACAGCAGCCGTTAACTGCAATGCTGCTTCCTATTTCCAAATCTCCGGTTACTTTTTGTGCAGAAATTTTAAGTTGATAACCGTCGCCGGTTTTTAATTTATCTATTAATTTTCCGGTTTCTTCTACTAAGCCGGTAAACATATTTGCTCCGTTATTCTTAAATGATTAAAAAATACAATACAAAGTTAAGAAATTTGGAAATCGGATGTAAATTGAATTTTAATGCAATTAGATTGTGTCACCTCTTCGAGGTATTTTATCTTCACAAATGTTAATTATTATAATAATGGCAGTCCTTCGGACTTTGTTAGTAATCATTAAGGATTAAAATTATATAATCTAAAATCAATTATGTGTTAAATATACTTTTTTAAATTTTAGGAGAATAAACCAAGATATGCTGGATTTATTATATTAAAAGTAAAATTATTTTACTTGGTGAGTTCGATTAATAAATCTTCGCCGATTTTTTCGAATTTATTAATTTTTAATTTGGAGGCTTTTTTGATTCCGCGTATTCCTAAATTGCCGACAACCGGGATTCCTTCTCCAAGTAATTTGGGACTGATAAAAAACAGAAGATTATCGTAAAGATTTTCTTTTAAAAATGAAGTATATAGTTCACTCCCGCCTTCAACAAGAACCGAAGATATTTTATGCTTTCCTAGTTCTTTTAGTGCAGATTTCAGATCTAAATTAACATTGTCTTTCTTTTTAACGAAAATAACTTCGCAGCCTAAAGATTCCATTTTTTTCAGTTTTCGTTTGCGATCCATGCTGCTTTTAGCCGTAATTATTATAAGATTTTTATCCGAATTATTTAGGAATAACTTATGGCTGGTTTTGATTTTTAAATTTGTATCAACAATAATTCTTTTGGGATTTCTTCCTTCTGTTAATCTAACTGTTAAACTTGGATCATCAACAATTGCAGTATTAACTCCAACAAGAACAGCATCATATTTTGAGCGAAGACTGTGAACATGTCTTCTAGAAGGTAAAGAAGAAATCCATTTTGAATTTCCGTTTAAATCTGCAATCTTGCCATCCAAAGTTTGTGCAGCTTTTAAAGAAACAAAAGGAATTTTTTTTGTAATAAATTTGAAGAAAAATCTATTTAGATTTATACATTCATTTTCAAGTACGCCAACTTTTACATCGATGCCGGCTTTTTTTAATTTTCTGATTCCATTTCCGCATATAAGCGGATTCATATCCATAGTTCCGATTACAACTCTTGATATTTTATTTTCAATTATTTTATCAACACAAGGCGGAGTTTGGCCTTGATGGCTGCAAGGTTCAAGATTTATATAAAGAGTGGATCCTTCAACACTTTCTTTTGCAGAATTAAAAGCGTTTATTTCCGCATGGTTTTCACCATATTTTTCATGGTATCCCGCACCTATTATTCTATCATCTTTTATTATGATTGCACCAACCAAAGGATTAGGACTTACATTGCCTTTCCCCTTTTTTGCAATTTCAATAGCGAGTTTTATGTATGACTCATCCGTCAATCTTTTTTTATCTTACTTATTTAATAGATAATATTTCAAATTCTAATATTCCGGCGGGCGCCTTAACTTTTACTTTTTCACCGGTCTTTGTGCCCATTAAACCCTGGCCAACCGGAGAAGTAACAGAAATTTTTCCTGCTTGAAAGTCAGCTTCTTCAGGAGAAACCAAAGTGTACTCAAATATTTTAGAATTCTTTAAGTTTTTAATTTTCACGGTCGATAAAATATGAGCTTCACCATCGGGCAGCTGGTTGGGATCAATAATTCTAGCTCTTGAAAGAATATTTTCCAATTTGCTTATTCTTAATTCAAATAATCCCTGTTCTTCTTTTGCAGCATCATATTCTGCATTTTCTGAGAGATCACCGTGTGCTCTGGCTTCGGCTATTTTAGCAGCTATTTCTTTTCTGCCGTTTGTCTTTAATTCTTTAAGTTCTTTTTCTAATTCAACAAGTCTTTCCTTTGTAAGGTATACAAAATTTGCTTCAGCCATGACTTTCACTCATTTTTGTTTTTTGTTCATTGGTTTAAAAAAAATTGCCACCGCTTTTAAAGCAGTGGCAACTGAAAAATAAAAAATAATAATTATGTTGTCAAGAAGAAGTTAATATATTGAATTAAACTTATATAATAATTGTAATTAACAAACCGGAAGAATAAACACCTCGTAAATTATAAAAACTGATGATTTCTCCAATTTCATAAAATCAATGTAAAATTTTGTTTTATATGTTTCTAAATATCATCTAAAAATATTTTAATATTTAATAATTTATAGTGTAAATAATAAATTTTAGTATTATTTTTATTGGAAATAATTTACACTTGTTGTAATTGTTAATTAATATTCAGAACGAGGGGAATTCGCTTAGTGTAAATACCAACTTTTTTGTAACCTTAAATGGAATGCTAATAATCTTAATTATTTCATTTCGGGTATTAAATCTCAAGGTTTTCTTTTTAGAATATTACAAATAAAGCGTTTTGCTTATATAATATATTAACAAATATCCGATAATATTTGTAAAGTGTATTATGCCAAAAATTAGGTTTTTACGGTAAAATTATCAGCGGGAGATACCAATGCACAAAAAAACTCTTTTATTGGTAGATAATAAAGATGTTTTTGAAAATATCGGGAATAATATTTTTGATGATGCAGGATTTGAAACTTTACTTGCTTATGATGAGTCGGAAGCAATTTCAATTATTAAAAACAAAAAAGATAAAATCAATTTAATATTAATGGCCATAGCTCCCGAAAATAATAAAGAGAACTTACAGACCGCTCAATCATTATTAAAAGAAAAGAAAATTCCGCTTTATTATTATTGCGAACAAGATGAAGGCAAAGAATTTTTACGCTTAGATGAATCAATTTCAGACCTAAATTCAAAAGATGAAAATGTTCATAAAGAATTATTGAATTCACTTCAATTATTTCTTAATCTGAAAAAAGATAAGATGGATAAATCTAAAACAAAAAATGAAACAAATATTTTATCAAATAATTTTGAATTGTTTAACTATCTCGCCGAATCAATTTTTATAGTACAAAATGATTATGGTATTATTTATGTAAACGATAAAACTTTAAATATGTACGGATATAATAAAGATGAGGTTATAGGAAAACATGTTGAACTTTTAACAGTATATGATAAAAATAATTCAAAAAATATTAAAGATAAAATGGATAAAGTCTTTGAAACCGGTGAGCCGGATACGCTGGAATTGTGGTGTAAAAGAAAAAATAATGAAACTTTTCCAATTGAAGTTATTTTAAGCAGAAGTAATTTTTTAAATAAAAATGCAATTGTTTTTGCTGCTAGAGAAATTACCCAGCAAAAAAATGTAGAAAGACTTCTCAAAGAAAATAAAGAAAAATATCGTTCATTAATCAATAAAATTAAAGAAATTATTTTTCAAACAGACGCTTATGGAAACTGGACATTTCTTAATGAAGTGTGGACCGAAGTGACCGGTTTTTTACCAGAGGAAAGTATCGGAAAGTTATTTTTAGATTTCGTCCATCCTGAAGACCGCGATTATAATATCAAAAAATTTCAGCCCTTAATTGAGCGCAAAAAAGATTTTTGCCGGCATCAAGTAAGATATTTAACTAAAGACGGAAATTTTAAATGGATTGAAGTTCATGCAAGGCTGATTTTAGATGATAACAATAATGCTATTGGAACAACCGGCACTTTAACCGATGTAACCGAACGCAAAAAAATCGAGGACGATCGTAAACGAAATAATTCATTACTTAGGGCTACACTTGAATCTACTGCCGATGGAATTTTAGTTGTAGATAATCTCGGAAATATAAGCGACTTCAATAGCAAATTTGTTGAAATTTGGAAAATACCGCAAGAAATTGTTCAATCTAAGGATGATAAAAAAGCAATTCAATTTGTATTAGATCAACTGGTTGATCCTCAAGCTTTTGAACGAAGAGTTAACGAACTTTACAACTCACCAAAGGAAGAAAGCTTAGATTTTTTAAAGTTTAAAGATGGAAGAATTATAGAAAGATATTCCAGACCTCAACTGATTGAAGGTAAAACCATCGGCAGAGTCTGGAGTTTTAGAGATATAACCGAACGTAAGAAAGCCGAGGATTCATTACAAAAAAGTGAAGAAAGATATCGTACCATTATAGAAAACCAAATAGATGGAATTGTTGTAGTAGATTCAAATGAGTATTTCAGATTTGCAAATTCCGCTGCAGAAAAAATATTCGGTGTTCCAACTAATAGTTTGATTAATAGAAATTTGAGTGAATTTGTAAGCATTAATCAAATGCTCTCGGTTTATAATGAAACCCAAAAAAGAAAAAACGGCGAAACAAGTACTTATGAAATTAAGATCAAAAGACCGGATGGCGAAAAAAGATATTTACAATTTTCAGGCTCACCTCAAAAGGATAAAGATGAAAATTTTATCGGAACATTCGGAATTATAAGAGACATAACAAAATTAAAACTGGCGGAGAAAAAGAATAAGCATCATATTAAAGAAATTACAAATTTGTATGAAACTACGCATGATCTTGCAGAATTTCAGACAGATTTAAATAGTTTATTGCAAAACATTGTAAAACGTGCTACAGATCTTTTAAATAGAACTGACGGAGGAATGTATTTATATGATAAAGAAACCGGAGATCTGGTAGTAACCGCTGCTACTAATCCGCTTAAACCAATTGGCTATAGAGTAAAAATTGGTGAGGGTATGGCAGGAAGAGTTGCGCAGAAAAGACAACCAATGATTATTGATGATTATATCAATTGGGAGCATCGACTGCCTGTATATGATAATTCAGAATTAAAGACTGTAATTGAAGTTCCAATGTTATATCAAGGTGATTTAATCGGTGTTCTCGCAATTGAAGAATTCGGAGAAAATGCCAGAAAATTTACTAACTCTGATATGCGGCTGTTAACTATTTTTGCAGGTCAGGCGGCCGGCATAGTTCATAATGCCGGATTATTTAAAGATCTAGAATTAAAAAATAGAGAATTACATCAGCAGATTAATATTCGTAAAGAAACCGAAATTAAATTGCAGCGTTATACAAAGGAATTACAAGTTTCAAATGCAACTAAAGATAAATTCTTTTCAATTATTGCTCACGATCTTAAGAAGTCCTTATTTCAGGCTTAAAGGTTATTCTGAAATTTTAATAGATGAATTTGAATCTCTTAAAAAGGAAGAAATTAAAAATTATATAAGTATTATTTCCACTTCTATTAATCAGACAATACGACTTTCTAACAGATTTACTGGAATGGGCAAGAGTTCAAACAGGTAAGTTTATTCCGCAGCCGGAAAATATTTTATTGAGAAATGAAGTTACCAAAGTAATAGAACCTTTTACCTTGTCGGCGAATCAAAAAAGTATTTCTATTACAAATTGTATTGATAACAATATTAAAATATTTTCAGACAAAGATTTACTTGATTTAGTTCTACGCAATTTACTTTCGAATGCTATTAAATTTACTAATAAAAACGGATCGATAGAAATTAGCTGTAATACTAAGTATAGAAAAGTAGAAATTTCTGTTGAGGATAACGGAGTAGGCATTTCTAAAGAAAATATAGATAAAATTTTTAGAATTGATGTGCCGCATTCAACCGAAGGTACGGCAAAAGAAAAAGGAACAGGTTTAGGGTTAATACTCTGCAAAGAAATAATTGAAAAAAACGGCTGTAAAATTTGGGTTGAAAGCGAAGAAGGCAAAGGAAGCAAATTTACTTTTACTTTACCTGTTTCCACATAAAAAAGTTAACCGAAAAGAACGCTAAGTTCGCAAAGGCTCTGTGTTTAATCCTCCATGCATACTTGCATTCATGCAATTTTACTTTTTTAATTTTTAATTTTTACTTTTTACTTTTTACTTTTTATTTCAGCAAAATCATTTTCCTGACTTGATGGAAATCTCCCGAAATTAAACTATAAAAATAAACTCCGCTTGTTAGGTTACTACCGTCAAATGTTATTGTATGATCACCGGCCTGCTGGTATTTATTAACCAGTGTTTCAACTTCATTTCCTAAAACATCATAAACTTTTAAAGTTACATTTCCAGCATTTGCAATTTCATATTTTATTTTTGTAGCCGGATTGAACGGATTCGGGTAATTTTGATCCAGCTGATATGTAAAAGGAGCTCCAACGTTTTTTACACCTGTAGAAATTGAAAGATCTTTTAATATATAATTATTAGGATCAAAAGTTAAGCTTGTCGGCATTCCGTTTACTTGAATATCAAAAGTCTGGCTTTGCTGATTATTAAAAACAGTTGCAAGTGTATCTCCGGCTTCCGTAGATATTTTTATTTGTAAAGGCATAGTAAAAAATGTCGGATTTGAATTTGCACTTTGATTTACCTGTAAAGTTACATTATAAATATTTCCGCTAACATTATGTTTACTCCAAACAACATCATAATGAGGATAATTTTCGCCGTAAATCCATTCTTGGAAAAAATAATCGAGGCTGGAGCCATAAACTTCCTCAGCATTTCTTTGAAAATCTTCAGTAGTTGCAACATTGTAGGCTAACTGCGGATCATCCAGGTAATGACGTAAAATGTGGAAGAAAGTCGAATCTCCAACAACACCTCTTAACATATGTAAAACCATTCCGCCTTTTGCATAAGTTCTGGCATAATTAAAAATAGTATTAACATTACTTATATCCTGGCAATAAACTGATCCGTTCGCAGTTTTAGCAGAAGCAGCAATACTATTTATATAATTATTATAGGCAGATTCACCTTGAGAAACCTCATACCAAACACCTTCAGAATATGTAGCAAATCCTTCATTGAGCCAGATGTTATGCCAATCCGCGCATGTTACTTTATCACCAAACCATTGATGTGATAATTCATGGGAGATTACTCCTTCGGAAAAAGCACCGGGCCCGAGAGAGGTCGCTGTTTGATGTTCCATACCGCCGCTCCAACCAAATTCCGCATGACCATATTTCTCAGTTATAAAAGGATAAAGTTCATATTTATCCGAAAAAACCTGAAGCATATGAGGCGTTTTATCCAGTTGTGCCTTAACCTGATTAAATTGTTCCGGGTAGATGTAATGAATTACCGGCATGGAATCATTTGGTGCATAATGAAAATAATTATAATAAACCGTATAATTAGTTACAGCCATTGAAATTAGATATTGAGCAATCGGGTATCTATTCTGCCATTCGAAAGTTTTTGTACCGTTTCCGTTATCAATTGTATTTATCAATGAACCGTTTGAAACTGCAGTCCAGGCACTGCTGCAAGTAATCCAAACATCTGATGAATCTGCTTTATCCGCAGGAGTATCTTTACATGGCCACCAATCACTTGAACCGTAGGGTTCGCTTAAAGTATAAATTGCAGGAGTTCCGTTATGCTGCCCGAAAGTAAAACTGCCGAATCCGCTTGAACCGGGAACACCCTGATAATAAACTGTCACGGAAAATGCTTCACCATTCGAATAATTTCTATCTAAAGTGATATTTAATTTTGCATTACTGTGAGTAAAAGAAAGATTTGTATTCCCGGTTTTTACCGAATCTACATTTAAAGGGTCCTGTAAATCCAAAAAGAATTGATTGAAATTATCCATTTTACTTTTTGCATTTACAGTTACAATTCCATATAAATAATTAGGAGAAACCGTAACAGTTAAATTTAATTTATAATAAGTAACATCATAAGTGGAATCCCCGGGATATAATACTTTATTAAATTTTAATTCCTGTGCATATCTTTCTTTTTCATGCTGAAAAAATTCTTTGTCAAATTGCTGTGAGTAAACCGCACTTGAAAATATAATTACAATTAAAAGTAGAACTAACTTTTTCATATTTCTTTATCTCTTTATTCTGTATTCTAAATTTTAATGCATTTTAATAACTTACTATAATAGTTTCAATGCTAAATAACACAAAGGTAATTGATTTTTAGATTAGTCAACTTCCTGAATTCTGCAGATCGGTCTGAAATTACAAAATCTGCAGACTTTATTTTCCCGGTCGGATAAAGTAGATAAATTAAATTTCCCGTTTATTATTGAGTTCACATAATTTTTAATCGATTCGAGAGAAATATTAATTATTTCATTGTTCATGTTTATTAATTTTTCAACTGTTTCTTTATCATATTCTTTAACAGTAATTCTGCCGGTTTTAACTAAATTTTTACCAAAATCCTTTTCATTTACTTTTAAAGAATATATTTCCGAACCGGCAGGTTCAAAATTTTTATTTAATTGAGTTTTAATTAATTCTTTAGCAGCAAACATATATAATGGAAGCTGAAGAGAAATTCCTTCGGTTAAATCCTGAGAAGTTGGTTTTTTACCGCTTAATTTATAATCTACAACTTTATATGATTCATTAGAACTGTTAATGTCTAATCTGTCAATTTTTCCGCGAACGTTTATATCGTCGATTTTAACATCGACTTGAACGTGTTTATTATCGTCATCAATTTTTCCAAAACCTATTTCAAAAAACTCAGGGATATATCCATCTTTATTTTCTCTTTCGGCATTTAAAAATTTATACAAAATAGATTCTTTTTTGTTTTCATTTATTCCTAATATTTTTTCTTTTTCATAAAATGATAAAGGCGAATTGAATTTTACCTGTTCAATTTTTTCTTCGGCAATTTTAAATAATAATTCTTCTGCAAAAGCGAAATCTTTTTCACTACAATTAAAAAGAATAATTCCCTTTTTTCTTATTTCAGAATAAAATTTAAATAATATAAAATGCAAAATACTTCCAAGTTCCAGGGCTTCAATTTCTTCGGTCGGTTCTTCAATGGTTTTAAGTTTAAGAACTCTTTCCGCAAAATATTTATAAGGACATTTTGCATAAGTTTCCAACTGTGTAATTGAAAACTGCTTATGTTTATAATCTTCTAATTCTTTTTTCGATTCTTCATCCAAATCCTTAAAAATATTACCGGTAAATTCTGAATTTCCGAAAGGTTCGTTTAATCTTAGTTTATCAATTTTAATTGCATTTTCAATTTTATTTAAATCTATTTTCTCATCTTTATATTTCTTTTTGAATTCTTCAACTCCAACTTCACCAATAAGTTTTAGTAATTCTTCTTTAGAAAAAATAAGATCTTTATAATTCTGCTGGTCTTTATTTCTGCATTTAAATAGTGATGTAAATTCAGTTAAAAAGTTTGATTCAACAAGTTCTTTTTTTTCTTCGTTCATTGGAAATGTTAAATACAAACCTTTTTCCCATGAACATAGTGATTGATAAAAATGATATCTTTCTTCCGTCTGATGATTGTACTCGCTCTTTTTGAATGATCCGGAAAAAAATATTTCAGGTGTAAAACGTGTAGGAAAATCTCCGTCGCATAATCCCGAAATAAATAAATAATCAAATTGAAGTCCGCGGATTTCGTTCATTGTAGTTATCTGAACTCCATAACCGGGTTTTTCTTTAATGTTAAATCGTGCAGATGAAACAGCTGTGCGAATTTGGTTCAAATAAAATTTTAATTTGAATTTAGCTTTTTCTCCGTATTCCAATTTAAATAAATCAATTATTTCATCAACAGTTTCAATAAAAGTAGTTAATGCTTTAATATTTTCTTCAACTGCAGTATCGCCGTTATTTATTAATTTGTTAGGAATGTCCATGTAATAAATTAATTCGTACAGATTTTTTCTGAATTCATCAAGAGACATTTCTTTATTAAAAATATTTAAAGCTTCATAAATCTTTTCAATATCTTCCAGTGCTTTTTTATAAATCTCCTTGTTTGCTGTATAATTACTATTTTCTTCGGAACCGTATTCATTAATCTGTTCAATTGCATTTATTAATGAAGTTCTCCAGTTTTCAAAACCTGATATTATTTTTAAATCAACAGAAGCTTTTAAAATATAAGACAAATTTAAATCTTTAATGTTTATGTATGAACCGCTCAACGCTCTGAATAAATTTTTATAGTAAAAATCATTTTCAAGTATTTCTAAAAAATTAATAATCGAAATAACAGGCGAGGAAGTACTTAAAGAAAATCGGTCGGTGAGATTAAAAGGAATTTTATAAAGATTAAAAACATCTCTCACAATTGGAGAATATTTATTAATCAAATTAAAAACAATACAAATTTTACGCGGTTCAACATTTGATTTTGCTATTAACTGTTTTATTTCTTTTGCAATAAATTCAATTTCTTTTTCTCTGTTTGCGCAATTAATCCTGACAATATTTTCTTCAAATTTCTCATTGTTTTTTTTATCTCTTGAATTGAATAAGTTTTTCCTGACATTCTCCTGGAATTCGTTTTTATTGCTTGGACTAAAATCTTCAATTTTTTTAAAACCTTTATTCACAAGTTTATCATAACATGAATCGAGATGCGAAAAAATTACCGGGTTTAATTTGTAGTAATCGAAGGATAGAAAAAGTTCTGCATTTTTTAATTGAGAAATAGAATTAATAATATCTATTTCCGGAGAAGTAAATTCATCAAAACCATTGATTATAATAAGATCAACTTGATTATATAATTCTTTAAAAACCGATTCGAATTCTTTACTATTTAAAATTATTAATTCCCGAATAAACATCGCCGATTTCTTTTACATTTAATTCTTCAATTTTCTTTTGATAAACTTTATAAATTTCTGCAATATCAATAGCCTTAATTTTTTCCGAACCGGAGAGTTTTTCGGATTCATTAATTAATTTTTCCGGAGTTATTCCATGACGTTTATATTCAGAAATTACATTTTTAACTCTTTCCAAGGTTCCGAACGGAATTTCTTTTTTATAATGAGAAAAATATTTTAATTCAACTTCCTGAAAACTCTGTTTTAAAAGTAAGATCGATGCTTCTTCACTTAAAACTTTACTGCTGGAAGAATGATCTCCGAATAAAATCTTTGTTGAGAAAGTCCCGATAGTTTCAAGATTTAATTTTGGCTGTTACTTGCTTAGGTGATTCCGAAATTAGTTCTTTTTTTAATGATCTTATTTTCCTGTTGGTTGGAACAATTAATAAAAGCTGGTCTAAACTTTTATCCGAAATTTTCTTTTGAATTAATTCATCTAAGTTTATTCCGTTTACATCAACTTTTGTAAGAATCATTTTTTCTTATTCTTTTCTAATATCAGATCTTTATAAGATTTTCTAATTTGATATTTTGTATCGAGTTCTAACAGTTCCAATAACTTTTTTAAATCTTTTTTGAGCATCATTTTTATTATTCAAAACCAGAGTTTCAAGTTCTAAAAAATATCCCAGTCCTTTAACTTTATCCAGATGAATTCTTGTATCCAACATTTTGTAAAGAAATCTTTTCTTTTCAACAACTGCATTTATTTTAAATATTTCACTTAAAAATTTTTCAGCATTTCCCCGCTCAAAATATAAAATATCAAAATCAGACCATCTTTTTTTTCCTTTTTCATCCCTGTTATATTTAATCAAACATTCTTTTCCGTTTTCAATCCTTAATTTAAGTAAAGAATTTTTGTTTTTATAATAAACATCTTTCTGATTTAGAACTCCTTGATAATCAGCTTTAACAATTTTAAGAATTTTTTTTAATGAATCGTGAGATTTTAATTTTAGTTTAAGTTCAAGATTTGTAGGCATATTTTTTTCTATAGGAAAGTTAACCGTAAATTATTTTTTAACATAAACCTGAAGTACTTCTCTTCCCCTTCTCGGTTTAATAGAATTAATTTGTTTTGAAGAAAATTCAAGTTTTAAATATTTTGAGAACAATTTGTAAAATTCAATTACATCAATTCCGTAAGGCGGACCTCCTTCTCTTTTTTCCACAGGGAATAATAAGGCAAGTAATTTTCCGCCCGGTTTTAATATAGAAGAAACCGTTTCCGCATATTCATTTCTTCTTTTAGGATTTACCGCGCAGAAAGTTGTATAATCATAGACTATATCAAATTTATTTTCAAAACTATAATTAAGATTATAAAAGTCTTCCACAAGAAAATTTATCAGGACATTTTCTTGCACAGCCAGATTCTTAGCAAAATCTATTGCAAATGAAGAAAAATCAACAGCAGTTACCTGATATCCGGCTTTTGCTGCAGCAACAGCATCATATCCTTTTCCGCAACCGATTATCAAAATTTCGCCGGGATTTATTAATTTATTTTCCCTTAAAATTTCATTAAAAACCGGGTTTGAACTTTTTAAATCCCAGCCTGCTTGGTCATTTTTGTACATTTCGTCCCAAAATGAAGGACTGTCAATTGTTGTGTTCAAAATATTAGTATTAATTATTTAGTTGAATTTGTTTACCAGATGATTATTTTAAAAACAAAAATAAAATTTTTTTATGAAAACTTTAACATTTCTTTCAATAATAATCATTACTTTCTTAAATGTAAATGCACAAGGCATCGGCGAGTTAGCACCGGAAAAAAAGCCGGAGGCATTTCCTCCCAATGCATTTGGAATGGATATTATTTTTAGTGAAGGAGGTCTTGGTTTAGGAACTTTTTACAGGCATTCAATTTCCCAGGAAGTTACTTTGTTCAGTGACTTTTCTATTTCAGAAGGGAAAGATCAAAAGGAATTTGAATTTGTAGATTATTACGGCGTTACTCATACAATCGGCAAAAAAAATAGAATTTTTCTCTTGCCTATAAATTTTGGAATGCAGTATAGATTATTTGAAAATGTTATTTATGATAACCTCCGGCCTTATGTAAATTTTGGTATCGGTCCTTCATTTGTAATAACAACTCCTTACGAAAAAGAATTTTTTAATGCTTTAGGTTTTGCTCAAACCAGAATAACGATAGGCGGTTATATTGGATTTGGCGCAAACTTCGGTCTGGATAAATCCAGCTTGGTTGGAATAAATGTTAGATATTATGATATCCACTTTTTTGATAAAGGAGTTGAAAGTCTATACGGAAGATATAATAAAGATCTAGGCGGTTTCTTTTTAACAATAAATCTAGGCTTTATGTATTGAGTAAAAACTTACCTCCTTTTAACGGATTTAGTAAAGAACTCTTCAAATTTTTTAAAGACCTGGAAAAGAATAATTCTGTAAAATGGTTTAATGAAAACCGTTCAAGGTACGATGATTATTTAGTAACTCCTTCCAAATCGTTTGTTGTTTCCATCGGAGAATTTTTTAATCAATTAAATCCTTCCATAAGAACAGAACCTAAATTCAATAAAACGCTAATGAGAATAAATAAGGATATGCGCTTTGCAAAAGGTGCTCCTTATAAAAATTATTTTTTAATTCACTTCGGCAGATTTAAAATGGACAGCGAATTTTATGTTTATTTTGATAAAAACGGTATTGATTACGGAATATTCTTAAACAACAGCGGTGAAGAAGATCTTTATTTTAGTCAGAATCTTAAAAGATTTGATAAAGAAATTATTCAAGTATTTAAGAATTATAAACTGAATAATAAATTCAGATTAATGGAATTAAAAAGAGAACCGACTTTAGTTAAAGAGAAGTTTAATGCTCAAAAAGATTTCGGTATTTTAGAAAACACAAAATATCTTTTATTGGAAAAATCTTACTCAAAAGATGAAAAAATAATTTATTCGGTCAATATTGTTACCGAATTAATTAAGATTTTTTCGGTTTTGTATCCGCTTTACTGCTTTGCAATTTCTCCGCAGCCGATGAAACTGCTTAAATTTTTCGAAGAAAATTTAGGCACCGCTCATTAAACAAATTCCTGCTTCCATTTAATTGTGCAACCGATTGAAAATGTTTCGGGAACTGAAATTTCTTTCCCGCTTAAAAGCTCATCGAGAGCATCTCTTAAATATTTATTTTTAACTTTATTTTCATCCTGCCAATTATCATCTATCTTTCCGTGATAAGCCAATTCCCTGTTTTCATTAAATAAAAAAATTTCGGGAGTATGTGTTGCATCAAAAGCTTTTGCAGCGGATTGATCTTCATCCCTTAAATAGGGAAAATTAAAATTTGCTTCTTCGGCTCTTCTAATCATATTTTCAAATGAATCATCCGGATAATTTAAATCATCATTGGAATTAATTGCGGCAACTGCTACACCTTTATCAAAATAATCTTTTTGAATTTCCACCATTCTCTGCTGATAAGCCTGAACATAAGGACAATGATTACAGCTGAAAATTATTATTAATGCTTTTTTATCCTTAAAAGAATCAAGATCGTAAGTTTTTCCGTCAATACCTTTTAGACTAAAATTCGGTATTTTGCTTCCAAGTTTTAATGTTTTTGTGGACATAATTTCTTCCTCAAAAATTATATTTAGATTTTAACAAAACTTCTGTTTAAATTTTTATGGGCAATTTTTAAAAGTATTAAGTTTATCAAAATGTCACCGTTTAACGAACTAGCAAATAATCTATATCATAATTATGAATTTTATAAAGAACACCGTTTAAACAAACGACGATTCAAGCATTCCGATATTCTGCCCCTTCTTAATGAGTTAAAAGATAAAAATATTTTTACCATTAACAAATTGGGAGAATCGCATCAAGACAGGGAAATAAATTTAATAAAATGCGGCCACGGAGATAAAAAAATTTTTCTTTGGTCTCAAATGCACGGAGACGAACCAACCGCAACAATGGCAATTTTTGATCTTTTTAATTTTTTATCGTCCTCAGATCATTTTAATGATTTTAAAAAAGATTTATTAAGTAAAGTAACTTTATATTTTATTCCCATGCTGAATCCCGACGGAGCGGAATTTTTTCAAAGAAGAAATTCTCTTGAAATAGATATTAACAGAGATGCTTTGCAGGCAAGATCGATTGAAGCAAAGATTTTGAAAAACACCTTTGAAAAAATTAAACCCGACTTCGGCTTTAATCTTCATGATCAGGACAGTTATTATTCCCCGGGAAAAAGTTTTAAGTCCGCATCAATATCTCTTCTGGCACCTCCGGTTGATGATAGGAATACTGTCAGTAAAAGCAGAAGAAAAGCAATGAAATTAATTTCCGAGTTGTATTTAATTCTGCATAATTTTATTCCCGGCCATATTGCAAAATATTCGGATGAATTTGAACCGAGAGCATTCGGAGATAATTTTCAAAAATGGGGAATGAGTACAATCTTAATTGAATCGGGATTTTGGAAAGACGATACAGAAAAACAATTTTTACGCAAATTAAATTTTATAACTTACATTTGCGCTTTTGCAAGTATTGCTTCCAACTCTTATGAAAATTTTGACCAAAATATTTATGAAAGCATTCCATTAAATAAAGAGAATCTTTTAGATTTAATTCTAAGAAATGTTAATATAAATTTTGGAAATTCAAAAGTTCAAATTGATATTGGAATATTATTAGAAGAAATAAATGATCCGGAATCAAATTCCTCATATTATAAATCTAAAATCGCCGAGATTGGAGATTTATCGACTAATTTTGGATTCGAAGAATTTGATTGTACGGATTACGATGCCGAAATTGGTAAAACTTTTCAAGATGAATTTCTGAATTATAGTGAATTGGAAGAATTAAACTTTAAAGATTTATTTGCCCAGGGTTTTACAAACGTAATTTTAACTTCTTCTTTTGAAGATGCATTTTTAGAACTGCCGATTAATATTTTTAAATCAAAAGAAAAAGCTAAAGAGAAAATAAAGATCGACTGCTGTGCCAATCTTGTCCTTAAAAAGAAAAATGAAGTTAAATATGTAATTCTAAACGGATTTTTATTTGATATGAAAGATGATCTTTCCAAAATAAAAAATGGGATTGTAATTCAATAAAAATGGCCGACAATCAAAAAAATATTTTTGCAGAATTCGAAGAACAGATGAAAGAAAATATTGATGAATTTTTCAATATTGCTTTTAAACTTACAAATTCAAAAAAATCTGCAGAAAAAATTTTATTTACAACATTTAAAAAAGCTTTGGATTTTTTACCTCACCTTGACGACAGAATAAACAGAAAAGACTGGATGACAAGAATTTTGTTCAATACTTATAGAGAATTTGTTCCTAAATGAAAATGATTATGATTATTTAAATGATAAAGAATATTCAAAATTTAATCCAGATGAAATTGATAAAGTTTTAAAGAAAAAAGACAAAGAAGAATTAATGAGCAAAGTTTTCAATTTAAATGAAACAATTCGCATTGCAGTAATACTTATTGATGTTCTTCAATTTAGTTATGAAAAATCTTCCGATCTTCTGGATATTCCAGAAGATGTTTTGGCATTGCGATTATTTTACGGAAGAAAAAAATTAGCCGAAGAATTAATCAAATCTTAAAATCAAATGACAGATAAAACAAATATTTTATTAACTAGAATCATCGACAAAGAAAAAATTGATGATGAAAATTCCGAATCAATTTTAAAAGAAATAAATGAAAACAATATTTTAAAAAATGAAAAATCAATTCAAGAAAAAATTAAATTAAGTTTAAAAGATAAAATCCATCCCACTCCTGCCGGTGATCAGACAAAGAAAAAAATCAAAAAACTTTTTAATAAGTATAAATATCCTGAAAAAGCAAAAAGAAAAAAGCAGTTAAAAATATTTTTATCCTTCATAATTGTAGCAATTTTAATAATAATTTTTATTTTATAATAAAATGGATTAATATCATAAAGTTATTCTAGTTAAGATTGTTCTTAACTAAGTATTTTAATTTTATAAAAATGAAACATTTAATGATAAAATGAGGTTAAATCTTTAAGCAGTTTTATTAATAATTGATTGCCAAAATTTTAAATAAGTGTGGAATTAATTTCTTAAATTGAATCCTGCTTTCTTCAGAATGATAAATTTTAATCGTTCTAAAATTGAGTTGAAAAATCTGATAATTTCATCATTTAATTAGAAAGATTTTGTATGTTCAAAATTAAAAACATTCTTTTACCAACTGATTTCAGCAAACTTTCTTTGACGGCAGCAAGTTATGCTGTTGACATTGCAGAAGAATATGGTGCGAAAATTCATTTACTTCATGTTTTGGAAAAAACTCCGCCGATTTTAACAATCAGATCTTTAGATTTATCACAGGAAAGAATTAAAAAAGAAATTGAAAACGATGCAAAAGCATCTATGGAAGAAGCATTAAAAAGGATTAAAAAACCAGAAAATATTGAAATTGTCACTTTAATTAAAAAAGGGTTGGATTACGAAGAAATTATAAAATATTCTAAAGAAGCTAAAATTGATGTAATTGTGATTGCTACACATGGAAGAACCGGTTTAATTCACACTTTACTGGGAAGCGTAGCCGAAAAAGTGATTAGATATTCAAAAATACCGGTTTTGGTAACTACTCCTTCCGGCAATGCTAAGTAATTGATATAACGCAATTTAATTGATTTTAGTGAGTTAAATAATTATTTTTAATGATGGTAATTTTTAATGTAAGGTAAAGAGAGATGGCAAGAGTTAAAAATATCGAAGCGTACTGCAATATATGTAATACGGTTACAAAAATGGAACTTGGCGGAGATGTTTCCGTTGACGGACATGAAAATAAAAGATGGGCGAAATGTAAAAAATGTAAACAGACTATGATTATTGATTTGTCCGAAGACGTAAAGGAAACCAAACCTTCATTAGAAGGAATTGAAAACGAAGATTGTAAAGTTTATTCTCCTAAAAAATCTTTTGAAGTTGGTGAATCAATTTACCATGAAGATTGGGATGATTTTGGAAAAGTCGTTTCGAAAGAAGTTTTATCCAACGGACAAAGTTCTATTTCAGTGGAATTTCAGAAATTAGGACATAAAAAATTAATTGAATCATTATAATAATTTTAAGTACCATAAAGTGAGGTGATTTTTTTGGTAGGCATTACAGTAGGTGAAAACGAATCAATTGATAAAGCTTTAAGAAGATTTAAGAAAAAATACGAAAGATCCGGTATTCTTAAAGAATATAAGAAGCGTACATTTTTTGTAAAACCATCTATTAAAAAACGGATGGAAAAAATGAAAGCTATGAGACGTGCACATAGAACAGACATGAATGAATAATTTTATACAGCCCCTTTTTTAAAGGGGCTTTTTTATTTTATATGAATTTTCGGTTCGTTATGATTGTTTTCTTCTTTACCTAAATAATTTTCTTCAAAATATTTCTTAATAATTTCAAAAGATTCATCTACATTATTTGTAAATTTAAAGAAATCCATATCTTCTGCACTGATTAACCCATTGTTTATTAATGCATCGAAATTAACCATGTTTCTCCAATACTTTTCATCGTAAACAACAAGAAGCATTTTCTTTTTAATTTTTCCCGTTTGAAGCAATGTAACAATTTCAAAAAATTCATCCATTGTTCCGAATCCGCCGGGAAATACAATTAAACATTTTGCTAAATATGCAAACCAGAATTTTCTCATAAAAAAGTAATGAAACTCGAAACTTAATTCTTCCGGCACATATTTATTAACAAACTGTTCAAAAGGGATACTGATATTCAAACCAACAGAATAACCGCCTGCAAGCTTTGCACCTTTATTTGCGGCTTCCATAATACCGGGACCTCCTCCTGTACAGACAATAAATCTTCTGGATTCTTTACTTAATCCCATTGACCATTCGGTTAATTTTTTTGCTAATGCAGCGGCATCTTCATAATATTTAGACATCTTAACATCATGCTGTGCAACTCTAAGCTTTTCTGCTAAATCACCGTTATTCATTTTATCCGGGTTTACAGTTTTAAATTTATTATATATATCAGTAGCTTCATCTTTTGAAATAAGCCTAGCCGATCCGAAAAAAACTATAGTATCAATAATTTTATATTTTCTAAATTGACTTTGAGGCATCAAATATTCAGATAACATTCTTATAATTCTGCCGTCCGAAGAATTTAGGAAATCCATATTCTCATAAGCTTTTAACATTTCGTGTTTTTTCTCCATATTTTTCCTTTACAAAAAATTAATTAGTGATTGAAAATTAGATAGGTTCTAATGATAGCCTTTTATTTGAAAACTAATATTATATATTTGCACAAAGATTTTAATTGAATTTAAAAAAATGATCCTAAGAATTAAAAATTGAAGTTATAAAAATAAACTAATCAAACTTTTTTCCAAATAATTTTAAAATATTTATATTAAAATAATCCAGCTACCGATGACTAAGAGAATATTTTTATTGTTTTTTATTTTTATATCTGTTTCATATTCTACTTCTAACGAAGTTGTAAAAAAGAAAATTGATAATATTTTAGATAAACTTCCCTCCAGTACAAAAGCATCTGTAATAGTTTTTAATCCTTTTACGGAAGATACAATTTTTTCTTTAAATGCTGATAAAAGCCGAATACCTGCATCCAATACAAAGCTATTCACAACAGCAACTGCTCTTTCTATAATGGGTGGAGATTATACATTAAGTACAAAAATTTTGTCCGATGACAACGATTTATCCGACAGTACGATAAATGGAAATATTTATATAAAAGGTTACGGTAATTCGACATTCACCGATGATGATCTTGATTCTCTTGTCAATGTTTTATATCAGATGGGGGTTAGAAAAATATCCGGCAATATAATCGGTGATGATTCATATTTTGATAATATATATACAAGAGATGACTGGATAAGAGATGAAGTTGCAAATGTTAAACTTCCACCGGTATCTGCATTGGTTATAAATAGAAATAAAAAAATAGTATACAAAAGGTATCGAAGAAGAACAAGAAGATATGTTGTATATATTAAAGATCCTCCATTATATGCTGCAGATTTATTGAAATATAGATTAAAGAGACATGATATAAATGTCGAAGGTGACTCACAAAAAGGAATTACTCCTGCCGATGCATCTGTTTTAGTAAAAACAGATATAACATTAAGAGAATTAATTAAACAAATCAACAAACACAGCGACAATTTTTTAGCAGAATGTTTATTTAAAACAATTGGGGCTGTTGCAAGCGGTAAACAGGGAAATTCATTCTACGCAACTCAGGCAATATTAAATTTTATAGACGACAAAGGAATTTACGGCGAAGGTACTTCAGTCGTAGATGGTAGTGGTATTTCCAGGTATGATCAAGTAACCGTTACAGCTATCGCCGGACTGCTTGAGAAAATGTATTTCGATTTAGCACATTTTGATGACTTTTATAATTCCTTAAGTATTGCAGGTATTGACGGTACCTTAAAACACAGGTTTAACAATACAAAAGCAGAAAACAGCTTTCACGGAAAGACAGGAACTCTAAATGGAGTTTCATCTTTGTCAGGTTATTTAAAAACTTCCAGCGGAAATGAATTGATAATCTGCATTATATTTGAATTTAAGCGAGGAGGAGCCAGTCTGCATAGAAGAATTCAAGACGAAATAATTGAATCTCTTTCTAAAGAATATTAAAAAAGCCCTGCAGAACAGGGCTTAAAAATTTATTTGTTTTGGCCTTGGCTTGGTGTTTGAGTCGGAGGTGGAGTTTGATTTTGAGGCAGACTAGGAGTCTGAGGAATTTGCTGTTGACCCGACTGCTGAATTATGCTTTCTCTTTGTTCAGCACTTGTCTGTCCGGGTAAAAAGAATAAATTCATTACCAAAGCTATAACAGCTAAAATTCCGCCTAACCACCAAGTAGCTTTGCTTAAAAAATCAGCAGTTCTTCTAGCACCGAACATAGAGCCCATATTTCCGGAACCGCCGAAGGTTCCTGCCAACCCGCCGCCTTTACTCGATTGCATCAAAACTATGACCATCAGCAATATGGCATCTATTGCTGCTAAAACTAATAATATTGTAAACATAACTATTCTCCTTAATTTCGTAGCGGGGGAGGGATTCGAACCCCCGACACGTGGATTATGATTCCACTGCTCTAACCAACTGAGCTACCCCGCCTCAAATATTTTAGCTTGTAAATATATGAACATTTATATTTAATTTCAAAAATATGCTTATTTTTTCATATAAACATAATATTTTGTTGTTTTCGGCAGAGTAAATCAATTCTATTGAATTATAATAATTTATCTCATATTGTTTTTAATATTATTTATATATGCATCTTTAAAAACGCCTTTAGCTGTACTTTTATAATCATAAATAGGGTAACCGGCACTTTGCAGTCTTTGATTTGTATTTGAAATTCTATCAACCGGATCAGGATGAGTTGAAAGAAATGTTGCTATTTTATCACTTTTAGAACTTACCAAACCATCAGCTTTCATATGTTCAAAGAAAAACTTTACACCACCGGGATAAAACCTTGTACTTCTTAAATACTTAAATGAATATTCATCAGCCTGGTTTTCATCTGAACGAGAATTTGCTAAAAATGCCAAGCCTACAAATAAATTAGATCCGATTTGTTCAAGTTCCGTAGGATTATCTCCTAAGATTAAATTAACTAAAAACGAAACTCCATATTGAGCTGTCATTCTTTGAGTTGCATGCCTTAATTCTGCATGCGCAATTTCATGACCAATTACTCCGGCTAAGGCAGCTTCTGAATCCAAATATTTAATTAAACCGGAATATATATAAATATATCCGCCTGGTAATGCAAAAGCATTATAAATAGTATCGTTGGCAATTATCTCAAATTGGTATGGATAAATATCTTTGCTTTTTATTTCAGGTGATGCTAATACCTGCTGAAAAATCTGTCTGTTTATATAATTTTTTACCGCAGGGTTTCTTGTATAAATAGGATAATCTTTAGGATCATTTGCAATTTCTTGTGCTACTTGCTTGCCAAGCTTTACATCATCTTGCTTTGTAAAAATATTAACGCCGGAGCTGCAAGAATTGAATATTGAGAGTATTACAATTGCCGCAGATAATATGACTTTATTAAAAGTTTTCATTTAGCCTCCGGTTTATATTTATCCAAATATAATTAATATTATTTATCTGTTTCGTTTTCATCAGATATCATTTTCCAGAGTGAGTCCAATAATTCATCTACACCATATTTGCTGACTGAGGAAATAATATGAACTTTTGAATTATAACCTTTGAAAATAGTTTTTTTCTTTTTGTTTATTTCTTTTTCTTCCAACAAGTCTGCTTTAGATAATGCAATTATTTTTTTCTTTCCGGTTAATTCTTTGCTGTAAGTAATTAGCTCTTTATTTAGAATATCATAATCTTTTTTATAATTCTCGGAAGTTATATCAATTAAGAACAATAATATTTTTGTTCTTTCTATATGTCTTAAAAATTTATGTCCAAGTCCTTTCCCTTCGTGAGCACCTTCAATAATCCCTGGAATATCCGCAACAGTAAAACTTTGAAAATTTTTATATTTAACTATACCCAAATTTGGTTCTAATGTTGTAAAAGGATAATCTGCAATTTTAGGTTTAGCTGCACTTATAGCGGATATAAAAGTAGATTTACCGGCATTTGGAAAACCGACCAATCCCACATCAGCAATTAATTTTAACTCTAAAATTATTTTCTTATACTCTCCTTCTTTTCCCTGTTCAGCATAGCGCGGAGCTTGATTTATCGGAGTTGCAAAATTACTATTACCTTTGCCGCCTTTACCACCTTTAGCAGCTACAACTTTTTTCCCATCATTATTTAGATCGAAAAGTATTTTATTTGTTTTAAAGTCTTTTACAATAGTTCCAACAGGCACTTTAATTATTATATCATTTCCATTTTTTCCGTCTTTTAATGAATTGCCGCCGATTTCTCCATTTTTTGCTTTATAAATTTTTTTGTACCGTAAATCCAATAAAGTAGCAAGATTATGATAGGCTTCAATAATAATGTCCCCGCCTTTTCCACCATTTCCTCCGGAAGGCCCGCCTTTAGGTACATATTTTTCGCGTCGGAATGTAACGGCTCCATCGCCGCCTTTCCCGGCGTTAATTTCAATCACGGCATAATCTATAAACATTATTTTGCCTGATTAAAATAGGATGAAACTACATTTGTTAAAGTAACGGCGTCCCTGGCATAAGGGCTTACACGATATGAAAAGAAAACTCCTTTTAAAATTTCAACTGCTTCATCGTAACTTTTACATTCGGATATTTTTTCCATTGTATTAGCAAAGTCCTCTCTGTCATCATTAAAAACAGTACCAATTATTTTTTCCATTTCTTTATCTTCTAAGAACCTGAAAATATCTTTTTCAAATGAATTTTGAGAAATAGTTTCTTCTTTAGTTGATTTATCTTCTGCTTCTTCAATATCTTCTTCCCGATTAACTATATCTGATTTTTCTTCGACTTCATTTTCAACATTTAAGTTGTCAGTTTCATTTATTTCATATTCAATTTCATCAACTTTTATTTCTTCGCTGTTCAAATATTCATCTAAAAAATCGTCATTTAATTTCGGTTCAAATCTTTTCTCAATTTCTTTATCCTCAAATTTTTCTTCAGGAAATTCGTCCGAAACCTTTTCATCATTTAATTTAAAAACATTGTCAGGTTCTTCTGTTTCTGTTTCATCTATCTGATCAACATTATCTTGCTGTTCATCATCAATAATATCGGAATTATCATTTTTCGATTTTTGATCTTCATCATAATCAACTTCTTCTTCTTGTTTGGATTCTAAGTTATTATCAATTTCTATTTCAAATTCACTTTCTTCATCAATTTCTATATTTTCGGCCTGATCTAAATTAATTGAAGGAGTATCCTCAAGATCGATTTTATATTCATCATTTTCCTCTACAGTTTCATCTTTGTTATCTTCAATAGTAATTTCTTCTGTACTTTCATCTTCGATTTTAGCTGCCTCATCTTGTATTTCTTCTTTCTGAATTTCCTCTTCCTTAATCTCTTCACTTTCTGTATCTTCTTCAACCATCTCTATTTTTTCTTCATCCGGTTGTTCATCCTCAGCTTTCTCAATTACTTTTTCTTTTTTACCTTCAAACTCAATATCCATTTGATCTGGAGAAACCGAAGTAGAATAAATGATACTGCGAATTTCTTCTACATCATATTTTTGTTTGTCTTCCGACGGAATAACTTTTCTTAATTTAATTAGTTTATCCATCATGTTTTTTTCTTTTAAGAAAAGTTCAATTGCGTTAACGGAAATTTTACTTTTATTAACTCCGCCTTCATTAAAAAAATCTGCAATCGAATAAAGAGCATTATCGATTAATGTTTCCGCCTGGGTTTTGAATAATTCCCTATCGATTTTATTCATTATAAGTTCAAACTCAGTTAAACTTAGGTTAATAATTTTTCTCTTCGATAAATAAGCCGAAAAGACATTCTTTATATAATCATAATAATATATATAGTGCATTAATAATTTTAATTCCTGAACACTCTGAGTCTCTTTATCATTATAAATAATTTTGGAAAGTGACCATTTGGGACGAACCAAATAATTTACATTAAATGAAACTGCCTGGATTACCAGTTTTCTAAAATCTTCATAGGAAATTCGTTTATTCTTTTTTATTTCCTGGCTTATCAAATTAAAATATTTTAAAATTTCCGGGCCTGAATAATCGAATGCTGATTTCTGCAGCAGTTTGTTTCTATCGTCATGAATTAAATAATCAAGTTCTGCGGAAATAAATTGTATTATAGCCGGATGAAGATCGGTAGTTAGTAATTTTTCAAAAGTGAAGAATGAACCTAATTTTTTAACCTTATTTAGACTAAAATCAGCAATGAATTTTATTTCTTTCTCAAACATTAAAAAACCTTTATCAATTTAGTATTAATTTCATGACGCAGACATCAATCGGATGAATAAAAATAACATATAGCATTTATATAAAGTCAAGTTGTCTACAAATATATGTAAATTGTTTTCTCTCAACAAATTCATTAATTCATTGATTTTTCAATATAGCTTTCGGGAAACACTGTAAATTTAATTAATAATCTGTTCAATTTTGATAGAAAATACAAGGTATTGTAATGTTTTGTTACAATAGCTATTTTAATACAGTTCATATTTTAATGGTCTAATTATTGTGATATAAAAGTTATCAAGAATAATCCGGAGGGGGTTTATGAAAACACATGAAGATAATTTTTATAAAAGGCTAAGTAAATTAAGAATATTTGTAAAGTCAGATGTAGTTGATAAGTTTTTGATTCCGATATTTACAGCTATTATAGCGTTTGGTCTTTTTTATATTATCGTAACTTTGATTAAAAGTAAAGTTGGAAGTTAAAAAAATCCCGATCTTTAAGATCGGGATTTTCATTTTAATTAAGTATAAAAGCTTAAACCTTTTCTTTAGATTTTATAGCTGCCGAATAATATTCTCTTCTTAGCTGTGCAATAACATCCATAGAAATTTCTTTAGGACATTCGGCTGAACAAGCTTCTGTATTTGTACAAGCTCCGAATCCTTCAATATCCATTTGTTTCATCATTGCCAATACTCTTCTTTCTTTTTCAGGTTTTCCTTGCGGAAGTCTTGCAAAGTGAGAAACTTTAGCACTTACAAACAACATAGCAGAAGAGTTTTTACAGGCAGCCACACATGCTCCGCATCCAATACATTCTGCAGCTTCAAAAGCAGATTCAGCGGCTTCTTTGGAAATTGGAATTGCATTCCCATCAGGAGCACCACCTGTATTTACGGAAACATATCCTCCTGCAGCAATAATTCTGTCGAATGCAGATCTGTCTACAACCAAATCTTTAATTACGGGGAATGCTTTTGCTCTCCAAGGTTCGATAGTAATTGTATCACCGTCTTTAAATTTTCTCATATGAAGCTGACAAGCAGTAATTGCTTTCATTGGTCCGTGAGGTCTGCCTTTTATATACATTCCGCAGCTTCCGCAAATACCTTCTCTGCAATCATGATCAAAGGCAATTGGATCTTCATTATTTTTAATCAAATTTTCATTAACTACATCAAGCATTTCCAAAAAGGACATATCGGGAGAAACTTCTTTTGCTTCATAGTCAACAAATTTGCCTTCGGAATTGCTATTCTTCTGGCGCCAAACCTTTAAGTGAATATTCATTGTATTGCCCATTATTTATAACTCCTTTGAGAAGGTTGAACGTATTCAAATTCTAAATGTTCTTTGTGAAGTTCGGGTTTGTTACCGACTCCTTTAAATTCAAAAGCAGCTACAAAAGAGAAGTTTTCATCATCTCTTTTAGCTTCATTTTCTTCAGTTTGATATTCTTCTCTGAAATGTCCACCGCAAGATTCATTCCTTTGAAGAGCATCTTCAGCCATTAACTCACCGAGTTCCAGAAAGTCTGCAACTCTTCCGGCTTTTTCAAGAGATTGGTTAAGTTCTTCATTTTCGCCTAACACTTTTACATCTTTCCAGAATTCTTCTCTTAAAGTTCTGATCTTTTCAATTGCGGTCTTTAATCCTTCTGCATTTCTGGACATTCCAACATGATCCCACATAATTGCACCTAATTCACGGTGGAATTCATCAACGGTTTTATTTCCCTTAACAGCAAGCAGGCGATCAATTTTAGCTTTCACCTCTTTTTCCGCATCTTTAAAGGCCTGATGATCTGTTGTAACTTTTTCGAATTTATTACTTCCTAGATATCCGCCCATTGTATAAGGAATAACAAAATAACCGTCTGCTAGTCCCTGCATAAGAGCACTTGCTCCCAATCTGTTTGCACCGTGATCGGAGAAGTTGCATTCACCTAATGCAAATAGACCCGGAACCGTCGTCATTAAATTATAATCTACCCACAAACCGCCCATTGTATAGTGGACTGCAGGATAGATTCTCATAGGAACTTCATAAGGATCTTCCGCTGTAATTAATTTATACATATCAAATAAATTACCGTATTTATCGCTTATAGCTTCTTTTCCTAATCTATTTATAGCATCACTAAAATCGAGATAAACTGCCATTTGCGTTGAACCGACACCTTTTCCTTGATCTACCATTTCCTTTGCATTCCTGGAAGCAACATCTCTTGGTACAAGATTTCCAAAAGAAGGATATTTTCTTTCAAGATAATAATCTCTTTCTTCTTCGGGAATTTGATTCGGAGGCCTTTTATCTTTTGGATCTTTTGGAACCCACACTCTTCCGTCGTTTCTTAAACTTTCACTCATCAATGTAAGTTTAGATTGATAATGCCCTGTTACAGGAATACAAGTGGGATGAATTTGTGTATAACAAGGGTTTGCAAAAAAAGCGCCTCTTTTATAGGCTCTCCATGCTGCAGTTACATTTGATCCTTTGGCATTTGTAGAAAGGAAATAAACATTTCCGTAACCGCCTGTGGCTAAAACAACAGCATCGGCAGCAAAGGATTCCATCTCACCTGTAATCATATTTCTAGTAACAATTCCTCTTGCTTTCCCGTCAACAATAACCACATCAAGCATTTCATGACGAGGATAAATTTTTACTTTTTTTGCATTTACCTGTCTCATCAAAGCACTGTAAGCGCCTAAAAGCAATTGCTGACCTGTTTGACCTCTTGCATAAAAAGTCCTGGAAACCTGAGCGCCGCCGAAAGAACGGTTATCTAATAATCCGCCGTATTCTCTTGCAAACGGAACACCTTGTGCAACACATTGATCAATAATATTTGAGCTTAATTCAGCAAGTCTGTAAACATTTGCTTCTCTTGATCTGTAATCGCCGCCTTTAACTGTATCATAAAATAATCTGTAAACACTATCGCCGTCGTTCTGATAATTTTTTGCAGCATTTATTCCGCCTTGAGCAGCAATACTATGTGCTCTGCGCGGACTATCTTGAAAACAAAATGCTTTTACATTATATCCAAGTTCGCCTAAAGTTGCAGCAGCAGATGCTCCTGCTAATCCGGTTCCTACAACTATTATTTCATATTTTCTTTTGTTGGCCGGATTTACAAGTTTAGTATGAAATTTATAATCTGACCATTTTTTATCTATTGCGCCTTGCGGGGCTTTTGAATCTAATTTCATCTTATCTTCCTCCTCCAAAAATAAAATATAAAGGAATGGCAGCAAAACCTAAGCAAATAAGTATTGAAACTATTACACCAAATCCTTTAATGAATGGGGTATACTTTGTATGTCTTAATCCCAATGTTTGGAATCCGCTTTGGAAAGCATGTACTAAATGAAAAGCAAGTAATATCATTGCAGCAAGATAGAATATCGACCAGCCGGTATTACTGAATTTCATAACTGCGCTTTGGTACATACTTACACCGGGATGTCCAAACTTATGAGGAATGAAGAAATCCATTAAATGAATAACTAGGAAAATAAAAACTACAATTCCGCTCTGGAACATAAACCTTGAAAAAAATGTACTGTTTGCAGAGCGGTCTGCGACTTTGTAGCTTTTTCCCCTTGCGGCTCTGTTGCTGAACCATAATCTTGTCCCGTTTATAATATGATATATAAACGAAAGGAAAAGAACAATTTCTATTATACGGATAGGAATATTTATATTACTAGCCATAAAATCAGCATAAGCGTTAAAAGCAACTCCGCCGTCTTGCCTAAGCAAAAATAAATTAGCCACTAAATGGATAATTAAATAAATATATAAAAACAGGCCTGTTAAAGCCATTACTAGTTTTTTCCCCACTGATGATTCGAGGAAATTGATAAACCAACTCATTAAAATTCTCCTTTATAAGTCAGAGTTCTGTTAGAGCTTTTAATATCGGTATTTAAAAGGCAGGTATGTGAAGAGCAACTATAATTTTTGTTTATAGTTAATATAAAACCTAAAGTTGAATGAAAATTTCTATGCATTACATTCCCGATAATTTCAACATTTAAAGTTATCAAAATATGTTTATTAACTCAACCTAAAATCATTTAAATAGTTAATGTTAATAACAAATCATTTTATTTTGATTTTTGAATTATTCACTCTATATTAAAGCAGTTCTTACAAAATTTTGCGGTGTCCCGGTTTGAACGGGAATTATAGGGAATCCGGTTAAACTCCGGAGCTGACGCGCAACTGTGATTGCAGTAAAATCTTAATAATCTGCTAAGCCAGGAAACCTGCCGTAAAATAATGTTAACTAACCTTCGCGGGCGAGGTTAGATTAAACGAAATTATTAACCACATTTTCGTTTCTTCTCAGTTTAACTCCCCACGAAGTTACAGCCTTATAATTTTTAAATTTTAGGAGTAACTTCAATGGATATTTTAAAATATTTAAGACCGGTTTTTTTGGTCTTACTTCTTTCCGGATTTATCTATCCGCAAAATAAAATTGTGCAAAAAACAGATTCGGCCGGAGTTTATAAAATCTCCGATGTAGTTATAACTGCTACAAAAACCGAATCATCTACAATTGAATTGGCAAATTCCATAAGTGTGATTGATTCAAGTGAAATTGCCGATAAAAAGAAAGAGACTGTTTTTGATTTACTTCGTGATGAGTATGGATTAAGTTTGAGCAAACAAGGCGGTCCCGGAGCACTTTCTTATATTTACATGAGAGGAGCTTCTTCAGGAAATACGCTTGTTTTAATTGATGGAATAGAAATGAACATGCCGAGCGATCCTTCCAATACTTATGACTTTGCAAATCTTTCAACTGATAATGTTAAAAGAATTGAAGTTTTAAGAGGTCCGCAAAGTACTTTATACGGTTCCGACGCAATGGCAGGCGTAATAAATATCATAACAAAAAAAGGCTATGGAAAACCTAAATTTTTTCTTTCAACGGAAGGTGGATCATACAATACTTATAAAGGAATGGGAGGATTAAACGGAAGTATCGATCAATTAAATTATTCTATTACTTTAAGCAGATATAAAACCGACGGATTCTCTTCCGCTTCTTCCAAATACGGAAATACCGAAAAAGACGGCTATTCTAATTATAATATTTCCAGCAGAATCGGAGCAGATGTATCAAAATATTTAAATATTAATTTTATACAAAGATTTACAAATGCGGATGCGGATTTTGATCAAGCCGGAGGAAAATTTGGAGACGATCCGACTTACAAATATAAATCCGAAGAACAAATTTACAGGGGCGAGGCTAATTTAAATTTATTTAATGAATTTTGGACTCAGCAGATTGCCGCAACATTTTTTAGAAATGTTAGAAAATATAATTACGATTCAACATTATATAATCCGGTTTCATCTAACAGCATTTACGACGGAAGAAAACTTAAATTCGAGTGGCAGAATAATCTTCATTTAAATAAAAGCAACTTATTAACATTTGGTATTGAAACAGAAAAAGAAACAGCGTTTTCTTATTTTTATTCTAATTCATTTTATTCCGGAATATTTGAAAGTACATTTCCAACTAAAAGTGTTCAATCAACAGGAATGTATTTGCAGGAACAAATAAAAGTTGATAATAGATTTTTTACAACACTTGGTTTTAGATATGATAATCATGCAAAATTTGGAAATTCAGAAACTTACAGAATAGCTCCGGCATATATGATTTGGGAGACCGGAACAAAATTTAAAGCAACTTTAGGAACCGGTTTTAAATCCCCTTCCCTTTTTTATTTATATGATCCCGCATTCGGAAACGCAGATTTGAAACCTGAAAAAAGTTTGGGCTGGGATGCCGGAATCGAACAGTATTTATGGAACGATAATTTAATGGCGGGAATAACTTACTTCAATAATTATTTTAATGATTTATTCGGCTTCGATAACAATTACAGAACAATCAATATAAATAAAGCAGAAACAAACGGAATAGAATTTTATCTTACTTCAGATCCCTTTAAAAGATTTAGGTATTAAAACAAGCTTTACTTATACAAATACAAAAGATAAAAGTCCGAACTCAGTAGATGAAAATTTACCGCTTTTAAGAATACCCAAAATAAAAATTTCAGGAAGCTTAAATTATAAATTTACTCCTGAAATAAATTCAAATATTGAAGTTATTTATGTGGGAAAAAGAGACGATAAGGATTTTTCAGTTTACCCGATAAAAAGAGTTCAACTAAAAAGCTATACCCTTGTAAATTTATCAGCATCTTATCAGATAAATAACCTGGTTCAATTATACGGCAGAATCGATAATTTATTTGACCAGTATTATGAGGAAGTCTTAGGTTATGCCACTCCCGGTTTTTCCGGTTATCTGGGAGTAAAATTTGGAATTTAAAAACACTATTAATAAATAATTTTTTTATTAACTTTAATTAATTAATGAATTGAGCAATTTTTTATAAAAACTCATTCGGAAGGAGCAGATAAATGAATTCGAAAAAAATATCATCGAGATTTCTAGTTTTAACGGGAATGATATTAGCTGCAGCATTTGTAAGATTATTACCTCATCCGCCAAACTTTGCACCGATAACTGCAATGGCTTTATTCGGCGGAGCGTATTTTTCTAAAAAACAATTAGCTTTTGTTGTTCCATTAGCAGCAATGTTCATTACCGATATGATAATCGGATTCCACAGCACAATGTGGGCTGTTTATTTAAGCTTTGCTTTAATTGTTGTTCTTGGAATAACAATGATTAAAACAATTAAATTTACAAATGTTCTTTTAGCAACAATAACAGCTTCTGTTTTGTTTTTTGTGATTACAAATTTTGCAGTTTGGGCTGCCGGAATAATTTACCCACAAACATTTTTAGGATTAACAGAATGCTACACTGCAGCAATTCCGTTTTTCCAATATTCACTTGTTGGTAACCTTTTATTTACAGGTGTAATGTTCGGAGTTTTTGAAATTGTTAAAGCTAAATTCCCCGTTCTCGCAGAAATAAAAGCTTAAAATATTTTTTATAAATTAAAGCTGCTTTTAAATTTTGAAAGCAGCTTTTTTTATTTTATGAAATCAAAACAAAAAATACCTTTATTAATCGATTTTGACGGCGTTTTGAAAATTGGCGACAAACCTGCGGATGATGCGTCAGAATTTTTAAGTTATTTGAAACTAAATAATATTTCTTCTTACATTTTAAGCAATTCGACTTTACGAACATCTAAAGATTTATTAAAATTTTTATCCGATAATAAAATTGATTTTGGAATTCCGGCTTTAACTGCTGTAGATGCAGCATTAAATTATGTAAAGAAAAATTATAAAAAAATCTCAGTCTATTGCAGGGAATCAATTAAACCTGTTTTTGAAGATTTAATATCCGAAGAAAAACCCGATGCAGTTGTTGTGGGCGATTTGGGTGAAAATTGGAATTATGAAACCATGAATGAAATTTTCAGAAAAGTTCATTCCGGAGCAGATTTAATTGCAATGCAAAAAAATAAATTTTGGAAACCCTGGGGTGATGAAATTTATATGGATGCAGGAGCATTTATCTCGGCAATTGAATATGCAACTGATAAAAAATCAATTTTAATTGGAAAACCATCTCCTCTGTTTTTTCAATCTGCATTAAACAAAATGGATTATAAAAATAACGATCCTTTTTTTATGATTGGAGATGATATTATAACAGATATTAATGCAGCTCAAAATATTGGAGGAAAAGGAATTTTAGTTTATACTGGTAAAACTAAATATCCATTAGCTGATGATTATACCTGAAAAACCTAACTATGAAGCAAAAAATCTTACAGAAGTAATTAAATATTTTAGATAAATATATATAATTAAAAACCTGCCGTTTAAGGCAGGTCTTGAATTTGTTAATTGACATTAACTAAAAAGTCCGCCGAAAAATGATCCAGGACTTTGTATTTTAGGTCTTTTTTGTGCTACACCTTTATCCTTTAAATCATCTAGTTCATCAACATCCGGATAATTATTTTTTAAATTTTTTAATGTGTTTTTCCGATCTGTCAATAATATTATTCAACTGATCTTTGTCTATCCAAACACCTTCGCATTTTGGACATGAAAAATATTTAATATTATCACTTTTTCACCTCATTCATTTCTATTTTATCAACCGGACAAATCATAATCATACACTCCTTTAATTAATTAAACACATTAATATTATTATAATATTACAATTAAATGTTTATGAAGAAGATCAAGTAGAAATGTAAGATGAGATGATATTCACAAAAATTATTTAAATGACTATTACTTCTTAACCGGAGTGGTAAATTCTTTTAATTTTTCTGATTTCTTTTTTCTGGCGATAGCAAATTTTATAATCTTCTTTAATGCACGTTCATATGAAAAACCAGCAGCACCTGCAGAACGCATAAACCCTGCGCCTTCGGTTAAATCCGGATTTGGGTTAACTTCCAGCACATATAATTTATTATCCTTAGATAATCTCATATCAACCCGAGCGTAATCCCGGCAGCCCATAGCTTTGAATGCTTTTACAGCAATTTCTTTAGCTTTTAATTCTGTTTCTTTTGGTAAAATTGCCGGACAAATTGGAATAGTTTTATGATAAGCTTCATGTTTGGGTTCCCATTTTGCCTGGTAACTCACAATATTATATAAATGATCAGGCATTTCTGTAAAATCTATTTCACTTATTGGTAAAGCTTTAGGATTTTCATCTCCCATAATGGCAACATTTAATTCTCTTCCTTCTATAAATTCTTCACACAAAGCCGGCTGTACAAAATATTTAAGAACATATTCAATTCGTTCCTTAAGTTCCTTTTCATTTCTAACGATAGATTCATTTTCAATTCCGACACTTGCATCTTCAAATGCCGGTTTAATGATTACAGGAAAATTTAAATCATGTTTGTACTTGGAAGCAAATTTTCTGAATACGATAAATTTAGGTGTCCTAACTTCAAGTGAATTTAGGATTCTCTTGGCTAAAATTTTATTCTGACAATTTGCCAAGGCTAAAGGCGGCGCCCCTGTGTAGGGAATATCAAGTAATTCCATTAAACCCACAATATTCATTTCAAAACGTGAATTTTCTTTGTAAATTTCAATGAAATTAAAGATTATATCCGGTTTTTTCTTTTTAAATTCATTTACTAAAGATTGAAAATTGTCCATTATATTTAAAGTATTTGCCTGTACCCCTACTTTTTTTAACTTTTTAACCATAATTTCGTATTCTTCTATCGGAGTTAATTCTTCAACTTCAAAATACGGAACAAAGTTGAGATTTTGAGATTCTTCTTCGGTAGGTTTCCTGTAATATTCAGGGTTAGGTTCATTGAATGCTATTAAAACTTTTAAATTTTCTTTCTTCATGGAAATAAAAATACAGAATTTTAATTTTTCAGCAAAATTTTTTTTATGTTTTAATCATTACCAATAATTAAATTGTTAAATAAAAAATCTTAGCCCTATGAGTTTTTATCCACAACCATACAAATACCAATGCGGACCGTTCGCGTTAAAATATGCCCTGGTTATGCTGGGACAATTTGAAAATGAAAGAGAAATTGCAAAGAAAGCAGGGAGTACCTGGTGGTACGGAACCGATGAAATCGGTTTAGCTAAAGCTGCAAAAAGTTTCGGGTGTAAAATGAAGTACTTCAGAAGAGAAACTCCTGAAGGAGCAATTAAAGTTCTTAACGAACATCTTAAACAAGGTCTTCCTTGTATTTTAAGTGTAGATAACTGGGAACATTGGATTACCGTCATAAATGCTCAGAAAAATAAATATATAGTTGTGGACAGCGCACTTGATAAAGTGATTGTAATTTATACACCTAATCAGCTTACAAAACGCTGGAAATATATTGATGATGAAACTGATTTTGTAAGTTACGATGGATATGCTTTAACATGTAAATTCAGACCAAGGACAAAAGCTAACTTCTCACTAGAAAAAGCCCGTTATGTAATGCGCGACAGCAATATGCATCTTGCTCAGCAATGGGATACTTATTTTAATGATTTAATATCGATCTGCAGGCCGCTAAGTTCTCATTCAATTAAAACGATTTCTTTCCCTGAATTTTTAAGAAGACATGAAAATTTATTAATTACTCAAGTAGCAGATTGGCATGGGTCTCCTAGTTATACTGAGTTAAGGAGAATTTTAAATCATCTTAGGTTTGTTGCAGAAGTTTATAATCTTGTTATTTATACAGAAGATCAGAAAAAAGCATTGGTAGACCTTGCGTCTATATTGATGATGTATGCTTGCGGTAAATACGGAATGGACCCCATTTATAATAATAATTAGGAGTTATTATGAGTCCGGCAACTATAAAAAACGAAAAAATATTATCAAGAGAAACAACAGCACTTTTATTAATTGATATACAGGAAAAAATCCTAAAAGTAATGAATGATCCGAAACAAGTGATTGATAAAACTTTAAAGATCATTAAAGGATTTAAAGAATTAAACCTGCCCATATTTTTTACAGAACAATATCCAAAAGGATTAGGACCAACAGCAAAAGCTTTAGCAGATGAACTTGAAGGACTTAGTCCGATTCAGAAAATGTCATTTAGCTGTTCCGGAGCCGGAAATCTTTTCCAAAGACTTAGAGATAATAATATTTCACAAGTTGTTATAGTTGGAATTGAAACCCACGTTTGCGTCCAGCAGACTGTTCTGGATTTGCTGGCAAATGAGTTTCAAGTCAATGTTGCGGCAGATGCTGTGAATTCCAGGTTTTTAATTGATTATGAAACAGCACTTAAAAGAATGGCAAAAAACGGAGCGGAAATTACAACGGTGGAATCAATTTTATTTGAGCTGCTTAATGTCTGCGGAACAGATGAGTTTAAAAAAATATCTAAGATTATTAAATAATTATTTAAAATTAAAAAGGCCGGTTCATCCGGCCTTTAAAAAATCATCGTTAAGATTATGATTTGTTTCTCATTCCCTGACCTCTCCATACCGGGAAACCGTTATCGTCCCTTAAATGTTAATGTATCACTACCCCTTTTAACTAATTTTGCAATTAAAGCAGGTTTATCCTTATAAGTAATTTTAGAACCTGTTACTTCTATTTGATCCCCTTTAGCAATTTTAACCGTTTGTTTATCCATAAACCATTCCGGTCCGAGATGCACAGATAAATCACCATCGCTGGTTTTCAACATAACATGAATACCGTTAAATCCTTTTTTTCCGGTTTGCTCATCAATGCTTACAACTTCACCATTTACAGTTTCAACAGAATTGATATTGTAAAGTCTGTTCTGCTGATTTCTCATTTTACCTGATTTATTTTGTGCAAAGGAATTTAATGTTATTCCCAAAATAAAAAGCGACATAAAAATTAAACTAATCTTTTTCATTTCTATCCTTTTAGTTTTTAATAAATAAATAATAATTTTTGATAGTAGTAAAACAAGTGATGTGCCAATCAAAAATTATGTGAATTCGTTTTATTTTGAGATGTTTTATTCAAATGGCGGCGACCAAAAAGACGAAATGCATTTTTGTAACTCGACGAAAAAGTAAAACCGGTTCATATGAACCGGTTTATATTTTAATCAAACAAGCCTTCAAGTTTTTGATATTTTAAATGAATTTTATCAACAGCAGAATTGATTTTTTCATTCTGCCCTGTTGAACAAATCTCGTTTAAATCTTTTACCGAAGATAATAGCTCTTCCGATATGGTATTATATTCTTCTGATTTACTTTCAAATTTTTTAGGCAATTTTGCATCTTTTATTTTTTGAGCCTTTTCTAAAAAATCATCGGCAACGGATTTTATTTTATCATAATTTTCTTCCGGATTGTAATAATGATAAATTACGTAAAGGACTTTATGAAACTCATCAATTTCTTCGGTAACAGGGTGAATTATTCTTACAAGGTTTTCATAATTTGAATGCAATTCTTCGGTAGTTTTCAGAAGTTCGTTGTCATTATTTTCTTCTGAGTTTTTGACAAATTTATCTACGGAATTTTTAAACCTTTCTATCCCTTCATCCCATCTTTCTTTTTTATCTCTTAGAATTCCCGGAAGTTCTGCATTATAAATTGATTCAGCTAATTCTTTTACTTTATTTGAATAGGATTTTAATGTCGAAACATCTTTATTGGGAAATGCTTTATGCCAAATTGGGAACATAACTTCATGAAAATCACTTAACTGAGTTACTTCTGTAGTAGTTTCATTTTTTAAATTATGCTCTTGCGCACTAATAAATGGTATTAAAAGAAAGGTTATTAAACCTATAAGTATAAAAGTTTTTTTACTCATGACTTCCCCTTTTTTAGTTATTGGATATGTAAAAATATTCAATATTTTTCAGAATTAAAATTTACATTTATTTGTTAGATTATTATAAACTGTAAATTATCGTTATTTTATTTAGAAACGAACTTCTTTCAAAATGTTTACAATTAAAATTAAAACTCAACCGGATGATTTAAGCTGCGGACCAACAAGTTTACACGCAGTTTATAATTATCTTGGAGATAAAATAAAATTAGAAAAAGTTATTTCCCAGGTTTTGTATTTAAACGAAGGCGGAACTTTAGCAGTTTATCTCGGATGTCATGCATTGGAAAGAGGATACAAAGTAAAAATTTATCCTTTTAATCTTAGAATTTTTGATCCAAGCTGGTTTACTGAACCGGATGTTGATTTAATGTTTAAATTGAATAAACAACTAAAATATAAAAAAGGTGAAAAATTTAAGCAGGCAACTTTGGCTTATATAAAATTTTTAAAACTTGGAGGTAAAATTTTACAAAAGGATTTAACTTCTTCATTATTAAAAAAATATTTTCACCTAAACTTACCTATTATTGCCGGCTTAAGTGCAACATATTTATATCAATCCAAAAGAGAATATGAAGATAAAAATAAAAGATCTATTTTTGACGATGTAAAAGGACATCCGGCCGGACATTTTGTAGTTTTATGCGGTTACGATGATGAAAAAAAACATGTTGTTGTTGCCGATCCATATAAAGAAAATCCATTTTCAGGAAATAATTATTACACAGTTGATGTAAAAAGATTAATAAATTCAATATTACTCGGAATAGTCACTTATGATGCAAACCTTTTAATAATAGAACCAAAATAAAATTTTATGAAAAGTATAGTTGTTGTAAATAATCCAATAGGACTGGAGTTTCGACATAAAAGATGTTGAGATAGTTTCTGCAAAATCTTATTTAACAGATGCTAAATATTCTCAACTTACAAGCGCAAGGATTTTTAATCTTTGCAGATCATACAGGTATCAAGCAATAGGCTACTATGTTTCTCTACTTGCGGAAGCAAGAGAACATAGAGCTTTCCCAAACGTTTCCACAATTCAAGATTTAAAATCTAAAACAATTGTTCGTGTTATTTCGGATGATATCGATAAACTTATTCAAACTAGTTTAAGAAAAATTACATCTAAAGAATTTGTATTAAGTATTTATTTCGGTCAAAATGTTGCAAAGCAATACGATAAATTAAGCAGTCAGTTATATAATTTGTTTCAAGCACCGCTTTTAAGGGCTCATTTTACTTATAATAAAAAATGGATACTTCAGAATATTTCTCCTATCCCGGTTAACGAGATACCAGAAAATCATAGGCCTTACTTGGAAAATTTTGCAAAAGCTTATTTTGCTAAAAAAAGAATTTCTTCTTCCACAATTACTAGATCGGAATATGATCTGGCAATATTAGCAGATGAAAAGGATGAAGAACCGCCTTCAAATCAAAAAGCAATTAAAAAATTTTTTGAAGCTGCAGAAGCACTAAATATTAGATGTGAAATTATAACTAAAGATGATTATAACAGAATACCGGAATTTGACGGTTTATTTATTCGTCAAACTACTGCAGTTGATAATCATACTTACAGATTTTCCAGACGCGCTTTTACGGAAGGTTTGGTTGTAATTGATGATCCATGGTCAATTTTGAAATGCACCAATAAAGTTTATTTAGCAGAACTTTTAGCATTATCAAAAATTCCGACTCCCAAAACATTAATTGTTCATAAAGATAATATTGATGTTGTGGAAAATCATTTGGGTCTTCCTTGTGTTTTAAAGCAGCCGGATAGTTCATTTTCTCAAGGTGTTACAAAAGTAACTCAAAAAGAATTTCTTAAACCTGAAATTGAAAAACTTTTAGATAATTCGGATTTAATTATTGCACAAGAATTCGCACCGACAGATTTTGATTGGAGAATCGGAGTATTGGATAAAAAACCACTTTATGCATGTAAATATTTTATGGCAAAAGGTCACTGGCAAATTTATAATTGGCAGGGAAATAAAAATGCAAAATATGGAAATTTTGAAACTCTTGCATTAAAAGATGTTCCTTCAAATATTATTAATACTGCTGTTAAAGCTGCTAATCTTGTTGGAGAAGGATTATACGGTGTTGATATTAAACAAGATAAAAACAAAGCTTATGTTATAGAAATAAATGATAATCCAAGTATCGATTACGGAATTGAAGACCAGGTTTTAAAGGATGATCTTTATTTAACAATAATGAAATCTTTTAAAGAACGAATTGATAAAATAAGAAATCAAAAGGAACTGCATTTATGATTTTCCCCCTCCATCTTTTCAAAGGAATTGGAATCGAACTTGAATATATGATTGTTGATAAACAAACTTTAAAAGTAAAACCAATTACTGATAAAGTTATTTATGAAATTACTAATGAATATGTTTCCGATGTTGAATTCGAAAAAATTGCATGGTCGAATGAATTAGTGCTGCATGTAATTGAATTTAAAACTAACGGTCCTGCAGATAGTTTTGAAGGGTTGAGTAATTTATTTGAAGAAAATGTTTCACACGTAAATAGAATATTAGAAAAATATAATGCAATGCTTCTGCCAGGCGGAGCTCATCCTTTGATGGATCCTTATAAAGAAACTAAACTTTGGCCGCACGAAAATAATCCTGTTTATGAATCTTACAACAGAATTTTCGACTGCCGTGGACATGGCTGGTCAAATTTACAAAGTACACATATAAATCTTCCTTTTTTTGATGATTACGAATTTGAAAAACTTCACGCTGCAATAAGACTTCTGCTTCCTATAATTCCTGCTTTAACTGCAAGTACTCCAATTTTGGATGGAAAACAAACAGGATTTTTAGATACAAGGTTAGAAGTCTATAGGAATAATCAAATTAAAATTCCATCAATAACCGGCAAAGTAATTCCGGAAAAAGTTTATTCAAAAAAAGAATACGAAGATAAAATATTTCAAAGAATTTATAATGATATAAAGCCGTTCGACCCGGAAAACATATTACAGTATGAATGGTTAAACTCGCGCGGTGCAATAGCAAGATTCGATAGGAATACAATTGAGATAAGAATTATTGATATTCAGGAAGCTCCTATTATTGATATTGCTTTAGTTTATACAATTGTTGAAACTTTGAAACTGATTACAAATGAAAAATGGATCGATTTATCAAAACAAAAATTATTTGAAGAAGAAAATCTGAAAAATATGTTGCTGGATGTAATTAAAAATGCTGAGGAAACAATTATTACAGATAAAGAATTTCTCTCAGCTTTTGGTCTAAATCAAGATAAAATAAGAGCAAAAGATCTATGGAAACATATTTTAAATGAAATAAAATTAAGTAATAAAGATCTAAATGATGAATTATTAAAAATCTCTCTTAAAGTTATTAATGAAGGAACTTTGGCAAGAAGAATTTTAACTGCTTTAAATGGTGACTTTTCCGAAAAAAATATAATTAATATTTATAAAAAACTTTCAGATTCATTAGCAAATAACAATTTATTTATTCCCTAGATGAATAAAATAATAATATCATGTGAACACGGGGGAAATAAAATTCCAAAAGAATATAATTATCTCTTTAAAGAAAATTATGAAATTTTAACTACACATAAAGGTTATGATCCGGGAGCTTTAGAACTTTCCCAATTGTTTTTTAAAGCAATAGGAGATTATTATTTTTATTCCAGAACAAGCAGGCTTTTAATTGAATTAAACAGATCATTAAATAATAAAAATTTATTTTCCTCTTTTACAAAAAATCTACCCTTCGAAGAAAAGAATAAAATTATAAATAAATACTACTCGCCTTATAGAAATAAAATAGAAAATACTGTTACCGATTTAATCAAGAAAAATAATTCAGTCATACATTTTTCAATTCATACATTTACTCCAACTTTAAATGGCAAAATAAGAAATACAGATATCGGACTTTTATTTGATCCTAAAAGAGAATTCGAAAAAAGTATTTGTAAATCAATAAAAAAATCATTTAAAAAAATATACCCGCAATTAAAAATAAGATTTAACTATCCTTATCTAGGAATCTCCGATGGAATGACAACCTATCTAAGAAAAAAATTTCCAATAAATTATTGTGGAATTGAACTGGAAGTAAATCAAAAATTTTTCACACAAGAAACTCCAATAGATATAAGTAAGATAATTTTAAAAAGTTTTAAAGAAGCTTTAAATCTTTGATTATCTTAAATAAACAATTCATTTTAACCAAATTTTTCTGTTTCGTTTCTAAACATATTTTCAAAATTGCACAGTAAATGTTACTAAAATAAATCGTAATTGTTACTGAAAATTACTTGTCAATTATTAAGCAAAGAAAATATTACCGATGCAACAATGGCATAATCATTGGAATTTGAGGGTGAGCATCGTTCAAAAATTATTCTTCTTTTCCATAACTTTAATTCCGGAGGAATCATGAAAAAGTTATTACTAATTATCACTTTTTTAGGACTTATGCTGGCTGGATGTTCCGATACAAATAACAATCCTGTCAATCCTAACACAGCAGCAAAGAAACAATTAATACCGTTACCAGAAAAATCTTCCACAAGCACCGAAACAGAATTTTCGGTTTCTAAAACAATAAATGGAGAAGAAGGCGGAACAATTAACTTAGTTCGTTTTTACTTCAGTTTTAGAGGTAAGTTAGTTTTCGTTTTTGCTCATTTAACTATTCCTCAAAACGCTTTCGAGGGTACTCATACTATTACACTTACCACAGATGATGCCTACGCAGCCGTTAACTTTGATCCTCATATGCAGTTTAATATTCCTTTAAATTTAACATTATCTTTTACTGGATTGAATTTGGGTGCGTTGGGTATGAACTCAACCAATGTTGGGTTTGATTATTTCGATGATTACGGCAACGCTTTTCCTGTCGAAAATGACGGAATAAATGTAAACTTAATTTCAGGAAACCTTACTGTAATAAATGCTAAAATTCATCACTTTTCCAGATATGGATTTTCTAGATAAAAACTAATTTAAATGGCACATAAGTTGATCTTTTTATCGGTTAGCTAGTTCAAAATTTATTGAAATTATTTCATAAATAAAGAATTGAATGATTTAATTAATGTTACAAAGAGAAAATTTATTAAATAAAATATTAAAAGATTTCTTTAGTAAAAATGATATTAAAGAATTTTCGGATAATTTTTTAAATCAAGAAAAAGAAAATTCAGAAAACATAAAGTTTACCGGGACTAAAAAAGATCAACTTGAACTAAAAATAAATGAATCATCAAGACTAAGAACTATAATAGATCTTTTAATAACTTTTAGTAATGAGAAATTACCTAAACAAAAATATTTAGCGCTTCTTTTAGCTTTAGGCAATTTCTCAATTACTTTTGGCGAGTTTTTACTTGCAATTGAAATACATGAAAGAATACTTAATGAAGCAAAAGATAATAATGAATTTATAAACCTGGCTGCTAATGCACATTTGGCTTTAGGCGATCTTTACAGCAGACAGGCTCTATGGCAGCTTAGCTTAAAAAATATTAGAAAAGCTCACTCTATATTTCAGCAGCAGAGAGATAATAAAGGCGTAGCTAATTGCGAAAATCTTTTGGGAACTATTTATGGTGATTATGGTGATTTAAAAAGAGCAAAAGAACATTTCGAAAAAAGCATTTCTTATTTAGATACTCAAAAAGACAATAACTTAATCGGAAAAATTGAAATAAACCTTGGTATAATAAATAATATTCAAGGTAACTTTGATTCCGCACTTAATTATTATAGAAGAGCGTTATTGAATTTCCAAAAAGTTTCGGAAATTAAAAGAATTGCAGAAATTCATCATAATATGGGCATGACCTTTTTAAAGAAAAATGAATATAAAGAAGCTCTTTCAGAATTTGATAAAAGTATCACCTCTTCACTTCAAGCCGGATTTTTACCTACACTTGGAATAACCTATGTAAGTAAAGCTTTTTTATATACCCTGATGAAAGATTTTATTTTAGCTGAAGCATTCAGTGATAAAGCAATGGAAATTTGCTATAAGATAAATGATAAATTATCGATTGCCGAAATTTATAAGATTAAAGGAATAATTCAGCGGAATTTGAGCAATTATGAATTGGCAGAAAATTTAATGCTTACCAGCCTTAGAATGAACAAGGAATTGGATAATAAGTTAAATGAAGCAGAAACTTATTATGAACTTTCGATTCTATACAAAGAAATTAAAAAAGACAAGGAGAGTAGAGAAAGTCTCGGAAAAGCATTGAAATATTTCAAGAAAATTAATGCTGAAAACGAGGTTTTGAACCTAGAGAAATTATTAAACTAAACTTTTATATTTCAGTTTCGATAATGAGGTAGATAATTAAATCATTTTATTACATTGGAAATTTTTCCGATGTGTAAAAATTATAAATTCTTTATTTTGATGTTTTTTTTAGCTTAATTTATTGATAATTCCTTAATAAATAAGGGTTTATAAATTATTTAAAAGAAAAATATTCATAAAAAAATGGGGCCTATACCATTTTCAAAATACAGGGGTTCTAAATGAAAAATTTAATCTATTTACTGTCCCTTTCATTAATCTTACTATTCGGATGTAAAGACTCAATTAATCAAACAACTCCCATACAAAAGAATGTACAGAGGGAGCTAATTCCACTGCCCCAGCCTTCTCAAATTGGCGGTGTAAGCAATTATACTCAAACAGTTAGTATTGACGGAAGCATAGGTGGAAATATCATTATTAATCATGGTCTATTTGATTCCGGTGATTCAGTTATTGTTAGTGCAGTTTTACATATTCCTAAAAATGCTTTTGAAGGAACTGTTGATATAACATTAACTTTGGATACTAAATTTGCAACTGTTTATTTTGATCCTGCAATGACCTTTTCGATTCCGCTAAGTTTAAACTTAAAATTTACAGGGCTAAATTTAAAAGCAATGAACCTTGATCCGGAAACTGTTGATTTCAGTTATATTGACAGCGATGGAAATATATCTCATATTGACTATAATACCTTAAATGTTAATATAAGCGCCGGATCTTATTTCGGTTACCGGCGGTGTAATTAGACCATTTTTCAAGGTATGGATTTTCCAGGTAAATATGTAAAAACATCATACGAATATTTGTTTAGTTAATTATATGCATTGAGAATTGTACCATTCTCAATGCTTTTTTATTTATTAGATTGAATTAAGAACTTTAATTTTAAATCATTCCTTTTTAACTTATAAGTAAATTTATCCATAATTGTATATTTAACACAAGCAGGCATTTATTAAAATTTTTAATGTATGTGATACTTTTGTTACAAATGCCGAGTATATTTCAAAAAGTGAAATAAAAGAGGTGTTTAATGAGAAACGTTCTTGTTGTTGAAGACGATAAGGCTATATCGGATTTATTGGAAATTCATTTAGTTGATTTAGGATGTAAAGTAATAAAAGCATATGACGGAAAAGAAGGTTTAAATTTCGCATTAAATGAACCTTTGGATCTTATTGTATTGGATATAATGCTGCCTAATTTGGATGGATTGGAAATCTGTAAAGAAGTTAGAAAACAAGAAATTTACACGCCTGTTCTAATGCTTACTTCTAAATCGGAAGAATTAGATAAAGTTTTAGGTCTTGAAGTCGGTGCCGATGATTATTTGACAAAACCTTTTGGAATTCGAGAATTTATCGCCAGAGTAAAAGCTATTTTCAGAAGAGTGCAGGCAATTCACAAAGAAATTGAAAATGAAAATGATTTAAAAATCGGTAATTTATATATCGAAGTATCGAAACGAAAAGTTACTTTAAACGGAGAAAGAATTGAATTAACTCCTAAAGAATTTGACCTATTACATTTGCTTGCATCTCATCCGGGTAAAACATATACAAGAGAACAATTACTCAATATTTTATGGGGTTATCAATATAACGGATATGAACACACCGTGAATTCACACATAAACAGATTAAGAAGTAAAATTGAAAAAGATCTTTCTAATCCATCTTATATTTTAACCTCATGGGGTGTTGGATACCGTTTTAACGAATTTGAAAATATTACAGAGTAATTGTGAATAATTCAAAAACACATAGCATTTTAAATAAATTCTTCCATAGCCTTTTCTGGAAGATCGGTGCAACTTTTCTATTAATTTTAATTATACTTTCGACAATTTATCTATACATTTCTGTGCATACTGCAGAGATGTATTTTCAAGAAGCAAATCAAAAATTAGATGCGGAAATTGCTCCTCACATTTCAAGCGAAAATCAATGTTTTATAAACGGAAAAGCAAATGGAGAAGTACTTAAAAAAGTTTTTCATAATGTTATGATTATTAATCCCAGCCTTGAAGTTTATTTACTTGATAAACAAGGAAGAATTTTAACTTACTATGCTCCAAACAAAACCATAAAATTAACATATGTTCCGCTTGCACCGATTAAAAAATTCATATCAAATACAGACAGACCTTTTGTACTGGGAAACGATCCTAAAAATCCTAATAAATATAAAGCATTTTCTGCAGCACCGGTTTTTGAAAATAACGAACTTAAAGGTTACATATATGTAATACTAGGAGGCGAAGAATACGAAAATGCAATGCAGCTTGTTTTCGGAAGTTATATTATGAGGCTTGGTTTTCGATCTATGACGATTACTTTTATTGCTGCAGCATCTAATCAGTTTATTGGCATTGGGATTTGTAACTAGGAACTTAAGAAAGATTATAACCGTTAACAGAGAATTTAAAAACGGTAACTTTAAACGCAAGAATAAAACTTAAAGGCAAAGGAGAGTTAAGCGAATTTGCCGATTCATTTAATGATATGGCAGATACAATTGTTCAGAATATTGAAGAAATGAAAACCATGGATAATCTGCGAAGAGAACTTGTAGCAAATGTTTCTCATGATCTTCGAACCCCGTTAGCAACAATTCAAGGTTATATTGAGACAATATTAATAAAGTCGGATAACCTTTCGGTTGAGGATAGAAAAAATTATATGCAGACAATTTTAAGCAGCACTGAAAGATTAAAAAAACTGGTTGAAGAATTATTCGAGCTTTCAAAACTTGAAGCAAGAGAAACAAAACCTAAACCGGAACCATTTCCTATTGCAGAATTAATTCAGGATGTTCAGCAGAAAAATTTAATTATTGCTGAATCTAAAAAAATTAATTTAAAGCTTGATGTAAATTATGAAACTCCTCTCGCCTATGCAGATATTGGAATGATGGAAAAAGTTTTACAAAACTTATTAGATAATGCATTTAAATTTACTCCGGAAAATGGCGAAATAACTATCTCGCTTAACCAGGTAAAAGAAAATCTAATTGTTTCTGTAAAAGACAGCGGTGAAGGAATTAAGAGTGAAGAACTGCCTCATATTTTTGATCGATATCAAAAATCGTCCAGAACTGCTGTTAATGAAAATGAAGGGTCTTGGGCTCGGACTGGCAATTGTAAAAAAGATTTTGGAAGTTCATCAAACTGATATTTTAGTTGAAAGTGATGAAGGAAAAGGAACAAAATTTTCATTTAAGATACCTGTTTACACAAACCGGCCGGGAGTAAAAAAATATCAATTAACTTAAAATAATTCCTCAACTGTAATAATATTTTCTTTTAATAATTCACGTATAACATTTTCGGTCATTTCACTTTTAAAAACAAATTCATATCGAATATCCATTACATAAGCTTTCAACCGCATTTTCAAATATGATCTTCTTTCTTTTACTTCATTCAAAAACAAAACCGTAATTGGTTTATTTAAATAAATAAACTGGGAAATCTGAGCCGCTTCAATTGCAATTTCTCTAACCCTGTTTGTATCAATTTTAATCGGAAGATAAATTTCTGCAACTACCTGGCAGTAAGGTTCGCCGTAATTTGTATTTGAAACGGATTTATTCATTATTTCACCGTTAGGAATTGTAACAGTTGAATCATCTGGAGTTACAATTCTTGTAGATCTTAATCCTATTTTTATTACTTCACCATAATGTTCCCCCATTTCAATTTTATCTCCAACTTGAAATGGACGATCAAATAAAATCATTATTCCGCCGAAAATATTTTTTATTATATCTTGAGCAGCAAACCCGACAGCTATTCCAACCGAAGCAGTTACAGCAATTAAAGTTGCAACCGGAGGTTTGAATATTCCGGCAATTAATATATAAAGAATAATTAGCCAGCCGAAAATCCTAATAACCGGAATTATTCCTTTAATAGTAATTCTGTATTTTGCACTTCGTTCAGCAAATATTTCTAATATTTTTGATATTAGTTTTATAAAGTAAAATCCTATTAGAATAAAAATAATCGACCAGATTATTTTTCCAAGGGAAATTACTTCAAGGATATTTTTTGGTGCTAGATCATTTTTTGATGAAGAATTTTTTACACTGTCTTTTTTAGAGTAATTACTTTTGTCTGGGGGTACATTTAATAATGCTCTAGTCGAATCCATTAATTGCTGCGAAATAGAATCAGTAGTTACTGTATTTATATTTTTATTTTGGATTGCATAATTATTCCATGAAAAGCAGATAACGATTACTAATATTAATAAAACAAATATTTTATTTTTCATCTTAGTGTATAAAATTTTTAGATTGTAATAAGTTTACAATTTGCCTGTAGAGAATTGGATTGATTACATAAACTTCCTTATTCTTTATTATTATTCCATCGTCGTATAATAATTGAAGTATTAATTTACTTTGTTCTATCGTTTGATTAAAAACTATTGAATGATTTTCCATTGAAAGTCCATCATGAGTTAATAAAGAATAAAGAGTTAAAATTTTAGTAGTTGAAAATCCGCTTAAAAAAGAAAAATCCAGCTTATGAATTTTACCGATAGTAATAGTATCTCCGGTAACTTCATTTGTTGACCGAAGCCAATAAAGCAAAGATAAACTAATATTACTTTTTGCAAATTTATTAAGATCGGAAAAATACTCATTCTTTAAGTATTCTTGTTTTTCTTCTTGAGTTAATTTTTGAAACGTTTTGCTTTCCAGATCATTTTCGGAAGGTTCAAAATACATTTTATAACCGCTAATCTTATGTCTTGTAAGTATAATTTGATTTATTTGATCATCATTTAAAGCTTCAAGAGAAATAACATATCCGAAATAATCACCTATATTTAAAGTTTTATTTAAATATTCCCAAGTATAAAGAGAAGCCGAAACAAGCCAGAATATTTTATAATTTGTTTTGGATATAAGTTCAAAAAACATTTTTAAACAATTAAAACCATTTATTTTTCTTATATAAAGATTCTGAAGATTCTCAACTACAACAATCTGCTTTTTATTTTCATTTCCGATCTTTTCAATAATATCATTCAGTTTAATATTACTTTCTTTAATTCCGAATAAACTTTTCAGAAGTTCCAGAAAATCATTTTCATAGTAAGTAGTATTTGTAATTACTAATCTTTTTACTTTATATTTTTTATCGAAATTTTTAAGATAAAGATTAATAATCGATGTGGTACCGCTTCCCTTTTCACCTACTAAAACGGTCGGGGTGAATCTCTCTTTTTCCCAATTTTTAAATGAATTTTCAAGTTTCTCGAATTCTTTTTTTCTTCCAAGAAAAAACCTCTCATTAGTTAAAGGTTCTATTTGGAAAAGTCTTTTGTATACATAAGGAAGTGTTTCAATAGATAATTTTGTCTCTGCTAGAAAATCAGATATTTCTGCCGAAATAGTAGTAGATTTTGAAGTGAGTCCGAATTTTTCTTTTAAACTTGCAAATGTTTTGCCTAAATAAGTAAATGAGTTTAAAATAAAACTTACTAATGAAGGAAAAATATTTTTAATAAGTTTTGAGAATTCCTTTTTATAATTTTCTGCTTTTTGTTTTGCTTTAGCTTTTGCAATTCTTAATCTAATTTCAAGTACTTTTTCATTTAAAGTAAGATCAATTATTTGCGTGTTAAAATCATCAATGGAACGTTTTAGGATATCTGAAATCGTATAATTTATATTCAGGATTTGTTCTTTAATTTCTGAAGTCTTTCCGATAATTCTATCTAAACCCTCAATAGCAATAAATTTTGCATCTTCAACTTTATTGCCTTTGTTTTCTAAAATTTCATAAGCCGACTCTAAATTGAATTCATAGATTTCTGTTATTGAATTAAGACCTTCATTGATTACCTGCAATTCTGTTGCAACTTGATTTTTAACTCTCCGAAGATTTTCGAGAAAAAGAGGAATTGTATCGAAACTTATTAACTCCTTAGGAGAAATAAAATCTATTTCCGATTCTTTAATTTCTTTATCATAAGAAGAAGTTTGTACAATTGCCCTTTTATTGGAAATCTTTTCGATTTCTTTTCTTATCTCATTTTCAAGATTATCAATTAAAGAAGGAAAATTTGAATTTAATATTTTATCATTTACAGAAGGCACAAGAATATTTTTTAAATCATCACCGAAATCTTCTTCTAGAGTATCCAAATATTTTTTAAATTCCGATTCGCTGCCTTTAAATCTTTTAATGTCAATTCTTAAATGATTTAGAGATCGTATTATATTTTCTGCTGGCGGAATTAAATTCTTAGATAAATAATCTCCAATTTTATGTTCAATATTGAAGTACTCATTTAAAGCAGAATCTTTTAGAACATATAGTTCGCAGTTTGTTTCCCAATCTTCGGAAAGTGAAAAGAATGTATTCTGCCAGCCTTCCGATAATTGAGAGTATTTATTGTCCAATTCATTATGTGCTTTTTCAATGTTGTTTTTGCTGAAGTTCCCTGCAGGATATTCAATTGTATCTACTTTATCATATAGAGTTTTAAACTCCTCAAATTCATTAACAAAAATGTTTTCAGTTTTAATTTTTAATTCGGATTTAAAATTTCTAAGTTCATTAATTATCGATTCGTTTTCACTTTTAAAATCATATTCTTCAATTTTTAAACTATCCGTTTCTTCATATTCACTTTTTTTAATTAGCTTTATTAAATTATCATTTACAGATTCATATAATCGCCAAATCTTTAAATTTGATTCACTTATTTTTTTATTAGTTTCTTTAATCGTTTCTAAAAGCCTAAGTGAAAGTTCCTCCTTCAGTCCATACAACAGTAAATTTTTAAAGGAACTGATTGATACCAATCTCTTTTCGTTTTTAGATCTTTTTTGAAAATTTTTCTGAATATGTTTCCGATAATTAAAGGAAGCTGTGATATGCTAAATAAAATTCTTTTAACTAATTTTAGAATTCTCAATTGAAGACTATCACCATTGATATAATTAAATCTTTCAGGTAATTGTTTTTCCTTTTGGATATCAGGAAATTCTAAAAAATAATTTGTTAAGGAGTTTGAAAATTCACCAAAATCAGAGTTAAAATTTTTCTTCTCCTCATGTTTATTATTGGCTCCTAAATATTCAAAGATTTTTTTGTTAAAACTTTCCAGACATTCAATTGTATTGACTAACTCATCATTTAAACCTGTGCAATTAAAAAATCGTCTGAATTCATTATCAATCAAATGAATGAAACGGATTTGTTTATCAATTTTATTATATAATACAGGCAAAAAATTCTTTTCGATCCTGGAAAATACTTCTTTCTGTATTTCAGAAAATTTTTCTTTCATAAAAAATTTAGATGTTGACTATGATATTGTTCGGTCTATATAAAGTTAAATACCCTCGCTTTAATTTATTAAAAGTTAAGAACAGTAAAAACAATTGCAGCAAGAATTTCTTTGATTAAAAATATTTGATAATTCACCAAATTTCTTTATTGTACATAAAATTTATTTAATAATAAGGCAAACTTTATGATTAAGTCTAAACTATTGTTTTTACTTATCTTAGCAACATTATTTTTTCATGAAAATGCCCGGGCACAGGAAACTTTGTTAAACAAATTCAAAGAAAATTTTAAGAAAGATTATTTTTCGGTCGGAATTTTATTTCAATCTGTTTTTGATTATCAAGGTGAAAGAACTTTACCTGGAGAAAACGGATTTAGCATTGCAAATGCAAGGTTAAAATTATCCGGAAAACTTGATAAAGGATTCGGTTATTTTGTTCAGACTAATTTTATTAAATCTTCTCCTTTACTAGATGCTTATTTGTCCTACAAATTTTCCGAACAAGCAAAAATAAAAATAGGACAATTCAAGGCACCTTTCAGTTCGGAAGAATTGACTTCTGCTTCTGCAATTGATTTTGTAAACAGATCAAATGTTGTAAACAATTTAGCCCCTAAAAGACAAATTGGTTTAGAGTTCAGCGGAAATTCTAATAATAATATTATTACTTACAAAGCCGGAATTTTCAATGGTAATAAAACCGTAAACGGAAACAACGACAAGAAATTTCTTTATGCCGGAAGAGTCGGATTAAATCCGATAATGAAAGACAAAGTAAATTTAATGCTGGGAATAAATACAGCTTATAATGATGCAAATGATAACTTAGAAAACGGAAAAGAACTACTAACAGGCGGAGATTTAAGATTTAATTTGTATAATTTTTTACTAAGCGGAGAATTCATTTACAGCAGCAAAAAACGATTCAACAATACAATTGATGCAAAAGGTTATTATTTAACAGCGGGTTATAACATCATCAATGAAGTACAAATTTTGTTAAGATGGGATGATTATCTTCCTTATAAAATTTTAGGAAATGAAAGCAGATATATAATAATTGGCTGCAATATTTGGCCGACGGAAGCAACAGAATTTCAATTAAATTATTTAATTAATTCAAATGATTCAGAATTCAATCACAATCAAATTTTATTTAATGCTCAAGTTGCAATTTAATTTATTCTTCTTTTTTCCAATTGATTTCATAAAGATCTTTACGGCGGTCGTGCCAATTTAAAGTACTCCCGCTCGATTTGTGTCTTTTAATTAATTCAAGATCAACATCGTGAATAATTACGGTTTCGATATTCGGTGTACATTCTGCAGCAATTGCATCTCTAGAAAATTGGAAATCCGAAGGAGTATAAATTCCTGATTGTGCATATTGAATATCCATATTTTCAACAAACGGAAGATTGCCGACATTTCCGGCAATTGCGGAATAAACACTATTCTCAATACATCTTGCTTGCGCACAGTGACGGACTCTTAAATATCCGTATCTTTCATCGGTGCAAAACGGAACAAAGATTATTTCTGCACCTTTTTGAACGGCTCTCCTGGAAAGTTCAGGAAATTCAATATCATAACAAATTTGGATATTAATTTTTCCGCGGTCTGTATCAAAAACCTCAACTTTGTCGCCGGGAGTAACTCCCCACCATTTTTTTTCGTTTGGTGTTATATGAATTTTATATTGTTTTCCTATGCTTCCGTCTCTTCTAAATAAATATGCAATGTTGTATAATTTATCCCCTTCAATTGTAAAATGAGTTCCTCCGATAATATTAATATTGTGTTTAATAGATAAATTATTAAAAAGCTCTAAATATTTTGGTGTAAATTCCGCTAATTTCCTTACAGCAATTCCCGGCCGTTCATTCGGCATAAAAGAAAGAAGCTGAAGTGTAAATATCTCGGGAAATAAAACAAAATCCGCAGTATAACCTGCGGCAACATCCACAAAATATTCAACATGTTTTGCAAAATCATCAAAATCATTTATCGTTCTCATTTGATATTGAACAACACATATTCTTACTTTTTTTGAAGAAACAAATTTTTTAACCTTTGAAGGCCGGTAATCTAAATTTGTCCATTCAAGTAAAGTTGCAAACCCCATGGATTCTTTATCCACATTTAAGTAAGAAGGAATAATTCTTTTTAAAACAAAGCCGTTCGATATTTGGGCTGTTAAAACGGGATCATATAAAATTTTTTCGACAACTTTATCAACATATTCTCTTGCAGACATTTTATCATTATGTTTGAAATAGCCGGGAATCCTACCGCCAATAATTATACTTCTTAAATTATATTTTCTTGCAATTTCCTTCCTTGCATTGTAAAGTCTTCTTGCTAATCTCATTCCCCTAAAATCCGGATGAACCATAATTTCAATTCCGTATAAAGTATCTCCATCAGGATCGTGATTAGTTATATAACCGGAATCGCTAATCTCCTGCCAGTTTTCATAATCTTCATGCAAATCAAAATCTATTATTAAACTGCTTGAAGAAGCTATAATTTTACCTTCTAATTCAACACAGATTTGACCTTCTGGAAAAATTTCCAACTGACTTTCAATTTGATCCTTCATCCAAGGTTTCATTCCAGGAAAACATAACTGCTGAATTTCAGTAACTTGTTCATAATCTTCTATTTTAATCGGACGTACGCGTATTTTTTTTTCAAATTGTTTTAAATCAATTTTCTTCATAAGAATCCTTACAAGTTTATATTATTAATGAAATGCTAATTCTCCTTCAATAAGGAGTAAGATACAAAGTGATTTTATAATTGGATGTGAGAAATTACAAGTTTATTATTAATTAAAGATAAAAGGAATTTAAATAAATAATACTTTATTAAATCAGCAATAATAAAATGTAACTAATAGAATTATTTATAAAATTTTAAAGTTCTGAAGTAAATTACTTCAGAAGCATCATTTTTTTAACCACTGTTTTACTGCTGCTCTCAATTTTATAAAAATAAACACCGCTCGGAAGATCAGCTCCGTTAAAATTTACACTATATTCTTTTTGAGGTTCTGCAATTTCATTAAATAGTTCGGCAACTTCTTTTCCTAATGCATCATAAACTTTTAATGTTGCTTTGGTCTTCTCCGCAAATTTGAACTTTATAATAGTTGAAGGGTTAAATGGATTCGGATAATTTTGTTCCAGTATATAACCGTTTACTTCTGAATTAATATTTACTTCTAATTTATTACTGTATGAAGATCCTCCGTCTGTGTCAATTTGTTTAAGTCTGTAAATATATTTTCCCGATGCTAAATCTTTATCGGTGAAATTATAATTTTTTGGTGAATTACTATTGCCTGAACCTTGAACAAATCCAACTTTTGTCCAATCATTATTATTTTGAGATCTTTCAACTTCCCAGCCGAAATTTTTAACTTCGGTAGCTGTGATCCATTTTAATGTTATATTATTTTTCTCAACTTTTGCAGTAAATGTGGTTATCTCAACCGGGAGCGGATGTGCAGGGTCGCTGGCGGTCCAATAAACATCAGACGAGGTTATGTTAGCTGAAATTAGTGGACGGGATTGAGGTGCACCTTTGGGAGTCCAGGGATTTGATGTATTTCCGTCCGGACTTGAATATAATATTGCATTATTTGGATTAACTCCGTTGTTATCATTGTCTACCCAATTAAAGCTTACGGTATTGACAGATGGAGCAGGATTTGAACTTGTTATAATCCATTCTCTTGATATACCTGAGAAACCATTTACGGTAACTACACCATTTGGTCCGGAAATCCGCTGTACAGTAACTCCGTTCCATGCTGATGTTGAAATAGTAACACCAATTCCACCGAATGATTCGGACGTCGAAATATCTCTGGTTACAGTTAAGTTTCCGATTAAATAACTTCCTGAGGATTCATTTGATATTGTACCTGCAGTATTAAGTGTTAAAGTATTATTACCTGTATATAAATTTCCACCGTTAAATGATAAATCTCCGTTTATAGTTAAGTTTCTGCTTAAAGTTGTATTTGCACTAATAATTAAATTATTAAAAGTTGTAATCCATACAAGTTGTAATGTATTTATACCTGTTAAATTTATTGTACCGTTTCCAGGAGTCAATTGATTAAATATTGTATTTTCTTTAAGACCTTTACAAATTATTATACCGCCTTTCGACATATCAATTACGCCTCTGTTAATAAAGCCACCGCTATTTCCAATAATTACAATTCCATTAACAGCAACCTGAGATGCATCGTTAAATAAAAGAGTTCCTGTTGAAAGAAAGCCATTGTTTCCTCCAAGTTGAATTTCTGCACAAACTGCATCAGAAACATCAACTGTAAGAGTCGAACGATTTTGTACTGTAATAGTATCTTCAACAGAAGGAAGCCCATTTAAACCCGAACCAGTTGTTATTGAGCTCCAGTTAGTGCTTGAAGAAATAGTGATAGTTCCGGCCTTAACAGAGATTGACCAGAAAATAAAACTTAGAATAAAAATAAAATAATGGGGGAGTTTATTAAACATTTCCCGGCTCCGGTTTGTTAATAATTTAATTAGCTCTAAAAGCAAATGATATTATATTTTTCAATTCAAAAAATCGACTCAACATTATAAACCAAAATAGTTATCCTTATTAAAGATCATTTAACGATGCAAGAAAATCTTCAATGAGATAACTATGACTAATTTCTTTTTAAGAAATGATTTAATTGAATGGTTTGATTTTTTCAAATTCAATGCAATAAAATTATATTAAGATGTTAAAACAAAAATTGAATTGAAAAATATTCTCCTAAAAACACCTTACTTATCATAGCAAAGTATTTTAACGCTGCAGCTTCTAAGATGAAAAATAATCTTTAGCATTTTGAAGATTGAACAATTATTTTATTAAAAGTCTTTCATCATTTATAAAAGCTGTATTCCTCTTATACAAATTTACAATATTTATGTTTAAGGTAAAAAAAAATGAACTTTTAAATGTCTTGCTCTGAATTATTAATAATATTTTTATATTACTTTATTAAAAGCATTTTCTTAACTTGACTTAAACCATCGCCTTCTAGTTTGTAATAATATACACCACTGGCTAGATTATGCGCATCAAAATTAATGATATAATTTTTACCTCCTTCTGCTGTCCCATCAAATAATTTTTCAACTTCCTGTCCCTTAATATTGAAAACTTTCAAAGTAACATTCACATTATTTTGAAAAACAAACTCAATTTTGGTCGAGGGATTAAACGGGTTTGGAAAATTTTGAGTAAGTGTGAATTCTGAAATATCTACAATTACATTAACTTCAATATTTTTGCTGTACGTATAACCGCCGTCGGTATCTATTTGTTTTAATCTGTAAATATATTGTCCTGATGATAATTTTTTATCACTATATTTATATTCTTTAGGTGAATTGCTGTTGCCTGCTCCTTGAACAAAACCAATTTTCTGCCAATTAATTTTATCTGAAGATCTTTCTATATCCCAGCCGAAGTTTTTAACTTCTGTTGCTGTTGTCCATTTTAAGTTTACATCACTTTTATTTACAACTGCCGAAAAAGATGTTAATTCTACTGGTAATGGAGTTGATGTTGAACCAACCGTCCACATAGAAAATTCTGTAACACCGGAAGCGGTAATAGATCCGCTGCTTGCATCCTGTTCAGTTCCGATTGGGATCCATGTGGAACCGTTGTCAGTACTTCTATAAACCTGACCGTGTGCTAAATCTACTCCATTATTATCATCAGAAACCCAGGAGAAAGTTATATCCCTTCCATTTGCAGGAGGATTATCGGATGAAATAATCCAATATCTTTTAATACTTACATTACTGTTTGCAGTAATTTCTGAACCGGAAATCCGATTAACAGCAACAACGCCTAAATCATCCGGTCCGTTAGATATTGTTAATCCTATTCCGCTGAATTTCGATGCAACACCTGATCCGATGGTTTTTGAAATTGATAAATTTCCAACAACATAACTTCCGGCGGTTTCACCTGATATAGATGCAGAAGGACCGAGTGCTAAAATATTTGAGCCTGTAATTAAATTACCACCATTTAATGAAAGTATTCCATTTACAATAATATCAACACTTAATGTTGTATTTGCATCAATAATTAAGTTATTAAATTCTTTTAAAAAGAAGAAGGCAAAGTATTTTTATTGACAAATTCGATTGTACCTGATCCAGGTATCCAAGTACCTGCATTATTTACAGTTATTCCTGAACAAATAATTTTTCCACCGTTATTCATGTCTATATTACCAACCGATCTGTTGCCTCCTATATTTATTATTCCGCTAACAGTTAGGGTTGAATTAGAATTAAAATTTATTGAACCATCGCCGTTACCATGTTCCTTTCCTAATTGAATATTCGAACAAATTGCATTTGCAACATCAATAGTAAGGATAGCGCGGCTTTGAATTATAATCTCATCATTTATACCCACAGAAATTTGACTCCAATACGTGTCATTATTAATTGAAATTACCGATGCGAATATTTTGGGGAAAAATATTAATAGGAAAAATAATATTACCCAATGAAAATGACTGTTCTTCATTTCCCCTTCTCCAGTTAAATTAAATTGATTGTGTTGTTTTGATTATGCATTAAAAACAGAATTAATAAAATTAGCATTATAATAATTATTTGATTTTACTTAAAACGTTTAAACAGTAAAATCAATATTGATAACTATTGGATGAATACTAATTTAAAAGAGACATAATTTTTTTAAAACATACGGATCTGTTCATACGTTCTGAATTAATTCAATTAAAAGAATTAAGTCGAAGGGAGCCCTCCCTTATATAACATAGACATTTTTAATAGTTCAATAGTATAGCAAGTAGAAATATATTTGATCAGATAGATTTATTTTATTAAATCAAGCAATTTCTTTTATATAAAAATATAAATTTTATTATTGTAAAAATAATATTATTTTATATCAACTTAAATAAGGCCGCATATTATTCTTAGAAAGACCACTTAACTCGAAAATAAATTGAACTGCCGTAGTTACCAAATTCCGTTAGATTATCTCCTTGAAAAAATAATCCAATTAAATATAAATCCCAGTTAGTAAAAATTGAATAACTCACCGACGGGACAATTACTCTTGATTTATCATTAGGATTGTAAATTCCGAAAATTGAACCTTTTATTAAAGGAGTTATATCATAAGAAAATTCCTGGTAAATTGACCAGGCCGCCGGAGTAAGCATTCCCAATTTCATCGCTTCGGGATAATATAGAGCAGCATATTTTTTTACGCCGTTACTATTATGTAAAATTTCGGTATGAATATAAAATGAGTTTTGAAATGTATAATCTCCTGATAATACAAAAGTTAAAGTAGGTTTATCATAAGCTGATAAAGGCTTTTGTCCAACTAAACTATAAAGATTTTTGTATTCGGGTAATAACTCAGGTTTTTGGGAAACTAAAACTTCACCTCTAAAACCCGCTTCTAAAATATCTCCGGACCATCCCCCTCCAACCAGCCACCGGTTTTCTTTTATTCCTGCAATTAAATTGAAATCATAATTCCATGCATTAGTTGACCAAAGTCCTGCCGCTATCCAGCCTTTTTTTGTTTTCCCGGGTCTTGCGGAAAATTCTATTTTGGAAACAGGTCCAGTATAATATTGAACTCTTAAAGCATCAACACCAGGCCGTTCTTCATAATCAAAGTCTAAAACGTTAAAAGCATTAAAAATATCAGTCGGATTCCAAACCCAGCTTGTTCCCCAAGCAATTCTTTGTCTTCCGGCAGTAACTTCCAGATTTTTGTAGTTCCAATCCAGCCACAGACGATCTATTTGTCCATAACCAATTGATTTCTTTTCATTCCACATTACCCAATCTAGTTGAGTAAATTCATGTTGACTTTTAATTTGACCAAGAAAATATCGGAATTTTTTCAACAGTAGTTCCGTAGTAAGCTCTGAATCTTAATTCAAGCGCAGCTGTTAATGCTTGAGTCGGATACCATCTTGTATTTAATCTAGCATGAACCAGATTATCATAAAATCTATCGCTTGATGTTGGAAGTTTATAAGTACTTAATAAATCTTTTACATAACCGTTATAAGAAAATTCCGATAATTGAGCTTTAATTGTTAAAGAAGAAATCAAGAAAATAAAAAGACAATATTTAAGTTTCATGATTAAATTATTTTTCGATAAGGTTGTTTTTGGTTTTCCGTGTTTCATCATTTTTTATCATACCGTCTAACAATGTAACAACTCTGTGAGCTCTTTTAATAACTCTTGCATCGTGAGTAGAAAAAACAAATGTCATACTAAATTTTTCATTCAATCCTTCCATTAAATCCAAAAGTGCTTCTGCCGTATGGGAATCCAGATTAGCAGTCGGTTCATCAGCTAAAACAAAAGAAGGTTTAGAAGCTAATGAACGCGCAACTGCAACACGCTGCTGCTGTCCGCCTGAAAGTTCGGAGGGACGGCTGTTTATTCGATCGCCAAGTTCAACAGCTTTTAATAATTCAACTGCTCTTTCTTCTCTTTCTTTTTTAGATACATTTTGGAGAAGCATTATGAATTCCACATTTTCTTTTGCAGTTAATACAGGAATTAAATTGTAAGCTTGAAAAACAAATCCGATATGGTGTAATCTGAAATTAATTAATTCATCCGGCTTATAAGTTGAAATATCAGTTTCATCTACAATTATTTTTCCCGATGTCGGCATATCAAGTCCGCCGATCATATTTAATAAAGTAGTTTTACCTGAACCGGAAGGACCGACAATTGCAGTAAATTCACCTTTTTCTATTTTTAAATTAACACCTTTTAAAGCTTCAACCGGAACTGAAGTTTCTTTATAAGTTTTTTTCACATCAAATAATTCTATTAAAGCCATTATTCAAACTCCAAGTATAAATTTTTAATAAGTTCTTATTGCTTCGGCCGGATTCAACCTAATTGCTTTTATCGCCGGATAAATCGCCGAAAAAATTGCCGTAAATATTATCATCAAAGTTAATGTAGGATAAGTAGAAAACGGTAAAGATGGATAAAGCATTGAGCTAATACCGAAACTGGATAATCCTTGTGCAAAAAGAGAAAGATCTATTCCTTTATTTGAAAAATATATGATTGTCAAAGTACCGCAAATAATTCCGAGTATTCCGCCTGTAATAGAAAGTAAAATTGTTTCGATTATTATAAGAATAAACATTCTGATTCTTTTCATTCCAACTGCCATTAAAACACCGAGTTCTCTTACTCTATCCATAACCGACATAAGCATAGTATTTGTAATTCCGAATAACAAAGCGAATAAAATAATTCCTAAAAATATATTTAATTCCAGTTCAATTGATTTATATGAAAGACTTAATTCCGGAGCTAATGTTTCCCAGCTTTGAACATCGAGATTTGGAAATTTTTGTTTTAAATTATTCAGATACATTATTTAATGTTTGAATAGAAGCAGTTCTTATTGCAATCTCGTGAATGATAGGTTTGCTGTTCATTATTCTGTATAAATCTTTTTGAGTAACAAAAACATGAGAAGCATCAAATATTGAAGATTCAGTTTTATAAATTCCTGTAACTCTGAATGCTGCATAAATTAAACTGCCGTCCAACGCTTGAAAACTTAATACCATTTTTGATTTTAATTTTATTCCAAGTTTGCCGGCCAACTTTTGACTAATAACAATTTCATTCTTTTTATTGTTTTCAAAATAATTGCCTGAAATTATTTTATTATCAATATCTGTTACATTTTTTTCTTCATTAGGATTTATTCCAACTATATCTACTCCCCATGAAGTTTCTGCCGAAGATGCCATTCCTTCAATAAGAGTTCTGCTTGAAGATGCTTTTACTCCTTTTATATTTTTAACTTCTGCTTCAATTTCATTTCCATTGTGAATATAATTACCAATCAGTTTTTCTTTTTCAAATGCTTTGCTGTGTATTTGAATATGCCCGAGATCGCGATCAATTGCCGAGTTAACCGTTGCATCCCACATACCGTACATTGCAGCCGAAGCAAATAAGCCGCTCCATAATCCTAATGCAATAGCAATTAAAATTATAATACTTCTTTTTTTATTTCTCCAAACATTTTTCCATGCTAATGAAATAAGCATTATTAAATCTCCTTTTAACTTCTTATTGCTTTAATAGCAGCAAGTTTTCTAATATAAAACCAGGGATAAAGAGCCGATAAAAGTGTTATTAAGAGAACAGTCCAAATTTGGGCAATAAACATTCCAGCATTTATTGCAAAAGGCATAATCGGTTCCAGCCCAAATGCTAAATATGCTTTTGCTATATCGCCTGTAAGATGAATCGGATTGAAATACATATAAACTAAAATTGGGATGCTGATAACAGCTCCGATTAAAACTCCGATAAAAGAAATAAAAATTGTTTCAAGAGTAGTTACAAAAACAAGTTTCCATTTTTTCATTCCTATTGAAATTAAAATTCCAAATTCTTTGGTTCTTTCAGCAGTCATCATCATAATAGTCCCGAAAACTCCGAAACCGATTACGATATATAAGATACCGAGCATTATAATTCCTCCGGCATTATCGACTTGAATAGATTGAACCAACTCCGGCATAAGTTCCGACCACTTCATAACTTCATATTTGCTGCTATTATTATAAATTTTCTTAACATCATCTGTTACCTGGTCCAGGTTTTTCTGATTATCAATCATTACTGATAAAGATGTTATTCTATCTAGCCGCAGAAAAAAGCCATTGAGCATAATTCAAACTCAAATAAACAGTAGCTTTATTTAAATCCGGAATTGGTATTTTTACTATTCCGGTTATTGGAACTTGTGCTGCTGCAGTAACACCTTGATATCCTTGTCCATATAATACAACACTATCTCCAACACTTACTTTTAATATTTCAGCCAAACCCTGCGATATTAACATACCGTTTGATGAATCAGTGAGATAAGAGCCTTTTATTAATTTTTCTTTTAGGTGTGTCATGCTGTTTTCTTTTTCAGGATCGATACCTATTACAGGTGTAACTTTTGTACTTTTTCCATAAGAGATTAAAGTATATGATTCCAATCTTGGAAGGACATTTGTAACATGCGGAATATTTTTAATTTCTTGGGTTTTTTGTTTTGAATATTCCATGCTTTTATCTAAAGATCTTTTATCCCAAAATCCTTTAGCATGTACTTGCAGATAACCTGTCGATAAACTAACTGAAGAATTAATCATATAATTGTAAGTGCCCTGCTGCATCGAGCGCATAATTAATGCCAATAAAACCGCAAAGAAAACAGATGCGGCAGCAATCAAGGTACGTTTTTTATTTCTCCACAAATTACGCCAGGCTAATTCAAAGTAAGTTCCCATAATTTTACCTAACTCTTTTCATATTTTGTTCTGAGAAAAAAGATTGGTTTATGTTTATGTTAAAATCAATTTTATCATACTGCAAAATTGTTTTGTGTCCGGGTTTATCATTAGGAACCATTTCCCAATGTGAAAAAACAACTCTGTCATCCATTTTTTTCGGTTCGGAACCAGTAAATGTTTTTACAATATCGCCCGATTCATCATAATAATCAGCTTTTTTTTCCAGGTAATTATCTTTAGTTATCCACATAATTATTTTATCCCAAACAACACCTGCTTCCGGTTTTGGTTTTAATTCTATTTTCCAGCATTCATAATCTCCTAATTTTTCAGTATCAAGCAGAGTATGAGTATAATCCTGAACAATCGAAGATTCCTTTACAAGGTCATCATTTGTAAAGTCCGAACCCATCCAGGATTGCAGCATCATTGAAGGAGGAATTTTTATTATTTTTTGTGCGGCAGGAATCCAGTTCCATACTTCGGTATTTCTTTTTAAAGTAACGGACCCTTTATCCCTAGCCGGTTCTGTTATATAAATTAGAGTATAATTCGGTTCGAGGGCCCAGATTTTCATTCCCATTGTCCGCGACCATTCCGGTTTAATAATTGTCATTTTCATTTCGGAATAGCTGCTGTTTGCTCTCATATGCCGGTCTGCTTTTTTTACAATTTCGGCTGCATCTTGAGGGTATATAATTTTATTGATTAAAAGGAAATTAATAATCAAAAAGAATACGAACTTAAATTTCATTTTTTCTTCCTTTTGTTTTCTTTTTTACAATACATTTTTACAAGGTTATCAGTTATTTCATCCAAAGGAAATGAATCAGGTGCAGCAACATAATTCAAGCCTATTCCGTCAAGCTGTGTTCCCAAAGTGAATGCATCGATGGAAGGATTTTCCGAACCCATTTGCTTTAATAACTCCGAAATTGCATTCACTAATTCTATTCTAATCTTTTCTAAAAGGTTGCTAACTTTTTTTCTTACATCATGCTGAAGGATTAAAGACATATACAAATTCCAGAATTCGGTATTTTCTTTTAAATGATGGGACGATAATCTAATAATATCTTCTAATTGTTTCTCCGGCGGTTTATTTTCCCGGAAAGAAGGTGTTAATTCAAAAAGAATTTCAACACCATTTTGAATTACATTAAAAAGCAGATCTTCTTTATTCTTGAAATAATTGTACATTAAACCTTTAGATATTTTTGCCTTTAATGCAATTTGAGAGATTGAAGTTGCATGATATCCGTTTTCAGCAAATAATTCCAAAGCAGCATCTAATATTTGTTTTCTGCTTTCTTTTCTTATTTCTTCAAATTGTTCTTTTGTCCTTGGTGACATATTAATTCTATATTTTGACTGACCGTTCGTTCAAACATAAAACTTAAATATTTAAAGGGCAAGTATTTCATATTAAAAATTTTTAAAATTAATATTGGTGTGGCTTATGACAAAGTTAATTTTTATTGATTAAACTTTTGATCCTTTCGAAATTGCTAAAAATCATAAGTACACAAAAACATTTTGTATAAATTTGATTAAATAATTATTTAATGAAATTACGGAGGAAAAATGAAAATAGGATTTATTGGATTAGGAATTATGGGAAGCAGCATGGCAATGAATCTTTTAAAAAATAATTATGATTTAACGGTTTACAATAGAACAAAATCCAAAGCAAATTCTTTAGTAAAAGCAGGGGCAAAATTAGCGGAAGCTCCCGCGGAAGCTGCAAAAGATGCAGATATTTTAATTACAATGCTCGGTGATCCAATTGCAGTAGAAAATACAGCATTGGGAAAAGATGGATTTCTATCTTCATTAAAGAAAAATGCATTATGGGTTGACTGCAGTACTGTAAATCCGACTTTTTCAAAAGAAATGCATAATAAAGCTAAAGAAAATGAAATCAGATTTATGGATGCTCCGGTCGGCGGAACAAGAATGCCGGCAGAAAAAGGTGAGCTTGTGTTTTTTGTCGGCGGCGATGAAAAAGACTTAAAAGAAGTTGAACCGCTGATGAAAATAATGGGAAAAGCAATAAATCATATGGGAGAGGTCGGCGCAGGAACTTCAATTAAAATGATATTCAATTTAATGCTTGGCGTAAATATGGTTGCTTTTTCCGAAGCAGTGACTTTAGGTGAATCGTTGGGAATTAAAAAGGAAAAAATCTTTGATATAATGATTGGCGGAATTGCCGCTCCGCCGTTTTTATCTTATAAAAGAAATAAAATGGAAACCAATAAATATGAACCTGACTTCCCTCTTCAATGGATGCAGAAAGATTTGGAATTAGCTTCTATAACAGGATATGAAAATAATGTCCCAATGCCGACTGTAAATGCCGCGAAAGAAATTTTTGCAATTGCTAAAAGAAAAGGATTTGCGGATCTGGATTTTGCTTCGGTTTATGAATTCTTAAATTCTAAGAAATAAAATTAACGAAAAAATTTTTTATTGCTGCTTAGTGTCCTTGCTTCGTTTTACCACTTAGACAATAAAATCACTTAGATTCACTAAGATTTTAAAAATAAACTTTGCATTTCAATTATCTTAAAAGAATCATTTTTTTAGATGAAATAAAATTTCCGGCTTTAAGCGTATAGATATATAACCCGGAAGCTAAATTTGAAGCATCAAATTTTACTTTATATTCTCCCGGTTTCTTATTTTCATTTACAAGTAATTTTAACTTCTCTTCCCAAAACATCATAAATCTTCAATGTAACAAATCCGAAATCCGGAATCGTAAAACCGATATTAGTACTTGGATTGAAAGGGTTTGGATAATTCTGGCTTAATGAAAATTTTAACGGAATACTAATATTTATTTCAATTTCTTTCGAATATTTATAAGTTCCGTTAAAATCAATCTGCTTTATTCTATATTTATATTTTCCATTTGTTATGTCTTTATCATTAAATGAATAAGATTGTGGTTCAGTTGTTGTCCCCTTACCTTGAACATATCCAATCTTCTTCCAATTGCCTACTGACAACTGACGACTGACATCTTGTCTTTCAATTTCAAAACCTTTATTGTTAGTTTCTGAAACTGTAGCCCAACTAAGTTTAATATTATTATTCGTTTGGTTGGCAACAAAATTTGTGAGTTCGACTGGTGTATAAGTAGTATCAATGTAATTATAAATTAATCCATTATATCCAACTGCATAACCAACATATGGATATGGATTATTGATTCTTATTAACCCAATATTTCTTAAGCTTATTATTTCATTCCAGGTTTCCCCTGTATCTTCTGTCTCATAAACCCCGTCCCCTATTATAAATCCATGTTTATTTGTCAACCAACCAAGAGTTCTTATTATATATGTTGAATTAAATTGTGTGAACCAATTATTACCAGCATCAGTTGTTTTTTCTAGTTCAAGTAAATTTGTTACAAATCCTACCGAGTCAATAAAATAAATATCTTTTGAAAATAAGTAGCTTGGAAGGTCTGTTCTTTCAATCCAATTATTCCCTCCATCTGTTGTTTGCCATAAATAACGATTTGTCGCCCAACCATTTAAGGAATCTTTGAAATATAAACTTGTAAAGCTATCAGTGATACTATTGGCTTGCTCATTCCAATTAATTCCTCCATCCGTTGTCTTAAATATTCTTTGCTCACCAGCCGCCCAGCCTGTTTGATTATTGATGAAAAATATTTTTGAAATACCGTTTGTTATTCCATTAGCTTCTGTCCAGGTTTCTCCTCCGTCAGTTGTGTATATCAATGTTGCTCCGCCTAAAAACCCGTGAAGACTATCAATAAAATAAACAGTTGACAAGGTTCCCATTATACTATCTGGATAATTTGGAACAGTAAACCAATTTTCTCCTCCATCCGTGGTTTTTAAGAATGGCCAGCCTGTATATGTTGTTCCTACAATATATCCTACTTGATCATTTATAAAATCAACATCAACAAAATTGTCATTCATAATTAGTCTCTGCCAATTATCAAAGCCATTAATTGTTTTGTCTAATCTTAAGCTTGTTCCGGCAGCAAAACCATAACCATCTGCATGTAAATCTATCTCATATTCTCCTATGTCATTAAATCCCGGTACAAACCAGCTATTTCCTCTGTTTGTTGTTTTTCTTAATCCATAATCATCTCCTACTACATAACCGGTATCGGCATTGACAAATTTTATACAATTAATTGCTGGATAATATGCCATATTATCATGTTGTACCCAGTTATTTCCACCGTCAGAACTATAATTCATTCTTCCGCCTACACCTGCTGTAGCAATATGCAGACTATCAATGATATCAACTGAAAATAAATCAGAACCGGCACCTGCTTGAATTTGCTGCCATGTATTTCCACCATCAATTGTTTTCAATACAATTCCATTGTTGCATGCTAAAAAACCATATTCCTCATCCATAAAATCTATCCACCAATAATCAGAGCTATATCCGGGAGTTGTCACTGTTTGCCAGGTCTGTCCGCCGTCTGTGGTTTTTATCAGTGAGTTGTTTGTTCCGCAGGCCCAGCCAAGTGTATCGTTTATCATCTGGAGTCCCCACAAGTCTCCAGTTACTCCGCTTGTTATCTGTGTCCAGCTGTCTCCGCCGTCTGTTGAACGAAGTATTAATCCGCTAAAACCGCTTGCTATTACTGTTTGTCCATCTATGCTGTTTACTTTTAATACCGGTGTTGTATGTGCCGGTTACTTCTGTTATCCAATGACTTCCGCCGTTTGTTGATTTTATGATTGTTCCTAAATCTCCGCATGCCCAGCCTGTGTCAGGATTTACAAAATGAATTCCAAGATAATCTACTCTCGGCACTCCGGGACTTAGTTCTGTCCAAACTCCGGTTCCGCTGTTTACTTTACCTATTGGGTACAATCTTTTTTTAATATTAAGAAGTTCTTTTCCTTCATATTTCTGTTCATAACTTTGATATCCGGGCTGAAGAGGAATTCCTCTTCTATATTGTGTGGGTTTTTCTTTAGTAGTATCTATTTGAGCATTTGTAAATGAATTGAATAATACAAAACAGAATAAAGCAATAAATGCTATTCTAAAACTTAACATAGTTTACCTCTGTAATAATATGGCAGGTTTGTCTTTGAAGAATAAAAGTAAAAATTAAACAATAACTACCCCCAGAATAATATTTTTATTTTTAAGCTAATATTTAATTTTAAGATTGTCAATATGGCGGGGTTGTTTTGATTGTGTTTATAAATTTTGAGATGGTTCCCTTTTAACCCTATCTAAATCTTTCCCTTAAAAATAAGGGAAAGACTTTCTTTTCAATAAAACTTTACATTAAACTTCTTGTCAAGACTGAAAATGAAAAGTGATCATTACAAATAAGCCCTTCTCTTTTTGAAAGAGAAGGGTTGGGATGAGTTAATTTTGAGTTTAAGGATTACTTTTACTAATTATTTAATCAACAGCATTTTCCTAACTTTATAAAAGTTCCCAGCTTTCAAACTATAAAAATAAACTCCGCTTGGAAGATTACTTCCGTCAAATGTTACTTTATATTCTCCAGGTTTTTTATTTTCATTTACAAGAGTTTTAACTTCCCTTCCCAATACATCGTAAACTTTTAGAGAAACATATCCGAAATCCGAAATCGCAAATCCGATATTAGTAGTCGGATTAAATGGATTTGGATAATTTTGCGAAAGAAAATAATCTCCCGGGACAGAATTAATTTCAATTGAAGTCTGCGCTAATACTTTTTCCGAACCATTTAAATCAATTTGTTTTAGTTGATAATAATAAGTTCCGTTTTGTAAATTCTTATCCTCATAAGTATAAATTTGTTTTTTATTTGTAGTACCGGCTCCTTCAACAAAACCAACTTTCTTTAAATTATTAGCATCAGTTCCCCGGTTTATTTCAAAACCTAAATTATTTAATTCCGAAGCTGTTTTCCAAGTCAATACAGCTTTATTATTTTTATTTACAATATTAAAAGATGTTAACTCTACAGGTAAAGTCCGGTCATATTTTACTCCGCCGATCCATGTTCCCCAGGTATTTAAAGATTCAACATATTCTGTACAAATCCAAAAACTTGAACTATCGCTAGGATCAATCCATGCACCGCTGTAATCTCCCCATCTATTTCTTCCGGTACCGTTATCAATATAATAATAAGCGTTTCCTCTTTTTATATCAGTGCTATTTAAGGGTATTCCGGATTGATTTGGAATAATAGTAAAATACCCTCCTGCATATTCATTAACTGAAGAACGGCTGTATGAAATAATAATATTACTGTCTTTATCAACTGCTAATGCCGGATAAAAAAAGTAATGTTCATTATCTCCAATTTCCATATCGGTTTTAATGAAATTATTATTTAAATCAACAGCCAGAAGATGCAGACTGGAAAGCTCTGTATTATTGTGATTTCGAATTGCATGGACAGCGTAAAGTATTCCGTTTTGATAAACCGGTTCATTTCTTAAAATACAATTGCCTCCCTCAATGGCTATATCTCCTCCTAACTGTTTTGCATTTGGTGCTTGATTAAATGAAGTAATTTGATATGCCGCGGCAGTCAATGTTGGATTTGTTATAGAATTTTGAACATTATATACCGCACAAAAATTTCCTCCTCCGCTCGGCATATAAAATAAATAATAATCATTATTTAAACTTTTCATTCTGGCAGGTCTTAAGTAAGATGCATAAGAACCATTGCCTGGATTTGTAATATTCCAAATATCTTTCCATGTAACTGCTCCGGGATTTGAGTTTACATAAATGTTTGCTTTATCAATTATTCTTAATTTTTCATAATCAAAAAAGCCGCTGAATAAAAACTGATTTGAAGTTATATAAATTGCTTTATCATCAAATCCGACACCTTCATAATCAGCCCAATTATTTGCTGAAGTACTTCCATTTACATCTGCGGGTAAAGCCCAATTAAACCATGTGCCTTCCGGGTTTTCATCATCTGAAACTGAAATTAAATAATAAGATTTTAGTTGAACATAATCAGAATAAAGCCAAACCATTACCCAGCGATTATCAAAATTATCATATATTACTTTTGGATCAAAAGGAACATCATTACCAACCAAATTGGAATACCAATCATAAGCACTTATTGTTTTTAACTCGTTTCCCTGTTTATCATAAATTCTGAATTCGCTATTTACAACCATCATAATGTTGTTGGGTCCGACAGCTAAATAATCATCGGGCGGATTATAACTTGTTTTAGGAATTCCCGAAAAGTTTGCAAAGATTACGGTACTATCCTGAATATCATCGGAATTTGTTTGAAGAAAATAAAAATTTCTATTTTTTGCCGGGAGATTAGGAAAATTAATTTTTTGATATTCTGATTTTATTTCAGGTTCAATAAAGTTATGACCGGAATAAACTATTGAGTTGAAAGTAAAATCATTTGTATTTAGTGTGGTTCCAGTTTGCACCGAACCGTCGGCAGGTCCATCATATGTAATTTGAGCATTTAATAAAAAGCAGTATGATGTAATGAGAAAAAGTAAAATGGTTTTCATGGTTATTTTTTTTGATTGTTTTTCCCTTTTTTTAAATTTAACATAAAATAAGCAGAAATAACAAATTTTATTTTATCTTGAATATTCATATTATTCAATATAAGTTAGACAATATTAAAATTATAAATATAAAATAAGGATGAATTTCAATGGCTAATCCTTTAATTGCACATGTGGAAATTCCATGTACGGATTTAGATAAATCTAAAACTTTTCTAAGCAATGTTTTCGGATGGGAATTTAAACCATTCGGAAAAGGTTATCTTTTATTCAACAACCATAAAGGAATAATGGTCGGATTAAGAAAAGTTGATAAAATTGCTAAAGGCGACTCAACAGTTTTTCATGTTTTAGTAGATAGTATTGATGAAATTTTTGACAAAACCAAGAAAAACGGCGGCGGAATTGAAAGAGAAAAAACCGTTATTCCTGCTATGGGCTGGTACGGACTGATAACTGATATAGACGGAAATACATTAGGTCTTTACGAAAAAAATAAATAAGTAATATTCCGGATTGTCTCTCGTTTTAGAGACAATCCGAATTAAATTCAATTTTCAGAAAATTATTCTTTCCCTGAATCTACAATCTTATAATTATTTGTAATGTTTACGGTTTTTTCCAGCATAGCAGTAACACCGCAGTATTTTGTAGATGAAAGTTCAATTGCTCTTTCTACATCTTTTGCCTGAATATCATTGCCGTAAAAAACATATTCTAAATTTATATTCTTATAAATTATAGGATGATCATCTGATGTTTCGGCCGAAATATTAATTTCAAAATCATCAAGTTTAACTCTTTTCTTTTGAAGTATACTTACAACATCACTTGCAGTGCAGCCTGCTAATCCTAATAATATTAATTCTTTCGGTCTTATTCCGGCATTACTTCCCCCGAACTCCTCCGGCCCGTCGACTGTAATCCAATGATTGGAATCTGTTTTTCCTACAAAAGAAATTCCTTTAATTTGTTTGAGATATGCTTTTTTAACTTCCATTTTTTCCCTTCTATATATTTAAATTTATTGCAGTTAGATGAGAACTCATTTAAATAGATTCATTTTTTGATTTTTAACACAGCAATTAATTTTTTTTTATTGAAATAAAGTTGATGCTGTTTTTTCTATATATTGTTTAGTATAATTACAAAAATAATAAAAACAAAAGGAACATTATGGCCGACCATATTTATAAACACACCGAATTAACGGGAAGTTCTCCTGAAAGTATTGAAAAAGCTATTCAAAATGCTGTTGCAAGGGCATCAAAATCTATAAGGAATATGCGCTGGTTCCAGGTAATTGATCAAAGAGGACATATTGATGAAGGCAAAGTTTCTCACTGGCAGGTTACAATTAAAATCGGATTTACACTGGACGACTAATATTCCGTAAAATTTATTAAACCTTTCTATTTTTAGAGCGGCTGAATAGCCATTTTACCATATATGGATTTATACTGCCGCTCTTCCAAATATAATAACTTCATTCCACAAATTATTTAATATTTGTACCGGTTAGATAATAATTAGAGTAATAATTCTTCTTGAAATATTTCATCTCTCTCGCAATCCCTGTCATTAGAGCAAATGACAGGGATTCCCTCTATATAAAGCTATTTTATCATTAGAATATCGCGGATAATTGGCTTTAATCCGCTGAATAAAAATTCAACTGCGATTACCATAACTATAAGTCCCATGATTCTCATCATAACTTTGTTACCGTTTTCGCCTATTATTGAAATTAATCTTCTGGCACTAAGCATTACAAACAACGTTATTCCCATTACTAATATTATTACGGCAGAAAGGACAAATTTTTGTGTAATTATATGTGCATCGTTCATCATAACAATTGAAGCGGTAATTGCTCCTGGCCCGCAGATTATAGGAATTGCCAAAGGTGTAATTGCAATATCTGAAGCGTATTCATTTAAACTTTCACTGGAAGATTTTGTTCTCAGTAATCTAGCTTGAAGCATGTCGAATCCAGCCATAAAAAATATAATTCCACCGACTACCCTTAAACTGTTAACTGAGATATGGAAAAACTCAAAAATAAATCTTCCGCCAAAAGCAAAAAGTAACAAAGTAATTAACGAAGTAACTATTGCTTTATATGCTACATGTTTCGCTTCGGAAGAAGATAGCTGTGAAGTCATAGAAGTGTAAACAGGAATAACACCCATTGGATTTACCATTGTAAAAATGGATGTAAATGATAACAAACCAAATTCAAATAATCCGTTCATTTAATACCTTTTTTGTTTATTTTAAAGGATATGCTAAACTTGAAATTTCTATATAACTATCAAAAAATTATAAGCAAAAGAAAAAAATTTAATAACTAAATTAAAATAATTAATTATTATTTTCTCATTACAATTCCGGAGTTCCGTATGAAAAAAATACTTTTACTGTTTTTCTTTTTTACTTCTTCTGTTTTTGTTTTCGGACAGAATTACAATATGAAAGGATCCGAATTCTGCTATCAGAAAAAAATTCATTCTCAAAACCCTATTCTACCTTCAAACATAACTGCAGATATACATCATAGTTTTGATGTTCAGCATTATAATTTGTTTTTTAATATATATAACTGTTTTACAAATCCCTACTCAAAATATTATACTGCAAATGAAGTAATGACTTTTAAAGTTGATTCTACTTTAAATTCTATAATGCTAAATGCAATTAATTCTTCACTCGTCATTGATTCGGTTGGATTAGCAGGAGTTTCTTTTACTCAAATTAATAATATTCTTACCATTACTTTAGATAGAACTTATGATGTTAATGAAATTGTGGATGTAAAGATTTATTTCCATCACAATAATGTTTCCGATGGTGCGTTTTATGCCAGCGGCGGATTTGTATTTACAGACAGCGAACCTGAAGGCGCTAGGAAATGGTTTCCTTGCTGGGATAAACCTTCCGATAAAGCTACTTCGGAAATTACCGCAAAAGTTCCATTAAATACTAAATTGGGATCAAACGGAATTTTAGCAGATTCCTCAGTTAACGGAGATACAATAACTTATCACTGGAAGAGTAATAATCCCGTTGCAACATATTTAACTGTAATGACTGCAAGAGTAAATTATAACTTGGATATTTTATACTGGCATAAATTATCAAATCCCAATGACAGCATCCCTATGAGATTTTATTGGAATACCGGCGAAAGCATTTCAAATCTGCATTCCATGGAAACTCAAACTCTTCAAATGGCAACATATTATTCACAGATTTTCGGGGAACATCCATTTGAAAAAAATGGTTTTGCAACATTAAACAATCAATTTGTTTGGGGCGGAATGGAAAACCAAACTTTAACCAGTTTATGCCCAAACTGCTGGTATGTTGGTTATGTTTCTCATGAATTTGCTCATCAATGGTTTGGTGATATGATAACCTGTGCAACATGGGCGGATATTTGGCTGAATGAAGGTTTTGCAACTTACACGGAAGCATTATGGATCGAGCATAATTCAGGATATACTGCTTACAAAAATGAAATTAATAGTGATGCTTCGGTATATTTAAGCAGCAATCCAGGCTGGCCGATTTCAGATCCGGATTGGGCAATAAATACACCTTCGACAGATGTACTTTTTAATTATGCAATAACTTATGAGAAAGGCGCATGCGTACATCATTTACTAAGATATGTTATGGGTGATTCCGCATATTTTGCCGGTTTACTTTCTTATGCAACTGACCCGAATTTAAAATATAAAAGTGCTGTAATTTCAGATTTTAAAGATCACATGAGTGCGGCTTACGGACAAGATCTTACTTGGTTTTTTGATGAATGGATTTATGCACCAAATCATCCAAAGTATGCAAATAATTACTGGATTTCACAGCAAGGCACCAATTTGTGGGAAGTTGGATTTGTGGCAAAACAAACCCAGACAAATTCTATATTCCACAAAATGCCGATTGAAATTAAAATTTCATTTAATGCCGGAGCCGATACATTAATTAGAGTTATGAATGATGTAAACGAACAAGTCTATTCTTTTAATTTTAACAGGCAGCCGACCGGAGTTCAGTTCGATCCAAATAATAATATTGTTTTGAAAACCGCAACTTTAACCCAAATCCCTCCTCTACCTGTTGAGATGACTTCATTTAATGTGGAAAATAAAGGTGGCTTCGTTGTTCTAAATTGGACGACAGCAACGGAAACCAATAACAAAGGATTTGAAATAGAAAGAAGATTTGATAATGCATTAAACCCGGAAAACAACTGGCAGTCAGTAGGATTTATTGACGGACATGGAACAACTACCAAACAAAACACTTATACCTTCACAGATCACATTAAAAAGTTTGGAAGCTACATTTACAGGTTAAAACAATTGGACTTCGACGGAACATACAGCTACGGTAAAGAAGTTAAAGTTACAGCCGGCAACAGACCAGATAAATTCACATTGGATCAAAATTATCCGAATCCTTTTAATCCGGAAACTGTAATTAAATTTGAACTTCCTAAATCTTCCAAAATTATTTTAACTGTTTATAATATTCTCGGTCAAAAAGTCAAAGAATTGGTAAACGGAAATTACAATGAAGGAACTTATGAAGTTAAATTTAATGCAGATAATTTAACAAGCGGAATTTATTTTTATGAACTTAGATATGACAATAATGTTTTAGTTAAAAAAATGATACTTCAGAAATAAAAAGTTTCATTGAATTAAACCGCAAAGAACGCAAAGGTAATAAAAATATTTGTTCCTTCAGCGTTCTTAGCGGTTTTAAATAATTTTAATCCTCCATTTACAATTTTAACTTTATTCTTCCAACAGATTTGCTTTATTTTGAATTAATTCCCATGCTTTTTTAACATGTCTTTCTTCTGTTCTTAATCCTGAAATTGCAATTCTAATTGTAAATTTACCATTCAATTTTGTATGCGATAAAAACAGTTCTCCGGTTTCATTTATTTTATTCAACAGTTTTTCATTTAATTTATTAAGTTGATTTTCATCCTTTACATCTTTAGGATGATATCTAAAGCAGATTACGCTGAAAGGAACCGGGGCTAATATTTCAAATCTATTATCTCCTTTTAACCAGCCGGAAAATTTCTTAGCCAAATTTATATGTTCTCTTATTCTGTTTTGAATTCCTTCAACTCCAAAATATCTAATGATAAACCACAATTTTAATGCACGGAATCTTCTTCCAAGCTGAACTCCGTAATCCATATAGTTTTCAACAGTATTATCAACATTAGTTTTTAAATATTCCGGAATTAAACTAAACGCTCTTTTTAATATTTCCGGTTTTTTAGTATAAAATGCACTCAGATCAATCGGCGTAAACATCCATTTATGCGGATTAACCACAATTGAATCTGCATTTTCCAAACCTTCAAAAATATATTTCATTTCCGGCAGAACTGCAGCCGTTCCGCCGTAAGCAGCATCAACATGTAGCCAGATATTATTTTCATTACATATTTTTGCAATTTCTTTTAAAGGATCAATACTTGTCGTAGAAGTAGTTCCAATTGTTGCAACCGCACAAAACGGAAGCCAGCCGTTCTTTTTATCTTCCTCAATAGCTTTCTGCAGTTCACCGGGAATCATTCTAAATATTTCATCTACATTAATTTTTCTAATTCCGTCAATTCCGATTCCTAAAGTAATTGCTCCTTTTTCAATAGAAGAATGTGCATGTTCGGAACAATATAATCTCAGTTTAGGAACATCATTTCTTCCTGCCATTCCTTTTTGTCTTAATTGAAGATTAGATAATTGTTCTCTTGCTGCAGCAATTGCATGCATTGAACTCACCGAAGCAGTATCATAAATAATTCCCCAGAAATTTTTAGGAATACTTAACATATCTCTAAGCCAATTAAGAACAGCCGGTTCAAGTTCAGTTGATACCGGAGAAGTTTTCCAGATCATACCGTTCATATTAAATGCGGCGATTAATAATTCTGCTAAAATTCCAGGTGAGCTTGAAGTAGAATTAAAATAAGCCATGAAATTCGGATGATTCCAGTGAGTAATTCCCGGAACAATAATCTTGTCTAAATCAGATAAAACAGAATTAAAGTCTTCACCTTTTAACGGCGGATTTTCATTTAAATTCTTTTTTATTTCGCCGGGATTTAAATTAGGAACAACAGGATATTTTTCAATTTCAGTTAGATATTCTGCAATCCAATCAATTAATTGATGACCGTATTTTTTGAATTCTTCAACCGGCATATCCCCGGTTAATTTTGATATAGAATTGTCGCTTTCTGGCTGGTTCATTTTGAATAGTTAAATTGTGAAAAAATCTTTTAAGTTTATTACAAATTTAAATATAATTAAACTAAGAAGATTACTTTTCAGCATTACATTAAACATTATAGGAAGTGTTAGTTTTTCTTTGCAGATAATATAATAGTCTACCCAAATCGGATTAAATTTATTTTTAAAGTAATATAATCCTTTATAATTATAACCGAATCTTAAAAGTCTTCCGGATAGATTAATTACAAATTCTTTTGATAAAATTTTTGAATCGAAAATTGTAAAAGGCACCGCACCCAAAGTCCATTTTTTATAATTTTCTTTTCTAAGCTGTTCAAAAATAGAAAATATCAGCGCTTCCATTATTCCGTTGGGAGCTTTTTTATATCTTAATATTAATTCAGTTTGAATGTAATTTTCATCTTTAACTGATAAAAGAATTGCACCTAGCCATTTGCCAAAAAAATCTTTGAATACAAAAAGTCTGTTATGAGAATTAAATTCAGTATGAAAAAAATATTTTAACTGGGGTTCTCTTCCATGTGCACAATCCATTTTAAAATTTTGCAGAGCAACTTTATTTTCAATTGAATAGTCAATTTCTTTTACATAACCATTTTTAAATCCTCTTCTAATTAATTCTTTTAAAGAAGATTTGCTAAAATGATTTACATTTAAATCGAGAACAGCTTCTTTTCCGATTCTGACCTGCTGATAATTTTTATTTTTAAATAGACTATTATTACGCGGAGAACTCCCGACTAAAAATATTTTATTTTTTTGTTCTTCTTCAATTTTGGCAATAACATTTTGGAAATGTATGTTAAACGGAGCTTTAACATTATGAATCCACTTAACATTATTTGTTAATGCAAAACTTTCGTATGATAAATAATTTTTATTCCACCTGGAAACACATGAGGGTATTTCATTTTCATTTAGAATTGATTTTTCTTTTAAATTTTTCTCAAATATTTTTTCTTTTATTTTAATATTTGAGTTGCTGTATTCGAACATTTATTCCTCTATGCTTTAAAGCAACATTTATCGCAAATTATATGATAATCACTAATTTACCTTTTAAAGAAAATATAAATTCTATAATTTGAATTATCATTTTTTCAATATTATTCAATTCAAAGATGACTTTTTACAAACCTTTAATAACATTAGTTTCATTAATATTTTTTGCATCTTTTATTGGATGCGGCAACAACTTTCCGTTAGATCAAAATATATCTGCAAAAAAAATCAATTTAATAAATACAGATAGCTCCGAAGTTACATTTCCGAATATATTGAACAACAAAGTTTCTGTAATCGGGTTTATTTACACACATTGTCCGGATATTTGTCCGATGACGACACACAATATGCAGGTTGTAGAAAAGAAACTGGAAAAAGATAATGTCAAAAATGTAAACTTTGTTGTAATTTCTTTTGATCCCGATAGAGACACTCCGACTATCTTAAAAAAATATGCAGATATAAGAGGTATTAATTTAGATAAATGGAGTTTCCTAACAGGTGATAAACAGAACATTGATACACTTCTCAAGGAATTTAATGTTTATGCAATTCCGGGAGATTCCACTAAAAGTAATGGGAAATGGGAATATTATTTCATTCATACAGATAGAATTTCTTTAGTTGATGCAGATGGAAATTTAAGAAAAAATTTTCCCGGCAGCACGCTAAATGTTGATAATTTAGTAAAAGATATAAAATCACTTGATTAAATTTTAGGAGGTATTACTTGAACTGGATATTTTTATTTTTAAGCATTTTTTTATTCCATGGTGGAAACAACAATATAAAAGTTAAAGATGCATGGATGAGGCCGGGAGCAAAAGATATGATGACCGCAGCATACTTCAAAATTGAAAATAACGGAAACAAAGCCGACACGTTATACGATGTTAAATCAAAATTATCGGAAAAAGCAGAACTTCATGAAACATTTACAAAAGATGGTATGATGGGAATGCGACCGACAAAATTTGTTGTAATTCCTGCAAATTCAACTTTTGAATTTAAACCTCGCGGAAATCATGTTATGCTGATGAATTTAAAAGAAGATATTAAAACCGGCGACAGCGGACAGATCAGTTTATATTTTAAAAACGCCGGTAAAATTGAAGTTAATTTAAAAGCAAAAAGTCAGAACTAATTTTATAAAGGACATCATGATTTTAAATTTATGATGTCCTTTTTTCTAATTTTTCAATTCTATATTGCATTCCTTCTAATCCCTGCATTCCTCCCGTGTGCACAGCTAAAATAGTTTCGTTATTTTTGAAAAAACCTTGTTCAATTAAATCATAAATTCCATATAACATTTTCCCGGTATAAACCGGTTCAATCGGAATTTTGTTTACTGAAGAAAATCTCCTCACAAAATTTATAAGCTCTTTATTTATTTTAGCATAACCGCCGAAATGATAATCTAAATTGATCTGCCAATTATTAAAGGTTTTGCCGGTGAATTTATTAACATGTTCATTTACATTATCTTCTAAAAAGTTTGCCCCTCTTAAAACTGAAAACCCGAGGACTGTTTTCTTTCCTTTTAATGATGAAACGATTCCTGCCATTGTTCCGCCGGTGCCACATGCAGTACAAATATAATCTGCAGAAAGATTTTCATTTTGAATTATCTCGCTAGCTCCTTTTACGGCTAATAAATTTGTTCCGCCTTCGGGAATTATATAAGCATCACCAAATTTATTTTTAATTATTTTTAGAAAATCTTCATCATATCTTTTCCTGTATGAAGTACGATCTATATAATAGATTTTCATTCCGCAATTTTTCGCAAAATCTAATGTTGGATTTAAAGGAAGATGCTCTTCACCTCTGATTAATCCTATTGTTTCAAATCCAAATATTTTTCCGGCTGCAGCAACAGCATGAATATGATTCGAAAAAGCTCCGCCAAATGTTAATAAAGTTTTATATCCTTTTGATTCAGCTTCAACAATATTATACTTTAATTTGAACCACTTATTCCCGGAGATTTGGGGATGAATTAAATCTATTCTTTTTATAAATAAATTGATTTTATGTTTAAGAATAAATTCATCTTCTATTTTTTGAACCGGTGTTTCCGATAAAGTTATTTTGTTTAAAATTTGCATAAAATTAAAAGCCCAAATCCATTCATTAAAAATACAGATTTGGGCAAAAAAATAAACTATTTACCAAGCGTAAGCTTCGGGAGCTTGATTTCCGGGACCAGGCCAGATTTCATCTAATTTATTAAGAGTTTGTTCATCAAGTTTAATATCTAAAGCTTTTACATTTTCTTCCAACTGTTCAATAGTTCTTGGACCGACAATCGGAGCTGTTACAACAGGGTTACTCAAAACCCATGCTAAAGCTACATCCGCCGGTTTATGATTTATATCTTTACATAATTTTTCATAAGCTTCTAATTGCGGTTTTAATTTTTCAACTGATTTCTGTAAAGGCTCTCTGTTTCTTCTTCCTTTATAATCTTTTTCCAAAACTCCGCATAAAATTCCACCTCCCATCGGGCTCCATGGAATCAATCCAACACCCTGAGCTTTACAAGCAGGAATTACTTCTAGTTCGATATGACGATTTCTTAAACTGTAAATACTTTGTTCCGAAACTAATCCTAAAAAGTTTCTGCTTTTTGCAATATAATTTGCTTCGGTAATGTTCCATGCTGCAAAGTTACTGCTTCCCACATATAGTACTTTTCCTTCTCTGACTAACTGCTCCATAGCCTGCCAAATTTCTTCCCACGGAGTTTCCCGGTCAACATGATGCATTTGGTAAAGATCAATATGATCCGTTTGCAGTCTTCTTAAACTATCTTCACAAGCTTTTTTAATATTATAAGCTGATAATTTTTGATCATTTGGGCCTTCTCCCATTTTACCATAAACTTTTGTTGCCAAAACAATTTTATCTCGTGCATCTTTATTTTTTGAGAGCCATTTTCCAATAATAGTTTCCGTCAAACCAACACCTTTGTCCCAGCCGTAAACATTGGCTGTATCGAAAAAATTGATTCCTAATTCCAGTGCTTTATTCATTATTTTAAAACTATCTTCTTCGGAGGTATAAGGTCCGAAGTTCATTGTGCCTAGACACAATTTACTAACTTTTAATCCGGTTCTCCCAAGGTGAGTATATTCCATTTTTTTCTCCTTAGTTAAGATTTTAAATAACTAAGATTAAAATATTAATAAAGTAATATAACGAGTGTGATTTTATTAAAAGTGAACCTCCTTTCTTAAAAATTTAATTCAAAAAAGGAGGTTCTAAAGGAGAAGTTAATTGACTGGTTGTCTATTAAAGAATTGCTCTACAATTCTCTGCCAATTTCTATCATCAAGTTTTTCCATTTCACCAATATGAAGTTCACCGTTCATATCAGCATCGGCTTTTTCACGTTTTGAAGAAAGAACTTCGTTTAAAAAGCCTTTGAAGTGTTCAATATCTTCTTGATAAAATTGCACTGCAGAATTTCCTATTTTTAATTCTTTTATTTCTTGATCAATATTATCAGCATCAACTAATGCAGAACCAATTTCTATCATAAGGAGTAATATCAAGAGATTCCAATTCTTTTAATAACGGTGTATTTACTTTGGAAACCTGACCGCTTACAGGTGAACTAAAAGCAATGCTTCTATTTCCCTGCTTAACGCTGAATAAAGGCTGACCTTTTTTAACATGCATACCTAAATTGGGAAATTCAATATCATCAACTTTTCCAAATAATTTTTTAGCAAAGTCATCAATTCCAATTTTTACAACACCGGTTTGATCCATCGTTGCCCAGCAATGCTCATCGGAAATAAATACTCCGCCCGGAATTGCAAATTCACTTTCCTTAAAATGTTTAGAATCTGCAACATGAGTAATATTAACTTTTGGTTTAAGCTGTTTCTGAATTCTATCTTGTCTTTTAATTAATGTTTTCTTAACAAATTCTAAAAGCTCATCTTCGGTAAAAGGTTTCTGAACATAATCCATTGCTCCGAATTTCATACATTCAACCGCAGTTTCAACAGTTGCATAACCTGTTATAATAACAACATCAATATCAGGTCGTAGATGTTTAACTGATTTAGTAACATCAACACCGCTCATCTCGGGCATTTTAAGATCTGTAAAGACGAAATCGTAATGATGAGTTTGAACAAGTCCAAGTGCTTCTTGCCCTGTTTGAACAGTATCAATGGAATAACCATCAAGCACAAGGATTTTACGGAAGCTGTCTAATATAACTTCTTCATCATCGACACAAAGTATTTTGGCTTTGGGATCTGGAACTTCAACACGTTTTAAAGTTTTTGCTTCCCTGCTGTAGTCAAGATTTAAACTGACTTTCAGTGCTGCTTCACGGTCTTTTATAAGTTTCTTTTCATGAATTCTTTTACCTACGAAGCGAATTGTTATATCGGCTATAACAAATATGATAACGGCTAGTATGAATAGTGCCATATTGTTCTCCTTAGAAATAAATTTTTAGCGAATAAATTCGGCTGTATTTTCCTTTTTAGTTTTTATAATCTATCAGAGCTACACGGTATTAAATGTTTTAACTCATATTCCAGGTCTGATGGAATTATTCTGTAGAGCCATCCGTCAAAGTAAGGATCTTTTTCAATAATACTTTTTTCCTGAATTATTTTATTATTAACTTCAATAATTCTTCCGCTTATTGGTGATAGAATGTTATGAAACTTGTTATCTTCTGTTAAAATTTGTCCGCATGATGTACCCTGGATAATTTCATCTTCTTCTTTTTGCAATTCCAATTGGTTAAAATTATCTATTGTCTTTAGAAATAGATCGGTTAATCCAATTAAAACACTACCTGAATGTTCAACGGATACCCAAGCACCGTATCCAAGTCTATAATATTTTGCAGGACAAGGGACATAAATAATATTAGGATCATTTTTATCAAAAGAAGTATTTAAAATTTGATTTTGTATTTCCATGTATTTAAATCCTCTATAAATCGGATTTATGAGTTCGTCTGCAGTGAAAGGTTTAGGAATAAAATCAATTGCGCCGTTATTTAAAGAACGAACTGCATTTTCGACAGTTGAAAATCCCGTTGTCATTATTATCGGCGTATTAATCTTATTCATATTTAATTCTTCAAGAATAGCAAATCCATCTTTTTCAGGAAGCATAATATCGCATATAATTAATTTATACGTATTGTTATTAATTTTTTCCAATCCTTCTTCAGCGGTGAAAGCTTTATCAACTTTAAATCCTTCGGATGAACAGATTTTAATTACTGCATCAATTACGACTTGTTCATCATCTATAACTAATATGTCGAAATTTTTACTCATCTAATTATTAATTCTGTTTTAATGGTAAATGAATAATAAATGTTGTGCCTTTATTTATTTCACTTTCAACTTTTATTGTTCCGTTATGATTATCAATAATACCCCAAATAACTGCTAAACCCAATCCTGTACCCTTTTGTCCCTTTGTACTATAAAAAGGTTCAAATATTTTAGGAAGATCCTCTTTGGGAATTCCGCTACCGTTATCTGAAATTTTTATTTCGATATATTCTTTCTGTCCTTCAGAATCAACTGCTTCCCACTCCTGCCAGCCACATTCAGGTTTTATACAGCCTTCAAAAATGCCTTCACCAGGAACCTCGAAAGAATAAAGTGATGATCCGCATTTGGGACATTGTTTTGATGTGTCAATTAATGAAGTATTACACTTTGGACACATTATACTAATTTCCTTCTTCGAATTTAACTGGAAGGAATATTTACTTCTGTTCATTCCATATACAGGGTCAATATTTACGAATCCTTCTGTGTCCCCTGATTTAAGTTTTAATTTTATAGAAGGCAGTCCACCAACTTTAATTTCATTATCCATTAGGTCATGTCTTTTGGGGCAAAATGCTTTTTTAATTTGTGCAACACCGTAGGGCGACAATTTAATCGTTGTTGTTGACAATGTTATAGTACCACCTTCATTTTGAATTGCATCACCAGCATTTACAACCAAGTTAATTATAACCTGTTGTATTTGATTTGAATCTACAATAGTCTTAGGCAGATTCTGACTTAAATTTTTTACCAGCTTAATTTTTTTTAAGCTGAGCTGATTTTCAACTACGTTAATCGAGTGTTCAATAATTTCATTTATATCTGCATTATGTTTTTTAGGAACAGACTGTCTAGCAAAGTCTAATAAACTTTTTACAATTTCCCTGCTTCTTTTAGTTTCTCTAACTATAACTTTTAAATCCTCCTGAAATTCAGGATTATCTTGAGTTCGTTTTAATAAAAAGCTGCTGTAAGTTAAAACACCCGTAAGAGGATTATTAATTTCATGTGCAACCCCTGCAGCCAGCCGGCCCAATGAAGCCATTTTGTCCGATTGAAAAATCTGCATTCTAGCTTCAGAAAGTTTTTTAGTCATGTTATTAAAAGAGCGGCCTAATGTTCCTAACTCATCCTTTCCAAGATTTTTTATGGAATAGTTTAAATTTCCTACAGCAACCTCGTCAGTAGCCTTTAATATTGAGTTTACCGGGATAATAATCCACCTTCTAACAAAGAAACCAATGATAAGACTGAGAATAATTATTGCAAGGAAAGCGAAGATAAGCATATCCATTTCGCTGCGAACAATTTGGTTATCAACTTCACTTAGAGAAAGTGTAACATCCAGAACACCTAATACTGTCTGAGATTTAGAATGAGCATGACAATCTGCCTGCCAGCATGACGGTTCATTATAAATTGGATTTATTATACCTAAAATTCTTGATGTATCAGAATCCGTTTTAAAGATTCTGGTTCGTTTTTTTATTGGCAATCTTTCAAGAGGTTTGTTGGCTGCATGACATGCATAGCAGCTTTCAGCTTTTTTGTCCACCATTTTTCCAACATCGTCGGGATTTGCACAATAAATAATTTCTCCAACTTTATTCAGTACTCTAATATCCCTGATGCTTTTTTGCTCGCCAATTTCATGTATAATCTTAGATATTCTGTCCCTTTGATTTAAAAGCATGTCATAGCGCGTACTATATTTTATAGTCTCGCCAAGTTGATTAGCCTGCCGCTCCACTTCTGCAAGCAAAGCAGCAGATTGAGTTTTAATACTGAAATAGGAAAATACACCGATTGTAACAATAGCGGTTATTCCTACAACGATAATTAATTTTACACCTATCTTGCGAAACATTTAATTCCCCTTAATCCCCTTTTAATCAGCTAATGATAGATAAACAGAGTCTTGGACATAATTTAAATCAATTCTTTACTATTTTACCGGGAACATTCTTTGGAAATTCCTTGTCATCATGGCAGTTATTACAGCTTGGTTTACTAACAAAATTCTTTTCTAAATGGCAGTCTTCACAGCTAGCCTGTTTGTGAATTTCATCCAAATCTATACCTGTAATTTTATGATTGAAATTTTCCATCGTCCAGGTACCATGACATGAACTGCACTTATTGTTTAATTTAACAAATTTACCTGAAGTTCCATGGCATTTTTCACAATTTAATTTTTGATGAAATCTATTTAATGCCCATCCTGTAACTTCTTTATGATTAAACGGACCGCTGACTTTATCCATATGACACTTATCGCAGCTATCATCTTCATGGCATTTAAAACAAGGTTTATGTTGATCTTCAACCGAACGTGAAACTTTTACAGGATTATCCAAAGCTGTTTGTTCTGCAACAGAAACTTTATTAACATCATGACACTTCGTACAATTTTCATTCTGATGACATGACTTACAATCTATATTAAATAAATTATTGTGCTGATCATGATAAAATGTAACATATTTGCCTTCTTCAGATTTTGTCTCATAAACTATCTTTGTGGGTAATTCAACAAACGGATGATCTTTACCTTCAATATTCTGGACCTCTGCTTTCCAATTTATGTCCATTCCTGGTTTCTTTAACTCATGGCATGAAGTACAATCAGCTGAATGGCTCCATTCACGATGGCAATCCATACATTGTCTGTGCAATGCACCTTTTAAATCAGGTTTGGTAATATCGTCTCTTTTTCTTTTAGTATCATGACAATTTTCACAAGGAAGAATTGGTCCGAGCGTATTGTAATGATGACAACCTTCACAACCTCCGGACATTTCGGACATTTGAGCATGTAATTTATGCGAAAACACTACAGGCACATATTTATCTTCTAACTTATTTAAAACAACAACCTCAGGTCCCTGATCTGCAGTAGGATTTACTGTAATCATTTTATCACGCGGACAAGGATTTAAGCATGGATCGTTTTTAGTCGGAACTTCACAATTATGACAAGTTTTACAATCTATTTTACTTTTTTCATGATTAATTCCCGGATCATTCTGTCCAAATAACTGGGAACTAAAAAATATCAATAATAACGGTACTATTAATTTTTTCATTTTGAACCTCCCCTAATAGCATATTTTGTTTTAGGAACAAAGTTTTTATTTGTCTGGCTGATTACAGGGAAGTTCATTACTATAATTCTATATAGTAAAATTAACAATGCTGCAAATCCTACGGTAACGGATATTTCTCCAACAGATGGAATATAAGCACCAAATGAAACAGGCGGAGTATAAGCAACTATAAAGTTATCAATTCTATTTAATAAAACTCCGAAAATTACTAAAGAAGAAGCCGTTAATAATAATCCCGGAGATTTTAAAACAGTACGTGACATAAACATTCTAAGAGGAATTACTATACCAACAACCACTTCAATTGTAAACATTACACTTTGAAGGTTAAATTCGGTTAAGTAAATAAATGATTCTCTGACGAACATATCACCAATTTTAAATGCTAAATAAATTCCCAGAATTGGAGCAACCAATCCACCGAGTTTAGAAAGAACATCCATTTCCGGTTTTAATCCAAATGATTTCGAAGCAATTATAGATTCAAAAATCACCATTGGAAATCCAACTGATATGGCAGAAAGTAAGAAGAGCAGAGGAAGTATTGGTGTTTGCCATAATGGATGCATCTTTGGTCCGGCAATTACCATTAATGTACCTAAAGATGATTGATGGAGTGTAGATAAAACAACGCCTGCAATTATAAAAATAAACATAGTTTTACTTAAACCTTTATCAAGAATCCTTAAGACCTTATCAATTGGTTTATTAAGCAATTTCAAAATTCCCGGAAGCTTTATCCTGCCGATAAATCTTTCAGTGATTATTGGTAAAAATTCAATATATAATACGGTAAGGTAAATCATTACACAGATGCCGACTTCAAATAATGCAGAACTTCCATTCCACATTACTAAAGGATGCCAAATAAAATACCATCGTCCTATATCTACAAAAACTCCCAGCGCTACAAAAGTATATCCCAGCATTGCAGTTAATAAAGCAGGCTTAACTATATCGTGGTAATATTCTCTGTGAAAAACATGACCAAGTGCGGCAGTAGTAAAACCACCGGCAGCCAACGCAACACCAGCCGCAACATCAACACCTATCCATAATCCCCAGGGATATTGATTATTTAAATTGGTCACTGCACCAATTCCAAAAAAGAAACGGCCCATTAAGAAAACGATACCATTTATTGCTAAAAGCATTAAAACAATAACACCAGGTGTAAAAAATTTCTTACGAATCGGAGCTGCTACTCTATATGATTCCATATTTATTTCTCCTCTTCATTATCTTTACGACGTTTAGTAATCCACATTAATCCGCCTAATAAAGCATATAATGAAACAGGCGGAACAAAGTAGGCAAAAATTCCATGCTGAATTGATTCGGATACTCCGGGAGCAGGATTATGGCCGAGTTTCGGGAAATTCATTTTATGAAAATCCTTGCTTGCCAGATACATCCAGCTTGTTCCTCCCACTTCATATTCACCATAAATATGATCAACATATTTTTCCGGATTTTTTCTAATTCTTTCCCTAGCAATTTTTATAAGTTCATTTCTATTTCCATAAGTCAAAGTTTCAACCGGACAAATTTCAACACATGCAGGAAGTTTTCCTTCTTTTGTTCGATCGAAGCAAAAATCGCATTTCATTATATGCGGATTTATTGCTTTGTCATATTGAAACGCAGGAACCTGGAACGGACACGCTACCATACAATATCTGCAGCCAATGCATTTATCGGTATCCCAGGTAACCGCTCCTATTTCATTTTTAGTAAAAGCACCGACAATACAAGCAGATACGCATGCAGGATGATCGCAATGCATGCATTGAACTTTTACATCGATAGGAATATTTGGATCCTTATCGTTTTTGTATTCGTTTACAACGGTTAAAGATTTTTCACTAGGTCTGCGCATTTCTTTTAATACAGATCGATCCTCATATTCTTCAAGCGGCGGAGTATCCATATTATGAGCAGTTTTGCATGCCCACTCACAATTTCTACATCCGATACAAACCGTTGTATCAACTAAGACTCCCATTCTATCTTCCGAAAGTATGTTTTTAGGACCCGCTTTGGTCTTTTTTGCGGAGAGGCCTGTAATTCCTGCAGTAAGTAAAGCAGAGGTTTTAAGGAACTCTCTTCTATTTTGATTTCCCATATCTCCCCTCGTATTATCTGGATGATATTTCAATATCTAATTATTAATAACTATTAGATAAAACTATGCCAGAATTAAAAACAATTGACATTTATAAAATTTATCAATTGATGCTTAATATTTAATAATAGATGCACTAGTTCATAGTGTGAAAATATTTATAATTATTTATGATTTCTCAGTCTATAAAAACAATAGAAATTCATTTTACCGCTTGTGAGAAATGAAAAAAATTTTATGTTAATTTTTTATAAAACCACATATTTATAAATATCATATAAGCTGATATTGTTTAATGTTTGCCGTTTTGTAAAAGTTGATAAGTATTAATCATTAAAAATTTGTATTAATTCTAAGCTGACTAAAAATATAAAATTTAGCCAGCTCAGATTGTTAATATTATTTCAAAATGATTAATTTTTTTGTAGAGGTTAAATTTTGAGAGTTATTGTTGGAAGAACTATTGAATGTAATTCTATAAAAATAAACACCGCTTGCAAGACTACTTCCGTTAAAAACAACTTTATGACTTCCTTTTTGTTTAAACCCGCTAACTAGTTGTTTAATTTTGTTTCCTAATATATCATATACATTAAGAGTAACTATTCCTCTGCTTGGTATGGTATACGAAATTGTTGTAGTAGGATTAAACGGATTAGGATAATTTTGAAATAGCTTAAATGAATTTAACAGTATTCGGGTTATTTTTAACATTTAATAAAGTTGTATCGGTGATACCATAAACATGTACATACTGAGCTATCATTTCATTCTCTCTTTTCGCTCTTATATGAACATTCCCTTCATAGATTCCATCTTTCATTGGCTTAAACTTTATATTAAGTATTACGACCGAATCAACGGGAATATTAACAGGGAAATTTTCCAAAATTGTATAGCTTGAATCTGTACTATAAAAACTGTTTAAAGTTAAAAGACTATCGGAATTGTTTCTAACATTTATTGATACAGTTTCTGAATCCCCGCTGCTTACATTTATAAAATTCAGCGAATCAGGATAAACTGAAAAAAGATTTGTTTTCCAAGAAAATTTAGATGCTCTGTAATTCGTTACAGTATCATCAAAAGCAATAGCAAGTGCAACATTACCATCCGGTTTAACTTCTGAAATTGAAGGAGGATTGAGCCATTAAAGCCCCCAGCCAATTAAAGTATTATGGTTTGATAATCTTTGTGTTTTTTCCCATGGCAAACGAATATGTTTCCGGATTATTTTTATATTCCCAAACTGAAGTTGCAATTTTATTCACTTCATCAAGTTGATATTCAACAGCTCTTGAATAATGAGGATCATGAAGATTTCCATTGTCAAATAATGTAATATTACCATTGGGAATTCTTCTAATATCATGTTGGTGAGAAAAACCTGATAGGATCATTAACAAACTGGAATTGATTATTTTTACAGTAACTTCCACCTAATCGCCAAATTATTTCTCCAGTCTGTCTATTTATTTTTGTAACTTCGTCCAATGTCTGCATGAAAATAAAATATTTCCATCATAATCTTCTTCTATTGCATTTGCATGTACATAATCAATAATACTGTCTGTAAGATCAATATCATTTGTAGCATCTGTAATTTTATAATGATCCCATGCTTCGCCATTGAAAAACTACATTTTTATTATGATCCAATTCTTGAATAATTTCTCCAACTACAATAGCTGAAGAATCTCCCCCTTGCACAATTGTATCCATTCTTACATATTGTGGATTTGTGCCAATCAATAGAGTATGACCATTTGGTAAAATAATTAACTCATGCAAATCTGTATTATAACCATTCCTACATTGAAAGCTATCAATTTTAGTATATGAGCTATCAACCTCATAATATTTCTGTCTGACAGCCTCAAAATATGTTAAGTAGCCATTCATTTGTTTTGTGAATCCATAAAAAGCATGACCCTCTCTTTTGTAAAATATTGGTACTCCATAATTATCTGATATAACTAAATATCCATAAGTATTCGACCAATTAAACGGAGCACTAAAAATTTCTCCGGGCGAGGGATTATTATAAGTTGTCACATCCATAAAGGGAAAATCAGGCGGTAAATCTTCTGATTGTATTGTTTTACCGTTTAAAGTTCTTCTTTGGCTATCTCTTCCTTTGTGTTTGATTTCCTCTTTAAGTAAAATATTGTTTACTTTTTGTTTTTGTTCAGAAGTCAATCTTGTATTTGTAATCTTAAATCTAAATGAATATTCATCCAATAATTTATTATTTAATGTTGTTATTGTCCTTCCAGGATTAAATTGCACATTAACATTTTCTCCGTATTCAAATGGTGAATTTGGATTGAATACTATAGTTTGACTATCATCTGAGATTAGAAGCTCACCTCTATGAACTCCGCTTTTATCACCAGTTACTTTTATTAAAGCGGGGCTCAAGTAGCCCGTAGAATTTAACTTAATCCCTGGTCTTATAATTATATTTGTTTGTGTAGAATTATATTTTGAATTGGGTAGAGGAAAAATGTAAGAATAAGAATTATTATAATTTTGTTTGAGAAAAGTTAATTGAATTAAATGAGATAAGAATACAAAATAATAAAATTGCATACTTAAAGTTTGAAAAGTTCATAAGAACCCCCACGGCAATGATTATTTACAATATCTTATATTTAATATTAAAAATTTCTGCTAAAAGTTAAAAGTTAATTAGAAATTATTTATTCAATAATTTTTCTTGGAATTGAATCCGGCAATCGTGTCAACAATTCATAATTCAATTGATTACTCATCTCACTAAATGATGCAACAGAAATTGATAAATCCCCTTGTTCTCCAATTATTACTACTTCATCACCTTTTTTAACATCGGGAACTTTTGTAATATCAATTGTCATTATATTCATATTTACCATTCCTACAACAGCGACTCTTTGGCCTTTTACTAATACCCTGCCCTGATTACTTAATGACCTGCTGAAACCATGTGCATAACCAATCGGTACCATACCAATTCTCATTTTATCAAGAGCCAAGTATGTTGTGCCATATCCAATAAATTCACCGGTACTCACATCTCTTTGTATTCATGATTTTACTTTTCCACGAAATTACTCTGCGCAGAGGATCTTTTTTATCTTCCTTATGGCTCAAGTAATCAATCAAAGTTTCTTTGCTCGGCCAAAATCCATATTGCAAAATTCCAATTCTCACCATATCCATCCTTGTTTGCGGATATGATATTGCTGCAGCAGAACACGCCGTATGATATATTTCAGGATTCATGTTTTCGTTATTAAGCCATTTTTTAATCTTGTTAAAATGCTTTATTTGTTTTTTTATCCTAACAAAATTTGCAATACTTTCTGCTCCCGCATAGTGTGTGCAAAGACCTTTAAACTTTATATATTTATGCTCTTGCTTGATCAGTTTAATTACTTCCCTTAGGGATTTGGCATTGAATCCCGTTCTGTTCATCCCTGTTTCAATTTCAATATGAATTTTGGCAGGCTTTTTTAATTTTTTCGAAATATTTAATGCTGATTGAAACCTATCTAAATCAAAAATATAAAATTCAATATCATTTTCTATTGCCCATTCAAGTTCTTCATTATCTATCATGCCCATTATCATAACATCTGTTTTTTTCTTAACAACTTTCTTAACATTTAATGCTTCCGCTGCACTAAAAACAGAAAAATGATTTATACCGCAATTTTCTACTAAAGGGACAAAAACATCTTCACCATGACCATATGCATTTCCTTTTACTACTGAAGATATTTTTACATTTTCACCCAGCGTATTCTTTAGAAAATGAAATATTATTTTCAATTGAAGTTTTATTTATTTCAATAAATGAAGTATGAAACATTTTATTAAGTAAGAATTTTATTTATGATTGTGTAAAACATTTTTACTCCGGTCGGAATTATTTCTTCGGGAAAATCATAATCCGGATTGTGCAAATCCGGGTGATTTTTACCTGAGCCAAGGCCAAGCATTGCTCCTTTAAAATTTGAAGTAAAATGTCCAAAATCTTCTGACCAGCGGAACGGTTTGTCAATTTCTTTTAAATATAAATTATTTTGTATTGCAGATTCTCTTATAATATCTGCTGAATAAGCATCATTAATAGTAGCCGGAAATTCTTCCGTCCAGCTTATATTAAATTCTAAATTATAATTTTCAGCAATAGATTTTACCTTTTCAGAAGCGGAATTTGAAATTAAATCAAGATCTTCATTTTCATATGAACGAAGTGTAGCCATTATTGTTGCATTTCCCGGAGAAGTTCCAAACGCTTCTTCACCAATATTTACATGAATAATTGTTATTAAACTAAAATTTTTCAAATCATTTAATTCAGAGACTAAATTATTCAGCATTTTTATTATATCTGCAACAGCATTGGAAGGGTTGTTTCCGCTTTCCGGAGCCGAAGCATGAGATTCTTTTCCTCTTAATCTTATTATCAATCCTTTTGAAGCTGACGCAAAGATTCCATTTTTAACTAATATTTCATTTTGTTCATAACCGGGTATATTATGAAGTGCAAATACATAATCCGGCTTTAATGTTTTAAATTTTTTATCATTTAATATTCTTTCAGCACCTTCACCTGTTTCCTCTGAAGGTTGATAAAGCAGAATAATTTTCCCCTTATTTGGTTTATTATTAGAAATAAGGGAAGCGATTCCTGCAACAATTGTCATGTGTCCATCGTGACCGCATTTATGTGCAACATTTTTGAAATCAGATTTATAAGCAAAATCATTAATTTCGTCAATAGGTAAAGCATCTAATTCAGATCTTATAAGAACAGCGGGACCTTTTGCTTTTCCATTAAATATAAAAGCCAGACCATATCCGCCTATATTTTCAATAATATCATCGGGTTTGTAGTTATTAATAAAATCTTTAATTCGTTTTGAAGTGTTTTTTTCTTTTCCCGCAATTTCAGGATGTTTATGTAATTGTCTTCTTAAATGAATTAGTTCTTCCAATGGTAAGTATTGTGAATTCATTCTTCCTCTAAAATTACATTTTCGTTTTCTTCTTCGGGTGAAACCAAATAACCTAAAGAAATAAAAACTACTGCAGATGCACTAATGCCGTAAATATTTGCATCCAACCCTAAAGGTAATTTAATATTTGTTGCAATTAAAATTAGTGTTGTACTTCCTCCGATTAACATTGCCCAAAATGCAGCAGCGGAATTGCTCCTTCTCCAGAAAAATGCTCCTAAAACAGGAATAAATAATCCTGACACCATAAATGCGTATGAATAAAGCATAAGTTGTAAAACATTCTGCATATAACTTGCTAATACTAAAGAGAATATTCCTAATAGAAGAGTTAGAATTTGTGAAGTTCTTAAAAATCTTTTATCATTTGCACTGATTGGGAAAAATCTATCTAAAATATCTTTTAACACATTTCCCGAAGCGGCCATTAAGCAGCTATCCGCTGTAGACATTATTGCCGAAAAATAAGCAGACATCATTAATCCCATTAAACCAACAGGAAGTATTGTTCTGAGTAAAACAGGTAAACCTTTTTCAGGATCAATACTTGAAATGTTTGCAAAACCTAAATAATTAAACATTCCCTGGTCTGCCGCTACTCTTGCAAAAAGTCCGAGCAAAACTCCCATCATTGCCATTATGGGCCATTCAAAAAGTCCTGCAATAAACCATGCTTTTTTTGCAGTTTTTTCATCTTTACAAGCATAAATTCTCTGGTATAAAGTCATTCCAACAAACCAAATTGGAATAATCGTAACTGCCCAATTTACTATTGTCTGCCAGCTCAAATTTGTAAATGACAGCATATCGGAGGAAACAGTATTTTTTATAGCTTCAAATCCTCCTATGGCATGATATGAAACAGGTATTCCAATAAAAATTAACCCTCCCATTAAAACAATCCATTGAACTGTATCTGTATAAATAACTGCTTTAATACCTCCAAGTGAAGTATAGATTATAATTATAGCTCCCATTATAATTAATGCTTCTTCCATATCCAGATTAACAAAAGAAGCTGAAGCAAGTTTTGCTCCTGCCAAAACCTGCGAGCTTGTAAAACCAATATAACCGATTGCAGAAATTATTCCGGCAATTAAAGCGACTTTTCCATTATAAAATTCTTCAAAAATTTGCGGGAAAGTATAGAAGTTTTTGAAGTTCTTCATTCTGTTCACTTTAGGAATTAGAAGAACTGCACTTAACCAAGCACCAATTAATCCTGTAAAAAGCATCCATGATCCGGAGATACCCATTACAAAACCTAGTCCACCCAGACCGATAGAAAACCCGCCGCCGACATCTGTTGCGACAACCGACAAACCGACATGCACACTTCCCATACTTCTGCCGCCTACAAAAAAATCGTCTGCGCTTTCATTCTTCTTTAAAAAGAAAAATCCAATGCCCAGCATAACGAGCATATAAATTCCGAATATAGAGAGATCAATCCAATTCATGAGACTTCTATTTTGTTCTTAAAATTTTATAATACAAAAGGCTTGATGTATTTTATCAAGCCTTCATTATTTTAATAAATAATAAGCAAATTTAAATTATTTTTTTTGTCATATATCTGGAATTCATTAACCTGGCAACCGACATATAATTGGGATAAAACTGAATTTGATCGTGAATCTTGTATCCTTCACCTTTTTCACCTAAATCATATACACTCATGTCTGATGTTGTTCCGACAAATTTAACTCTATCATCTTTTGGAGTTAAATTTTTAACATCAACATCAAGTTGTCCAAAATCTACAATTGATCTGTAAGATTCCATGGATTTATTTTCATTTTCCAGATCTGCAGTAATTCCAATATTTGCATCACCAATAGTTCCGTCGGGCTGAAGTTCTTTTTTATATAGTTCTAAAATCTCACCGGAAAATTCAATCGTATCAGTGGAAAGATTTCTAAATTTCTTATTAAACAAAGGAGACGTACCCAGCAATGCTGCTTCTCCTATTCTAAAATGATTAACACCTTTGGGAACTTTATTTTTTTCAATCAAAGGTAATGTAATCGAACTTCCACCTGAAACTAATTCAAGTTTTTTATTAAACTTTGCTTCAATCAAATTTTTATAAAGACTTAATTGAATGAGTTTATCATAAGTAGGCTCAACGCCATACATACAGCCAAGATTAGTCCCGATTCCAATAATTTCAATGTTCTCTAATTGAAATACTCTTTCATAAAATTTCAAAATATTTTCTCTTAAAATTCCTTCTCTCAGCTCGCCCATTTCAATCATTACAATAATTCTATGATTCTTTTTTTGAATTCCGGCTTCTTTATCTAATTGCTTCAATAGTTTTATAAGAAGTATTAAGACTTATATCAGCATACTTTAACAACATTCTTAACCTGGTTTAAAGCCGGAGGTTTTATATACATTGTAACTATATCGGGCTTTATTTCCTTTATTGTCTTTAAATTTGTAATTCTGGAATCACCAACAGAATGAACTTTTTTTATGCAATCTGCCGGTATAATTTCTTGCAGTGCAGCTTTATTTCCGCATAGCATTTTTGTAACAAGTGTCCAAGTGATATCATGTTCACTTAAATACTTTTCAAGCTTGATAATATTATTTAAAATTTTTTTTGTATTAATTTTTAGCGTTGCCATTATATTCCCCTACTTTATTAATCTCATTTCAGCATACTTAGAAGTAAAACCTAATCTTTCATATAATCTTTTTGCAGGATTATTATACTCTACATGAAGTGCAATATTTCCTTTGCAATGTTTTGAAGCTATCTTCAATTATCTTGTCTGCCAATTCCCATGATTTCTAAACTGGCTATCAACAGCAATATAAACTAATATATTTTCCGGAATATATTCGTCCATTCCGGTACTATTCATTACTAATTCACCTGCAAGTTTATCATCATTAAAAGCAGCCAGTAAAAAACCGCCTTTACCGGTTTCATCTGAAAAAGCATAATCAATTGATTTAGAAATCGCAGTTTTTTCATCTCCAAAAGGAATTAAATGTTCAAACAAAAAATCTACAAATTGTTCTCTGTTCAAATTATATTTTTCAAAATCTTCAGGTTTATTTATTTTTTCAATTTTAAGCATTATTTAATTATATCCTATTTTATTAAATGGAAAACAAACAAATTATTAATACTGATTTCTAAATTAATATTTTGATTTAATATTAAATTATTTTGGAAGGTTAATAAATATCCGTGGTAATTATTTAAACAATTAATGGTGAATATCTAATTTTTTTACATTTATGTTGTTTTAATAATATAAAATTATTTTACTTTTAATCAAGTTTGGAAGGTATAAAGTGATTTAAAAATAAAAAAGGAGGATTTTAACTATCCTCCCTCATTACAATAAATTGTCCAATGTTTTATCAGAATTTTTTATTTGGAATTCCTATTTGTGTATTATATAATCCATAAAGAACAACATTTTTTACAACTTTGTCACCAAATTCAGGAATAGTAAAACTAGATGTATTTGGTCTTTGTAAAAATACTATTACACTATATTTTTGAAGCTGAATTTCAGCATAAACTTGAGTTAAAGTTGGGACCCAATTTGTAGAGCTAACATCTATATTTTTTCCATTCGTTGTCCAGTTTACAACTGGTAATGAAAGAAATGATTGAAGTGTGTTATAACTATTTCCGTTTGGAACTATTCCGATTTGGTTTGAATAACAGAATACTCTAACATCAACAACTTTCTGATCTCCAAATGCAGAAATTACAAATTGAGTTGACCCTGGATTATTTAAATAAACTAATACTTTACCATCTTGACCAATTCCGCCGATGTTTGCAAATTCTAAAACTGCGAAATATTTTGCAGATTTAGAAACTTCACCCAAAACAACCTTAATACCCTGGTTATTTTTCATCATATCCCAGCGTATAACTTTGCACTGAGAAAATTGATCCATATAATTAAATGGATATGAAGTAGGTTCAACGTTAACATTGGTTTTTTCGAAAGATGGAGCAACCGGAGAATTACTGTTATTCTCAAATTGCGAACATGACGTAAGAATGAACGCCAGTGCTAAAACTAGCACAACTGTGAAGTGTTTCATTTTTTTCTCCCTGTAATGATTGGATTATTACTTGAGTTTGTAGTTTAATTAATTTTTATATTTAAGAACAATTAACGCTATTTAATCAACAACAATTATTCCATTTAAAATAACTTTTTTTTGAGAATCTAAAATTGAAACAATGTTGTCTTTATTTTTTTTAAGATAATTTTTTTTGAGACACTTGTTAACATTACAATTACTGTAACTGTTATAACTTATAAGTTACTAGCAATTATTACATGTATTAATTTCTTGCGGAAAATTTTTCTGTTATTAATACAGATTTCATTTTAATGTTTTAATTGGATGGAATATTATTTTCTCTGCCGCATCTTGGACAGGTAACTTTATTATGAGGATAGTTCGGCGGGATTTTAATTTTTAATCCGCATGCACAGGTAATGAAGGAATATTTATTTAATTTCATCATCAAATCGCCTAGGTTTCTTTTTTGCTCAGTTTTACTTTTTGTTGCATCAGTTCCTAAAGCTTGTCTAATGTCTATTTTTGAATTGTCAGTTAATCCGGAATTAGGAATTATATTTAATTTAGATTTTTTAATTGCCGAAAAAGCCTGCTGATAATCAATAAAATTTGCTCCGCCGGACATATTTCTTAAAATTCTAATTCTTTCCGATGTTGGCGGATGTGTGCTTGTTAAGTCAGATAATTTCATTCCTTTCTTCTTTAAAGGATTACAAATGTACATTGGAGCCGTTACTTTATTTGCACTTTTTAAATCTTCTGTTGAACTTGAAATTTTTTCTAGAGCGGAAGCTAATCCTTCGGGATATCTTGTTAATCTCGCAGACGAAGCATCTGCTAAGTATTCTCTTCTTCTGGAAATTGCAAAATAAAGCAGCTGAGCAGCAATCGGTGCAAGAATTGCAAAAACTATTGCTACCACCATTATAATCATTTGACCTTGTCCGCTGTCTCTGCTTTTAGATCTGTATCTGCTTGCAGAGCCGCCGGTAAACCATAAACTTCTTAAGAACAATTCTGAAATTAAAACAATACTTCCAAGCATTACTCCTGCAAAAGTCATCAATAAAACATCACGGTTTACAATATGCGACATTTCATGCCCGATTACTCCTTGTAATTCATCGCGATTAAGCCGTGCAAGCAAACCAGCAGTCACAACCACAGCACTATTTTCAGGTTTAATTCCGGTTGCAAATGCATTTGGCGCTTCATCATTAATTATATAGATTTTTGGCATTTTAGGGAGATTAGCAGCAATTTTCATTTCTTCTACAACATTGTATAATTGCTGATGTACTTGAGGTGTTACTTCAACAGCTTTGCTAATACCAAGGATTATATTGCTCCCTGCAAAATAACTAACCAAGGATAGAATAAACCAAATTACAAGAGCGAAGGCTATTCCAAAATATTCTCCGCCGTTTGGATAATAGGTTTTACCGATTAAGTAACCTAATAAAACCAACCCGATCCCCATTACAAAAAAGAGGATCATGGATTTTCTTCTGTTGGATTTAATTAATTCCCACATATACCATAAAAATTAATTAAGAGAAACTAACTTTAGGAACGTCTCTTTCCGATTTATCATCAAGTTGGAAAAATTCTTCTTGTGTAAAGTGGAACATTCCCGCAATAATATTAGAAGGAAACATTTGTATTTTATTATTATAAAACAGAACTTGATCATTATAACTTTGTCTTGCAAATGAAATTTTGTTTTCTGTAGAAGTTAATTCTTCCTGCAAAGCTAAAAAGTTCTGATTTGCTTTTAAATCAGGATAATTTTCTACAACTAAATTAAATTTACCTAATGCGCTAGATAGTTCACTTTCAGCTTTGGATTTTTCTCCAACAGAATCGGCACTAACCGCTTTACTTCTTGCATTAGTTATATTCTGAAGTGTTTCTCTTTCATGTGTCATGTAACCTTTTACTGTTTCAATTAAATTCGGAATTAAATCATGACGCCTTTTTAATTGTACATCAATTTGAGACCAAGCATTTTTCACCTGATTTCTTAGTCTTATTAGTGAATTGTACATCGAAACAAAAAATAAAACTGCGATTGCGATGAGTACAATTATTATGATTGCTGCAATCATACTTTTCCTCCGGTTGGATTTATTTTTAATTTATGGGTAAACATATCTCTTAATAATTTTAAAACTTTATTATCTTCTCCCAAACTTACTAATTGAACAACGGATTCCAGTTCGCCTTTGATCAAACCATAATCCATCATTGTTTTTGCACCTATCTATTACTATTTCTTTCTTTTCTCCCACTAAAATTTTATCCATATTTTTATTACAAATAGGACATTTCAATTTTTCTTCTTTATTGTTTGGATCATAAAAAAAAGAAGATAAAAGTTTATCCTTTTCTATCGAATTTTCCAGCAAAAGTTCCAACTCACCGCCGTCAAGCCAAATTCCACCGCAAAAAGTACAATGATCTATTTCCACCGATTGTAATTCTAATATTACCATCGGTTTTTTACAAACAGGGCAATCCATTTTGTATTAATTAGTTAATTTAATGACTTTAAAATGAAATTTAATTTTCTGCGATTTTAATTATACTAAGATATTAAAATTTATCGATAAATGTTTTGTTTGCTCAACTATAATAAGTGTATCAAATTATTAAAAATCTTTGATTATCGGTAATAATTACATGTAATAGTAACTAAAAATTCTTAATTCGATAATTACAATATTTTCTACCAATTTAATTAAAAGTCTAAATTTGAATTGAAATATCAAATCTATCCTTATAAATTGAAAATGTGCAATAGTTAGAAATCATAAAAATACTGCTTGATATCCCACAAAATAGATTTGGCATTGATTATGATTATTACTTATTGTTCGAAAATAAAACACAACAGAATTAATGATTTTTATTTAGAATTAAACCAAGAATAAGTAAATAGTAATAAATCTTTCCTGGAGTCACAATGAAGATTGAAAAATTAGCATTTTTAGACGTATACACCTTTGATAATAATTCCGGAATAATGGGAGCAATTTTAGTAACCGATTCCGATACAAAGCCGCTGGAATTTAGAGTTACCGCTCCAATCAAACCTACTAATTTTCAAAAGACATTATATGGTGACGTGCTATTGGAACATATACTTGTAGAACTTGCAGCTGTTCCATTATTAAATGCAATTAATGAACAGATAGATTTAATTTTAGTAAAGAATCCTTTATTCCTTGGAGTAAATGATAAACAAACTATTAGAGTAATAAGAATATTCAAAGAAGAAGAAGGAAGAACCAGAGCAAGTAAGTTTAATGAACAACTTCCATCTTATATGAATAACGGAGCAAAAACTTTATTAGAAACTTCTAAAAAATTCGAAGGCGAATTAGCAGAAATCCAGGAGAGTCTGCTGCCTATTGCAGAAAGCCGAAATTTAACAGAACCGTTTGAGCGTTTGAAGGTGGCATGCGAACAAGTTCATCTGCAGAAAACAAGTGAATAGCATAAATGTTAAAAGTTATAAGAAAGTCGGTTGCATCTGCAGTTTCGAATATAGATCAGCCGGAACATTTTTTATGGGAAAAGTGGCTAAAGGAAATTCCCAACTCGAATATAGAACTGGAAAGTTTAGAATCTTCCCTGCTCGAATCAAACCAAGTTATCGAAGCATTTCCAAATACTTTAGTTTATTATTATAAGTACAAAATAAAAGATCCGGAACTGGATATTTTTGCCGATGATTTTTCTTTTCCTAAGCAAAAGATAGGACCTGTATTTTTTGGAATTAAAAAAGGAATTGTCAGCAGAATTGATCTTGAAACTAAATTCTTCAAAACAAAATTTATAAAAAACGATGGAACCGCAGGTTTTATTGAATCAGTTGAAGTTCTGTTTCCAATTCGTGCACCTAGAGTAATTAAAGCTAAACTAGATATGCCGGAAATTTTTGACAGACTTTCAACATTAAAACCTAAAATTTATAATATAGATATTTTGAAATCTGAAGAATTTACAAAATCAGAAAACAAAAAAATATTTAAAATCGATATCCTTCAGGCTGAAGAGTCAAAGAAATTAAATCATAAAAAAGTATTTAAGATTGACATTCTTCAGGCAGAAGAATCAAAAAAATTAGATCATAAAAAAATATTTCAAGTAAAATTCGATCAAATAAAAGCAATACCTAAGATATTTAAAACAAAATCGTTAACTATAGAAAAATTAAAAGTTCCGGTATATTCACTTAAAAACATTCAAATGCAAAAATTAAAATTATCCCTTTCCAATCATTCAGACTTAATGAAATCGGAAATATTAAAACATAAATTTAAAATTGATTTTAAGAAAACCGACATAATTGTTGATAAAAAAATTGCAGAAGAATTATTCAAAGATACAAACAAGAAAAAAATATCATCTAATTTAAGTGAAGATAACGAACTGATAAACTCGGTTCTTTTACCTCAAATTAAAATTGATACTTCAGTTCAAGCAAACCTCCCTTCTAACTTGTTCGATTATCAAAGAGAAGCAGTAAATTTTCTTAAAGAAAATGAACGCGCATTGTTATCGGATGGCTTAGGATTAGGAAAAACATTTGAAATTATCGGAGCTTTAAGTGAACTTTTTGAAAAAGGAAAAATCGGATCGGCATTAATTATTTGTCCTGATGAGGAATTAGGAAATGTAAATATTTCTGAAAATACTGGGTTTTCTATTGGCTGGGAAGGTCATTTTAACAAATGGGCGCCGGGAATTAAATTAAATGTGATAAAAGGCTCCAGGAAAGAAAGAGAATTAAAGTGGAAAACGCCTGCGTTAGTTTATCTAACAACTTTTAAGAAAATTTTCTATGATCTTGAAGAAGGATTGCTTGATAAAACTAAACTCAAAAAAATGGACTGCTTAATTATCGATGAAGTTCAAAAACTGTATAAAATAGAATCGAACTCAAGAAATCTTTTTAACCTTGTTAATCCAAAATATTTTTGGCCGGTTACAAGTTTGGAACCCGAAGATATAATTGAAGATCTTAATTCGGTTACCCCAAATCCCATGCATATTTCAAAATCATTAAGAAGAACTAAAAAAGACGTTAAAAAAGAAATACCCAAAATAATTTATCAAGATTATTGGGTAAAGCTGGATGAGGACCAAAGCATAGAATATGCCGATACTTTAAAGGCAGGACAAGAACAAATTTATTTGTTTCTTGAGAACGGAAATCCATTTAGATTCCAGGCAAACATTTTTACAATACTTCATAAAATTAATCAAATAAGTAATTTTGCCGAGAAAAATGAAACCAGTCCAAAAGCCGAATTGTTATTACAGCATCTTGAAACATTAGCAAAAAGTAAAGAAAAAGTTTTGATTTTTAGCCAGTACGAAAAGCTTGGAACTAAACGGTTGGAGAAAATTCTGACAAAAACAGGCATCAAGTACATGAATGCTCATTCCGGAATGTCTACAAAAGAAACCGAAACAACTATAGAAAGATTTAAAAGAGATAGACGTTCAACCGCTTTACTAGTCGGTATAAAAATGTCAAGAATGAGAGTAGATTTAAATAATATAAATTATATCATTAATTTTGATCAGTGGTGGAACCCTGTTTCATTATGGCAGACAGAAGATCTGCTTCCGGAAGCTAAAAACGGTAAACAGAATAATAGTCTTCATGTTTATAATTATTGGGTTCAAGATACATTAGACGAAAAAATAAAAACGCTTTTAAACAAAAAAGGATTTCTAAATAAAAATATATTCGATACTTTAACGCAGGAATCTCTATCTGAACTAATTGATCTTGAAGAATGGAAAGACGTTCTTGACATAAAAACAACCGGCACAAATGAAGCAGAATCTGAAAAACCTGATATTGATTTGAAAAGTTTAAGTTTGCTGGATTTAAAAGAAAAGAGCAGAGAATCTGTTAATTAGATTAGGATATAAAGATTTATCTTCAAAAGATTCTGAAAAACCTGATGAACGATTAATGTACGCCAAGTATTATAAAGGCAGTAAAAATATTAACTTGACGTTGACCATTTTAAAACAAGATTTTGTTTCTAATTCTAAAGTAGATGAGATTGTAAAAGAAGCAGAAGCAAAACCGAACTGCGGAAAAATAATAATAGTAACTACCGGTAGGTTTGAAGATGATAAATTCCAAATTAATAAAGATTATATTTCCCTTTTAGACGGTAATTCATTTTTAGACTTACTTAGACAGTTTCATCTTTCCAAGTAATCAAAAATACTTTTTAATTATTTACCAAATCTTCATATTTTTTTGCTTCATCTGGTTTGTGCCAAAGTGTATAAAATTCAGTTAATATCTTTACAGCATATTTAGTATCCAGATCTTTAATCCCTAATTCATCTTTTATTATTTTATAATTCGGAATTAATTTTTTTTCAGCATCTTCAAACTTACTTTCAAGCATAAGTGAGTTGCCAATTTCAAAATTAGTTTTGGCAATTAAAAGTTTATTTTCACTTTCCTTTTTTAATCTGATTTTTAATGATTCTTTTAGATAATATAAGGATTTATCAGGCTTATTTTCGGAATTAAAAATTTTCCCAATCCAGTAATAAGCATTTCCAAAATAAGGATGATCAGAAGGCAAATTTTTATGCCACATAGCAATAGCTTCGTATAAAAGATTTAGTGCTTTATCATAATTTTTTACATACCAATAAGTGCAGCCAAGGTTATAAATTGCAAATCCCAATTCAGGGTGATTATCCGGCAGTAATCTTTTTCTAATATTATAAGATCTTTGGAACAAATTAATTGCTTCTTGAAAATTTTTTTTCTTTAAATAAATAAATGCTAAGTTATTTATTGGGTGAGCAAGTATATAATTGTTTCCCCCCAAAGCAGCAGAATCCATTGAAATTGCTTTTCTATAATATATTTCTGCGTTTCGTTCATCATTTTTATAATCTAAATTTATGGCTAAATTATTATATGCGGCTGCTGTATTAACATTATTTCCGGGAAAAATTTTTTCATCCAGTTTAATAACATCTTTAAACAGTTTTATAGCTCTATCATACTCACCTAAATCCATTATTAACGTGGCGTAATCATTTAAAGCTTCCGAATATGAAAAATTATTCACCGAGTCTATTTTATGATAAATGTTTAATGATTCTTCATACAAAGTTTTTGCTTTTTTAAAGTCTCCAAAATAATGATAAGCAAGTGCAAGGTTTTTTGTACTTTCAGCTATCTTCTCGGAAAATTTTCCATAAAGAATTTTTCTTGCAATTAAAGCTTTTTTAAACTGAACAATTGCTTTTTTATATAGTCCTAAATTTTGGTAAGTAATTCCTATTGTTGTTCGAATTGAAGCTTTTATTTCTGGCTGTTCTTCAAAATTACTATCAATTTTACTCACTGCTTTATCTAAAATATCAGTAACTTTGACATCTTTGCCTTCTTCGACAGGATCTGGAGAAGCAAGCATATTCTGCAAAAATGTATTTATACGATTAGTTTTTTCTGCTTCAATTTTTGCCATATCTCTTTGTTTAGCTGCAACATTAGCTTGCCAAATTATTCCCAATATTCCTGAAATAAATAAAAGGAAAATAACTATACTTGCAGCAACTCCGAATTTATGACGTTTGATAAATCTAGAAGATATATATAAGAATGTATCTTTTCTGGCAATTACCGGTAAACCGACCAAGTGTCGTCTAATATCTTCGGAAAACTGTTCAACAGAAGCATAACGTCTTTCCGGTTCTTTTCTTAAAGCCATTAAAATAATGTTATCAATGTCTCCGGATAATTTTTTTAAAATCTTTTCTATATTTTCATTCCTTAAATTTCCAATTAAATCAGGATTAATTATTTTATTTATTCCATCTTTACTTTGGAATTCTTCCGTAGTTTGTATAATCGTACTTGGTTTTTCGGGCTGAGTTTCGCAGACAATTTTATTAACATCTATTGGCAAATAACTTGGAAACTTGTATGGATGGTGTCCGGATAATAATTTATACAATAATACTCCGAGAGAATAAATATCACTTGATGTTGTAATCTTCTCACCCTTAACTTGTTCCGGACTCGCATATTCCGGTGTAAAGTTCCAGGAACCTGTTTTGGTTAAAATAGTTTCATATTTGGATTCTTCATTTTCAAGGATTTTTGCTATTCCGAAATCCAGCAGTTTCGGTTCACCTTCTTTAGTAACCAGAATATTGCTTGGTTTTATATCTCTGTGTATCACCAAGTTTCTATGTGCATAATGTACCGCCGAACAAACTTTTTGAAAAAGTTTTAGTCTTTCATTAATTGAAAGTTTATTATCATCGCAATATGTATCTATTTGAACGCCGTCGATATATTCCATTATAAAAAACTGATTGCCGTCTTCCAATGTTCCGCCGTCAAGTAACTTAGCAATATTCGGATGGTCCAGGTTAGCGAGGGTCTGGCGTTCATTTTGAAAACGTTTTAAAATATAACCGGAACTTTGACCTCCTTTAATTAATTTTATTGCAACTTTTTTCTTAAACTGTTCATCGGTTCTAATTCCAAGATAAACAACACCCATTCCCCCTTCTGCAATTTTATTTTCAATTTTATAAGGCCCTAATTGTTTTCCAATATAAAGATCTTCAGATTCTTCATTAAGATAATTTGCAGCAGTAATAGGATTTTCCAAAAAGTTTTCTGAATTTTCAAATGAATTGAGTAAAGATATAACTTCCTTATATATTTCCGGATTTTTTTTATTTAAATCATTTAGAAATTTTTTACGCTCTTCTGCAGGCGAGTCCAACGCTTTATTAAAAAGATTTTTAATTTCAAACCAAAAGTCAGTGTTCATCTTAACCTTTTGAAGAAATCAATTAATTAGAAATATTGATTAGTTAGAATTTAACTCTTTGTAAAGCCAGGCTTTGGCTACATTCCATTCTCGTTTTATAGTAGAATCGGAAAAGTTTAACACAGCGGCAGTTTCTTCAATTGTTAATCCGGAAAAGAAACGAAGTTCAACAATTTGACTTAATCTTTTATCAAAAGTTTCTAATTTCTTCAAGGCTTCATCAAGCGCAAGAAGCTTATCATCGGTTTCATCCATAATAATTAAACCTTCTTGAAGAGAAATTTTTGTTTCATCTCCGCCGCGTTTTTTAGCATTTCTTTTTCTGGCAAGATCAACTAAAATCTGCCTCATGGAATTTGCTGCTATTCCAAAAAAATGTGCTCTATTTTGCCAAGAAATATTTTGATTTCCGAGAAGTTTTAGATATGCTTCATGAACTAGTTCTGTAGTTTGAATAGTGCGGTTTTTGTACTCTGCTCCAAGATATTTGGAAGCTAATTTTCTTAATTCGTTGTATACCAGCGGCAACAATTCATTCAACGCTTCTTTATTACCGCTTGAAACATCATTTAATAAAATAGTAATGTTTTCTCGTGAGGGTTGCTGCATAAATTCAGGAAATTTTTCTGATATAGTTTAAGTTAATAATATCTTTTGAATAATTGCAATCTAAAAGGTTAAGATTAATGAAAATTTTAAATGGAATGCCATTTTTCTCAAGTTTTTCAATAAAAATTAAACAAATGGCTTGACAAATATTCAAACAGTAACTATGTTTAGTATCCTTTTTTAAAGGAATATTCCGCGTTAGCTCAATGGTAGAGCATTCGGCTGTTAACCGAAGGGTTGTAGGTTCGAGTCCTACACGCGGAGCACAAATAAAATCCGGTTTAAGCCGGATTTTTTATTTTAAAATCTTGAACCAAACTATAATTTTATTGTTTAAGGAATTCTATTTATTTAAATTTCTATTAAACAATAAGAACTATTAAATGAAAAATCAATTTTTCATAAAGGGGTTAACATTTTTCTTGTTTATCTTATCAATTAATAGTTATTGTCAAAAACCTCTTTCGACTTTTTCACTTTCTGATTCTACTTTTAATAAAGTAAAAACTCAAACTGAACCGGATCATAAATTTAAATTTTAACAGCATTTATCTATCAAACGATTTTAATTTTTTATTTAGTTTAAATAATCAAAATCTGTTAATTCAAAAAAGTTATGAGTTAAATAAATTCACTTTACAAAAAAGAATTGATAAAAACTTTCATTTGGCTTTGAAAAATTCAGTACCGGAATCTGAAAGCAAAGTGATTAAAGATATCAGAAAATATCTTGGCGTAAGTAAAAATGTTTATGCAATTATTCTTGCGGTTATTCATGCATTAAAATATTATTAGTCAAACAACTTTTATTCATAAAAAAGCTAGGAAAGAAAATGGGTAATGAAAATAAACATAAAACTTATAGTTCTACATGTCCTGTAATTTGGATTATAGGTTGGCTTTTCACATGGGGATTTTTGAAATATTCTTTCGGGCAGGCAGTTTTAGCTATTATTGTCTGGCCTTATTATTTAGGAGAATATATTAGCGGATTGATAAAATAACTAATTTTTAAATGGATTGACCCTGGTTTCTTCAAAATAAGGTTTATAATGTTCACTGGATTCCATTTCCTGAATCCAACCATTGGTTAAGCCGTATTTATCGAGTAAATCTAAAGTCCGTAAGTATTCTGTATAACTGATCTTTCTATCAATTAAAATATCGGAAGCAGCTTTGTTAGTTGGATAGTATTGAGCCATTAAAGAGATATGAATTCTCGGATCAAGCTCTTTACTAATAAATTTAAAAACTTCTTCACTTTCTGCCAATCCGTTCGGCATTACAAGATGCCTTATAATTAAACCTCTTACAACAACTCCGTTTTCATATAAAAGTTCGTGTCCTACCTGCCTGTACATTTCTTTTAAAGCTGATTTAGTTTGATCAAAATAATCTTTTACTTTCGAATATGTTCTACCGGCTTCATTTAAACCCCATTTAAAATCAGGTAAGTAAATATCTATAATTCCATCATAAAGTTTTAACATTTCAACTGAATCATAACCGTTTGAGTTATAAATTATCGGAAGTTTTAATCCCTTTTGAACAGCTTTATATATCGAAGGTAAAATTGAAGCAGTAAAGTGAGTCGGAGAAACTAGGCCAATATTATGACAGTTTTTATTTTGAAGTTCAATCATTATATCGGTTAGCTTTTCAATTGAAATTTCATTTCTTTTTTCAATTTTATAATTCTGACTGATTACATAATTCTGGCAAAAGACACACCGAAGATTGCAATTCCCGAAAAATATATTCCCTGCTCCATTTGTTCCGGAAAGGACAGGTTCTTCTCCAAAATGCGGGGTATAAGAAGAAACTATCGGCAAACTGCCGCTTTGACAAACACCCAATACATTATTTGTTCTATCAACCAGACAATTTCTAGGACAGCTTATGCAAGCTTTATTAATTTTAAATGCTTTTTCAGCTCTTTCCGCTAACTCGCCTGTTTTAAACAGATTTAAATATGCCGGTTCAAAGTTCATATAATTCATAATAATCTTGATTTGTAATTTAAGTCGAAATGATATTTAAATTCCAGATAAATATTTTAGCAGAAAGTATTATTTATTCTGTTTTCGATTCCACCATTCTTTAAATAAATTGCATTTATCTTGATAAACAAACGAAACTTCAAAAATCCCATCCAGTTTTATTTTTTCATTATCTTTTATTCTGATATATTCCGCCTGCCATTTACAATAACCTTTATCATTTATAACATTAATTATTTGAAAATTAAATGTAATTTCCTTTTGAAATTTGGTAACATCTTTCCAGTATTTTACAATTTCCAAGTTGTCTTTAAGTGGTTCATCAAATGGTGATTCATAATATTCAGCATCCTGAGTAAATAATGATGCTGCTAAATTTGGATCGCATTTTTCCCAAGCTTTTTTATATGTTATTAGCCAGTTCTTAAAAATTTCAATATTTAAAAAGTGAGAATCTTTGCTTTCAGCAATTCTCCAATCAGGATTTAACCTGTTATTTCCGCCATAATAAATACAAATAACGTTTTCGTCTGGGTCCAGCAGTTTCGCTTCTCTCCATCCCCAGTTTTTATCAGAAGGATTTTCTTTAAATTTGAAACCTTTATTTTTTAACTCTTCAACCAAATTATCTAAATCTTCAATTTCAAAGTAAACAGTAGTCGAGGAAGCCGGTTTATTTTCAATTTTCTGAATTGAGAAAGTTGAATCGCCTTCCGGCAAAACAAAACGTGCATATTGATCGCTTTTTACAATTGGTTTTAGGCCTAAGTTTTTATAAAATTCAAATGATTTTTCAATATTAACAACAGAAACCGTTACTTGATTTAATTTCAAAATAATTCCTTTTTATCTAAAAGTTAAATTTTCTCCATCTTCAGGTATAAAAATATTTTTTACAATATTCTTGCTGATTAAATAGTCTTTTAACTCTTTTCTTTTTAGCAGACAATGATTTATTGTTTCAAAGTGTACTGCTACAACTTTTGAATTTGGGGCGGCATTACAAACAAATTCAACATCTTCCTTATTCATTGTAATTGGATCACCATTAATAAATTGGGCTGCACCTGAATTAACAACAATTATTCTTGGATAATTTTTCTTTATTGCATTTTCAACTTCTTCACACCAAATTGTATCACCAGCTATATAAAGTGTCGGCTGACCAATGATATTTCAAAACAAAACCGGAAACTTTTCCCATTTGTTTTTCAATTTCACCCGTACCGTGTTTACCGTTTGTTCTTATTAGTGTTATTCCATTCCATTCAAAGCTTTCATTAATTGGAATAACATTTTTAAAACCGGAACTTTTAATGCTTTCAAAATCTTCAGGTTGACAAAAAACCGGTAAAGTTTTTTTTAATAATTCTTTAGCTCTTTCATCAAAATGATCTCTGTGAAGATGTGTAACTATAATTCCATTAATTGAATTTAAAATATTCATTAGCTCTCTATTTCCAAAAGGAAAATCCGTCATTGGAATTCTAATTTTGTTTTCAGCTCTTGCTACAGGTTCCATTTCGAATTTATCACTTAGCATTGGATCCACAAGAAGTTTGATACCGTTAATATCAATTAATAGTGTGGCATGCCGAAGAAGTCTAATTTCCATAATATATTATATTAAATTAAAAATATTAATTCTTTCAAATAATTATATTAAAAATAGAATTAATCTACTATTATCCGCTTCAAATAAAATCATTATTGTTCTGTTTTAAAATTATAAAAATCATTATAATAGCTTTCAACTATTATTCTACTTTCTTAATTTAAATTAAATAAAAGATAAGATTTTACCAGATGCATGAAATCGAACTAAAATCGCAAAATGTCCTCTTAAGACCCTACCAAACAATAGATATTGAACCACTTTATGAAGCGGCTCGAAGTTCAATAAATGAAGTTTATACATGGCTTCCCTGGTGTCATCCGGATTATTCAATTGAAGAAAGCGGAATTTGGGTTGCATCCCAAATAGAAGCTTGGAAAAATAATATTGAATATAGCTTTTGTATATTGGATTCCACAACAGGAGAATTTCTTGGGGGCTGCGGATTAAATCAGATAAATAGATTACATCATATAGTAAACCTTGGATACTGGATAAAAACTGATAAAGTTAATAAGGGGATTGCTTCAAAAGCAGCAAGTTTAGCTGCACAATTTGCAATCAATGAATTAAAGTTTTCCCGGATTGAAATAATAACAGCAACAGAAAATTTTTCAAGCCAGAAAGTGGCTGAAAAAATAGGTGCAAAAAAAGAAGGTATACTTAGGAACAGATTATTTTTACATGGTAAATCAATTGATGCTTTTTGTTATTCGATTATACCTGATGATTATAGTAAAAACTAGTTCAAATCTGATTTTAATTTTATATAAATATTTTTAACTAATTTGAAATTAAAACTTACACATATTTTTTCTTTATTTGTTTTATTGATATCAGTTCCTTCATTAAATGCGCAAAATAAGGAAGGTGTTATTTCCGGATTTGTTTCCAATGAAAATTCCGGTGAAGCTTTAATAGGTGCAAATATTCTTTTGTATAAGGACAGCATTAATGTAAAGGAACCTCCATACTCTGCAGCAGCTGCAAATAGATACGGTTTTTACGCACTTCCGAATCTTCAGTATGGAAAGTACATTATTATAGTTAGGCACATTGGTTATAAAACTTTAATAAAAGAAATAAATGTTACTCCTTCTAAAATTTCAATTCACTTGAATATCAAAATGATTCCCGAAGATATTAAATTACAGGAAGTTGTAGTAACTGGAGAAAAACAAAAAGAATCAGAGATCAGTACAATAGATGTTTCACCTGATTTATTAAGCAAACTTCCTTCTTTATCAGGTGAAGTTGATTTGTTTAAACTACTGCAGCTTCTTCCCGGAATTCAAACAGCAAGTGAAATATCGAACGGACTTTATGTAAGAGGCGGTTCTCCCGATCAAACTTTAACACTTGTTGACGGTGTAATAGTTTATAATCCGTCTCACATGGGAAATATTGCAAGTACTTTTAATTCGTATGCGATTAGTGATGTAAAATTAATTAAAGGAGCTTTTCCTGCAGAATACGGCGGCAGACTTTCAAGCGTACTTGATATTAAATTACGTTCCGGAACAAAGGAAAGAAATAAAGCTCATCTCGGTTTGGGATTAATAAATGCATTCGGGACTCTGGAAGGTCCATTAGGTGAGAATTCAACCTATATGATTTCCGGAAGAACAATGTACTATGATAAAATCGTAAACAAATTTAATAAAACAAGTACAATTCCCAGATATAATTTTTATGATTTGAATACAAAAATTACATATAACTTGTCACCTGTAAGTACATTAACTTTGAGCGGTTTACTTTCTCATGATAAAATTTATAGTAAGCCCGGTGAAGATTTTGATTATGATATTGAATGGAATAATTCTTTTATAAGTATTGATTGGCTGCATATAAATAATAAAACAGTTTTCCTTAAAACATCCGTTAATTATATTGATTTTGAATCAAAATCGATTATAGGATTAAACCCCAGTCAAGTTACAACTTCAACCTATTTTGCTTCTTCAAAACTAAGGGACTTTGAGTTTCAGGAGAATGCGGAAATTAAATGGAATGAAGATAATACTTTTAAATCCGGAATTGATGCTGTTTATCATTCTTATAATTTACTTTACAGTAATGCATATGATTCATCACTAGAGAATAACCCTTTAGCTGGTAAAGATTTAAATTCAGTCGATGCCTCATTATATCTTCAAAATGAAAGTAATTTTACATCTCAGTTAAATTCCAATTACGGAATAAGAGCATATTATTCCAGTTCAAGTAAATATTTCTTTGTTGAACCCAGAATTTCATTATCTTTTGCAATAACACCTAACAATTACATTAAAAGCGCGTTTTCCATAACTCATCAGTATCTTCATTTAATAAATAAAAATGATATTTCTCTGCCGACAGATCTTTGGTATCCTTCAACAAAAAATATTTTACCAAGCAGATCAAATGAGTATGTTTTTGGTATTGATAATTATTTTGCGGATAAAGAATATTTATTGTCATTGGAAACTTATTACCGCAATATGAAAAATCTTTATGAATTTAAAAACAGTGCAAACTTAAATCCTTTTGATGATTCTATTGAAAATCAATTTACCTTAGGAGAAGGAGAAGCTTACGGTTTTGAATTATTCTTTAATAAACGCAAAGGTAATTTTAACGGCTGGATTGGTTATACACTTTCCTGGAGCAAAAGAAAATTCGATGCATTAAATGCTGGTAAAATATTTTATCCTAAATATGATAGAAGAAATGATGTTTCAGTTGTACTTTCATATAAATTTTCGGATGCTTTTAATATTGGAATAACCTGGCAGTATGCAACTGGTCAACGTTATTCTTTACCAACAGGACAATATTTATTCCAGGATATTAATATCCAAAATACAGAAACAGTCTATTTAAATCAGTCAAGTCTAAATGAATTTACATTTCCAGCTTATCACCGACTTGATTTAAATGCTTCTTATTCATTTCCCTGGCTAAACGATAATTTTGAAGTTTATCTAAATATTTTAAATGTTTATAATCATCAAAATCCATTTGCCCAATATGTAACTTCGGTTAATAATCCGGATGGAACAAAAAAATTAGTTGTTAAAAGAATTATACTATTTCCAATTATACCAACATTTGGAATCAAAATAGATATATAAAAATGAAAAAATATATTTCATTAATATCAATTTTCGTTTTAATATTAGTCGGTTGTGAAAAAACCGATACTGTAGAAATTAATTTACCAAATCAGGAATATATTGTAATTCAAGCTAAACTAATTGCAGATGAAGATTTTCAAGGACTTCGAATAACCAGAACTCTGCCGGTAAATGAAACTTACGATATCAAAAAAGCAGAAATAAAAAATGCATTTGTTTACTTAAGAAGAAATGATGTCCAAATAATACCTTTACATTACACTTTAAATGGAATTTATGTTACAACTTCCGCATTACCAATAGTCAGCGGAGATAAATATGAACTCATCGGCGAGGCAAACGGACACAAATTCTACAGTAAAACTTTTATACCACAGGTACCTGTTGTAACAAACTTTGATTATAATGCAAATCAGTATTACATGGAAGCCAATGTTAAATCACATCCAAATGAAGTTTACGGTTCTTTATGGGTAATAGATGGAAATTTAAATAGAGCTGCAGATGATTTTTATTCGGTTATAAATACAAATACCGGCGACACTTTAACAAATCCGCTTTCAACTACAAGGACTCAAGAATTACCGGAAATTTACAGATCTTTTAGTTACAACAACAGGCGTTCTGTTCTTGTATATTCATTTGATAAACAATTTGAACCTTTCTTTAACTCAAAAAATAATAATCAGCCTGTAGAAAGTTATTTTCAGGAAGGCGGAGGAACAATTTCCTGGAATGTTCAAGGCGACGGTGTAATTGGATTATTTATAGGAATGGCAAATAGCAGTTTATGAAAAACTTAATAATTTATTTATCGGTTATTTTATCACTTTTTTTGTTTAATAGTTGTTTAAAAGATAATCCAACAACTCCCCCTGATTTGAAATTTGAAACCAGTACCCAAATTTTAGATTACCTTGAACAAGAAGGTGATTATATTAACTCCGTAAACTTTCCCTCTCTTTTAACTGCCGGAGAAGTATTTAATAATCTTAACAGTTATTATGTAATAGATATAAGAACTTCTGCAGAATTTACTGCCGGACATATTGAAAATTCTATAAATATTTCACCAGACAGCCTCTTAAATTACTTTAAGTCCAATGATACACTAAGTTATAAAAAAGTATTATTAGTAAGCGGAACTGGTCAAGCAGCATCTTATTTCTGTTGTTTGTTAATTCTGGACGGATATCCAAATGTATATGCAATGAAATACGGAATGGCTGCATGGAATAGTGTTTTTTCCGCTCCCTGGACTAATGCTCTACAAGATTTTGAATATCAATTTTTCACAACAACGGTTTATCCTAAAGCTGATTTTACTCCCTTGCCAGCCGTTTCTTATCCAAGTAATCTTAGTGATGCAAAATCAAAAGTTGAATATAGAATTTCTCAGCTGATGTCCGAAGGATTTGATGATAACTTTAAAAGTTCATACAGTCCGCCTGTTGCTGATTTTGATAATACTTTGCCGATTGATCATTTGCCGAATAGTTATTTAATTTGCTTAGGAATTCCAACTTTTTATGTAATATTTCACGGAGACCTTCAACATCCTTATGGTGCAGTAAGTTATGAATATTATAGAAATGAATCGGAACTAGCATCTGCACATTATCTACAAACAATTCCAAGCGATAAGACAATTTATATTTATTCATATTCCGGACAAATCAGCGCTTTTATAACCGCATACTTAAGGGTACTTGGGTATAATGCAAAATCATTATTATTCGGTGGAAACAATATAATTTACCATCAAATGCTTGCTGCAGCTTTTGTAAAGCAATATGCTTTTACTCAGAACGATATAAATGATTTTCCTTATGTAACCGGGAATTAAATTCTTTTTAGATATTTACACCCATTTCTTTCAACAGAAAATCCGCACCTCCGACTTTTTGCGTAATCCATAAAACATATCTGATATCTACTCCTATTGAACGGCTGTAATCTTCACTCCAGGCGTAATCATTAACTGTAGCTTCAAAAGGTCTATCGAAATTTACACCTACTAATCTGCCGAAAGCATCCATAATCGGACTGCCGGAATTCCCGCCGCTTGTATCCGTATTATATAAAATTGCAACTGGAACATCATTTAGTTTATTACTTTTAAATTGACCAAAATCCTTTCTTTCATAAAGTTCTTTAATCTTGGCCGGCAGCTTATAATCTCCAGAATCTTTTTCTTTTTCAATAACTCCTGTAAGAGTAGTAATTGGTTTATAGTAAACTGCATCTGCCGGTGAATAACCTTTTATGTATCCATAAGTTAACCTTAAAGTTCCGTTTGCATCAGGTATAAATGATTTATTTAAAAATAACTTTTTAACTTCAAGATATTTAGCCATTAAAATATTTAATTCACCATCAATAATATTGTTCTTTAATTTTTGATCTTCTTTAATTTTATTCATTTCAACAGCAAAATTCAGTAACGGATCTTGAAAATTTTCAATTTCTTCCGTTGATAATTTGAATAACGAATCCAACTTTTCTTTATTTGTGAAGATTGAGTTGTTATATATTTCATCTGCAAAACTATTATATGGATTTATAGGACCTGCTTGTCGATTAAGTTTTTCAAAGAATGACAAATTTCTAAATTCCTGGAACGATGAAACATCATTAAGCATTTTTTTTAATATTTTAGGTTCAAGTTCAGGATAAAAATTCTTATACAGATCATCTATTTCTTTAAAAAGTTTTTCCTTGTTTGATTCTTTAAAAATCGATTTTCTATCATCCTCCGGTTTTTGCATTTCATTTTTATAGTCTATAAATAAGTCCGCAATTCTCATCATAGAAATATTTCGATTCAACATTATAATGAATAAAGGAATTCTGCCGCTTTCAAATTTTTTATTATATACTGAATCTATATTTGTTAAAACTTTGCCATATTTATCTTTTAAATCAGCATTTTCATTAATGAAATTTCCTAAATCAATTTCCTGTTTTCGTCTCTTTTCAATTAGTCTCAACCTCTTTAATCCCTGAAGTTTACCTCTATAATTCTTTTCAACATTCGCCAAGCCTTTAATTCTTGTTGAAATACTCAACGCAAATTTAGGATCATTTTCACCTCTTTTTTCATAGAGATTAATTAACCAAGAATAAAGCTGTTGAATATAAGGTAATTGATATTCCTGCTGATAGGTTAAAAACTGAGAAGGCTGGTTTTTATAAGTTCTACCGGGATAACCCAAAATAAAAATAAAATCGCCCTCATTTACACCTTGCGGATTAATTTTAAGAAATTTTTGCGGATGATAAGGAATATTTTCTTTGGAATAACTAGCAGCTTTCCCATCATGCGAAACATATGCTCTCATAAATGAAAAATCGCCTGTATGTCTTGGCCAAACCCAATTATCGCTTTCACCGCCGAATTCACCTATTGCTCTGGGCGGAACATAAACTAATCTTACATCATTAATTATTTTATATCTGAATAATATATAAGATTGTCCTTGAAACATTTCCGATACTGCAGCTTTGATAGTTGAATCCTTTTCTTCTTCAGCTTTGACCAACTCCTTAATTTTATCTTTTATTGCATCTTCTCTTTTTGATATATCATCAACTTCATCGGCAGCTTTTAAAATTCTATTGGAGACATCTTTATAAGATTCTGTTATTCTGCAAGTTATTCCCTTAGCAGGAATTTCTTCTTCATAATTTTTGGCGAGAAAACCGTTTTCCAAATAATTGTTTTCTGTTGTACTTGCTCTTTGAACTGCTCCAAAAGCACAATGATGATTTGTAATTATTAATCCGTTTTCTGATACAAACGACCCTGTACAACCTCCAACTTTTACTAAAGCATCAATTAGACTTACTCCGTTTGGATTATAAACTTCATCAACATTTATTTTCAAACCGGCTTTTTTTAAATCCAGCTTATGAATTTCACTAAGCGGAAACATCCCTTCATGCGGATTAAAAGGAGTGAGTGCTAAGGATATTAATGACAAGAAAATAACTATAGATAAAATAATTCTTTTGCGATATGAAGATTTTAGAAGCATGTTTAAATCCCTTTTAACTAAAATTTGGATTTACAAAATACTTAAAGCAGAAAATAATTTCCAATAAGATATAAAAAAAGCCCGGCAAAACCGGGCTCAATTAAAATAAAATTCTATTATATTTTATTTTACTAAAGATTCTTTTAATCTTCTTGCAACGGAAACAAAAAAACCAGCAACCATAATTAAAATTCCTGTCCAGACAAAACTGATAAAAGGTTTAACACTGGCAGCAATACTTAAAACTTCCTGGGGTTGTTTAACTTGTGTTTCATTTTCGTCTTTAATTTTTGAAACAATAAATTCGGCTTTTTGAGTTGCAGGATCAATTTTCTTTAATTGAATTTTAACATTAGCTGCTTTTATCTCCGCAGGCTTATAGATAAAATCTCTACCGGTTCTTTTGATTATAGGTTCAACGTGATAAGTTTTTCCGTCCTTAACAACCTCTAATTGTGTTCCCATCTGAAAATCACCGCCGGTCTGCATAACACTCATATCAGGTTTATCAAAATCAATATATTTTATGCTAACTCCGTCAACGGTCGTTTCTCCCCCTATTTCCAGATTAGCTGTTTCGCCTTTGGTTTGATTTTGAGAATTATCTTCATAACCAAGAGGAGAAACATAAAAATCCTTTGTTAAAAGATTTAATATTGCGGGTTCTCTCATCAAACCATTATTGAAATCGCTTATATACATTACAGGAGAAACAACAAATTTTTTGTCTCCTTTTTGTACATCTATATTGAAAGCATATTTTTTATTATTCTCTATTGGATTCCATCCGGTAAAAGTTAATTTATATCCAAAAGCTTCGGTTGGTTTACCTTTTACCAAATCAACATTCATTTCTTTACCATAAGCAGCGGAACCAACTACTCCAAGAATAAATACTGCAATTCCAATATGAGCAACATATGCTCCAAGCATTTTTTTATTTCCGCGGATTATTTTGAAAGCTATTTCAGCATTTACAATAAATGCAAAAGCCGCTGAAAAAGTTAACAGCATCATCATAATATGATTTATTCCGCCGACAACAACAATTATTACAGTAGCAATTATTGAAACTGCTACTGATGGAAGTGACTTTTTAATTAACTCTTCACCTTTGGTCTGTTTCCATTTTATTAATAAACTTAGACCATTTAACAGACCAATTATAATGGCTATTGGTATATTCATTGTATTGTAAAAATAAGCGTCAACCGAAGTACCGAATAACGGAGCCGATGTTCCGACTAAAACAACGGCAGCTGATGCGCTAAGAACAATTGCAGCAGTAAATAAGGCTAGTTCTCTGGAAAGTAAATTTTCATCATTTATGGTATGCTCGGTCAGATATTTCCACCTGTAAATCAGCATTCCAAATCCCACTACAATAAAAGTACCGATGAAAATAACCAGGAATAAATATACCAGCATTCCGGGATCAACAAATGAATGAACAGATGCATCACCCAACACACCGCTTCTAGTTAAAAACGTACTGTACAAAACGAGTACATAAGTCATAATACACAATATGAGATTGGTTTTTGCAAACCGACCTATTCCTCCTCCTTTAGCTTGCGACTTTCTCTGCACCAATAATGTATGAATAGATGCAACACCAACCAGCCATGGAATCAAACTTGAATTTTCAACAGGATCCCAGGCCCAGTAGCCTCCCCAGCCTAACATTTCATATGCCCAGTAACCGCCGAGCATAATTCCTAATCCTAAAATTCCCGCTCCGCCAAAACCCACGGAAATGATTGTCTAACCCAGCTTTTATAATCATTTTTCATTAATGCAGCAATTGCAAATGAAAAAGGAACTGTGGACATAGAAAATCCGGTAAATAAAATAGGAGGATGTATCTGCATCCAGAAATTAAGTAATTGCGGATTTAATCCTTTACCGTCTGTTATAAATTGATTGACAGAAATTCCGGCAGAAGTTAATGCAGCATAAAGATCAGAGCCCATTTTAACAAAATTCTGTCCGGAAGATTGATCAGCAAAAATAAACTTTTGAAGGAAGGGCATTCCCAAAAAGGCAGAACTAATATTTTTTGTGCTTATAAAAGTAGGATCTGTCCATATATATGCAAAAGGATTCTTGAACAATGGAGAGACCATTATTAATAAAAATGTGGTAGCAAGTGTAAAAACCGCCATTACCCTTGGTTCAAGATCACCCCTTTTTGAAGTATATGATTGAAGTATTATCCCTATTATGGAAGTTAACAACAGCCATAACATAAAACTTCCTTCCTGACCTCCCCAGAAAGAAGCTAATAGAAATCCTGTTGATAAAGATTTACTGCTGTAATGAAAAACATATTTATATTCCCAGGAGTGAGTAAGAATAGCATACCATAACAGTGTCGCAGCAATTATCACCATCATCGCCATTCCATGATATGCAAGTCTTGCATAATTAAGAGTATTATTATAGCCGCGATAACTTAAAAAGAACATTATCATTGCCAAAATACTCAAAACCAGCGCAGTAGATAATACGATACTACCTATCATTTTAACCTCTAAATATCTTACTTAGTTAAAAAAATATTCCAAGCCGAAAAAGTCACATACTGGAAGTGTTGGTCGATTGGGCTTCATATTTACTGGGACACTTAGTCAGGATATCTTTAGCGTGGAAATATCCGTTTTGAAATTTACCGGTTACCACTACACTTTTTGCAGTTTCAAAATTATTAGGAATAGTTCCATCGTATATCACTCTCATTATATTTCCGTTTTCATCCCGCATATAAAATGAAAAAGTTCTATCAGCTTTATTTATTTCATAACTTTTTTCTTTAACCCAACTTCCAGTAGCTTTAACAGTTCTTTCCTGGTTCATAACCTCTTTGAAGTTGGTTTCGTATTTAATATTACTTTGTGTAAATAGATACCCCATCAATCCCAAAAACAATACAATGATTGCTCCGCCAAAAATATATTTATTTTTCATGTTTATCTCCGTTTATTTCCTTTTCTACACCTTTTATTCTTTTATCTAAATTATACAAGTATAAAAATATTCCCGCCCACACAATAAGAACAATAATTAATACAATATAAATTGCATTATCTTGAAGAAAATTAAATAGGCTTGCCAAATTATCCTCTAATTGATTGTTTATTTAATTTATCTCTGAAAATTATCGATTTATAACCAATTTTCCACATCCAAAAATAGAGTATTGTAAAACCAATTAAGGATAGGAAAAAAATCAGCTGCATATTTGCATTCATTTTAAAGTCTACAACAGGCCCTGAATTTGTGTCATCTGCAGAACCGGGATGCAAACCGCTCATTATTCTCGGCATAATGAAAATAAAAAACGGAACAGTTACAAAAGCAATTATAGAATAAACTGCAGATAAAGTTGCTCTTTTATCTTCGGATTCAATTGAAGATCTTAAAGCAAACCAGGCTCCGTAAATTAATAATAATGCAAATATACTTGTTTGTCTCGGATCCCAGCTCCAAAAAGAACCCCATGCGAATTTAGCCCAAACAGCTCCTGTTACAGTTGCAAGCACACAGAAAATTATACCAAGCTGTGCAGCTGCATAAGACTTTGCATCATCATCTAAATTCTTAGTACGTAAATATTTAAAGCTGTAAATAGTCGACATCAAAAATGCAATTACAGTTAACCATGCTGTTGGAACATGGAAAAATATAATTTTAGCATTCTCTTCCAATCCTGGTATATACGGAAACTGATACCAATGAGTTGGATTCTTGACAATGGGAAATGCAATTCCCGCCACTGAAACGAATCCCAGCAGTAAAAACAAAAATATTTTCCAGATTTTATCTTTCATAATTACCAACTATTGTTAAAATACTAATCTTTCCAAATAAAGTCGAATAACATATATGATGCTGTCGTCATGATTACATCGTAGCTGACTATGATTGCTAATTCAAATTTAGCTTTTTCAAACGACGTGCCATCAATTGCAAACAAAGTTAACTTCACGGAAGTTAAAATTAAAGGCAATAATATCGGAAACGATAAAACCGGGTATAAAGTTCCCTTTGCTCCGGCTTTTGAAATTATTGCCGCAATTATAGTTGCCGATACAGCTAGGCCTATATTTCCTAGTATAAAGGAATAGAGAAACAGGACAAAATTACGCAAAACGAAAGCATCAAAAAGAGCAGAATATAAAAGAGCAATTACAGTATTCATACAGAAAACCAATATTAAATTAAATATCAATTTCCCAGTAAATACGGTTGTCGGCGATGCAATTAATTGCAGAGTTAAAGAAGTTCCTCTTTCTTCCTCTGAAACAAAAGCCCTTGATAAACCGGACATAGCTGTAAAAAATATCACAACCCAGAATAAACCTCCTGTTAAACTGTCGGATATCCTTTCATTCCCTACAGAAAACAAAATTACGCTAATTGCAACAATTATAAACATTGCCAATGCGTTTACTGCATATCTTGTCCGAAGTTCCGAACTAAAATCTTTTTTAAATAATGCAAATGCTTTAGAATTCATTAAATTGAAAATTTATTGCCGAAAAAGTAAAAAATTTTTAATAAGTATTTGTTATTTAAAGCTTAAATTTTTCTAAAAAGATAGTTTCCTCACAAAGACTTAAATCCGACTTTTCATTGGAAGCAATAATTATAATTCCTTCTTTCGCTTCTTCTTTAACCAAATCATAGACTACATCTTTACCTGCGTCATCCAGATTGCTTGTTGGTTCATCCAAAATTATTAATCGAGGCGAATGCATTAAAGCAAAAATAAATTTTAATCTCTGCTTCATACCGGAAGAATAAGTTTTTACCAAATCTTTTCTTCTATCGTATAAAAGAAAATGTTTAAATAGCCTGTCAATTTTTTCACTGTTAAATTCTATTGCCCGGATCTTTGCAAAGTTTTCAAGATTTTCAAGAGCAGAAAATTCTTCATATAATACCAAATAAGGAGAAACAAATCCTATATAATTATGAAGTTTCTCAGGAATGATTTCACCTTCTGAATTTTTGTGAATAATTTTCCCATGCGATGGAGATATTATTCCGGCTATAATTTTTACTAATGTAGATTTTCCGGAACCGTTTGGTCCGGAAATTCCATAAACACCTTTTTTATCAAATTTAAAATCGAGTTTTTGAAATATTAATCTTCTGCCAAATGTTTTATTTAATGAAATGGCTTGAACAGAATAATTACTCATTAAAGATTACCAATTTTCCTTTAAATGTATTGTTGCCGGATCTAATTACATAAAAATATATCCCGGTGGGTAATTTATTATTATTATTATCTTTTGCATTCCATTGCACAACATTATCTCCGTTGTTGCCGTTCGGCGGAATAACAATTACTGAAGAAGTATAAACAAGATTCATACTAACTGAATAAACATTTAAATCTGCCTTTTCAAAACTTGCCAGTTTAACAGGTAAATAAATACTGCTTCCTAATGTACCTGCCAAGGAATAATTATACGGATTTGGATAAGCATAATTAATATCTGTAACTTCATTAGAAGTTGGAACGCTATCCTGTTTGACTATTCTGTTATTTAATATATCAGCAATAGACCAATTGTTAGAGTCATTCACTAAAAATCTTTCGTAGTAATCATCAGTTATTTTAGTAAATGCCGGCATATTGTAAGTATAAAAATTATATGTATAAGGAGTTTCCAAAGTTTTATTGTCAATGCTGTTCTGCAAATCTGAATGAGTAATTAAAACAAACATTGTATCGTTTGGAAATATATTTTTATTAACAATATCTATAATATTATTAGACATAGGTTTTGCATTTCCATCCATTGTGGATGAATTAGTAGTCAGGCTCACTTACACTAATCGGAGCTAATAAGGGATAATTAGAAGCTTCGAGAAAATACCTGCCCGGAATTGCTCTATAGCCTGTATAATATGTCCAAATTCCAAACCTATTTAAATCAAATTTAAAGTTTGAGCCATAAGAATTTAAACTGGAATTTATAGCATTCATGGCGCGCATTTGCGGCATAAACTGCCACTGTTTTTTAATAATATCAAATCCATAATTATCTTTTAAATAGATATTCCAAATAGCAAGATTATAACCGTTATTATCAGAAAAACATCTATCAGGATTATCAAAATAATCGGGCATATAATTATAATAATCGTTAACTGTACTGAAGACAAAATCTTCCATGGAAGTTGAAGTTAATTCAAAAAAGAATCGGTCACTGTCTCGGTAAATATAATTTCCAATTTGAATTGAATGATGAAACTCATGTGCAACAGTAACTCTTGCAGCATTTATTCCATGCGTATAAAATCCGCTTCCAAAATCATTATCAATTACCATGTAAGACGTATAAGTATCCGGTCCGTTGTTTGCTGAATTTTCCGGCTGTGTATAACCGTACCCATCCGAATAAGGATTTAAATTAGTTATATAAATATCATATTTATTATCGCCGCCGTAAAGAGATGGATCAGTTCCTGAAGTACTATCTCCCGGAGGCGGAGGAAACCCAAGATAATTCACTTCAAAATTATAGGATGAATCCAGGGCTGCGGCTAAATCAGATAAATTATAACCAGGTGCATTTATTCCGGAGGTTGAATAATGGACTCTGAAAAATCCATTTGGCGTTACAAAACTTGCATCTGAAGATGGTCTGCTTAATAATTTATTTAATATCTGCTGCTGCTGCAGTGAAAAGTTATTATAATTAACTTTTATTTCCGCAGCTAATTCAAAAGTACATTTTACAACTGTTGTATCTCCGTTTTCCGGTTGAAAACTTTGATTATTATAAATGTGAGAACGTGTTTTTACAAATAAATTATATAAAGAATCAAGCTGACTTTCATTTAACTGCTGTCCGAAATTATATTCGCTGCACAATAAAATAAGAGTAAAATAATAAATTATTTTTTTCATTTAAGCGGTTTTACTGTAATTATATTTTCTTTTTTATCAGAGTATATAAGATGATAATGTTTCTGATTTAGATTCTTAATAAAATAATCATCTATATTTTCTGCTTCAATTAGATTAGATGCGGAAATTTTTCTGCCTTTATTTAATAAATCTATTTTAATTATTTCATTTTTACCAGGCAAATTTGCGCAAAGTTTTTTTAATCCGTTGAATTTTAGAGTTCCAAAAAATAATTGATTTCTGCTTTTAATCCTAAAATTGTCTTGAGTTTCATCAATCTTTATTTTGGAAGTAGAAGAGTCTGTTGATACCACTGCAAAATTATTATTTTTAGAATTAAAAAAACTAAGATAAACACTCGAATTTTTATTGAATAAATCACCGGAGAACGATGTAATATTCAAATCATTTGTAAATGGGATGAAATACCTTGATTCATTATTCTTATCAATTTCATTTATTTTTTTATTATACAAACCAAAAGAATTTTTTTCTTTTTTCCAATAATATATTGATGAGTTTCCCAAATCCAAACTAACACCGAATGTATTGCTTGCTAAATTCGGAAATTCTCTGAACACATATTTAAAATCCTTATGCTCAAATAATGCAAGATTTAATGTACTCTCTTTTGTATATGCTACATAAATATTATCAATATCCTTTTCTATTTTTAATTTTACATCTTTAATTTTGCCCGGGGCATATAGAGATGTCCTGTCAAATTTGTTATTCTTTAAAATCTGCAGTTAAGATTTCGATTAATTTTTTATCCGGTTCATAAAAATAAAATCTTTTAATAAACGGTTTCGTATCATCTATTAATACTTTTGAATGATGTTCAAAAAGTGGATATGAATAGAACCAAGCTGGAATTCCAGTAGAATTTCTGAGAATTAAATTTAAATTATTATCAAAGTCATCAATAAAACAGATATCATAAATATCATCGTTATTATAATCAAAATAAGAAACTAAAGAAGGAGTTATTGCAAGTGATATATTTATGTTTTCCGTAAAGGACTTCAATTTAGACAAAACAAAAAGTTGTCCGGATTCGGAGACAGCAGCAATATTTTCCAAGTTTTCATACTTAAAAGCTGTAATATCTCTTATTCCGTTTTTTTTGAAATAATATATTTCCGGATAAAAGTTTAATTTATCTTTATCATATAAAATAGAAAGTACTCCCTCATCAAAATCTGCATAAGCAATATCTAGTTTACCGTCTTTATTAAAATCTCCAATTATAAATTTATCAGGATGAAAAGAAGTATTTACAGTAACTGTAGTATCATAAGATGAAGTGAAGTCCCCGTATTTTATTATTATTGAATTATCCTTTACATATAATAAATCCTGATATGAATCTTTATCGAAATCTGCGGCCTGTAAAAACTGAATTTTGTTATTCATCTTAAATGAACGGACTAATTTAAAAACTCCACGGCTGTTATTGTAAAAGAAATCCAAAGTATTAGAAAATAAATTGTAAGCAGCAATATCAGGGTAACCGTCATTATCCAAATCTGCAAAAACTGCACTGCTGTAGCTTGCTTTTGTTGTTATTTTCCTTTCAGAAAAACCTGATGAATTTTCTGATAGGATAGACAAACCCTGAAATGCGCTTCCGGAAATTAGATATTGAGTTTCGCCGTTTAACGCAACATCACCCACACTAATATTATCCGGGTATGAACTAAACTTAATTGCTTTTAATAATTCGGGTTTTCCATCTTCTTTGAAATTATAAACTCCTGCCATTAATTTTTTCCGGGAAGAAAAAGCATAACCAACTATTTTATCATTATCATAAATTTTTTTGATCTTGGAAAACTCAATTGGAACATCATAAGTTTTTGATTCTTTAAATAAATCTTCTTTATTTGAAATAAGTGCAACAATATTACTTTTTTCAGGATTATAAAGAATTAAGTTGTTTAGGTTATTTTCTTTTTGAGGAATAGAAAATAGAGATGTATAACCGGAATCAATAGAGAATTTTTCGAATTCACAGAAACCGTTTATCGGTGTTTGCGGAAATATTTCAAAAGAGAAGAACAAAGAAAAAAACAAAATATTAATTTTTTTTATCCCTAAGCTTAAGTCTGCTTTCTCTCCTTTGAAAAGCTTGTTCATATAATTTAATTTCTTCCTCTGTTTCGGGAATAATTTCTACTGCATGAACCGGTTTAGCGTCTTTTCCAACGGCAACAAATGTTAAATATGCAGTATTTGAATGAACCTTTGTACCCTCACTAAAATTCTCAGCATAAACATTAACACCCAGTTCCATTGACGTTCTAAAAACTCTGTTAACTTGAGCGGTTAATGTTACGGCATTTCCAAGTTTTATAGGATGATGAAAATCAATTCTATCTACAGAAGCAGTAACACATACACAATGACTATGTTTTGCCGCGCTCAACGCGGCGCAGATATCTATCCAATGCATTAATTGTCCGCCTAATAAATTACCTAACTGATTAGTATGATGAGGCAATACTAATTCGGTCATGATAACCCGGGACTCGCTGACTTTTTTTGGTTTTCTCATTATTTTGAAGCGGAAAGGCTTTCTTCTAGTTTTGCCTTAAAATTCTTAACATCTTCAATTTTTTCGTTTTTCGGATATTTATCAATGAATTTTACTATTTCATCCAGAGCTTCCGAATTTTTCTTTTGATCCATTAAAAGAACAATTTTATTATAAAGTGCATCAGGAGCATATTGAGAATCGTGATAAACATCTAAAATCTCGTTGTAATAAATTATTGCAGCAGTATAATATTCAAGTTTTTCATATATCTCTGCAATTTTAAAATCTTTATGAGCCAGCTTATCATTGAGCTCAACAATTTTTTGCTCTGCATCTTTTACTTTTTCATTCTGCGGAAAGAAATCAATAAATGCCTGGAATTCTTCAATTGATTTTTTTGTGTATTTCTGATCCAGCTGATAATTCGGTGAAAGCTCATAATAGCTTTCTGCAAGCATAAATTGAGCTTGAGGAACAAATTGACTGGCAGGCATATTTTTAATTAATTTACTGAATTCATAAGCAGCTAAAATATATTCTCCTCTGTTAAACCTTGTCATTCCCAAATAATATTGTGCATCGTCAACAATTTCATTTCCCGGGAATTGAAGTATTATTGCATTAAATTCATTCAAAGCTTCCTGATAATCTTCATCATTATATAATTTCATTGCATAAGCAAGTCTTTCGGAAGGAGTCATATTTGTGGTTTCAATACTTGAAGAACAACCCCACAAAGTTAACGATAGTAAAGCAGCAAAAAATAGATATTTCATATAGTTTCGATTAAATTTCTTTCAAATTGAACTACAATTATAATTAAATTAACAAAGGGTTCAAAGGTAAAATGTCTCACTTACTTCTTATTGCAAAAAATAGAAAAATGGCAACCGCAGCAGTTCCCACTGCAATTACAGGTTCGTAAATATTTGATAAAAATGGTTCGGAAGGAATTTCTGATCGGGTAAACGGATATGCAGAATTTTCCAGATTGTTTATTTCACTCACCTTTACTGTATCTTTATAAATATAATTAAAATTTTGAAGCGGCTTATTATTTTCATCAAAAATAAAATTACCATTTAAATTTAAGTTTCTTTCCAGATAAAAACTTCCCAGAAAACTCTTTCGGAACATATCTCCGTAATTTACAGATGCGTTTTCAAGACTTATACTAACTTCCAAACCTTTATTATCTTCTGTTGTTTTGAAGTTCTGATCATTATTAAATTTTGAACTTATATTGTTTTTAAAAACTGAATAATCACCGTTAAAATTAAGTTTAAGATTTACAAATTTTACAGAATCCGGAATCGTATTAATTATATTTTCAGCAGCTTTATCAACTAAATAATTGAAAACATCAAGATTACTTTTAGTCTGAGCATAACTATTAAAAGCATGAAAGAATAAATATTGAAACTATTAAAGTTAGCAGAATATTTTAGCAATCAGATTTTTCTTCTCCAAATTAAAATTCCATTATTTTGAGAAGTATTTGAACATTTAATACGATCAATATATAAAATCCTTTTGTTAAAAATAAAATTTAACAGGTTTAAAAGTTATCGGGATAATTAAAAACAAAACCGTTAATACATTCATCTGTTTGACTGATTTAAGTTTGTCAATAATTCTCCGGATTTTTTATTCAAAATTAGATAATGAAGCATGTTTTAGCAAGATACATTAAAATATCTATTCTTTGCTTAATATTTATTATTTTTAGTATAGTGTTTACATTTATTTTTGAAAATGTTCAATTATGCTTTTAATTCTTTATTATTTATTTAAGATAAGCTAAATTCCCTTGCCTTTATTTTATAATATATTTAAATATCTAAGCAAAATTTAAGGACTTTTATGAGATCATCGTTATTTAGAATAATCTTACTAGCAATTCTTCCGTTTGGTTTTCTATTCAGTCAAAATACTTATGAATTTTTAAGACTGGATATGAGTGCGCGGGCAGGAGCACTTGCCGGCAGTTTTGTTTCAAATAATGATGATCCTGATGTAATTTTTTATAATCCTGCTGGAATTAAATTATTGGAAGAAAATCCAATTTCATTCTCTTTTGTAAAGCATCTTTTAGATATAAACTTGGCAAGTCTTTCATATTCTACAGATCTTCAGGGAATTGGAAGAATGGGCGCTGCTGTTAAATATATTAATTATGGAAGTTTTACAGAAGCTGATCAGAATGGTAAAAAATTAGGAGATTTCGGAGCCGGAGAGGTTGCTTTTATTGTCGGTTACGCAAACACACTTGATGAAAATTTTTATTACGGAGCAAATGTAAAATTTATTTATTCAAGTATTGCCGATAAATCTTCCAGTGCCGCGGCCGTTGATTTAGGTTTACATTATTCTGTCCCATCTCAAAGTATTGATATCGGTGCTGCTGCATTAAATATTGGTTCTCAGCTTTCCTCTTATTACAGCACTAAAGAAAATCTTCCTTTTGATGTCGTGATTGGTGTTTCTAAAAGATTAGAATATTTGCCTGTCAGATTATCTCTCGATTTTCATAAACTTAATGAAAACAGAAGCGATTTTTTCCAGAGATTTAAAGCATTTACTATTGGTGCTGAATTTACATTGAGCAAAGTTTTAAGACTAAGATTCGGTTATGACAATGAAAAAAGAACTGAGTTGAAAGTCGGTACATTTGCAGGTATTGCCGGTTTCAATGCAGGTTTAGGAGCTGTAATTTCCAACTACAGGTTTGATTACGGATATTCTTCAATGGGTGCAATCGGTGCTCTTCACAGAATAAGTATTTCTACAAGTTTATAAAGTTATTTAAAGGGCTGCTTTAAATACTTTTTAGCCATAGCGTGAGATTGTCCGTATTCTTTTATATCAAGTACTTTATTATAAAATTCAACAGCTTTGTTTCTATTACCTTTCAAATCGTTAATCATACCGAGATACAAATAAGAATTTATTAAAAATCCAGATGGCTCATCTTTATCTATTTTTTTAGAAATATCTGCACATTCAGTAAAATAATATTCTGCAGAATCCACTTGAGATTCATTTCTGTATTGAAGTCCCACATAATATGAAGCTTCTCTTTTTGTATTTGGATAATTATAACCTTTAAAAGAACTATCTGCTTTCTGCAGAATATCCATAAATATTTGAGAAGCAATTTTGTAACGGCCTTCTTTAGCTTTAATTCTTCCATACCATTTTTCAAAAATCGGATTATCTGGAAAATCTTTTACTAATTCTTTTGCATATTCTTCTGCTTTATAAGGATTATTTTCATAATTGTAATATAAAGTCATTAAAAAATAACGAGCTTCATATTTTGCGTATTCACCAAATGATGCAGTTGCTTCCAATTCTTCAATACCGCGTTTTTTATTTCCTTTAGGGAAAAATAACATTAATGGTTTCAGCAAAGGATATTCGTCTGGAATTACAGAAGCATAATAATCATAAATACCGAAGCCTAATTTTACATCCATATTTGTCGAATCAAGATCGGCAGCTTTTTCAACTATTGGTAACGCTTCCCTTCCGTCATCAGCAGCCTTTAACCAGCTTTCTCTAAATGCTCTTAATCTTCCTCTAAAACCAATTGCTCCGCCTTTAAAAAATAAAGCATCAAAATTATCCGGATTTTTATCTAATAATTCATCGCATTGATAAATAACATCTTCTATTTTCTGAAAAAATATATCATCATAAGATTCATTATCAGGATCTAATAAAATTTTCCACCAGTCAATCATAGCAAGAAAAAATCTTCCGGCAGGATGATTTGGATAGTCTGCAATTAAAGCTCGGAATGTTTTCTCTGCTTCAGGAAGTTTTATATTATAAATTTGTTTTATTCCCGTAGTTACAAGAGAATCGTAACTTTGTGCCTTAATTTCGCAAAAATTAAAGGATAAAAATATAAATAATATTAGCGGAATTTTCTTCAAATTTTCTCCGATTACAAATATAAATTCATAATACAAAATTAAATATAAATTGCTTTATTTTAAGTTAAAAATCATTCTTAAATAACCTAAAAGTAATTGTGTCTTTGTTTTTTCTTTTACCGGAAGAAATCTCACCGGTTCCTTTAAATAAATTATTTGAGATTTTTAATAAAAAAAAGCAGGCAAAAACCTGCTTTATTATTTTTTATTAACTTTTAAAAAATACAAATATTAAAAAATTAATTTATCCTGAAGAGACTTTAAAACATTTTCGGAAGATATTCTAACCTGCTCCATTGAATCTCTTTCTCTTACAGTGACAGTATTATCATTTAAAGTATCTGTATCAATTGTAATTGAATATGGTGTTCCGGCTTCATCCTGTCTTCTGTATCTTCTCCCAATTGCGCCTTTATCATCATAAAAAACTTTTAGATATCTTCTTAAATCATTTTCAATTTTTCTGGCAATTTCCGGCATACCGTCTTTATTAACTAATGGAAGTATCGCAGCTTTAATAGGAGCTAATCTTC